>CAVSJE010000001.1:0-8677 GCA_963728115.1 uncultured Gemmatimonadaceae bacterium
TGTTCAAGACCACCAACCGCGGCGATAGCTGGACGATGATCAGCCCCGACCTCACCCGGAACATCGACCGCAACACGCTGCCCATGCGCGGCTCGGTGCCCGACTCGGGCGCGCTGGGCCGCAACGAGGGCACCGCCGAGTTCAGCAACATCACCACGCTCGACGAGTCGCCCATGCGCGCCGGACTGCTGGCCGCCGGCACCGACGACGGCCTCATCCAGGTCTCCACGAACGACGGGAAGACGCTGGACCAAGGTCGACCACTTCCCCGGCGTGCCCGACACCACGTACGTCAGTCGCGTCGCCTGGTCGTCCGCAAAGGAGGGCCGGCTGTACGCCTCCTTCGACGGCCACCGCTCCAACGACTTCGCGCCCTACGTCCTCGTGAGCGAGGACTACGGCAAGAGCTGGAAGTCGATCAGCAGCAACCTCCCCGCGATGTCGGGCGTGGAGGTGGTGCGCGAGGATCCGCGCCAGCCCGACCTGCTGTTCACGGGCACGGAGTTCGGCGCCTTCTTCAGCACCGACCGCGGCGGGCACTGGAGCCAGCTCACCGGCAACTTCCCGGCCGTCCCCGTGTGGGACATGAAGATCCAGGCCCGCGAGAACGACCTCGTGCTGGCCACGCACGGACGCGGCATCTGGATCATGGACGACATCACCCCGCTGGAGCAGCTCGCCCAGGCCAAGGCAGCGAAAGTCGCCTACCTGTTCCCGGTGCGCGACCAGCTGCTCTACCAGCCCGACGGCACGCACGACAGCGGCATGGGCTCGGGCGGCTTCGAGGGCGAGAACCCGCCCTACGGCGCCATCATCACCTACCGGCTGGCCAACGGCCCCATGGACGCAGTGAGGCTGGACATCCTGGACGCCGGCAACACGGTGGTCCGCACGCTGCCGCTCACGGCGGACGAGCGGAAGCCGGGCATGATCCGCACCACCTGGGACATGCGCGCCGGCCCGCCGCTCACGGGGCCGGTGCCGAGCGACTCGGAAATCGACGCCCGCGCCGAGCAGGCCCGTAGCGGTCGTGGCGGGCGCGGAGGCGGCGGCGGCTTCTTCGGCCGCGGCCGCGGGAACGCCGAGGTCACCTACCCGGTGATCCCGGGCCGCTACTCGGCGCGCCTCACGGTGACGCCCAAGGGCGGGTCGCCCACGGTGATGACGCAGAGCTTCACGCTCACCAAGGACGCGGCGCAGGTGATGGCCGAGAACGACCTCAAGAGCCTCGACCAGTTCCGGCGCGGCTACGCCCAGTTCCAGCTCTCGCTGCGCTCGGCGCAGGAGCGCGTGGACTCGATGCAGACGGCCTACGCCCCGCTCAAGGCGGCGGCCGACCGTGATTCCGCCAAACTCACCCCCGCGCTGAAGGCGCAGCTCGCCCAGCTCGACAGCGCGGTGACCGACGTCTACTGCGACGTCGGCTCGGCGGGCGGCGGGCGCGGTGGCCGTGGAGGCGGAGGGGGACGTGGTGGCCGCGGCGGAGCCGGCGGCATCCGCTGCCCGGGCCAGTTCGGCTTCGGCGGCGGCGCGGACGAGGCGCAGCCCGACGAGCCGGTGAAGCGCACCATCCAGCAGAAGGTCCAGGGGATGGGCTATCTGACCAACGTGACCTTCGAGCCCACGGCCGAGCAGCGTCAGGACCTGGCCGGCCTGCCGGGCGACCTCCAGAAGCAGGAGGCAGTGCTGGCGCGGCTGCGGAGCAAGGACATTCCGGCGTTCGAGGCCGCGCTCAAGGCGGCGGGGGTGGACCTGAACCCGCCGGCGCGCGGCGGCGGGCGGCGGGGTGGACGGGGAGGTCGCGGAGGGGGCGTTACCCCTCCAACACCTGCCTGACCTTCGCCAACAGCGACGGCGCGGTGATGGGCTTGGCCAGGTAGTTGATGCCCGGGTCCAGCACCCCGTGGTGCACGATAGCTCGCTCGGCGTAGCCGGACATGTGGATCACCCGCATGTCCGGCCGCGTCTCGAGCAGTCGCTCCGACAGCTCGCGCCCGCCCATGGCCGGCATCACGACGTCGGTAAGCAGGAGATGGATCGGATCGGCGAGCCCGGCGCTGATCACCAGTGCTTCATTACCGCCGGGCGCCTCGAGCACGCGGTAGCCGGCGCGGGTCAGCACGTCGTGGACGAGTTTGCGGACCTGCGCGTCGTCCTCCACCAGCAGGATCGTCTCGGTCCCCGGCTTCGGGGCCGGGCGCGCAGCCAGGCTTTCGGGCGCGACCTGCTCCTCGGTGCGCGGCAGATAGACCTTGATCGTGGTGCCCCGGTCCACCTCGCTGTACACCCACACGTTGCCGCCGATCTGCTTCACGATCCCGTAGACGGTGGAGAGGCCCAGCCCGGTGCCGCGGCCCTCGCCCTTGGTGGTGAAGAAGGGTTCGAAGATTCTGGCCTGCGTGTCCGGCGACATCCCGCACCCCGTGTCGGTCACCGAGATCATCACGTGGGGCCCCGGCCGGGCGTCGGCGTGGCTCTTCACGTAGTCGGCGTCCAGCTCCACGGTGCCGACCTCCACGATCAGCTTGCCCCCGTCGGGCATCGCGTCGCGCGCATTGACGGCGAGATTCATCAGCACCTGCCCCAGATGCCCGGCGTCGGCCCGGCACCGCGCCGGTTCGGGGCTCAACACGAGGTCGAACTCCACGTCCTCGCCCACCAGGCGGCGCAGCATCGATTCCAGACCCTGCACCACCGCGTTCACATCGACCACGCGGAGGTCCATCACCTGCTGGCGGCTGAACGAGAGGAGCTGCCCGGTGAGTTCGGCGGCCCGGGCGCCGGCCTTCACGATCTCGTCCACGCTGTCGCGGAGCGGATTCTCCGGGGGCATCGCCTCGGCGAGCAGCTGTCCGTAGCCGAGGATCACCGAGAGCAGGTTGTTGAAGTCGTGGGCGACGCCGCCGGCGAGCTGCCCCACCGCTTCCATCTTCTGCGCCTGCCGCAACTGCGCTTCGAGCGACCGCACCTGGGTGACGTCGCGCTTGATCGCGGAGGCGCCCACCAACCGGCCGTCGCCGTCGCGAATCGGCGAGGCGGAGAGCTGGATGGTCACCGTCTTGCCGTCCTTCCGCACACGGGTGGTCTCGTAGTCGTCGATCGACTCGCCCGCGGCGAGGCGCGCCAGGATGGACCGTTCCTCGTCGCGCAACTGCGGCGGCACCAGCCGGTATATGGATTCGCCAATCATCTCCCCGGCGGTGTAGCCGAAGATGCGTTCGGCCGCCGGATTCCACGTGCGGACGGTCCCGTCGAAATCCTTGCTGATGATCGCGTTGTTCGACGACTCCACGATGGCCGCGAGCCGGGCACGGATCACCGCGGCAGCATCAGGGGCATCACCGGAGCGACTTTTCATGGGAACCCAGGCAGTAGGGACGACCTTCCTCCAAGATGACTACGCCGCGGCGGAATTCAATGGCGAAACGCTCAACCTCGTGGAGCCTCGGTCATCACGGAAAACGCGGGGATGTCGGTTGTCGGGTGACGGTCTCGGCAACAACCCTGACGATCCGATTCGATTGCGCGCGATCAACACTCAAACGGCGCCCTTCCGGGTGCGTTCCGGAATTCGTAGGGCGGATCGCGGACCGGCTCCCGACCGGCGGCCGGGCGGGGTGAGGGCACGGGCGTCGAATGGCCCGGCCTCCCTTCCCCTCCCCCTCCCCGATCCCCATTCTTGCACCACCCCATGCCCGACCAGCTCCGCGACGACCTCCAGCGCGCCCTCGGCGCGTCGTACACCATCGAGCGCGAGCTTGGAGGCGGCGGGATGTCGAGGGTCTTCGTGGCCACCGAGACGTCCCTCGGGCGCAAGGTCGTGGTGAAGGTCCTCCCCGCCGACATGTCGGGGCACCTGTCCATCGAGCGCTTCCGCCGCGAGATCTCCATCGCCGCCCGGCTCCAGCATCCGCACGTCGTCCCCCTGCTCACGGCCGGCGAGGTGGACGGACTGCCCTACTTCACCATGCCGCTGGTGGAGGGGGAATCGCTCCGCGCCCTGGTCGCCCGGCAGGGGGAACTGCCGGTGGCCGAGGCGGTCCGCGTGCTGCGGGAAGTGGCCAGCGCGCTGGCCTACGCACACGCGCACGACGTGGTGCACCGCGACATCAAACCCGACAACGTGCTGTTGTCGGGCGGCGCGGCGATGGTCACCGACTTCGGCGTGGCCAAGGCTCTGGACGCCGCGGCCACCGACGCCGGACAGGGCATCACCTCGGTGGGGGTCGCGCTCGGAACGCCCGCCTATATGGCGCCCGAACAGGCGAGCGCCGATCCCACCGTGGACCGGCGCGCCGACGTGTACGCGTGGGGTGTGATGGCGTACGAGCTGCTCACCGGCCAGTCGCCCTTTGCCGGGCGCACGCCGCAGGGCATGCTCGCCGCGCACATCACCGAGACGCCGGAGAACGTGAGCAACCGGCGCCCAGGGGTGCCGGCAGCGCTCGCCGAGCTGGTGATGCGCTGTCTGCAGAAGCGTCCCGCCGACAGACCGCAGAGCGCCGACGAACTGGTGCGTGCACTCGATGCGGTGCCGTCCAGCGGCGGCTCGATGCCGCCGGCCTCGGCCCCGCCGGGCAACCGGGGAAACGGCCTCGCCGTCGCGCTCGCGGCAGCGGCGGTGATGGTGCTGGCGGGCGCCGGTTGGTGGTTGGCGGGCCGGAGCGGACGCGCCGGAAGTGGTACCGCCGCGTCCGCCGCCGGCGACACGATGTCGCTGGCCGTGCTCCCCATCGAGAACGTGGGCGGCGACTCGGCCAAGCAGTACCTGGCCGACGGACTCACGGGCGAGCTGGCGAGCGAACTCCGCCAGACGCACGGACTGATGGTGGCAGGGGACATCAGCACCTTCCGCTTCAAGAACACGCAGCTGGCGCCGGCGCAGATTGCGAAGGAACTGGGCGTCCACATGCTGCTCACCGGACGGCTGCAGTCGGACGCCGGGCGGATCCGGCTGCAGATGCAGCTCAACGACGCCGGCGGCAAGCTGCTCTGGTCCAACCAGTACGACCGGGCGGGCGGCGACAACTTCGCGCTCGAGGACGAGATCACACGCGCGGTCACCGGCGAGTTGCGCGTGGTCCTGTCGCCCACGGCCGTGGCCGCGACGCGCGCCGGCCGCACGGAAGACCCGCGGGCGCACGACCTGTACCTGCGCGGCGTGTTCGAGAAGAACAAGCTGAGCGCGCAGGGACTCGCCAACGCGGTCGGCTTCTTCAAGCAGGCGCTGGCCATCGATTCCAACTACGCGCGGGCGGCGGCGGGGCTGTCGTTCGCATACGACATGCAGGCCGACGGCTACCTGGCGTCGCACCCGTTGCACGAGCTGGCGAAGGCAGCGGCGGAACGCGCGCTCCGCAGCGACAGCACGCTGGCCGAGGCGCACGTGCTGTACGGGTTCGAACTCGCCGCCGCCGGCTGGGACCTGCCCGCGGCCGTCGCGGAGATGCAGCGTGGGCTGGCGCTCGATCCGAACTCGCCCGACGGCCTGTTCATGTACGCGGGCTTCCTGGGGCTCACCGGCAACGACACGGCGGCGGTGCGCCTGTCCGAGCGGCTGCTCGCCGTCGACCCGCTCTCGGCGCCGGCGGCGATGCTGGGGGCGATGGCGCTGGCGATGCGTGAGCACCCGGTGGAGGCGCTGCGCCGCGACAGCATCGCCAAGCGGCTGGATCCGTCCGTGGCCTATTTCGACGCCTGGGACGGGGTGGCGCTGCGCGAGATGGGGAAGTTCGACGGGTCGGTGAAGGCTTACGAAGCGTTCCAGGCGCTCACCGGCATCCCGTCGTTCGGGCTCGCGATGACGTACGCCGCGATGGGGAAGCGCGCCGAGGCGTTGAAGATCGCGCACGAGCTGGAGGCGCTGCGGCAGAAGCAGTGGGTGGGCCCGTTCACGATCGCCGCCGTGTACGCCAGCGTGGGCGACAATGACCGCGCGATGCAATGGCTCGACCAGGCGTACCGCGAGAAGGACTGGCAGCTGCGCACCATGCTGAACTTCGACTCGCCGTATCTGCGGAGTCTGGCCGGCGATCCGCGGTACGTGGCGCTCCGGAAGAAGGTGCTGGCGACGACCTTCGTCGACTGAAGTTCGGGGCGCCGAACTCGGCGACTCCACCGGCCGGGCGGAAGGGTCCTGGGCGCATGCGTGGGCAGGTGGCCGCCGTACGCGTGCGCAAATTGCAGGGTCATGACCACCAGCGTGACGATGAGCAGCAGGGTGCTGATCCAGGTGAGGTGCGCGGCCCAGTGGCGCGCCCGCCGATACTTCGCTCCAGGACTTCCTTCGGCCAGCGCGAATACCGTTCATAGTCCTCCGCCGCCCCGCTCATCATCAGCATGTACTTCATGGTCCCAGCCTCCTTCTATAACCAGGTTGACGACCCCGGGCGTGGAGCCGCTTCAACATCTAGTCGGAGCGGACCAGGGAATCTCGACATCGGTGGGGTCGATGCGCCCATGCGGCCGGGAGGCGCCGGCCGCAGAGGGGTTCGGGGGTGGCGCGAAGGCCCGGCCCCCGGATTTCGGTTTTGGGGGTGGAACAACGTGGCGGCGGATGGCATTCTAACTGGACACCCGAGTTCGGCCCCGTCGATTACCGTGCCCTCATGTTGAGTCCCCGCGCCACCGCACGCACCAGCGCCGCCACCGCGTGTGCCGTCGCCATCGCGGCCGTCTCATCCATTGCGTCGTGTCGGAGCAGCACCCGGCCCGAGACGTTCGGTTTCGTGGGGCACCCGCGCGGCGTGCTCGCCTCACCGCTCACCGCGCCGAACGGTCGCCCGTTCGGAATCGCGGTCTCGCCGGCCGGATTGGTGTACGTCACCCTGCAGGATCTGAACAGCGTGACGCCCATCGACCTGGCGTCCGGGGTGGCAGCGACGCAGATCGCGGTCGGGGCGGATCCGGGGGACGTGGTGTTCGACGCCGCCGGGACCACGGCGTACGTGAGCGACTACAACGACGGCGCCGTGCACGCGATCAACGTGGCATCCGGCACGTCGGGGGGAATGGTGCACGTGGCCGCGAACGCCTACCGCCTGGCCCTCGCGCGGACGGCGCAGCGGCTCTTCGTCTCCTCCGAGGACGGCAACGTGTACGTCGTGTCCACGGCGGGGCTCACCGTGACCGACACGATCACCCTCGGCGGCGGACTGCAGGGCATTGCGCTCAACGCGAGCGGGACCACACTGTACGTGTCGTCCACCCGGGGCGTGGTCTGGCGAATCGACGCCGCAACCGGCGCCGTTCAGGATTCGGCGGCGGTGGGCGGCGCACCCCAGGACATCGCGCTCTCGCCGGACGGCAACGTGCTCTACGTGGCCAACCAGGCCGGGTGGGTCGACGTGCTGGATGCTGGCTCACTGGCCACACAGCACGAGTTCACCCTCCCCGAGGCGTTCGGGCTCCGGCCCACGCCCGACGGCACGCAGCTCTACGTGGCGTCACCGGCATCGGGTACGGTGACCGTGCTCGATGCCGCCACCGGCGCCGTGCTGACGAGCTTCGACGTGGGCGGCGTTCCGCGGCGGGTTGCCTTCGATGCCGGGGGCGCGGTGGCCGTGATCTCGAACGAGAACGGCCAGGTGGACGTGGTGAGGTAGCGCCCGCTCACCGCTCCCGGGTCCACAACAGCAGCGTACCGCACGCCCCGCCCTGCAATCCGCTCGAGTACTGCTCGGGCGTACTGGCGGGACCGGGATAGTATTCGGCCATCGCGTAGTCCCCCGGCCACAGCTTGCTGAAGTCCGTGTGCGGTCCAAAGGGAATCCACGCCACGCCGTCCACATACACGCTCACGAAGCACTGCCCCGGCTTGCACCCCATGAGCGCCAACGGCCCGCAGGTGACGCGCGTGGTGGCGAAGTACTCTTCACCGTGCGGCCCCAGCACCATCGTCATCCCCGGCATGCGCGAGACGAGCAGCCCGGTCATCGTCGAGTTGTCGTAGGCACGCATCGTCTTCTCGTCCACGAAGTACCCGCCGGCGTGCGACCGCATGCGCGCCGCGGCACTGCGCAGCATCGGCGAGAGGTAGTTCGGCGCGCGGTCCACCACGGAGACGGTGGGCAGCTCGGTGGCCGGTTCCATGACCACGGTAATCGGCGTGGTGTCGGCGGCGTCGATGGGCACCGTGAGGGTCTTCATGCCGTAGCCGAACTTGCTGAACCGCACGAGGCTGCCGCCCTCGGGCAGGAAGATCAGACTCACCGTGCCCGTCTCCGTCGTGAGCGCGCTGAGCCCCGAAAACAGATCCTTCACCTGGACGCCGGCGATCGGCTCGCCGGTGTTCTCGTCGTAGACGCCGAGCAGGCGGTAGCGGTACGGCGGAACCCGTCCGGGCGCGTACACGGCGGTGGTGTCGGCGGCGGCGGGCGATGCCGCGCGCGACGCCTTCTGCGCGGACGCCGCGACGGGTACGGCGAGCAGCGCCAGGAGGGTGACCAGCCGCGCCGCTCCGGCGGCGGATGAAACGGGCTCGAGGACAGCCGCGGATTTGAAGAAGGACATGACGCTCCCGGGCAGACGTCGATTTGTATGCAATCCAGTATGCGTGCAGCCCGGGAGTGGCGCAAGACCGTCTCGGGAGGCGGCAGCGCGGACCTGCGGGCGCTCACGCCTACGGGCCGACGCGCCCTCGGGGCCGGCGCCCGGCCCTTGATCTTTTCGCCCCATT
>CAVSJE010000002.1:0-36415 GCA_963728115.1 uncultured Gemmatimonadaceae bacterium
GCGCGTGGTGGTCGCTGTGGACGCCGCCCTGGGCGAAGCCCTCCCAGGTCTTGCCGCCGTCCCAGGTCTGGCGGCTGGCGGCGTTGAGTTCGATCACGTGGGCCGCGTCCACCGGGTCGCAGATGATGCCGCTGTAGTACCAGGCCGTGCCGTCCACGTTGTTCACGTGGGCCCAGTGCTCGCCGGCGTCGTCGCTGCGGTAGGTGCCGTTCTCGTCGCCCTTGGCGCTGATGATGGCGTAGACGGTGGACGGATGCGACGGGCAGACCGTGAGGCCGATGCGGCCCAGTTCGCCCGTGGGGAGCCCGCCCGAGAGCTTGGTCCAGGTGGCGGCGCCGTCGGTGGTCTTGTAGATGGCCGCCTCGGGTCCGGCGGGCAGGAAGCCGTACTCGCGGCGTTCCCGCTCCTCGCTGGCCGCGTAGAGCACGTCGGGGTCGGACGGGTCCATGACCACGTCCGTGAAGCCCGTGTACTGGCTGATCTGCTTGGTGTTCGTCCAGGTCTTGCCGCCGTCGGTGGTCTTGAAGAGCCCCCGTTCGCCGCCCGGGGCCCAGAGCGGCCCCACCGCGGCCACGTACACCACGTTGGGGTTGCGCGGGTCGATGACGATGCGGCCGATGTGCTGGCTGGTGGGGAGCATGGCGTTGGACCATGACTTCCCGCCGTCGGAGGTCATGTAGACCCCCGTGCCCCAGCTACTGGAGCGCATGTTGTTGGCCTCGCCGGTGCCGACCCAGATGACGTCGGGGTCGGAGGGGGCCACGGCCACGGCGCCCACGCCGCCCGTGCGGACCGAGTCGTCGAAGAGCTGGGTCCAGGAGCCGCCGGCGTTGGAGGTGCGCCAGACGCCGCCGGTGGCGGCTCCCACGACAAACACCGTGCCCCAGTCGCCGGAGGCGTTGGGGACGGCGGCTATCGAGGAGATGCGGCCGCCCATCAGCGCCGGACCTATACTGCGGAAGTGGAGGGCGGTGGCGAGGGCCGAATCCGAAGGGGATTGGGCGGAGGCGGGGGAAGGGGCGAGGGGCACCAAAGCGATGGGTAGGCAGAACGCTGCTACCAGACTCGTTCGGCGGGTGAATCGCGAGGGAGGCATGGCCATCGGGCTGGGGAGGGAGGATTTAGGCAAACGTCGACGCTTCAAACCTGATTCTGGACACCGTTATCGGGTAGGGCCCGCTCATATCGTACGAAAGGGAGCCTCCGACCGCTGTAACGCAGACGCCTCGGGCCATTCAATCGCGGGACGCAATCGGCGAGAGAATCCGCATAACCTGCGCCATCCCTTTGATGCGCGGGGGCCAGCGCTACCGAACGTCCGCAACGACCGAGCACGTAACTGCGCAAACTCTCGGCCTACGCTTTGTAGGCGGCGGCTCTCGCTTCGGGAATCGACTCAACCGTGTGGGCGAGTGGTTCCGTGAGCCACGTGGCGTTCTTGAAGCTCGCGAATTGCTCTCGCATCGGCGCCCGGCCGCGACATGAGGCTGGCATGGCGGTGCCCAGGTACCGTAGCGTGCGTCTAACCACCTGTGAGCTCGAGATTGCGAGGCCGTTGCGTAGCATCATCGAGACTCAGGCCTCGAGCTCGATCTCAACGGCCTGCCAAGCGCCGCGTCCTCGGTCGACGGGAACATTGACGTCCAAGTCGCCAACACTGAGTATGGTTGGCGGGCCGCCCGCGGCTAGGTTCCACAGGTACACCGCAAACCACGGCGCAAATCGGTTGGCCGTGTTCCACTCGTTTCTAGAGAGGAAGAATCGGGCAGCGGAAGAATACGCCTTGACTTCGATTCGGAACTCGTGAACAGAGCCGCTCGCGTCTCGGTCCCATGAGAGCACGTCAAACCCAGCCAGATTGTCTTCGACAGCGATCCATCGCGGCTGGCGGTTACCAAGGCCTAGTTTCGCCAAACGGTCGCTCTCGTAGCGGATGGTGAGGAATTCGCCCTCGCGCCCTCGCTCGACCTGCGCTAGCCCCTCCTCGGTTCGAACGATTGCCGCCAGGTCATCCCACCAGTCAACGGCATCTTTGCCAGGGGTTTCGTCGAGGAGGCCCGCATATGACAGGCACTGGGACACATCGTCGGAGACCGCTTGTCGAACCCACCACCTCCCGCGTGAGATGCCAAGTGACCAAAGGGGCCGGGTCTCGATCGTCAGGATTCGGAGCACACGGCGAAGATCCGCGGCTCGGTCGGATGTCGGAAGGAAGGGCTGTGTGCCAATGTGATCAAGAACGATTTTCGCGCGATGGTAGTCGAGGCAAGCCAAATGGCTTGGACCAGCCAGCAATTGCTGGACCGCCGTATCGGCGGTCAGGTTGGGATACCGCTCGCGATGCCGGACGATTGCAAAACAGGCATCTAAAATGCTGATCTTAAACCAATCGTCGGACTTCAAGGCTGTTCTGGTTCTGGCGGCTCAGCTTCCCCGGTCAACTCTCGGATGACATCCAAAATGTCATCGATTCCAATCTCCCAATCAATCGGTGGAGAAGCCTCATCTTCTTCTAGCATTAGCTTGTGGAGATCGGTGTCGTTCAAAATATCCGCCATGACGCGCAGCTTGTCGACCAGTCGACGCCGCACCGAGTAGTCGATCGAACCCATTCCATGTGGGGCAACGCTCTCGAGCAGGTGTATCCGCGTGACGACATCCGGAGGGAGCCCAAGCCTATGTATTCGATCAACGGATTGGAGGTAGTGAGCCGCGTTGAAACTCCGATCGACATAGATCGCGTCGTGACAAACATGGTGCAGGCTGATCCCCTCCCCTCCTGCCGCTGGATTGGCAACAAGGACCATGCAGGAACTCCCAGGGTCATTGAAGCGTTTGAGGCGTCCCTCTCTGGTGCTCGGATCGTCTTGGTCGCCGGTTTCAACACCGCCATGGATGAACGTAGCGTCAACCTCGGCGAGCAAGTCAGCCAGTCGCTCGACATTTCCGGTGAACGCGGACCAGATGACAGATTTCCTTCCGCCCCGGGCGAGGTCAAGCGCCAGCTCGTGGGCCTTTCGAATCTTCGGCGAATCGCCCTGCTCATAGATCGCACGGAAGATGGCTTCTACCGTGTGGTCCCCGTACAGATAATTCTCGGGTTCATCGCCCGTCAGCCTATTCACCACCAGCAGCGGATTTGATGATATCTGCAAGAGCCGCATCACGGATCGGCGCGCCGATTCTAGATCAATGCTCGCGCCGGCACGAATCCCCGCGCTTCGCTTCAGAAGGTAGTCCCTAACAATGCCGTAGAGGGCGATCTGAGGTTCCGACATCTCAACCGACAAAAACATTCGCTCGATGCGGCCAAGGCCCAGTTCCTTCTTCGTCGTACGGACATAGAGTGGGCCGATGACATCGTGCGGGTGCCCCGACGCAATGACCTTGTCCCCCAGGCCCTGTCCCGGCCAGAGGAATTCAAGTTGGGGTAGGATGTCTTCGATGCGATTCGGCACCGGGGTCCCGCTAAGAATGTCCCGACGGGCGGCGAGCGGGGCCAAGGCAAGCGAGGAGGAACCGCGCTGGGATGAGTAGCCGGCTTTGATTCGATGACTTTCATCCAGTATCAAATGCACCGGATGCTGCGTCATGAAGGGGATGAGGAAGCGACTTGATCTTGTCATTTGATCATACGACATGATTAGCCGCGTGGGCGCTGGTTCCCTGGCCAGCAACTCGCGAATCTCGTTCGGGGAGCCAACGACCCGTACGAAAGGCCCCGTATCAAGAATTGCCGGGTCGAGACACTCGGTAAGGACTTCGTCCCACGCAATGAATGCATTTTTCGGTGCTACGACAACGAGCGTGGTGTCGGGGGTCTTCGTCAACAGGTGCGCAGCGAGGGCGACTGAGGTCTTTCCAGCTCCCGGCACTGAGAAATTTGCGCCGTTGGGTAGCGCAATGATCTTGACCAGATCTCGCACCTGTTCTGAAGTCAGCGTACGTAACGAGAACCCAAGAGCGTGGAGGCGCCGTTCAATCTCATCATTGCTCAGTGTAGTCTGAAGCGTGCCGTGTGATGCACGTATTGCCTGGGTTTCCCGAGAATATCTTGCGAGGTGCATGCGAGCCGAATCGCTATAGGACACCGAGAAGGCCAGTTGGCTTCGAAGGCGCGCGAGCTCGTGGGCGGCATCAAGGACTGTCCGCCATTCAACTTCGATTCTCCGGCCGGCTACAGCGGCCTCTGGTTCGAACGCAAGCATTATCTCGCAGATGCGGTTCCAGACATGACTGGGCATGTCTTCTGACGAGGTTAGGCGGCCGATCACATCGGCTTGGTCGAACTCAATGTGGAGATTCACTCGGTACTATCCACTTCAAACGATTGCCCGTCATCCTCACTGAGCTCGGACACCCTGGCTCTCAGCTGGGTAGCAAGCTGGAGAATTGCATCGAGCTGAGCGGCGATTGCCTCAAAGCTGTCGTTGTCTGACACACTAAGGTCTACTTCTGCCAGCGAACGGTGGGCGCGTTCAACGTTCGCCAGCGCGGCGCCGCGAATACTAGCAACGCGCTGTTCTTCCTTAATATCTTGGTGGATCGAGAGTACTGCTTGCGCCACAGCGGCACCGTTTGTCGGGTCGGCCAGGAGCGACTGCAGCGCCTGGGAGGTGGCGTTCGCCGGCGTACCAAGCTGCCCCAGCGGATCATCATCTGCGGCCTGCATGGGGGCGGCGGCCTGGGCTGCCGCGCCGGAGAGTCGGAATTCATCGGTAAGCCGTCGCGCAACGACCGACGAGTACTTTCCGAACGCTTCGCGCAGATCATATACGCGAGTGCCTAGGCGCTCTGATTCGCTAATCAAGACAAACCCAATCTGTCGGGCGATATCGCGGTCGTCGCCGCCCTTCTTGCGGAGACGCTCTGCAAGCTCATGAAAGACCTGCTCACTTTTCTCGACCGCCTTATATGCCCGGGGAGTCTGCCTATAGCCGGCCAGGTATTCCTCGGCTAGCTCTAGCTCCTGAATGTATCGGTTGACTTCCTCGGGTTTCCTGAACCGCATCAAAGCACGTATCTGCTCGAGAGGTAATTGCCGATCATCCCGAAAGTGGCGAAGCTTCAGCCGCTGCTCTATCCAGCCGTACTCCAGCTTTGTTTCCGGAACCATTTGCAACTCAGTCTCTATTATTTCGAGATCGAGTGCGTCGGCGTCGACGGGCAGGACCATTGCATCTACGTGACTGAACGCGTGAAACAGTTGCGCATCGCTAGCGTATAGGTCGCGCATGGCGGCAAGGCGCCTGTTGCCATTGACAACCACACCATATGTCGTAATCAGCAACGGCTCAGTTTGCTCGCGACGAAGCTCCAATTCCTGGTAGATCGGGCCGGTATCCCGTTTGGACATGCCCAGTAGCAGGTTGTGCTGAGCCATCTGCACAGAGCGGTTCTCCTCGCCTACGGAGAAGTAGTCAGCGGCTAAGTCGTGATCGGCGATGTAAGAGAGTTGCTCGACCTCGGTGCGAGTGTTGGCCATGCGGTAGATCGGAAGGCCGAGGGGAATGCGCACAACCGGAAGGTCAGCAACGCGGTCCTTGTAGGGGAATTTCTGCGAGCGAGCCGTCGACTGCACCTGAGAGTCGATCATAGCCTTGCGGCTTGCTTGATCAGTGACTTGGATATTCGCTGGCACTATACGTGCTCCTCGTTACTCGAAGGAGAGGACCAACACCGGCACGGTGATAACGTGCCTGAATAGACTCAATTCGTTTGTAACCCGGTCGAAGCGGGCGATATTGCTGCCAAGCGTGCGCGCCGCATGCTTCGTGGGCAGAACGAGGGCTGCAGCGTCGATGCGGTCGCTGAGGTACAGGGCCTGAAACTTCATTAGATCGTAGAAGGCCCTGGCGATATTGCCGGATTGCGTCGTCAGGGAAACCCGGTTCTTGATGGCGTTGACGTCGAGTTCAAATCCTGGAGCAATCTGGGGACTGATTGCCCAGCCGGCGCGCTGGAGGCCCGTGTTCATGTGCTGCTTGATTGCCCGAGAACTCCGGGGAGCGACTACCACGTGCGGCGCACGCAGGAAGCCCAATATCTCGTCATATACGCCCGCTGACGTCACAGCGTCGAGGCCGTAGTGGTGAGAGAACGACTCCGCGTACTGCATCTGGGGCGTGACCTCATGAAGTGGAATATGCTAGGATACGGATCCGTCCGGGTCGCATCAAGAGACGCCACCAAAGTAAAGCCGCCCTCGTCGGCGAGTGCCGAAGAGGGCGGCGAGTTAGCGGCCGGAGCGGATGACTTGCTGCAAGCACCCGCCCGCCCGCGCGAGCGGACTACTTCCCGCGCTGCCACTCTGGGGGCCTTCTGGAGACCTTCTCATTGCCACTGGGCCGGTGAACGGGCTTGCCGAGTGGTCGGATCGGGAGGGTCCCGGCATACAGGCTTTCGATGCGTTCGTTTGCCACAGCAATGTAGGCGCTCTCTTTATCGGAACCCAAGGCCTTGCGAGAGTGCCGAAGCGCGGCAACAAGTGTGGATCCTACACCTACAAAGGGATCAAGTACTCGATCGCCAGCCTTAGTCAGCGCGAGGACACATCGTTCCGCTAGTTCGACCGGGAATTGACAAGGGTGGACTGTCTTTTCGGGATGGTTGGCCTTCACGTTTGGGATATCCCAAATGCCGGTGTCCCACTCGTTGCTCACCAGTGCCCACTTGTCGCCTGGATTTTTGCCGAGCGGATTGCCCGAAGGCTTACCGCGATTCGGTCCCTTATAGTGGGTCTTTCCGGGATACTTCGCCGGCACGCGAACCGCGTCGAGATTGAACCGGTACTGATCGCCTTTGGTGAACCACAGCAGGGTTTCATAACGGCCGGAGAACCGACTCGACGCATGAAGTCCGTGCTCAAAGTGCCAGACGATCCGATTGCGCAGTTTCAGGCCAAGGGCCTTGAACATGCCGTAGTAATAGATATCAAGCGGAAATACCTCGCCTCGATGCACGAAATTGCCCACCTGCCAGCAGATACTTCCCGTTGGTGTAACTACGCGCACCAGTTCCCGGACAATTGATTCTTGCTGCTCGAGATAGTCTTCAATGCGCTTCTTTCTCTCGTATTCCTTACCAAGGTTGTAGGGAGGTGAAGTGAGTACGAGGTCGATCCCGCCATCCGGGATGCCCGATACGAACTCTTCCGCGCCGCCCTCGAAAAGTACGATATCGGCGGACGGAGCGTATCGCGGCGCAACCTTGGGCATTGCCTTTGGTTCAAATGGAAGGGTCATCGAAGCGAAGTCCTCATTCGTGGGACCGCATACGGTGAGCGGCGTTGGATCCTCGAACAATGTCTCTAGTGGAGGACGCGCGAACAAGCCCCATTCCCTGCGGCTGGTATCGTAGTATTGCTCATCTTGGGACCGGCCAGTCTGCGGGCCTCCATAGCCATCGCCGGGTGTGCGAGGCAGATACCTAATATTGGGCCCGTCTGGCTGCCGTGATGACCGGGGCCGTGTGGCCAGATGTGTTCGGCTTGACAGCGCGGTCGAGGGAACCTCAATTCTGGTTTCGAGAAATCGCGGAGACACTGGTTGAGCGAAGTGCTCGGGCGGGAGGCCAGGGACATGCGTCACTCAGACGAGCTGTGGTCTGCAATTCGTGCGGTCTTGCCGACAAATCAATGGCTCCCGCTCGCGGACTTGTACCCGCGCGTCGAGAGTCGCGTTCAGCTCGATCCGGAGGATTTTATTCCTTCGGCGCCCGGCGGTCGCGAGCCAAAATGGCGTCGAAATGTGCGAAATGTCCTTCAGCGGCAGAAGGCATTGGGCACTATTAGGTGGAACGGCCGGGGGGCATACCAGCGTTTGTAACGCAACTTGGCCGACATCCAGTCCGACCGGTATCATGGCTGGTCGGCGTGAGGGAGCAAGAACCTGACGGCCAATGGACATGGGTGGAGCCCGCAGCACTTGTAGCGGACTTGGGTTGAAAGCCCGACTGAGACGTCCGTGAG
The DNA here is from genome assembly GCA_963728115.1 of uncultured Gemmatimonadaceae bacterium. Taxonomy (GTDB): domain Bacteria; phylum Gemmatimonadota; class Gemmatimonadetes; order Gemmatimonadales; family Gemmatimonadaceae; genus JAGWRI01. Next base: position 7,970 of record CAVSJE010000002.1, read on the forward strand.
CAAGTACGGAGGTAGCTCTAAGGCTGGCTGTTTCCCGGCTTGGTTCGTTCCTGCGGCCCACGGCTCCACTACTTTGGCGGGATTCTAGCGGCCCGTCCTATCTGCTTTGCCCATGCCTGGCCCCCTCACGGGTACCGGAACCTCCCTCTCCGTCGCGGTCGCCCCCGGCACGCCACCGATCTGCGTCATCCGCGACGAACCCGGCGGCACCGGCCCGTCGAGCCGGCTCCGGCATCGAACGGTGCGGCGCGTGCACCGGTGGTAAGGGGGGAGGCCACCCGCTTTTTCCCCACGATCCATTGTGCGGTTACCGCCAGGGAATTGCAGACATCGAAGGCCTCTCCTCCATCCGGACCCACGCCGCCCAGAAGACGTAAATCGTCGAGGACGTCCCCCGGTGCGGCTACTGCCAGTCTGGGCAGATCATGGCAGCGGCGGCGCTGCTCGAACGCTCGGCCAAGCTCATCGACGAGAGATCGACTTGGCCATGTCGAACATCAGCCGCTGCGGCGCCAACCAGCGTATCCGCCCCGAGATACAGCGGACCGCACAGCTCCACGTGGGCGCGGACGGCGGCCTCAGGGTTGCGTCATGTTCAGATTCGCCTCGGCCGCCGCCTGCTGCCGCTCTACCTACGCAGGGTCGAGTGAAATGCGCAAATCCTGTAGGTACTTGGCCGCCTCGTCGGCATCCATCTGCCCGAGCAGATAGTCCAACAGCTCATCCTGCCTCGGCTGGCCGAATACCATGCGGTAGACTGCGAGTGTCCGCCGCAACGCCGCGAGCTGTTCCACCTCACGACTGAGCGGCAGTGTGGGGACGTGCCGCTCGATCGCGGCGCCGCCGTCTATCGAGAATACCCAGTACGGAATGATGTCAGTGGCGTCTGCCGGCCGATCACGCTTGGCCATCTCGAACAGTGCCCGCCACGGGTCGTCTTCGCCGCCGTCGATGTCGCTGAACAGCGTCGCACGGTACCGCCGGGCGACGTTCTTCCGCACCGCATGCCCCTTATATCGGTGGACGCGCCCCTCGCGCTGCTCCAGATCGACGGGGTTGGACGGAAGATTCCAATGAACCACGGCGTGACAGTACTGATGAAAGTCGAGCCCTTCCTGGCCGACACTCGTCGTCGCGAGGACGAATGGCCAGAACGGTGAGTTGAAGGAGCTGCGTAGCTGGCCCGACCTGGTGAGGTCTCCCTTCGCATCGGGGTCGGGGTCGGCGTCTCCGAAGCGAGCGGCAAACCGCGACCGCATGAGCTTGCGCGTCCTTTCGACCTTCCCGCCACCGCGGAACGAGAAGTCGTCGATCGCCACGGCGGCCGTGCGAAGAGCCAGGGCGGCTCTGAATTCCTCGGCAACGCCGGCCGCAACGGTCTCGGGGTCCCTGCCGGCAAGGCCGACAAACTCGGGCAGGATGTGCTGATACTCGTCGAGCACGGCCTGGATGCCGCCGGCGGCGGAGTATTCGAGTACGGCGCGCCAGTAGGGCACGTTCGGATGCAGGCTACGAAGAAGCGCCGTGCTGTCGGGAAGGTTGAACAGGTTCCGGAGCCCCCAGGCCACCGATCCCGCTGCGTCCCGCACACTGTCCAGCATCTGCGCCGGCTCTCCCCCGGTGATGCGCGAGATGGAGCGGAGCGCGACGACGCCCGGGCCCGCGAGCGCCAACAAGGCGAGCACCGCACCCAAGTCCTCCGGAGGACGGCCGAGCGTCTCGGCGGACTCCAACATCTCTGCCGCTTGCGCAACGTGGGCGCCCCAGACTCCCGGATCGTCGCCCTCGTCTTCGGTGGTTCCGCCGATCCACTTCGTCGCGGCGCCCGGGCGGTGGAGCCACTCCCGGGTGCATTCCGGGTCCGCGGCTAGGTCGAGCAGCAGCGGAGCCGCCCAGTACCAGCTCTCGTCCGCCGGGCCCGTAGCTCTGGCCGACCCCCGCGTGACCTCCCGCAACAATGGCTCAAGGCGGTCCTCGATCGAGGCAAGCAACACCGACTGAGCGAGAAGCTGTCCGTCTGCGCTCCGATAGTATGGGTCGAGCGGGTCGGCCAGCGACGCCAGGACGAAACTCGGATAGAGCAGGCCGAGCACCGGCATTCCGGAGAGGCGTCCCGCCGAGCGCGCGAACCGAAGCGCATCCGCCATCGACCGGCGGGTTGTATCGAGCGATGCGCCGGGCTCCACCGCCCCCGCCAGCATCCGTCGCTCGGCCTCATAGCTCAGGATTGCCGCGATGGCCTTGGGAACCACCTTCCAAGCGGAGAAGATGAGCCGCTTGGTGACCCCCTCCAGCGCCAGGCCGGCGAACGGCTCGCCCAACTGGTAGTACGGCAGGGACGGCGGGAGCCAGAGAATACGCCAGAGGCCTCGCTCGATGGTGTCCTCGAGCAGCCAACGAACGCGCGCATGGGAGGGATCGAGCCGGCCAGCGCCGACCGATCCGTTGTGCTGCAGGAGAAGCCCACGGTTGGTCTTCACAGCCGACGCGACGTCGGCGTCGCCGTGCTCAAACCGCTTCTTCAACTCCTCCTTGAACTTGTACTCCATCATGAAGTTCAGGAGGTAGGGCGCGGACTTCCAGTATTCCACGGTGTCAGGGTGCCCCACGGCACGCGCGAGACGCTGAAGCGAGTTGTAGTTCCGGATGGCGTGCAGGTCGGGCGCCGAGACACCGGACTTGCACTCGACGAGCATTCCGCTCCGGTCCTCGGTGGCGGCCAGGCGCTCGGTCCGCGTCATCACGCGCGCCAGCGCCGACTCGAGCTCCGATTTGATTTCGAGCATCTGGCCGCGGGTCTCCGGTCCGAGCCGGAAGAGCAGGCGCCGGTATCGATCCAGCACGTCTTCGAGTCGCTCCGTTGCCTCGGCGTCATTCTGGAGGAAGCGGACTGTCTCAAGGAAGTCCGCGTAGTGATTGTCGACGTCGGACTCGTCTGCCGTGGTGTACATCTTGTAGGGTGTCGCCGAGAGCAGGAGAACTCGAGCCTTGGAATTGGCATCCCTATAGTCAAATAATGCCCGAGCAAGAATCGCCGCGTCGTCGTCTCCTCCCAGAAGATTCTTGAATCGCTGGAACTCGTCGAGGACGATCAGGTCGGGTTGAAGCATCTTGACGCATGTTCGCGCGAGGATCCCCCGAAGATCGGCAATGAACCGACTGCGGGTTCGATTGTCAGCATCCGACGTCTGGCTGTCGGCCCGGGCGAAGATGTGCTGCAGCCGGTTGAATCGAACGTGCAGGGTCGGCTCGCCGAGCTCGGCCGATCGCCGGCCGTCCTCGCGCAATGCGGCGGCGAATGCCTTCTGTACCTCGGGGTCGATCTTTTCGGGGTCGAACTCTTTGAGCGCCTTTCGGAAGTGATCTGCGCCGGCGTACGCCTGCATCACGTTCATCGGCGGACGCTCATTCCCGAAATTCCAGGCCTTGCGGAGCATCCAGTACAGGAGCACGCGCTCCCGCTTCAGTCCTGTGTTCGATTTAAACTCGAACGACGTGCCGGGGGTGAACGACACAAAATTGACCCTGTTGTCCTGAAGGCCCCGCAGCTCCAGCGGGAGCATGGTGAGGCGCGTCGCGCGGGGCTCGCTGAGTCCTTTGAGAACGTTCAGTCTGCTCACATTCTGACGTGCGATCTCGATGTTGGAGCAGATGTAGATGACATCGAGCCGCTCTACCTTGTCCCAGAGATGATCGAGCGCCCTGGCGATGACCCCGCGGGCTACGAGCGTCTTGCCAAGTCCGACCTCGTCCGCCACCAGGAAACGGCGGACCGGGTCCTGATCCGTGTAGAGACGCCGGAACGCGTAGTCGGCGGTCCGCCGCTGGAAGTCCTTGAGTCGTGAATAGATCTGGCCAACATCGGGGCGCTCGACCGGCGCTGTCATCGGCTTTCGCTCGCTTTCAGGGCCTGACGGGCTTCCCAGATCGGGGGCCATACCGTCTCCAACTCGGGAGGCAGCTTCGCCCGCCCCTCTTCGGTGGCACGCAGGTCGTCGATCACCGACGCGACTTGGTCGAGGGACTCGGGGTTCCGGTCGAGCGCCCGGAGAAGGGGTTCGAGCAGCGCAAATCCGTCCGTCCCGCCACTGCGCCATGGCTTGCCATCCCAAGGCCGGGCACTGCCGGTCGGACTGCCGATCTGTTCCGGAAGATCGGCGAGAAGCATCAACAGGAAGCGTACGACGTGGTCGCGGTCGCGAAGGAGGGCCTGTGTCCGGCGCTCCCGGCGGTCGGGCGGCTCCCCGATGAGCCGGGCGTTCACGACGAAGGAGCGCGACTCGGCGGCGGGGCCGTCGGTTGGTCGCGCCTCGATTGCAAAGAACGATGTGAGCCCCTCGAACGTGATGGAGTCGAATGCTGCGGCGTACCGCCCGGCATCCATCACCAGCGTCTGCGCCGAGGACGAAGGGATGAGTACCGGGCACGCGTGCAGTTCAACTCCGTCGGGCGGGGCATCGACCACGTCTGACGCAAGCGCGATGTCGAAGGCACCGGCGTCCGTCGGGGAGATCGTCGCCACCCACGATGCGGCACCCAGGATGCGCTGGGCGGCGTCCAGCATGTCGTCCCAGCGCGCCACCTCGGTTTCGATCTCGACGCCTGGCGCATCGGCGGGATACTCCACCAGAAAATCGCGGAGGCTGGATCTTCCATCCTGGCCGTCGAGCAGGGCGTCGATGCCGCACCTGCTGCGCTTGCCGATCAGCTCTGTCAGGAATTCGATGTTGCCGTACCAGGCGGCATGGGTGGCGTTCGCCGAACCAGTGAGTACCCGCGCATCCCAGCCGATCTCCGCCACGTAGAGCTTGGCGTGGAGTCCAGATGCGGTAATGCCATCCGGGTGCGCCGTCTCCTCGCTGGCTGGTTCCGCCGGCGTGCTGTCCGGCGACATCGAGTAGACGGTGCGCATGTTATTGAACACCGCGCGGGAGACGGCATCGAGCGTGTCGGGTCGTGAGATCAGAATGGACTCCGCCGCCTGCGTGGCTATCTCGTCGACGAGGCCGTCGCTCAGGAAGGGCGACATGATGAGCAGGCGGTCCGCCCACTCCAGCGGCCACGGGTGGCGTCGGGACTCGAGCCCCAGTGGATGAAAGGCAAAGCCTTCGAAGCCCTCTGGAGGTTCGAACTTCACGCGTCGTAGCTCGTCCGCAGCAGTGGCCACCTGAGCGCGTGCGGCTTCCGATACGCTCCCCGGCTTCGCCATGCCAGGCAACGCCTGGACGAAATCGGCGAGCGGGTGATTGACGGCGAATGCCAGTTGGCGGTCAACCAACTCGCCGTCGAGCGCGAGCATCGTGTCCCACGACCGGTCGAACGTCAGGTTTCGCGTCATGCAGAGCAGCCGATAGCGCACCGGCTTGTCTTCATGCTCGAATCGGAGGATCCAGACTTTGGGGTGGAAGGAGCGGCCCTCTGGAGGTCTGACCTCCACCACGATCGGTTCGAGCTCCCCGAACAGAATCGTGTGCGTGGGCGGTACCGCGATTCGGCCCGCCTCGCAGAAGACGCTCATGCGGTCCGCATATTTGCGGAGGACTCCGAGCAGCCTCACCGCGTCGGCCGGAGCCAACTCACTTCCTGGTGGGCCCGCCAACTCGAAGAGCGTAAACCCCAGAGGCGCCGTCAGAAGGGCCAGCAGGTCCAGGGAGTACGTCGTGCCGATCGCAAAGGAGAGGCGGTAATCGTCCGGCGGGCGCAACGCGTCGAGGAGGAGGAGCCGCTCCTCGGGATCGAGCATCGAATGATTAGGCATGGGGTTCCTGGAGGTCGGCGAGGATCCGGCTGGCGATTCCCCAGCGATAGGTCAGCTGAGCGGTTCCCGACGCTCCCTCCCACAACTCCAGAGCGCGACCACCGCGGACTCGCGCCTGGCCATGCTTGAGGATGATCTCGCGGTCGCAGATCATACGCTCGGCGCGCGACGACTTGGCAACGCTGGCGAATTGGTCCGAGAGCGCGAAGTCGACCCAGCGATCGACAAATGCCCGCGTGGGCATCGTCACACGTGCCCCCGAGGCCCCCACGAGATTCCAGAACTCGGTGCGATTCCAATTGGCGAGGGCTCCCGCACGACCAGCCATCAGGTGTGTCCACTCGTGGAGCAGCTCTTCGTACTCCGCCACCCATTCGTCAATGCGACGCAACCTTGCGAGAAGCAGGTTGTACAGGAGCGCTGCGCCGTGCATCACCTCCGAGAAGCAGCGGGCGTGTTCAACCTCTGCGCGAAGCCGAGCTGGGGCGCGAGCTACCGCCGGGTGTTCCCACGGGGCCTGGGGGTCCGGCGGAACTTCGCCGTCCAGATCGGCCAGGAAGCGGAAGAGCGAATGCGGGCTGGTCTGCGTGACCCGCTCACGCAGGAAGATGGATTCGGCGCGGGTGAGATCGAACGTTGCTCCATCGGGGAACCCGGCTGGCGCCGGCGGGAGCGAGGCGATCCAGTTCCTGGCGCCGCCCGGATTGACCAACTCCCCATCGTGGTCGCGCAACTGTAGTCCCCCCGCTCCGTAGAAACGGTCGAGAGAGCGGTGGTACTGGTCCTGCGATCCCTGGAAGCGGCGGATGCCCAGCCGGCCGAGTCCCTGCCAGTAGATGTTGCTGGGAAGACGCTTGAGCTTTGCGCCAACCTCTCGGCCGATCACTCCTTCGGTTTCGCCGGAATCGAGGAGCGCCTGGATGAGGGCGGCTTCGTCGCTCCGAGCCCGCCGAGCAATTGAGTCCGATGCCACCTTCTTGCGCTCGAGCTGCTGGTATATCCAGGGGACGAAGAGGAAGTAGCGGGCGCGGGTTTGGACGGTGCTCGTGCCAGGGAAGAACAGGTCCGAAAATCCGTCACGAATGGCGCCAATGCCGAGCTCGTCCCGGGTGTCCCGCTCCCGAAACTGGTCGATCAGGTCGAGGGCGGCACGGCGGTCGTGCTCGGAGTAGTCGAGCCAGGAGAAGGTGGACGCCGACGGAAAGAGGGATGGCACGGGTTGCTCGGGCGGCTGAGTGGTTGCCAAACTTAGGCCAGGGGTGTCGTATACGCCATACGAAGTCGTGGAAGACGATACTGGATTCATGGCTGCACGGTGGAAGGCCGGAGTTGTTGCAGAGTCAAGGTGGTTCACAGCGATATCCGCGAGCAGAGGGAGTATCCGCAATGGCGACAGAAGCGGAGTTCAACGACGAAATGCTGGCGCTGTACGAACGCACAGGACGGGCCACGGGCTTATTGGCCGCACCGTTTTCACCGGAAGGTTGGGAGAATCGGGGGCCTTCCCTACGCGCGGGAGCTCCTAAGGCCGGGTGACCCGACCTCGGGGTTCGACCGACTGGCATCGTCTCACCGCGCCGATCTTTCGGTCGAAGCGATTGCCACGTCCAGTCGGTTCGCCAATCTGTTCACAGCGGGAGAGCGCGCAGAGGCCCTCCGCCGACTCGCTTTACTGCCCGACGACGCATTCCCGGCGGACGCATCGCGGCCGATCCCGGAGGAGATCCCGTCAGGCCCCAATTACCGGGAGGGGGCTGTCCGCCGAATCTACGTAAACCGATATGAGCGAGATGCGCGTGCGCGGCGAGCCTGCATAAGGCATCAAGGAACGCGATGTGTGGTTTGTGGGTTCAGTTTCGAAGAGCGATATGGTGAACTTGGCCGCGACTTCATTCATGTACATCACCTTCGCCCGTTGGCCGGTCGTGGAGCCACCAAGCGAGTGGATCCAAAGAGGGATCTCATTCCCGTCTGTCCCAACTGCCACGCGATGCTCCACCGAAAGGAGCCACCGCTGGATGTGGACGAGTTGCGGCAGGAAGTCAGCTTGCGCCGTAGGAGGGCGCTCGGGGGAGGCGTTCATGGTCACGAGTGAACGCAAGACTTCCCGCGCCGGCCATGGCGAGCCAACGATCAAAGGGATACAGGATGACCTTCGACTTGCCGCCGCGGCCAGGCGTTGGCCACACGTTGGTGCGATAGGCGAACGCATCTTTCAGCGCGTACTCAGCGAGCGGGGCTTCAAGGTCATCGAGCGCCACCAAGAGGGCCATGACTTCGCCGTCAACGGTCGTCGCGTAGACGTTAAGGCCAGGGTTAGGTTCGAATCAGCAGGGCAAAAGGGGCCGGTCCGTGTCCCGAGTTCGTCGCGACAAAAGGGGGTCGGGTATGCCTACGTGATCTTTCGCGACGACGCCGTGATTGTGGACATGGAAGATGACGAAGGCCGGGCCTCACTGTTTAGGCTCGAGCTATCATGGTCCGAAGCCCTGCGGATCTGGCCAGTGGGTAAGAAGGGAGCTAGCCGCGGGGGTGACCGGGAGGTGAGAGAGTCCGTCGCGATCCGGTCGGAGTTGATTCGTGAACTCCGCGTATGGATTCGCCATGCCTGGGGTCAGCGATCGAAGATCATCTTTAGAACCTCGAAGGGGAGCCAGGAGTCGATGGGCAAGGCCGGGTGGGGGCCAGAGGCATTCTGGGAGAACCCCAAGAAGCCCAATCGCGCGGACCTTGTTGTGCTGCTCTACTTCGATGGTGAGGAGCTCTATGATGTGTTCGCGTATCCAATCGCCGCTTCGTCTGAGATCAAGTGGCGCCCGAAGCCCGTCGGGCCGAATCCAGGGCACCGTAAGACGTTCGATCCGAAATCTCTGCCCTCGAAATTCAAGTTTGGCAGCATCGCAAGGTTGAAGGCGGAGTACGCCACACGGTTTCCAGTCAATCGGGAAGAATAGCGACGCGAGTCTGCCCGGTGCCCACCAAGGTGCTGCCGACCCCAATTGGGGCGCGCCGTGTACAGAACTCCGAGACTCACTTGAGTCAGCCGGCTGTGTCGCCCAATTTGGGAGACACTCTAGCCAAGGGCTAGGATCGGCCGCGGCGAGCTGCCTCCGGTACTGCTCGGGGGGCTGAAGGCCGAGGGCCTAGTCCGGAGCGGCGGCGGTCAAGCCCCTGAATCTGGGCCAACAACGCCGGGCACCGCTCTTTTCGCCAGATACATGGCTGACTGAATCGGTCTTCACTGGTCGTCAGAGTCGGAGCATCGGGCATCTCCGGGGTCGAGCATGGCCCGCGGAGAAGCGGAAGCACGGAACCACGGGCGACCTGGGTAAATTCGGGCTGGCGCGCCGCGGTCGCAGGCAGGAACTATGATAGGGCGCCACGCCGAGGCCCCACGGCAATATCGAGCATCAGATTCCCGCCGGGGTGGTCGCTGCGGCCCTTCGATCTGAGCGGCTGGGCTGGATCATGAACTTCGACAATCTCGCACGGACGGCCTGGGCCCGGTTCAACGAACTGGCGATTGCGCCCTTCGCCCAGTTCTTCAGTGGCCTCAACCAGGTCGACCGGAGAATTCTCTACATCCTCCTGGCAACCGCAGCTGCTCTGGGCTTCCTGATCGGCAGACGCCGAGCTGTACGAAGCGGCAGGCGACCAATCTTCAACCAGTGGTTCTTCCCTACGTTCCAGAACAGGGGCGAAGCGCTGGTGTCGCGCGTCCTGCGGTCACAATTCGGCGCTCCCGATTATCACCTGATGAATCACCTCACGATTCGAATGGAAGACGGGACAACGCAGATCGACCACGTGCTGGTTTCGAGGTTTGGCGTGTTCGTTGTTGAAACGAAAGACTATAGCGGGTGGCTGTTCGGTAAGGCGGCGGAACCGAACTGGACGCAGGTGCGAATGAGGCGGCGGTTCAAATTGCAGAACCCCATTCTCCAGAACAAGCGGCACGTTCGTGCGGTGCGAGAGCTGCTGGAGTTCCTCCCGCCGGAGGCAGTGAAGTCGGTCGTGGTCTTCTGTGGCGACGCGGAGTTCAAGACTGAGATTCCGCCTGGGGTGCTCCAGATCGACCAACTTGCCGCATACGTGACGGAACAGACAGAAGAGGGCATGTCGCTCAATCGAATGCAGTTCTGTGTGGGACGACTCGAGACGACGCGCCTTGCCATCAGCGCTCAGACGGACGTTGAACACGTGGAGAGCCTTGCTCGAAGGCTCGGCACTCGTGCCTTATAGTTGGGGTCGGAATCCGACGCGGGGCGCGCGGGGCGTGGGCGGTGGCTCGCTGTGCACCTTGCATCCGCGTGGGCCGCGGGCGGCTCCCGCAGGTCAGCCGTCAAGAACTCCGACAGCGGTCAAGCCCCGATGACCGATGCATCAATGATCGACCGTCCGAAGCTGCTCGCGGACGCGGACGCTCGCGTGTCTCGCTCCGAGCAACTTGGCCAGCCGCACGTCGCGCCACTGACCGCGTTCGTTGCCGAGTTGCGAGCTGAACGAGGCATCAGCGCGAATATTCCGGATTTCGATCCGTGGGATGGGGGTACGGAAGCGGAGTTGCTCTTCCTGCTCGAAGCCCCCGGGGCTCGTGCGGTCGCATCGGGCTTTGTTTCCCGCAACAATCCGGACGAGACGGCAAAGAACTTCTTTGAACTGAATCGTGAGGCGGGTATCCCGCGACGACGGACAGTCATGTGGAACGTTGTGCCCTGGTACATCGGGACTGGAACGAAGAGTCGTCCAGCTACACGTACGGATATCCAGGCAGCCGAGACGGCCCTCCGTCGGCTACTCGCATTATTGCCGCGCCTCCGGGCGGTCGTGTTGGTTGGCAGGACTGCGAAAGGTGCCGCAGCGACCATTCAAGACGCCCGTCCCCGATTGCGGCAGTTTGTTTCACCGCACCCAAGTCCCCTCTTCGTTAATCGCAAGCCAGGAAATCGGGAGCGCTTACTCACAGCATTGCAGGAAGTAGCAGCGTTTCTGAATGAGCCGACAACTGGTGTACGATCGGGCGCTCCTGCCAGCGGCGTTAGGTAGGGGCACGGCCGGCTCGCTGCGCTCGCCGGCCGCGAGTATGTTGGGCGGCGCGACTCAACGCCGCGGCATTAGCTTGTCACGTACTGGGTACCAAGATGACGAGCAAGGGACAACGCACCGGTATGCGCGGAGTGTACTTGGTCGCCGCAGAGATGGTAGTGCGAGGCTTCATCGTGTTTCCGACGTCGCGCAGTGCGTATGGCGCGGATCTCTTGGTGCCCGACGAAACCTGCGCCCGCGCTTATTCGGTTCAGGTCAAGACAAATGGGAAGCCGGCCGGTTTTTGGCTCGTAGGGGAGAAGGCCAGGCACCTCAGAGTCCCGAGTCACGTGGCGGTATCGCGATGGGTGGTCGTTGTTCGGCAAAGTGGCTAGCCGGTGACCGGGCCTCCCGTCCCGGGTACGAGGTGTCTCCGTTCCGGGCAACCGACTCGCCTTGTAATCGAGAGACCCGTAAGCCAGGTGCTTCTACCGGGGGAACATGGGGCTGGAAGAACATTGGGCTCCCATGCAAACCTATCTGGCGGCTTTCCCATGTTCATCTAATACTTGACTCGGACTTCTCAGGTGTACCCGATGGAGCATCCCAGCGAGTCGAATAGCGGTTCACCCCAGTCAACCGGCGATGGCGCCGCCGCCCGGTCTCTCGAAATCGCCGAGGCCGGCGCCAAACTGCAGGAGCTTGCGCACCTCTACGAAGGCACCTACAAGCCTTTCTACATGGATCAGATGTCGGTGGAGGCAGGCGCCCGGATGGGGCTCATGAGCCGGGCCGAGGTGGAACTCTTTCACCGCGTGGATCACGACACGGCAGCGCAGGCCCTGCTGCACGGGATCGTCGAGCATGCGCAGCAGATGAAGGAGCTCGACGAGCAGACGCTACGTATCTGGGCTGACACAACGATCTCCACTCGACCCTTCCATGAATTGCAGGAAGCGGGCGAAAATATGCGGGAGGGAAGGGAGGCCGTCACTGCCAACATCTTTGGCGCGCTTGGAATGCATATTGGCCAACTATACTATCCGGGCGACGTGCACATGCAGAACGCAGTCGCCGGCCTCGCCGCGAACGTCGGAGAGCTCTGGAACCTGTCGGCCGAAGTCGGGCATGAATACATCGAGGCGCATCCGTCGCCCGCCGAGAAGGCCGAAGCATCTGAGCATCGCACCGGTTTCAGGCCCGGGGACCCGCTCATCGAGGATCGCGGGCCGGCGCACGGGCACCTGAGCTACAACCCGGACCACGATGAGACTCATGCGGCGGGGCATGGTGGTGGCGGCCAGGTCGGCGGCGAATCAGGTCACGACGGCCACCAAGCGGCGGTACATGACAGAGGCCATGCGGAGCCCGGGCTGGTCCATGCTCCCCACCCGCCGCTGCCTCACGGACCCGTCGCCCTGCACCCGGCGCACCACGATCAGGGTCAGATCACGGTCTCTCCCGAAATGCTCGCAATCGGCCAGCAACTCTTCGACCCGTCCGGCCAGCATGGCCACTCGCACCCTGACGCAATAATCGATCCCTCCGGTGGACACGTCACCATCCATCACCTTGATTCCTTGCACGGTGCGCACGCCTCAGTGGACCCCTCACAGCCGATTGACCACCATCATCAGGGGCCGCATTCCGGGGACGCTGCGCACGCGGTGGGCCACAATGTGGCGCCGGCAGATCCCGGCCATTCGGTGCACGATATCGGCGGTGGCGGAGACCTGAATCACGGTCACGGGCAATGAGCTCGCGGACTTTCGGCTCGGTTCACTAGGCGATCCGGCGTGACGTCCCCCGCTACACCCGCCGACGCGTCGCTACTGAACGTCAGCCCTGCGGAGTTGGTCGCCGAGGGCAATCGCCAGTTGCAGGCCCTCAACCTGGAAGCCAGCGAAACGCTGTTTCGTCAAGTGCTGAGCCAGGGGGCCAATGCGGACGCGAGCTACGGGATGGGGGTCATCCAATTCGGACGTCGAAATCGTGGCCTGGCGAAACAGCACTTTGATGCGGTGCTGGCACTCGAACCGGCCAACCCGAACGCGCTCTACTATCGCGCCATGATCGCGGAGGAGGACGGGAACCTGATTGAGGCCTGTCGGTTCTATAACCTCACGTTGCTCGCGTGCCCGGAACATCGGTTGGCGCGGGAACGACGGGCAGAACTCACGCTGAATCGGAAGTTCCGCGATCAGACCCGGGTGCAGGGCGTGCCGAACCCGGTGGACCGCCTCGGCGTCTATGCGCACCTGCTCCAGGATCCGACGTACCTAAGCTCCTATGGACTGGCCGCCATCGCGGCTCTGTCGCTCCAGGCGTCCCCGCCCGCGTCGGTGTTCCTGGGCATGGCATGGGCTTATCTCTGGAACCAGATCAGGAAGGCACGTCTTGCCATTCTCGCCGCGGCAATCCTCGTGATGCCTCTACTCGTGGCAGCCGAGTTTGCGTCCCCGCTCAAACCGTCACTCCCAAATAGTCTGGCCGCGATCGTGCTCGGCTTTGCCGGAGCAGTGCTCTGGTGGCTCTTCGTGTGGTGGATCCTCTGGGCTGTAGTGCGATCCTGGACGACTCAGGTCGTGATCGACAAGGGTCGCCTGCAAGTGAGCTGGGGCCTGCTCGGGCGACACCGGTCCAATCTCGAGCTGTGGCGGATTCAGAGCCTTGAATTGCATCGTGGCCTGATCAACCGGATGACGGGAACGGGATACTTCAGGGTGGAGACCCACGACAAGGCCACATACCTGATCCCGGGTCCGGAGGAAGGAAAGAAACTCGACCAGCTGTTCCAGGAGTTGCTCGACCTCGTCTACCTCCTTCGCGCCAATCCCATCATCAAGGGGATCATCTACTAGGAGCCAGCATGAGCGCCAAGTGGACGCGGCGGTTCGATGACGCCTTGCCCCCCTCACCCCCGCCTGCGCCACAAGAGGTTCATCCCTCCCTGGCCGAGGACCCGCCGCACGAACTCGATCCGGCGCCGACGGACAGTCGCGCGGTTTCGAAGGCTTCGCCACCGACGACGGATCGCCCTGCAGAGCGAGGGCGCTCAACGAGGATACCGGAGAGCCAGTCGACAGACGCCGGTCCGCCGGCGGGAGCACGTCCACGGCGATCGAGGCGCAAAGCGTTTGGAATCGTGACGATTATCGCGTTGGGTGTCGCAGGGTGGACGCTAGCTCGAGATCCCGATCTGCAAAGTGACAAGATTCGTGTCTCGGAGTTGATAGGATCGCCCCATGCTCTTGTCGTCACAAACACTTCTCGCGCCGCGATTGCTTTGTACGTGGAGACGAGTACGGGGCCCGATGTGTGCAGCTATCGCGAGGTCCGGCTTGGCCCGGATGGGAATCAGGCGTTCGGCCCCGATCAAGCCAGCCTGCTGGACCTGACTGCGTCATCGAACTGCAATCGGACACGGGGCAAGCCGGTGGAGCGAAGCCGGATCTGTGTCGGCTATTGCAATGTGCCGGCATCACAGGTGTACTTGAATCGGAGAAGAGTCCGTAAGTCGTCCGGCCTCACGCAAGCGTGGCTGGAAGCGCTGATTGCGCTAGCAGCGGGGTTGGTCTATTTGCTGGGTCCTCGCCGGAATACCAGCCTGGCCTAGTGTATGATGGCATGTTCCACCGTCGGACTGACCGTAGTGGCGTCCTCAGCACGAACTGTTCGCTGGCAACCCGCCCAAAGGCCGGGTCGCCTTGAGAATAGGACCGGCGAGTTGCGAAGCTCGGCGCTGCCCGGATCTGCCGAAGGCATCCCGATCGTCCGCGTCGCGCTTCCGCAGAGGTACGCGGACGATCAGGACGCGCGATACGGGATCGCTGTGGCTACACGGTGCTCGCACCGGCGTCGAGCATCCAGGCACTCGCGCTCGCGGAGTGGCACCTGGGGGTCATCGATCTGATGCTCGCCGACGTCGTGATGCCGGGCCTCAGTGGCCCGCAGCTCGTGGAGCGGGTGCGTATGTTCCGCCCGGGCACGCGGATGATGTACATGTCGGGCTACGTCGGCGACCCCCTGGTCCGGACCGGGCTCACCGAGTCCCACGCGCCGTTCCTGCACAAACCGCTGTCGCTCGAAACCCTGGCGCGGCGGGTGCGGGACGAGTTGGACATCCGACCGGGAACCATCGGCTGAACGGCCACCATTCCCGTCCCTACCAATCGAGCACCTCCCGCACGCACTCCCCGAGCGTTGCGTGCTACTGTCCACGCGCCAGCGCGTGGATATCGAGGACCTGCCGCAGGAAGTCGGGCTTGCCACGCCCGACCCGGCCGATCCGGGTGACGTACCCACCCCTGCCGCGGCGACCTCCATTGCGCCCCCCTGGCCCCGGCTTCACGTTAGTCGCGATTCCGCGCGACCATCCCGCCTTCAGGAGCGCCCCTGATGCAACACCTGGCCATCGACACCGGCAACACCGGGTTCATGCTGCTGTGCTCCAGCCTCGTCATGCTCATGACCCCCGGCCTCGCCTTCTTCTACGGCGGATTGGTGGGGCGCAAGAACGTGCTCGCCATCATGATGCAGAGCTTCGTGTCCATGGGGTGGACCACCGTGCTCTGGTGGGCCTTCGGCTTCTCCATGTGCTTCAGCGGTACGATGGCCGCGGGCACCGACTTCGCGGGGATCATCGGCAACTTCCACTGGGCGTTCCTCCGTGGCGTGTCGCTCGACATGGCGTCTCCGGCCAATCCGACGATTCCGCTCATCGTCTTCTTCGGCTACCAGATGATGTTCGCCATCATCACGCCGGCGCTGATCACGGGCGCGTTCGCCAATCGCGTACGCTTCCCCGCGTACATGCTCTTTCTCACCGCCTGGCTCACGTTGGTGTACTTCCCGTTCGTGCACATGATCTGGGGCGGCGGGATCATGGCGCAGTGGGGGGTGCTCGACTTCGCGGGCGGCATCGTGGTGCACAACATCGCCGGCATCGCGGCGCTGGCGTCGGTGCTCTACGTGGGACGCCGCAAGGTGGTGGACCGGGGACCGCACTCCATTCCCCTCGTCGCGCTGGGCACGGGCCTGCTCTGGTTCGGGTGGTACGGCTTCAACGCGGGCAGCGAGTTCCGCGTGGACGCGGTGACGGCGGTGGCGTTCGTGAACACCGACCTCGCGGCCAGCTTTGCCGGCATCGCCTGGCTGGCCATGGACTGGATGGCCACGCGGAAGCCGAAGTTCCTGGGCCTGCTCACTGGCGCCGTGGCGGGGCTCGCCACCATCACGCCGGCCGCCGGTTACGTCTCGCCCAAGTCCGCGGTCGTCATCGGACTGGTGGCCGGCGTGGTGTGCTACTACGCCGTGGCCCTCAAGAACCGGCTCCGCTGGGACGACGCGCTGGACGTGTGGGGGGTGCACGGCGTGGGCGGATTCCTGGGCATTCTGCTCTGTGGCGTGTTCGCCTCGCTGGCCATCAATCCGGCGGGCACCAACGGGCTCATCCACGGGAATGCGCACTTCTTCCTCGTCCAACTCGGCGCCGTCTGCCTGTCGTCGATCTGGGCGTTCGTGTTCACGTATGGCATGCTCTGGGTCATCGACCGGATCACGACCGTCAAGGTGGACGAGGCCGGGGAGACGGAGGGGCTGGACAGCGCGCTCCACGGAGAGCTGGCGTACGTGGAGGCGTTTTAGGGCCCCGAGGCTCGAGGTGGCGGTCGACGCCGGCCTCATCGGGTTCGCGGAACTTGCGTGCGCCTGACCAACAGCTGGTCGTATGGCGTTCGGCTCGCCGATTCAACCGGGGGTGAGGCCGTGCCCGGAGCGGGATTCGAACCCACGCAGTCCGTGATCGCCCGGGCGATCGGTATCAACTGCTGGCCGCCGGGAAGGATACGGCCATCGGAGCGGTGGACGGTCCGTACGTTGGCGCGCACGCGATCAAGGTCTCCGGCGATTCCGCGACCGTGAGCAGGCCGACAACGCGCTTGCGCCCCTCCGCGCCCGCGAGCGATACTAGCGCCTCAACGAATTCCGGCTCTGCCCGGCAGGCGCTCCACTGATCCGCCACCCGGGCACGGCGTCGACTCCGAGAGGCATATGCGTTTGCTTGGTACTCCCGTCCTGTTGGCCAGCCTGCTGGCGCTCACGTCCTGCGGCGGAGCCGCAAGCGCCCCCACGGGCCCCACCCACGGGCTGAAGACCTTCGACTATTCCGGCGCCGTGCAGTCATTCGTGGTGCCGGCCGGGATCAGCGAGATCCACATCATCGCGGCCGGAGCCTCGGGCGCCGGCGGATTCGGCACCACCGTGGCCACGCAGGGCGGCAAGGGCGCGCGAGTGGAGATCTCGGTGGCGGTCGCGGCCGGCACCGCGCTCGACGTCCTCGTCGGCGGTACCGGCGTCATGAATTCGAACGGCAGGGGCGGGGGCGGAGGCGCGTCGTTCGTGTACTCGTCGCCCGACACGCTCGGTCTCCTCGTGGCAGCGGCGGGCGGCGGTGGCGGCGGATACGTCGACGACGGACTGCCGGCGAGTGCTTCCACCACCGGGGTGCGCGGCAACGGGCCGGGCTGCGGCGGCGGGGGCGCCGCCGGCGTGAACGGGGGCGGCGGCTGGGCCGGCGTCGGCGGCGGGTGCGGATGCGGCGGTGCCGGAGGGGGCGGTCTCCTGACCGACGGCGCGCCGAGCGCATGCCTCGGCGAGCCGGGCCTGTCGCTGGTGCACGGCGCAGCCGGCGGAACGGGAGCGGACGGCGGCAGCGGCGGCTATGGTGGCGGCGGCGCCCCGGGCCAGCTCGGCGGCGGCGGTGGGGGCGGCGGATACAACGGTGGCGGTGGGGGCTTTCAGGCGGGCGGAGGCGGCGGCGGGTCGTTCATCGCGCCGGGCGCCACGATCATGGCCCAGGCGGACGGCGCCAACACGGGGAACGGACAGGTCATCATTTCGTGGTAGCCTGCGGCGCCGTCCGCGGGCGTCGACTCCCCCGTATCAGATCTTCCCGATGCGAAACGAACCCGTATCCGGAAGCGCGCACGACGACGCGGCGAAGCTGCCGAAGATCGACGACTCGCCGGCCAGGTTGCCGTTCAGAACGATCGAGCAGCCGCCGGCGCTCTGCAGGGTGAACTTCACGGTCGTGAACCCGTCGGTCCCCGTGCCCGACATCGTGCCGCTGTCCGCGGCGCTCGGCAGCGTCATCGACCAGTCGCCGTCCACCTCCCACACCGTTATGTGGCTGCCTGCTCCGGTTGGCCCTCCCGAGCGCGGCACGATCGTGAGGTGAAGCGTCCCCACGCTCGAGCCGGCCGACGTGAGCGAACCCGACCAGGGACCGGACAGGCTGCCCGGCGGCACGTTGTTGTTGAAGGGCGTGTTGCACGCAACCAGCGCCAATGCCAGCAGCCCGGCGATCGATACCACCTTACGCAACGGTTCCTCCTTGCTTCGCCACCATCGGACGGTCGATTGCCTCCGCCACCACCCACACCGCTCCCGCCAGCGCGGCCGTCACCACGCCCTCCACCCAGTTGGAAGTCAGGCCGGGCTTGCTGACGACCGCCGGCACCCATACGAGTATGGTGAACAGACTCAGCATTGCCGCCTCGGCCGCCGCCGCGAGACGCGGATAGACGCCGAACACGAGGCCGAGTCCGCACGCCACCTGCCCGGCGCCGGCGAGATAGGCCCACGCCGTCCGGAAGGGCAGCCACGCCGGCACCAGGGAAATGGTGCGCAGCCTGAACTCGAAGAAGTGGGACAGCCCGTAGGTCACCAGCGAGAGGCCGAGCAGGATGCACGCGGCGCGCAGGCGCCCGCTCGCCGCGGCGCTCGGCGCGTATTGCGCCGCGATCACCAGGGCGGCGGCGGCGAGCACCGCGACCTCCCCGATGGCGAACCAGCTGATCTCCCGGAGCGGCTCCGCGAACACCGCGGGCACGCGAGTCAGCGTCCAGAGCAGCAGGAAGGGGAGCAGCACGCGCACCGACGCTGCGGCGGTTCGTTCGAACAGTAGTCCCGCGCCGGTGGCGATCATCAGCACGCCGGCCACGATGCCCAACGCCTGCGGCGACGGTACCCACGCCGGCACCGGTTGGAACACCAACACCTTGTATCCGTACACCAGCGGCAGAACGCCGGTGCCTGCGATTCCCACCCCAAATGCAATCCGGGGAAGCTGGCGGTATCGGTTCATGGGCGCTCCTCTCACGAATGCCATCGCGCGGTCGACCGAACAACGTATGCGGCGGGCACGGGGGCGGGAAGTCGTCAGGCGTCGCCGGCCGGCCTCCGGCCCCCGGCCGAACCACTATCGCGAGGCGCGGCTGCCGGTATCTTCACCCGCCATGCTCAAACGACTGCTCGTAATCGCCGGCGCTGGCCTGCTGGTTGCCGGCGGCGTGGCGGTGGGGGCGCACGCCTACGGCGCCGCGCTGTACCTGTTCATCGCCGGCGGGGCGTCCACGGCGGGCGTGATGTTCGAGCGCTGGCGGTACGCGCCGCCGCCCCCACGCATCGGCAACTGGCGTCCCACCGGCGAGCGGTTCCTCGATCCGGCAACCGGCAAGATGGTGGAGGTGTACTTCAATCGTGAGACGGGCGAGCGGCACTACCGCGAGCAGGTCGACCACGAGTAGGGGCGCCGTGACTTCGCTTGCCAGGGCGCGCCGCCCCGAGTAGCATCGGCGCATGC
The DNA here is from genome assembly GCA_963728115.1 of uncultured Gemmatimonadaceae bacterium. GTDB lineage: Bacteria > Gemmatimonadota > Gemmatimonadetes > Gemmatimonadales > Gemmatimonadaceae > JAGWRI01. Next base: position 27,397 of record CAVSJE010000002.1, read on the forward strand.
GCCGCATTCGTCTGCACACCACCCTCGCTCTCTGCGCCGCCGTCGCGGGTTCCGCCGGCGCGCCGCGGCGGGCGTCGGCATCGTCGGGCGCCCCTGCTGAGCCCCACGACACGATCACCGTGGGCGGACTCGTCCGCCGCTACGTGGTGCACGACTTCTCGCAGGGCGGCCCCGCGCCCCTGGTGATCCTGCTGCACGGCGGCGGGGGCAACGGCGAGAACATGATCAACATGACGCAGTTCGACGTGGTGGCGCGGCGCGAACACCTCGTGGCCGTGTACCCGGACGGCACGGGCGCCGAGCGGGTGGGGGAGTTGCTCACCTGGAACGCCACGCACTGCTGCGCGTACGCCATGCGCAACCACACCGACGACGTCGGTTTCCTGGCGGCGCTCATCGACCGGCTGGTCGCGGCGCGCGTCGCCGACCCGGCGCGTGTGTACGTCACCGGGATGTCCAACGGGGCGATGATGACGCACGTGGTGGGCCGCGAACTCTCCACCCGGGTGGCGGCGATCGCCACCGACGTGGGCGCGCTGTTCGGTGACGAGCCGCCGCCCAGGGCACCGGTGCCGGCGCTGATTCTCGTGGGCGGCAACGACCACCGCGTGCCCGGCGCCGGGGGCCCGATCGCCCTCGACATCGCCGGGAATTCCGGTCGCGGTCTGCGCAGCCGCCTGATGGCCCGCCGTCTGAAGAAGAACCCCCCGGCCGACCGCGACGTGGCGCCGGCCATCGCGCAGGCGCTCTACTGGTCGCGCGCCGACGGCTGCACGAAGGTCGATACCACGGTGACCGCCGCGGCGATGCACATCGCCTACACCGGCTGCCGGAGCGGCACCGACGTGCAGTACTACGTGGTGACGGGCAGCGGGCACGCCTGGCCCGGCGGCCGCCCCGGCCGCGCGGGGGCGGACCCAGCGGTGACGACGTTCGACGCCAGCGAAGTGATCTGGAAGTTCTTCAGCGCGCACCGCCACGGCGGCTGACCGGCCCGGACAAAAGCCTGACACGATTCGGACAGCCGGGCGCGCCGGCCGCACGTACTATGGTGGCAACCGGGCGCCGCGCCCCGCCACGCCCGGGCCTTCCCCCTCGCCGAGCCGAGCCGATGAAGCGCGCCCTTCGTGTCGTTCTGACCCTTGCCGCCTGCGCCGCCTGTGCCGACGGCCCCGCCGAGCAGTATGGCTTCGTCACGCTGCTGGGCCGCGATACGGTCGCCGTGGAGCGCATCACCCGCACGCCGGGCAGACTGGTCAGCGACGAGATGGACCGCTGGCCCGCCGTCCGCCTGCGCCACACGGAGATCTCGCTCGCCGCCGACGGAAGCCCGCGGCACATGGACATGGACATCCGGACGCCCAATGCCGCGACGCCGCGGGAGCGGGCCCGCCGGGTGACCGCCGACGTCTCGGGGAACACCGTCCGCATCTCCATCCGCGACAGCAGCGGGGTGACCGATACCTCGTTCGCCACCGGCGGCGCGATCACCGTGCCGCACGTGTCGATGATGTACAGCGTGATCGAGCTGGAGATCGCCGCCGCGCTGAAGCGCGCCGCCGCCTCGCACCTGGCCACCGGCGACAGCGTGATGTTCCGGCAGTTCTATCCCGACCGCGACATCGGTCCGCGCTTCGTGCTGCACCATGGGTGGGTGCATCCGCTCGGGGGCGGCAAGGTGGAGCTCTGGCACGACTGGCTCGCCGGCATCGGCGACGTGACGGTGGACTCCGCGGGCCGCATGCTGACCTACTCCGGCGAGCGATCCACGTACAAGGTGCACGTCACGCGAACCGCGGATCTGCCCGACGTGGACGCGATCGGGGCGCGGTTCGTGGAGCGCGAGCGGACCGCGGGGGGCATCAAGCAGCTCAGCGTGCGCGATACGGCGCGGGGGACCATCGGCGCGGCGGCGATCGCCGTGGACTACGGCCGGCCGCTCGCCCGCGGCCGCGTGCTGCTCGGCAACGTGATTCCCTATCGCTATGTGTGGCGCACCGGCGCGAACGCGGCCACCCAGTTCACCACCTCGGCGGCGATCACGCTCGGCGGGCTGTCGTTGGCGCCGGGCACGTACACCCTCTGGACCGTGCCGTTCGAGAGCCACGTGGACCTCATCGTGAACAAGCAGTCCGGACAGTGGGGCACGCAGTACGACGAATCGTACGATCTGGGCACGGCACGCCTGCACACCGAGACGGCGAATCCCCCGGTGGAGGAGTTCACGATCGCGATCACACCGTCGGACGCGCACCACGGCACGCTGGTGCTGGAGTGGGGCACCTTCCGCTGGACGGCGCCGATCGTGGTGCGCTGAGCGGAGGGCGCCGGCGGAACGGGCCGGGGGAACCGGGTTCGCCTTCGGGGACGGTTCGCGGCATATTCGTCCTCCATGCGCCGCCTCTTCGTATTCGGTTCGATTGCCGCGCTGGCCCTGATCGGCGCCATCGCGTTCGCGTGGCCGCCCGTGCTCTGGGCACTGGTCGTGGTCGGGCCGGTGATCCTGCTCGGCGTCGCCGACATGGTGCAGACGCACCACGCCGTGCGCCGGAACTTCCCGCTCATCGGCCACGGGCGCTATCTGATGGAGATGCTCCGCCCGGAGATCAATCAGTACTTCGTGGAGTCGAACAACGACGGCAAGCCGTTCAGCCGCAACGACCGGTCGGTGGTGTACCAGCGGGCCAAGGGCGTGCTCGACACGATGCCCTTCGGCACCCAGCACGACGTGTACGCGTCGGGGTACGAATGGATCAACCATTCCCTGGCGCCGGTGGCGCCCGACCCGGACGACCAGCGGGTGATGGTGGGAGGCGCGGGGTGTACGCAGCCCTATTCGGCGTCGCTGTTCAACGTGTCGGCCATGAGCTACGGCTCGTTGAGCAAGAACGCGGTGCTGGCGCTCAACGGCGGCGCGAAGCTGGGCGGGTTCGCCCACAACACGGGTGAGGGCGGACTCAGTCCGTACCACCTCGAACCCGGCGGCGACCTGATCTGGCAGATCGGCACCGGGTACTTCGGATGCCGTTCGGCGGACGGGAGCTTCAATCTCGAGGAGTTCACGCGGCGGGCCACCCTGCCCACCGTGAAGATGATCGAGATCAAGCTGTCGCAGGGCGCCAAGCCTGGGCACGGCGGCATTCTGCCGGCGGCCAAGCTGACGCCGGAGATCGTGCAGATCCGCGGCGTGGTGCCGGGGCGCGACGTGATCTCGCCGCCGGCCCACACCGCCTTCTCGACGCCCGTCGGACTGCTGCAGTTCGTCGCCCGGCTGCGCGAGGCGTCGGGGGGCAAGCCGGTGGGGTTCAAGCTGTGCGTGGGCAAGCGGCACGAGTTTCTGGGCATCGTGAAGGCGATGCTCGACACGGGGATCCTGCCGGACTTCATCACCGTGGACGGCGCCGAGGGGGGCACGGGGGCGGCGCCCATGGAGTTCTCGGATTCGGTGGGCACGCCGCTCAACGAGGGGCTGACCTTCGTGCACTACGCGCTGGTGGGCGCCGGGCTCCGCGACGACATCCGCGTGATCGCGTCGGGCAAGGTCAATACCGGATTCCAGATTGCGGCGAAGGTGGCGCTGGGCGCCGACATGTGCAACGCGGCGCGGGCGATGATGTTCGCGCTGGGGTGCATCCAGGCGCTGCGCTGCAACACCAACAAGTGTCCCACCGGGGTGGCCACGCAGAATCCGGCGCTGGTGGCCGGCCTGGTGGTGGAGGACAAGGCGCAGCGGGTGGCGCGCTACCACAAGGAGACGGTCAAGAGCTTCTTCGAAGTGCTCGGCGCCGCCGGCCTGCGGCATCCCCGCGACCTGAAGCCGTGGTACATCATGAAGCGGTCGGCGTCGGGCGAGGTGCGGAGCTGCCACGAGCTGTATCCGGCCATCGCCCCCGGAGCGCTGCTCGACGGGGCCGGTTCGCTCAGCGGCGACCTGGCGCACGCCTGGCGGTTGGCGCGGGCGGATCGGTTCTGACCCTCGATCACGACTGGTCATCTCCGAGGTTGGGATTGCCGCCGTAGGCGGCGCCATTGACGACCGGGGGACTTCACGAATTGCGTCGCCGTGCATCGCGCCGGGGGCCGGTGAGCCCGGACCGCCGTTCGTATCATCCGTGTCACGGATCCGAGTTGTGGGATGGCGCGCCGCCCTCTCGGGCGCGAAGCTAGGGTCTCCTCCTGCGGGGGCGTGCGGTGAACCGGTTGTCGGGTTGGTGGGCCGTTCTCGAACCGTTGCCGTCCGAGTTGCGCCAGGGATACCGGTCGCTCCGTCGGGCGCCGATGCTCTCGGCGGCCGTGATCGTCTCGCTGGCCATCGCGATCGGCGCCTGCGGTGGAATCTTCCGCATTGCCGACGCGCTCTACTTGCAGCGGCTCCACGTACCGCATCCAGGGGAACTCGTCGGTTTCGAGCGCTACACGCAGCCCATGGGCGTGCGTTCCTACGAGTACCAGCAGATTCGGTCGGCAACGGGCATTCCGAGGCTGGCTGCCTATCGGTTCGAACAGCTGACGCTGGTTGCCGGGGATCGCGCCTCCAGTGTATGGGCCGACTTCGTGAGTGGGAATTACTTCGGAGTGGTCGGCGTGCACCCGCTGCTGGGACGGCCGATCACGCAGGCGGACGAGGATACCAGGGCACCGGTGGCGGTTGTCTCATACGACTACTGGAAGCACCAGCTTGGCGGCCGTGCGGACGTATTGGGCACCCGGCTCAGCGCCGGTGGACGGACCGTCGAGGTCGTCGGCGTCATGCCCCGAGGGTACACGGGGCTCTACTTCGCCCGCCAGTTCTCGGTCGCGATGCCCGTGAGTTTGTCCGCAGGGGCCGGGCTTGGAAACCTCGTACTCCGGCTTCTGTCGCGCGTGCGGTCGGGCGAACGCGTCGGCGCCGCGGCGCGTATCAACCTCCTGCTGCAACACTGTTGCATGCCGGACCGCAGGATCGAGCCCCCCGACGCGCGAAACACGGCGCCGGCACGGCTCGCCGGTTCCGTACCGGGACAGCCCCCGGCGCCGGCGATCGTTCTCGACGGGACGCCGGGACTCGGGCCCCCGGTCTCGTTCACCGACGCCGCACGCGGCTTGACGTGGAACGTCGACTATCGCGCGCAGTACGGCCCGATGTTGCTGGCGCTGGCGGCTGGCGGGATACTGCTGCTCGTCATCGCCTGCGCGAACACTGCCACGCTGCTGCTTGTGAAGGGGGAGCATCGCGGGCGCGAATTCGCAGTGCGGGCTGCCCTCGGTGCGAGCCGTGGTCGCGTGGCGCGCCTGCTGCTCGTCGAGGGCGCCGTACTGGCGACGGCCGGGATCGTCTTGGGCCTGTTCGCGGGATGGGCGACCGTGTCCGTGGTGATGGGGCTCGTTCCCCCGTCCGAGGGCGGCCTCATCGCCGGCGTGGGTCGCTGGCCGGATCTGCCCACCGTGGGTGTCATTGCGCTCGCCGCCGCGTCGTCCATCGGGCTGGCGATGGTGTTCCCGGTGCGGCGCGCAGGGAAGGCGGAGTTGGCGTCCTCGCTCACCGGCGCCGGGAGGCTCCTCGTCGGACGGCTGAGGGCTGGTCGGGTGTTCGTGGTGGTGCAGGGGGCGCTGGCCGTCGCGCTCGTGGCAGCGGCCATGCTGTGTGTGGCGACCGTGCACAATCTGACTCGCAACGATGCGGGATACGGGACCGATCGTATCCTGGTGGCGCGGTTGGCGATCGAGGAGTGCTATTCGCCCGTACAAGAGGTCAATGCGCGATGCTACGACCAGGCACACGCCGCAGAGCGGAGGGCGAACCTTCAGGCGGCGCTCCACCGTGTCATGGCCCTCCCTGGGGTGACCGGCGCAACTCTCGGGGCCGTTGCTCCAGGACTCGGGGACGCCAGGGCGACGACGGGGATCGGTCTTCCAGGCACTCCGCCGGACCAACCACCGTTGTCGGCGGAGATCGACTTCGTATATCCCGGCTTCTTCGCGGCGACCGGCGTCGGCATGGCTGCCGGCCGAGACTTCGGGCAAGCAGATACGCTCGGCGCCGATCCAGTGGTGATCGTCAGTGAGTCCTTCGCACGACACTACTTTCGGGGGAGGTCTCCGCTCGGTGCGCTGCTCACCGTGGGGCCGGGGCGGTCACGCGAGCGCGAGGCACGAATCGTCGGCGTGGCGCGAGACGCGAGCTTCGTGGACATCGAGGCACGCGACCTGCGCCACACCGGAGTCGAGATGGTGTACCAGCCTTTCGGGCAGGCGCGTTCCGGATTCATGAACATCGCGACCCTGATCGTCCGCACGTCGGGGAATCCGCGCACGGTGGAGCCGGCACTTCTGCGCGCATCTCAGGCGTTTCCCGGCCTCCGGACCGAGCACATCACGACTCTCGAAGAGGTGTTCGCCGGTTTCACCACCAGGGAACGCGTTGCCGCCGGACTCGCGACAGCGTACGGCGCCGTGGCTCTGCTGCTTGCCGCCATCGGGTTGTATGGACTTCTGGCCTTCAATGTCGAACGGCGGACCAGAGAAATCGGCGTCCGTGTCGCCCTCGGCGCGACCCCCCGTCACGCGTTCCTACTCGTATTGCGGCAGACGATGGCACTCGTGGGGATGGGCGCCCTCCTGGGCGTCCCCCTTGCGCTCGCGGGAGGACACGCGCTCCGCTCGCTCTTGTTCGAGATCGGACCGTTCGATCCCTGGGTCCTGGCCGGTCCCCCTGTGGTTCTTGCGATGGTGGCGGTCGCTGCCACGCTGGCTCCGGCAAAGCGGGCCGCAGGACTGGACCCGATGGTCGCCTTCCGGAGCGAGTAACCGGCGGGAGGTCCGCCAGCCCGTCAGCGGCAATCGGTTTGAACCGGAGGTTACACCGCGTAATGCCCCCGTAAGGTCCCGCCGGTATGTTCCAGCGCTCCCCCCGCCGGCCCGCACCACCATCCGAGGTTCCCGCCATGCGTCACCTGGCTCTGGCATCCGCACTCGCGGCGGCGCTCGTCGCGCCCGCCGCCGCTCCATTGCTCGCCCAGCAGAGTGGTCCGTACCGCGTTCTCCAGCAGGTCCGCGTGGGCGGCGAGGGGGGCTGGGACTACATCTACGCCGGTCCCGACGGCCGCCTGTACATCCCGCGCGGCGCCACGCGCGAAGTGCCGGCCACCGACTCCACCCCCGCGGTGCCGGCGGTGGCGGAGCGCGTCATGGTGTACGACCTGCACAACCTGAAGCCGGTGGGCGAGATCCCGAACGTGGGCGGGCACGGCGTAGCGATCGACCCCAAGTCGGGGCACGGGTTCGTGAGCGGCCCCAAGGTGACGATGTTCGATACCAGGTCGCTCAAGGTGCTCAAGGAGATCGACGTCGGCGACGCCCGGCCGGACGGCATCCACTTCGATGCCTACAACCAGCGCGTCTACGTGTTCAGCCATCCCACCAGGAGTGCCACGGTGATCGACGCCGGAACCGGCAACGTGGTGGGCACCATCGACCTGGGCGGCGTGCCCGAAGAGGGCGTGGCCGACGGGCAGGGCACGTTGTACGACATCATGCAGGACGCCACGGGGAGCGTGGCCGTGGTGGACGTGAAGTCCATGAAGACGGTGAAGCACTACCCGCTGGGCGGACCCGGCCGCTGCAACGGACTGGCGCTGGACGTGGAACACCAGGTGCTGTTCGCGGCGTGCGGCAGTTCCGGCGAGGGCGCGGACGCGGGCCAGGCGGTGATGGTGATTCTCAGCGCCACCGACGGGAAGATTCTCGACAAGCTGCCGCTGCCCGGCGGCTCCGACGGCGCCGTGTTCAACCCCGCCACGCAGGAGGCGTTCGCCACGCTCGGCAACGGCTATCTGGCCGTGGTGCGGGAGAACAGCCCGACGAGCTTCACTCTGGAGCAGACGCTGGCGACGATGAACGGCGCCCGCACGATCACGCTCGATCCGGCGACGAATCACATCTTTGCCATGAGCCAGGAGTACGAGCCGGCGCCGCCGCAGCCGGCGGGCAGTGCGCGTGGGCGGGGCTACATGCGGCGGCGGGCCGTGCCGGGGTCGTTCACGATCCTGATGATCGGGAGGTAGGCGGCGGGCTCGGGCGTCCGATGCGGGGTTGACATGGGCCGGTGCGTTTCGCAAGACAGAACGCACCCCTCAAATCCAAGGAGGCCCCCTCGTGACGCACCGCGCCATGCTCCTGCTCGCGCTCATCCCGGCGGCCGGCGCCGCCTGCGCCGGCCGCGACGCCACCCCGGCGCCCCAGGTCGTGAACCTCGTTGCCAGCGGCCGCACCTTTCAGGCGCCCGACTCGATCAGCGCCGGGTGGACGACCTTTCGGTTCACGAACGGCTCCGACGTGGTCCACTTCGCCGCGGTGGAGCACCTGCCCGACGGAGTGGGGATCGCCGACCAGCAGGCACAGGTGGCGCCCGTGTTTCAGGCGGGCATGAACCTGTTCGACGCCGGGCAGCCCGACGCGGCGCTCAAGAAGTTCGGCGAGCTGCCGGCATGGTTCGGTCAGGTCGTATTCACCGGCGGTCCCGGCCTGACCGCGCCGGGCCACACGATGGCTTCCACCGTCTTCCTGACGCCCGGAACGTATCTGCTGGAATGCTACGTCAAGACGGACGGCGTCTTCCACTCGTACAATCCGGACACCGCCGCCTACGGGATGGTGCGCCAACTCACCGTCACCGCGGATACCGCGGCGGCGTCCCCGCCCACCGCCGGCGTCCAACTCACGCTCTCCAGCACGCGCGGCATCGAGACCGACGGCAAGATGGTGCCCGGCGAGAACACGGTGGCAGTGCACTTCGAAGACCAGAAGGCCTACGCCAACTTCGTGGGACACGACGTGCACCTCGTCCGGCTCGCGCCCGCCACCGACAGCGCCGCGCTCGCGGCGTGGATGGACTGGACCCACCACGGCGGGTTGGAGACGCCCGCGCCGGCCGAGTTCCTGGGTGGGCTGAACGAGATGCCCGCCGGTGCGACCGGATACATCACGGTCAGCCTGGAGCCCGGCCGTTACGCCTGGATCGCCGAGGTGCCGGACCCCGCGG
>CAVSJE010000003.1:0-689612 GCA_963728115.1 uncultured Gemmatimonadaceae bacterium
GTAATGGCTCAGTCTGACTTGTTACAGAAGAGGGTCCGCGACCTAGAGTTAGAGGTCGCGCGGCAGTGGATCGCCAACCACGGCGAGCACTGCGGGGCAGATGTGCCCCCGTGGCCCCATGCCGGGCGGTGCGGTTGGCCCCTGCCTACGGCGCTGGCGGGACTCTCCACCTCTGAACTTTGGCTAGTTCTCCTTCAAGCTTCGGGATCAGACGTCGGGCTTCGTCTATCACCTCCTGAAGATTGAAGCGCTCCGACCAAAACCAGAGTTCCTTAGTGATTGGGTCAAAGTTCCTGAACACGTCTATAGGGTCCAATGGTGCGCCGATTGCCGTCTGCGGCATGACGTTCAGGTCCACCTTGCTATGCCTCTTGGAGTTCCGCCACCAGTCCTCCACTTTCTCGTCGAAGTGCTCGTAGTGGTTCCTCATACGCGCAGATTTTAGGGGAGAGGAATCGCCCACGCCGAGACTGTCCCGTAGCACCCGCCGTTGCTCCGGTGGGGTTCCGCTAGTGCCCCAGAGTGCTTTCGACGCATTAGCGGCTGCGGTGAGCAACCCTTGGATGGCGTAGAACGCTCGGTGGACATCATGCTGCGCCAGAGCAGCATTAATGTCATTGGCCGCATGAGCTTGCGCCGATTTAGTGGACGCGTGAGTAATAGGTCCTACGCCGCCGCCTCCAACTCCGCTTCGTACGCCGCCGGACTGACATAGCCCAGCGTGGAATGCCGACGCTGCCGATTATACCAGAGCTCGATATAGCGAAAGATCGCGCGCCGCGCTTCCGCGCGCGTGTGCCAGTCGTGCCGCATCACGAGCTCGAACTCGAGCGTCGAGAAGAAACTCTCCGCCACCGCGTTGTCGTAACAATCGCCCTTGCGGCTCATGCTCGCTACCATCCCGTGTGTGGCGAGCGCCTCTTGGTACGCCCGCGCCGTGTAATGCGAGCCACGGTCCGAGTGGTGAATCAATCCCGGCGCAGGGCGGCGCGCCTCCCAGGCCATCTGCAGCGCGTGGAGCGCCAGCTCGCCCGCCAACTCGTCCCGCATCGCCCAGCCCACACACCGCCGCGAGCCGAGATCCAGCACCGCCGCCAGGTACAGCCAGCCTTCCCGCGTCGGGATGTACGTAATATCGCTCACCCATACGCGGTTCACCGCCACGCCGTTCACATCGAACTGCCGCCCGAGGAGATTCGGGGCGATCGGATCGTCGTGGGCGGAATCGGTCGTCACGACTCGCCGGGCCTTCCGCGGCCGCGCGACGAGGTCCGCCTCCCGCATCAGCCGGGCCACGCGCTTGGGACTCGCCGGCAGGCCCTCGGCCTGCAGTTCCCGATGGACGCGCGGCGCACCGTAGGTATTCCCACTCTCGGCATGGATCATCCGCACGCGGGCCATCAGGAGTTCGTCAATCAACGCGTGCCAGCTCGGCGGCCGTTTGCGCGACGCGTAGTACCCCGACGGCGAGACCTCGAGCACACGGCACATGAGTCGCAGGGGAAACTCGCTCCGGTGGCGAGTGATCACGGCGTACCTCATCGCGACTCCTTCGCGAAGTACACCGCCACTTTTTTGCGAAGGCCTGCTCCTGGCGCAGCACCGCCACTTCGCGCCGCAGCCGCCGATTCTCTTGCTCCAGCGTCTCGCCCGGATGCTCGACATCTGCCCCGGTCCGCCGCGCTTGCTGGCGCGCCCACTCCCGCAGCTGGTCGGCCCGCACATCCAGCTCGCGCGCGACCTGCGCCAAGCTACCGCCCGCGGCCCGTCGCTCCGCCGCCATCCGCACGGCTTCGGCCTTGAACTCGGCGCTGAACGCCCGCCGCTCACGCCGTCCTGCTGCTGTCCCCTTGGATTTCATGTGCCACCTCCGCCCCGAACTTAGAGCGAGTAAGGCGTCCACGAAATCGGGTGAGGCTCAGCATAGATGGTGTACTGGCATTGGAGCAGGACTTGTTCCTGGAACACCTCTAAGAGCCTCGCATCCATCGGTTGCTCCGTACTTGAGGTTCGGACGCAATAGCCGTATCATACAGCTATGCCTAAGCGCTCACGGAAGAAGAACGGGGACGCGAACGAGATCGCGTTCCGGGTCGTGCGAGAGTCCACCGCCGACCACGACGAACCTACCCCACCCACAAAGCAGCGGAAGAAGGACCCCGCCGCCGTCGCCCTTGGCAGTAAGGGGGGCAAGAAGGGGGGGCCGGCACGCGCCGCAAAGATGACTCCTGAAGAGCGAGCTGAGAGTGCCAGGAAGGCGGCGGAGGCTCGATGGGAACGAGCCCGATAGAAATGTCACAAACCGACCGCACTGCACTATACACACAAATCGAGAAGCACCGAGACCGACCGCTGATCGCGTATGTGACCAGCAAGCGGGCTGGCATTAATGCAGCGATGGCGACTGACGCATTGCCTTACATTATCGAGCAAATTGACGCGCTTCCTAAGGAATCGAAGAACGTCGATTTTCTGATTGCCGGCTACGGCGGCGACCCTATGGTAGCATGGCGAATCGTTACGCTCATTCGCCAGCGCATCGGCGAAAAAGGACACGTCGCGGTGCTCATCCCGCAGAGCGCCTACAGTGCGGCCACGCTTGTCGCGCTGGGCGCAAACAAGATTGTAATGCATCCGCATGGACACTTAGGTCCGGTGGACATGCAAATCACGACATGGAGCGATTCGGGCGGCACTAAGCGTTTCTCAACAGAAGATATCAGCGCTTTTCTTGATTTTGTTCGCGACAGCTTACGCATTACGGATCAGAAACATATTCGCGCGTTATTTGAGCGCACTTGTGATGAGGTTGGTGCGCTGGGCATTGGATTCACGGCCAGAAGTTCAAAGCTCGCGGTTGATCTGGGCGAACGACTACTGAGCATGCACATGAAGGATGACGAGGCGGGCACTAAAGTCCGCGCGCTTGTGGAGAACATGAGCCGCAACTTTCGGTCGCATGCATATCCCGTCAGCCGGAATGAAGCCGAAGACTTAGGGCTTCCCGTTGAACGGGGAGACACAGTGCTGGAAGGACTAATGTGGCAGGTGTGGCTCGACCTGGAAGAAGAGCTTCAGGAGCGGTCACCCTTTGACCCCATTATTGAGTTAATGAATAGCGCAGAAGCCCCGAAGCTCCTGGGGGCCGTACCACAGATGAACGTCCCGGTGGATGTTGCGGCAACACTGAGTTACCAGTCAACACTTGACGATGTCATGAAGCATGCCACTGTCGCTGTTCAGCCGGTGGACTTCCAGTTTACCAACGCGCTTGTGGAGTCTTCCCGGTTGGCGTATGCTCAAGTCACCAAGGGGAAGATTCTTGCGTCACGGCACCCAAATCTCATGATAGGGTATATGAGCTTGCCCCGATTTGGTGGACGCGTGAGTGATAGGTCCTACGCTGCCGCCTCCAACTGCGCTTCGTACGCCGCGGGGCTGACGTAGCCCAGCGTGGAATGCCGCCGCTTCCGGTTGTACCACAGCTCGATGTAGCGAAAGATCGCGCGCCGCGCCTCCGCTTTCGTATGCCAGTCGTGCCGCATCACCAGCTCGAACTCGAGCGTCGAGAAGAAACTCTCCGCCACCGCGTTGTCGTAACAATCGCCCTTGCGGCTCATGCTCGCCACCATGCCGTGGGCGGCGAGTTCCTCCTGGTACGCCCCCGACGTGTATTGCGATCCGCGATCCGAGTGGTGGATCAATCCCGGCGCGGGTTGACGCGCCGCCCGCGCCATCCGCAGCGCGCGGAGCGGCAGGTCGACCTCCAGATCGTCCCGCATCGCCCAGCCCACGCACCGCCGCGAGCCGAGATCCAGCACCGTCGCCAGATACAACCAGCCTTCCCGCGTCGGGATGTACGTGAGATCGCTCACCCACACGCGGTTCACCCCCACGCCGTTCACGTCGAACTGCCGCCCGAGGAGGTTCGGCGCGATCGGATCGTCGTGGGCGGAATCGGTCGTCGCGACCCGCCGCGCCTTCCGCGGCCGCGCGACGAGCTCCCCCTCCCGCATCAGCCGGGCCACGCGCTTCGGGCTCGCCGGCAGGCCCTCCGCCTGCAGTTCCCGGTGCACGCGCGGCGCGCCGTACGTCTCGCCGCTCTCGGCATGGATCATCCGCACGCGGGCCATGAGCACCTCGTCGATCAGCGCGTGCCAACTCGGTGGCCGCTTCCGCGACGCGTAGTAGCCCGACGGCGAGACCTCGAGTACTCGACACATGAGTCGCAGGGGGAACTCGCCGCGGTGGCGAGTGATCACGGCGTACCTCATCGCGACTCCTTCGCGAAGTACACCGCCACTTTTTTTGCGAAGGCCTGCTCCTGGCGCAGCACCGCCACTTCGCGCCGCAGCCGCCGATTCTCCTGCTCGAGGGTCTCGCCGGGGTGTTCGACGTCGGCGCCCACCCGCCGCGCGGCCTGCCGGGCCCATTCGCGCAGCTGGTCGGGCCGCACGTCCAACTCACGCGCGACCTGCGTCAGGGTACCGCCAGCCGCTCGCCGCTCCGCCGCCAACCGCACCGCCTCGGCCTTGAACTCGGCGCTGAACGCGCGCCGCTCACGCCGTCCTGCTCGTCCCTTGGATCTCATGTGCCACCTCCGCCCCGAACTTAGAGCGCGTAAGGCGTCCACGAAATCGGGTGAGGCTCAATAACGTGATAACTACCTCCCGCCTTTGGGCTAAGGTCTAAGTATGAAGACAGTAATCGGATACCCACAGAGTGGCTTTCCGACGGACGTAACATCGCCAATGCCGAGCCAGATTCAGGGCTCGACGACGAACGAGAGCCAGCGTTCACGACCGACGGACGCCAAGCCACCGACTCCCCCTCGCCCTACGCCCCCGAAGAAGGCATAGGGCGCATTCTTCGACTTCAGAGGCCGTCTTCGGACGGCCTTCTTTGTGCCTAGAAGTGGCCTTGACAATGCGTGAGCGCTCACGCATATTAGAGGCATGAACGTACTGCCTCGCGACCCCCAAACCGCCATCCTCCGGGCCCTCGTTGAGGGCAATTCCATGCGGGGTACGGCTCGCCTCTGTGGCGTTTCCCGGAATACCGTCGCCAGTCTCCTGCGGACCGTTGGCGCTCACTGTAAGAACCACCACGACCGATTCGTCGTGAACGTGAACGCCACCCGGATTCAGGCCGATGAAATCTGGAGTTTCGTCGGGTCGAAAGAGAAGAACACGACCCCGGAGCGGAAGGCGCAGGGGGATGGGGACTGCTGGACGTGGGTGGCCCTAGACCCGGATTCCAAGCTGGTGGTGTCCTATCGCGTCGGCACTCGCTCAGGGGAGAACGCCTACGCCTTCATGCAGGACCTGGCGGACCGCCTTACTAATCGCGTGCAACTCACTACGGACGCCCTGAATCAGTATCTGGGGGCCGTAGAGAGTGCTTTTGGGTGGTCCGGCGTTGACTACGCTCGCTTGATCAAGATTTTCGGCGCCTCGACCGTCGCGCCTGGGAAGTACAGTCCGGCAAAGTTGGTTCGCACCGAGAAGCAGTGGGTTATGGGAAATCCGGACATGGCGGACGTATCCACGTCGCTGGTGGAGCGCCAGAACCTCACGATGCGGATGCAGATACGGCGCTTCACCCGCCTGACCAACGCCTTCTCCAAGAAGGTCGAGTTTCACCTGTGCGCCGTCGCCCTCCACTACACCTATTACAACTGGGTCCGCCCCCACGGCAGCCTCAGCAAGAAAGCTGGCGTCCCGACCACCCCGGCGATGGCGGCAGGGTTGACAGACCGGGTATGGTCCATGGACGACGTGCTCGACCTGTTACACGGAAACTGAGCCACTACCGCGGCTCGCATCGCGTTGACTCTGCACGACTTGCGGACTATTTTTTGAGGCTCCCGGACGGGTGGCCGAGTGGCTGAAGGCACCGGTCTCGAAAACCGGCATACCGGCAACGGTATCGTGAGTTCGAATCTCACCCCGTCCGCTTTGCAATCGAATGAACTGGTCGGCGCGCTCGAGCGGGTTCCGCGAGCGCGCCGACGTGTGGATGGGTGGCCGAGTGGTTTAAGGCGCACGCCTGGAAAGTGTGTGTACGTCAAAAGCGTACCGTGGGTTCGAATCCCACCCCATCCGTGAGCTGGTGATGCTCGCTCGACAGTTGAGTGCCTTGCTGCGCCGCCGGTTCCCCCGCCTGTATCGGCCGCTCCGGCGCGCCTACGCCTTCGGCGAGTATGCCCGGTGGCGCCTGTTCCCGGACCGCGCCGCCGCCGCCGAGGCGTACGACCCCGCCTTCTGGGACCTCCACGCCGACGGCGAATGGGATTGGACTGGCCTTGCGGCGTGCCTCCTCCGCTTCACGCGGCCCCGGGGGGTGGTGGACGTCGGCTGCGGCGACGCGAAGGTGCTCGCCGCGATGCGCGCCCTGGCCCCCGATCTCGAACTCCGCGGGTACGACGGATCGGCAACCGCCCGTGCGCGCGCCGCGCAGCGTGGCATCCCCGTGCTCGCCGTGGATCTGCTCCGACTCTCACGGCCCGCCCGCGCCGCGCTCGCTCTGGACTGCGCGGCATGCGATGTGGCGATCTGTCTCGAGGTTGCCGAACACCTTCCGCCCTGGCACGCCGGACGACTGCTCGGCCTGCTGAGCGCCTTCCCGACGGTCGCGTTCTCCGCGGCCCATCCGGGGCAGGGCGGCACGCTGCACCTGAATGAACGGCCGGAGGGCTACTGGATTCGCCGGTTTGCCGCGCTCGGTTATGCGCTGGCCCCCGACGACGCGGACTTTCGACGTGCGCTGGGCGCGCTGCGCCTTCCGCCCTGGTATGCGGACAACGCCCACGTCTTTCGGCGAGATGGCCCCGGCGCCGCCTGAGCCGTCAGCGCCGACGGCGGCTCAGTGGTCGTGGTTCGACTTGCCGGTGTCGGCGGGCACGCCGCCCAGGGTGTAGCTCTTCAGGTACAGATTCACCGAACCGATCTTGAGGCCGGATTTCATCTGCACGATGAGGCGGCGATCGTCGTCGCTGATCCAGATTTCCGCGTGGCCGCCCTCGGAGAACATCGCCGAGGTCTTGATCGTGGGCTTGAGCACGAGGCACATGAACTTGCCGGCGGGCACCTCTACTTCCTCGCGCCGCTCCACGTCGACGATCACCGGATTCTTGTCGGCCATGAAGTAGCGATTCCACTCGTAGTGTTGGCCGACGGCGAGCGGGAGGGTGCGCACGAAGTAGATGAACGACTGGTCGTCGAGCGGCGAGAGGACGGTGATGCTCGTGTCCTTGCCGTTCTTCGTGTAGATGCCCTGGGGCGGATAGATCTCGTATACCGTGTTCCGCTTGTACCGGCCTTCGTGGATGTCCTGGTGGTACCGGTACGAGATCAGCGTTTCGGGGTCGAACCAGCTCGTGTAATTGTCGTGCACGCCGAACCAGGAGGGCCCGCCGTTCACCGAGAACCGGCTGCGCAACGCCTCGTGACCGCGCACCGTATCGCGTGCCTCGAGCACCACCTCGGCCCGGCCGACGGGCAGCCACCCGAACTTGGCGTCGAAACTCATGCGCTCGCCGACGGCGAACGGCCAGCCAGAGGCGGCCCCCGGCCCCGTGGTGTCGGGAACGGGGGGAGTCTGGGCGGCCGCGGTGGCGGCGAACAGCAGGAGGGCGGGGATGACCATCCCGAATCGGCGCATTTCGTAAAGAAATCGAGCGGGTCTCCCGGGGCAACCCGCCGCGTCGCCGCCAGTTTCAAGGTGCCGCTTCATTTTGGCAGGGCATTTCGCCATATTGGGTGCCAATGTCCGACGCCCCCGTCACGATGCTCGACGCGCGAGCGCTCCAGCGAACCCTCCGTCGAATGGCCGACGAAATCGTCGAGCTGAACAACGGAACGGACGATCTGCTCATTGTTGGGATTCAGCGCCGCGGAGTTCAACTCGCGGCGCGTATTGTATCGATGATCGCCGAACGGGAGAACGTGACCGTTCCCCGGGGCGCCCTCGACATCACGCTCTACCGCGACGACCTGCAGACCGTCGGGCCGCGCCCGGTGGTCGGCCCCACCGATCTGCCCTGGGACATCGACGGCAAGCACGTGGTGATCGTCGACGACGTCCTCTA
Source organism: uncultured Gemmatimonadaceae bacterium (assembly GCA_963728115.1). Taxonomy (GTDB): domain Bacteria; phylum Gemmatimonadota; class Gemmatimonadetes; order Gemmatimonadales; family Gemmatimonadaceae; genus JAGWRI01. Next base: position 8,090 of record CAVSJE010000003.1, read on the forward strand.
TACCGGACGCACGGTGCGCGCCGCGCTCGACGAACTGGCCGACTTCGGCCGCCCGCGCCGCATCGCGCTGGCCGTGCTCATCGATCGCGGCGGCCGCGAACTGCCCATCCACGCCGACGTCGTCGGCCGTACGCTCACCATCCCGCCAGGCGCCCGCATCGACGTCCTGGTCAACGAACTCGACGGACGCGATGCGGTGGTGCAGGTCCCGCCGGGAGCGTCGGCGTGACCGGTTCCGGGCCGCTGGGCAAGGACCTGCTCGGACTCGAGCCCCTGACCGGCGACCAGATTCAACTCATTCTCGATACCGCCGAACCGTTCAAGGAGATCAGCGAACGCGCCATCAAGAAGGTGCCGACGCTGCGCGGCGCCACGATCGTCAATCTCTTCTTCGAACCGTCCACGCGGACCCGCGTGTCGTTCGAATTCGCCGAGAAGCGGCTCTCCGCCGATCCGGTGAACGTGGCGGCGGCGAGTTCCAGCGTCACCAAGGGCGAGACCCTCGTCGACACGGCGCGGAATCTCGAGGCGATGCGGATCGACATGGTGGTGATCCGGCACGGGGCCTCGGGCGCGGCGCGGTTTCTCGCCGAACGCATCGAGTCCAACGTCATCAACGCGGGCGACGGCACCCATGAGCATCCGACCCAGGGGCTGCTCGACATGCTCACCCTCCGCGACCACTTCAAGCAGCTCGGCGGGCTCAAGGTGTGCCTCTGCGGCGATGTGCTGCACTCCCGCGTCGCGCGGTCGAATATCTGGGGGCTCAAGAAGATGGGAGCCGAAGTGGCCGTCTGCGGGCCACGGTCGCTGCTGCCCAATGCCATCGACGAGATGGGGGTGACGGTCTTCGACCACATCGAAGACGCCATCCAGTGGGCGGACGCCCTCAACATCCTGCGGCTCCAGCTCGAACGGATGACCGCGGGCTACATCCCCTCGCTGCGCGAGTACAACCGCGTATTCGGGGTCTCGCGCGAGCGGCTCGACCGGGCGCCGCGGGACGTGCTCATCCTCCATCCGGGGCCGATGAATCGCGGCGTCGAGATCGATTCCGACGTCGCGGACGGCCCGTTCAGCGTCATCCTTCCCCAGGTAACCAACGGCGTGGCGATTCGCATGGCGGTGCTCTATCTCCTCTCGGGCGGACGCCCGGAACTGGCCGAGGCCGCCAAGTCGAGCGGTACCGGAGCGGCCCGATGAGCGGCGCCACGCTCCTGCGCGGCGGCCGGGTCGTCGATCCCTCGCAGGGGGTGGACGAGGTGGCGGATGTCCTCCTGCGCGACGGCCTGGTGGCCGACCTCGGGCCGCGCCTCGCCGAGGGGGCCGGTGACGCGCAGGTCGTCGACTGCAGCGGGCTCGTCGTCTCGCCGGGATTCATCGACGTTCACTGCCACCTGCGCGAGCCGGGGCGCGAAGACGTGGAGACGATCGCCACCGGGGCCCGGGCGGCGGTGGCCGGCGGATTCACCGCAGTCTGCGCGATGCCGAACACCGATCCCGTGACCGACAACCAGGCGGCGGTGGGCTTCATCGTGCGGCAAGCGCAGCGCGCCAACGCGGCCCGCGTCTACCCGATCGGGGCGGTTTCGGTGGGCCAGCTCGGCGCCAAACTCGCCGAGTTCGGCGAGATGGTGGGTGCCGGTGCCGTGGCGGTGAGCGACGACGGGAAACCCGTGGTGAGCGCGCACCTCATGCGGACGGCGCTGGAGTACGCCCGGAACTTCGGCATCCCGGTGGCCGACCACTGCGAAGAGCCGACGCTCGCCGACGGCGGGTCGATGAACGAGGGGCTGATGAGCGCCCGCCTCGGCCTCAAGGGCATTCCGGCGGAGGCCGAGGAGATCATGGCCATCCGCGACATCCTGCTCGCCAAGCGCACCGGTGGTCACGTTCATCTCTGCCATATGAGCACCCGCGGTTCGGTGGACCTGATCCGCTGGGGCAAGGAGCGGGGCATCAACGTCACGGCGGAGGTCTGCCCCCACCACATCTCGCTCAGCGAGGAGGCGGTGGAGGGCTACGACACGAATGCCAAGATGAACCCGCCTCTCCGGACCGCGGACGACGTGGAGGCCCTGCGCGAGGCCGTGCGCGACGGCACCATCGACGTGATCGCCACGGACCACGCGCCGCACCACTACGACGAGAAGGAACGCGAGTTTTCCGACGCGCCCAACGGCATCGTCGGGCTCGAGACGGCGCTCGCCGTCAACGTGACCTGGCTGGTGAAGCCCGGGATCGTCGACGTGGGAACGCTCATCGACCGGATGTCGGTGGCGCCGGCCCGGATCTTTCATCTGCCGGGCGGCACCCTCCGTCGCGGGACGGCCGCCGACGTCACCGTCTTCGACCCGGCAGAGGAGTGGCAGGTGGAGCCCAAGGCGTTCCGGTCGAAGGGCCGCAACTCGCCCTACGCCGGGATGACGCTCACCGGACGCGTGCACTACGCGGTCGTCGACGGCAAGGTGGCCTATGCCCTCAGAGGCGGCGCTCCGGGCTGAGGTCGTCCGCGTCTGCCACCGCCTGGCGGCCCGCGGCCTCATCGCGGGACCCGACGGGAACGTTTCCGCACGGCTGGATTCCGGCCACCTGCTGGTCACCCCATCGGGGATGACCAAGGCAGACGTCGCCGAGGCCGACCTCGTGGTGGTCGACCAGGAGGGGCAACTCGTTTCCGGGAACCATGGTGCGTCGTCAGAGGTAAGGATGCATATTCGCATCTACCGGCGGCGGCGCGATGTACACGCCGTGGTCCACGCCCATCCCCCGACGGCCACGGCCTTCGGCGTCGCGGGCGAGGATTTCATGGCACCGGTGCTGCCGGAACTCGTAGTGCAGATGGGCGGAGTCCCCCTCGTTCCGTATGCGATGCCCGGCAGCGAATCGCTGGCCGATCAGTTCGAACATTTCCTCCCGTTTCACGACGCTTTTCTCATGGCCAATCACGGCGCGACCACCGTTGGACCGTCCCTGACCATCGCGCACCAGCGCATGGAGAGTCTGGAGCACGCGGCGCGAATTCTGCTCGCGGCGCGCCAGCTGGGACGGGTCAACCCGTTGCGTCCGGAGGAGGCCGCGAAGCTGCGCGCCGCCGCGCGCGTGGCACGGGATTCCGAATGACCAAGAAGACGCCATCCTCTCCCCTCGACGTCGTCACCACGCTCATGCAGGAGCGGGTGAAGTTCGAGACGTGGCTCGAGGCGCTCGATGCCCGCCGCGACGCAACGCCCGCGAACGTGTACGACCGCGTTCGCAAGGACTACGAGGCCCGGCTCGCCGGCGTGTTGAAGGAACTGACGGAACACGCCAGCGCCCTGGAGGAGCAGGCCGAGAAGTACACGGCCCGGCTCGCCGAACTGGCCGAACTGGAGCAGGGCCGGCGCGATGCCAGGGCCGAGGCCGAACTCCGGGCTCACGTCGGGGAGCTGTCGGACGATGCCTGGCAGACGACCGCCAGGGAAGCCGACGAGGCGCTGGCGGCCATCGCCGCCGAACAGGCCGTAGTGGGCGCAGACCTGAATCGCGTGCACGAACTGCTGGGGGCGGCGACCGCGCCACCGCCGCCCGCGCCCGCCCCGGAGGCCGCGCCGCCGGCGCCCCCGGCTCAGGCCCAGGCCCCCATGGCGCCGCCACCGCCGGCGGCGAGTGCGGCGCCGGACGCCCAGCGGACGCCGGAGCAGTCGAAGTTCGACGAACTCGCCTTCCTCAAGTCGGTGGTCTCGCCGCTGGCCGCGCGCACCCCGGTCCACGGCAATCCCACGAGCAGGGCGGCGGAGCCGCCGGCCGGCCCACCCGCCGCCCCGCCTCGGCCGGAAACCCGGCCCCCGGAAACGCGCGAGTCGCGCTCATCCGGGCGGCACTCCGAGCCGCTCGTCACGCACGATCAGAGCGATACCCTGGGCGAGGCGCTCACCTCGCGCACCAAGCGGGATTCCCAGGAGCGCGAATTCATCCGGGAGGACCCGGAAGACGCGGCCGCCGGTCTCGTGGGTCGCGCCCGCGAGCCTGAGCGTTCGGACAACCGCCCGTTTGCCGCGAACATCACGGCCAACAACCCGATCGTGCTGCGTCCGTCCGGTGCCGTCGAGCAGCCGAAGACGCTCAAGTGCGCCGAATGCGGGGCGATGAACTACCCGACGGAATGGTATTGCGAGCGCTGTGGAGCGGAGTTGGCCTCGCTCTGACGCCGCGGGGCGCGACCACCCCGGCGGGCAAAAATCAGAGGGCCGCGACACATCGTCGCGGCCCTCCCTGCATCGCGGACTGACGTGGCGATGCTATGCGCTACGCGCGATCTGGCTCTTGTGACGCGCAGCGGCATTCCGGTGCAGCAATCCCTTGCGCGCGGCGCGATCGGCCAGACGCACGGCGGCGACCTTGTCGGCCGGCGTCGCGCCCGGGGCCTTGGCCTTCTTCAGGGCCGTCCGGAGCGCCGCGCGCTGGGCGCGATTGCGCACCGTGGCCGCGCGGGACTTCCGCATATTCTTTTTCGCGGATGCGATTTTTGGCACGAAGTTCTCCGAGAATTTCCAGTCGAATCGCGCGAGCGCGCGAAGGGGTGAAGCTAGGCGTGCCGGGCAGGGTTGTCAAGCCGACCGGAACGGCCCGATGTCGTGGCGCCACAGCACTTTGACACCCCTGAGCGGCCCCACTAGCTTACCCGCGTTGCCGGTTGCCAGACCGGTGCTCGCCCCGCGCCCGAACCCCTGCCGTTGAATACACTCCTCGGAATTCTTTTCGTAGCGCCGGTCCTGCTGTTCTCGGTGATCGCGCACGAATACGCGCACGGCTACGCGGCCCTGCGCCAGGGGGACCCCACGGCGCGCCAGTTGGGTCGGCTGACCTGGAATCCGATCAAGCACATCGATCCGTTCATGACGATCCTGCTGCCCGCAATGCTCTGGATCGGCTCGCACGGGCAGGTGGTGCTGGGCGGGGCGAAGCCCGTGCCCGTCGACCCGCGCAATTACCGGAATCCCGTGCGCGGCGACATCATTGTGTCCCTCGCCGGCGTTACGGCGAATCTCGTGGTCGCCATCGGGTGCACGGCCGGCATTGCCGTGGTGGGGTATCTGGCCCGGATGGCGCCGCGCCTCGAAGGCGTGGTCGGGATCATCCAGGGCATGCTGCTCACCGGCATCCTGCTCAATCTCCTGCTGTTCGCGTTCAACCTGATTCCCGTACCGCCACTCGACGGATCCCACGTCATGAAGTACCTCCTGCCTCGCCGGTGGGCGATCCACTACCAGCGGGTGGGTACATACGGCATCGTCGTGTTGGTGGCGATTCTCTGGCTGCGGAGTTCCTGGATCATGAGTTGGCTGACCCCCGTGTTTGCGCTGGACCGCGCCCTCCAGCATATGGTGCAACCGTTGCTCGTGCCCGGGCTGCTCCAGTGAGTGCCCCGGTTGTGACCGAGCAGTTGACGATCGAGTCGTCCATGGACGACGCGGCATTCGTCGTCGACCTCAAGGCGTTTTCGGGGCCGCTGGATCTGCTCCTGACCCTGATCCGCGAGGAGCAGCTCGACATCTACGACATCCCGATCGCACGCATCGCCGAGCAGTTCCTCGTGCGCATCCGGACGCTCGGCCTCAACGATGCCGCCGACTATCTGGAGATGGCGGCCCGGCTGCTGCGCATCAAGGCGCAGATGCTGCTGCCGCGCAGTGAGGAGGAGGCGTGGGAGGATCCGCGCGCCGAACTGGTGCGCCGGCTGCTCGAATACCAGCAGATGCGCGAGATCGTCGACGTGTTGGAACGCCGCGGCGAGGAGCGGCGCAACCAGTTCGCCCGTGCCTTCGTGCCCCCCGACGCGCCGCCCCCGCCGGCCCCCCTCGCGCTGTCGCTGGGCGAGTTGCTGGCCGCGGTCGACCGGGTGCTGCTGGCCGCGCGCCGTCCCGACATGCACGACGTCGTCTCGCGGCCGCTCGATGTGCCGGCGGCGGTGGCGATCATTCGCGACCTGCTGCAGCTCCGGGCCCGCGTGCTCTGGACCGAGATCGTGACCGGCGACGCCGAGCCGTCGTTCGTGCTTTCCACGCTCCTCGGCCTGCTCGAACTGGCCAAGGTCGGAGAATTGCGCGTGTATCAGCCGAAACCCTTTGCGAATGTGGAGATTGAGCGTGACGCCGCTGGCGAAGCTGCTTGAAGCCGCCCTGTTCGCGAGCCCGCGTCCGATCGCGCTCGCCGAGCTGGCGGATCTCGAACCCGAAGCGCCGCTCGCCGAGGTGACGGCCGCGCTCGAAGCGCTCCGCGAGCACTACGACGTGGACGGCCACGGCGTGGAGTTGGTGGAGCTGGGCGGCGGATGGCAGATCCTCACTCGCGCCGAGTACACCGAAGCGATCGAGCGGGCCCAGCTGGCAGCCCGGCCGCAACGGTTGTCCGCCGCCGCGCTGGAATCGCTGGCCATCATCGCCTACCGCCAGCCGATCGGCCGCGCCGAGATCGAGCAGGTGCGGGGCGTGAACGTCGGCGGGGTCCTCAAGTCGCTCCACGAGCGCGGATTGGTGGAGGTCGTGGGGCGGGCGGAGGGGGTCGGCCGGCCACTGCTCTACGGCACCACGCCCCTGTTCCTGGAACACTTCGCCCTCCGCCATCTGCAGGAACTCCCGCGGGCCGATGAGTTGGCCATCGCGCTGCGCGCCGAGCCGACGCCGGTGGAATGAGCGAGGCGATGCGCATCCAGCGCGCGCTGGCGCGCGCTGGTGTGGCGTCGCGACGGCGCGCCGAGGAACTGATCGCCGCCGGCCGAGTGAGCGTCAACGGCCAGCCGGCGCGCGTGGGGCAGAGCGTCGTGCCGGCGGTCGACCGGATTCTCGTGGACGGCGCGCCGATCCCCATCCCGGGTGCCGCGGTCTGGCTGCTGCTCCACAAGCCGGCGGGCGTGATGACCACGAAATCCGATCCCGGAGGCCGACGAACGGTGTTCGATCTCGTGCCCCCGGCGCCCGGGCTGGTCTATGTGGGGCGGCTCGACTACCTGACCGAGGGCGCGCTGCTGCTCACCACCGACGGCGCGGCGGCGCACGCCCTCACCCACCCGAGCGGCGAGATCGAACGGACCTACGTGGCCACCGTACGCGGCGACGCCGCGCGGGCGGCGCGACAGGCCCGCCAGGGCGTGGAACTGGAGGATGGACGGGTCACGCCGCGGCACGTGGCGGTCCGGCGGGGTGAGGCGGGGGCGTGGGAGTTCGAGGTCACGATCACCGAGGGGCGCAAGCACGAGGTCCGGCGGCTGTGCAAGGCGCTCGACCTCAGCGTCGAACGGCTGGTGCGCACCCGGTTCGGCCCCATCGACCTCGGCACGCTCCCGGTGGGGGCGGTGCGGCCGCTGACGGCGGCCGAGCGCGCCGCAATTGACGCCTGCGCGTCCGGCGCGTCAGGCTGAAAGGGGAGAACCGCCGTCTCGCGGCGGGGTATGGGGGAACATGTCAGCGCAGGCCACATCAACTCTTGCTGGAGCGGTCGTGGAATCACAGCAGACCTCATCCGCCGATTCGCGCCTCGTGCACGACGTCACCGACCAGGTGGCCCGTCGCGTCGTGGGCCAGGACTACATGGTCGAACGCCTGCTGATCAGCCTGCTGACCGGCGGCCACGTGCTGCTCGAGGGCGTGCCGGGCCTGGCGAAGACGCTGACCGTCCGGACGCTGGCCGAGGCCATCGACACCACGTTCCAACGCATCCAGTTCACGCCGGATCTGCTCCCCGCCGATGTGCTCGGCACACAGGTGTACGAACAGGGCTCGGGGAAATTCGTCGTCAAGAAGGGCCCGATCTTCGCGAACATCATTCTCGCCGACGAGATCAACCGGGCGCCGGCCAAGGTGCAGGCCGCCCTGCTCGAGGCGATGCAGGAAAAGCAGGTCACGATCGGCGGCACGACGTACACGCTCGATGAACCGTTCCTCGTGCTCGCCACCCAGAACCCGATCGAGCAGGAGGGCACCTATCCGCTGCCCGAGGCGCAGGTGGACCGGTTCATGCTCAAACTGCACGTCGGGTACCCCACGCGCGACGAGGAGAAGGAGATCATGCGGCGCATGGCGGGCGGGGTGCCGATCGCGGTCCAGCACGTCGCCACTCCGCAGGCGATCCTCGACGCGCGCCGGCGCATTGCCGATCTCTACATGGACGACCGCATCGTCGACTACATCGTCGACATCGTGCTCGCCACGCGCGAACCGGCGGCGGCCGGCCTCCCCGACCTCGTCCCCCTGATCGAGTTCGGGGCCAGTCCCCGGGCCACGATCGCGCTGGCCCAGGCGTCGCGCGCCCACGCGTTCCTGCGCGGCCGGGCGTTCGTGACGCCCGACGACGTGAAGGCGATCGGGCCGGACGTGCTGCGGCACCGCGTCCTCACCACGTACGAGGCCGAAGCCGAAGAGATCACCTCGGACGAGATCGTGCGCCGCGTGCTCGCCAAGATCGAGAGCCCGTGACCACCGCCGGCCGCTCGCGCACTGCGCTCGTGCCGCCGGACGTGCTCCGGCAGGTGCGGCTCATCGAACTGCGCACGCGCGGGCTGGTGAATGCCCTGTTCGCCGGCGAGTACCGCTCGGTGTTCAAGGGGCAGGGGATGGAATTCTCCGAGGTCCGGGAGTACCAGGCCGGCGACGAGGTCCGCAACATCGACTGGAACGTGACCGCCCGCATGCGGCGGCCGTACGTCAAGCGCTACATCGAAGAGCGCGAACTCACGGTCATGCTCGTGGTCGACATGTCCGGGTCGGAACGGTTCGGCACGCGGCGCCGGTTCAAGAGCGAGGTGGCCGCGGAATTGGCGGCCGTGATCGCCATGTCTGCCATCCGCAATAACGACCGCGTCGGCACGCTCTTCTTCACCGACCGCGTGGAACACGTGGTGCCGCCGCGCAAGGGGCGGCGGCACGCGCTGCGTGTGCTGCGGGATCTGCTCGTCTTCCGTCCGCAGGGCACGGGCACCGATGTCGCCGGCGCGCTGGACTATCTCGGGAAGATGCTCGCCCATACGGCCATCATCTTCGTGGTGTCCGACTTCTTCGGCGCCGAAGTGGAGCGCCCCCTGAAGCTCCTCGCCCAGCGGCACGACGTCGTCGCGGTCACGGTGGAGGATCCCGCCGAGGTCGTCCTGCCTGACATCGGGCTGGCCCGGCTCGTGGATCCGGAGACCGGCGCCAGGATCGACGTCGACACCAGCAACCCGGCGTTGCGCGAGGCGTACGCCCACCGGGTGGCCGACGAGCGCGAGGCCCGGCGCCACCTGCTGCGGCGGTTGTCGATCGACGAAGTGGCGATTCGCACCGAAGCCCCGATCATCGAGCCGCTGTTGCGCTTCTTCCGGGCGCGCGAAACGCGGGCGCGGCGGCGGTGGTGATGCGGACGGCGGCGGCCCTGGGGTTGCTGGCGCTGGCGGCGGTGCGCGCACCCGCGCAGGCGCCGGCGCGTCTGGACGTGTCCATGCACCCCGACACGGTGACCGTCGGTCAGCCCTTCCAACTGGTCGTCCACGTGCGGGCGGCCGCCGGATGGAGCGTGGCGTTGCCCGACGGACCGGACTCGACCGGGCCGGTGCAGGCCCTCGACCCGCGGGTGGTCACCGGTGCGCGGGTGGCGGACAGCGTGGACCGTACGGCCACCTACCGCCTCGCGGCGTGGAGCGTCGGGCCCCGCGACCTCGGCATGCCCGACGTCCTCGTCCGTTCGGGCGCCCAGGTGGCGCACCTGTCGCTCGCGGGGCTGACGGTCTTCGTCAAGAGCGTACTGCCCACCGATTCGAGCCGCCGGGTTCCCAGGCCGCCACGCGAGCTGTTCCTGGGGTGGACGTTCCCGTGGTGGATTGTCGTCGTGCTGGCGCTCATCGCCCTGGCGGTCTGGATGACCATTCGCCGGCGGCGCGGTCCCGCGGCCGAAGGCCGGCCCGCGGTCTCGCCCTTCGAACGCGCCGAACGGGAATTCACCCGAATCGCGGCGCTCGGATTGGTCGAGGCCGGCGAGCGCGGACGCTACGTTTCACTCGCCGTCGAGGTGGTGCGCGACTATCTGCACGGGCGATTCCCCCTGGCATCCCTGTCGCTGACCAGCGAGGAGCTGGTGCGCGAAATCGCCGACGCCCCCACCGTTCCCCACGACCGATTGTCGCGGTTGCTCGTGGAGGCCGACCTCGTGAAGTTCGCGCGGCGCGGGCTCACCACGGAGCGCGCGCTCGAACTGGGCCGCGAGGCCCGCGCGATCGTGGTCCACGAGCATGTCGCCTCGACGCCGGCCCCCGGGGCGGAGGCGGCCTGATGCCCGTCTGGCACGTGGAATTCGTGACGCCCCTGGCGCTGGTGCTGCTGCTGGCCCTCCCGGTCTGGTGGTGGTGGAGGCGCCGGCACCGCGAAGCCGGCATCGTGTTCTCGCGCGTCGCGGCGCTCGCCGCGCTCACCGGGGGTGGCCGGCACTGGTCGAGGCTGCTGGCGGGGTTGCGAAATCTCATGCTGCTGCTCGCCGTGCTCGCCCTGTCGCGGCCCCGGGCCGGCGCGCGCGCCGAAAACGTGACGAGCGAGGGCATCAACATCGTCATCGCCATCGATCTGTCGAGCTCCATGCTGTCGCAGGACTTCCAGCCGGACAACCGGCTGGAAGTGGCGAAGCGGACGGTGAAGCAGTTCATCGCCGAACGCTCGAGCGATCGCATCGGCATCGTGGCCTTCGCTGCCGAGGCGCTGACCCAGGTGCCGCTGACCACGGATTATCCGGTGGTGAACGCCGCCGTGGACAACCTGCAGGCGGGCCAGCTCGAGGACGGGACGGCGATCGGCACGGCCATCGCTACCGCGGCCAACCGGCTGCGCGATGCCCCCGGCCGGTCGCGCGTGATGATCCTGCTCACCGACGGCGTGAACAACCGCGGGTCGATCGATCCGCGCACCGCCGCCCGCGCGGCGGCGGATTTCGGGATCAAGATCTACACGATCGGCGTCGGCACCGAGGGGATGGCGCCCGTTCCCGTAGGCCGCGGGCTGTTCGGCCTGCGTTACGAGAACCGGCCCGTGGAGATCGACGAGAAACTGCTGACCGACGTCGCGAACATCACCGGCGGGAAGTATTTCCGGGCCCGCGACGCGGCGGCGCTGCGCCGCATCTACCAGCAGATCGACGAACTCGAGCGCGTGCCGGTGCAGACGCGCACCTACGTCCGCTACACTGAGTTGTATCGCTGGCCGTTGGGGCTCGCGCTGCTCAGCCTGCTGTTCGAACTTGCGCTCTCCGCGTGGAAGGCGCCGCTGCCATGACCTTCGACTATCCGTGGCTGCTGGTGTTGGCGGCGCTGCTGCCCGTGCTGATCGGCGTCGCGCTGTTGCGGGCCGACCGGCGCCGCCGGGCCCGGCTCGCGCAGTTCGGGGATGCCGAGGTCGTGTCGCGTCTCATGCCCGCGGGCATCGTGCGGGCCACGGGGTGGCGAACGGCGCGGCTGGCCGGGGCGTGCGCGTTGGGCGGCATCGCGCTCGCCGGCCCCCGCTGGGGATACGAACGGGCGGTCAACCGCACCCGCGGCATCGACATGGTGCTGGCGCTCGATGCGTCGCTCTCGATGCGGGCCAACGACGTGAAGCCCGACCGGCTGGAGCGGATGAAGCAGGAGGTGCGCCGCCTGCGCGCGATGTCGGGTGGCGACCGCATCGGGCTCATCGTCTTTGCCGGCCGCAGCTACGTGCTGTCGCCGCTCACGGTGGACGAGAGCGCCCTCGACCTGTTCCTCGACAGCCTCGATCCGTCGATCGTCGGCCAGGGCGGCAGCTCGCTGTCGGCGGCCATCCGCCAGGGCACCGACCTGTTGTCGCTCGGTGACGATGCCGCCGACCGCGCCCTGGTGGTGATGAGCGACGGCGAGGCGTTCGAACCGCAGTCCGACGTGGTGGCCGAAGCGCGGCGCGCCGGCGAGAAGGGGATCGCGCTGGTCACGGTCGGATTCGGGACGGCGGAGGGTTCGACGATCCCGCTGCAGGGCCGCGACGGATCCGTGTCGTACAAGCGGGACCAGAATGGGGAGATCGTCGTCACCCACTATGTGCCGGACATGCTCCGGGCGGCCGCCGATGCCGCCCACGGCACGTTCATCGACGCGTCGGTGACCGACAAGGCGGGGCGGGTACGACAGGCCCTCTCGTCGCTGCGGACGGCGCGGCACAGCGTGGCCGGCGGGGAGTCGTTGGTGCCACGGTTCCAACTCTTCCTGCTCCCGGCGGTACTGCTCCTGTTGCTGGACGCATTCGTGAGCGACCGGCGGCAGCGCCACGAAGGCGCCCGCGTGGCCACGCCGGCCACGGCAACCGTGGTGGCGCTCGTTCTCGCCGCGCTCCTCAACGGGTGCGCCGGCACGCGGGAATCCCGGAACGCGGCACGGGCCTACGAAGCGCGGCAGTATCCGCAGGCGATCGCGCTCTACCGCCGGGCGCTGGAACGCGGCGATCAGCGGCCCCGAACGATCTACGATTATGGCACGGCGTACCTCGCCGCCGACTCCGTGGAGCCGGCCGTGGAAGCGTTCGAGCGGGTCACGGACCTGCCCGACGCCGAGTTGCGGTATCGCGCCCTGTTCAATCTCGGCCTCGCGCATCTGCGGCGCGGGCTCAAGGCCACGACGGGCGGTGGCGAGGACCTCGACGCGGCGCTCGCGGCGTACAAGAAGGTTCTGTTGATGCGCAGCAACGACCTCGACGCGAAGTGGAACTACGAACTCGCCCTGCACGCCAAACAGAATCAGGGGGGCGGCGGAGGCGGCCAGAGCAACAACAGTCAGTCCCCCTCACACCAGTCGCAAACTCCCCAGCCGAACGGAGGGTTGGGACTGAATCAGGCCCAGCAGCTGCTGGCGAGTGCGGCGCGCGAGGAACGCGACGTGCAGGCGAAGCAGCAGCACAAGTCGTCGCAGATGCCGCCCTCGGGCAAGGATTGGTAGGGTGATCGGCGCCCTCCTGCTCGCCCAACTCGCGATCGTGGCGCACGCGGCCGATACCGTCGGCGCCTGCGAGCCCCTTGAGCTGTCGGTCGCCGTCTCGGCCCCCGGTACCTCCGTGCCGCGGCTCGTCGCGCCCTCGTTCGGCCCGTTCGAGATCATGCGATCGGCCACCATGCCGCACGTCGAGCGCGACTCCCGGGCCGTCCCCTCGGTGACGGTCGAGTACCGCTACATCCTCGTCACCGACCGCCTGGGCGAATTCACGATCCCGCCGTTCGAGGCGCGCTTGGGGTCGGCCGCGGCCCGCAGCGGATCGCTGCGCGTCACGGTCACGCCGGCGCCATCCGATGCCACGCCCACCGTCATCACCCGGGCCCGCATCGGCACCGAGGCCCGGCCCGACCTTCGGGTAGCGGCTCCCGAAACGGTCTACGTGGGACAGCAGGCCGACTATACCGTGACGGTGTTCCTGAACGCCGCGGTGCGGAACCGGCTGCGCCGCAACCCGACCTTCTACCCGCCCGACATGCAGAGCATGCTTGCCTACGACGTCCCGGGCGCGGGCACGGAACGGCATGCCGGCGGGAGTTCGAGTTGTTTCGACGCGCTCGTCTACCGGCGCGCCCTGTTTCCCCTGCAGTCGGGGCGGCTCGTGATTCCCCCGGCGCAGTTGACGTACTCGCTGCCCACGGGTGCGAGCTTCTTCAGCCACGAAGTGTCGCACGAATTGCAGACGGACAGTGCCGTGATCGTGGCCGTCGATCCTCCCGACGCCGGCCGGCCGGCCGACTTCGACGGCGCCGTCGGCCGCCTCGCCGTCCAGACACGACTGCCGTCGGCGAACGGCCGCGTGGGGGATCCGTTCACGGTCACGGTTCGCGTGTCGGGTACCGGCAACGTGAAGCTGCTCCCGCGTCCCCGGCTGTCCGTTCCCTGGGCGTCGGCGGTCCCGTCCGACGAACGCGTGCACGTCGACTCCGCCGGCGCTCGTATCGGCGGGAGCAAGGAGTTCGACTGGATCCTGACGCCCCGCGTGGCGGGAGAGCTGGACGTCCCGCCGGTGCGGTACGCGTACTTCGATCCCGCGGCGCGCCGGTACGAGGTGGCGCGCACCGATGCTGTGGCCGTGCGAATCGGGACCGGCACCCTGGCCGTCGTCGATACCGGGCAGAAGGAGGCGGTCCTCCCCGTGCGCACGGTCTTCGACGGACCCGCCCGTGCGCCGCTCTCGTCGCACCCCGTGTTCTGGCTGGCGCTGGCGCTGGCGCCGATCCCGGCGGCCCGGGCCCGCTGGCGTCGCCGGCACCGGCCGCGCCGGACCGGGACCCGATCCGCGTTGGCGCGTCTGGAAACGGCGGTCGCCGGGGCGGCGGCGCGCAACGACGGCCGGGAGCTGCGCCGGACGTACGTCACCACGCTCGCCGACCGGCTGGGGATCGAGGCCGAGGAGTTCACCAGTGTGGGCGGACTCCGGCGGGCGCTGCGGCGGGCCGGAGTCTCCAACGCGACGGCCGACGACGCCGAGTCGCTGCTGCGCGATCTCGACGCGGCGGCGTTCGCCCCGGACGGCGTGCTGGCGGGGGACGCCGGCGCCACGGCGCTCGCGGTCGTGCGCCGCATCGATGAGGAAGCGCTGCCGCGTCGGGAGCTGCCGCTTCGGTTCTTCGGCCTCGTCTGCCTGATGGCGATCGGGGCGGGCGGGACCCTGCACGCCCTGCAGAGCGCGACCCCCGGCGCCACCTTCGCCGACGGCGTCGTGGCCTACCAGGAACACAACTATGCCGCGGCCCGCGACGCCTTTTCGCGCGTCGTCGGCGCCGCGCCCCGCGCCGCGGACGGATGGGTGAACCTGGGCACCGCCGCCTGGGCCATGCATGACACCGTCAACGCCGTGCTCGGCTGGCGCCGCGGTCTGGGGTTGGAGCCGCTCGCCGCCGATGCGCGCAACCGGCTGGGGCTGGTGCACGGCCTGCGCGCCAGTTCTCCCGGCTACGTGCCGCCGATCCCCCTGAACGGCGTGCTGTTGCTGATGGCCGCGTGCTGGCTGGCGGCGTGCGGCACGTGGCACCCGTCGTTGGCCCGACGGTGGCCATGGACCAGGGGCTGGACGGCCCCCCTCGTCGGCGCCGCGGCCGTGCTCGGACTTGGCGCCATCGCCCTCGCGGGACGCCTCTCGGCGCGGTCCGTCGCCATCGTGCGAGCCGATGCCATGCTTCGCGCGGATCCGGCGTTCGGCGCCGAGTCGGGACCGACCGTGGTGACGGGCGAGATGGTCCGCGTGCTCAATCAGCATGGCGCCTGGAGCCGTGTGGAACTGGATGGTGGACGCCAGGGGTGGATTCCGGCCCAGAGCATCGTCGACGTCGACGCATCGCCACCCGGACTCGATTGACGCTCGACGCGCGGGTCCGGTAGCTTGCACGCGATGTCCGTGTCTCCCGATACCGCCGCCCCCGGAACCCCCCGCATCGCCGTGCTCGCCAGCGATGTCGCCGACCAGATCGCCGCCGGCGAGGTCGTCGAACGTCCGGCGTCGGTCGTCAAGGAACTCGTCGAGAACGCGCTCGATGCCGGGGCGTCGTCCATCGACCTCGAGATCGAGGATGGCGGACGCCGCCGGATCCGGGTGAGCGACGACGGTAGCGGCATGGGCCGCGAGGATGCGGTGCTCGCGCTCTCGCGGCACGCCACGTCGAAGATCCGCGCCGCGGATGACCTGGTGGGCGTCTCGAGCTTCGGATTCCGCGGCGAGGCGCTTCCGGCGATCTGCTCGGTGTCCCGTCTCGAAATCGAGACGGCCCCGGCCGACGGGGCCGGCACGCGGGTGCGCGCCGCCGGCGGGGCGGTGGAGGAGACGGCGGACGCCGCCCGCCGGCGGGGCACCACGGTCACGGTCGCCCAGCTGTTCTACAACGCGCCGGCTCGGCTCAAGTTCATGCGCGGCGTGCGCTCGGAGTGGCGGGCGGTCCTCGAGACGATCACCAACGTGGCGTTGACGCGCCGCGACGTGCGCCTCACGGTCACCCACGACGGCAAGAACGTGATGACGCTCCCGGCCGCGTCGTCGCTGCGGGCGCGGTTGGCCGCGCTGTGGGGCGGCACCTATGCGGAGCGGCTCCTCGACGTGGACGACGTCCGCGGCACGACCCGCGTGTCCGGGCTCGTCGAACGCCCCGCCGACGTCGGCACCGCCGGGCGCCGGGTCTTCGTGTCGGTGAACGGACGCGCCGTCCGTGATCATGGAATCGTCCGCGCCGCCGAGGCCGCGTACAAGTCGACGATCCCGGCGGGGGTGCGGCCGACGATCTTCCTCGACGTCGTGGTGGCTGCCGATGCCGTGGACGTGAACGTCCATCCGGCCAAGGCGGAGGTCCGGTTCCGCGACCGCTGGCCGCTGGAACGCACGGTGGAGGACGCGGTCCGGCGCGCGCTCGGGACGCTCGACGCGGGGGCCGCGATCGGGCGTCCGCCGATTCCGTTGCCGGGCGGTCCGCGGCCCGACTCCGCGGTGGACGTCGAGGCCCTGTGGCCGATGGCGACGCAGGCCGGGGGGCTCTTTGCCGACGCCGAATCCGGCGTCGCGAGCGCGGAACCGGCGGCACCACCCGCACCGGCGGATCTGCCGATTCCGCCGCTGATGCAGCTCCGGCGCACGTATCTGGCGTTCGAGGGCGACGGCGGACTGGTGCTCATCGACCAGCATTCGGCGCACGAACGGGTGCTCTACGAACGCTTCATGCGCATCCTGACGCGCGGCGAGGCCCCATCGCAGCATCTCTTGTTCCCGATGACGCTGCACCTCGGGCCCGCCGAGGCCGAAGCGTTCGAGGAGAATCGCGGGCTGTTCGAACAGCTCGGGTTCGACATCGAGGGATTCGGCGGCCATACGCTCATCGTCCGCAGTGTGCCGATGCCGCATCCCCGTTTCGAGGCGGAACGCTGCCTGCGCGAAACGCTCGACGCCCTGACCGGCGACCGGTTCGCGGCGGTGCCCCAACGGCACGAACGGCTGGCGGCGACGATCGCCTGCAAGGCGGCGATCAAGGCCGGCGACGAACTGTCCCCCGGCGAGATGCGCGCCCTGTTCGCCGACCTCAGTCGCACCACGCTCCCGGCGCACGACGTGCACGGACGCTCGACGGTGGTGCAGCTGTCGTGGGACGAACTCGAGCGCCGTTTTGGACGAAAGTAGCCTCCGCGTCATCTGCGGGCCGACGGCGGCGGGCAAATCGGCCGTCGCCCTCGCCCTCGCCGCGCGCCATCTGGTGGCGATCGTCAGCGCCGACTCGCGCCAGATCTATCGCGAGTTCGACATCGGCACGGCGAAGCCCGCGCCCGACGAACGGACGCAGGTGCCGCACTACGGTGTCGACGTGCGCGATCCCACCGAACGCTACTCGGCCGCCGCCTGGGCGTCGGATGCGGAGCGTTGGATCGAGGCCGCCGCGGCGGCTGGGCGCGCGCCGCTGCTCGTCGGCGGCACCGGCTTCTACCTGCGCGCGCTGTTCGGCCCCCTGTTCGCGGAGCCGCCGCTCGATCCCGGCCGGCGGAACGCCCTCGCCGTCGTACTGGGCGGCATGTCGCTGGAGGAATTGCGCCGGTGGTGCGCGGCCCTCGACCCCGACCGCGCCCACCTGGGGCGGACGCAGCTGCTGCGGGCCATCGAGATCGCACTGCTCACCGGCCGTCCGCTGAGCGCCCTGCATCGGGAGAGCGCCCGTCCTGCCCGGTGGCGCGCGCGCTATCTTGTAGTGGATCCGGGGGCCGCGTTGGCGGATCGCATCGCCCGCCGCGTGGACGCGATGATGGCCGCGGGCTGGGTGGACGAGGCACGGCGCCTCGCCGGCCGGGTGCCCGAATCGGCCCCGGCCTGGAAGGCAACGGGATACGCGGTGGTGCGGTCAGTAGCGGAGGGAAGGGTGTCCCCGGCGCACGGGCGCGAGCGGGTGATCGTCGAAACGCGGCAGTACGCCAAACGCCAGCGCACCTGGTTCCGGCACCAGCTGGCCGCCGCGTCGGTCACGCGTCTCGATCCGGGGGCGCCGGACTGGGAAGCCGTCGCCGAGCGCTGGTGGCACGGGGCAGAGGAGGGTTGAGGCGGTGAAGATCGGCATCACCTGCTATCCGACATACGGCGGTTCGGGCGCGATGGCGACCGAACTGGGCATCGCACTCGCGCACCGCGGGCACGAGATCCATTTCATCACCTATCGCCAGCCGTTTCGCCTCCCGGCGTTCCTTCCGCGGGTGTTCTTCCACGAGGTCGACGTGGGCCGGTATCCGCTGTTCGAGTACCCGCCCTACGATCTCGCGCTCGCCGTGCGCATGCACGAGGTCATTCTCACGCACGGCCTGGATCTGCTCCACTGCCACTACGCGATCCCTCACGCCACGAGTGCCTGGATTGCGAAGGAGATGCTCGGCGGCCAGCGCCCCGACCTGAAGGTGCTGACCACCCTCCACGGCACCGACATCACGATCGTCGGACAGGACCCGTCGTTTCACGCCATTACCAAATTCTCGATCGAGAAATCCGACGGCTTGACCGCCGTCTCGCGGTTCCTGCAGCAGGAGACGCTCAGTGCGTTCGGGTGCACGGGATGTCGCATCGAGGTGATTCCGAACTTCGTGGATCCGACGATCTACGATCGGGCGCGGTACCCCGGTTCGCGCGGCGCCTTCGGCGATGGCCGGCCGGTGCTGATGCACATCTCGAACTTCCGGCCCGTCAAGCGCGTGGTGGACATCGTCCGCACGTTCGCCCTCGTCACCGCGCGCATCCCGTCGGTGCTGGTGATGGTGGGTGACGGGCCGGACCGGATTCTCGCCGAGCAGGAGGCACGCCGCCTGCGCGTGCAGGACCAGGTCATGTTTCTCGGCAAGATCGAATCGGTGGCGCCGCTCCTGGCGTCGGCCGACCTGTATCTGCTCCCCACGGACCGTGAATCGTTCGGGTTGAGTGCCCTCGAGGCGCTGGCGTCGGGAACGCCCGTGATCGGGGCCGACGCCGGCGGGCTGCCGGAAGTGGTGGAGAACGGGGTCACCGGCGCCCTCTGCGCGGTGGGCGACGTGGACGGCATGGCCGCCGCCGCGCTGGACATCCTCGGCGATCGCGACCGTTGGACTGCGATGAGCCGGGCCGCGGCCGCCGATGCCCGCCGCCGGTATGCCCTGACCGACGTGGTCGGGCACTACGAGCGTTTCTACACCGCGGCGCTGGAAGGCACGGCCGGCGCGTGACGGGGGCGCCCCCGCGGTACGACGGGTTCGATGCCGGCGCCCTGGCCGTCTCGTGCGGCGTTCCCGAGGTCGTGCTGTTCGACCGGGTTCCCTCCACGCTCGACGTGGCGCACGAGCGGGCGGCACGCGGCGCCCCGGCCGGGACTCTGGTCCTCGCCGACGAGCAGACCTCCGGTCGTGGCCGGCAGGGACGCAGCTGGCAGTCCGAGCCGGGAGCGGGCATCTGGCTCACCCTCATCGAACGCCCGCGCGATCCCGCCGCGGTGCGGGTGCTCTCGCTGCGCCTGGGCCTGCACGCCGCCCCGGTGCTGGATGCGTTCGCCGCATCGCCGGTGGGGCTCAAGTGGCCCAATGACCTCTACGTGGACGGGGGAAAGCTGGCCGGCATTCTCGTCGAGGCGCGGTGGCGGGAAGGAGCGCCGGACTGGATCGCCGTCGGATTCGGAATCAACGTTCAGGCGCCCCGGAACATGCCCGGGGCCGCGGCGCTGCGGCCGGGCACGAGCCGGGCAGAGGTCCTCTTCCGGCTGGTGCCGGCGCTCCGGGCGGCGGCGGCCTGCGCCGGCGAACTCGGGGCGGACGAGCGCGCCGCCTATGCGGCGCGCGATATTGCCACAGGGCGCAAGTGCCGCGAGCCGGCCGCCGGTACGGTGCTCGGCATCGACGCGGACGGTGCCCTGCTCGTGCGGGGCGCCGGGGGAGTTCGGACGCTGCACGCGGGTTCGCTCGTACTCGAGGAGGAAGCGTGAATCTCGTTTTCGACGTCGGGAACACCGAAACGACGGTAGGACTGATGGACCGGGGAACGGCCAGCGGCCATTGGCGCATCACCTCCGACGTGGCCCGGACGCCCGATGAGATCGGCGTCCTGCTCCGGGCGCTGCTCGACGGTCACGGATTCGACCAGCACGTCGTGACCGGGGTGGCCATCGCCTCGGTGGTGCCGCCGATCACCCAGCCGCTCGTCGAGGCCTGCGAGCGGTGGGTGCCCCATGCGCGCGTGGTCGTGATCGATCCGACCTCGAAGCTGCCGATCCGCCTCGACGTGGACGAGCCGATGACGGTGGGCGCCGACCGGATCGTGAACACACTCGCCGCCAGTCGCATTCACAGGCACGACGCGATCGTGATCGACCTCGGGACCGCCACCACCTACGACTGCGTGACGCGCGACGGTGTGTTCTTCGGCGGGATCATCGCCCCCGGCGTCCGCACGTCGGCAGAGACCTTGTTCAAGCGCACCTCCAAGCTGCCGGCCACGGAACTGGTGGCCCCCGACCGCGCGATCGGGACCCGGACCGAGACCAACATCCGCGCCGGCGTGATGTTCGGGGCGGCGGATGCGATTGACGGGCTGGTGCGCCGCATCAAGGCCGAATGGCCGAATCCGGAGGCGCCGCTCGTGATCGCGACCGGTGGTCTGGCGGAGGCGTTTCGCGATCTGTGCCGGTCGTTCGACGTCGTCGACCCCTATCTGACGCTGACCGGACTGGATCTGGCGTACGGGTTGCTGACCGAATAGCCGGGCCCCGCGCCCGCGGGGGCATCGGGGGGCGCAGGACGGACGCGTCCTGCCGCGGTGTCTGGTTCTCAACAGCGGCTGGTCAATTCGACGGGCATATTTTGCCAATTTGGCCGAAACGCCGTGGCACGTAAGTCGCTAATTGCTAACGAGATAGAGCGGGAATCTCGACCAAACCGGGTCTTGCAAGGGACGGTGACCTGGGCTACGTTTCCGGTGGGTTGGCACTCACCGAGTCAGAGTGCTAACGCGTCCAATCCACCAATCCACACCTCACCAGCTCCATTTGGAGGGGCAGAAGCAATGGCAACCAAGAACGCTTCGAGCGTGAAGGTCGCGCCGCTGGCGGATCGCGTCGTCATCAAGCCGATCGAAGAGACCGAGCAGATGCGCGGCGGGCTGTACATCCCCGACACGGCGAAGGAAAAGCCCCAGCAGGGCGAGATCATCGCGGTTGGGCCCGGCCGCTACGAGAAGGACAAGCGCGTGCCGATGGAAGTGAAGGTTGGCGACAAGGTGCTGTACGGGAAGTACAGCGGCACCGAAGTGACCGTGGACGGCGAGCAGGTGCTCATTCTGCGCGAGTCGGATGTTCTGGCCGTCGTCGGCTGAGTCCCTTTCCAATCCAACAATTCAGTTCGCAGAGGAACTAGACCATGGCAGCAAAGGAACTCCACTTTGATGTGGACGCACGCGCGGGCCTGAAGCGCGGCGTCGATCAGCTCGCCGAGGCGGTGAAGGTCACCCTCGGTCCCAAGGGTCGGAACGTCGTCATCGACAAGAAGTTCGGCGCCCCCACCGTGACGAAGGACGGGGTGACGGTGGCCAAGGAGGTCGAACTCACCGATCCCATCGAGAACATGGGCGCGCAGATGGTGAAGGAAGTCGCGACCAAGACGTCGGACAACGCCGGCGACGGGACGACCACCGCCACCGTGCTGGCGCAGGCCATCTTCCGGGAAGGCCTCAAGAACGTGACCGCGGGCGCCAATCCGATGGCGATCAAGCGCGGCATTGACCAGGCCGTCGGCGCGGTGATCGAGGAGCTGAAGAAGATCAGCGTCCCGACGTCGGGCAAGAAGGAGATCGCCCAGGTCGGCACGATCTCGGCGAACAACGACTCCGAGATCGGCCAGCTCATCTCCGAGGCGATGGAGAAGGTCGGCAAGGACGGTGTGATCACGGTCGAGGAGGCCCGCGGCCTCGAGACGACGCTCGAGACGGTCGACGGGATGCAGTTCGATCGCGGCTACGTGTCGCCGTACTTCGTCACCGATCCGGAGAAGATGGAGGCGGCCCTCGAGGACCCCTACATCCTCATCCACGACAAGAAGATCTCGGCCATGAAGGACCTGCTCCCGGTGCTCGAGAAGGTGGCGCAGACGGGCAAGCCGCTGCTCATCATCGCCGAGGACATCGAGGGCGAGGCGATGGCCACGCTGGTCGTCAACAAGCTGCGTGGCACGTTGAAGGTCTGCGCCGTCAAGGCGCCGGGCTTCGGCGACCGCCGCAAGGCGATGCTCGAGGACATCTCCGTCCTCACCGCCGGCCAGGTGATCAGCGAGGACGTCGGCTTCAAGCTCGAGAACGCCGTGATCGGTGATCTCGGCCGTGCCAAGCGCGTGGTCGTCGACAAGGACAACACGACGATCATCGACGGCGCCGGCGAGGAGAAGAAGATCGAGGGGCGGATCGCCGAGATCCGCGTCGCGATCGACAAGAGCACGTCGGATTACGACAAGGAGAAGCTGCAGGAGCGGCTGGCGAAGCTCGCGGGCGGAGTGGCCGTGATCAACGTCGGTGCCGCCACCGAAGCGGAGATGAAGGAGAAGAAGGCTCGTGTCGAGGACGCGCTGCACGCCACGCGGGCCGCCGTCGAAGAGGGGATCGTCCCGGGCGGCGGTGTGGCGCTCATCCGTGCCCAGCGCGCGCTCAAGGGCCTCAAGACCAAGGAGACGGACGAGCAGATCGGCGTCGACATCATCCGTCGCGCCATCGAGGAGCCGATCCGCATGATCGTCTACAATGCGGGCGGTGAAGGCTCGATCGTGGTCGAGAAGGTGCGGGCGTCGAAGGACGACGCGTTCGGTTACAACGCGCTCACCGACACGTACGAGAACCTCGTGCAGGCCGGGGTCATCGACCCGACCAAGGTCACCCGGACGGCGCTGCAGAACGCGGCGTCGATCGCCGGACTTCTACTCACGACCGAAGCCCTGATCGTCGAGAAAAAGGAAGACAAGCCGGCGCCCGCCGGGCCGCCGGGCGGCATGGGCGGGATGTACTAGTCGGCCGTTGGCACTCGGGGGGCGGTGACGGGGCAGCCCCGTCGCCGCGCTCCGGGGTCAGCGAGGGCGAAGTGCCGGGAGGGGCGGGGGGCCAGTGGCCTTCCGCCCCTCCTGCATGTTTCGAGTGCGTGGTTGGTGCTCCGCGACGACGGGCGGAGATGGCCCGTCGACGGCGTTCGCGGCCCGGCCCGGTCGCGGCGGGGCGGTCGCTACAACGCCAGCCGGTACTGCCGGGGAAGGCTCGGGCCCGCGGCGTCGAACGGCCCGATCACCTCGCGCTGGCGCGCCGTCGTCACGGCGCCGCGGTAGTCCGTGCGCCGGAGCTCGCGTTCGGTGGTCTCTCGCGCGAGGTCGGGGGCGTTGCACTTCTCGCTGAGGTGCGCCAGCACCACGTGCCGGAGACGTCTGGTGACGGTATCCCGAATCAGCGCGGCGGCGTGCCGGTTGGCCAGGTGCCCGCGGGCGCCCGCGATGCGGGCCTGCACCACCGGCGGGTACGGTCCCGTGCGCAGCATGGCTTCGTCGTGGTTCGACTCGAGCACGAGGATATCCACGTCGCGGCAGAGGGCGCGGACCCCGTCGCTCACATGGCCGATGTCGGTGCACACCGTGGTCCGGGCCCCGGTGTCACGCGCCGTGACGGTGACGCCGACCGGCTCCGCGGCATCGTGCGGCGTCCGGACCGTCGCCACCTCCATCGTCGATAACGCCAGCGTCGTGCCGGCGTCGAATGGCAGGACAGGGGTGCCCGCGAGCTCCGGAGCGTGGGCCACGGTGCCCCGCGTGGCGTGCAGCGCCCAGCCCCACCGTCGCGCGGCGGCGGAGGCTCCTTTCAGATGGTCCGAGTGCTCGTGCGTGATCACGCACGCCTCGATCGACTCCGGGGCGATATCCACCGCGGCCAGCCGGGTGGCCAGCGTCCGCACGCCGAATCCGGCATCGATCAGCACGCGGGCCCCGCCCGATTCGACGAGCACCGCGTTCCCCCCGCTGCCGCTGCCGAGCACCCAGACTCTCACCGAACGCCCTCGCGCGCGCGCATGGCGTGCGCGGCGGTGAGCAGCGCCCGCGTGTGCGCGGTGAGCGGCACCCCGCGGCGCTGCATCATCCGTTCGGCCGCGACCAGAAACTTGTCCAGTGCGTAGGTCGCGTACGGCGGGACGCTGCCCCAGGCAAACGGGGGGACGACCTTGGGCATGACCTCGCCGCCGAACACGTTGGCGCCGGCGCCGATCACCGTCCCCGTGGTCAGGCGCACGCCGATGCCGCTCTTCGCATGGTCGCCGAACATCGCGCCCAGAAACTGCAGCCCCGTGTCGCGCACGCCGTCGGGTGTCCACAGCGCGACGTGCCCATAGGTGTTCTTCAGGTTGCTCGTCACGGTGCCGGCTCCGAGATTCACCCACCGGCCCAGGTACGAGTGCCCCACGAATCCGTCGTGCCCCTTGTTGCTGTGGCCGAGGATGATCGACGTGCTCAGCTCCCCGTGCACCTTGCAGAAATCGCCGATCGAGCTGGCGGCGACCCGCCCGCCGCTCACCAGTGAGTGCCGTCCGACGACGCAGGGGCCGGTGAGGCGCGTGAACGACTGAACGGTGGCGCCCTCGCGCAGCAGGATCGGGCCCGCCGTGACGTCGAAGACGACGAGCGGTTCTACGGTCACGCCGGGCTCGGCGAACACCGGATGCGTGCCGATGCGAGCCGCCGCATCCACCGCCAGTGGCGCCGCCCCCCGGCCGAGGGCGGCGATGTCCTCCGCCAACTGCACCGGCAGGTCGCGGATGAAGTGCCACACCTCGTCCAGCCAACGGCCCGCGATCGTGGCGGGGCGCGCGTCTCCGGCGGCGATCGACTCCAGCGTGCGCGCGCCGTCGGCGAACGCACCGGCCGGCATCGCGGCCGCCAGGCGCACCGCCGCCACGCGGCCGTCGCACTGCCAGACATCGGCGTCCGGCAGGCGCGCCAGCGCAACGGCACAACGCGCGTTGGCCACGATGGCGCCGGCGGCCAGGGTGCCCTCGGCGACCGGCGGCGCTTCACCTTCGGAAAACTCGCGGAGGTGCGGAGCGGCGAGGCGTCCGGCAGCGGGTCCACCGACGGCGGCTTCCCACCGCTCCCGGAGCAGGGCGGCGCCGGCGCGCATCTCGGAAACAGGTCGCACCAGCGCGAACGGTTCGAAGCGGCGCCCGACGGCGTCGTCGTACAGATACAGCTGGTTCATGGATGTTCCCGGACCCCGTCGGGGAGTCCCGCCAACAGGTGCTTGAGCGAGTGCGACTTCTCGACCGTCGTCACCACCGTCATCCCGCGGCAGGTCACGACGACCAGGTCGTCCACCCCGTAGAGCACGACCGTCCCACTCTCCGCATGCACGACGTTGCCCGATGCGTCCACCGCGTAGGCGTCGCCCGCCATGGCGTTACCGTGCGCGTCGAGGGCGCGGACGCGGCGCAGCGCGCCCCAGACGCCGACGTCGTCCCAGCCGAAGTCGCCCGGGAGCACGAGCACCCGGGCGCTGCGCTCCATCACCCCGACGTCCACCGAAACCGGTTGCACGCTGGCGAAGAAGCTGGCGAGATCGTGTTCGTGGGCGGCGAGCGCAGGGGCGACTTCGGGGGTGTGGGCGATGAGTTCCTCGAGATAGTCGCCCACCCGCCAGACGAAGATGCCCGAATTCCAGAAGTAGCCCGCCGCACACATCTCCCGGGCCCGGTCGACGTCCGGCTTCTCGACGAAGCGGGCCACCCGGCGGACGCCCGGTGCCACCTCGTCACCCGGTTGGATGTAGCCGAAGCCGGGATCGGGGCGGGACGGGACGACTCCCACCGTGACGAGGGCGGCGTGCGCTTCGGCGGCTTCGGCCGCGTGCGTGAGCGCCAGGCGGAATCCGTCGGCATCGGCCACCGCCCAGTCGGCATGCACCGACAGCATCGTGGCGTCCCGGCCGTCGAGCTCGGCGATCCGGTGCGCGGCCCAGGCGAGGGCCGCCGCCGTGCCTGCCGGTTTCGGTTCCGCGATCAGATGGTCGGCCGGAATCTCGGGAGCCAGCGCGGCGATGGCGGGAACGAGCGTGGCGTTGGTGAGTATCAGCGTGTGTGCCGGATCGGCGAGCGGCCGCACGCGGTCGAGGGTATCGCGGAGCAGTGGCTGCGGCGTGACCAGGGGCAGCAGTTGTTTGGGGCGCTCGGGGGTGCTGAGCGGCCAGAACCGCGACCCGACCCCGCCGGCCAGGACCACCATCCATCGACTCATGCGTCGCCTGCCTCCGCACTCTCGTTCGCCAGTCCGACCAGTTCCGCGGCGCGCGCGTATAGCCGTTTGGGGCTGAACGGTTTGGTGAGGAACTCACTGGCACCGGTTGCCATGGCGCGCCGCTGGTATTCGGCTTCGCCGGCCGCGGTGAGGATGATGCACGGCAGATCGTGCCACCGGCGGTCGGCTCGCATCTTCGCCAGAACCTCGAGGCCGCTCGTCTGGGGCATCATCACGTCGAGGAGGACGAGGTCGATGCCCGGATCCCGCTCGAGGACGGCGAGGGCTTCGCGGCCGTCATACGCGAGCGAGACCCGGAACGGTCCCTGCTCGAGTTTCATCTTGATGATCCGGCCGATGTGGGGCTCGTCGTCGGCGACGAGTACGTGGAATTGCCGCGGGTCGGACGCCACAGGTCACACGAGCGCGGCGATATGGCCTCGATTGCGTCGGAGCTCGTACAGCAACTGGCCGACATTGGCGCCCGGCGCCAGGAGCACGAGCAGCACGGCTTCGCGGTTCAGCGCCGACACCAACGCCATGCCGCCGGTATGCTCGAGGACGGCGGTCACCAGTTCTCCGCGACCGCTGTTGGTCCCGAGGTCGTCGGCGGCCGCCATGATGGAGGGAATGCGGGCGGCCAGATCTTCGGCGTCGAGGCCGGCGATCGCCTGGCTGTCGATGAGTAGTCCGTCGCGGCCCAGGAGGACCGCAGCCTCCACGCCGTCGCGCTGCCGGATGGCGGCGACGAGATCGCGTATGCTCGCCATTCCCGCTCCTTGGAAAGTGTTGGCGAAGCTAGAGATGGACGTGAGCGAAGTCAAGCGAAGCCAATCGCTTGAAGTCGATTGTCGGGCACGGTATCCTTCGCCCTTACGCTTCCCTCTGGCCGAGTGGGTCGGCCCCCGATGATGCGACGAATTTCCATGATACTTGTCGGGACGGCCGCGGCCGTCCTGTGGGCGGCCTGCGGCGCGCTCAAGTCGCCCAAGGCGCAATTCGCGACGATGTCGAGCACACCGATCGTCTTCGCGCTCAACGGCGGGACGCCATCCGCGCCCTCCGGCATCGACTTTCTGACGGCGAGCGCCGTCCCGGTCAATGCCAACTTCTTCTTCAACGTCGCGCTCGACATCGACTCGTCGGGAAACGTCGTCGTCTACCCGGCGCGCCGCGTGGCGAACGGCTTGACCTCGGGGATCAGCGTGGGGCTGCAGACGGTGACGGGCCCATTTGGCGACTACCTCCAGGCGCGCAAGACCGGCTACAAGTTCGACTCGACGATGGTGGTGCCGGTCGGGCAGGTGGTCGCGGTCAACGTGCTCGACGCCACGACGTGCACCGTCTACTCCCTGGGGTCGTCGTACTTTGCCAAGTTCGTGGTCGACAGCATCGATCTGCCGAACCGGGCCCTCTATACCGAGGTGGTCTCCGATCCCAACTGCGGGTACGTCTCCCTCGGGCCCGGCCTCCCCACCAAGTGACCGATGCACGACCAACGCATGCTGCGGGAGCAGATCGACGTGCTGCGCGACGCCGTCCGCCGGCGCGGCGCGGGGGAGGCGCTGCTGCCGGTGATCGCGCGGGGCGAGGCGCTCGACCGCGATCGACGCGCCCTCATCGCGGCGGTTGAGGAGAAGAAGGCGGAGCGCAACGCCACGTCGCAGGAGGTCGCGAAGCGGAAACGCGCCAAGGAGCACGCCGACGAGCTGATTGCACGCGGGCGCGCACTCGGCGATGCGATCGCGGCCGAGGAGGCCAGGCTCGCCGAGGTCGAATCGGCGCTGCATCAGGTGCTGCTCGAACTGCCCAACGTCCCGTTGGCCGACGTGCCGGAGGGCGGCGAGGACTGCAACGTCATCGTGAGCAGTTGGGGCACGCCGCGCGATTCGGCCGGCGTGAAGCCGCACTGGGAAGTGATGGCGGCGCTCGGTATGCTCGACCAGGAACGCGCGGCGAAGATCAGTGGATCCGGGTTCGTCGTGTACCGGGGGCACGGGGCGCGCTTGGTGCGCGCGCTGCTGACGATGTTCATGGACCTGCACGCGCGCGAACACGGCTACGAGGAGGTCTGGCCGCCGCAGCTGGTCACGCGGACGACGATGACCGGCACGGGCCAGCTGCCGAAGTTCGAGGACGATGCCTATGCCACCCGCGACGACCTGTTCCTGATTCCCACGGCCGAAGTCCCGGTGACGAATCTCTACCGCGACGAGATCCTCGACGGGGCGGAGCTTCCGATGGCCTTCGTGGCGTATTCGCGCTGCTTCCGGCGGGAGGCGGGCTCGGCGGGCAAGGACACCCGGGGGGTGCTGCGCACCCACGAATTCGACAAGGTCGAGCTGGTGCGCTATGCCGCTCAGGACGACTCGGACGCACAGCTGGAAACCCTCACCCGGCACGCGGAGACGATGCTCGAGCGGCTGGAGCTGCCCTATCGGCGCAAGCTCCTCGCCGCGGGCGACACCGGGTTCTCTTCCGCGAAGACCTACGACCTCGAGGCCTGGGCGCCCGGGGTCGGCGCGTGGCTGGAAGTCTCCTCGTGCAGCACCTTCACGGACTTTCAGGCGCGCCGGGCCAACATTCGATACCGGCCTGCTCCCGGAGAGAAGCCCCGCTTCGTTCACACCCTCAACGGGTCGGGCCTCGCGTTCCCGCGCACCATCGCCTGTCTTCTCGAACACCACCAGCAGGCCGATGGGTCGGTGACCATCCCGGCGGCGCTGCGCCCCTATCTGGGACTGGACCGCCTGGCGTGACCGGCGGGACGGGCGGGGCGCCGCACGAACTCCGGTGGCCCGCCATGTTGCGGGCGTCGGTCGAGCAACTGGCGTCACCGCTGGACAGCCTCGGCGGCTGGATCGACCTCCTGGAGGAGCGGGCGGGGCAGGATCCGGGCGTCCGTGCCGCCGTCGGGCACATGGGCGCGGAGGTCCGGCGCCTGGAGCAGGTGGCCGCTCGCCTCGACCGCCTGGCCGGCGGTTCGCAGCGCGGCCTGGTGGATCCCTCACCATTGGTCGAAGGCGTGGCCGAGTACTTTCGCGCTCGCGTCCTATCGCTCGCGCACCGGTTCCTGATAGCGGTCGAGCCGTCTGCGCATCTTGGGCCGGTCGACGCCGACGCGGTGTTGCTCACGTGGGTGCTCGAGTTGCTCGTGCAGCAGGCGCTGGACGCACTCGCCGGCCGTGGCGGCCAGGTCACGCTGTCGGTGGCGGGGAGCGCGACGGGCGGCTGTCGCATTCGGGTGGCGGACGATCGCCCCGGCGGGGCGGGTGGTGCGAAGGCATCGGCGGCCGGTGAGGAGGCGCCTGGCGGCCCGCTCGGGCTCGCCCGCCGCTTGGCGGCGGAGCATGCGGTCGGGCGCCTGGATCGCGTGCCGTCCGACCAGGGCGCCGTGTTCGACGTTATCATTCCGTGATGTCTCGAACATTCGACGACGCGCTGCTGGAGGGGTTGAATCCCGCGCAACGCGAAGCCGTGCTTCACCACGAGGGCCCGCTGCTCGTGCTGGCCGGCGCCGGATCCGGAAAGACGCGCGTGCTGACGCGGCGGGTGGCCCGTCTGATCCAGGCGCACGGGGTGCGCCCCTCGGACATTCTCGCCGTCACCTTCACCAACAAGGCGGCGGGCGAGATGCGGCAGCGTATCGCCGGGCTGCTCGGCGCCGAGCCCGCCGGGATGTGGGCCGGCACCTTTCATAGTGTCGGGGCCCGGCTGCTGCGGCGTGCCGCCCATCTCGTGGGGCGGTCGAATGCGTTCACGATCTACGACGAAGACGACGCGCAGGCGGTGGTCAAGCGGCTGATGCAGCAGCACGGGATCTCGCCCAAGCAGTTCGCGCCGCGTGCCGTGCGGAGTGCCATCTCCGACGCCAAGAACGCGCTCGTCGCGCCGGAGGAGTTCGCGTCACTCGCCCGCGATCCGTTCGCGACCGCGGTGGCGAAGGTCTACGCCGACTACGAGCCCACGCTCCAGCGCGCGAACGCCGCGGATTTCGACGACCTGCTGCTGCTCCCGGTGCGAATCCTCGAACGGCACCCGGACGAGCTGCAGCGGTTGCGCCGCAAATTCCGATACCTGCTGGTGGACGAGTACCAGGACACGAATCGGGCGCAGTACCGGCTGGTGTCGCTGCTCGGCGCGGAGCACGGCAACGTGTGCGTGGTCGGGGACGACGATCAGTCGATCTACGGCTGGCGGGGCGCCGACATCCGCAACATCCTCGACTTCGAGAAGGACTTTCCGGACGCGCGCACCGTGCGCCTCGAGGAGAACTATCGGTCCACGCCGCCAATTCTCGAGTTGGCCAATGTCGTCATCGCGGCCAACAGCGGCCGTATGGGCAAGACACTGCGGGCGACGCGGAGTGGCGGCGAGCGGGTCGTGGCCCTGCGCGCGCTCGACGAACGCGACGAGGCCGACTGGCTGGTGGAGGAACTGCGCCGGCAGCGCGCGGCCGCCGGATGGCAACTGCGCGACTTCGCCGTGCTCTACCGCACCAACGCGCAGAGCCGGGCCATGGAGGAGGCGCTCCGCCGCCACGGCGTTCCCTACCGGCTGGTGGGTGCCGTGCGGTTCTATGACCGGCGGGAAATTCGCGACGTGATGAGCTACCTCAAACTCGTCGCGAACCCGGCCGACGACGAAGCCTTCCGCCGCGCGGTGACCGTGCCCAAGCGCGGCATCGGCGATGCCACGGTCGAGACGCTCGCCGAGCGGGCGCGCGCCGCCGGCGTCCCGCTGTTCGACGCCGCCACCGACGATGACATGCTGGCGGGCATTCGCCCCGCCACCCGCACCGCGCTGGCCGACTTCACGGCGCTCATCGGCCGGTTCCGCGAGCAGGCCCGCGACGCGGCGGTGGACGAGTTGGTCCGCGATCTCGTCGACGCCACCGGCTACGCGGACTACCTCCGGACGGAGGGCGAGGAGATGGCCCGCGATCGCCTGGACAACGTGCGTGAACTGATTGCCGGCGCGTCGGAAACCGTGGCCGACCTCGAAGGCGAGGTCGGGCTCACGCCGCTCGACCTCTTCCTCCAGCAGGCCTCGCTCGTGGCCGACGTCGATAAACTGTCGGCGGACGCGGACGCGGTGACGCTGATGACCCTGCACAACGCCAAGGGGCTCGAGTTCCCGGTGGTCTTCATCACCGGGTTGGAGGACGGCCTCTTTCCGCTGGCGCGTGCCTACGACGATCCGGCGATGCTGGAGGAGGAGCGCCGCCTGCTGTACGTGGGCATCACGCGGGCCGAGCGCCGGTTGTATCTCCTGCACGCCGAGTCCCGCCGGCGCAACGGCGAGTTCGCGTCCTCGCGCCCCTCGAGCTTCCTCACCGCGATTCCCGATCAGATGCTGGAGCAGCAGCAGACCATTCGCGTGCGCAGCAGCGGGCGCGGCGTGATGGCGGCGTACGGCGGCCGGCCCGAACGGAGCGGCGCGGCCGCGTGGACGGGCGGCTCGTCGGTGACCGTCGACGACGATAGTTTCCCCGCGTCGGCGGCGGCGCGGCGGCCGGGGCGCCCCCTGGGGTCGTACGTGGACGTCGAGGACGAATCGCAGGACGCCGCGATCATCGCGATCGGCGAGCGCGTGTCGCACCGGAAGTTCGGGAGCGGGACGATTGCCGAGATCACCGGTGCCGGACTGCAGACCAAAGTGCGGGTGGATTTCGATGACGAGGCGATCGGCCGCAAGACGCTCGTCGTCGCCCAGGCGAACCTCGAACGCGGAATCGACTAGTGGCGGTCTCTCTCGACGACGTACGGCACATTGCTTCGCTCGCCCGCCTCGGGTTGCCCGACAAGCGGCTGCGCGCGCTGACGGCGGAGTTGAACACGATTCTCGCGCACATGGACGCGCTGGCCAGGGTGGACACCGCGTCGCTGGCGGATGAGGGCGACGAGACCGCCGGCATGCCGCTCCGGGCCGACGCGCCGCCGCCGGACGGGCTGGCGCGCGGCCCCGAGGGCTTCGCGCCGTCGATCCGGGATGGGTTCTTCCTCGTGCCGCGTCTGGCCACGCACGAGACCGAGGAGGAGTCGTGAGCGCGGCCGCGCGCGACGCGGTGGCGGCCGCCTCCGCCCGCGCCGACGCGGTGAACGCCGGCCGCGACGGGTTGAACATCTTCGCGTGGCGCGACGACGCGGACGCCGAGGCCCAGGCGACCCTGGCGCCCGAGGGACCGCTCGCCGGCACTCCGGTGGCGGTGAAAGACAACCTCGCGACGCTCACGCTGCCCACGACGTGTGGCTCGCGGATCCTCCGCGGCTTCGTGAGCCCCTACGAGGCCACCGTGGTGACGCGGCTGCGCGCCGCCGGCGGCGTGGTGTTCGGCAAGACGAACATGGACGAGTTCGCGATGGGGTCGTCCACCGAACACAGCGCGTACGGGCCGACGCGGAATCCGCACGCGCCCGACCGCGTACCGGGCGGGTCGTCGG
The DNA here is from genome assembly GCA_963728115.1 of uncultured Gemmatimonadaceae bacterium. Classification (GTDB taxonomy): domain Bacteria; phylum Gemmatimonadota; class Gemmatimonadetes; order Gemmatimonadales; family Gemmatimonadaceae; genus JAGWRI01. The sequence continues at coordinate 40,769 of CAVSJE010000003.1, forward strand.
GCGGTTCGGCGGCCGCCGTGGCGGCGGGGATCGTGCGCATCGCGCTGGGGTCGGAAACCGGCGGGTCGGTGCGGCAGCCGGCCGCGCTGTGCGGCGTGGTGGGCGTGAAGCCCACGTACGGCCGCGTCAGTCGGTACGGCCTCGTGGCGTTCGCGTCCTCCCTTGATCAGGTGGGGGTGTTCGGTGCTGCCGTGGACGACGCTGCCCTTGCACTGGGTGTGATTGCCGGCCGCGATCCGCGCGATGCGACCTCGGTGGACCATCCGGTTCCCGACTACCGGCGGAGCGTCGATGCCGCGCTGCGGGGCGTCGTGATCGGCAAGCCGAAGGAGTACTTCCCCGACGATCTGGACCGGCGCGTCCGCGCGCATTGCGACCGGGCGCTGGACGCGCTTCGGGCGCTGGGCGCCGAGGTGCGCGAGGTCTCGCTCCCGCACACGGCACTGGCGATTCCGGTGTACTACATCATCGCGCCGGCGGAGGCGTCGTCCAACCTCGCCCGGTTCGACGGCGTGCGCTACGGGCTGCGGCTGGACGGCGATGGGCTCCGCGGCATGTACCAGGCCACGCGGTCGGGCGGATTCGGCGACGAGGTGATGCGCCGAATCATGCTCGGCACGTACGTCCTCTCGGCCGGATACTACGACGCCTACTATCGAAAGGCGCAGCAGGTGCGGCGGCTGATCGCCCAGGACTTTGCGCGCGTCTTTGCCGACGGGGTGCAGCTGCTGTTCACGCCCACGACCCCGTCGCCGGCGTTTCCGATCGGCGCGACCACCGATCCGTACCAGATGTATCTGAACGACATCTTCACGGCGACGGCCAACCTCGCCGGCGTGCCCGCCATGTCGCAGCCCATCGGCCGCGTGGACGGTCTGCCGGTGGGGGGGCAGTTCATCGCGCCGCATTTCGAGGAGGTACGCATGTTCGCGGCCGCCTATGCGCTCGAGCGAAGCCTGGGCGGGGAGGCGCACCGATGAGCGACGCGACGTTCGCGGCCTTCGCCGAGCGCTACGAGATGGTGGTGGGGCTCGAGGTGCACGTGCAACTCAAGACGGCGACCAAGGCGTTCTGTTCGTGCTCGAGTGCCTTTGGCGCCCCGCCGAACACCAACGTGTGCCCGGTGTGTCTGGCGCTTCCCGGGGCCCTGCCGGTGCTCAACGCGCACGCCGTCGAACTCGCCGTCCGCGCCGCCCTGGCCCTCGGGTGCACGGTGCATCCGGTCTCGGTCTTCGCCCGCAAGAACTACTTCTATCCCGATCTGCCCAAGGGCTATCAGATCTCCCAGTTCGACCGGCCGCTCGCCACTGGCGGATCGGTGGCGGCGGGAGATGGACGGACGGTCGGCATCACGCGCCTCCACATGGAGGAAGATGCCGGCAAGTCGATCCACGATCGCTACCCGGCGGCCACCGCCATCGATCTCAACCGGTCGGGCGTGCCGCTGATCGAGATCGTGAGCGAGCCCGACATGCGGTCGGCCGCCGATGCGGGCGCCTATCTGCGTGCCCTGAAGCAGATTCTCGAGTACGCGGACGTCAGCGACGTGAGCATGGAGGAGGGGTCGCTGCGCGTCGACGCCAACATCAGCGTGCGTCTGCACGGCACGCCCGCGCTCGGCACGAAGACCGAAGTGAAGAACATGAACTCGTTCTCCGGCGTCGAGCGCGCGTTGACCGCTGAATTCGTGCGCCAGTGCGCGCTGGTGGACGCGGGGGGAGTGGTCGAACAACAGACCATGCTCTGGGACGGGGCCGCCGAAGCGGTCCGCCCCGCGCGGTCCAAGGAAGGAAGCCACGACTACCGGTACTTTCCGGAACCCGACCTCCCGGCGCTGTGCCTCGCGGCCGATTTTATCGAGCGGGTGCGCGGCGAACTGCCGGAACTGCCGGCCGCCAGGCGGGCCCGCTATGCGGCGGCGTTCGGGCTCGGTGAATATGACGTCGAGGTGCTCACGGCGAGCCCCCGGCTGGCCGACTACTTCGAGCGCGCCGCCGCGGCGAGCGGCGATGCCAAGGTGACGGCCAACTGGGTGATGGGCGAGGTTCTGGCGGCGGTGAAGGCGAGCGGGCGGGACATCGGCGAGTTCCCGGTCGGCCCGGCGGACCTCGCCGCGCTCCTTAGGCTCGTGCGCGACGGCACGGTGAGTCACACCGCGGCCAAGCAGATCTTCGGCATCATGCACACGAGCGGGGGAGACCCGGCGGAGATCGCCAAGCGTGAGGGCCTCGTCCAGATCTCCGACGAGGGAGCGCTCGAGGCCTGGATCAGCGAGGTGATCGCGGCCATGCCCGCCGAGGCCGAGCGGTTCCGGAACGGCGAGAAGAAGCTGCAGGGTGTGCTCATCGGCGCCGTGATGAAGCGGTCCAAGGGGAGCGCCGACCCGAAGCGGGTGGCTCAGTTGTTGGCGACGCGACTCGGGTCGTAGACCGGCGCCACCAGCGACCGCGCGAACGGCAGACTCGGCTCGGGCAGGCCGAAGTGCTCCACGGCGCGCTCGCGCACCGCGTCCTCGCCGCCCAGGCGAAGCGCCTGGCGACGCACCCGTTTGGCGCGGCGCAGCCGTTCGTCGCCCGACGGATCGTGCCGATACGGCTCCGAATGGTCGAGACGGTTCATCAGGTCGATGATGAAATCGAAGGACCGTTCCATGTACGCCCCGACGTCGGCGTCCTGGAGGTCCCACCGGCTCTTCTCGGCCATCAACTGGAAGATGCGCTGCCAGGACTCCGAGTCTGCCACGTGGACCATGCCGCGAAAGATGCGCCGGTTGGTCTGGGTGCTGAACAGCGTCGGGCTCAGGATGCCGTCGAGGAGGGCGTCCGACGTCGCATGGTCGAGCAGGATGAGGTCGCGTGCCCGCCGACTGTAGCGCTCGCCGAGGTGGGTCTCGAAGCGGCTCTCCCAGTAACTGTGGCCGATGGACGACGTGGAGGACGTCACCGTGAGTTGCATCGGGACGAAATAGTTGTGCGCGACGGCGTCGGCGGCGAGATGCGCCAGATACCCGAGCGCGAACGCGCGCAGCGGTTCGTCGGTCGCGGCTTCGTGGATGTCGAGGCCCACGTCCCACGAGTGACAGTGACGCCCGGCCGGCGCGTATTTCTTGGCGATGCTGGTGTCGGCGGCGATCGAACCGTACAGGAAATCGTACGGGAAGGCCCGCAGCAGGTCGGCGATCGCCCCCGGCAGGAGCTGGACCGAGCGCAGTACGGCCTCGCCGAGAAAGACATGCGTGCCCGGAGTCCAGGCAAACGCGGTGTGGGGCAGGGCGACCAAAAGAATCGCGGCGATCCCCAACATCGCCGCGATTCGACTCCTCGTCATGTCGCGCGCCGCCGACGGCGCAGTCGCGGCACCCGTTCGCGCGCCACGTCGTCCCCCGGGGCGGCCGGCCCGGCGGCTTCCCCGTCCTCGGCCTGCTCCGCGTCGTCCAGTTCGGGATCGTCGGGTTCCGGCCGGGCGGCCAGTTCGGCGCGCCGGTCGCGCCGCGACCGGTGGCGCCGGAGCGCCCGCACCCCGGCCCGGATTCCTCGGGCCGCGGACGCGGTGGTGAGAAACAGGTCCTCGGCCTCGTCCTGGACGGCCCCGAGCAGGGCATCGAAATCGCGGACGCGGTCCCCCGCGATGTCGGCGATTTCCCGTAGTTGTCCGTCGAACTGCTCCACGGTTTCGCTCAGTCGCTCCACTTCGTGCCGCACCGTCACCGAGATCTGTTCCGCGTTCTCCATCACGCCGCGCGTCCGCTCGAGTACGGGCCCGAGGTCGCGGCGGAGCCCGTCGAGCACGGCCGTCAACTGTTTGAGACGGTTGCGCACGTACCAGACGGCGGGGAAGACGAGCAGGACCAGCAGGAGCAGCAGAATGAGCAGCACGCCGCCGGCGACGTGCGCCACCTGGTCGAACCACCCGCGCTCGACGATCTGCCGGGTATAGACCGTGTCGGGCAGCGTCGCGACGGCCTGTAGGATCCACGCGCTTCCGCGCACCATCGAAGCCAGCATCATGAGTGGTGCAAGGATCGTACGCAGATATGTGGCGCAGTGTCAAGCGGATACGCGCGCTTGACTCGCCCTCCATCCACCCGGCATTCTTCGCCATCTTCGTTCCCTCGACCACCCGCCAGCCACCCGATCCAATCGCGTCATGAGCGCACTGCAGTTCATCGTTCACGGGGGGCGCCGGCTCTCCGGCACCATCCGTCCCGCGGGCAACAAGAACGCGGCCCTGCCGATCGTGGCGGCCACCCTGCTCACCGACCAGCCGGTGACGCTCACCAACGTGCCCCGGATCCGCGACGTCGAGGCGCTCGTCGAGTTGCTCCGGTCGGTGGGTGCCGCCGCCGACTGGGCGGGCCGGAACGAACTCCGGGTTCACGCCAGGTCGGTGGAAGCCACGCGCCTGGATCCCGCGCTCTGCGCCAGAATTCGCGCCTCCATCCTGCTCGCCGCGCCGCTCCTCGTACGGGCCGGCGCCGTGACGCTTCCCCCACCGGGCGGCGACGTGATCGGCCGCCGGCGACTCGACACGCACTTCCACGTGCTCCGGGAACTGGGGGCCGAATTCACCCTCTCGGATCACTACGACCTGCGGACCCGCGGGTTCACGGGGGCGGATGTATTTCTTGACGAGCCCAGCGTCACGGCCACCGAGAACGCGCTGATGGCGGCGGCCGCCGCGCGCGGCACCACCGTTCTGCGCAACGCCGCCAGTGAACCCCACGTGCAGGATCTGGCCCGGTTCCTGGTGGCCTTGGGGGCGACCATCGACGGCATTGGGACCAATACCTTGACCATCGAGGGTGGGCACACCCTGGGCGGGGCCTCGTACGAGATCGGCCCCGATCACATCGAGGTGGGGTCGTTCATCGGCCTGGCGGCGGTGACCAACTCGGCGATCCGGATCGAACGCGCCGGCGTGGAGCACCTCCGCTCCACTCGTCTGGGGTTCGAACGGCTGGGGGTCGTCTGCCAGGTCGACGGGGCCGATCTCCTCGTGCCGGCGGATCAGCCGCGGGTGATTCAGGCCGACCTCGGAGGGCACGTTCCCAAGCTCGAGGATCAACCATGGCCGGCCTTCCCGGCCGACCTGATGTCGATTGCCATCGTCACGGCCACCCAGTGCCAGGGCGTGATCCTGATGCACGAGAAGATGTTCGAATCGCGCATGTTTTTCGTGGACAAGCTGGTGAGCATGGGGGCGCGCATCGTGTTGTGCGACCCGCATCGGGCCCTCGTGATCGGGCCATCGCCCCTGCACGCGGGCAGCGTCGACTCCCCGGACATCCGCGCCGGCATGGCCATGCTGCTGGCGGCCCTCGCGGCGCCCGGCCGGAGCACGATCCACAACGTGCAGCAGATCGAGCGCGGGTACGAGCGCATCGACGAGCGCCTGCGGGCGCTCGGGGCTGAAATCGAGCGCGTGGAGGTGGGGCAGGCGTGAACCCACCGCTCGACCATACGGAGGCGGTCCCGGACCTCACCGCGCTCGGCTTCGTCGCCTACACCACGACCCGGGACTTCGGGAGCCTGGGGACTGCGGGTGGCGATCCGGTCGGGGAGGTGATGGACCGTTGGCGGACCGTCACCGCGCATCTGGAATCGGTGGGCATCCCCCGCCTGGCGACGGCCGCACAGGTGCACGGCGCGCGGGTGGTCACGCACGACGGCGCCTGGCAGGGCTGGCTCCGGATTCCGGCGGCCGATGGCCACGCCTGTGCCGCCGGCACGGCGACCGGGGCGGCGGTGACCGTGGCGGATTGTGTGCCGGTGTTCCTGGCGCATCCCTCGGGGGCAATCGCACTGCTGCACTCCGGGTGGCGGGGCACGGCCGCGCGCATCGTCGACGCCGGCATCGATGCCCTCGCCCGGTTCGGGTGTCGCGCGCCGGAGCTGGTGCTGCACCTCGGCCCGGCCATCTGCGGGCGTTGCTACGAGGTGAGTCCGGACGTCTACGAACGCCTCACGGGGTGCGCCGCCGGCCGCCCGACGACCGTCGATCTGCGTTCACTGATTGCGGGACAGGCCACCGCCCGCGGCGTCAGGCGAGTGAGCGTCAGCGAACGATGCACGCGCTGCGACAACGGCCGATTCTACTCCCACCGCGCCGGCGATTCCGGACGTCAGATTTCAGTTATGGGTGCGCCGCCCCGAGAGTTCGCTTGACTCACTAGCGGCGACCCTGTAGCTTCACGCTCATGCACGGCGAAGGCCGCGCGCGATGTGGGGGATGCTCCCCACATTTTTTTGTTCTGTAGAGGCACTTGCTACAGTACATGAATCAAGAGCTGGAACGTATTGTAATTCAAGAACTTGACGCGTTGGAATTCGACCTGGTCGAGTTCCGGCGCGCCGGCACGAAGTCGCGTCCGCTCGTCGAGGTTCGCATCGATCGGCGTGACGGCAGAAAAGTGACGGTGGACGATTGCGCGCGGGTGTCACGGATGGTGGAGGCGCGTATCGACGCCAGCGGCATGCTGTCCGATCGGTATGTGCTTCAGGTTTCGTCGCCCGGGGAACGGCCGCTGCGAACGACCGCCGAGTGGGGCCGGTTCGTGGGACGCTGGGCGAACGTGCTCAGCCCCGCGCACGGAGGGCGGTTTGAAGCGCGGATCGTGGGGCTCGAGGGGCCGGAAGGGGCCGAGGCCGTCGAGCTCGAACTTGCGTCGGGCGAGCACCGCACGGTGCCGCTCGGAGAGGTGAAGGAAGCGCGGCTGGCGTTCCGCGTCTAGGCACGGCGAATTACGAAGGGCAGCGGGCCCCGCGGTGGCGGGGACCACGAACGGTGGCCGGCGCGTGTCGTCGACCCATGATGAGGATGCGTGGATGGTAAGCTCAGCAGAGATTTTGGCCGCATTTCGCGAGGTGTCGAACACCAAGCAGTTGGACCGGGCGGAACTCTATGGGCTCCTCCAGGACGGCATCATGGCGGCCCTCGCCAAGAAGTACGGGCCCACCGTTCAGGCCGAAGTGACGATCGACGACGCCAAGGGCGACATCAAGATCGTGTTGCTCAAGACGGTCGTCGACGTGGTCGAAGACCTCGCGCGCGAGATCGCGCTCGAGGACGCCCGGGTATTCGACGAGGAATTCGCGGTCGGGGACGTGCTTGAGGAGCCCGTGGACTTCGCCGTGTTCGGCCGGGCCGCCGTTCAGGCCGCCAAGCAGCGCATCATCCAGCGCGTGCGGGAAGGCGAGCGCACCCGGATCCGCGACGAGTTCACGTCGCGGGTGGGCGAGCTGCTCTCCGGCGAGGTCCAGCAGATCGAGCGCGGGAAGTTGGTGATCATGCTCAACAAGTTCCGCGAGGCGGAGGCGATCGTGCCCTACCGCGAGCAGAACCACCGCGAGCACTTCCACCAGGGAGAGCCCGTGCGGGCGGTGCTGAAGAAGGTTGAGGAGACGCCCAAGGGACCGCGGCTGATTCTCAGCCGCGCCGACGCCCTGTTCGTGAAGGCCCTGTTCAAGCTCGAGGTCCCCGAAATCCAGCAGAGCATCGTGGAAATCAAGGCAACCGCCCGCGAGGTCGGCAGCCGGACCAAGATCGCCGTGTTCTCCCGGGACGACGCCATCGATCCGGTGGGGGCCTGCGTGGGCCTCAAGGGGTCGCGCGTGCAGGCCGTGGTCAACGAACTGGGGGGCGAGCGCATCGACATCGTGCCCTGGTCGCCGGACCCCGAGCGCTTTGCCAAACTGGCGCTCGCGCCGGCGCGGGTGGCGCGCGTGTTCAGCGATCCGGTGACGAAGACCATTCAGGCGGTCGTCGACGAAGACCAACTCTCGCTGGCGATCGGGCGCAACGGACAGAACGTCCGCCTGGCGTCCGAGTTGACTGGATGGAAGATCGATCTCTACTCGAGCCGCGAGTGGCTGGAGCGCGGGGGCGAGGGCGCGATCTTCGCACCGCTGCCCGAAGAGGAGGGCGACGCGGCCGACGTGCCGCTCACGGAAATCGAAGGGATGCCGCCGGCGACCATCGCGATCCTCGAGGAGGGGGGCTATCGTACCCTCAACGACATCATCGATCTGGATCGCGATGACTTTCTGCGGCTCCCCGGCATCACACTCGACGACGCGGATCGCCTGATGGCGATTCTCGCCGAATTGACGGAAGAGGGCGCGGCCGACGAGGCGAGCCCGGCGAATGCGACCGCGCCGGGTGAGGCGGACGCGGCCGGGGAAGCGGCGGGTGCCGCTCCCGAATCCTCGCCCGACGGGGACGGCGCGGCGGCTTGACGCCGGAGCAGGCGCGGCGCGTGCTTGGCCTCGTGGGGCTGGGTCTTCGCTCGCGGAACGCGGTGGTGGGCGTCGAGCAGGTGCGCGCTGCCGCCAGGAAGGGAACGGTGGTACTCGCTCTGGTGGCGGTGGACGCGGCGGAGAACAGCACGGCCAAGCTCCTGCCGCTGCTGAGAGCGCGCCGGGTCCGGGTGCTCGACGGGCTGACGGCAGCGCAGTTGGGGGCGGTGGCGGGACGGAATCAGACGGCGGCGATCGGGATCATGGACCGGGCGCTCGCCAACGGAATTCTTGGTGCGGTGGAATCGGGCCCAGAGGGCCCCGTTAGGAGGGTGGATTGAGCAAGCTTCGCGTAAACGACATGGCTGGAGAATTCGGGGTATCGGCTGACGAGGTGGTCGGCCTGCTTCGTCACATGGACGTCGCCGTACGCAGCCAGCAGAGCGTGCTGACGGACGACCAGGTGGCGCGGCTCCGGGCGCGTTGGGAGCGCGAGAAGCGCGCCCGGGCGGGCCAGGACAGCGACGCCCCGAAGCCCAAGTCGCGCCGGCGGAGCGCCACGACCCAGACGGCGACCAAGTCGGCCTCCAAGACCGCCAAGCCGACCAAGGCCAAGAAGGCAACCAAGACGGCCAAGCCGAAGACGCCGCGCGCGAAGCGCGCCGCCAAGGCAGCCGAAGCCGCCGTGGACGAAGCACCGGCCCCGGCGCCGGCTCCCGTGCGTCGCCGCCGCAAGGCGGCGGACGTCGCCGCGGCCGCCGCCGCGCAGAAGGCCGAAGAGGAGAAGAAGGCAGCGGAGGAAGCGGCCGCCGCTGCGGCCGAAGCGGAAGCCGCCGCCGAGGCGTCGCAGCCGGCGCTCCCGCCCGCGGTCGAAGCTCCGGAGGCGGAAGCCCCGGCCGAGGTCGAGGCGCCCGCGCCGCCGGAGCCGGCCGAGATGCCGGCCCCAGCGGCCGCCGAATCGAGGCCGGCGCCGTCCCGTGGGGACTCGCCCAAGGGCCCGCCATCGCGCGAGCGGCCGCGGCCGCGGCCCGTCACGCCTGGGGCCCCGCGTCCGCGGCCCGTGGCCAGCAGCTCGCCCTTCATGCCGCCCCGGCCGGTGGCTTCGGCCGCTCCGGGTGGCGGGGTCGCCACGCCGCCGCGCCGAGACGACAAGGGCGCCGGGAAGGGTGGGGATCGCGGGCGGCGCAAAAAGGGCCGTCGCGGCTCCGTCGATCAGGGCGCCGTGGACGCCAACATCTCGAAGACGATGGCGGCGATGCGCGGCACGCCGTCGCGTCGCAGCTCCAGCGACTCGCGCCGCGGACACCGCGAAGAGGTGCAGGCCCAGCGCGCGGCCGAGGCCGAGCGCGAGAAGCGGCTCGTGCGCGTCAACGAGTTCATCACAGTGAGTGAACTCGCACAGATTCTGAAGATCCAGGCGACCGAGATCGTGGCCTTCGCGTTCAAGAATCTCGGACTGATGATCACCATCAACCAGCGCCTCGATTTCGACCAGATCGAACTGATCGCGGGAGAGTTCGGGTTCCAGGCCGTGCGCGAGGATGCGTACCAGGCCGAGGACGTGGTGCCCGTGCAGGAGGACCAGCCCGAAGACCTCGTCGCGAGGCCGCCGGTGGTCACGATCATGGGACACGTCGATCACGGCAAGACGTCGCTCCTCGACTATATTCGCCAGGCCAACGTCGTGGCCGGCGAATCCGGCGGCATCACGCAGCACATCGGCGCCTATCACGTCACACTGCCCAATGGCAAGTCGATCACCTTCCTCGACACGCCGGGCCACGAGGCGTTCACGGCCATGCGGGCCCGCGGCGCCCAGGTCACCGACATCGTGATCCTGGTGGTGGCCGCCGACGACGCGGTCATGCCGCAGACCATCGAAGCCATTTCGCACGCCAAGAACGCGGGCGTGCCGATGATCGTGGCCATCAACAAGATCGACCTGCCGCAGGCGAACGTGAACAAGGTCAAGCAGGACCTGCTGCAGCACGGGGTCGTGCTCGAGGAGTTCGGTGGCCAGACGCTGAGCTGCGAGATCTCGGCCAAGAAGGGCACGAACGTCCAGAAGTTGCTCGACCAGATTCTGCTGCAGGCGGAGATCCTCGATCTCAAGGCCAACCCCGATCGCCCGGCCACCGGTTCGGTGGTCGAAGCGCAGCTCGATCCCGGCAAGGGCCCCGTGGCCACGGTGCTGATCCAGAACGGGACGCTGCACGTGGGCGTGGACTTCATCTGCGGCATGCACTCCGGACGGGTGCGCGCGCTGCTCGACGAACGCGGCAACGCCGTCAAGGAAGCCGGCCCCGCGATCCCGGTGCAGGTGCTGGGCATCGAGGGGGTGCCGATGGCCGGCGATCAGCTCCTCGTGGTCGACGACGCGTCGGCGGCACGGGAGATCGCGCAGCGGCGGCAGCGGTTGGACCGCGAGGCCAAGAGCCGCCGCACGTCGCGCGGTGTGTCGCTCGAGGACTTCATCGAGCACGCGGCGAGCGGCGAGCGGCGCACGCTGCGCATCCTGATCAAGGGCGACCAGGGCGGACCCGCCGAGGCGCTCGCCGACGCGCTCCAGCAGCTCTCCACCAGTGAGGTGGAGGTGGAGGTGGTGCACCGCGGCGTGGGCGCGATCTCGGAGAGCGACATCCTGCTCGCCAAGGCGTCGGGCGCCGTGATCATCGGCTTCCACGTGCGGCCCGACAACAACGCCCGCAGCGCCGCCGAGCGCGAGGGCGTGGACATCAAGCTCTATCGCATCATCTACGAGGCGGTCGCCGACGTGCGGGCGGCCCTCGAGGGCATGCTCCGCCCCGAGGAGCGCGAGGTCATCTACGGCGAAGCCGAGGTACGGCAGACGTTCAAGGTCTCCCGCGTGGGGACGATCGCCGGCTGCTACGTCCGCAGCGGCGTCATCAACCGCCAGGGGCGGGTACGGGTCATCCGCGACGGCGTCGAATTGTACGACGGCGCCATCGCGTCGCTGCGCCGATTCAAGGAAGATGCGCGCGAGGTCCGGGAGGGCTTCGAGTGCGGCATCGGCGTGGAGAACTTCAACGACATCAAGGTGGGCGACGTCATCGAGTGCTACCGGACCGAGGAAGTGGCGCGGTCGCTCGAGTCCTCGCCGGCCACGTAAGGGGCAGCGGCGCGCGTCATCCGCGCGCGCCGCGCCGGAGCACGAGCTTCAATGGCTGCAGACAATCGACGTCCTGACCGTGTCGCCGAGGCGATCCGCGAAGTGGTCGCCACGGTGCTCGCCGAAGGGGTCAAGGACCCCCGGGTGGTGGGGCTCGTGACCGTCACCGGCGTGGACGTCACGCGCGACCTCCGCCATGCCAAGGTGTTCGTCAGCATCATGGGCTCCGACGCCGAGCGCGCCGCCACGATCGACGGCCTGGCGAGCCTGGCGGCCCATCTGCGGGCGCGGGTGGGCCGGGAGCTGCGCCTGCGACTGGCTCCCGAGATCACCTTCCGGCTCGACGAGAGCATTGCGCGGGCGGCGCGCATCGAATCGCTGCTCGCGCAGGTGCGCGAAGGAAAGCCGGTGGATGGAGCCCGGGACGACTGACGGCCTCCTGCTCGTCGACAAGCCCGCCGGCGTGACGTCGCACGATGTCGTGGCCACGGTGCGCCGGGCGTTCCGTCAGTCACGGGTCGGCCACGCCGGCACCCTCGACCCCTTCGCGACCGGCCTCCTGGTTCTCCTCCTCGGGCGCGGCACACGCCTCATCCCGTACCTCGATGCCGAACCGAAGGTCTACGAGGCCACGATCCGGTTCGGCGCCGACACCGACACGGACGACGGCACCGGCCGCGTGGTGCGGGAAGCGCCGCTGCCCACCCATCCGGCGGTCGACGCTGCCATGGCGACCATGATCGGCGATCTGGAACAGCGCCCGCCCGACTACTCCGCCAAACAGGTGGACGGGGTCCGGGCCTACTCGGCAGCCCGAAAAGGTACCCCACTCTCGCTCGCCCCGGTGACCGTACGCGTGCACGCGTGGACCGTGCAGGTGTGGCGCGGGGCCGAGCTCGACGTGACGGTGATCTGCGGCGGCGGTACGTACGTCCGCGCGCTGGCCCGCGACCTCGGCCGGGCCGCCGGGAGCGCCGCCCACCTGGTGGCCCTGCGGCGCACCCGTGCTGGGCGATTCGACGTCGCGGGCGCGCCGACGCTGGCCGAGGTGCAGCAGGGCCGGGCCACGCTGCGTCCGTTGCTCGACGCCGTGGCGCACCTGCCCACCCAGCGGCTCGACGCCGAGGAGGTGCGCATCGTCGCCCACGGCCGTGGGATTCCAGCCCGGGTGCCGGGGGAGGTGGCGACGCTGTCGGACGCCGACGGGCTCGTCGCGGTGGGCACTCGGCAGGGGGACGCGTGGCAGCCGCGCGTCGTGGTGCGCGATGCCTGACCGCGCTCCCTCGCCGCTCCCGCCTCACGTAGCCGGGACCGTCGCGACCGTCGGTACCTTCGACGGCGTGCACCGCGGTCACCGGCATGTGCTGGAACGATTGAAGACGCGGGCGGCGCAACTGAACTTCCCGACGCTCGTCGTGACCTTTGAGCCCCACCCGCTCGAAATCATCCGTCCGGCCTCCGCCCCGCAGCGTTTGACCGTGCGCGAGGAGAAGCTGCTGGCCCTGGCGGGGTGCGGCATCGACTACGTGGCCGAGATCCCGTTCACCCCCGCCTTCCGCGCCCTCAGTGCCGAGGCGTTCATTCGCGACCTCCTCGTGGAGCGCTACCGCGTCCGGGCGCTCCTGATCGGGCACGACCATGGCTTCGGACGCGGGCGCGAGGGCGACGCGGAGCTGGTGCAGGGCATCGCACAGGCGGCGGGATTCGAGGTCGACGTCGTGGATGCGGTGGCGCTGGCGTCCGGCGGCCGACTCTCGTCGAGCGTGATCCGCGACGCGGTCGCCGCGGGCGATCTCGCGAAGGCGGCGCGCGGGCTCGGGCGGCCGTACGAGTTCGTGGGACGGGTGTCGGCGGGGGCAGGGCGGGGGCGGGGGCTCGGGTTCCCCACGATCAACCTTACGCTGCCGTCGCCCCGCAAGCTCCTCCCTCCACTCGGCGTCTACGCGGTCCGGGTGCGGAGCGCCAGCGGCACCTTCGGCGGCATGATGAATCTCGGCCCGCGGCCGACCTTCGACGAGCTCGCCACCACGCTGGAAGTCCACGTGTTCGACGCCGCCGGCGAGTGGTACGGCCAGCCGGTGGCCGTGGAGTTCGTGGCGCGCCTGCGCGACACCATGAAGTTCAGCGGCCCCGACGCGCTGGCCGCGCAGTTGAAAACCGATGCCGAAAACGCCCACCGCGCGTTGACGGAAGTCCGTTCGCCGGATACCGTTATAGGTTCCGGATAAATTCCTTTCTCCCACCTTCGTCGCATGTCCAACCTGAAGTATCGCCTGCTGACCATTGCCGGCTCCGTCCTCCTCGCGGTGTGGTTCCTGATTCCGCGAAACCAGACGGTCCAGATCCGCGGCAGCGATGGCATGCTGCACGATACGACCGAGTACCACGTTCCCCTTCGCCGGGGGCTGGATCTTCAGGGTGGCATCCACCTGACGCTCGAAGTCGATCAGTCCAAGCAGGCCATCGCGCCCGACAAGATTCCCGACGCCATCGACCGCGCGCTCAAGACGGTCCGCACCCGCATCGAGGGGTTCGGCGTCTCCGAGTCGGTGGTCCAGAAGGCCGGCAACGATCGCATCATCGTGGAGATTCCAGGCTACGACGATCCCGAGCGTGCCGAGAATCTGGTCAAGCAGCAGGCATACCTGCAGTTCCTGATCACCGACCGGACACAGGCCCTGGAAAAGGTTCTCCCGCGCTTCGACCAGATCGTGAAGCAGGCCGGACTCGTGGCCTCCGCCGGCACCACCGGCGCGCCCGGAGTCGAACCCACGAAACAGGGGGCGGCGGGCGGGCTTCAGGGACTCCTCGGCGGGGCCGACACGTCCAAGGGGGCGGCGGCCAAGGGGAAATCGGATACGACGGCGAAGGCCGACACCACCGGGCAGCCGGCGGGCGCGTTCTCGTCGGACATCTCGCCGGGTACCGGGATGCCGGGTGAGTACTACGTGCCGTTCAGCAAGGTGGCAGAGGTCGAGCGGTTCCTGCAGTCGCCGGCCATTCAGGCGGCGATGCCGCCCGGCAAGCAGATTCTCTGGGGCACGGATTCGGCGCAGGTCGGCTCGGAATGGTACCGCGCGCTCTACGTGACCGATTCCAAGGCGATCGTTACCGGGGAGCACGTCAACGACGCCCGCCCGTCCCAGACCCCGACCGATGGCACGGTGGTCGAATTCACCCTCGACAACGAGGGGGGCCGACACTTCCGGACCGAGACGGGGCGCCACGTTGGCGACTACATGGCCATCGTGCTCGACGGCCGCGTCATGGGCCGGCCGCCGGTGATCCAGACAGCGATCGGCACGCGGGGCCAGATCACGATGGGCGGCAAGGACCTGGCCGCGGCGCAGGACCTGGCGCTCGTGCTCCGCGCCGGCGCCCTCCCCGTCCCGCTGAAGGTGGCCGAGGCCGTCGTCATCGGCCCCCGGCTCGGTCGTGACTCGATCCGCAAGGGGTTCGAGGCGGGCGTCATCGCGCTCGTCCTGATCGTGTTGATCATGACGATCTACTACCGGTTCGCCGGGATGCTCGCGGTGGGCGGGCTGGCGATCTACGTGCTCTACACCATGGCGACGCTGGCCGGCTTCGACGCCGTGCTCACGCTGCCCGGGCTCGCCGGTCTGGTGCTCTCCATCGGCATCGCCGTCGACGCCAACGTGCTGATCTTCGAGCGCATCCGAGAGGAACTCGATCGCGGCAAGACGGTGCGCACCGCCATCGACGAGGGATTCCGCCACGCGATGCCAGCCATCGTGGACTCCAACGTCTCCACGATCCTCACCGCGTCGGTGCTCTACCAGTGGGGTAGCGGTCCGGTGCGCGGCTTCGCCGTGACCCTGATCGCCGGCGTTGTGGCGTCGATGTTCGCCGCCATCTTCGTCGTCCGAACCTTCTTCCTCCTGTGGCTGAACCGCTCGCGCGGCGCCCAGACGTTGAGCATCTAAATGCTGCGCATTCTCCACGGCACGAGCTACGACTTCATCAAGTACTGGCGACACGCCGCCATCATCACGATCGCGTTCATCGTGGTGGGGCTGAGCGTGCTGGTCGTCAGCGGGGCGCATTACAGCATCGAGTTCACCGGCGGGACGATGATGCAGGTCGATTTCGCCACGCCGCCCAATGCCGACGCCATCCGATCTACCGTCGACGGCGCCGGGTACGCCGGCGCCACCATCCAGCAGTTCGGATCGCCAACGTCCTATACGATCAACGCCCAGAACAAGGGGGCCGGCGTGGGCGAACAGGCCACCGACAGCACGGTCCGGGTGATCGGCTCGGCCCTGCACGCCAAGTTCGGCGACACCACGCAGGTCCAGATCGGCCAGTCGCAGTACATCAGTCCCCAGGTTGGCGCCGAATTGCGGCGCAACGCGATCATCGCGGTGTTGATCTCGTTTCTCGTGACCCTGGTCTATCTGGCCATTCGGTTCGAGTGGCGATTCGGCGTCGCCGCCGTCGTCGCCACGGCGCACGACATCTTCACCACGCTGGCGTTTCTGTCGATGATGCGCCTCGAGATCTCGCTCACCGTCGTCGCTGCGATCCTCACCGTGATCGGGTACTCGCTCAACGACACGATCATCATCTTCGACCGCGTGCGTGAGGACCTGCGCAAGCAGCGGAAGGAATCGCTGCGCGACACGATGAACCGGGCCATCAACGAGACGTTGCCGCGATCGGTCCTCACCCACGTCACGACGCTGACGGCGACGCTGGCGCTGCTCATCTTCGCCGGCGAGGTCATCCGGCCGTTCTCGTGGATCATGGCGTTCGGGATCTTCACCGGTACGTTCAGTTCGATCTACGTGGCCGGCGCGTTGCTGCTCTGGATCGAGGCCAAGTTTCCGCGGGCGATTGAAGGGCAGGGGGGTGGCGGCGCGGCGGCGGCCGCACGGCGACGCAAGGTCGCGCCCTGACCGCCTCCGGAACCGCCGCCCCCGAGGCGGCGGTTCGCGCATCCATGGCCACCTTCATCGACAGTCACGCACACCTGGCCGATCCGGCGTTCGACGACGACCGCGATGGGGTGATCGAACGCGCGCGCGTGACCGGCGCGCGCGCGGTGGTCTGCATCGGGGAGTCGCTGGCGGCGGCAGCCCGGGCCCGGGCCGTGGCCGCCCGCCACCCCGGATACGTGTACTTCACGGCCGGCATCCATCCTCACGATGCGGCGGAGTTCGATGCGTTCGCCGATCCGCCGCGGATTGCCGACGAGTGCGGCCTCGGCGCGGTCGCGATCGGGGAGTGCGGGCTCGATTATCACTACGACCACGCCCCTCGACTGGCGCAACGGCGCGCCTTTGCGGCCCAACTCGCGCTGGCCCGCGACCTGCGGCGCCCGGTGGTCGTCCACACCCGCGAAGCGGAGGATGATACCCGCGCCATGATCGAGGAGGCGGGGGCCGGCGGCGTGCGTGGCGTGCTCCACTGCTTCACGGGTTCGCACCGACTCGCCGAGACCGCCCTTGCCGTGGGCTGGTACGTCTCGTTCAGCGGCATCGTCACGTTCAAGAAGTGGGAGGACGACACCCTGTTGCGCCTGATTCCGGACGATCGCCTCCTCGTCGAATCGGATGCGCCCTATCTGGCCCCGGTGCCGCACCGCGGCAAGCGGAACGAGCCCGCCTGGGTCAGCCTCACGCTGGCCCGCGTGGCCGAGGCGCGGGGCGCCGACGCGGCGGCGCTCGGCAGCGTCGTCACGCGCAACGCCGCGCGCCTCTTCGGTCTGGCGATTCCCGAGGTCGAGTGAGTAGGTTCCCGCGGTTCGCCTCACACTCGCCATGACGGCCGGCCCGCGGGCCGGCCCTGCTCGGAGACGCTCGCGATGCCCAACACGCTCCACACCGACCACGCCCCGGCCGCCATCGGCCCCTACTCGCAGGGCGTGATGCACAATGGCTTCCTGTTCACGGCGGGACAGATCGCCATCGATCCGGCAACGGGCCAGGTGATTCAGGGCGATGTCGTCGCCCAGACCGAGCGCGTGCTGGCGAACCTGCATGCCATTCTGGACGCGGCCGGCGCCACGTGGAACGATGTGGTGAAGACGACGGTATTTCTCCACGACATGAGCGACTTTCCCGCCGTCAACGACGTGTACGCGCGCACCTTCGGTGATGCGCGTCCCGCCCGCTCCACGGTGCAGGTGTCGGCGCTGCCACGCAACGTGCTCGTCGAGATCGAGGCGATCGCCGCCATTGGGTGACGCCGTGGCGACGCCGATCTCCGATGGCGAACTGCTCCGCCTGACCGGGTTCGCCCGGTGCGCCGGGTGCGCGGCGAAACTCGGCCTGGGTGATCTGTCCGAGGCGCTCCGGGGTGTGCCCCACCAGACGGACGCGCGGTTGCTGGTGGGCCGCGAAACGTTCGACGACGCCGGCGTGTTCCTGCTCGCGCCGGATCTGGCGCTCGTGCAGACGGTGGATTTCTTCGCCCCGATCGTCGACGACCCGTACCTCTTCGGGCAGATTGCCGCCGCAAACGCGCTCTCCGACGTCTATGCCATGGGCGGGGATCCGCTGACGGCGCTGAACGTGGTCGGATTTCCCGCCGGCAAGCTTCCGCTGGAGGTGCTCGGTCGCATCCTCCAGGGCGGGCAGGACAAGGTGCACGAGGCGGGCGCGCTCGTCGTCGGCGGCCACACGATCATCGACGAGGAGTTGAAGTTCGGCGTGGCCGTGACCGGGCGGGTGCACCCCGACCGGATGCTCACCAATGCCGCGGCACGGCCGGGCGACCGGCTGGTGCTGACCAAGGCGCTCGGCACCGGCCTCCTCGCGACCGCCGAGAAGCAGGGGGTGCTCAGTGGCGACGAGGCCCGGGCGCTGCACGAGTCCATGGGCACCCTGAATGCCGGAGCGAGCCGCGCCGCGCGCGATCTCGGGTTGCGCTGCGCCACCGACGTCACGGGCTTCGGGTTGCTCGGGCACGCCTCGCACATCGCGCGGGCCAGCAACGTTACGATCGTCATTCGCGTCGCCGAGTTGCCGGTGCTGCCGGGGGCCGAACGGGCGTGGAACGACGGGCTGCGCACCGGAGGCGCCGACCGGAACCTGGCGTTCCTGAGCGACAAGGTCGCCTGGAACGAGGCTACGGAACTCCAGCGGGCCATCGGCCTCGATCCGCAGACCTCCGGGGGCCTGCTGGTGGCGGTGCCCGCCGACCGGGTCGGCGCGTATCTGGCTCGCGTATCCGGAGCGGTGGAGATCGGCGAGGTGCGTGTCCCGGAGGCCAGGCCGCTGGTGCTCGCGTGACTCGGGGAGTGGAGGGGGCCTGGTGGCTTCCGCAGTCTTCAAAACTGTTGCGACCTGACGATGTCGGGTTGGGTGGGTTCGATTCCCATGCACTCCCGCCAACGCGCCCACGGCGCGTGCGGACCACCTGCCGCCTGCTGGCGACGGCGGCGCTGTGCGGGCTGGCTGCCGCCGGGGCGCCCCTCGCGGCTCAGCGCCCCGACACGACGGCTCGAAAGCCGGTCGCCATCCCGCGAACCGTGACCGACACCATCCGTGGTCCGCAGCCGGAACGAAAGCCGCCCCTCTCGCCGGGCCGGTCGTTCGTCTACTCGTTCTTCGTCCCCGGGTCGGCCCAAACGGCCCTGGGCAGGCCGCGCGCGTCGGCGCTGTTCATCGCGTTCGAGGCGGTGGCCGTGACGATGTTGCGGCAGGCGCAGTTCGACCTGCACCAGGCCCGGAACGCCGGCACCGACAGCGTCGTGGTGTCGTGGTGGGACCCCGCGACGAACCAAGTCGGCCGGGTGGTGCACGCCTCGCCGTACAACTCGGATCTCGTCCGGAGCCGGCGGGCGCACGTCGAGGACTGGGTAGCGGCGCTGGTGGCCAACCACCTGTTCAGCGGCCTCGACGCCTACGTGGCCGCCAATTTGTGGGACGTGCCGGCCGAGCTCTCCGTGCGCACCACCAACACCGGCGCCGCTTTCGGCCTCTCGGTGCGCGTGCCATGAACTCGTCGGCACCGATCGGCGTGTTCGACTCCGGCATCGGCGGCCTGACGGTCGTTCACGAACTCATGCGGCAACTGCCGCACGAGAGCATCGTCTACTTCGGCGACACGGCGCGTGTCCCCTATGGCAACAAGGGACCCGAGACCGTGCAACGCTACAGCCGCGAGATCGCCGACTTCCTGGAGTCGCGCGGTGTGAAGGCGATCGTGGTGGCGTGCAACACCGCCACCGCGCACGCGCTTCCCACGCTGCGCGCCGAGCGCGCCCTGCCCGTGATCGGCGTCGTCGAACCGGGGGCGCGGGCCGCGGTGGCCGCCTCCCGTTCGGGAACGATTGGCGTGATCGGCACCACCGGCACGGTGCGGTCGGGTGCCTACGAACGCGCGATTCATGCGTTGCGTCCCGATGCGACGATCGCCGGCCAGGCCTGTCCGCTGTTCGTCCCGCTGGTCGAGGAGGGGTGGACCGACCGGGAGGCGACGCGGCTCATCGCCACGGAATATCTGGACCCGCTGGCGCAGCGGCACATCGACACGCTGGTACTCGGGTGCACGCATTATCCGCTGTTGAAGCCCCTGTTGCACGCCCTGTTGGGCCCCGAGGTCCGGCTCATCGACAGCGCCGAGGAGACCGCGGCCGAGACCGCGCGCGTGCTGCGGGACGGAGGGCTCGCGGCGCCGGCCGACGCGGTGCCGCGCTATCGGTTCGTTTGCTCGGACGAGCCGGCGCGGTTCCTCGCGCTAGGTCAGCGCTTTCTCGGCGGCGCGATCGATGACGTGGAGCGCCATCCCCTCGGCTGACCCGTCCCAACGCCGGAGTTCGATGCGTTCGGGCACCACCCGGAGATAGGTCGGCGCGTCCAGCCACGAGCCCGCGTTGGCGTACACCCCGCCCGACGCCATGCGCTCGAGCGCCGCGACATGGGAATGGCCGAAGACCATGAGCTCGGTGGACCGGTCGGCCGCCAGACGCTGCTCGGCCACCGCCCGGAGCCCCGCGCCGCCGTCGCGGGCGGCGTACGACCGGCTGGCGTGGGAACTGCCCCCGGCGAGCGCCGTCGCCCAGTCGGGGTGGAGCCACCGGAAGGTCCGGATCGCCAGCGGATTGCGGAGCACCCGGCGGAGCATCCGATAGCGTCGGTCCTCACGATCGCGCAGCCCGTCGCCGTGCTCCACCCGCGCCCGCCAGCCGCCCAGTTCTCCGGTCCAGGCGCCGATGTGAAAGTCGATTCCCACGTCATCGCGGAGAATCGCGCCCCCCCAACAGTCGTGATTGCCGGCGATCATCAGCACGGGGATGCCGGCGTCTCGCAAGTCGGCGAGCGCCGACAGGACGCGGAACGCCGAGCGCGGCATCACGTGCCGCCACTCGAACCAGAATTCGAACAGATCGCCGTTGATCACCACCGATCCCGCCCGGCCGGGCAGGGAACCGAGAAAGGCGCGCAGGTCGCGCTCGACCGCCGCGGGAGCGAAGCCGAGGTGCGTGTCGGAAAAGAGGTAGCACGGAGATGGCAGCACGGGCTGATTCTAGCGCCCGCGCCCCGGCTTTACAAACTGCGCCGCCGCTCTATTCTTCGCGGCAGATGACCACTCCGTCCACGCTTCGCGTCCGCCGCTCGTGAGCTACGTTCACGTGAGCGAACTGCGGGCCCGGTATGCCGAGTCCGACCAGATGGGGGTGGTCTACCATGCGAACTATCTGGTGTGGTGCGAGATCGGGCGCACGGACTTCATCCGCGAATTCGGGGTCAGCTACGCCGATCTGGAGCGCCGCGGCGTGGTGCTGGCCGTGTCCGAGGCGACGCTGCGATACCACGATTCGGCTCGATACGACGACCGGATCCGTATCGAAACGCGGCTCGCCGAGGTTCGGTCGCGCGCCATCACCTTCGACTATCTGATCACGAACATCGACACCGGGGCGCGTCTGGTCTCCGCCCGTACGACCCTGGTGTCCCTCGATGCCTCGGGTCGCCCCTCGGCGTTGCCGGCCGAGTTCCGTGCGCAGCTGCAATCCGCGCTGTAGGGCGCTGGGGACGCTCGCCGTCCTGGTGGGGCTCGCCGGGTGCGTTCCCCCCCTCGGCCCGCTGGTGGGCGTCCCGGTGCCGGCGCGGTTCCCGCCTTCCGGTCTCGGCGACCACCACCACCGGCTCGTCTTCCGGTGGGAACTGAGCGGAACCGCCCTGCAGGCTCGCGGAGAGGGGGCGGCCCGCATCGCGCCCCCGGACAGCGCGCGGTTCGACTTCTTTCTGGCGGGCGGGATGGGGAGTGGCGCGGCCGTTCTTCTCGGTCCGGCCCTCCGGCTCCCGTCCGGCGACGCGTCCGGCGGGCTCGTCCCGCCGGCGCCGCTGCTGTGGGCGGCCCTCGGGCGCCTCGCCGTTCCCGCACTCCCCGACACCGTCGCCCGGCTGGACGGGACGGTGCTGCGGGCGGACATCGGGCGTCCCGTGCAGTGGCGTGTCACCTTCACCGGGGGCAGCCTGAGCCGCCTGGAACGCGTCCGGGATGGGAAGGTCCTGGAATGGGTCTCGCGAACGCCGGACGGCCACATTCGCTATCATGATGAAAGTGACCGTCGTACCCTTGATCTCGTCATCACTACATCGGCCGATACCGGACCCTTCGATGACTCGCTGTGGTCGTTTCCTTAGCGTCGTTCTGCTCGCCGCCGTCGCGGGCTGTGGGGTGCACTACGGGTTCTCCAAAGGCACGTTCCCTCCGAACATCAAGACGATGGCCGTGCTTCCCTTCGACAACGCCACCGCGTCCCCGGATATTCAGCAGGAGCTGTTCAACGCCATGAACAGCCAGCTCGACAAGCGTCTGGGGGTTCGGGATGCGCCGGAAGCGAAGGCCGACGCCGTGGTGAGCGGCCGGATCACTGGCTACGCCGCCGACGTCCCGGTCTCGTTCAGCGCCAATCCGAACCAGAGCGTTTCGGCCCGGCGGAGGCTCCAGATCACGGTCGATGTGAAGATCGTGGATCAGTCCACGGGCAAGGTGTTGTGGGAGCAGAAGGGGATGACCGCCTCCGGCGAGTACGCCGAACGGGCGGAGGCCGACGGCCGGGCGCTGGCCATCAAGCAGGTCGTCGAACAGATCGTCACGGGAGCGCAGTCCCAATGGTGAGCGCGCGCAGGGGTCGCAGTTCGCTGGGGTGCCTGTTCATCCTGCTGCTGATCTCGGCCGGTCTGTACTTCGGCCTCAACATCGGCCAGGCGTACTGGAATTTCTACCAGTACGAGGACGCGATGAAGCAGGAGCTGCGCTTCAACGGACTCCGGCCCGATTCGCTGATTCTTGCCCACCTGTGGGTGGAGGCCGATTCGCTGAACCTGCCCGACGACGCCAAGGAGATCTCGATCGAGCGCGACCCGCGCACGCGGACGATCCGGATCTCGGCGGACTACGCGGAGCAGATCGAACTGCCGCTCACGGTCCGGACCTTCATGTTCCATCCGCACGCCGAGGATTCGTATTGAGCGACGCCGTCCCCCCGCAGACGCGCATCATGTCGTGGGACGAGGCACGGGTGTGGCGGCGCCGAATGACGGGGCGCGTGGTGTTCACGAACGGCGTCTTCGACCTGTTGCATCCCGGCCATGTCGACCTGCTCCTGGGGGCGCGGCACCAGGGGGACGCGCTCGTCGTCGGCCTCAATAGCGACGCGTCGGTCCGGCGGCTCAAGGGTCCGGGCCGCCCGGTGCGGGGCGAGGCCGAACGGGCGTACGTCCTCGCGGCGCTTGCGATGGTGGATGCCGTGGTGCTGTTCGACCAGGATACCCCGCTGGACCTCATCCGCGTCCTCGAACCCGACGTGCTCGTGAAGGGCGGCGACTACACCGAGGCAACGATCGTCGGGGCCCCCGACGTTCGGGCGCGCGGTGGCGACGTGGTCGTCATCCCGTTGACTCCCGGGCAATCCACCACCTCCATCATCGAGAAACTCCGTGGCTGACACCGCTCCTCCCTCCCGCGCCGGGCGTGCCGCCGATGCCCTGCGGCCCGTCTCCCTCGAACGCGGCGCGGCCGCCTATGCCGAGGGGTCGTGTCTGGCGACCTTCGGCAACACCCGCGTGCTCTGCACGGCGTCGGTGGAGGAGGGGGTGCCCGGGTGGCGTCGGGGCAGCGGGTTGGGATGGATCACCGCGGAGTACGCCATGTTGCCGCGTGCCACGCATACCCGGACGTCGCGCGAGCGCGAGAAGCTGGGGGGGCGGACGCAGGAGATCCAGCGCCTCATCGGCCGCAGTGTGCGGGCGATGCTCGACGGGTTCGCGTTCGGCGAGCACACCATCCGCATCGACTGCGACGTGCTGCAGGCGGACGGCGGCACCCGGACGGCGGCCATTACCGGCGCCGCGGTGGCGGTCGTCGACGCGTTTTCGTGGATGGTGTCCACGGGGCGGCTGGCCGCATCGCCGGTGCGCCGCCGGGTGGCCGCGGTCAGCGTCGGCATCGTCGGTGGCGCGCCGCGGCTCGACCTGGAGTACGCCGAGGACGTGGTCGCCGAGGTGGACATGAACGTCGTCATGAGCAGTGGCGGCGCGTTCGTCGAAGTGCAGGGGACGGGCGAGCATGGCACCTTCGACCGGGCGCAACTCGACGCCCTGCTCTCGCTCGCCGAGGCGGGGATTCGCTCGCTCGACGCGGCGCAACAGCGGACGCTGGGCGGGTGACGCGGCCGATCCTCCTGCTGGCGACGCGGAGTCCGGGCAAGCTCCGGGAGTTGCGCCCGATGTTCGCCGCTGCGGGTTGGCAGGCGCGGGACCTCGCGGAGGCGGGGATCGCGCCGCGCGCGGAGGAGGAGGCCGTCGAGGCCTTCGACACCTTCGAGGAGAACGCGCGGGCGAAGGCCCGGTACTTCTTTTCGCGCAGCGGCGGCCTGCCGGTGGTGGCCGAGGATTCCGGACTGGAGGTGATGGCGCTGGGTGGGGCGCCGGGGGTCCGGAGCAAGCGGTGGAGCGGGCGGCCGGAGCTGAGCGGGGCGTCGCTGGACGAGGCGAACAACGCGTTGCTCCTGGAGCGGCTGCGGGGGGTCGCGGACCGCCGGGCGCAGTACGTGTGCGCGGCGGTGTACTGGACGGGGACGCGGGAGCTCTGCGCGCGTGGTGTGGCGCGGGGGCGGATTGCCGAGGTGCGCGCTGGGGGTTCGGAGGGGTTTGGCTACGATCCGTACTTCGTGAGCGACGATCTGGGGCGGGCATTTTCCGAGGTGTCGCGCGAGGCGAAGGCGGCGGTGAGTCACCGGGGGCGCGCATTCGCGGCGCTGCTCGGCGCGATGGCGGAACGCCGTTGACTGTCGTGGGTGGGGCGGATAGAATTACGGGCTCGCGGGGCGTAGCGTAGCCTGGTATCGCGCCTGCTTTGGGAGCAGGAGGTCCCCGGTTCAAATCCGGGCGCCCCGACCTGATCGAAGGGCGACGAGAGGCGGCCTTCGTTGCGAATGAAGCGCCAGTAGCTCAGGTGGATAGAGCAACAGCCTTCTAAGCTGTGGGTCGGGGGTTCGATTCCCTCCTGGCGCACCACGCGGGCAGCAGGAGCGCGCCGTTAGCTCAATTGGCAGAGCAAGTGACTCTTAATCACTAGGTTGTAGGTTCGATTCCTACACGGCGCATGGCGAGGTAGCAGGCGGGTCGAGCGCGGGGTGGGGCGGTGAAAAAGTTGTTTCGAACGCTTGACGGAACGCAGTGCTGCCAGTTATAGTTCGAGGCTGTCACTGAACGAGTGACAAACAAGCTGATTGACAATTGAATCGGGAAGAAATGGATGTGCGAGGCGAACTCGTCGAGCCGGTTCCGTTCAGGGAATCGGGGAGAGTTCAAACTGAACATTCTGTGATTCGGACACGCTGTCTGCGCGACAGCGTGGGCAGCGTTTTCGAGAGAGCTATTTCGAACTCATTGGAGAGTTTGATCCTGGCTCAGGACGAACGCTGGCGGCGTGCTTAACACATGCAAGTCACGGGGGCCCGCAAGGGCAACCGGCGAACGGGTGCGTAACACGTGAGCAACCTGCCGATGTCTGGGGGATAGCCGGCCCAACGGCCGGGTAATACCGCATACGCTCTCTGGTCGGCATCGACCGGGGAGGAAACCTCCGGGGGACATCGAGGGGCTCGCGGCCTATCAGCTAGTTGGTGAGGTCAAGGCTCACCAAGGCGACGACGGGTAGCTGGTCTGAGAGGATGGCCAGCCACATTGGGACTGAGATACGGCCCAGACTCCTACGGGAGGCAGCAGTGGGGAATCTTGCGCAATGGCCGAAAGGCTGACGCAGCGACGCCGCGTGTGGGAGGAAGCCCTTCGGGGTGTAAACCACTGTTGCCCGGGACGAAACGCCTTTTTCGAGAGGCTTGACGGTACCGGGTGAGGAAGCACCGGCTAACTCCGTGCCAGCAGCCGCGGTAATACGGAGGGTGCGAGCGTTGTCCGGAATCACTGGGCGTAAAGGGCGCGTAGGTGGCGTGGTAAGCGTGCGGTGAAAGCCCGGGGCTCAACTCCGGGTCGGCCGTGCGAACTGCCATGCTTGAGCACGGTAGAGGCCAATGGAATTCCGGGTGTAGCGGTGGAATGCGTAGAGATCCGGAAGAACACCGGTGGCGAAGGCGGTTGGCTGGGCCGTTGCTGACACTGAGGCGCGACAGCGTGGGGAGCAAACAGGATTAGATACCCTGGTAGTCCACGCCGTAAACGATGGGCACTAGGTGCTTGGGGGAGCGACCCCTTGAGTGCCGGCGCTAACGCATGAAGTGCCCCGCCTGGGGAGTACGGCCGCAAGGCTGAAACTCAAAGGAATTGACGGGGGCCCGCACAAGCGGTGGAGCATGTGGTTTAATTCGACGCAACGCGAAGAACCTTACCTAGGCTTGACATGCACGGGACGGTCTCCAGAAACGGAGGCTTCTCTTCGGAGTCCGTGCACAGGTGCTGCATGGCTGTCGTCAGCTCGTGTCGTGAGATGTTGGGTTAAGTCCCGCAACGAGCGCAACCCCTGTCCCTAGTTGCCAGCGGGTAATGCCGGGAACTCTAGGGAGACTGCCGGTGCCAAACCGGAGGAAGGTGGGGACGACGTCAAGTCATCATGGTCCTTACGTCTAGGGCTACACACGTGCTACAATGGCCGGGACAGTGGGCTGCAAGCGCGCAAGCGTGAGCCAATCCCTCAAACCCGGCCTCAGTTCGGATTGTCGGCTGCAACCCGCCGGCATGAAGCTGGAATCGCTAGTAATCGTGGATCAGCTACGCCACGGTGAATACGTTCCCGGGCCTTGTACACACCGCCCGTCACGCCATGGAAGCTGTGAGTGCCCGAAGTCCGTGTCGGAACCCGCAAGGGACCAAGCGGCCGAAGGCAAGCGCAGTGACTGGGGCGAAGTCGTAACAAGGTAGCCGTAGGGGAACCTGCGGCTGGATCACCTCCTTAACGGATTACACGAGTAGGCCCGCTTCGGCGACGCTGAAAGTCTTCCGCAAGTCGCTCGTCTCGACACATCCCTTCCCGATTCAATTTCTGCTGGCGCCCCGTGCAGGTGCGGGGCGCGCGCTGTTTGACAACGGATGGATGGTAGATCGTGGGATTAGCGAATCATCATGAGAAGACTATTTCGACGAAGGCTGAAGAAAGAGTCACTCGTAGAGAAATCGCGCGTGCTTTGCTTGACACGACTTTGTAGTCAAGCGAACGAAAGCAAGTGGGGGATGCCTGGGCACACAGAGGCGACGAAGGCCGTGGTAAGCTGCGATAAGCCAAGGGGAGCGGCACACACGCATCGATCCTTGGATGGCCGAATGGGGAAACCCGGCCGTCGGTAACGGCGGTCATCCCGTCGCAAGACGGGAAGCGAACCTGGGGAACTGAAACATCTAAGTACCCAGAGGAAGAGAAATCAACCGAGATGTCCGTAGTAGCGGCGAGCGAACCGGACCGAGCCCAAACCGATCTCCTTGTGGGATCGGGGTTGTAGGACCCACGCACGGTTCCATCGAAGTCAGCGGAAGTCCCCTGGAAAGGGGCGCCAGAGACGGTGACAGCCCGGTATGCGAAGACGACGTGGTGGAGCTAGTGGAGTTCCTGAGTAACGCCCGGTACGAGAGTCCGGGCGTGAAACTGGGGGGACCACCCTCCAAGGCTAAAGACTCCTGTGTGACCGATAGTGAACGAGTACCGTGAGGGACAGGTGAAAAGCACCCCTGTGCGGGGAGTGAAAGAGATCCTGAAACCACTTGCTTACAAGCGGTCGGAGGCAGCAGCGGGCTTCGGCTCGACTGTCTGCTGACGGCGTGCCTTTTGCATTATGATCCGGCGAGTTGCTCCTCGCGAGCGAGGCTAAGCTGGTCTCCAGCGGAGCCAAAGCGAGAGCGAGTCCTGTAACGAGGGCGATTACAGTTCGCGGGGGCAGACCCGAAGCCAGGGCGATCTACCCATGAGCAGGGTGAAGCTGAGGTAACACTTAGTGGAGGCCCGAACCGGTGTGGGTTGAAAACCGCTCGGATGACTTGTGGGTAGGGGTGAAAGGCCAATCAAGCCTGGAGATAGCTGGTTCTCCCCGAAATCTATTGAGGTAGAGCCTCAGGGCATGGTCCGTGGGGGTAGAGCGACTGGATGGGCGCGGGAGCCAAAGCGGCTTACCAACCCCAACCAAACTCCGAATACCATTGGACTGGACCCTGGGAGGCAGTCGTTGAGCGATAATGTCCAACGGCGAGAGGGAAAGAACCCAGAGCCACAGCTAAGGTCCCGAAGTGATCACTGAGTATCGCGAAGGATGTGTTCGTGCCGTGACAACGAGGAGGTTGGCTTAGAAGCAGCCATTCCTTTAAAGAGTGCGTAATAGCTCACTCGTCCAGCGTGAACGCGCCGAGAATGGTCGGGATTAAGTGATCCACCGAAGCTTGGCCTGCTGACCTAGTCAGCGGGGTAGGGGAGCGTTCCGGTAACTGTGAAGGGTCCGTGGAAACGTTGACCTGGAGTGGCCGGAAGTGAGGATGCCGGAATGAGTACGCGCAAACGCGGGTGAAAACCCCGCGCACCGTAAACCCAAGGGTTCCTGCGCCATGGCAATCAGCGCAGGGTGAGGCGGACCCTAAGGCGAGGCCCCAAAGGCGTAGCCGATGGACAGCCGGTTGACATTCCGGCCCCGCCGTCACGTGTTGAGTCCTTCCGGGACACAGGAACGAAGGAGCTGCGGCCATGTGGACGGCCGTGTAAGGGTGTAGGCGCAAGCCGAGACCTGATGCTGAGGACACGTCGCAAGACAAGTCCAAGAGTTCTGGAGTCGACTGGCAAGAAAAGCGGAAGGCGGAGCGTGCCGGTGTCCGTACCGTAAACCGACACAGGTGGGTGAGGCGAGTAGCCTCAGGTGAACGAGTGAAACCGGGTCAAGGAACTCGGCATAATGTTCCCGTAACTTCGGAAGAAGGGAAGCCAAGGGGGGTGACATGTACAATGAAGCGCCCCTTGGTCGCAGCGAATCGGCCCAAGCGACTGTTTAGCAAAAACACAGGTGTGTGCCAAGCCGCACAAGGCGCCGTATACACACTGACGCCTGCCCGGTGCCGGAAGGTTAAGGGGAGGGCTTAGGGGGTAACCCCGAAGGTCTGAGCCGAAGCCCCGGTAAACGGCGGCCGTAACTATAACGGTCCTAAGGTAGCGAAATTCCTTGTCGGGTAAGTTCCGACCTGCACGAATGGCGTAACGACTTGGGCACTGTCTCGACCCGGTGCTCGGCGAAATTGCAGTCTCGGTGAGGATTCCGAGTCCCCGCGACAGGACAAAAAGACCCCATGCACCTTTACTGTAGCTTGTCATTGGACGTTGCACTGCGCTGTGTAGCATAGGTGGGAGCCGTTGAGACTCGGGCGCTAGCTCGGGTGGAGGCACCAGTGAAATACCACCCTGCGAATTGCGACGCCCTCACCACGGTGGGCAAACCCCATCTGGGACCGTGGCAGGTAGGCAGTTTGACTGGGGCGGTCGCCTCCGAAAGAGTAACGGAGGCGCGCGCAAGGTTGGCTCAGCGCGGTCGGTACTCGCGCTTCTAGAGTGTAACGGCAGAAGCCAGCCTGACGGTGAGACGGACACGTCGAGCCGCCACGAAAGTGGGCCGTAGTGATCCGGTAGCCCGGTGTGGAGCGGCTATCGCGCAACGGATAAAAGGTACGCTGGGGATAACAGGCTTATCGCGCCCGAGAGTTCACATCGACGGCGCGGTTTGGCACCTCGATGTCGGCTTATCACATCCTGGGGCTGGAGAAGGTCCCAAGGGTCCGGCTGTTCGCCGGTTAAAGTGGTACATGAGCTGGGTTCAGAACGTCGTGAGACAGTTCGGTCTGTATCCGTCGTGGGCGTTGGAGAGTTGAGGGAAGCGGACTCTAGTACGAGAGGACCGAGTCGGACGACCCGCTCGTGTCCCGGTTGTCCCGCCAGGGGCAATGCCGGGTAGCGACGGTCGGTCGTGATAACCGCTGAATGCATCTAAGTGGGAAGCACCTCCCAAGATGAACTCTCCCGGGGCCATGAGCCCCCTGAAGGGCCGGGGTAGACCACCCCGTCGATAGGCCGCCCGTGGAAGTGCCGCAATGCACTCCGAGCGAAGCGGTCCTAATCGCCCGTGAGGCTTGACTACTCCTCTTTGCAGTTACTGCAAGCAAAGCAACACGATTTCTGTGGATTCCGTCCACGATCTACCACCCGCCCGCTGTCTCTTTTTACAACTGATCTTGCTGGCGACTAGAGCGTAGGGGCCACACCCGTTCCCATTCCGAACACGGCAGTTAAGCCCTACAGCGCCGATGGTACTCCGCCCGAGAGGGCGCGGGAGAGTAGGCCGTCGCCGGCACCTCTTTTCCTCGACGCCCCGACCGTGTTTCCACGGCCGGGGCGTCGTGGCATCCCCCTCTCCCTCGCCCAGATTCCGCGCCCCACTCCCGTCAAACCCGCCAGCTCCGCCCCCATGTCTCGCGCCGGTATCGTCACCGTCGTCGGTCGCCCCAACGTCGGCAAATCCACGCTCCTCAACCGGCTCGTGGGCGAGAAGCTCAGTATCGTGAGCCCGAAGCCCCAGTCGACCCGGGACCGCGTGGTCGGGATCCGCACGCGGGACGACACCCAGTTCGTGCTCCTCGACACCCCCGGGCTGCTGAACCCGCGCTACCCGCTGCAGCGGGCCATGCGCGCCACCGCGCTCCGGGCGCTCGACGACGCCGACGTGATCGTCTACCTGGCCGACCCCGCGGATGGGCCGCCGCCGCCACTGGCGGAAGCGGCGGGCCTCCAGGCCCCGCCGCGCGCTCCCGTCCTCACCGTCTTCAACAAGGCCGACCGCCTCACCGGCGACGACCGCGAGGCCCTCGCCGCCCGGGCCCCGGACACCTGGTTCATTTCGGCGCAATCCGGCGAGGGGATCGAGGCGCTGCTCGCCGCCTGCCGCGCGCATCTGCCCGAGTCGCCCTTCCTCTACCCCGACGACGAACTCAGCACCCAGACCGTGCGATTCTTCGCCTCGGAACTCGTGCGCGAGACGGCGCTCGAGCAGTTGGAGGAAGAGCTGCCGTACAGCGTGGCGTGCGAGATCGAGGAGTTCCGGGAGGGGCAGGTGCCGGTGTACATTCGAGCGTTACTCTACGTGGAGCGGGAGAGTCAGAAGCGAATCCTGATCGGGGCCAAGGGGGCGCGGGCCCGGAGTATCGGGCAGGCGGCCAGGGCCAAGATCGAATCACTCGTGGGCCAACGGGTGTATCTGGACCTGTGGGTCAAGGTGCTGCCCAACTGGCGGAAGAGCGCTCCCGCGCTCCGACGTTTCGGCTACCGGCTTCCGGAGGAGCCCTTGCAATGACCGTCGCCCCGCAACTGCTGAAGATTCTCGTTTGTCCGAAGTGCAAGGGGGACCTCGTGTACCGGGAATCGGACGAGGTGCTCCAGTGCGCGGCGTGCCGGCTGCAGTACCCGGTGCGCGACGAGATCCCGATCATGCTGATCGACGAGGCGACGGCGTACTGAGCCCGTCGCAGGCCGATTCTGCCCGAGAGGCCGCAACTCGTGGTGCTATCATAGTTTGACTAGTTTTCTCAGGGCCGGTATCTTGGCGATTCTCTGACCTCACCCGTCACTCAACTTGACCGCGGCCAAGCAGAACGCACTCGTCTTCTCGCTCACCGAACGACCATTTCCCCCTGGTGTGGAGGGATGGTTGCTCGGGCTCGGGTTGCCCGTGATTCACGTCAGCACCTCGGACGACCTCCTCGCCGTGTCGTTGCGGGGGCGGCCGCGGGTCGTGCTGTTCGACGCCCGCGATCGGTCCGAGGCGGTGCTGGCTGCCCTGCGCCGGTTGAAAGCCGACTCGTACACGGCCGTCGTCCCATCGGCGCTCGTGTCCGGCGACGACGACCGGGCGTTCGGCGAGGCGTTCGCCGCCGGCGCCGACGAAGTGATCCGCCATGCCCTGGCACCCGAGGAAGCGAGCGTCCGGCTCGACGCCATGCTGCGCCGGTCGGATCGCGATCTGGTCGTCCATCCTTCCACCCGCCTCCCGGGCGCCGTGGAGATCGAAGCCGACGTGTCCCGGCGCCTGCAGGCCACGGCGCCGTTCGCGATGTGCTATGCCGACCTCGATCACTTCAAGGAATTCAACGACCGCTACTCCTACTACGACGGCGACCGGTGCATTCGCATCCTGGCCAAGGTGCTCCACGATGTGGTCAAGGGGCTGTGCCACGACGACGGGTTCGTGGGGCACATCGGCGGCGATGACTTCATCTTCGTGATTCCGCTCGACGCGGTGCCCGAGGTCTGCTCGGAAATCGTCTCGGTGTTCGACATCCTGATTCCGTATCAGTATTCGGAACAGGACCGGCGGGCCGGCTATTTCTTCGGCAAGGATCGCCGCGGACAGCTCCACCGGGTACCGTTGATGACGGTGTCCATCGGCGTGGTGACGAACGAGCGCCGGACCTTCGCCCATGCGGCCCAGATGAGTGAGCTGGCCACCGAAATGAAGAGTTACGCGAAAACCCTGCCGGGCTCGGTGTACACCGTGGACCGGCGCACTGACGAATCGGCGCTGCAAGAGGTGGACGTGGAGCAGGCCGGCGCATCCGGAGGGACGGAGGAGAAGTGAACGTCGCATGTCCTGAGTGCCGATCCGTATTCCGCATCGACCCGGCGAAGATTCCGGAGACCGCCGTGCGGGCCCGCTGCTCCGTCTGTGGCGGGGTGATTCCCGTTGGGGGACCCGCCGTGGCGCCCGCCGCCGAGGCCGCGGCGTCCGCAGGGCCCCGTTCGGGATCGACCGCGGCATTCCGCGCGGCCCCCCCAGCGGCGTCCCCCTCTGCGTCGCAATCGACACCCGGTGGACGTCCGCCCGTGCCCCGACAGACTCCGGTCCCCGCCGAGGCGCCGGGGCCCCGTCCGACGCCGCCCCGGCCGCACGCCGCGACCTCAGCGCCGCGGCCCGCCTCGCCGCCTCCGACCCCGCCGCGCCCGGCGCCCCCCGCCCCTCCCACACCAGCGGCACCGCCCGTGCCCCCGGTTGCGGGGACCACGCCGCCCCGCGCGGCACCGCCCACCGGAGGCCCGGCCTCGCCGCGCAGCGGGGGCGGGGGCCCGGCGACGCCCCCTCCAGGCCTTCGACGGAGCGTGGCGCCGTTCGCCGGCCCGCGCGGCCCGCGCATCAGCGGCGGGAGCCCTCGTGCCTCGACGCCCCCGGGGCGGCCGGCCCCGCCGTCGCCGCGCGCCCCGGTATCGATTCCACCGGCCGCGCCGCCACCTCCGCCACCGCCGGCACCCCGACGGGAGACGCCGCCGCGCGCGAGCACGCCGGTGCCCTCCCCGGATGCCGACGCGCCGCGCCGGACGCCGATCAATCCGTTCCTGGCCAACGATCCGAACGCCAAGGCCAAGCGGCTGGCCCGGGCGCTGGTGTCTGACCTCATCGTCTACTTTCCGCAGAAGCGCGACGAGGGGTTGCGCGACGGGACGCTGAAGCAGCTCTTCCGCGAGGAGATCAAGAAGAGCTACGAGGAATTCATCGATCAGGTCGGGTCGGAGTTCGCGGAGTCGACGACGCATTTCACCGACGCGTTGAACGACATTCTCGCGAATGGCCAGAAGCTGTTCGCCGGCCCGTATCTGGGGTAGAGCGGGGGCGCGGCGGCGGCTATCTTACGCGGCGAGGTTGGAGTGTGCCGAGCCGTCCGCGACAGGGTGGACGGCTCGTGTCTTACTGGAGACAGCGATGGCCGAGAGTGAGCGGATGAAGGCGCTGCGCGGATACGCGGACCGTCTGTCCGAGATGCGGAGGTATCTTTGACATCGACGGCAAGCGGGAGACGCTAGCCGCGTTCGAAGCGCGCATGGCCGACGGGGCGTTCTGGAACAACCAGGAGCAGGCGCAGGACGTCGTGCAGCAGGTGAAGACGCTCCGGGGGTGGGTGGAACCGTTCACGTCGCTGACCGCCCGCGTGGCCAGCGCCCGCGAGCTGGCCGAGCTCCTGGAAGCCGAACCCGACGCCGAGATGACGGCCGAGCTCGACCGCGACATCGCCGGCCTTCGTCCCGATCTCGAAGCCTTCCGTCTGCGGTCGCTGCTCTCGGGTCCCGACGACTTCCGGGCGGCCCAGGTGGAGATCAGCGCCGGCGCCGGGGGAACCGAGGCCCAGGACTGGGCCGAGATGCTCATGCGGATGTACACCCGGTGGGCCGAACGCCGCGGGTATTCGGTGGCCATTCTCGACATGAGCGAGGGCGAGGAGGCGGGAATCAAGGGCGCCGTGCTGGAGATCACGGGAGAGTACGCCTACGGCTTCCTGAAGAGCGAGACGGGCGTGCACCGGCTCGTGCGGATCTCGCCGTTCGACGCGCAGGCCAGGCGCCACACGAGTTTTGCTTCGGTGTTCGTGTATCCCGTGGTCGACGACACGATCAACATCGAGATCCGTGAGGAAGACCTGAAGATGGACGTCTTCCGCGCCTCCGGCGCCGGCGGGCAGCACGTCAACAAGACGAGTTCGGCGGTTCGCCTCACCCACGTGCCCAGCGGGATCGTGGTGTCGTCGCAGCAGGAGCGCTCGCAGCACAAGAACCGGCAGACGGCGCTCAAGATGCTCAAGAACCGCCTCTACCAGCTCGAGGCGGAGAAGCAGGCCCGCAAGAAGGCCGAGCTCGACGCCACGAAGGCGGACGTGACGTTCGGCAGCCAGATTCGCAGCTACGTCTTCCAACCCTATACGATGGTCAACGATCACCGCACGGAACTGAAGATCCCCGATGTGCAGAAGGTGATGGACGGGGGCATCGATCCATTCATCGAAGCCTATCTCACGGGTGCGGGGACGGCCGCATGAGCGACGAGATCAACTTCGTCCAGCGGGCGCGCCGCGAGAAGCTCGCCGAGCTCGAGGCACGCGGGATCGCGCCGTACGCGTATCGATTCGCGTGGACCCACCGCGCGGGCGAGGCCGCGGCGCTGCTTCCGGAGGGGACCGACGAGGGCCCCGTCGTGCGTATCGCCGGGCGGCTCGTGGCCTGGCGCGCGCACGGCAAGACGACCTTCGCCCACCTCGCGGACGGGCCGGGGCGCATTCAGCTGTACTTCAAGAAGGACGTTCTGGGCGACGACGCGTACGGCGCCCTCGACCTCTACGACATCGGTGACGTGATCGGCGTCGAGGGGCCGCTCTTCCGGACGCGAACCGGCGAAGTCACGGTGCGCGTGGAGGGCGTGGAGATGCTCGCCAAGTCGCTGCGTCCGCTGCCCTTCGGCAAGGAGGAAACGGTGGACGGACAAGTGGTCCGCCACTCGGGGTTCGCCGATCCGGAGCAGCGGTATCGCCAGCGCTACGCCGATCTGGCGGTGCATCCGGAGGTGCGGGCGCTGTTCGAGGCGCGAACGCGGATGGTGCGGGCGATCCGGGCGTTTCTCGACGGCCGCGACTTCCTCGAGGTGGAGACGCCGGTGCTGCAGCCGCTGTACGGGGGCGCGGCCGCGAAGCCGTTCACCACGCACCACAACGCTCTCGACATGCCGCTCTTCCTGCGGATCGCCGACGAACTCTACCTCAAGCGGCTGGTCGTCGGCGGGTTGGACCGCGTGTACGAGATCGGACACGACTTCCGGAATGAAGGCATCGACCGGACGCACAATCCGGAGTTCACGATGCTGGAGTTCTACCAGGCATACGGCGACTACGGCGACATGATGGATCTGGTCGAGGCGCTGGTGACCGAAGCGGCCCGCGCCGTGGCCGAGGGGCCGGCGTTCGCCGGTCGCGTGCCGGAGCTGGCGCCGCCCTTTCCCCGGGTGGAATGGCTGCCTACGCTGAACGCCGCGCTCGGCCGCGACGCGATGACGGCGACGGACGCCGAACTGCGTGAGGAGGGGCGGCGGCATGGCGTGGAGCGCGTGGACGAGTTGAGCCGGCCGAAGGTGCTCGACGAACTGTTCCAGGCGCTCGTGGAATCGAAGATCGTGGCGCCGACCTTCGTGCTGGACTACCCGCGCGAACTCTCGCCGCTGGCGAAGCCGAAACGAGGCAATCCCGCGCTCACCGAGCGGTTCGAGCTCTTTGCCGCGGGCCGGGAGCTGGCCAACGCGTTCAGCGAGCTCAACGATCCCATCGACCAGCGGTCGCGCTTCGAGGCCCAGGCGCGCCTGCGGGCGGCGGGCGACGACGAGGCCTCGGCCGTAGACGAGGACTACCTGCGGGCCATGGAGTACGGGATGCCGCCGATGGGGGGCGTGGGCATCGGGATCGACCGGCTGTTCATGTACCTGACCGATACGGCGAATATCCGCGACGCGATTCTCTTTCCCACGATGCGCCCCGAATGACGCGCCTCGAGTTTGCGATCGCCTGGCGGTACCTGCGCAGCCGGCGGGGATCGCGGCTCCTGTCGCTGATCAGCGTGATCGCCATGGGCGGCGTGATCATCGGGGTCGGCGCGCTGATCCTCATCAACGGCGTGATGACGGGAATGCAGACCGACCTGCGGAACAAGATTCTGCTCGGGAGTCCGGATCTGCGCGTGCTCACGTACGGCGACGATCTGACCATGTCGCGTCCCGACACCGTCCTTCCCATCGTGCGGCGGCAACCCGGCGTGGTGGCCGCCGCGCCGTTCGTGCTCGTGCGGGCGATCATCACCGGCGGGCACCAGTACACCGACGGCGTGATGGTCATGGGGATCGACCCCGAACGCCCCGGCGGCGTGCCGGTGACCGCGATCCGGTCCACGGCCACGGCCGGCGACTTCTCGTTTCGGACGCCGGACGGCGGCGACGACGGCATCGTGCTGGGCGACAAGCTGGCCCAGCGGCTCGACGTGCGGCCCGGCATCGACACGGTGACCCTGTTCACGCTTGGCGGGCGGGCCATCAACCCGGTGACGGGCAATGTGGAGCCGCACGTGGAGCGGCTGCCGGTGACGGGGATCTTTTCGAGCGGCATGTACGAATACGACGACGCGTACGTCTTCACGTCGGTCCGGACGGCCCAGCGGATCGCCCAACTCGGCCACGACGTGACGGGGCTCGAGGTGAAGACGCGCGACCTGTGGGCGGCGCCGCTCGTAGCGTCGGCCCTGGCCGACACCCTCGGGTTTCCGTACCGGACGGAAGACTGGCAGCAGCAGAATTCTTCGCTCTTCCAGGCGCTCAAACTCGAGAAGCTCGGCATGGCGGTGGTGCTGCTGCTGATCGTGCTCGTGGCGGCGTTCAACATCGTCAGCACCCTGACGATGGTGGTCTCGGACAAGACGCGGGAGATCGGGATTCTGCGGGCGATGGGAATGCCGGCCCGGTCGATCCGCCGTATCTTCTTCGCGCAGGGCGTGGTGATCGGCGTCGTCGGCACGGGCCTCGGACTCGTGCTTGGCCTGGGGATCGGAATCGCCGTCGACCACTGGCGGCTGATCCCGCTGGATCCGCAGATATATTTCATTGACCACCTGCCGGTGACGACCCACGTGACGGACGTCGCGCTGATCGTGCTGGCGAGTCTGGTGATCGCCGCGCTCGCGACGCTCTATCCGGCCACGCAGGCGGCCAAGCTCTATCCCGTCGAAGCGATTCGGCACGAATGATGGTTCTCGAAGCGATCGACCTGTCCAAGACGTACACCGGCGGTGACGGCGGACTGCTCACCGTGCTGGACGGGGTCCGTCTGGAGGTCGCCCGCGGGGAGATCGTGGCCATCGTCGGGGCCAGCGGGGCCGGCAAGAGTACGCTCCTCCACCTGCTGGGCGCGCTCGATACGCCGACGCGGGGCAGCGTCCGCATCGAGGGCCATGTGCTGTCGGGCCTCGACGACGACGCGGCATCGCAGCTCCGGAACCGCAGCATCGGGTTCGTCTTCCAGTTCCACCACCTGCTGCGGGAGTTCAGCGCGCTCGAGAACGTCATGATGCCGCTCCGGATAAACGGACGGCCGGCGTCGGAGGCCCGGGCGCGGGCGACCGACCTGCTGGGACGGGTCGGCCTGGCCGAACGCATGCATCACCGGCCATCGGCACTGTCGGGCGGGGAGCAGCAACGGACGGCGGTCGCACGGGCGCTGGCGATGGCGCCGGCGCTGCTCCTGGCCGACGAGCCGTCGGGCAACCTCGACCACGCCAACAGCGAGCGGCTGCACGATCTGCTCTCGACCCTGGCCCGGGACCTGTCGATCGCGATGGTGGTGGTGACCCACAGCCGGTCGCTGGCGTCGCGGGCCGATCGCGTCCTGCTGCTCGAGGACGGAACGCTCGCTCCGACGGACCTCCAGCAGGTGCTCGCCTGATGCTCTGCGACAACTGTCACGAGCGCGACGCCGTGGTCCACCTGACCCAGATCGAGAACAACACGGTGGCCCAGATCCACCTGTGCGAGCAGTGTGCGGCCGAGCGTGGCGTGGAGACGACCGTGGCGGAGGTGAAACACCCCCTGGGGGAACTGCTGCACGCGGTCCAGGCCCAGATGCTGCCGGCGGGCGATCCCGAGGAGCGGTGCGAGTTCTGCGGGTCGACGATGGCCGATTTCCGGGCGACCGGCCGGTGGGGGTGCCCGCGCTGCTATGTGACCTTCGAGGGGAGCATGCGGGGGCTGTTGCGGCGCCTCCACGGCAGTTCCCAGCACGTGGGGGAGAGCTATCAGGTGCCGCAGTCGGAAGCCGTGGAACGGACGGCGAAACTGGCGGAACTGCGAGAGCGCCTGCGGCGGGCCATCGAGACCGAGCAGTTCGAGCTGGCGGCCGACCTTCGGGACCGGATTCGGGTGCTGGAATGATCGACCTCAGCCTGCTTCCCGACGGCGGCGTGGGGTGGCTGGACGCGTCCGGTAAACACGCGGATGTGGTGCTCTCCACCCGGGTGCGGCTGGCGCGGAACCTGGACGGGTTCGCGTTCACGGGGCGGGCGCGCGACGGGGAGCGCCTGCGGGTGCTGTCCCAGGTCGAGGCCGCGGTGCAGGAGATCGGGTCGCTGCGGGGGAGCCAGTTGCTGCGGGTGGACCAGATGGCGGCCCTGGACCGGCTGTTGCTGCACGAGCGCCACCTCGTCAGCAAAGAGCTGGCGGGGTTGGACGAGCCCCATCCGCTACTGAGCGGGGCGGCGGTAGTGGTCGGGGACCAGACGAGCCTGATGGTCAACGAGGAGGACCATCTCCGGTTGCAGGCGATGCGATCGGGGTTTGCGCTGCCGGAAACGTTCACCCAGATCCACGAGTTGGAGCGGGAACTGGGCTCCCGGCTGCCGTTTGCGTACCACCGGGAATTCGGCTTTCTGACGGCGTGTCCGACCAACGTCGGCACGGGGATGCGGGCCTCGGTGCTGATTCACCTGCCCGGGCTGGTGCTGACGAAGGAGATCGGGAAGGTCCTGGCGGGGCTGCAGCAGATGGGGCTGACCTACCGCGGGCTGTACGGGGAAGGGAGCGAGGTGGTGGGGAACTTCTTTCAGATTTCGAACCAGACCACGCTCGGCCGTTCGGAGGAGGAATTGCTCGACCAACTGCTCCGTGTGGTGGGGCATGTGGTGGAGCGCGAGGAGGAGGCCAGGCGTGTGCTGTGGCGGGACGCCGGTTATATTATTGAGGACAAACTGTGGCGCGCGTTTGGCACCCTGCGCTACGCTCGCAACCTGACGTTCGAGGAGGCGATGAACTTCCTCAGTGGGGTGCGGCTGGCGGTGGGGCTGAAACTGATCCGCGGGCTCAGTGTATACACGCTCAACAAGCTCCTGATCTTCTCCCAAGCCGCACACCTGGCGTACGCCGAGGGCCGGCCGCTCAGCGAGAGCGAGACGTGTCAGGCGCGCGCGCGGTACGTGCGGAACGCGCTCGAAACGGAAGCCGGATCGGTGGGATAGTGCGCTATTCGCCGACCTCGAGGGTACGATGAACGGCTACAACTTCACCGAGCGGGTCAGGAAAGTCCTCGCGATGGCACGCGAGGAAGCCGCGCGTCTCCACCACGAATACGTGGGCACCGAGCACATCCTGCTCGGGCTGATTCGTGAGGGCGAGGGCGTGGCGGCCACGGTGCTGCAGAATCTCAACGTCGAACTGGACGAGGTTCAGCAGAAGATCGAAGAGACGGTGCGCAAGGGGAAGGCCGTGCAGGCCACGGCCCCGGACCTGCCGTACACGTCGCGCGCCAAGAAGGTGCTCGAACTCGCGATGGCCGAGGCCCGCGAACTGAACCACAGCTACGTCGGCACGGAGCACCTGCTGCTGGGCCTGCTGCGCGAGGAGAAGGGGATCGCGGCGCAGGTGCTCACGGAAGCGGGCGTGAGCCTCGAGGCCGCGCGCGCCGAGACGCTGCGCATTCTGGGCACGGACGTCCAGGCCGGCACGGCGACGCAGACCACCGGGCAGCAGCCGCCGGCAGCGACCCCGAAGGGCGACAAGAAGTCCAAGACGCCGGCCCTCGACCACTTCTGCCGCGATCTCACGCAACTCGCCGCGGAGGGTCAGCTCGATCCGACGATCGGCCGCGGCAAGGAAATCCAGCGGGTGATGGAAGTCCTGACGCGCCGCAAGAAGAACAATCCGGTACTCATCGGCGAACCGGGCGTCGGCAAGACCGCGATCGTGGAAGGGCTGGCGCAGTTGATCGCGAACAGCGAGTGCCCGGAATCGCTCCGGGACAACCGGGTGCTGTCGCTCGACATGGCGGCCGTGATCGCGGGCACGAAGTACCGCGGCCAGTTCGAGGAACGCCTGAAGGCCGTGATGAACGAGATCGCGCAGAACAAGAACGTGATCCTGTTCATCGACGAACTGCACACGCTGGTGGGCGCGGGCGCGGCCGAAGGGGCCATCGACGCCAGCAACATGCTCAAGCCGGCGCTGGCCCGCGGCGAATTGCAGTGCGTCGGCGCGTCGACCCTCAACGAGTACCGGAAGTACATCGAAAAGGACGGGGCGCTCGAGCGCCGGTTCCAGACGGTGATCGTCGATCCGCCCACGGTGGACGAGACGATCGAGATCCTGAAGGGACTCCGGCAAAAGTACGAGGACCATCACCACGTCACGATCCCCGACACGACGCTCGTCTCGGCGGCGCGGCTCTCGGAGCGGTACATCACCGACCGGTTCCTCCCCGACAAGGCGATCGACGTGATCGACGAGGCCGGGGCACGCGCCCGGCTGGCGGCGCAGGCGCCGCCGCCGGAGGTCGCGGAGCTGAAGACGTCGCTGGAGAAGGTGAGCGGCGACAAGGAAGCGGCCGTGCGGGACCAGAACTTCGAGCGGGCCGCGGCGCTGCGCGACTCGGAGCGCGAACTGCAGGGCGACATCCGGCAGAAGCAGGAGGAGTGGGAAAAGCGGCGCCAGTCGCACCGGCCCGTGCTCGGCGAGGAGGAGATCGCCTTCATCGTGAGCCGGTGGACCGGGATCCCGGTAACGCGGCTGCAGGAGGCCGAGACCACCCGGCTGCTGCGGATGGAGGACGAACTGCACGAGTCCGTGATCGGGCAGGACGAGGCGATCAGGGCCTTGTCGCGGTCGATCCGCCGGGGGCGGGCGGGGCTCAAGGACCCGAACCGTCCGATCGGGTCGTTCGTCTTCTGCGGGCCCACCGGCGTCGGGAAGACCGAACTGGCCCGGGCCATCGCCAAGTTCCTGTTCGCCGATACGCAGGCGCTGATCCGCGTGGACATGAGCGAGTACATGGAGAAGTTTTCCGTGTCGCGGCTCATCGGCGCCCCGCCGGGATACGTGGGCTACGAGGATTCGGGGACGTTGACCAAGGCCGTGCGGCGGAAGCCGTACAGCGTGATCCTGCTCGACGAGATCGAGAAGGCGCATCCGGATGTCTTCAACATCCTTCTCCAGGTCCTCGATGAGGGCCATCTCACGGACAATTACGGCCGGGTCATCGACTTCAAGAACACGGTGGTGATCATGACCTCAAACGTCGGCGCCCGCGACATCACCAAGGGGGCCGGGCTCGGCTTCTCGACGGGCGAAGGGCAGTCGAACTTCGAACGGATCGCGGACCGGGTCCGCGACGAGTTGAAGGTCGTGTTCAATCCCGAATTCCTGAACCGGTTGGACGATGTGATCGTGTTCCACCCGCTCGATCGGACCCACATTGCGCAGATCGTGCAGATCATGCTCAAGGACGTTCGGAAGCGGCTGAGCGAGGAGGAACTCACCCTCACGCTCACCGACGCCGCGACGGACTTCCTGGTGTCCCACGGGTACGACGAAGCGTACGGCGCCCGACCCCTCAAGCGCGCCATCCAGCGGTACATCGAGGATCCGCTCTCGGAGAAGATCCTCATTGGCGAATTTTCGAAGGGAGAGGAGTTGGAAGTGGACGTCTCCCCGGACGGCACGAAGCTCGATTTCCGCGTGCTGACGGGGACCACCAAGGCGTAGTCCACCAGCCGTCGGCCGGCCCAGCCCGATGCGGGCTCGGCCGGCCGCATTGCGTATATTTAGGGTCTCCATGCGAAGACTGGTTTTCTCTGCGTTCCTCGCTCTCGTGGCGACGGCGTCCGCGGCTACGGCCCAGGACGCCGGTGTCGTGGGGCCGTGTACCAAGCCGGATTCGATCGACTTCCGCGGGAACACGCGGCTCGGCGCCGGCATCCTGCGCGACGACGCGGGGCTGAGCGCGGGCCAGGCCCTGAACTACCGCACCCTGCAGCGCGCGATCAAGGCACTCTACGCCACCCTGCAGTTCGACGACGTGCGGGCGGTGTGCGAACCCCTGCCGGACAACAAGTCGATGCTGGTGTTCGTGGTGAAGGAGCGGCCGATGCTCGTGGACGTGGACGTCACGGGCCCCGACAAGGTCTCGCCGGGGGACGTGCGGGACCAGGTCGACCTGCTCATCGGCCGCCCGATCGACCCGGCGCAGGTGACGCGGTCGATCGTGAAGATCGATTCGCTCTACGAGACCAAGGGGTACGCGTTCGCGCAGGTGCGCGCCGAGACCACGTTCGTGGACAGCACGTCGGCGCGGCTGATGTTCAAGGTCGACGAGGGGCGCCGGACCGCCGTCTCCGGGATCAGGATCGAGGGCAACAAGGCGCTGAGCGCGAAGTCCGTGGTCGGGGCGATGGACACCAAGCCGGAGGGGTTCTTCTTCTGGCACAAGGGCGAGCTCGACAACGGGAAGCTGGCCGGTGACATCACCGAACGGGTGCCCGGGCTCTACGGCGACCGCGGGTTCATCGACATGCAGGTCGTCCACGATACCACGGTGCTCGACCGGGCGGCCGGCAAGGCGATGGTCGAACTGCAGGTGAAGGAGGGGCCCCAGTACCACGTGGGCGACTTCTCGGTGGAGGGGAGCCGGCAGTTCTCGAGCCAGGACATCCAGCAGATGTACCCCTTCCAGCCCCACTCGAAGACCCTGCTGCAGGCGGTGAAATCGATGGTCCATCTGGGCGTGGAGCCCGACCAGACGATTTTCAACCGCTCGGAATGGCAGGACGCGACGGGCAAGGTGCAGGACGCGTACGCCAACCAGGGGTACATCTACGCCCAGGTGAATCCGGTGGTGGAACGGACGATCTCGAGCGACTCGGTGCCGACGGTGAACCTGCGCTGGGAGA
Source organism: uncultured Gemmatimonadaceae bacterium (assembly GCA_963728115.1). Classification (GTDB taxonomy): domain Bacteria; phylum Gemmatimonadota; class Gemmatimonadetes; order Gemmatimonadales; family Gemmatimonadaceae; genus JAGWRI01. The sequence continues at coordinate 84,140 of CAVSJE010000003.1, forward strand.
TCAGCGAAGGCACGCCGGCGATCATCAACCGCGTGAACATCATCGGCAACGACGTCACCAGCGAGACCTGTATCCGGCGGCAGATCGTCGTCGTGCCGGGGGACGTGTTCAACAAGGACCGTCTGGTCCAGAGCTACCAGAACATCGCGAATCTCGGGTTCTTCGAGACGCCGATGCCGGAGCCGCAGGTGCAGCCGGCCAACGACCAGGGTGATGTGAACATCACCTTCCAGGTGAAGGAGAAGCGGACCGGCAACATCAACTTCGGGGCGTCGGTGGGGCAGGGTACGGGGCTCGGCGGCTTCATCGGGTTCGACCAGCCGAACCTGTTCGGCATGTGCAAGAAGGGATCGGTCCAGTGGCAGAAGGGCCAGTACATCAACGATTTCAGCGCCTCGTACACGGATCCGTCGATTCGGGAATCGCGGTACTCGGGATCGATCACGGGGTACCATTCCCAGTCGCGGTTCACGATCCAGAACATCGGCCAGAGCACGACCACGGGCGGGCAGATCCAGTTCGGGCTCCCCGTCTTCGGTTCGCGCTACACGCGGTTGTTCGTGAACTACGGCGGGGAGTCGGTGCGGTATGGGAGTGACGGCCTGGTGGGGACGATCGGCCAATGCACCGACGCGAACGGGAACGCCAAGAGCTGTTTCCGGTCGACGGTCGGGGTGAGTCTGGACCGGGACACGCGAGTGCTGATGCCCTTCCCGACGGCCGGGGTTCACCAGTCCATCGAGGTGCAGTTCAACGGCGGCCCGCTCGGCGGGACGGCGTCGTATCAACGTGTCACCGGCGAGATGCGTTCCTATGCGACGCTCGGCCAGATCGGCGGCGATGCCGTCGGCGGGGCGCCGATGATCTTCGTAGCCGGGCTGACGACCAAGGGGGGCGCGCTGTTCGGGGATCCGGGGCCGTTCTTCGTCTCGCAGTCGTTCGCGATGGGTGGCGTGCAGTATGGCGAACCGCTGCGCGGCTACGACGAATTCTCGATCACGCCGCAAGGCTATCTGCCGCAGACCAGCCAGTATTCGGCGCAGCGGCAGTCGTTCGGCAATGCCTTCTTCCGTGCCACGGCGGAACTGGGGCTGCGGGTGAATTCGCAGGTCTATGTGGACGCGTTCTACGACGCGGGCAATGTTTATGCGCGGCCGGCGGACTTCAATCCCACGCGGTTGTTCCGCGGCGTCGGGTTCGGGGCCGCGGTGGTGACGCCACTGGGGCCGTTGGGCATCGATCTCGGGTACGGCCTGGATCGAGTGGATGCGCAGGGGCGAAAGGCGCCCCAGTGGAAAGTGCATTTCAAGTTCGGACAGTTCTACTAATCGGAGCTCCCATGAATTTCAGCGTTCGAGCAGCGTTCGTCGCCACCGCCGGGCTGGCCCTGTTGGCCATGCCGGCGCGTGCTCAGCAGGCGACATCCCCCAAAATCGTCTACGTGAACACACAGGCGCTGCTGGACGTCGCGCCCGGCCGCGCCGCCGCGGAGTCGACGTACAAGAAGGAGTCGACGGCGTGGAGCGACGAACTCAGCAAGATGAGCGACGACATCCAGACGATGATCACCGACTACCAGAAGGCCGAACCCGGGTTGACCGATGCCGCGAAGCAGGCCCGGCAGAAGGCCATCCAGACCAAGCAACAGGCGTTCGCCCAGCGGCAACAGGCGCTGAACCAGCAGGCCCAGGATCGGCAGAACGCGCTGATGGCGCCCGTGATGCAGTCGGTGAAGGACATGCTCGATAAGGTCCGCGACGAGAACGGATATGCCGTGATTCTCGACTCGCAGGCGGTGGTGGCCGGCGACAAGAATCTCGACATCACCGACAAGGTGGTGGCGCGGCTCAAGATCGAGGCCGACAAGATGAAGGATTCCACCGCGAAGCCCGCGGTCAAGAAGCAGCAATAACGGCGATCGCGCGTGACCAGCGAACGGAGATCGCACGACAGCGGCGGTGAGGGCGGACTCGCTCTCACCGCCGATGCTATCGCCCGGGAGTTGGGCGGCGAAGTGGTCGGGCGGGGGGACACCGCAGTCGGCGCCATCGCGCCACTCGACCGGGCCGGCCCCGGCCAGTTGAGCTTCTGCGGCTCCCCGAAGTACGGAGCGCTGATGGCCGGGTCGGCGGCGGGCGTGATTCTCGTGTCGCCGCAGACGGCGTCCCTGCCGTCGACGGCAGCCGCCCGGATCGTCGTCGCGAACCCCCACGACGCGCTGCTGTCGCTGATTCCGCGCTTCTACCGGCTACCGGAGCGAACGCCGGGAATCCACCCGAGCGCGGTGATCGGGCGCGGTGTGGAACTGGGCGAGGCACCGAGCATCGGCCCGCACGTGGTGATCGGGGATGGCGCCGTGATCGGCGACCGCGTCACGCTCGACGCGACGGCGGTGGTGGGAGCGGGCACCGTGCTGGGTGACGATGTCCATCTGTATCCGGGGGTCACGGTGTATGCGGGCGCCCGGTTGGGGAGGCGCGTGATCGTGCACGCCGGCGCCCGGATCGGGTCGGACGGCTTCGGCTACGTGTTCCGGGGCGGGCGCCACGAGAAGATCCCGCACGTGGGGGGCTGCATTCTCGAGGACGACGTGGAGATCGGCGCCAATTCCACCATCGATCGCGGCAGCATCGACGACACCATCGTGGGGGCGGGCACCAAGATCGACAACCTCGTGCAGGTCGCCCACAACGTCCGGATCGGGCGGCTCTGCCTGCTGATGTCCCAGGTAGGTGTCGCGGGCAGCGTGCGCATCGAGGACGGCTGTATCCTGGCCGGCCAGGTGGGCGTTTCGGGGCACCACACGATCGGGAAGGGCGCGACGCTGGCAGCGCAGGCCGGCGTGTTCGGCGACATCCCGGCGGGGGAGACCTGGTCGGGGTATCCGGCCCGGCCGCACAAGGAGGCGCTCCGCGCGCAGGCTGCCCTGTTCAAGCTGGCGGGGCTGATGCGGCGCCTGGAGCGCCTGCTGGCCCGGTCGGACGGTGAGGCATGAGACGGCGGACGATCGCCCGCCCGCAGTCGGTGGAGGGAGTGGGGCTGCATCTCGGCGTGGCGTGCTGCCTGACCTTTCAGCCGGCGCCCAGTGGCCAGGGCATCGCCTTCGTGCGGACCGACCTCCCGGGACGGCCGATGATCCGCGCCACCCTCGACACCGCCGTGCTCACCGACCGGCGAACGCAGATCGGCGAGGATCCCGAGTCGGTGCACACGGTGGAGCACGTGCTGGCGGCCGTGGGGGCGCTCGGCATCGACGATCTGACCATCGAGCTGAGCGGCCCCGAGCCGCCGATCATGGACGGCAGCGCGTCGTCGTTCGTGGAGGCGCTGACGGGCGCGGGGATCGCGCCGCAGCCGGGGATCGCCCAGTATTGGGAGTTGCAGGAGCCGGTGCGGCTGGTGGACGGAGAGTCGGTGTACGAGGCGTTTCCCGCCGACGATCTGGAACTCGACGTAACGATCGACTTTCCGCACCCGCTGATCGGCCGCCAGCGCTGGGCGTCGGGCATGAACGAGCAGGTATTCACGACGGAGCTGGCCCGGGCGCGGACCTTCGGGTTCACGCGCGAGGTCGAGACGTTGCGCGCCATGGGGCTGATCCGTGGCGCGTCGACGCAGAATGCGCTGGTGCTCGACGAGTCGTCGGTGGTGGAGAACGCCTTGCGGTGGCCGGACGAATTCGTGCGCCACAAGGCGATGGACTGTGTGGGAGATCTGACGCTGGCGGGGGCGCGGGTCCGCGCCCGCGTGGTGGCCCTGAAGCCCAGCCACCGGGGAACCGTGCGGTTCGTGCGCGCGATGCGCGAGGCGCTGAAGAAGGAGAACACCGTGCTCGAGATTGACGACATCATCAAGGTGCTCCCGCACCGCTATCCGTTTCTGCTGGTCGACCGCGTGCTGGAGATGGAGCCACGGAAGCGGATCGTGGGGCTGAAGAACGTGACGATCAACGAGCCCTTCTTTCAGGGGCACTTCCCCGGCCATCCCATCATGCCGGGGGTGCTGATCATCGAGGCGATGGCACAGGTGGGCGGGATGCTGCTCATGGGCGCGGTGCCGGATCCCGAGAACAAGGTGGTGTACTTCACGTCACTCGACCACGTCAAGTGGCGCCGCCCGGTGCGGCCCGGCGACCAGCTGCGATTCGAGTTGGAGATGGTCCAGATCCGCGGCCCGATGTGCAAGATGACGGGGGTGGCGAAGGTCGACGGCGAGATCGTGGCCGAGGCGACGATGGGCGCCATGGTGCGCGACCGATGACGACCCGCGTACACCCGTCCGCCATTATCGCGGCCGACGCGAAGATCGGCGACGACGTGGAGATCGGCCCCTGGTCGATCGTCGGCGAGGACTGCACGATCGGCGACGGGTGCCGGTTGGCGGCGCGGACCGTGCTCGAGCGGCACGTCACGCTGGCCCCGCGCGTGAAAGTGGGCATCGGATCGATCCTCGGTGGCGACCCGCAGGACCTGAAGTTCAAGGGGGAGCGCACGACCGTGGAGATCGGGGCCGACACCGTGATCCGCGAATACGTGACGATCAACCGCGGCACCAGCCAGTCGTACAAGACGACCGTGGGCGAGGGGAGCTTCGTGATGTCGTACGTGCACCTGGCGCACGATTGCCACGTCGGGAACCACGTGATTCTGGGGAACAACGTCCAGTTTGCCGGGCACGTGACCGTCCACGACCGCGCGATCGTCTCCGGTCAGAGCGCCGCGCACCAGTTCGTGAAGATCGGGGCCTATGCGTTCATCGGCGGCTGTTCCCGGATCGCCAAGGACATCCCCCCGTACGTGAAGGCGGTGGGGAACCCGATCAAGCTGTACGGGCTGAACAGCGTCGGGTTGCAGCGCAACAACTTTCCGGAGGCCGTGGTTCGCGAACTCAAACGGGCCTACCGGATGTTCTTCAAATCGGAATTGAACCTGTCGCAGGCGCGCGCCAAGGCGCGGAGCGAACTGCAGCAGTACCCGGAAGTCGAGACCTTTCTGCGGTTTCTGGACGACAGCGATCGGGGAGTGGTGGTGTGAAAAGCGTACGCATGGGGGTCATCGGCGCCGGCGCGCTCGGGTTTCATCACGTCCGGATTCTCCGGGACATGCCCGGCGTGTCCCTGGCGGGGTTCTACGAAGCGAGCGGCGAACGGGCGACGCGGGTGACCAAGGAGTTGGGGGTGCCGGCGTTCCCCAGCGTCACGGCCCTGCTCGACGTCGTCGACGCGGTGACGATCGTGGTGCCGACGCCGGCCCACTTCGCGGTGGCCAAGGTCGCTCTCGCCAGCGGCAAGCACGTGCTCATCGAGAAGCCGATCACGACCACGCTGGCCGAAGCCGATGAATTGGTGGCGGTGGCCGGAAAGAGCGGCGCGCTCATCCAGACCGGACACGTGGAGCGGTTCAACCGGGCCATTCGCGCCGCGCTTCCCTACGTGGAGGAGCCGCGGTTCATCGAGAGCGATCGGCTGGCCCCGTTCAACCCGCGGGGTTCCGACGTGGCGGTGGTGCTCGATCTGATGATCCACGACATCGACCTCGTGCGCACGTTGGTGGGTGGGCCGGTGTCGGGGTTGAGCGCCGTCGGCATCCCCGTGCTGACCCCGTTCGTGGACATCGCGAACGCCCGGCTGGAGTTTGCGTCGGGCGCGGTGGCCAACATCACGGCGAGCCGTGTATCCCGGGACCGCACGCGGAAGCTCCGCATCTTCCAGAAGAGCGGGTACCTGTCGCTCGATCTGGCGGCCGGGACCGGCGAGTTCTACCGGCTGCGCACCGATGTCGACCTCGCGGAGCTGGCCAAGGCCGCGGCTTCGGTCGAGGCCTTCGTCGAGCGGGTGACCGTCGAGGCCCCGGAGGGAGAGCCGTTGCGCCTGGAGTTCGACAGCTTCCTGCAGGCGGTGCGTGGCGAGACGCCGGTGATGGTGAGCGGCGAAGACGGGCGCGAGGCGCTGGCGGTGGCGCTTCGCATCGTCGGCGAGATCGAGCGAACGCTGCCGGCGCTCAAGGGCGCCGGAGTCGTCCCGCGTGCGTGAAGTGTTGTTCGTTGCCGGAGAAGCCTCCGGCGATTTGCACGCGTCGGGCGTGGCGCGGGAACTGGCGGCCCGCGGCGCGCCCTTCGACCTCGTCGGGATCGGCGGCGACCAGATGCGCGAGGCCGGCGTGGCGCTGCTCGAGCACGCCGACCAACTCGCGGTGATGGGGTTCGTGGAGGTGCTCCGGCACCTGCCGCGGCACTGGGCGCTGCTCCGCCAGCTCGAAGCGCGCATTCGCAGCGGACGGGTGGCGCTCGTCATCCTCATCGACTACCCCGGGTTCAACATGAAGGTCGCGAAGATCGCGGCTGAGGCCGGGGTCCCCGTGCTCTACTACATCACGCCGCAGGTGTGGGCCTGGGGCGCCGGGCGGTTGGACAAGTTGGCGCGGTGGGTGACCCGGGCCGCCGTCATCCTGCCGTTCGAGCAACAGCTGCTCGCCAACCACGGCATCGACGCGACGTTCGTCGGACATCCGCTGCTCGACCGGGTGGCGGCGCTTCCGGACAAGGCGGCCGCCCGGAGGACGCTCGGCCTGGCTGAGGATGCGCCCGTGCTGGCGCTGTTCCCGGGCAGTCGCGAGCAGGAGATTCTCCGCCATCTGGATGCATTCGTCCGCGTGGCCGATGAACTGCGCCGCCGCGACCCCCGCCTGCAGGTGGTGGTGAGTGTGGCGCCGACGGTCGACCTCGATCCCGCACGCTGCCCCTTTCCCATGATCCACTCGGCCTCGTTCGCGGTGCTGCGCGCCGCCGACGCGGCGATGTGCAAGAGCGGCACGACCACGCTCGAGGCGGCCGTGGCGGGATGCCCGCTGGTGGTGGCGTACCGCACGAGCGGAATCACCTACGCGCTCGCCCGCCGGCTGGTCCGGATTCCCCACATCGGTCTGGTCAACGTGGTGGCGGGTCGCGAGGTGGCCCCGGAGTTCGTCCAGGATGCGTTGCGCCCCCGGCCCGTGGCCGATGCGCTGGAGCCCCTGCTGCGGGTCGGGGATCCGGCGCGGGACGCGATGCTCGCCGGGCTGGCGGCGGTTCGCGCCGCGCTCGGCACCCCGGGGGCGGCCGCGCGCGTAGCCGAGATGGCGGAACGGATGGCGGGCGGGGATCGCCCGGCGGCATGATCGATCCCGGCGCCGATTGGCGCACGCGGTGGACGGCGCGGGTCGGGGCGTGGATCGTGTGGCTGCTGGCGCGCACCTGGCGGGTGCGCTACGTGAACCGCGCGGAACTCGACGAGGCGCGACGGGCGGGGACACCGGTGATCTACGCCATCTGGCACGGCGAGCTGCTGCCGGCGTTGTGGAGCCACCGGGGCCGCAGCATCAGCGTGCTGATCAGCGAGCATCGCGACGGCGAGATCATCGCCCGGGTGGCGCACTTCCTGGGATTCCGGACGGTGCGCGGGTCCACCACCCGGGGGGCGAACCGGGCCCTGATCGGACTCGTTCGCGAGCTGCAGGCCGGGTATTCCGTCGCCATTACCCCCGACGGACCCAAGGGGCCGTATCACACCTTCGCCCCGGGCACGCTGCTGATATCGCAGCGATCGGGTTGCCCGATCGTTCCCGTGGGGATCCACGCATCGCACGCCTGGCGGCTGAACAGTTGGGACCAGTTCGTGTTGCCCAAGCCGTTCGCCCGGCTCACGATCAACTACGAGCCATTCATGTGGGCGCCGGCCGTGCCCCCGCGGGCGCTCCCCGACGAGACTCCGCGGTTTCAGGCGGCCCTCGATGCCTCACTGGCGGCGGCGACCCGGGTGGGAACCGGGGGGCGATGATGCGGTCGCTCGTGGGCCGCATCTGGTTCGGGAAGGGCTTTCTGGCCGTGGCGGGCCGGATGGCCCTCTGGCCCGCCGCCAGGGCGTTTGGAGCGGCGGTCCGTGTGCGAAATGGGCTGTACGACCGTCGTCTGCTCCGGGTGCACCGGGGGCCGATCCCGGCGGTCTCGGTGGGCAATCTGACCGTCGGCGGCACCGGAAAGACGCCGGTGGCGGCGTGGCTGGCCCGCACGCTGTCCGCTCGGGGCGCGCACCCCGCCATCGTGCTCCGCGGCTACGGGGCGGACGAGCCGGCGGTCCACGCGCGCCTCAACCCCGGCATCCCGGTGGTGGTGAATGCCGACCGGGTGGCCGGAGTGCGCGACGCATCGACCCGGGGGGCGAACGTGGCGGTGATGGACGACGCCTTTCAGCACCGCCGGGCCGACCGGGTGGTCGACATCGTGCTGATCGCGGCCGAGCGGGGACTGGCGCACGCCCGGCTGCTGCCGGCGGGGCCCTTCCGGGAGCCGGTGGCCGCGCTGCGGCGGGCCACGTTCGTCCTCGTCACGCGAAAGACGGCCGGGCCGGAGGCGGCCGCGGAAGTCCTCTCGGCGGCCACCGCCGTGTCGGGCGGGGCGGGAGCGGTGGTCGCGCTCCGGCCCGAGGGGCTGATTTCGGTGGCCGGCGACGCCTCGCTCCCGCTGTCGGCGCTTCAGGCGCGTCCGGTGACCCTGATCACCGGTGTGGGAGAACCGACGCTGGTGGCGGCGCAGCTCGCCGAGGCGGGCGCCTTGGTGGCGCTGCGAGCATTTCCCGACCACCACGCGTTCACGGACGCAGAGCTGGCCGCGGTTGCCCGTGGAGCCGGCGCGTCTGGGTACGTGGTGTGCACGCTGAAAGACGCCGTGAAGATTGCCGCGCGGTGGCCCGGCCCCGGGGCGTTATGGTATGTTTCACAACGAGTGACGCCCGAACAGGGAGCGGAAGACCTCGATGCACTTGTGGAACGAATCGTTTCGGGTGTTGCTGCGAACCCTCCAACCGCCGGCTGACCTACGCCGGTTCAATTCCGAGTCCAATGGCAACCGACCTCAGACTGCCAACACATAAGATCGTCCGGCCCGACAAGGACCGATTCCTCGACGAGGAGAACCCGTTCGAAGGGATGATGTCGCGGTTCGATCAAGCGGCGGAGCTGCTCGACCTCGAACCCGGCCTGTACAAGGTTCTCCGCAATCCCGAAAAACAGATCATCATCTCGGTGCCCGTGATGCTCGACAGTGGGGAGGTCGAGGTGTACACGGGCTATCGCGTTTTGTACAACACGTCGCGCGGGCCGGCCAAGGGCGGCATTCGCTTCGACGAGCACGTGACGCTGGAAGAGGTGAAGGCGCTGGCGGCGTGGATGACGTGGAAGTGCGCGGTGGTGAATCTGCCGTTCGGCGGCGCCAAGGGCGGCGTGATCTGCGATCCGCTCAAGATGAGCGTCGGCGAGCTGGAGCGTCTGACCCGGCGCTACACCTCGGGCATCATGAACACGCTGGGCCCCGATTCGGACGTCCCGGCGCCCGACGTCAACACCAACGAACGCGTGATGGCGTGGGTGATGGACACCTACTCCATGCACATGCGGCACACGGTGACGGCGGTCGTCACCGGGAAGCCGGTGGAGATGGGGGGATCGCTGGGCCGCCGCGAAGCCACGGGGCGGGGGTGCATGATCGTCACCAAGGAAGCGCTCAAGCATCTGGGCATGCCGATCAAGGGCACGACCGTCGCGATCCAGGGATTCGGCAATGTGGGCTCGGTGGCAGCGCACCTGCTGGCGCGCGAGGGCTGCAAGATCCAGGCGATCAGCGATCGCACGGGCGCCTACTACAACAAGAATGGAATCGACGTCGATGCGGCCATCGAGCATGTGAAGACGCACAAGTCGCTCGAAGGGTTCACCGGCGGCGATTCGATTGCGAACGGCGAATTGCTGACGCTGGACGTCGACGTGCTGCTGCCGGCGGCCCTGGAAAACGTGATTACCAGCAAGAATGCCAACAAGATTCGCGCCAAGATCATCTGCGAGGGCGCGAACGGTCCCACGACGGCCAATGCCGACGCCATCCTCGACGAGAAGGGCGTATTCGTGATTCCGGACATCCTGGCGAACGCCGGCGGCGTGACGGTGAGTTACTTCGAGTGGGTGCAGGATCGCGGCGGCTACTTCTGGACCGAGGACGTCGTGAACGAACGGCTCAACGACATCATGCGCAGCAGCTTCGCGGCGGTGTTGCGGCTGTCGACCACGCACAAGGTGAACATGCGGACGGCGGCGTACATGCTGTCGATCAGCCGCGTGGCCACCGTCCACCGGTTGCGCGGCGTGTACGCCTAGTGCATCGTCGCCCGCGCGCATGCAGGTGATGATCGCCGCCGTCGGGCGTCCGCGGAACGCGGCCCTGGCGGCGGCGATCGATTTCTACGAGCAGCGGGCCGGCCGCTACTGGCCGCTCGTGGTCCACGAGGTACGCGAGGAGTCGGCGCGCTCGGCGGCGCCGGACCTCGTACGGGCCCGTGAGGGCGAACGGTTGGCCGCCAGGGTGGAAGGAGCGGAGTTGGTCGTGTGCGATGAGCGGGGCGAGGGGATGTCCTCCCGGGCGTTCGCCCGCTTCCTGCAGGCGGCGCGGGAGCGGGCGCGCGACGTGGCCTTCGTGATCGGGGGGGCCTACGGCCTCTCGCCGGCGCTCGGGGATCGGGCCGCGCACCGGCTGGCACTCGCCGCCTGGACGCTGCCCCACGAGATGGCGCGTCTGGTGCTCGCCGAACAGATCTACCGCGCCGGCACCATCGTTCGGGGCGAGCCCTACCACAAGTGATCGCGTCCCCCCGATGGCGCGCGCCGCGTGGCCTCGACCCGGGGCGAGCCGCTATCTTGGAGTCCATGCCCGCCGCTCAGCGCTCCCGTTGTCGTGCGCCTGCACGACGCGTCCCGATCGTCTTCCTGCACCCGGTGTGACGGGGCGATGACCGAACCCCGGATCCTTACCGAACCGCTCGGCGGGTCGCCCCTCTCCCAGGCCGTGCAGCGGGGTGCGCTCGACCCGGACGTGGTCGCCGCGCCGCCGCGTACGGCGGCGGACTGGAGGGAACGGGTACGGGCGGTTTCGATGGACACGGGGCGTGGCTGGTACGACCGCCTGCGCGATGCGTTCGGGGGCACGGCGGCGTCCATCGAGCGCCTGGATCGCACCGCCCGCGCCGGCGGAGCGGTGGTGACCACGGGGCAGCAGGCCGGGTTGTTCGGCGGCCCCATCTACACCTGGTCCAAGGCGCTCTCCACGCTGGCTCTCGCCGATGCACTCGAGCGAGCCACCGGGGTGCCCACGGCGCCGGTGTTCTGGGCGGCCACCGACGACGCCGACTTTGCCGAGGCCAGCCGCACGTACGTCGTCGAGGGCGAGGCCGTTCGGCTACTCGAGTCGTCGCCGCCGCCGGCCGCCGGAACGCCAATGGCGGACGCGCCGCTGGGCGACATGGCGTCGCTGCTCGAGATGCTGCGCGCGGCCTGCGGTTCGATGGCGTACGAGCGGGCGTACGCGGCCGCCGCCGAGGCCTACGGCGCATCGGAAACCGTCGGCGGAGCGTACGTCCGGCTGTTGCGGGCGTTGCTCGAGCCGCTGGGCATCGCCGTGCTCGATTCCTCGCATCCCGCCGTCCGGTCGGCGGGGGCCGGGGTGCTGCGGTCGGCGCTGCAACATGCCGGAACGATCGCGGCGGCGCTCGATGCACGGCACGCGTGGCTGCAGGCCCGCGAGTACCAGCCCCAGGTCGCGGACGTCCCCGGGTTGTCGACCGTCTTCGTGCTCGAGCAGGGGATCAAACGCCGTGTGCCGCTGGGCGAGGCGGCCGCGATTGCCGAAGGCGGCGGCGGACGATGCGTTGAGCCCGAACGTCCTGTTGCGGCCGGTGCTCGAGCGGGCGATCCTGCCCACCGTCGCGTACGTGGCGGGGCCGGGCGAACTCGCCTACTTCGCGCAGGTCTCGGCCGTGGCGGCGACCCTGGGCGCCGCCCAGCCGGTGGCCGTGCCACGATGGTCGTGTACCATCGTCGAGCCCGGGGTCGATCGCGCACTGGCGCGGTTGGGGCTCGGGCTCGACGACCTCCGCGATGCAGAAGCGCTCGAACGGCAGCATCGCGCACGCGGCCGTACCGGAGCCGGTTCGGGGCGCGCTGGCCGATCTCAGGACCGCCATCGCCGACGGGCTGGCGCGCCTCGCGGCGCGCGATCGCGAAGCACCACAAGGGGCGCTGATCGGGGATGCGGTGGTGGAGGGCGCGGAGCGCCAGCTCGGATTCCGCGTCGACCGGCTGGAGCGTCGGGTCGTGGCGGCGGCCAAGCGCCGGGGAAGCGACGCCCTGCGCGACCTCCACGCGGCCCGCGCCGCGCTCTGGCCCAACGGGCACCGGCAGGAACGAACGCTGAATTTCATCCCGTTCCTGGCGCGATTCGGCGACCCGCTGGTGGCGGCCATGCGCGCGGCGGCGGCCCGGCATGCCTCGGCGCTGGTCACGGGCGCCGCCGATGGCGCCTGATCCGCGCGGCGCGCGCCGCCGAAGACCATCGGGCGCCGCGGCAACACACCGGTGCGGCGGCGGCCCTGGTGGCCACGGGGATCCTCGGGTCGCGCGTGCTCGGGCTGGTGCGTCAGTCGCTCATCGCGCGGTATCTGGGCGCCGATCTGGCGGCGGACGCCTGGACGGCGGCATTCAAGATTCCGAATGTGCTGCAGAACCTGTTCGGCGAGGGCGCCCTGTCGGCGGCGTTCGTCCCCGTGTACGCCCGGTTGCTGGGGGCCGGGGAGGACGACGAGGCGAACCGGGTCGCCGGCGCGGTGGCCGCCATTCTCGGGCTGACGATCGCGGTGTTCGTGCTGATCGGTGTGCTCGCGGCGCCGCTGCTGATCTACCTGATCGCCCCGGGCTTCACCGGTGCCCGCCGCGAACTCACGATCGTACTCACGCGGATCCTCTTTCCCGGAGCGGGGCTGCTCGTGCTCTCGGCGTGGTGCCTGGGCGTGCTCAACAGCCATCGCCGGTTTCTGGTCTCGTATTCGGCGCCGATTGCCTGGAACGTGGTCCTGATCGCCGCCCTGGTCTGGTGGGGCCGGGTGCCGGACAAGGCGTTGCTCGTCGAGCGACTCGCCTGGGCGTCGGTCGTCGGGAGTTTTCTGCAGTTCGCGGTGCAGTTGCCGGCGGTCCGTGGGCTCGTGCCGGGGCTGCGATTGGCCATCGCCGCGACGAGCGCGAACGTGCGCGAGGTACTGCGCAACTTCGGCCCGGCGTTCGTGAGCCGCGGCGTGGTGCAGATCAGCAGCTACATCGATCAGTTTCTCACGAGCTTTCTGCCCACCGGCATGGTGGCGGTGTTCGGATTCGCGACCACGTTGTACGTGCTTCCGGTGAGCCTGTTCGGCGGTTCGATCTCGGTGGCGGAACTGCCGGAGATGTCGCGGGCCACGATCGGGGATCACGAGGCCGGGCGCCCTGCTGCGGCCGCGCTTGAACGCCGGGCTCCGGCGCATCGCGTTTCTCGTCGTCCCCTCCGCCGTGGCCTTCCTGATGCTCGGGGACGTGCTCACGCGGGTGGTGTTCGAGCACGGGAATTTCACGGCCACCGACGCGGTCTACACGTGGGCGGTGCTCTGCGGGTCGGCGGTGGGGCTGCTCGCCGGCACCCTCGGGCGGCTCTACTCATCGACCTACTACGCGCTGCGCGACACGCGCACGCCGTTGCGATTCGCCGTGCTCCGGGTGGCGTTGACGACGGTCCTCGGCGGGGTGTTCGCGTTCGGCGTGCCGCGCGCGTTCGGGATCGACGCGCACTGGGGCGTGGCGGGGCTCTCGGCGTCGGCCGGGATGGCGGCGTGGGTGGAATTCGCGCTGCTGCGGTCCCGGATGAACGCCCGCATCGGCGACACCGGGCTGCCGGCGCGGTTCGTGGTCACGCTCTGGGCGCTGGCCGTCGCGAGCGGCGGGCTGGCCGTCGCGGTGCAGCGCGCGATCGCGGGCTGGGGGCGGATGACGGCGGGGCTCGTGGTGATCGCCGTCTACGGGTGCGCCTACCTTGGCGGCGCGGCGCTGTTGCGGGTTCCCGAGGTGCACGGCATTCTGGGTGGATTCGCGCGGCGTCTGCGGCGCTCCCGCTGACGCCCTCCGGCGGCTGGCGGGGGACGGTATAATTCACCTGTGCCGCTGCCGAATCATGTCCTGGACCGGGTCGGGAATCTTCCCGAATCCCCGGGCGTCTACCTGTGGAAGGAGGCCGGGGGCGCCGTGCTCTATGTGGGCAAGGCGAAGCGGCTCCGGTCGCGCGTCCGCAGCTACCTGGCCGCGGAACAACTGGAGAATCCGAAGACCCGGGTGATGATGCGGCACGCCGCCGATCTCGAGACGATCGTGGTGCCGAGCGAGACGGCGGCCCTGGTGCTCGAGTCGAATCTGATCAAGGAGCACCGCCCGCGGTACAACGTCGTCCTGCGCGACGACAAATCGTACCCGTACGTCAAGGTGAGCGTCCAGGAGCCGTTCCCGCGCGTGCTCGTCACGCGGCGCTTGCTCAACGACGGCGCGCGCTACTTCGGCCCGTATACGGAAGTCGGCGCCATGCGCCGCGCCCTGAACGTGGTGAAGCGCATCTTCACCGTGCGGTCGTGCAACTACGACATGCCCCGTCAAATGCCGGAGCGGCCGTGCCTCGACTACTACATCAAGCGGTGCAAGGCTCCCTGCGTGTACCTGCAGTCGCAGGCCGACTATCGGGCGATGATCGACGAAGTGCTCGTCTTCCTCGACGGCCGCACCGATGAGGTGATTCGCCGGGTGCGGGCGCGAATGGACGCCGCCGCGTCCGACCTGGATTTCGAGCGCGCCGCCGAACTCCGGGACGCCCTCAAGCACCTGGGACAGATGGAGGAGCCGACGGTGGTGCTCGAGGTGGAGGGCGGGGACCGCGACGTGATCGGCTTCGCGCGGGACGGCGATGACGCCTGCGTGGTGCTGTTGCGCGTCCGCGGCGGCAAGCTGTTGGGGCGCGAGCACCAGTTCATGGAGCACGTCGAGGGGGAGCGCGACGCGGCGGTGCTGACCGCGTATCTGGTGGGGGGCTATCTGCCGGTCGAAGAGAAGGCCGGAGAGCTGTTCCTTCCGTTCGCCTGCGACGAACCCGAACTCACCGCCGAGTCGCTGCTGCCGGTGCGCCTGGTGGTCCCGCAGCGCGGCCCCAAACGCGAGTTGGTGGCGCTGGCCGAACAGAATGCCCGGCACCTGCTGGAGGAGTCGCTGCTGGAGGGCGACGAGACCACGGAACGGGCCGGCGATCCCGTGTACGAGCTGCAGCGACAACTGGGGCTGCAGAAGCTGCCCCGCTCGCTGGTGTGCTTCGACATCTCACACGCGCAGGGAACGGACACGGTGGCCTCCTGCGTGTGGTTCCAGAACGGGCGTCCCCACCGCGCGGAGTACCGCAAGTTCAAGGTGAAGACGGTGGACGGGATCGACGACTTCGCGTCGATGCACGAGGTCGTGGGGCGCTACTTCGCGCGCCGGCGGGAGGATGAGAAGCCGTTCCCCGACCTCGTCGTGATCGACGGGGGCAAGGGCCAACTGGGCGCGGCCCACAACGCGCTCGTGGAGCTCGGGCTCGGCGAGATGCCGATCATCAGCCTGGCCAAGCGAGACGAGGAGGTGTTCGTGTTGGGGCGCGCGGAATCGCTGCGCCTGCCGCGCCGGTCGCCGGCGCTGCGGATGCTCCAACAGGCGCGGGATGAGGCGCACCGGTTTGCGATTACCTTTCAGCGGACCCGGCGACGCGCGCGGACCGTGACGTCGGCGTTGCTCGGGATTCCCGGGGTGGGCGAGGCCAAGCGGCGGCAGCTCCTGGCGGCGTTCGGTTCGCTGCAGGGAGTGCGGGAGGCGGCGCCGGATGCGATCGCCGCCCTTCCCGGGTTCAGTCCGCGGTCGGCCGAGCGCATTCTGGCGGCCCTCCGCGCCACATCGCCCACCGCGGCGGCCCCCGACGGGCCGGCGCCCAGCGCTTCAGAGGAGTCGTCGTGACCCATTGGCATCTCGAATGCTCGGCCTGTTCTCGCACGGCGCCCGGCGACAGCCTGGCGACCGTCTGCCCCGACTGCGGGCAGCCGTACCTCGTGCGCTACGACATGCCGGTGCCCCGGCTGGACACGATCGCCCGCCGATGGGACATGTGGCGGTACCGCTCGATCCTGCCCGTGATGCCCGACGAAGAGCCGGTGTCGCTCGGCGAGGGCGCCACGCCGATGCAGGAACTGCCCGAACTCGCGAGCGCGCTGGGCATCCGCCGGCTCTGGGTCAAGGACGAGGGGCTGAATCCCACGGCATCGTTCAAGGCGCGCGGGATGAGCGCCGCCGTGACGCGGGCGGCGGCGCACGGCGTTCCGGGGCTCGTCGTCCCGACGGCCGGCAACGCGGGGGCCGCCCTCACGGCGTATGGAGCCGCCGCCGGGCTGGCGGTGCGCGTCTACGCGCCCCGGTCCACGCCGAAGCCGATCCTCGACACCATCGCCGCGCTCGGCGCCGACCTGCAACTCGTGGACGGCCATATCGGAGACGCCGGCAAACAGGCCAAGGCGTTCGCGGCCGAGCACGGCTTCTTCGACGTGTCGACGTTGCGCGAGCCGTACCGCATCGAGGGGAAGAAGACGATGGGCGTCGAGGTGGCCGAGCAGCTCGGCTGGCGCCTGCCGACCCACATCGTGTACCCCACCGGTGGGGGCACCGGATTGATCGGGATGTGGAAGGTATTCTCCGAGTTGCGCGCCTACGGTTGGGTGGCGCCGGATGAGCCGCTGCCGCACATGATCGTGGCCCAGTCCGCGGGGTGCGCCCCGATGGTACGGGCGTTCGAGGCCGGGGCCGATCACGCGACTCCATGGGAGAACCCGCAGACGTTCGCGAGCGGTCTCCGGGTGCCGGGACCGCTTGGAGACCGGCTCATCCTGCGCGCCCTGCGCGAGAGCCGGGGCTACGCCCGGGCGGTGCCGGACGAGGAGATCCGGGCGGCAATGGCGCGGCTGGCGACGGCCTCCGGCGTCGACGTATGCCCGGAAGGCGGGTGCGCGTTCGCGGTCGCCGCGCAGCTCGCGGCGGCGGGCACGATTCCGGCCGAGGCCGAGGTCGTGGTGTTCAATACCGGCAGCGGCGCGTCGTACCGGTTCTAGTATGCCGATCGCGATGCTGGACCCGTTCAGCGGGATTGCCGGTGACATGACGCTGGGGGCGCTCGTCGCCGTGGGCCTGGATCCCGATTGGCTGCGGGCGTTGCCGGGGCGGCTCGGCCTCGAAGGGATCGGGGTGCGCATCGCCGACGTGTCCCGAGGTTCGATCGCCTGCACGAAAGTGGATTTCGACATCCCGCCGCAGCCGCATGGGCGCCACCTGAAACAGATCCGGGAGATCGTGGCGCGGAGCGACGCGCCGGGGGCGGTCAAAGAGCAGGCCGACGCGGCGTTCACCGCCATCGCCGAGCAGGAGGCGGCGATCCACGGGACGACGGTCGACCGCGTGCACCTGCATGAGGTGGGAGCGGTGGACGCCATCCTCGACGTGTTGGGGGCGGTCTGGGGGTTCCACCTGCTCGGGGTCACCCGCGTGTACTGCGGGCCGATCAGCGTGGGAGACGGGTTCGTGGACGCGGCGCACGGGCGGCTCCCGGTTCCGGCGCCGGCGACGCTCCGGTTGCTTGAAGGGATCCCCGTTCGGCCGGGCCCCGAGGGGGCAGGGGAGCTCGTCACCCCGACGGGCGCGGCTCTGGTGCGCGTCCTTTCGGCCGGGGCCTACAACGGCGTCTTCACACCGCTCCGCAGCGGCTACGGCGCCGGGACCCGGGAATTCGAGGGCCGCGCCAACGCGCTGCGCGTCGTGCTGGCGGAGGCTGCCGACGGGGCGCGGCCGGGGCTCGAATCGTTGACGCTCCTGGCGTGCGACATCGACGACATGGCCGGGGAGTACCTGGCGGCGGCAGCCGACCGCCTGCGGGCGGCCGGGGCGCTGGACGTGGTGCTGGTGCCGACGATCATGAAGAAGGGGCGTCCGGGAGTGCGCCTGGAGGTGCTGGCCGAACCCGCCAGCGCGGACGCACTGGCGCGCGTACTGTTGCTGGAGACCACCACGATCGGCGTTCGCCGGACCCGCGTGGATCGTGAGGCGCTCCCACGCACGGTGCGCCGGGTGGAGGTGGGGGGGCAGTGGGTGGCCGTGAAGGTGGTCTCGCTCCCCGATGGGACCCGACGCGCCAAACCAGAGTATGATGATGTAGAGCGCGTCGCCCTGGCGACAGGGCGGGCGCCACGGGATATATTCTTGGAGGCCGCCGCCCTGGCGGACGCAGACTGACCCCATTCCCCCCGGGGCTCTCCCGGACGGGGTCCGAATCCGAGCATTCGCACACGCAATTCTAGGAGATTCCGATGCTGGTCTTCCGGTCGACGGCCATCACATCACTCGTGCTTGCCACGGCCCTGGCGCTTCCCGCCGCCGTGCAGGCGCAGGACAAGCAGTGTTCCGTGGACGAAGGCAAGCCGTCCGAAGTGGCGCGGGCCTACCTCACCATCTCGCAGGTGGCGGGCGCCGGAGCCGATGCCAAACCCGAGGAACTCGAAGGCAAGCTGTCGGCGAGCGTTCGCTCCCTCACGCAGGCGGGCGGCAGCGCGGACAATCCGGTCGGGCACGCCTACGATCTGGGCAAGTTGCTCATCCTCTGGAGCATGCAGCCCGATGTGCCGATCGTCGTCAATCGCGGCCGGATCGGATACTCGACCGATCCCGGTGGCACGATCAACCTCGCGATGGCCGTCGACACGGCTTTCCGCTTCGTCGAGTCCTCGATGCCGGAGTGTGCGTCCGAGACCATCAAGTGGCGCAGCCAGAAGCCGTGGATCAATCTCGTGAACGGGGCGATCCAGGAGCTGAACTCTGGCGCGCTGGATTCGGCGCAGGTGCACGCCACCTGGTCGCTGGCGTTCAACCGCCAGGCGCCGTACGGCTACATGGTGCTCGGGCAGGTGGCCCAGCGGCGCCAGCAGACGGACACCGCGATTGCGCTGCTCCAGCAGGCCGTCGCACACGCCAAGGGCGACACCACGTACGACAACGTCAAATGGCAGTCGGAGCTGAATCTCGGCCAGCTGGCGGCCGGTGTGGCCGACACGGCGCAGGACGCCGCCGTGAAGGCCAGGTTCGCCGGCATCGCCAAGACGACGTTCCAGGCGCTCGTCGATGACTCGACGGCGTCGAATTCGTTCCGGGAGTCGGCCCGGTCGGCGATGGTGCAGGTGAACCTCGCGATGGGCGACACGGCCTCGGCGAAGGCAGCCTACCAGGCCCAGTTGAACAACCCATCGCAGTTCACGTTCAACCAGCTCATCCAGGCCGGCGTGGCGGCCGCGCACGCCAATGACGAGGATGCCGCACGGACCCTGTTCCATTCCGCGTATGTGTCCAACCCCTACCATCGGGATGCGCTGTCCAATCTGGCGATCTACGAAATTCGGGCTCAGCACTTCGATACGGCGCTGACGCTGGTCGACCGGCTGCATGAGGTCGACCCCGACGGCGCCAACGGGCGCCTGGCCGTGCTGACCTACGCCGGACTGGCCAAGAAATACGCCGATCTGAACAAGGACATCGTGGCCCGGTTCGCGAAGAGCAAGTCAGCGAAGGAGAAGAAGGTACTCACCGACTCGGCGGCACTCACCACCGATTCGAATCGGGTCTACACGGACCTGGCGGTGAAGGCCAACGCGCGGTCCGACAGCATGCCGGTGGTCGTGTCGTTTACGGAATTCAGCAACGTCAATAACAAGGCGACGCTGGGCGGGACGATCGCCAACAACACGGGGACGGAGCACACCTACACGCTGAAGGTGGACTTCCTGGACACGAGCGGCGCGGTGGTGGCGTCCCAGCAGGCCACCGTGGGCCCCCTCCCGGCGAAGACGGCCGGCCAGTTCTCGGTCACCGCCACAGCCCCAGGAATTGCAGCGTTCAAGTACGCACCGCTGGACAACTGACCGGCCTCGACGCCGGGTGAAGGATCGGAGGGCCCGCCGCTGAGGCGGGCCCTCTGCGTTGTGGCGGGAGCAGGTGCGGAAGTTCCTATGGTTTCTTGATTTCCACGGCTCTAGCTCCTAAGTTGCATGAGCTTCGGCGCGTGTGCGCCGGCATGGTCCGTCGCCGGGGGATGTGGGCGGGTTCCTGAATGCTCCCCCTACGTCATGGGTTGCCGATGGTCAGAGTCGCCACAGTCATTGCCGGAAGCATCGCCGCGGAGCTGGGCATCGCGCCCGGCACCGAATTGCTGGCCGTCAACGGGCGCGAGTTGCGGGACTTTCTGGACTGGGAGTTCCTGACCGCCGACGACGAGCTGGTGGTCGAGGCACGGCAGCCGGACGGCGAGGACGTGGTGTACGAGATCGAGCGGCCCGAGGGCGAGGCACTCGGCGTGCAGCTCGTGCCCCCGACGATCCGCCGCTGCGCCAATCGATGCGAATTCTGTTTCATCGAAGGGTTGCCCAAGGGGCTGCGCAAGCCGCTCTACGTCCGGGATGACGACTATCGCCTGTCGTTCGCCTACGGGAACTTCGCCACCCTGTCCAACCTGAAGGACCGCGATTTCGAGCGGATTCTGGAGTACCGCCTGTCGCCGCTGTATGTGTCGGTGCACGCGACTCCCTGGGAGGCCCGGAAGGTGTTGCTCAACAATCCGCGCGTTCCCAACGTGCTCGAGCAGTTGCAGCGGTTGGCGGCCGGGGGCATCCAGTTCCACACCCAGATGGTGATCGTTCCCGGGCTCAACGACGGGGCGGTGCTCGAGGAATCATTCGCGGACCTGTGGTCTCTGGGCGACGCGGTGATTTCGGTGGCGGTCGTGCCAGTGGGGCTCACACAGTTCTCGCACCTCTACACGGGGCGGTCGATGGACGCCGGGGCCGCGGGGGCGCTGCTCGACCACGTGGGGCGATGGGCCGACCGGGGCCGGGCGGAGCGGGGCACGCCGTGGGCATTCGGATCCGATGAACTGTACCTCCTGGCCGGTCGCCCATTTCCGGACGCCGAGTACTACGGCGAGTTCGTGCAGATCGAGAACGGCGTCGGCGCCGTGACGGCGCTGCGGGGCCGTGTGCACGACGGCCTCGAGGCGTTGCCGCGGCTCGATGGCCGGCGGATCGGCGTCGTCACCGGCGTTTCGATGCGGGAGATCATGCCCGAGCTTCTCGACGCGTTGTCCCGGCGCACCGGGGCGGCGTTCGAACTGCTGGTGATGGAGAATTCCCTGTTCGGACCGACGACCACGACGGCCGGGTTGCTGGTCGGCGCCGACATCCGGCGCGCGCTGCAGCAGCGGCACGATCTCGATCTGGCGCTCATCCCGGCGGAGACGATCAACGATGATGGCCTGTTCCTGGACGAGGAACACTTCCTCACCCTGCGCGAGGAGATGCCGATGCCGGTGTTCGCGTCGTACGACTTCATCGACGTGCTGACGCACGAGGGCCGCGGCGATGCGCGCGGCACGCACGCCGCATGAGCATCCCCGTCATCGCGCTCGTCGGACGACCGAACGTCGGAAAATCGCACCTCTTCAATCGACTCGTCGGATCCCAGTCGGCGATCGTTTCGGACGAGGCCGGTACGACTCGCGATCGCCATTTTGCGCGCGCCGAGTGGAACGGGCGGAGTTTCTGGCTGGTGGACACCGGCGGACTCACCGACGACCCCCGGGCCGCGATGGATCGCGAGATCCGGCGGCAGGTGGAGGTGGCGATCGGGGAGGCGGACCTGTTGGCCTTCGTGGTGGATGCCCGCGCGGGCCTGCATCCCAACGACGCCCGCGTCGCCGAATTGCTCCGGGCCAGCGGCAAGCCGTGGGTCCTCGTCGTCAACAAAGTGGACGATCCGCGGGCGACGGACTTCTACGAGTTCTACGATCTGGGGGCCGGCGATCCGCAGCCGGTGTCGGCGCTGAACGGGAAGGGGTCGGGCGATCTGCTCGACGTCCTCGTCGCCCGTCTTCCGGCGGGGACGGAGGAGGCGCCGGCGGCGCTGCACGTCGCGATCGTCGGGCGTCCGAACGTGGGCAAGTCATCGCTGGTGAACCGCCTCTTGGGCGAGGAACGGCTGGTGGTGTCCGACGAGTCGGGTACGACCCGCGACGCGATCGACACGCCGATGACCTATCACGGCCGGTCGTTCGTATTCGTCGACACGGCCGGGCTGCGGCGCCAGACGAAGATCGACGACGGCATCGAGTTCTACTCGTCGCTGCGCGCCCGCCGAGCCATCGAGCAGTCCGACATCTGCGTGCTCGTTATCGATGCCGTGGAGGGTCTGCACAACCAGGATCTCAAGATCGCCACCCTGGCCTGGGATGCGGGCCGCGGGCTGATCGTCGTCGTCAACAAGTGGGACCTGGCCGAGAAGGACGACAAGGCGACGGCGCGATTCGAAAAGACCTGTCGCGAGAAGGCCCCGTACCTGAAGTTCGTTCCCTTCCTCTTCACGTCGGCGCGCACCGGCCAGCGCGTGCAGCGGCTGCTGGATCTGCTGCTGACAGTGGAGGCCGAGCGGACCAAACGCATCACCACGTCGCAGGTCAACGAGGGGCTGCAGGAGTTGCTGGCCCGGTTGCAGCCCCCGCAGGCGGCCGGCGTCGAGGTGCGCTTGAACTACGCGACGCAGGTGGAGGTCGCCCCGCCGACGATCGCCGTCTTCGGCAACCACCCGGACCTCGTGGAGGAACACTACGTGCGGTATCTGCACAACGGCTTCCGCGAACGGTGGGGCTTCACGGGCAACCCGCTGCGCGTCGTGATGCGGCGCAAGGCGAGCTGACGTGCATCCGCTGGTCGGCATTCTCGTGGCCTACGCGTCGGGGTCGATTCCGGCGGCGTACCTGGCGGGGCGAGCGGCCGGCGTGGATCTCCGCACCAAGGGCTCCGGGAATCTCGGTGCCACCAATGTGGTGCGGGTGCTGGGGCTGACGGTCGGCCTCGCCGTGTTCGCGGTGGACATGCTGAAGGGCGCGCTGCCGGTCGCCCTGCTGCCGGGGGTCACCACGGGACCGATTCCCGCGGCATGGCTCCCCCTGGTGTATGGCGCGGCGGCGATTCTCGGTCACGTGCGACCCGTCTGGCTGCGGTTCGGCAAGGGAGGCAAGGGCGTCGCCACCGCGTGCGGCGTCTTCCTCGCCCTGACACCGATACCGACGTTGTTCGCGCTCGCGGTGTTCGTGGCGACGTTCGGAGCGACGGGATTCGTCTCCCTCGGCTCGATGGCCGCGGCGGGAGCGCTGCCCGTATTCGTCGCGGCCGCGGAGGGCGGGGCGACCCCGATGCTGGGCGTGAGCGTGTTGATTGCCGTCTTCGTGTTCTGGACGCACCGGCCGAACGTCGGGCGTCTCCAGCGCGGCGAGGAGCACCGGTTCACGAAGATGGGCGCGCTCGGCATCTGGGGCGGGATCACGATCGCGGTGCTCGTGACGTTGGCGGGGGCAGCCTGGCTGTTCTGGGGAGCGGTCCAGTAGTGCGCGCTACCGTCGTCGGCGCCGGCGCCTGGGGAACCGCGCTCGCGCAGCTGCTCGCGCAGCAGGAGCACGACGTCCGCCTGTGGGCGTTCGAGCCCGGCGTCGCCGAGACCGTGAACACGCAGCACGAAAACCGCCTCTTCCTGACCGGGGTGCCGTTGCCGGCCACGCTGCGGGCGACGCACTCGCACGCCGAAGCGCTGGTTGGCGCCGAGCTGGTGGTCTATGCCACACCGGCGCAGCACCTGCGCGAAATCGCGACCGCGGGTGCCGCAATGGTGGAGCCGGGCGCCACGCTCGTCGTCGCGTCGAAGGGCATTGAACGCGGGACATTGGCCCTGATGTCCGACGTGATCGAGCAGGAGGTCCCGGGCCGGGACGTGGTGGCGATCTCCGGGCCCAGCTTTGCGGCGGAGGTGGCGGCCGGGCTGCCCACGGCGATCGTGGCGGCCGCGCGGAGCGGCGAGGCGGCGGCCCGCGTGCAGGGGGCGCTGAGCGGTGCCCGGTTCCGCGTGTACACCCACGACGACATCGTGGGGGTGGAGCTCGGCGGCGCCCTGAAGAACGTGATGGCGGTGGCCACGGGCATCCACGACGGGGTCGGGCTCGGGCACAATTCCCGCGCCGCGCTCATCACGCGCGGACTGGCGGAGATGACGCGGCTAGGTGTGGCGCTGGGCGCCAACCCGGCCACGTTCGCGGGACTGGCCGGCCTCGGTGATCTGGTGCTGACCTGCACCGGCGCGCTCAGCCGCAACCGGTCGCTCGGCGTCGAGATCGGCAAGGGGCGCGCGCTCGCCGACGTGCTCCACGGCAAGCACACCGTGGCCGAGGGCGTGGACACGACGGTGAGCACGGTGGCGCTCGCCGGGCGGGAAGGCGTGGAGATGCCGATTGCGGCGATGGTCTCGCGAATTCTGTTCGACGGACAGACGGCCCGCGCGGCCGTACAGGAACTCATGGCGCGCGGCTTGCGCGCGGAGCAAGATCGATGAATGCGCCGGATCCCGTGCAGGAGTTCTTCTCGATCGGTGAGGTCTGTGACCTCACCGACCTCAAACCGCACGTCCTCCGATACTGGGAGAGTCAGTTCAAGTTCCTGAACCCCGCCAAGAATCGATCGGGGAACCGCGTCTATCAGCGGCGGGAGATCGAACTGGTGCTGCTCGTCAAGCATCTCCTCTACGTGGAGAAGTTCACGATCGATGGCGCCCGTCAGAAGGTGGAGGAGCGCCGCAAGACCGGCGAGTTGCGCGACATCACGTACGGGGCGCTCAACGTCGAGGTGCTGCAGGCGTTGGAAGAGTCGCTTCGCGAACTCCATGCGCTGCTCCACGACGAGGCGGACGCCTGATGCGGCTCCTGCTGACCAACGACGACGGCATCCTGGCTCACGGTCTCGAATGCCTGCAGGAAGCCGCCGAACCGCTGGGCGATGTGACGATCGTGGCGCCGGATCGCGAGCAGAGTGCCACGAGCCACTCGCTCACACTGCACCATCCCCTGCGTCCGGTGCGTCTGGCCGAACGGCGGTTCCAGGTGGACGGGACGCCGACGGATTGCGTGATGCTGGCGGTCGAGGCCCTGTTGCCCGACCCCCCGGATTTCGTGATCAGTGGCATCAACCACGGCCACAACATGGGCGAGGACGTGCTGTATTCGGGAACGGTTGCCGCGGCCATGGAAGGTTTGTCGCTCGGTATTCGGTCGATCGCCGTCTCGTTTGCCGGCGGCGATCTCCGCGCCGACCTGTCGCACCTGCGCGCCCAGATTCCCGTGCTGACGCCGCTCCTCGCGCACCTGACGTCCCTCCGTCCCTTTCCGGCGCACACCCTGTTCAACGTGAATCTGCCCCCGGTGGCGCCGGCGGGCATCAAGGGTGTCCGGCTGACGCGGCTCGGGCGGCGCGCCTATTCGGGATCGCTAAAGCCGATGCAGGATCCGTGGGGCCGGCCGATCTACTGGATCGGCGGCGGATCGATCAGTTGGAGCGGCGAGGACGACTCGGACTTTCGGGCCGTGGAGGAGGGCTACATCTCGGTGACGCCGCTCCACCTCGACGTGACCAATTACGACATTCTCCGAACGGCGAGCGAATGGTGGCGCGACCTTCCGCTGGGTTAGAGATGCGCGGGCCGCGGCAGCGGCTCGTCGACCTCCTCCGCGAGAAGGGGGTGTCGGATCTCGCCGTGTTGCGGGCCTTCGAGTTGACGCCACGGCACGAGTTCGTGCCGACGGGAATCCGCCACCGGGCGTACGAGGACGCCGCGCTCCCGATCGGGAACGGCCAGACGATTTCCCAACCGTCGGTGCACGGGCGGTCGCTCCAACTGCTCAAACTCTCGGGGCGGGAGCGCGTCCTCGAGATCGGTACGGGATCGGGGTATCAGACCGTGCTGCTGGCGCACCTGGTTGACCAGGTGTTCTCCATCGAGCGCGTGGCACCGCTGATGGAATCGGCGCGCCAGCACATCCGGTCGCTGGACGTGAACAACGTCTCGCTGCTCGTCGGCGACGGGACGGTGGGGTGGCGCGAGTATGCTCCGTACGACGCGATTCTCGTCAGCGCCGCGTCGCCCGACGTGCCGGCGCCGCTTCTGGACCAGCTCGCCGACGGTGGACGCATGCTCGTGCCCGTGGGCGGGCGGACGGAGCAGACGCTCGTCCTGGTCACGCGGCATGGGGATAGCTTCGATCGCGAGGAGTTCGACGCCGTGCGCTTCGTGCCGCTCCTGGGTCGTCACGGATGGACCCCGTAGGAACACCCGGCGACCGCGTGGCCTGCCGGATCACCGTCCGCGGTGTGGTCCAGGGGGTGGGGTATCGCTGGTTCGCGCGCGAGACGGCGCGGGCCCTTGGCGTCGTCGGCTGGGCGCGCAACATGCCGGACGGTACCGTCCGCCTCGAAGCGATGGCCCCGCGGGCGGCGATGGCGCAGTTCGTCGCCGAGTTGCAGAAGGGACCGACGGCGGCGCAGGTTTCCGACGTCGACGTCGCCGACCGGGACGATCCCGCGCCGCTCCCCGATCGTTTCACCATCGTCCGCTGATCCCCGCCACCCTCACCCCGGCCCCCTCGTGTCACTCGCCTCCGACGTCGCCCGCGCCATCCGCGACGTGCCCGACTTTCCGAAGCCCGGCATCCTGTTCAAAGACATCACGCCGGTGTTGCTCGATCCGTCGCTGTTCCGACGGGTGACCGACCGCATGGCCGACGTCTTCACCGCGGATCGGATCTCGCACGTGGTGGCCATCGAGAGTCGGGGGTTCATACTCGGCGCGCCGGTGGCCCAGCGGCTCGGGGTGGCGCTGGTTCCGGTCCGGAAGCCCGGGAAGTTGCCGGCCGCGCGGGCCCGCGAAGAGTACGCGCTCGAGTACGGGACCGATGCGCTGGAAATGCACGCCGATGCGATCGGGGCAGGGGGCCGCGCCCTGATCGTCGACGACGTGCTGGCCACCGGCGGCACCGCCGCCGCGGCGTGTCGCCTCGTGGAGCGCGTGGGAGCGACCGTGGCGGGGCTCAGCTTCCTGCTGACACTGGGATTCCTGGACGGCGGCGACGCACTGGTGGGCCGACGGACGGAAACGGTACTCACCGTGTGACCGGGCACCGGGGCGTCCCGGGGGCTCAGCCTCCCGCCCCAGCCGTCAACATTTGCAGGAGGCGACGATCGAGGCCGGCCAGCGTTCGGCCGGGCCGATGAATGCTGCTGAAGGCCCGCCGGATCTCGACACCGGCGATCGCGACGCGGGCGACACGGCGGGCATCGAGCAGGGGGCGAGCGACGAGGGCGGAGACGATCGCCACGCCGGCGCCTGCCGCCACGGCGGCCACGATGGCCCGGGAGTGGGCGATGCGAATCCGCGGGCGCAGGCGCACGCCGGCGGCGGCGAGCACGGCCTCGTAGATCGCGCCGGTGCCGGAGCCGGCCTCGCGGGCGATGAACTCGGCGTGCTCCAGGTCTCGCGGCGCGATCTGGCGGCGCCGTGCCCATGGATGCCGGGTCGGCACGATGAGGATCATGTCGTCGTCGAGGAAGGTGCGGGCGACGAGCGACGTCGTATCGACGGGTCCCTCCACCAGTCCCCACGCGATCTCTCCGGCCTCGACGAGCCTCGAGACGTGGGCGGTGTTGCCGACCTGAACGTCGAGTTCCACATCGGGGTGAGCGCGGCGGAACCGTCCGATCGCCGCCGGGAGCACGTAGCCGGCGATCGTCGTGCTGGCGGCGGTGCGGACGAAGCCGCGCGACTGTGTGCCGAGCCCGGTCCAGAGCTGGTCGGCTTCCTGGGCGAGGGCGAGGGCCCGCTCGGCGGCCGGCAGCAGGGCCTCGCCGGTCGGCGTGAGGCGGACGCCGCGGCCGAGGCGCTCGAAGACCGGCTCGCCGACGCGCGCCTCGAGGCGGCGCACGCGGGCGGAGATCGATGGCTGGCTCACGCCGAGCACGGCGGACGCGCGGGTGAACGACCGTTCACGGGCAATCACCGCGAGCACGACGAGGAGGTCGAGGTCTGCCGTTGGAGCCTTTGGGACGTTCGGTCGAGGCATAACTTGATGTTATGGGACTCATCTCCCCCCGGCAATGGCACGCCCGCCGGCCATCCGCGATCGTTCCCGCATGTCCGACCCGAAGCCCATCGCGCGTGCCCCTGGTCTCGCCTCGCTCCGGCGCTGGCGGGCGGCCGTGCCGGGGCTGGGTCTGTCGGCCGGGGTCGGCGTTGCGGCCTGGGGGCTGGCGTGGCTGGAGGGCCGGCTGTTCGGCCACGCGCTGGTGGAGGCTCTGGTGCTCGCCATCCTCCTCGGGATGGTGGTGCGGGCGGCCTGGCCGGCGGGCCCGCGGTGGACGCCGGGTATCCGGGTGGCCGGGAAGCAGGCCCTCGAGGTGGCGATCGTCGCGCTGGGGGCCTCGGTGAATCTTCCCGAGGTGCTGCGGGCCGGGCCGGCGCTGCTCGCCGGCATCGCCGCCGTCGTTGCCCTTGCCATTACCGCCAGTTATGGCATTTCGCGAACCGCCGGCCTCTCGCACCGGCTGGCCGTGCTCGTGGCGTGCGGCAATTCGATCTGTGGCAACGCGGCGATCGCCGCGGTGGCGCCGGTGATTCGCGCCGACGGGCACGACGTGGCGTCGTCGGTGGCGTTCACCAACATCCTCGGGATCGTCCTCGTACTGGTGCTGCCGCCGCTGGGCCACGCAATCGGATTATCGATGTACCAGTACGGAGTCGTGGCCGGGCTCACGGTGTACGCGGTGCCGCAGGTGGTGGCCGCCACGTTTCCGGTGAGCGTCCTCTCGGGGCAGGTGGGCACCCTCGTCAAGCTCGTCCGGGTGCTGTTGCTGGGTCCGGTGGTACTGCTGCTCGCGGTCGGCCACCGACAGTCGGGCGGGCACCAGCGGTTGGCGTGGCATCGGTTCGTGCCCTGGTTCATCGTCGGCTTCGTATCGCTGGCGGCGGCCCGGTCCTTCGGGCTGGTGCCCGACGCCGCGGCGGCGCCGTTGCACACGACGACGACCGTGCTGATGGTGCTCGCGATGGCGGGCATGGGATTGGGCGTCGAGATCCGGGGGCTGGCGGCCGTCGGGGGGCGGGTGACCGCCGCGGTGGCGGCGTCGCTGCTCGGGCTGGTGGGAATGAGCGTGGTGCTGCTGCGGCTGTTGGGCCTGAGCTGAACGGCGGAACGGCGGGGCAGATCGCGCTTTACCCAGCGCCAGCCTTCTCGTAAATTGGATGGTTCCCGTTCGCGCGACTGCCCGACACCTGCCCCTGTAGCTCAGATGGATAGAGCAGCGGTTTCCTAAACCAACCACGCCGCACTATGAAGACCCATTTTCATAGTGCGGCGTTGGCGTTTAGCGCCCTCATATTGCATCATTGGCGGGCATGGACCGGCAAACATTACGGCAAAGTCATCGACGGTGGCGATAGACGTCCTTGCGATCGCCGATGTCCGCGACCCAGAGCACGCGTTCCTTGTCCGGCATCCTGTAGATGACACGGTGGCTCTTGCTCGCGGTCCTGAGGCGCCAGAAATTGCCGGGCCCCTCTAGTTTCATAGCGCCGTCGGGATGATGCGTCCGCTCAAGTTCCTTTAGTACCAAGAGAACCTCGGACTTCTTCGCGGTGGTCAGCTTTCGAAATGCTCGCTCCGCCGCTGGCTTGAGCTTCACAGTATGAGGCACGAATCACGGGCCGTATTTCTTGATCAGGTCGGCCAGTGTGATTCCGCCGGGTTCCGCCATTGCTTCAATCGCGGCGCGGATGTCCGCCTCGTCTTCCGACATCCCGGCAAGTGGGATTTCGATGGGCGTCGCGTCGGACCCTCCCTCATAAATCTCGGTCCATCCTCGATTGGGACTCGCGGTCGTCAGATCGCGAATAGGAACCAATGTGCTAGCCATTGTGGGGATCCTTTGCTTGCCTCTCCATTTGGAGGATCAAGTCATCGAGTTGAGTCTTGAGGAAGCGGATGCCTCGCTCTGACATCACAAACCGATGCGTAACATCCGCAGTAATGTCAAACGACTCTCCGTGATTCTTGATTGACTCGGAGAGACGATGGACCGCATAAAGGTCAACGTATCCCACGAGCATCTGGAAGTCTGCGCCAACGCGCGCAAAATGGAACCAATTGGCCGCTTCGGGATTCGGCAGATCCGATTCCGGAATCAGCAGCCTCGGAGCCTTTGGGGCGGGTTTCTTCTTGGCGGTCGCCATAGATACAAGTTACCGGCGACTACTACCACCCGCTAGCACCGGCGCCCGGTAAAATTCCGGTGAACGCGCTCCACCGCTAAACTGCGGTCGGGCATTGACCTAAGGTCGCCCGTGGTCCCGCGTGGGCGGACCGGGGGAAGGGCTGGTCATCGCCGCCCCCGCTCCCGATAGATCGCCCAGACCAGCACGACGGCCAGGAACGCGACGGCCGCTTGATAGAGGCGCCCGCCGGGCTGGGTGAGGGCCACCAACGCGAGGGCGACCACGAGCACGTCGGCCGCAGGTGGACGTTTCACCATAGCCGCGCCCTCCCGACGGTATAGGTCCGCGTGCTCGCCTCCATCGCCATCATCACGGCGTCGGCCCGGTCGGGGCTCCGCCCGCCAATCCGGCTTTTGATTTCGTCCTTCGGGACAATGATGATCTTCCCCGATCCGTTGGTCGTGTAGCTCGTCGCGAGCAATTCCTCGGCGAGTTTCGCATCGGGCGGGAGCGCGATTGTTCCCCGGAGTGACGTGACCCCCGAAAGCTGATCCAGTTATACTGTCCCGGCCAGCCACGCAGGAGGGCCGGAGGATGCGGAAGAGCCAGTTTACGGACGCGCAGATCGTGGGGGTGTTGCAGGAAGTCGCGGCGGGGGCCTCGGTCGGCGAGGTCTGCCGGCGGCGGGGGATCAGCGCCAAGACGTACTACCGGTGGAAGGCCCACTACGGGGGCCTGCAGGTGGCGGAGACGAAGCGGCTGAAGGCGCTCGAGGATGAGAATCGGCGGCTGAAGAAGCTCGTGGCCGATCTCTCGCTCGACAATGCGATGCTCCGCGACGTGGTGGGACGAAAGTGGTGACGCCGAAGCAGCGGCGGCAGGTCGTCACCCACCTCCGCGCCGCCTATCCCGCGAGTGAGCGCCGGATCTGTCGGGCCTGTGCGTTTCCGCGCGCGACCCAGCGCTACCGGAGCCGGCGGCCCGCCTGCGAGGAGCTGCGCGCGCGGCTCCACACGCTCGCGGCGCTGAAGCCGCGGTGGGGCTATCGACGCCTGCATTGGCTGCTGCGGCGCGAAGGCTGGGCGGTGAATCACAAGTTGGTGCAACGGATCTACCGCGAGGAGGGGCTCGGCGTGCGCAAGCGCCGGCGCAAGCGCGTGAGCGTGGCCCGCACCCCTCGCGTGCCGCCGACGCGGCCGAACGAGCGCTGGTCCATCGACTTCGTGCACGATACGCTGGGTAGTGGGCGGACGTTCCGGGCGCTGACCGTGGTCGATGATTTCACCCACGAAAGCCTGGTCATCGAAGTGGATACCTCGTTGCCCGCCGCCCGGGTGTGCCGCGTGCTGGATCGCGTGGCCGGGACGCGCGGCTGGCCGACGGTGATTGTGTGCGACAACGGGAGCGAGTTCACGAGCCTGGCGTTCGACCAGTGGGCCCATCAGCGCGGCGTGCACCTGCAATTCATTCAGCCGGGCAAGCCCGTGCAGAACGCCTTCGCGGAGAGCTTCAACGGCCGGCTCCGCGATGAGTGTTTGAATGAGACCTGGTTCTGGACATTGGCCGAAGCCCAGGTCACGATTGAGCAGTGGCGCATCGAGTTCAACACGGCGCGCCCGCACACCAGCCTCGGGGATCGTACCCCGAGCGAGTACGCCGACGAAGTACGCAGTGAGCAGTTCAACCCCAACGCTGGGACATAAGAACTGGGATAGCGTTGGGGGTCACGTCACGTCCAATCCCCCGGCATTTACTCCACTCGGATTGAGGACCAGACTTTCGGCGACCGGGACCGCCTCCATACCCAGGGGCTCAAACTCGGCGGCGTCCTTTTGCTTCCGGCAGGTGAGGACAATGCGCGAGGCGTCGCGGGTGCATTGAATGATCGTATCGGCGGCGGCGTCGAGCACGGACGACCCCCGGCCGCGTTCCGCGTCGCCATGCCCCTTGTGGTGGATCACGAGCACCGCCGCGCCCGTCAGTTCCCGGAGGCGGTCACAGCCGCGCACGAAGGCGGACATATCCTCCGTGCTGTTCTCGTTCCCGGTCATGTTGCGATTGAGGGTATCAATCACGATCAGGTCGAGGTCGCGGCCCCCTTGGCGGTCCAGGATGGCCGCCAAGAGGCCCGCGATTTCGTCGGGGTCATTGACCGTGACGCGTTGCGGGAGGAAGACGAGCCCCAGCGTTTCGACGCCGTGGAACGCCCGCCACGCGGCTACCCGGGGCAGGATGCCGAACCGCCCTTCGGCGTAGACGTACAGCACACGCCCTTGCCGGACGCGGTGCCCGTGCCAGTCGAGGCCGAGGGCGACGTGCGCGCTAATGTCGATCCCGAGAAACGTTTTCAAGTGGCCCTGTTGGCCGAAAATCTCGGCCAACCCTTTACCGGGGAGTACCCCGTCGATAAGCCATTCAATCGTCGGCAGCTCGCCGATTTCCAGATCGTCGTACAGTTGGAACCGGGGCAGTCGAGGCTCGCCCGCGAGGCCGTTCAATCCCGCAGCGGTCCGGGGTGGACGACTCGGGTCCGGGGGTTCGTCCAGCCACGCCAATTCGGCCGCCGACAGGGGCGTTTCCGTCGCGTCGCTCATGCCACCCCCGTTCGTTCGGTGAGCGACCGGAGGTGGGCGACGAGTTCGGGCTTCCGAAGCCGCAACATCGGCGAGGCGGCCTCGACGGCCGCCGCCGGGCCCTGCACGTCGAGGTGTTCGCGATCCGGCGTCAACGCCACCCGGCACCCGTAGAACACATCGAGCAGGAACAACACGTCCTCGGGCGCCATCCGGTTTCCGTGGCCGTCCGTTGAGCGCACCGGCTACTCCTGGCGGGCTCCGCCGATTGAGGGGGGCGCGCCGATGCCCTGGCGCGCGGCGTCACGAATGAGGCCCCGCACGACGGCGCCGACGCTCCGTTCGGACAGCATTGCCACCGCTTCGAGGACCTTTCGGTCCGCGCGCGACAGCCGCACGCAAAACGTGCCCAGGGGTTCCCGGTTCCGGTCGTTTCCAGCAGAGGCCGCGCTCATGTGTTACGAACGTATTGCGGCGGCCTCGCATTGCACATAGATTATGCAGAGTCTCTGCAACTTCATGGAGGGTAAATGCAGCGAGAAACGCCAGACCCGAGGGAATGGGACCCGCCGGTGCGGGGGTTCGCCGGGCGTCTGCGGGACGCGGTGGACACGGCGGCGCGCCACGCCGGGCAGCCGGTGACATTCGGGCAACTCGCGGATTCGCTCGCCGCCGCGAGGCCAAGCGAAAAGGCCGGAGGGCGTGTGCTCCCGGCCAGCTATCGCAGCATCATGAACTTTGTACGGCGGGAGAAACCCGCCGTGCCCCGTGACGCCACGTTCGCCAAAGCGGCCGCCCCGATTCTCGGCGTCCGGTGGCAATGGCTCCATCTCAACGAGGGGCCGATGACGGATACGGTCGAGGTCATGGTGACCAACACGGTCGCCGCCCAACCCCGCATCATTGGGGCCGTCCGGACGGAAGCGGAGGCGACGGTCGAACGGCTCCGACAGATCGCCGCGCCGATTGCCGACTTTCCGCCCGCACTGGCGACCTTCGCGCACCTCTGGGGCCTCGTCGTGGACAGTTCCAAGATCCGCCCCGGACGCGAACAGCAGTTCAAGATTGCGGAGTCCCTCTGGCAACGCGTCGCGGCCCCGCTGGCCATGTTCGGCGTCAAGCCAGAGGACGCCCCCGTTCACTATTACCTCGGCGCGCTGGCGGCCCTCATGGTCGCCGTGCCGGGGCCAGCCCAGGGCGCGGATTTGAGCGCTCCCACTCCCAAACGGAGGAAGTGATATGCGAGGACAGGGCAGGGTCTACCGGCCGAAAGTCCACGGCCGCGAAATCGCGGTCTGGTGGCTCGACTACGGCGTCAACGGCAAACGCTTTCGCGAGTCGAGCCACACCACGAGCAAGCGCGAGGCGTTGGCGATCCTCCGCCAGCGGATCACCAAGCGAACCGATGGCACACTCGCCGGGCGCCCGGACCGGGTGACGCTCGCCATGTTGCGGGACGGACTGAAAAAGCACTACGCCCGCGAGGGCAACCGCTCATGGGCGCGCGCCGGGCAGGCCTTCGCCCACCTCGACGCGTTCTTCGGCCCCGAGGCCAAGGCCACCGCGATTACGCGGGCGGCCGTGGCCGACTATCAGGACGCGCGGATCGCGGCGGGCGCCGCCAACAACACCATTCGGTACGAGGTCGGCGTGCTGTCGGCCGCGTTCGGCGTTGCGGTGGACAACGACTTGCTGGCGGCCAAGCCCGCGTTTAAGCAGGTGGCGGCCGGGGAAAAGCGAAGCGGGTTCTTTGAGGCCGCCGACTTCGCGGCGCTCGTGGTCGAGCTGCCCCCGGAGATTGCGGACCTCGTGCGCTTTCTCCGGTTCACCGGCTGGCGACGCGGGGAAGGGGTGGGCCTCCAGTGGGCCGCTGTGGATTGGGACGACGACGCCTACCAGGACCAGGGCCGCGAGCCCACGCCGGGCCCCAACGCGTGTATTCGGATCGGCGAGGCGCAGACCAAGGGCGGGGACGCGCGGGAGTTTCCGTTCAGCGGCGCGCCCGAATTGCGCGACCTCTTGCTGACCCGCTGGCGTCAGCGGGAGGGGCTCAACGTCTTCCATCGGAAGGGCGAACCGATTGGCGACTTCCGGAAGGTGTGGGCCACGGCGTGCCGGAAGGCGGGCCTCGCCGGGCGCCTCGTGCATGACCTCCGGCGAAGCGCCGCCCGCGACTTCCGCCGGGCCGGGGTCAGCGAGGGGGAGATCATGCGATTGTGTGGGTGGAAGACCCGGGATATGTTTGACCGCTATAACATCATTGACGCCGCCGACCTCTCGCGGGCCGTGTCTCAGAGGTTCAACGGCAAAGGAACGGCAAACAATCCGAGCGAGCAGGAAGACGCAGCAACCGTAAGTCGTTGAGCCTCAACACTCGCCCCTGTAGCTCAGGTGGATAGAGCAGCGGTTTCCTAAACCGTTGGCCGGGTGTTCGAGTCACCCCAGGGGCACCTCATTCCCAACTCCATGACCGATCCCAACCCAGTAGTCAATGCCGGACCGAGCCGCGAAGAAACCATCATCGAGTGGTTCCAGCGCAACGGGCGCACGGTGGCCATCGCCGCCGGCGTGCTCGCCATCGCCGCCGGCGCGTACTGGTACTACAACAGGTCCATCGAACTGAAGAACCAGGCGGCGGAACGCGCCCTCAACACGGCCCTCCAGTCGGTGTCGGCGGGGAACCAGGCGCTGGCGCAGAGCGACCTCAAGAAGGTGGCGGCGGACTACGGGGACACCCAGTCCGGCGTCGAGGCGGGCCAGCTGCTGGCCCAGATCGACTTCAACGCCGGCCGCGTCGACTCGGGGCTCGCCGTCCTCCAGAAGCTCACGACGGCCAGCGGGGCCGGGCTCGACATGGCGTCGATCTACAGCCTGATTGGCGACGGCCAGATGCAGGCCCACAAGGCCTCCGCCGCGGCCGCCGCCTACCAGAAGGCGGCCGACGCAGCGCGCTCTGACGCCAACAAGGCGTTCCAGCAGTCCAAGGCTGCCCGGGCCTTCCTGGCCGCCGGAGACACCGCCAGCGCCCGGTCCCTCTGGCAGGCGCTCGCGGACAATCCGAAGGCGCAGGGAGTGGCGGCCGAGGCGCGGGTGCGGCTGGGCGAGATCGAAGCAACGCCGGCCACGAAGAGCTGACCGGCGCTCGGCGACCGATGGCCCTCAGGGCCTGGCGGTGGCCGGACCTGCCACAATCGCGGGATGCTTGAGCCGTCGGACGCACCCCCAGGTGCCCGTCCGGCGGCTCGTTTTCCACGGTCAGGATGGCCAGAAGAGGGAGCCGGCCGCGCCAGTATCGATACGACTGGGCGACACTCTGTCGTCTTTCTAGTTCGTATAAGAAAGATTATGTAAACTAGATGTGTGGAAAAGAACCCGGTCGATGTGCATTCATCGGCGCTGTTATTCTAACAATGTATTGTGGCAGCGCGCCTTAGCGGCATTCACCTG
Source organism: uncultured Gemmatimonadaceae bacterium (assembly GCA_963728115.1). Lineage (GTDB taxonomy): Bacteria > Gemmatimonadota > Gemmatimonadetes > Gemmatimonadales > Gemmatimonadaceae > JAGWRI01. Next base: position 120,258 of record CAVSJE010000003.1, read on the forward strand.
AAGTAAGTTGTCCATTCCGGCGCGATCAAGCGGTCAACCAACTCAGGCTCTTCCAGCCGCGACCCGCCGATTTGGCTTCAGGTCTCGGCCAGGAATCCCCGGTATACGATCCTGGCTTCACCAGCCAGGCGTGGCCGGATTGCCGCGTCGTCGTGCCGGATTCCGATGCGCAGCTCCTTGCCGGACCTGGTCACGATCGTCCCGCCGGCCGGCGCGAGCCGCCAGCGATCGAGGACCACCGCGCAGGCCACCGCCCCGGTTCCGCAGGCCAGCGTTTCGCCTTCCACGCCGCGCTCGTAGGTCCGCATATACCAGCGGGCGTCCGGGCCCTGAGACACGAAGTCCACATTGGTGCCCTCGGCGAACGCGGGGTCCGACCGGAGAGGACGTCCGCGCACCTCCACATCCACATGGTCGACGTTTTCACAGAGGATGACGAGGTGTGGAATCCCGACCTCGGCGAACCCCACCCGCCGCTCGCCGGCGATCAGCGGGATGGGGGCTGCCGGTGTCAACGCGCCGACCACCGGCATTTCGACCTCAGGGCCGGTGGCCACATGGACCACCGCCCCCAGCACTCCGGCTGCCGTCTCGACGGTAAACGATTCGCCGGGGGCCGCCCCGCCCAACTCCACAAACAACCGGGCCGCGCACAGAGTGGCATTGCCGCACAGCGCGGCCACCGACCCGTCGCTGTTCAGGTATCGCATGCGGACGGAGCCCGCCGTGCTCGGCTCTAGGAAGACCATGCCGTCGGCCCCCACGCCGGTGCCACGGGCGCAGATGGTCCGGACCGCCTCTGCCGCGGAGAGGCGGCCCGGTGGCTCGCTCCGGGCATCGATGAACACGAAATCGTTGCCGGAGCCGCTCATCTTGTAGAACTCTCGGCCAGCTGGAATCATCGCGGACGGAGGCTCCTTCGGGCGGAGCTACAACTTGTGGAAGATCGACTTCAGACGAAGCCACCAGACCATCCAGATGGCTTCGCGGACGATGGCCTTGGACATCTTGCTCGTTCCCTCGGTGCGGTCCACGAAGACGATCGGGATCTCGACGATCCGGAAGCGCTTCTTCCAGGCGCGAAAGCTCATCTCGATCTGGAAGGCGTAGCCGTTCGAGTGAACACCAGTGAAATCAATGGCTTCCAGTACAGACCTGCGAAAGCACTTGAAGCCACCTGTGGAATCCCACACCGGCAGTCCCGTGACCCAGCGGGCGTACATGTTCGCAAAGTAGCTGAGCAGCAGCCTGGAAATGGGCCAGTTCACGACACTTACGCGCCCGTCAAGGTACCGCGACCCGAGCACGAGATCGGCATTCTCGATGGCGGAGAGGAACTGGGTGAGATGCGCCGGGTCGTGCGAGAAATCGGCGTCCATCTCGAACATGTAGTCGTAGTCCCGCTCCAGGGCCCATGCAAAGCCGGCCAGGTAGGCCGTGCCCAGCCCGAGCTTCTTCTCACGCTCCAGGATATGGACCTTTGGGTTGGCCGCCATGATCCCCTTGACGATGGCCGCCGTGCCATCCGGCGATCCGTCGTCGACGACGAGCAGTTCCAGGCGGGGGTCCTGCCCCAGGACCGCGTCGACGATCCGGGCGATGTTCTCGCATTCGTTGTACGTCGGGACGACGACCAGGGCGCGCTCAGGCACGGGCTCTCCGGTCGGCGGCCACCCCCCATCCCGTGAGCAGCAGCGTCAGGAGGATCGCCAAGAGCGTGATCTTCTTCCCCGACTCGTAAGCGGGATCGTCGAACCGCAACTCCACATGTCTGGCGCCGGGCGGCAGGGCGACTCCGATGAGGGAATAGTCCGCCCGCCCCAGGGTTGCTCCGGGCTTTCCGTCCACCGTGGCGTGCCAGCCCGGGTAGTAGTTCTCCGAGACGACGAGCGCCGACCCCTGCGGCGCCGGCTCGCTCAGGTCCATGACCACGTGTCCCGGCTCGTACGTGGTCACATTGGTGGTGATCGCCAGGGGGGCGGGCAGTGTCGAGAGCTGCTGGGAGGCGACCTTGGCCGCGGTGTCGAACACGGCGACGGTTGCCGGGTCGAACTTGGCGTTCAGCACCGTGGGCAGGATCTGCTCCTCCGGCGCGGTGACGATGGCCGGAGCCACCCAGGCGTACGGATCCGCCTGTGAGGGCTCGAGCAGGTAGACCATGGAACCCGCCGAGTTGCGCACCGGGCCGGCCACACGCCGGAACGTGAGGTCGGGCCGCTTCGCCTGCTCCGCATATAGCGTGTCGACGGCCGGCGCATCGAGATTCGTATAGATGTAGCGCACGTTGGTGAGGCGCCAGAACTGCGGCTGCACCGCGTTCCGGTAGTCCATACCGACCTTCCCGCCGAGCTGTTCGTACGCTCCGAGTTCGTTGCCGTGGTAGCCGACGATCGAGCGGATGCGATGGACCATGAAGCCGTCGCCCTCGAAATACGGATCGCGGCCCGGGGTCATCCCGTCGGCGCTGAAGGCGATGGGCACCACCCGCCCCGGCTGCGACTGGGCCTGCATGAAGGCGATCGCCGAGTCCGGCGCGAACAGCTGGGACGCCGGCGGCGAGAACATCCAGTAGTCGTGATCGATACTGAGCAGATCGGCCGCGGCGAGCGCGACGAGGGCGATGGCCGCCGTGCGCAGCGGGATCCGCTCCCGCGCGATCGCGAACAGCACACCGCACGTGAGCAGGGCCACCAGGAAGGAGCGCCAGGCGCCGAGGATCAGGGCGCCGTTGTTCGCCTGCACGGCGGCGTAGCGTTGCGAACCGGCGAACGAGGCGGCGATGGACTGGGCGAGGTTGGTGAGCATCCCGCCGGACGCCAGCACAGCGACGACGGTGGCGGCGATCGCCCACCCGGCGACGTACCGCAGGCCGACGCGCCGGTGGAGCGCCCGTTCGATGCCGACCGTGGCCAGCATGACCACGGCGAAGCTGGTCATGAAGAAGATCGTGCTCGGGGCGCGGAAGAACTTGCTCCCCGGCACCAGCGCATAGACGACGTGATAGAACGGCGTGCCGCTGCCGATGGCCCAGAGCGCGCTGACGATGCCGGCGCCGAGCCAGAAGGCGCGGAACCCGCGGCGTGCGGTGGCGCCGAACGCGGCTCCCATGAGCATCAGCACCGTGACGCCGAGATACTCGCTGTGCAGGTGGATGCCGTTCCGTCCCCAATAGTGGTTGAGCATTCCCGTGAACTGCGGCAGATACGAATTGAAGAACTCCTCGATCGGCATCGAGAACTGGGTGGCGAAGTCGTAGCCGCCGCGGCCGCCGGCACGGGGCGACCAGGGGGTATACTCGATCACCGGCATGAACTGGATGGCCCCGATGGTCATGCCCAGCACCACGGCGCCGAGGGCGAACGCGAGCCGCCGGACGGCGACCTTGCGATCCAGGGGGCCACGGCCCTCGTGGTCGCTGAATGCCAGGAACAGCGCGAACGCGCCCGACCCGAGCAGCATGTACTGCAGCAATTGCGGGTGCGGACTCAGCGTGGCCAACCCGACCGTGGCGGCCAGCCCCCCCCACGCCCAGGGGCGCCCGTCGCGCACGCCGCGCACCAGCATCCAGAGCGCGAGTGGAAAGAGCGCACTGACGAACAGCTTGCCGTCGTGCCCCGGCGAGGCGAGCGAGGCGATCTGACCCGCCAGCATGTAGCCCACGCCGCCGAACAGCGCACTGAAGAAGCCGAACCCCCACGCGCGCAGGAACGCGTAGGTGAACATCCCGGCCAGGAACAGGTGGATGATGAAGCCCCACGACATGGCGAGGTCGGTGCGCATGAGCATGCGCAGCAGGAACGTGGGGTAGAAGATGTCGCCGTGCATGGCGGCCACGTACGGCAGACCGCCGGTGATGTACGGGTTCCAGAGCGGGAAACCGTGGCCGGCCTTCAGCCACTGGGCGCCGAACAACCGGAACGCGTATCCCGCGATGTACTGGTCGCTGTTCGGATTGACCAGGAAGTGTCCGCTGAATACGGGGTACGCGAGCACGAGGGTGCACAGCGCGTAGACGAGTGCCGCCCAGGCGGGGGCGAATCGCGGGGCCGGAAGCACCGGCGCCGCGAGCGAGGGTTCGCGGCGAGGGGATGGCTTGGCCATGCTATCGGGTGCGGCGACGCCAGGCGTCGGCCGCGAGGAACAGGAATCCGGGCACGAGTTCCAGAATGGAGGTCCAGAGGCGCGACGAGACCGCGATGAGCACCGCTTGCGGTCCCGTCATGAGCTTGAACGCCGGCAACGCCGCGGCCATCGCGCCGTCGCGAGCGCCGATTCCTGCCGGCAGGAACAATACAATGTATCCCAGCACGTACGATGCGCTGTAAACTGCGATGTAGCTCGGGAGGGCGCCAGCCGCCTGCCCCAGCACGCCGATCACCACGAGTTGGAACGCGAAGCCGTACATGACCCATGTGATCAGATTTCCGAAGATCGCATAGGCGATGACGCGGGGCGGAACCGACGCGGTGGGCAGGTCGCGCCCGCTGACCCGCCGCGCCACGGCAAGCAGCCGGGGCATCCCCACGGGAAGCGCGATCAGTCCCGCCAGGGCGATGGCGGTGAAGACCAACGCCACGCGGCTCGCGCCCGGGCGATAGGCGTCGAGCGCGACGGTTCCGGTGGCGATGGCGACGGCGAACCCGGTGGTGATGTTCACCACCGTATTGAGCAGGGCCGTGCCGGTGGCGGCCACCGGCGAGACGCCCTCCCGCTGCGCCATCATTCCCATGGCCCCGATCTGCCAGACTTTGCCGGGCACGTACCGGTACAGGTTGGCCACGCTCCAGATGTGCGCGGCGCGCCAGAACGAGAGCCGCGCGCCCCACGCCACGAGCATCACGCGCCAGGTCTGGATGAGCACGCCGTACGTGGCCACGATGACGGCTCCGGAGGCGACCAGGATGCCCCAACGCAGATGCGGCTCGATGGGCTGGGCGGCGTACGCGTTCCAGTAGTGGACGAGCGCCCATGCGATGTAGACGAGCGCGGCGATCGAAATCGCGACGCGGAGCCAGCGAAACCAGCGGCTACGGGCCATGGCGCAGGCTCCGGTACAGCTCCGCGTAGCGGGACGCGGCGGCCTGCGGCGAGAAGCGCCCGATCATGATTTCCCGCGCCTGGAGTCCGATGCCGCGGGCCTGCGCGGGTGCCTCGGCCAGGCGATCGAGCGCCGAGGCGAGTGCACGGGGGGTGCGTTCGCGAACGAGCGTGCCCGTCCGCCCCTCGTGCACCACGTCGGGCAGTCCGCCCGAAGCGAAGGCAACCGCGGGTGTGCCACACAGCATGGCTTCGACGGCCACGAGTCCCAACCCCTCGTCGTGCGACGGCACCACGAGCGCGAGAGCCCGCCGGTACCACGGTGGAAGGGCGGATTGCGGTTGGGCGCCGTGCCAGGTGACGACGTCGGCGACCCCGAGTTCTCCGGCCAATGCTTCGAGGTGGCCCCGGATGGGACCGTCACCGATGATGTCGAGGCCCACCCGGTGCCGCATCGCCGCCAGCGCCTCGAGCAGAAGATCGAGCCCCTTCTGCGGCATCAGCCGGCCGACGAACAGCAATCGTGTCCCCTGCCCCGGGTGCGCGTCGGGCGTGAACAGCTCGGTGGCTACCGGCATCGGCGCCACGACCGGCGCGGTCCCGGGCGCGAGGGATTCCACCTCCTGCGCCAACCAGGTGGACACGGTGGTCACGGCCGCCGAATGGCGCAGCACGAAGCCGAAGGGGCCGCGGGACGCGCGCACCTTGCGCGCCATCCGGACGTCCGTGCCGTGCATCGTGGTGACGAGCGGCAGATGGGCGTGTGAGGCGGTCCAGGCGGCCGATATCCCGGATGGGAACCACCAGTGGGCATGGATCACGTCGGGCTGGAAGTCGCGGCAGGCGCGGGTGGTCGCGCGCGCGCCGAGGGCGATCATCCCGGCCAGCCCAATCTTGGCGCCGAACGACCCCGACACCTGCTCCGCCATCGTACCCGTATAGGCGAGCGTCTCCCGGCTCCTGGGCGCGTATCGGTATCGCCGGACGGCGATGCCGCGCAGCTTGGTCTGGGGGGCGAGGCCCGGCGCCGACGGGGCGAGCACGAGGACTTCGACGTCCTGCTCAGCCAGTGCCGCGGCCAGCCGCAGAATGAAGCTCCCCGCCGTATCCGCCTCCTGGCGCGGAAACGAGTGGGTCAGCCAGAGCGCGCGCACGCGCTATCGTGGTTCCCGGTGGTCGCGCTCGACCGCCAACTCCTCGACGCGCCGGCGCAACTCCCGCACCTCGGCTCGCTGGCCGGCGATCTGTTCGCCGAGCATGCCGGTGGCGAAGAACACGCTGCCGAGCACCAGGCAGGTCTGAATGACGGTCCACACGGCGCGCACGCCCACGCCGCGGAGCCAGAGCCAGACGAGGGCGGCGGCGCCCGCCAGCACGCCGATCCCGAACAGCCCGGCGCCGAGCATGCCGAAGGCGAGCAGCGGCTTCTTGCCGAAGCGCAGCTCGAACCAGACCGAGAGCATGTCGAGCACGCCGATCGGAATGCGCGACAGGCCGAACTTCGACTTCCCGGCGTGGCGGGGATAGAGCGGCACCATGATCTCGCTCACCGTGAATCCCTGGGCGGCGGCGAGGACGATCATGTAGCGATGCCAGTCGGGGCGGATCGGGAGCGCGTCCATGATCTCCCGCCGGTAGGCCTTCACCGAATTGAGATCCTTGACGGGTACGTCGAACAGCGCGCGGCTGAGCCAGTTGTAGATCTTGGAGACGAAGGCCTTCTCGTACTTGCCCTGTTTGAACCCCGTGACCATGTCCGCCTCGCCGGCGAGAATGGGGGCGACGAGCCGCGGGATGTCCTCGGGTTTGAACTGGAGGTCGGCCGGGTAGAACACGAGCACCGCCCCGCGGGCCACGAGATAGCCCGTACGCAAAGCGTCGGCGATACCCCGCTGCGTGCGATGGCGGACGGCCCGCAGGAACGGGTAGCGCGCCTGCAGCTCCTGCAGCACCGCCCACGTGCGGTCCGTGCTGCCGTCGTCCACGACGATGACCTCGAACCGGGCGCCGGCGTCGCGGAACGCCGTCTCGGCCAGCTCCATGAACAGCGGGAGGTTCTCGGCCTCGTCCTTGGCCGGGACCAGCACCGACACGTCGACCGGGGGTTGGGCGCCCGCGGCCACGACCGGACGGGCGGTCATACGCGCTTCCGCATGCGGGCCGAGAGCACCCCGAGCTGGTCGCGGTACTTGGCCACCGTGCGGCGCGCAATCTGCACGCCCTGTCGATTGAGGATCGCCACGATCTCCTGGTCGGTGAGCGGGTGCTGGGGGTCCTCGTCCTTGATCAACTTCTCGATCTGGGCGCGAATGCCGCGGGCCGACACGTCGTCGCCGCCGGTGGTGGTGAGGCCCGACGAGAAGAAGAACTTGAGCGGCAGCACGCCGCGCGGGGTCTGCACCCACTTCTCATTGGTGACCCGGCTGATCGTGGACTCGTGCATGCTGATGGCCTCGGCCACCTCGCGCAGGGTGAGCGGCTTCAGATACTGCACGCCCTTCTCGAAGAATTCCCGTTGCCGGTCGACGATGTAGTTCATCACCTTGAGCATCGTCTGCCGCCGCTGCTCGATGGCCTGAATCATCCAGGTGGCGGAGTTGAGCTTGCTGGCGATGAAATCCTTGTTCTCGCCCTGGTACTTGCTCTTGTCGCGGGCGATGTCCTGATAGGTCCGGCTGAGGCGCAGCCTGGGCAGGTTCGTATCGTTGAGCGAGACCCGGTAGACGCCGTCGATCTTGTCCACGATGAGGTCGGGGATGATGTAGTTCTCTTCGGCGGCGCTGAACCGCAGGCCCGGCTTCGGATCGAGCTTCTGGATCACGTCGGCGGCGGCCTGCACTTCCTGCACCGTGAGCCCATAGCGCCTGGCGATTTCGGGCCACCGGTGGGCGATGAGATCGTCGAACGCCTCGTCGACGAGGCGGTACGGGAGGGCGTGCTCGGTGCCCCGGTCGCGCAGCTGCAGGAGAAGACACTCCCGCAGGTCCCGGGCGCCGACGCCGGCCGGATCCAGGCCCTGGATCACGCCCAGCATGGCGTCGGCTTCGGCCGGCGTGAACAGCGGCAGATCGCCGTCGGGGGCGTCCTCGCGTTCGGCCGCGGCCGCGATCGCCTCGTTCACGCTCTGCAGCACCTCGTCGAGCGAGCACGAGAGGTAGCCGTCGTCCGCGATGTTGCCGACGAATTCCTGGGCCAGCACCTGCTGGCGCGGCGAGAGATCGAGCAGCGAGAGCTGCTCCGTGAGGTGATCCGCCAGATCGCCGCGGTCGACGGTCACCGGCTCGTACTGTTCCCGCACCTCGGTCTCGGCCGGGGCGCCGCCGGGGTCGAAGCCGTCGAGCAGGATCTCCTCCCAGTCGATCGCGTCGTCCTTGGTCGACTCGTGCTCGGCGGCACTGTCCTCGGCGGCGGCGTCGAGCGCCGGGAGCTGCTCGTCCTCGTTCTCCTCGTTCTCGTCGTCGTCGGGCTCCACGAGGTCGAGGAACGGGTTGTTGAGCAGTTCCTGCTTCAGGTGCGCCTGCAGGTCGAGCAGCGGCATGTAGAGCAGATCCATCGCCTGGTACAGGCGTGGATTGATCTTCAGTTCCTGGCGGAGGCTGGTGCTCTGCTGAAGACCGGTCTTCATGCGCGGGCGGGATTCAACCGGCGGCGGTCGCGAACCGCGACCGCAGCCGGGCCGTCAACGTCGGCCCGAGGTAGATGTCGGCCACCGTGTCGTCGAACACGAGTTCGCGGACGGTTCCGGAAACCTTGACCTGACCGTCGAACATGATGTACGCGCGGTCGACGATGTCCAGGGTCTGCTCGACGTTGTGATCCGAGATCAGGACGCCGATGTGCCGGGTGCGCAGGCGGGCGACGATCGTCTGGATGTCGTGCACGGCGATCGGGTCGACCCCGGCAAAGGGTTCGTCGAGCATCATGAACTTGGGTTCCGTCACCAGGGCGCGGGTGATTTCCAGCCGCCGCCGTTCGCCGCCCGAGAGCGCGTACGCGCGCTGGTGGCGCAGATGCTTGAGCCCCAGCTCGTCGAGCAGGTGCTCGAGGCGGGTGGCCCGTTCGGCCGACGGTATGGGCAACGTCTGAAGAATCGCCTTGATGTTGTCCTCGACGGAAAGCTTGCGAAAGATCGACGGCTCCTGCGACAGGTACCCGATGCCCATGCGCGCTCGTTTGTACATCGGCATGTTGGTGATGTCCTCGCCATCGAATCGGATGCGACCGGCCATGGGTTGGATGAGGCCGACGATCATGTAGAAGGTCGTCGTCTTGCCGGCGCCATTGGGGCCCAATAACCCGACGATTTCCCCCTGCCGAAGTTGCACCGCCACATCGTTCACCACCCGCCGCTTCCGGTACATCTTGACGAGTCCGGAGGCCTCGAGGGTACTGCCGTCGGGCACCAGCATCGACTCGGGCTCCACCAGTGGCAGCTCGCCGGTGGCCACCGGCTGTTCGCCGGTGCGGCGCATCACGGCGGCGACCTCGGCCCGACTCCCGGCGATCTGCGCCCAGACCGGGGCGCTGAACCGGATCACGGCGTCCGGATTGACGAGCCCCTCGGCAGGGAGTTCGATCACGCCCTCGCCGGCCAGCCGCGGGAAGACCGAACGCGCCAGATGCTCGCGCACCTCGTCGAGGCTCAGCCGGCCGGCTTCGCGGTCGGCGTCGTGCCCGGCGGCCCGGAGGGCGCCCAGATGGTCGTCGCGGTAGACCACGGCCGCCCGATCGAACGTGGCGGCTCCATACTCGTTGGCGGCGCTGATCAGTGCGTGGACGGCGAGGGCGGCCGATCGGTCGCCATGCGAGAGGCGGTCGACGAGCGCGGCGAGCGTTCCGGACGGCGAGGAATCGGTCATCGGATCGGTGAAGATGGTCGAAGGACGGCCGTGGTGTCGGGATGGCCGGGTGCCGGAGCGGGCGGCTGCTTCGCCGGAGGGGCGCACCGATTTTCCGGGAGGGAGTCGGTGGGTTCCGAGAAGACGCCGAGCGTCCGGCCGACCACATCCACCTGCTTGACGCCCTTGTCCCCGAAACTGACGATGATCCGGTTGCCGCGCGAGTAGTTGGTGGCGGGAGCGCAGAGCGAGGTGTCCCGGGGGGCCATGTTGTAGAACGCCCGGGCGCTGTCGATGGCGATGAGCTGCCGGATGCGGGGCGCCTGCGTCGTATCCGGCGGCGGAATGGTATCGAAGAGGGCGAGGATGGTGTCGCCCCGCATCCAGTCCTTTTCCGTGGTTCGGAATTTCACCGAGTCGGGCTTGCTCTCGGCGTAGGCCGTGCCGACCGCATGGATCTCGCGGGCGCGCTGGCCGGGCATGATGACGTCGATCGAATCGGCCAGGAGGCTGTCGGTGGGCGACTTGGCGCCGGCCCGTCCCGGCCCCCAGGCCATGGCGCGCTGCAGGATGTCGGCGCTCACCCGGAAGTCGATGGTGTCGGAATGCAGGACGAGGTCCTTGCTCGTCGCCACGGCCTGCCCGCGGGCCAGCACGCGCTCGAGCTTCTGCTGGTGCGAATAGAGGTCGAGCAGGGCGCCGACCAGCGTGAACGGATTCTCGCCCTTCTGTCCCTCGATTTCCGGGTGCCCGATCAGGTGCAGGATCTCGTGTTGCCCATCCAGGAACATCGAATCGCTGTGGGCGGTGAGGTTCTGCCGCGTGATCTGCACGCGTCCGCCGGCGTACACCAGACTGTCGCCCTTCATGAACACGTTGTCGGCCACGACCTGCATGGGCGGCGCCGGGTGTCCCGTGGAGTCCTGTTCGACGAGGACGATGGTCGGGCGTCCCGTGGCGCTGACCGTCGCCAACGGGCGGGTGCCCGGGATCGGGCGGAGGTAGGTCGCCACCGGGCCCTTCAGATTGGAGCCGTTGGGCATCGTGGCATCGACATCGCCGGTCGCCACCACCCGCTCGTCGTTCAGATAGTAGTTGAGGAGGTTGGAGTGCAACGTGAACCGCGGTTCCTGATAGAACACGTGGCCCACGAGGTAGAATCGCCGCTCCTCGCCGTACTGCTCGGCGCTGTCGGCGCGCAGATGGATCTGCTTGGCCTTGCAGACCACGACCACACCGGCCCCGAAGAAGCTGTTGTAGTCGCCGCTCGGCGTCTTGACCGACGTCTGGCGGGTGGAGTCGGTGTTGACGGCATCGCATCGGGTACGTGAGTCTTGTGCCCGGACGGAGGTCGCGATCAGACAACCGGCCGCCAGGGCCACGGCGCCCGCGACTCGCATCAGCGGTTCGGCAGCGACGTGATCACGCCCGAGCCGCGGCACGCCCGCAAGCAATTGATGCGCTCGAGGTTCGGGTCGGCGTTGAAGCCGATGCCCCGCGACACCTTGTCGCCCTGGGTGAACACGAACGACGTGTCGCTCGACACCAGATTGGTGGCCTGATTGAAGCGGATCTGCGGGGTCTCGAGCCGCTCGCCCTTGGTCGTCGTGATCACCACATGGCCCCAGCCATCGAGCACCTGGGTCTTGCGGTTGTAACGCCCGCTGTCGGCGATCATCGTGCCGTCGGGTTCCCCGGTGACGGTGGTGAAATCCACGTGCACCCGGCGAAGGTCGAAGCGCGTCTGATCGTTGAACACGAACGCCGTGTCGGCCGTCATCGTGCCGCGGTTCACGCCCTGGTTCGTGAGCAGCGACGAGACCTCGACCATCACCTGCTCGGCACTGTCGGCCACCGACGGCACGTGCGCCACGGGGGGCTCCGGCGTGCCGTTGCACCCCAGCATCGCGGCGGTGAACACGACGAGGGCGGCGGCGCCCGGGAGCGTCCATCTCATCGGACGCGGGCCCGCATGAGGTCGTGCAGGTGGACGACGCCCACCAGGCGGTCCGCCGCGTCCACCACCGGCATCGCCATGATGCCGTGCTGCTCCATGCGAAACGCCACGGCGCTGGCGAGTTCGTCGTCGCGGGCCGTCTTGGGGGTCCGGGTGAGCACCCGGTCCGTGGTCACCGACAGGATGTCCGCCTCGCGTTCCATCATGCGGGTCAGGTCTCCGGCCGTCATGATGCCCATCAGGCGGCCGTCCTCGTCGAGTTGAATGGCAATGCCCCGTTTCTCCGCCAGCAGCACGATCGCCTCCCGCATCGTATCACCGTTCCGTAATACCGGAAGGTCTCCCGCGCTCATCACGTCGCGCACCCGGGTCAACAGCCGGCGTCCCAGCGATCCGCCGGGGTGCAGGCGCGCGAAGTCCTCGCGCCGGAACCCCTTCACCTCGAGCAACGCGACGGCCAGCGCGTCGCCCAGCGCCAGGGCCACGGTGGTGCTCGTGGTCGGGGCCAGATCGTGCGGGCAGGCCTCCTCCTGTACCCACCCGTCGAGCCAGAGGTCCGCCAGCCGCGCCAGCGACGACTCCCCCTCGCCCGTGATGGCGATGATCCCCACGCCGAGTCCCTTCAGATGCTCGAGCAACCCGAGCAGCTCGTCGGACTCCCCGCTCTTGGATATCAGAATCGCGATGTCGTCGCGGCCGACGATGCCGAGGTCGCCGTGGACGCTGTCCACGGGATGGAGGAAGGCGGCCGGCGTGCCGGTCGAGGTCAGCGTCGCCGCGATCTTGCGCCCGATCAGCCCCGACTTGCCCACGCCGGCGACGATGACGCGCCCGGTGGACCGGGCGATCAATTGCACGGCGGCGGCAAAGGACGGGCCGAGCCGCCGTTCGGCTTCGGCCAGAGCCTGGGCTTCGAGGCGCAACACCCGCCGGCCGAGGGCCGTGACGTCGACGTCGTTCATGTCGCCACCGCCCGGTCGGAACGCTCGCGCACATAGCCCTGCCACAGCGACTCCCACTGGCCACGCGCGCGCAGCAGGGTCTCCGCGAATTCGCGGATGGCGCCCCGGCCGCCGTCACGGTGCAACACGTACCCGGCCTCGGCCTTGATCTCCTCGACGGCGTTGCCCGTGGCGACGGGAAGTCCGACCGCGCGCATGACGGCCAGGTCCGGGAAGTCGTCGCCGACGAACGCCGCATCCGCCGGGGCGATGCCGTGGCGTTCGAGGAGCCGAAGGAACGGCGGCAGCTTGTAGGCATCGACGACCTGTTCCACGTCGTCGACCGCGAGTTCCGCGGCCCGCAGCCGCACGCTGTCGGAGACTCGTCCGGTGACGATGGCGACGCGGAGGCCGGCACGGTGCATCAGGTAGATGCCCAGCCCGTCCTGAATGTCGTAGCGCTTGAACTCGAGCGGCCGCCCCTCGACGGCGCCGAGGTAGATCCCCCCGTCCGTGAGGACCCCGTCGACGTCGAGGGCGACGAGCTTGACGCGCTGCGCCAGGGCGGCGTCGATCATGCGCGGACCAGCGCCCAGAGCGCGACCGTACGCTCGATCAGCGCGTCGAGGTGCTCCAACGGGATCATGTTCGGGCCGTCGCTGGGGGCGTGATCGGGATCGGGATGGGTTTCCATGAACAGCCCGTCGGCGCCGGCGGCCACGGCCGCCAGCGTGAGTGGGGGAATGAACTCGCGGGCGCCCCCACTCGCCCCGCCCTGCCCCTGCCCCGGACGCTGGACGCTGTGCGTCGCGTCGAAGATCACCGGCGCGGCGCAGGCCTCGCGCATGCGCACGAAGTCGCGCATGTCGACCACGAGGTCGCCATACCCGAAGAACGTGCCGCGTTCGGTCACCGCGACTTCCGGGGTGGGCTGGCCCGCGGCCCGCACCTTGTCCACGGCTCCCCGCATGCCTTCCGGATGCATCCACTGTCCCTTCTTCACGTTCACCGGCTTCCCGGTGGCGCCGGCGGCCTCCAGGAGGTCGGTCTGCCGGCACAGGAAGGCCGGGATCTGCAGCACGTCCGCCACCTGGGCGGCGGGAGCGCACTGCTCGGGCAGGTGGACGTCGGTGAGAATGCGCAGCCCCGTGGCCTGCCGCACCCGATCGAGCGCCGCGAGGCCCTCCTCGAGGCCGGGCCCCCGGTGCGCTCCGGCGTTGGACCGGTTGGCCTTGTCGAACGAGGCCTTGTAAATGATGCCGCCCGGCACCCGTTCGGCGAGGGCCGCCAGGTGATCGGCGACGCGCAGGTTGAGCGCGTCGTCCTCCACCACGCAGGGCCCGGCGATCAGGAAGAAGGCGTCGGTCGGAAAGGTGTTCGCCACGTCAGTCCGCCGCCTGCACGAGCTTTCCGCTGTCGGCGCGCGTCTCGCCCCCGTGCTTGGCGCGGTAGGCGGCGGCGATGAACCCGGCGAACAGCGGGTGGGGGCGCATCGGGCGCGACTTGAGTTCGGGGTGGAACTGGCAGCCGATGAACCACGGATGCGCCGGCACCTCGACGATCTCGACGAGCTGACCGTCGGGGCTCAGGCCGCTGAGCTTGAGCCCCTTCTGCACGAACAGTTCGCGATAGGCGTTGGCGACTTCGTACCGGTGCCGGTGCCGCTCACTGACCTCGGCCACGCCGTACACCTCGGCCGTCTTCGATCCGCGCGCCAGCCGGCAGGGGTAGGCGCCCAGCCGCATCGTGCCGCCCATGTCGGTGACGTGCTGCTGGGACTCCATCAACGCGATGACGGCGTTGCCGCAGGAGGGCGCGAACTCGGACGAATCGCTGTCGTCGAGGCCGCACACGTTGCGGGCGAATTCGACGATGGCCACCTGCATGCCGAGGCAGATGCCGAAGAACGGCAGCTTCGACTCCCGGGCGTACCGGATGGCCTCGACCATCCCCTCCACCCCGCGGACGCCGAATCCGCCGGGGACGAGCAGCCCGTCGTAGCCGTGCAGCAACTCGGCCGCCCGCTCCTGCGACGTGAAGGCGTCGCTGGACAACCAGTGGATGTCCACGCCGACGTCGTTGGCGATGCCGCCGTGGATCAGCGCTTCCTGGACGCTCTTGTAGCTGTCCACGAATTCCGTGTACTTGCCGACGACGGCAATCCGCACCCGCTCGCGCGGCGCGAGGACGCGCTCGACCATGCCGCGCCACGCCGTGAGGTCGGGCTCGGGGCGCTCCAGTCCCAGCTTCTGCAGCACCATGTCGTCGAATCCCTGGTCGTGAAACGCCAGCGGAATCTGATAGATGGTCCGTACGTCCGGGCTCTCGATGACGCATCCGAACTCGACGTTGCAGAAGAGCGCGATCTTGCGCTTGATCTCGTCGGACACCGGGCGTTCGGTGCGCACGATGAGGAGGTCGGGCTGGATTCCGATCTCCATCAGTTCGCGCACCGAGTGCTGGGTCGGTTTGGTCTTCAACTCGCCGGCGGCGGCGATGAACGGAATCAGGGTCAGATGGACGAAGAGCGCGTTCTCGCGCCCGACATCGTGCCGGAACTGGCGGATGGCTTCCAGAAACGGCAACGATTCGATGTCGCCCACCGTGCCGCCGATCTCGATGATCACGACGTCGTTCTCCGGGGCGATGCGGCGCATGGCCGACTTGATCTCGTCGGTGATGTGCGGAATCACCTGCACCGTGGACCCGAGGTACTCGCCGCGGCGCTCCTTGGTGATCACGTTGAGGTAGATGCGTCCCGTCGTGACGTTGTTCGCCTGCGACAGCGCCCGGTCGATGAACCGCTCGTAGTGCCCGAGGTCGAGATCCGTCTCGGCGCCGTCATCGGTGACGAACACTTCCCCGTGCTGGAACGGGGACATCGTACCCGGATCGACGTTGATGTAGGGGTCGAACTTCATCATCGAGACGCGGAGCCCGCGTTCCACGAGGAGTCGCCCGAGTGACGCGGCCGCGATGCCCTTGCCGAGTGACGAGACGACACCTCCGGTGACGAAAATGAACTTCGTCGTATGCTGGCTCGCGATCGATGACATCAGTGCTGTCCCGGGTTGAGGGTGGTCCAGTCGGCGTTCGCTCGGATGAGATCTTCTTCGGTGTCGATACCGCCGGGGCCCGCCGTCGCCAGGCAGGCCACCCCCATGGCCAGCCCGGCGGCCAGCGGCCGCAACTGCTCCAGTCGTTCGATGCGCTCCAGGGGGTGGGGCGGAAGCCCCACCCACCGGGCGAGCGCGTCGCGGGTGTACGCGTAGATCCCCACGTGCTGCCAGATCCGATCACGCAGCAACGCCGAGTCGGCGTGGTCGCGCAGGAAGGGAATGGACGCTCGTGAAAAATACATGGCGCGCCCGTCGTCGGCGGCCACCACTTTGACGGCGTTCGGGTTCATCAACGCGTCCAGTCCGGTCATCGCCGCCGCCGTACCCAGCGGAAAGCCGCGGTCGGCCACCATGCCGGCCGCCCCGCGGAGGGCCTCGACGTCCACGAACGGCTCGTCGCCCTGGACGTTGAGCAGCAGGTCGAAGCCGGCATAGGCCGGGCGGACGGCCACCTCGGCCACGCGGTCGGTTCCGGACGGATGATCGGGCGAGGTGAGCTCCACCGTCGCCCCGTGCGCCCGCGCCGCCTCGGCCACCTCCTCGCTGTCGGTGGCAATGACTGCCGCATCGGCCACCCCCGACTCGCACACGCGTTCCCAGACCCGCACCACGAGCGGGAGGCCGGCGAGGAGGCGAAGGGGTTTGCGGGGGAGGCGCGTCGCGCCCAGTCGAGCTGGGATGACGGCGAGCGTCCTCATGGGCGGCGCCAAGCCGCGCGACCGGCCGCAAGATTCACGCCAGCCAATCTACCGACCGCCAATCCGAAAGGCAAACGCTGTTCCGGCAACCGCTTTGGCGCCGGCCGCCGGGCCGACGGCTACCGCGCCTCCGCCAACGTCAGAAAGTTGCGGAGGATGGACTTCCCGTGCTCGGTTTTGATGGATTCCGGATGGAACTGCACCCCGTACACGGGGTGGGTGCGGTGTCGCACGGCCTGGATCTCCCGCGGATTGTCCTTGGTGTGAGCGATGACCTCGAGCGCGGGCGGCAGGGAGTCAGGGTCGACGACCAGCGAGTGATAGCGCATGACCTCCAGCGGGTCCGGCAGCCCGGCGAAGAGCCCCGACCCGTCGTGCTCCACCCGCGAGGTCTTGCCGTGCATGACATGGCCCGCCCGGACCACGATGCCACCGTAGGCTTCGCCGATCGCCTGGTGGCCCAGGCAAACGCCCAGCATCGGAGTCGTGCTGCCCAGACGGCGGACCGCGTCGACCGTGATCCCGGCCTGGGCTGGGGTGCCGGGGCCCGGCGATAGAATGATCGCGGCCGGATGCATTGCCGCCACCTCGTCCACCGAGATCGCGTCGTTCCGTCGTACGTCGAGGTCGGCACCCAACTCGCCGAGATACTGCACCAGGTTGTACGTGAACGAATCGTAATTGTCGATGACGAGGATCATGGGTCGGGAACCGGCGTGGCGTCAGCTGCGTGGATGATACTGCCGGTGCACGCTTCGCAGGTACTCCCGATCGACGTGCGTGTAGATCTGGGTGGTGGAGATGTCGGTGTGCCCCAGCATTTCCTGCACCGCCCGCAGATCGGCCCCGCCCTCGAGCAGGTGGGTGGCGAAGGAGTGGCGCAGGGTGTGCGGCGTGACGTGCTTCTCGATGCCCGACCGCTCCACGTACTTCCGGAGGATCTTCCAGGCGCCCATCCGGGACAGCGGTTCCCCGCGGGCATTGAGGAACAGGGCGCCCCTCCCCCGCCCGTGCTCGAGCTTGGGTCGCAGTTCCCGCCGGTAGATCGCCAGCGCCGCGATGGCGTTCCGACCGAGCGGCACCAGCCGTTCCTTGCTGCCCTTGCCGAAGACGCGCACCACGCCCTGGTCGAAGAGGAGGTCCTTCGCCTCCACCCCGATCCATTCCGACACGCGGAGGCCCGCACCGTACGCCAGTTCGAGCATCGCACGGTCCCGGAAGTACAGCGGATCGTCCATGGTCGGGGCGGCCAGCAGGCGCTCGACCTCGTCGACGGTGAGTACGTCGGGCAGACTCCGCCACCGCTTCGGGGTTTCGAGCCGTTCGCTGGGATCGCGGACCAGCACCCCATCGGCGAGGAGGAAGCGGAAGTAGGTGCGGACCCCCGAGACCGCGCGGCGGATCGACGCCGGGGCGAGGCCGAGGTCCTTCAACTGGTACATGTACTCGCGCAGCAGTCGCGTCGTGACGTCGCCGGGCGCGGCCACGCGCTTCGCGGCGGCGAACTCGGCCAGCCGGCGGACGTCGCGTCCGTAGGCCTCGCGGGTCTCGGGCGACGACCCCTTTTCGAGCGACAGGAAGTCGGCAAATCGCTCCAACAGGAACGCCCGCGCCAGCGCGTCGTCCATCAGCGCGTCCGCCGGCGGCGGATCAGCACGGCGAGCAGCACGAGGAACAACACGGCGGCCACCGCGGCCACGGTCCCGCCGTCCCGCGACAGGACGCGGACGAGGGCCGGCCAATCGGCGCCCACCTTGAATCCGATGTAGCTCACGGTGCCGTACCAGATGGCCGAGGCGCTCCCGATGAGGATTCCGGCGGTCCAGGCGGGCACCCGCAATGCCCCGGCGAACGGCGGCACCAGGGCGCGCACACCCGGAATGAAACGCCCCAGAAAGAGCGCCGCGAGTCCGAATCGCCCGTAGTATCCGATCAGCCGTTGTTCGACCTGTTCGGCCCGGTCGCCGAACAGCCGGCGTTCCAGCGGGCCGGCGCCGTACCGGCGTCCGAGCACATACACCGCCATGGCGCCGGCCACGTTGCCCCCCCAGACGACGAAGAACGCCGCCCACGCGGAGCCGTGCCCGCGCGCGGCCAGAAAACTGCCGAACGCGACGACGCTGTCGGCGGGAATCGGGGGGAAGATGTTTTCGGCGGCGGCCGTGGCGGCCAGGATCAGGTAGAGCGCGGTGAGCGGGAGGCCGCCGACCCAATCCAGGAATGGCGTGGGGCCCACGGGCTCACGACCGCGAAACGATGGTGGCCGTGGCCAGACACGCCAGTCCCTCGCCGCGTCCGATCCAGCCCATGCCCTCGTTGGTCTTGCCCTTGATGCTCACGTCGGCGACCGCGATCTCGAGCGCGTCGGCGAGGCACTCACGCATCGCGTCGCGGTGCGGGCCGACGCGCGGGTACTCGGCCACCACGGTGATGTCCACCTGCTGCACATGCCAACCGGCCGCCCGGACGCGGGCGACGGCCGCGCGCAGCATCTCGATGGAGTCGCGATTGGCGTTGGCAGGGTCGTGGTCGGGGTACAGTTGGCCGATGTCGCCAAGCGCAGCTGCGCCGAGCACGGCGTCGGTCACGGCATGGGCCACGGCGTCGCCATCCGAATGGCCGGCCAGGCGGACGTCGCTCTCGATGGTGACCCCACCGAGGATCATCGGACCGGGGGGCGCGAAGCGATGGGAGTCGTAACCGATGCCGATTCTGGTCATTCGATGGAGCGGCGCGGAGGGGGCTCCGCAGGAAGCGAGAGGCCGGCGCGCCCCTAGGCGGCCGCGGTGGCGGCGATGGGCACGATCGAGTAGTCCTGGCGGCGGCGGGCCGGCGTGAAGCCGGCATCGCGAATCAGACGCTCCATCTCCGCGGTCGTGGTCCGGAAGGTGGTGTTGGCGGCCGAGACCACGTTCTCCTCGATCATCAGCGAGCCGAAATCGTTGCACCCGAACCGCAGCGCGAGTTGGCCGACCTTCATCCCCATCGTCACCCAACTCGACTGGAGGTTGGGCACGTTGTCGAGGACGATCCGCGCCATGGCGACCGTGCGCAGGTAGTCCACGGCGTCGGTCTTCGGCATGTGCGACATCTCGGGGGTGTTCTCGGGCTGCAGCGGCCAGCAGATGAAGGCCGTGAACCCGTGGGTCCGCGCCTGGACCTCCCGCACACGCTGCAGGTGTTCGATCCGCTCGGCCAGCGTCTCGCCGATACCGTACATCATGGTGACGGAGGTCTTCATCCCCTCCTCGTGGGCGATCTCCATGATCTCCAGCCAGCGGTCTGCCCCGGCCTTCTTCCGGGCGACCTGATCCCGCACGCGCTGCACGAGGATCTCGCCGCCACCGCCCGGGATCGAGTCGAGCCCCGCCTTCATCAGTTCACGGATGACGTCGCGGGCGTCCATGCGGAACAGCTTGGCGAAGAAATCCACCTCGCTCGGGCTGAAGCCGTGGATGTGGATCGGGTGGTACTGCTTGATGTACCGCAGCAGGTCGAGATACCACTCGAACGGGATGTACGGATTGTGCCCGCCCTGCATGAGGATCTGGATGGCGCCGAGGTCCTTGGCCTCGTCGATCTTGGCCCCGATCTGTTCGTACGACAGCGTCCAGCCTTCGGCGTGTTTCGGCCGGCGGTAGAAGGCACAGAACCCGCAGTCGGCCACGCAGACGTTCGTGTAGTTGATGTTGCGGTCCACGATGAACGTCACGATGTCGTCGGGATGCTTCTCGCGGCGAACGCGATCGGCTTCGGCGCCGAGCTCGAGCAGCGGCGCGTTGGTGTAGAAATCGAGGAGGTCACGCATGGCGATACCTGCTACGCCGCGGGAAGGAAGCTGAGCGATCCGTCGGGGACGCGCCCGGCCGCCACCAGACGGCGAAAGAATTCCGTGAGACCGGCCAGATGCCGGTACGAGAGCCGGTAGTCGAGTCCGGAAAGATAGGTGTGGCACACCGGCCTGCTGACGCCCGTGGCCAGCGAGGCCTGGGCGGCGAGGACGTCGAGGTGTTCGAGGCCCCAGTTCCGGGACGTGATGAGCCGTCCGTGGACGGCCAGCGCCTGCTGGACGTCGGCGCTTCGCTGCGCCACCCAGACGGCGAACACGAACGGCAACCCGGTCCAGCGCTTCCACTCCCCGCCGAGGTCGTATGCGTAGCGGTAGCCGGCGTGCGAGGGGCCCGCCGCTTCGGCGTCCCCGCCAAGCCGGGAGTTGAGCAGGAGCGCGGCGTCGCCGATCACGAGGCGGGCGTCGTGCGCCTCGTGGTCGAACGCGTCGATGTCCGAGATCTCGGCGTCCGCGGGGACGAACTGCGGCGTGACGTGCCAGACGTGCTCGAACAGCAGTTCGAGCAGGGCGACGCTGGTCATCGAGCTGCGGCTCACGAGCACGCGACGCCCGCCGAGCTCCTCGGCGGGTCGTTTGGCGAACATCATGACGCTCCGCACCGGGCCGTCGCTGGTGATCGCCAGATCGGGGAGCAGCAGGTAGCGCGGGGCGTCCGCCGCGTACTCGACCGCCGAGATGACGCTGACGTCGAGCGCGCCCTCGCGCATCTTCCGGTTGAGCGCCGTGGGGACCCCGTCCACGAGTTCGCCGTCGAGCGGCACGATGCCGCGGTCGATCGCCCCGTAGACCGGGTAGCAGTTGATGTACGGGATGCGGCCGATGCGCATCTAGGCCGCCTGGTGCGCCGCGCCGGCGTCCGCGCCGTCGAAGGTCCGGACGACGTGATAAAACGAGTCGCGCTCCACCGGCACCTTGCCGGCCCCGCGGATGAGGGCGAGCAATCCGTCCAGCGCCATCGCCTGCGCCGTGTGCGCGCCGGCCTCGTGGTAGATCTTCTCGTGCACCATCGTGCCTTCCATGTCGTTGACGCCGAAATGCAGCGACGTCTGCGACAGGAACGGCGTGACCATCACCCAGTGCGTCTTGATGTGGGGGATGTTGTCGAGGTACAGGCGGCCGACGGCCAGATTGCGCAGGTCGTCGAACCCCGACGTCGCCGTCCCCACGCGGTGGAGCGTTTCGCCCAGCTCGTTGTTGTCGGGATGGTAGGCGAGCGGAATATAGGCCAGAAAGCCGCCCGTCTCGGCCTGCAGGTCGCGGAGCATGGACAGGTGGTTGATCCGGTCCTCATCGGTCTCCACATGGCCGTACAGCATCGTGCAGTTGGTGCGGATGCCGAGCGCGTGGGCCTCTCGGTGGACGCCGATCCACTCCTCGCCGGCGAGCTTCTTGTCGGCGATCGTCGCCCGCACGCCGGGGCTGAAGACCTCCGCGCCACCGCCGGGCATCGTATCGAGCCCGGCCTCGCGCAGGGCCACGAGCACCTCCCGCACCGAGAGCTTCTCGATCCGCGCGATGTGCGCGATCTCCACGGCCGTGAGGGCCTTGATGTGCACGTGCGGGTGCCGCGCCTTGAGGGCGCGGAACATCTCCGCGTAGTACTCGAGCCCGGCCTTCATGTCGAGGCCGCCCACGATGTGGAACTCCCGCGTGAGCGTGGAATTCGCCTCGTCCGACTCGGCCAATACCTGGTCGAGGGTGTAGCGGTACGCGCCGTCCTCCTTGGGGAGCCGGGCGTACGAGCAGAAGACGCAGGTCTTGCGGAGGATGCAGACGTTGGTGGGATTGATGTGCTGGTTGGCGGCGAACATCACGCGATCGCCGTGCGTCGCCCGATTCCGCGCGTCGGCCAGCGTGCCCAGCCCGAGCAGGTCGGGGGTGCGGAAGAGCGTCAGCCCGTCGTCGCGGGTCAACCGTTCCTCGCGCTCCACCTTGTCGGCAATCGGCAGCAGCGCCGCGTCGGTCAGGCGGCGGCGTTCGACCACCGGGGCGGATGGCGTGGGCATCACTCCTCCCATTTCCGGACGGCGAGGGTCACGTTGTGGCCCCCGAATCCGAAGTTGTTGCTCAGGGCCGTCCGGATCTCGCGCTTCACGGCCCGGTTCGGGGTGCAGTCGAGCGTGATCTCGGGATCCGGCGTCTCGAAGTTGATCGTGGGCGGCACCATCCCGTCGCGCGCGGCGAGGGTCGTGATGATGAATTCCACCGCGCCGGCCGCCCCCAGCATGTGGCCGGTGGCCGACTTCGTGGAGCTGATGTTGATGCCGCCGACGTGCTCGCCGAACACTCTGGCAATGGCCTGGGTTTCGGCGATGTCGCCAGCCGGCGTCGAGGTGCCGTGGGCGTTGATGTACTGGATGTCCGCCGTGGTCAGGCCCGCGTCGTGCAGGGCGCGGCGCATCGCCCGCTGGGCCCCTTCGCCCTCGGGGGCCGGCGCGGTGAGATGGTGCGCGTCGGCCGTGGCGCCGTAGCCCACGATCTCGCCGTAGATGGTGGCGCCCCTCGCCCGCGCGTGCTCCAGTTCCTCCAGCACCACCACGCCGCAGCCCTCGCCCATCACGAACCCGTCGCGGGTGAGGTCGAAGGGGCGGGAGGCGGTGGCCGGCGAGTCGTTGCGTTCGGAGAGGGCCTTCATGTTGGCAAACCCGCCGATCGCCATCGGCGTGACGGTCGCCTCGGTCCCGCCGCTGATCATCACCTCGGCGTCGCCGTACTGGATGGTCCGGTAGGCCTCGCCGATCGCGTGGGCCCCGGTTGAACAGGCGCTGACGGTCGCGTAGTTGGGCCCCCGCGCCCGGAAGCGCATGGAGACCAGCCCCGCCGCGATGTCGGCGATGAACATCGGGATGAAGAACGGGCTGATCTTCCCCGCCCCGCGCTCCCGATACTGGTCGTGCTGCTCCTCGAAGCTCTTCAACCCGCCGATGCCGCTGCCCAGGATCACGCCCGTCCGCTCGCCGAGCGCGTCATCGAGTTGCCCCTCGAATCCGGCGCACTGCATGGCCTGGACGGCCCCGGCAATCGCGTACTGCGAATACTGGTCCGAGCGCTTCGCTTCCTTGCGGTCCATGTACTGGAGCGGATCGAAGCCCTTCACCTCGCACGCGAACCGCACGGGAAAGGTGGAGGCATCGAACTTGGTGATCGGCGCCGCCCCCGACTGGCCATCGAGGAGCGCACGCCACGTCGTCGCCACGTCGTTCCCGACAGGCGTGACCATTCCGAGGCCGGTGACGACGACCCGACGCGTCATCAGCCGCCGACCTTCTGGTTCAGGTAGCCCACCGCATCGCCCACCGTCCGCAGCTTCTCCGCGTCCTCGTCGGGGATGTCGATGTTGAACTCCTTCTCGAACTCCATCACGAGCTCGACGATGTCGAGGCTGTCCGCGCCGAGGTCTTCGATGAAGCTCGCCTCGTCGGTGAGCTTCTCGCGCTCCACCCCGAGTTCCTTCTCGATGATATCGCGAACCTTCTGTGCGTTGTCCGCCATGGGAAGTGGCTCTCCTTGAAAGGTGTGTAAACGCTGTAATCTATCAGCCGAGATTGGCGGTTGTCAGTCACATGACCATGCCGCCATCCACTACGAACACCTGCCCCGTGATGTAGCCGGCGTGCTCCGAGGCAAGGAAGGCCACGACCCCCGCGATGTCGCCGGGCGTGCCCAGGCGCTCCAGCGGAATCTGCTGGCTGAGGGCCGCCCGCGCCTCGTCGGTCATCGCCGCCGTCATGTCGGTCTCGATGAAGCCCGGGGCCACCACGTTCGCCAGCACGTTCCGGGAGGCGAGTTCCTTGGCCACCGACTTCGTGAGGCCGATGAGCCCCGCCTTGCTCGCCGCATAGTTGGCCTGGCCCTTGTTGCCCACGAGACCCACCACACTGGCGATGTTGATGATGCGCCCCCACCGCCGCTTCATCATCCCCCGCGCCGCGGCGCGGATACTCGCGAACGCTCCGCGAAGGTTCGCGTTCAGCACGGCGTTCCAGTCGTCGTCCTTGAGGCGGAAGAGCACGTTGTCGCGGGTGATGCCGGCGTTGTTCACCAGGATATCGAGGCTGCCGAACTCCTTTTCCACGGCCTCTACCAGGGTGGTCACCGAGGCCGGGTCCCCGACGTCGCAGGCGAACCCACGAGCCTCCGCCGAGATCTCGCCGGCAACTGATCCGGCCCGCTCGGCATCGCGCCCGACGATCGCCACCCGGGCTCCGCTCGCGGCGAACGCCTCCGCGATTGCACGCCCGATGCCGCGGGTACTGCCCGTGACCAGTGCCACCCGTCCGGTGAGGTCGATGTTCATCGTGCCGCCAGCTCCATGAGTTTTTCGACGTCGGATGGACGGCCGCAACTCAGCGTCTGCAGCTGCGGCGCGATCTTCTTGAGCAGGCCGACCAACACGGTGCCCGGGCCCATCTCCACGTACGTCGCCACGGGGTACGCGCCGGCCATGGCCTCCACTTCGTCCACCCAGCGAACGGGGCTCGTCAGCTGTTTCAGGAGCAGCTCCCGCGCCCGGCCCGCAGACGTTCCCGCCTCAGCCGTCACGTTGGAAAATACCGGGAACTCAGCATCCGTAAAGCCAGCGCCATCAAGGGCCTCAGACAGTCCATCTAAAGCAGATTCCATGAGTGGCGAGTGAAAGGCGCCGCTCACCTTGAGTGGGATCGTGCGCTTGGCGCCGAACTCCCGGGCCAGCGCCATCGCCCGCTCCACTCCGGCCGGCTCCCCACTGATGACAACCTGCCCGGGCGAATTGTAGTTCGCCGGAACGACCAGCCCGGCTTCCTCGGTGGCCCGTTCGCAGAGGGCGGCGATCGGCTCCACGGGGTCGCCGAGGATGGCCGCCATGGCGCCCGGCCGGGAAACCCCGCTCTCGTACATCAGTCCGCCGCGCCGGCGGACCAGCCGGGCGGCCGCGTCGAGCCGGAGGGCCCCCGCCGCATGATAGGCCGTGAACTCCCCCAGGGAGTGGCCGCCGGCCCCGAGCACGCGGCCGTCGAGTGCTTCGCGGACCACGGCCCAGACCGCCGCGCCGTGGGCCAGGAGCGCCGGCTGGGCGTTGTGCGTGAGCGTCAACTCGTCGGCGGGCCCGTCGAAGCAGAGGGCGCTGAGGGGCGTGCCAAGGGCGTCGTCGACCGCCTGAAACGTCTCCCGGGCGGCGGGAAAGGCGTCCGCCAACTCCTTCCCCATCCCGGGACTCTGGGAGCCCTGCCCTGGAAAGAGGAGTACGAATTCCATGGTCAGTAGCGGAGGATCATCGAGCCCCACGTGAAGCCCGCCCCGAACCCGACGAGCAGCACGGTGCTGCCTTCCTTGACCCGGCCGGTCTCGATCGCTTCGTCGAGCGCGATCGGGATCGACGCCGACGACGTGTTACCATAGCGGTCGACGTTCACGTAGACCTTGTCCATGGGCATGTTGGCGTGCTTGGCCGTGGCCTCGATGATCCGGTTGTTGGCCTGATGGGGGATCAGGAGGTCGATGTCGGCGCTGGTGAGCTTCGCGGCGTCGAGCACCCGGTCGCAGGCCTCCGCCATCGACCGCACGGCGTGCTTGAACACTTCACGCCCCGCCATCTTCACGTAGAAGCTGCGGTCGTCGAGCACCTGCTGGTCGAACGGGTGCGCCGCCCCCCCTGCCGGCCGATAGAGCAGGTTGGCGAGGGCGCCGTCGCTCCGGATGAACGTGCCCAGCACCCCGCGATCCCGCGGCGCCGGCCTGACGATGGCGGCGCCCGCCCCGTCGCCGAACAGCACGCAGGTGGCGCGGTCGGTCCAGTCGATGATCGAGCTCATGCGCTCGGCGCCGACCACGAGCACCGTTTCCGCCGTTCCCGCCGCGATCATGCCCTCGGCCACCGCCGTACCGTACACGAAGCCCGAACAGGCGGCGCTGATGTCGAACGCCGCGGCGCGACTGGCCCCGAGTTCGGCCTGCAGATCCACGGCCGTGGACGGCAGGAGACGGTCGGTCGTGGCGGTGCTGAGAACGATCGCGTCGATGTCGCCGGGGTGGACGCCGGCCCGCTCCATGGCCTTCCGGGCCGCGGTCGCCGCCATGCTGCACGTGGTCTCGTCGTCGCCGGCAATGTGGCGCTCCCGGATGCCGGTCCGCTCGACGATCCACTCGTCGGAGGTCTCGATCCCGATCGAGGCGAAGTCGTGATTGGTCATCACCCGGTCGGGCACGCCGCGGCCGGTGCCCGCGAAATATGCGATCGGGCGCTTCATGCCGAGGCTCCGCCGGTCGTGGATTCCTGCATTCGCTTGCGGATGTGATCGTCTAGGCGGTTCTCGACGGCCTGCACCGCCACCTTGATGGCGTTCTTGAGCGCGCGCGGCGACGACCGGCCGTGGCAGATGATGCTCACGCCGCGAACGCCGAGCAGCGGCGCGCCGCCGTGTTCGGAGTAGTCGAGCTGGCGCAGGGCCGCCGTGATCCGGTCCTGCTCGATGCCCGCCTTCACCAGAAGTCCGATCATGAGCGGCGCCACGCCTTCGTAGAATTTGAGGAGGACGTTGCCCACGAAGCCGTCGCAGACGACGACGTCGATGGGGCCGTTCTGGTTGTGACCGGCGGGGAGGTCGCGGCCCTCCACGTTGCCGGCGAAATGGAGCCCCGATTGGGCCAGGAGCGCATGCGCCTCCTTCGATACGGCGTCGCCCTTCTCCGGCTCCTCGCCGATATTGAGCAGGCCGACGGCCGGCGTCTCCCGGCCGAGCACGTCGTGCGCGTAGACGCTTCCGAGGCGCGCGAACTGCACGAGTTCGGCGGCCGAGCAATCGACGTTGGCGCCTGAATCGAGCACGACCACCGCCTGCCCCGCCGTCGGGAAGACGGTGGCGATGGCGGGCCGCTTGATGCCGTCGTGCATTCGGAGGAGGACCATCGATGCCGCCATCTGGGCGCCCGTGTTGCCCGCCGAGACGAAGGCGTCGCACTGGCCTTCGGCGTGGAGCCGGAGCCCCACCATCATCGAGCTGTTGGGCTTGCTGCGGATGGCCGCGCTCGGCTTCTCCGCCATGGCGATCACGTCGGGGGCTTCGACGATGTGGAGGCGCGCGCGATGGGCGGCGAGCGCCGCCTGCTCGCCGCCCAGCACCTCATCGAGCGTGGATTCGATGAGCGCCGAAGGTCCCACGAGGTGGATCGAGTGCCCGGGATCGAGCTCGGCGGCCGCGAGGAGCGCCCCGGTGACGGTCGCGTGCGGGGCATGGTCACCCCCCATCGCGTCCAACGCGATCCGCGCCAACGTCAGGCTTCCCTGGCGGCGACTCGCTGCTTACCGGCGTAGTACCCGCACTCGTCGCACACGCGATGCGGGCGCTTCATCGCCTGGCACCGGGGGCACTTCTGGAGGGCGATCGGCGCCGCCTTCTTGTGCGTGTTGCGGGCGCGCTTCTTGCGCTTGGAGGTTCTGCGTTTCGGGACGGCCATGGCTCGATGGGATCGGTGAAAGTCTGGGAGTATCGCGGATACTGCTAATTGCCCGGGGCGGAATTGAGCTTGCGCAACGCATCCCAGTGGGAGTCGCTCGCCGGCGGACACGCGCACGCGCCGGCGTTGAGATCGGCGCCGCACCGGGGGCAGTACCCCTTGCAGTCGTCTCGACAGAGCGCGTACGCGGGCGCGTTCAGCACCCACATCTCCCGGACGGCCGGGCGCAAATCCAGTTCCTTGTCCCGAGCGCCGAACGTGTACACGTCCGGGTCATCGGCTTCTTCGTCGTCAGCCACCACGAAGATGAGATGGGCTTCGTCTTCGACCGCGACCGACGTTTCGGACAAACAACGGCGACACGGAAGCACCGCGGTTCCCGCGATGCGCCCATGCCAGTAGAATCGCCCCGCCCCGGCGGCCGACAGGCGGCCGGTGGCGCGAACGGCTCCGCTTGGCACCGCGTCCCCGGGCTCCCAAATCGGATCGTCGGCGACGAGCACGTCATCGACCACGACCGCGTTGGACTCGAGTTCACGGATGTCAAAGGACAGCATAGCCACGAAACTTACTCCCCCAGAATGACCTTTACAAGTCGGCACCCCATGCGAAGTTAGCCACCGGACGCGGGGGCCGGCCTACCAGGCCGCCGAGGTCCCGAGCCGAAGGGTCCGTGGCTGAACCCGGCCCAGCGGACTGGCGAATTGGGTCAGCGAATTCGGGTCGCTGCTGGCATCGAGCGACGTATTGATCAGCGTCACGGCCCGGGAGCCCATCACGTTGAACACGTCGGCCTGGACGGTCCATTCGAGACCCGCGAACCTGACCGGCCGCTCGAGGTGCAGGTCCAGCGTGAGGTGTCCAGCGTAATGGTACGAGCCCAGGGGGGCCAGATTCACCCGCTGGCCGGCCATCGGGATGAAGAGGACCGCGGGCAGGGTATCGGGCGCGGGATCGTTCAGCCCGGTATTGGAGAGGCGCGCACCGTGCCCCCAGTAGTTGAACGCGTAGGGCTGGATGGTGAAGGTCGGCGTGAGGTGGTCTCCGTAAACCGCCGAGAGCACGAATCCGCCTTTGAACCCGAACCCGACGTCGCCCAGAGCGTGGAGCTTGTACTCCACCGGGCTCGCGTTGTCGAGGTCCCCGTAGTCGTTGGTCTGCTCGTTGAGCCGGACCCACGGCCCGGGCCCCCGTCCCACGAGCCGGTCGAAACCGGTGAGGGAAGCCGGGTCGTAGCCGGAGACGGTGGAGAAGTTGCCCCGCAGCCGGGTGAACGCGATGGACCCCGAGAACAGCCAACTCCCCTGCCGCAGCGTACCGTTCACCTGGAATTGGCGGAAGTGGCGCTGGGCGCCCGCCGGGTTCGTGATCTCGTACTGCGGGTTGTAGGTGAGGTCGGTGCCCGGCGGCAACGGGACCGAGAATCCATCCGCCAGGGCCATCTGCACGGCGTTCTTCGGGATGTAGAACTTGGGGATGATGAGTTGGGTGCCGTCGCCGCGATAGCTCCCGAGGATATTGCCCCAGTGGTCGGTGATCCCGACACTGTCGATCTCGATGTAGTTCGTCGCCTCATTCTTGTCCACGAGCGCGATGATATCGCGATTGTCGCGGGCGATGTAGGCCGCCTCGACATGGAAATTCGCGGTCGGATCGGCGTGAAGCGCGACCACGAACTGGTCGACGTACGGCTGGTGGTAGTCGGTGACCGTCCCCGACTGGTCGAGCTGATCGAACTCGAGTGGGCGGAACTGTCCGAGTGCGGCCAGCGAGTCGCGCTGCGCGCGTGTGATCACCCGGGTGGGGTCGGAGAACGCCGGGCCGCCGTATTCCCAGACCTCGTAGTTCGAGTAGGCGTTCGCGCCGGCCACGCGGTCGAACATGGCCGCGAACAGATCCTGGTGATACCGCCCCCAGTGGGCCGTCAGTCCCATCGGGTGGGCCTTCGTCCCGAGGTCGACGGTGAGCCCGATCCGGGGATCGAGGCCGTGGGCCGAGAGCGCGTGGATGGTGGCGCCTCCGCCGTAGGGGTTGATCGTCCCGCTCCACCACCCATAGCGAATGCCGGGGTGGATGCCGATCCGCCACCGCGTGTAGTCGTCCTGCAGGAACACGGCACCGTTCCTGACGTGGGCGTCGACGTGCGTCTCCCCGCCCCAGCTGGTGGGTGTCTGCGACTGCCAGGTCGAAGCGTCGCCGGCCTGGAAGCTGTATGCCGACCCGTCGATGGTCGAGAAGCGGGGACGCCAGGTCATGCCGGCGGTGCGAGTGCGGTCGTCGCGCCACCCGCCGGACACCTGCTCCGTGCCCACCCGCAGGTGGTGCTCGCCGAGGAAGTGCGCGAAGTGATCGGCGGTGAGCGTGAATCCGAGACTGGTCGGCCGCTGGCGCACGACGAACGCCGCATTCTGGAAACTCTCGGAGGTGCCGAGTTGGTAGGTCGCGACCCCCGGGATACCGGGCGACCGATACGGATCCTCGTGTGTCGCTGCCGTGAAGCTGACGAACTTCGCCTCGACGATCGTCTGCTGACCGAACGTCCGCTGCCACGAACCGTCGATGACCGTGGACGGCGATCGCACGCGACTGGTGGCCGCCGCCGTTTCCCGGCCGGTCAGCCCGGCGTGGTCGGTGGCGCTGTCGCCGACGGCGATGCCGAAATTCACCAGGTCGTTGACGCTCGGAGTCCATGTCAGCTTGCCGAACGCACTGCGCGCGTCGGCGATCTCCTGTACCGGGGAGAAGTGCGCCGTGCCCAGGTGATCGAGCGCCCGTTGCTGCGTGCGCACCCACTGCCCCGCGACGAAATAGAACAGCTTGTCGCGGGCGATCGGTCCACTGAACTCGGCGTTCAATTCCTTCCGGCCGGCCAACTCGGGCACGATGTCGGTACCCGAGAGGTTGGTGGCGTTCAGCGACGCGTTCTCGTAGTCCGCGCTGAAGTGATTGACGCGCGTATTACTGCCGCTCTTCGTCACCACGTCGATGAGGCCGCCCTGGAATCCGCCCTGGTCTGCCCCGGCGCCCAACCCGCGAACGTCCACTTCCTGGATCCACTGGATGGCCGGCTGAATGATCGCCCCGCCGAGGCCGGGGTGGTTGATGCCGACGCCATCGAGGCGGTAGGCGTTGGCATCCAGTCCGGCGCCGCCCCACATCTGGTCCGGGCGGGCGCCCGGCGTGAGCGCGATCAGGCGTGTGAGGTCGAGGCCGACGGGGAGTTGGGCGATCTGCTGGGCGTCGATCCGGATGGGCGCCACCTCCGTCTCACGACCGGGCGCCACCCCCTGCTGGTTCACCACCACCGGCGCCATGGTCTGCGCGGTCGCCTCGAGGGTGATCGAGATCGTGGTGACGTTGGCGGCCGACACGGCGACGTTCGTGGTGATCACCGGGCGGTACCCGAGGCGTCGGACCGCGACCTCGTACAAGCCGGGCGGCAGCGCCCCGAGCCGGAAATGGCCGGCTGCGTCGGTCGCGGCGCGACGCTCGTAGGCGCCGTCCGCGAGCCTGGCGGAGACAGCCGCTGCGGAGACCGGCGTGTCGTCCTTGGTATGCACCGTGCCGGCGATGATGCCGGAAGAGGAGGATTGCGCTGCCAGCGGACCGGCGGAGGCGAGCAACAGAACACCCGCCGCGGCCATCGCGCGCCGCGCGAGGCCCATTGAGCCGGGGCATCGGCGGCGAGCCGCGCGGCGTTGCATCAGCGTGCCGAGATAACGTCGCTCTCCGCGAAGAAGAAGCGGGCCTCGCGCCGCGCATTGTCGTCGCTGTCCGACGCGTGAATGGCGTTCCGCTCCTTGGACTCCGCATAGAGCTTCCGAACCGTTCCGGCCTCGGCTTCCGCCGGGTCGGTGGCGCCGATCGCCTTCCGCAGCGCGGCGACCGCGCCGTCCTTCTCGAGGATCATCGGCATGCACGGCCCGGACGTCATGAACGTCACGAGCGATTGATAGAAGGGGCGCTCGCGGTGGACCGCGTAAAACTCTCCGGCCTGCGCCGGCGTGAGATGCATGACGCGCGCAGCGCGCACCCCGAAGCCGTCGGCTTCGAGATGCGCGATGATCTTGCCGGCCTTGCCGGCGCCGAACGCGTCGGGCTTGATGATGGTGAGCGTCTGGTTGGCTGCCATTGGGGTCGTCTGAGTATGGGGGTCTGTCCGCCGCTACTTCAAGCGGGCCTTGATGAGTTCCACGAAATCCACCGGGCGCTTGGCCACGCCCATGCCGGCCGCCTCGAATGCGGCGATCTTTTCGGCCGCCGTACCGGAGGAGCCGGAGATGATGGCGCCGGCGTGTCCCATGCGGCGCCCCGGCGGGGCCGTCTGACCGGCGATGAAGCCCACGACCGGCTTCGTCATGTGCTGCTTGACGAACTCGGCGGCCTGCTGCTCGTCGGTGCCGCCGATCTCTCCCATCATCGCCACGGCCTTCGTGTGCGGGTCCTTCTCGAACGCGGCCAGGCAGTCGATGAAATTCGTGCCGTTGATCGGATCGCCGCCGATGCCGACGCACGTGGACTGGCCGAGGCCGGCCCGGGTGAGCTGGTAGACGATCTCGTAGGTGAGCGTACCGGAGCGGCTGACGACGCCGACGTGGCCCGGCGTGCAGATGCGGCCGGGGATGATCCCCACCTTCGACTGGCCCGGCGTGATCAGCCCCGGGCAGTTCGCCCCGAGCAGGCGGGCGCCCTTCTCCTGCACGAACGGGTAGACGCGCGTCATGTCGAGGACGGGAACGCCCTCGGTGATCGCGACGATGAACTTGATGCCGGCGTCGGCCGCTTCCATGATCGCGTCGGCGGCGTACATCGGCGGCACGTAGACGACGCTCGTATTGGCGCCCGTGGCCGCCACCGCGTCGCGCATGGTGTTGAAGATCGGGACCGTGCCCTCGAACTGCTGCCCGCCCTTGCCGGGCGTCACGCCGCCCACGACCTTCGTGCCGTATTCCATCATCTGCCTGGCGTGGAACGAACCGTCGCGGCCCGTGATGCCCTGCACGATGACGGTGGTGGAGTCGTCGATGAAGATGCTCATGCGGCCTTCCCTCCCTTGGCGAGGGCCACGGCCTGTTTCACGGCGTCATCCATGTCGGCGGACGCCGAGAACCCGTTCTCCTTGAGAATCTTCACCGCAATCTCCTCGTTGGTACCGGTCAGCCGGATCACCATCGGCACCTTGAGCGGATTGGTCTTGGTCGCCGCCACGATGCCGTTGGCCACGTCGTCGGTGCGGGTGATGCCGCCGAAAATGTTGAACAGGATCGCCTTCACGTTCGGATCCGCGGTGATGATGCGCAGCGCGCTCACCACCTTCTCGGGATTCGACGATCCGCCGATGTCGAGGAAGTTGGCGGGCTCGCCGCCGTAGTACTTCACCAGATCCATGGTCGCCATCGCCAGCCCGGCGCCATTGACCACGCAGCCCACGTTGCCTTCGAGCTTGATGAACGTGAGGTTCGCCTTCCGCGCCTCGACCTCGCTCGGCGCCTCGCCGCGGTCGTCGCGCAGGGCCGCGATCTCGGGGCGGCGGTCGAGCTCGTTGTCGTCGATCACCATCTTCGCGTCCAGCGCCACGACCTCGCCCTTGGGCGTCAGCACCAGCGGGTTGATCTCGGCGAGCGACGCGCCGCTCTTCATGAACGCGGCGTACAACTTCTGCATGATCGATCCCGCGGCCCGGGCCTGCTTCACGTCGTCATAGAGGAAGAAGCCCAACTCCATCGCCTGGAACCCCTGCAGCCCGTACCGGGTGTCCACGCGCATCCGCTTGATCTTGTCGGGCGTCTTCGCCGCCACCTCTTCGATGTCGATGCCGCCGGCGGGGCTGACCATGAACACCGGTGCCTTGCTCGCCCGGTCGAGAATCACCCCCACGTACGCCTCGCTCGCGATGTCCTCGGCCGGCGTCACCAGCACCTGCTGCACGGTGAGCCCCTTGATCTGCATGCCGAGGATCTTTCCGGCCACGGCCTTCGCCTCGGCGGGATCCTTGGCCAGCTTCACCCCGCCCGCCTTGCCGCGGCCGCCGGCGTGCACCTGCGCCTTGATGACCACGGTGGACCCGAACTTCTTCGCGATCGCCTCTGCCTGTTCCGGGGTCGTGGCCACCTCCCCGGGCGGGATCGGCACGCCCTGGGCGCGCAGAATCTCCTTGGCCTGGTACTCGTGAATGTTCACGCCTACTCCGCTGTGATGGTCGTTCCGGCTTCACCGCGGACGGCATCGCGCCCGCGACTCAGCGCTGTGATGATCGCGCGGCCGCCGGTGCGGCGCACGAAGTCCACTGCGGCGCGGATCTTCGGCGCCATGCTCCCCTCGCCGAACGCTCCTGCGCCATCCATCCGAACCGCCTCTTCCACCGACAGCCGCCGGAGCGGCCGTTGCGCCGGCGTGCCCCAGCCGGCGTACACCGCATCCACATCGGTGAGAATCAGCAGCAACTCGGCGCCAAGGTCGCGCGCGAGCACGGCCGCCGCCAGATCCTTGTCGATCACGGCGTCGACCCCCTCCCAACCTAGCGACGGATCGTGGTAAATGGGCACCCCGCCGCCCCCGCACGCGATCACCACCGTGCCCTCGTCGAGCAGGCGCCGGACCACCCCGGCTTCGTGCACGGCCAGCGGCGCCGGACTGCCCACCACCCGGCGCAGCCGTCCCGATCCGTCCGCGCGAACCGTGAACCCCTCCGCCTGGACCTGCGCGCCCCGCGCCGGCGTCAGCGCATGCCCGATGAATTTGGTCGGCACGTCGAGGGCCGGATCGTTCCGGTCCACCTGCACCTGGGTGATCACCGTGATCACGTCGCGCGGATGCCCGGCCCGCCGGAGCGCGTTGTCCAGCGACTGCTGGATCATGTAGCCGATCCACCCGGCCGTCTCGGCCACGAGCACCCCCAGCGGCAGCGGGCTCGCGTCGCGCCGCGCCAGCTCGTTGCGCACCAGTTCGTCACCCACCTGCGGGCCGTTTCCGTGCACCACGCACATGCGCCAGCCCGCGACCACCAGATCCACGATCGGGTCGAGGCTCTCCCGGGTGTGCCGGAACTGATCGTAGACGGTGCAGATCTCGCCGGACGGCGCGAGCGCATTGCCACCAAGGGCGACGATGGCCGTGCGCGGGCGCGTGGTCACGGGACGGGCCCGCCCAGCAGGGTACCGAGCGCCTCGAAGGCCTTGCCGAAGGCCGCCCAGTCGCCGCGCCGCAACGCATCCCGCATCGTCTGATACAACTCGCGCATCACCCGGCGCGTCTCCGCAGCCGGCGCCTGACCGCGCTGCGGAATCGGGACCACGACCCCGGTGGCCTGCCGCAGGCTCGGTGCCACCCGCGTGCTGTCGCCCACGCGGTACACCACGTGCAGCAACTCCGGCACCGCGCCCGGCGTCCACCGGTACACCGGCTGGAGGTAGGCGACGTGCTGGCCCAGCATGAACGTCCGCACCACCCCGTGGACGACGCTGAGATTCGGCGCCCGGGCAGCGCTGTCGGCCACGGCGAGCCCGTCCAGCACGGCGCCCCAGATCGGCCCGCGCGGGGTCGAGTCGGGGAGCCAGACCACGCGGTGGTCCGGCCCCCCTTCGGCCACGACCACGCCGCGCACCCGGTCCGCCGGATCCAACAACGGGATTTCGAGGGCCGTCGGTCCGTCCCCGGGCAGGGCGAAGACCGGAAGCTCGCCCGCCAACGTGCTGTCGGCTCCGTCCACCACCGGCGGATGGCTGGGGTGGCCGCCATCGGCTCTCGTCCCGTAGCGGCCGAATGCCAGCGCCATGGCCCGTGCGGCGTCCACGGCCGGGGGAAGGTCGCGGAGGATGCGGGCCGGCACTGCCTGCCGCGGTGTGAACAGCTCGGGAAACCGCCCGATCCATGTCTCGGCGATCGGATCGCGCACGCTGTCGGCGAGGAGCTGGACCTGCCCCGTGCCCGAAAGCACGAGGGCGGTGGCGGCGTGATGGAAGTAGCTGCGGGCCGCGCCGGCGATCACGAAGCGTTGGCTCAGCGGATAGGTGGACGACGCCGAGTAGAGGTCGATCACCCAGTAGAGCGAGTCGCCGAAGACCAGGGGCGCGACGCGCGTACCCTGAGCGAAGAACGGGGCGAGGACACCGACGCGCTGACGCGCATCGCGCCGGGTGACGAGCACCGGCCGCGGGCCCGGCAGTTCCTGGAGCCACAGCCGCAGATTCTGCACGCTCAGGGCTTCGGCGAATCGGGTGACCGGGGAGGTCAGCGGAACGCCCCGCACGTGGCCCCCCGAGTCGGGCACCACGGCGTACCCCCGCGCCGAATCGAGGATCAGCGACGGCGAGAGCAAACCCGCGTCGTCGTCGCTCCCCGGAACCGGCAGGCGGGCGGGAATGCCGCGGTCGTCGGCGGCCGACGCGAGGGTCCGCACCACGATCCCCACCGGCGACGCCTCCCCCGGGTCCGGAGGCGGCTGGGGCGACGTGATCACGCCGACGATTCCCTCCGGCCGGCTGGTCCACCCCACGCGGGCGCCCTTGCCGAGCCGGGACTCCGCCTCGACGGCGCGCGAGAGAGGGACCGGGTCCCAGTTGGAGACCCCGAGCGCCGCCTCGGCGAGCGACCGGAAGACCGGAGTGCGGTCGTCCACGATCACGCGGTCGGCCGCATACGCGCGGCGGGTGTATCCGGCGCGGGTCGCCTCGTAGGGGCGCTCGCGCAGCACCGAGTCGGGCTGGGTCGGGAATTCCCGGCCGAGGAACGGCACGATGTCCCGCGTGGCGATGCCGGTGAGCAGAACGGTGCTGACGGCGGCCAGGAGCAGCCGGCGCTGTCCCGTCCAGCCGGCCCACACTACCACCAGACCCGCCGCCAGGGTCACCATGGCCAGGACGAGGTCACCGGGCACCCGCACCCGGTGATCGAGGGCGCCGAAGCCGCCGTTCGGTCCAGATCCGCCGAGCAGAACGCCGTACATCTCGAGCCGGAAGTGCCACGCCAGCAGGAGCACGAGGACGCCGCCGAGCACGGCGAGGTGCCGGCGGATGTACTCCGACACATGCACCCGCCGGCGTTCGAAGCGCAGCCCGGGCGTGAGCAGATACAGGAACAGCACGACCGCGGCAACGCAGACGACGCTCGCGGTGGTCCAGGCAAAGAGCGACGATTCGAAGGGGAGTTGATAGACGAAGAAGCCCAAGTCGGCGCTGAAGTACGGGTCCGATTCCCCGAACGGGCGCCCGCTCCGGGCCTGGACGAACCCCGTCCAGTCGGTGAGCGACATGGCCAGCGCGGCCGCGACGACGACGGCGAGGGCCAGCGCGACACCGGTGAGGGCGCGGCTCGATACCTCCTCGCCGAAGTCGAAGTTGGCGATGCGGCGCGGGAGTACGAGCGACACCACCGACTGGCGCACGGCGTAGAAGTTCGCGAAGGCGAACAGGCCGATGACGATTCCGCCGACGCCGCGCAGCGTGAGGAGGGCGACGAGGCGCGTTTCCCACAGTGACACGGCGCCGAGGGCCCGATACCACCGGTAGTCCGCGTAGAACTGCGAGGCCTCCCGCGCCACGAGCAGCGCGAGGGCGGCCGCGATCAGCACGACAGCGACCCCGCGCCGCGACGTCATGTCACACCTGCACGCCCTGGGCGCGCAGCCAGCCGTCCATCTCCCCCCGGATCTCGGCCAGGCGCTCCTCGCTGCGGGCCTCGAA
Organism: uncultured Gemmatimonadaceae bacterium; assembly: GCA_963728115.1. Lineage (GTDB taxonomy): Bacteria > Gemmatimonadota > Gemmatimonadetes > Gemmatimonadales > Gemmatimonadaceae > JAGWRI01. The sequence continues at coordinate 157,812 of CAVSJE010000003.1, forward strand.
CCGGGTCACGATCACGGGTTGGGTGTTCGAGGCCCGGATCAACCCCCACCCGTCGCCGAACAGCACCCGGACGCCGTCCACGTCGATCACGTCGTGTCCCTGGCGGAAGTGTTCCACCGCGCGGGCGACGATCGCGAACTTCAACTCGTCCGGACAGTCCACGCGGATTTCCGGGGTCGCGAAGTACCTGGGCACATCGGCCAGCAGCTCGCGCACCGACTTCCCGGCGTCGGCCGCGATGCGAATGATCCGGGCGGCGGCGTAGAGGGCGTCATCGTGTCCATAGAAGCCCTCGGTGAAGAACATGTGCCCGGACATCTCGCCGGCCAGCGGGGCGTGGAGCTCCTTCATCTTCTCCTTGATCAGCGAGTGCCCGGTCTTCCACATCACCGGCTCGCCGCCCGCGGCCCGGATCGCATCGGGAAGTGCCTGCGAGCATTTCACGTCGAAGATGACCGACTGGCCCCGGCCCGTCCGTTCCAGCACGTCGCGGGCGTAGAGAATGAGGAGGCGGTCTCCCCAGATGATCGCGCCCTGGTCGTCCACCACCCCGATCCGGTCGGCGTCGCCGTCGAAGGCGATCCCGAGCTCGGCGCCGTCCTGGCGGACGGCCTGGATGAGCGCCTCGAGGTTGGCGGGCACGGTGGGATCCGGATGGTGGTTCGGAAACGTGCCGTCGCTCTCGCAGAACAGCCCACGCGCCTTGACGCCGAGGGCCTTGAACAGCCGGGGGGCAACGATGGCGCCGGCGCCGTTCCCGCAGTCGTACACCGCCCGCACCGACCGGCTGAGGGCGCCGATGCGCGTCACGATGTCCTCGATGTAACCATCGACGACGCGCTCCTCGCGCACGGAGCCGGTTCCCGTACTCCGCGGGGGCGCCTGGGTGAGCTGATACAGCTTCTGGATCTCGGCCCCGTACACCGAGGCCCGGCCGCGGCAGATCTTGAATCCGTTGAATTCCGGCGGGTTGTGCGAGCCCGTGATCTGGATCCCGCCGGCCACCGGGAGTTTGTTCAGGCTCCAGTACATGAGCGGCGTCGGCACGATGCCGATGTCGATGACGTCCACGCCGCTGGCCGTGAGCCCCTCGACGAGGGCGTCGCGCAGCGCGCCACCGCTGGGGCGATTGTCGCGGCCCACCACCAGCGGTCCCTGGCCGCCGTGGTCGGCCAGATACGCGGCGTAGGCCACGCCCACCGCGCGCGCGGCCTCTTCGGTGAGGTCCTTCCCCACCACGCCGCGGATGTCGTACTCGCGAAAGATGCCAGGTGCAACCGTCATCTCGATCCTCGAAAAACGGACGGGGCCGTTCCCGGCCCCGCCTCTCGTACGGTGCGCCGCGCCGCGACTACGGTCTGGCCGTACTCGCCTCCGCGGGAACGGTTGGCACGCTCCGCATCATGCCGGCGCTGGCCAGACGCACGAACCGGTCGGGCACGATGCCGAGCAGCAGGATTGCAATCACGCTGAATAGCACGACGGCCCGGGTCAAGCCGGGCGTCGCGCCCGGCACCGGGGCCCCCTCGGGCCGCGGCTTCATGAACATTACCATAACCACGTACAGATAGTAGCCCGCCGACACCACCGTCGTCAGCACCAGAATCACGGCGAGCGTCGTCTGCGGCGTGCGCGACTGGAGCGCGGCCTGCAGCACGTACCACTTGGCGAAGAATCCGGCGCCGCCGAAAATCGGGAAGCCGAGCAGGGACAGCATGAGCACGCCCATGCCGAGCGCCAGCCACGGCCGGATCGACCAGAGGCCGGCAAAGTCGTCGATCATCACCGGATGGTCTCCCCGGCGCGACAGCACGATGATCACCGCAAAGGCGCCGAACGTGGCCAGGGTGTACGCCAGCAGGTAGAACAGCATGGCCGATCCGGCCTGGGTGCTGTTGGCGGCCAGCGCGACGAGCAGGAATCCCGCGTGGGCGATGCTGGAGTAGGCCAGCATGCGCTTGATATTGCGCTGGGCCAGTCCCACGGCGTTCCCCACCACCATCGTTGCGATCGCGAGACCGGCGACGGCGGGCCGCCAGGCGGTGAATGCCGCCGGAAAGGCCTCCATCCATACGCGGAGCAGCGCCGCGAAGGCCGCGGCCTTCACGGTGGCTGCCATGTACGCGGTGATCGGGGACGGCGCTCCGTCGTAGACGTCGGGCGCCCACATGTGGAACGGCACCGCCGCCACCTTGAACCCGAAGCCGATCAGCAACAGGCCGATCCCCATCACGAACAGAGGGCTGTGCACGAGGCCGAGCGTCGACACCCGGCCGGCGATGTCGGCGAGATTGGTGGTGCCCGTGGCACCGTAGATCAGCGCCATCCCGTACAGCAGGAACGCGGTGGCAAAGGCGCCGAGGAGGAAGTACTTGAGCGCGCCCTCCGCCCCCCGGGCGCTCCGACGGTTGATCGCGGCCAGGGAATAGACGGACAGCGACATCAGCTCGACGCCCAGAAACACGATCATCAGATCCTGGGCTGCCGCGAGCAGCATCATGCCCGACGACGCGAACAGGATCAGCACGTGGGACTCAGCGACCGTCAACTGCTGGCGATCGTTGTCGTCGATCGTGAGGGCGATCGCGAACAGCGTGCCGAGGAGGATCACGACGTCCGCCATCCAGCGGAAGTTGTCCACGGCAATCGGGCCGCCGGTCGCGGTGCGCAGCTGGTAGAGGCTCCAGACGGCGTAGGCTCCGACGGCGACCGTGAGCAGCATGCTGCCGATGCCGACGGCGCGTTGATGGGCCACGCTCGGGGGCCGCCAGGCCGCCCACAACAGCAGGAGCGACGCGCCGCCCATCAGCAGCAGGTCGGGGCCGAGCGCCGTCATCAACTGCGACGGGACCGCGAGGTCGAATGGCATTACTCGCCTCCCTCGGCCAGTGGGTGCATGGCTCGCGTCTGCACCGATTGGACGAAGTGCTCCGTCGACGCCTGCATGCGGCTCAACACCGGCTTGGGATATACCCCCAGCCAGATGATCACGGCGAGCAGCGGCACGAGCAGTGCCACCTCGCGGCGGTTGAGGTCGGGAATGTGGAAGTTCACCGGCTTGTCCAGTCGGTTGAACAGGATGCGCTGGATGGCCCAGAGCAGATAGGCCGCGGAGAAGATCACCGCCGTGGCGGCGACGAACGCGAACACCGGATACGTCCGGAAGGCGCCGATGAGCACCAGGAACTCGCCGACGAACCCGTTGGTCCCGGGGACGCCGATGCTGCTGAACGTCACCAGCGTGAGCGCGGCGGCGAACATCGGAACCACGCGGGCGAGGCCGCCGTAGTCCTCGATCAACCGCGTGTGGCGTCGCTCGTAGATCATGCCGATGAGGAAGAACAGCGCGCCGGTGGAGATGCCGTGGTTGATCATCACCATCAGGGCGCCCTGCACGCTCTGCACCGTGAGGGCGAAGATCCCCAGCATCACGAAGCCCAGATGGCTCACCGACGAGTAGGCGACGAGCTTCTTGAAGTCGGGTTGGACCAGCGACACGAGCGCCCCGTAGACGATGCCGATGACCGCCAGGGTGAGGATGATCGCCCGCACGGTATCGTTGGTGGCGGCCGCCGGGAACAGCGGGACGGCGAGCCGCAGAAAGCCGAACGTCCCCAGCTTGAGCATGATGCTCGCCAGCACGACGGACCCCGCCGTCGGCGCCTCGACGTGCGCGTCGGGCAACCAGGTGTGGAAGGGGAACATCGGCACCTTGACCGCGAAGGCCAGGAAGAACGCCCCGAACAGCCAGAACGACGCCGGACCGCTGATGTTCGCGGTTCGCAGAATCGCGTCGTAATTGAAGTTCGGAATGCCCGTGTTCGGTGCCGCCGCCGCCAGCCCGAGATACACGATGGCCACCAGCATGAGCAGTGATCCGACCATCGTGTAGATGAAGAACTTCATGCTCGCATACACGCGCCGGTCGCCGCCCCAGACCCCGATGATGAAGTACATCGGGACGAGCATCACTTCCCACATCACGTAGAAGAGGAAGAGGTCGAGGGACATGAACACGCCGAGCATGCCCGCCGTCAGAATCATCAGCAGGGCGTAGTACGTGTGTGCGCGCTTCCGGATGCTGGTCCAGCCGCCAAGCACCGCCAGCGCCATGGTGAATGTGGTGAGCAGGATCATCATCAGCGAGATGCCGTCGATGCCCACCCGGAAGTGGATGCCCCAGCTCGGGATCCACGACACGTCGTACACGGCCTGCCATCCCGGATTCGTCGGATCGTACGACCACCAGAGGCCCAGGGACACGACGAATTCGATGAGGAAGGTGACGAGCGCGATGAGGCGCGGGGCCCCGGCCACGCCGCTCGCCACATCGTCCTCACCGGGGGCTCCCCGCCCCGGCGCTCCCTGCAGCCAGATGGCCACGGCGCCCAGCGTGGGAATCAGCAACAACACCGGCAGCACCCACTGCGAGTACCCGATGGAAGTCAGGAATTCGTTCATGGGAGCACCGCGTGGTGGAAGGCGCCGAGCACGAAGAGCACGCCGAGCACGAGCACCCAGGCGTAGGTGCCGAGTTGGCCCGACTGCAGCTGCGATCCGAGCCAGCCGGCAAAGCGCGCGGCCCAGGCACTGCCGTTCACGAGCAGCCCGTCAATCAGCCCCACGTCGATGCCCCGCCAGAGCAGATTGCGCGAGACGCCGTACGTCCCCTTGACCACCGTCGCGTCGTAGAACTCGTCGACGTAGTACTTGTCGGCGAGCACCCGCTCGATGCCCTCCTCCGGCTTCGCTTGGGCCTTGGGCACCAGTGACGCCGGCTTGAGCACGATCAGCGCCACCGCGATCCCGGCGATCGCGATCGCAATCGCGACGGCGATCAGCAATGCCTCGGTGCTGGTCGAGGCGGCCTCGCCCGCCGAGCCCACGACGCGCGCCGTACTCGCCCCGACCACCGGATCGAGCCAGTGCTCGAGGCTCGCCGTGGGTCCGAGGGGGATGGCGTGGGTGATGATCTCGGGTAGGTTGAACCATCCGCCGACGGCGCTGAGGATCCCCAACACCACCAGCGGCCCGGTCATGATCCACGGCGCCTCGGTCAGGTGCTCCCGCTCCTTCTCTCCCGTGCGATTGGGGCCGTGGAAGGTGTACAGCATCAACCGGGTCATGTAGATGGCGGTGAGCAGGGCCGCGGCCAGCCCGATGGCATACGCGAAATAGAGCACCGCCGTGCCCGGCACCCCCAGCCAGTGTGCCTGGGCCAGTGTGCTCCCCTGCGCGCGCTGGAACACCGTGCCCAGGATCTCGTCCTTGGAGAAGAACCCCGCGAACGGCGGGATTCCCGAGATTGCCAGCGTCGCCGTCCACATCAGGATCCAGGTCACCGGCATGTAGCGGCGCAGGCCGCCCATGTTGCGCATATCCTGGGCGTCGTCGTGGTTGTGCGTGTGGTGGTAGGCCTGGTGCATCACGTGGATCACCGAGCCGGCCCCGAGGAACAACAGCGCCTTGAAGAAGGCGTGGGTCATCAGATGGAAGATGCCGGCCACGTACGCCCCCGCCCCGACGCCCACGAACATGTAGCCGAGCTGCGAGACCGTGGAGTACGCCAGCACCTTCTTGATGTCCCACTGCTTGAGACCGATGGTCGCCGCGAAGAACGCCGTGATCGCGCCGACGATGACGACGGTCAGGCCCGCGACGGGAGCGGCGGCGAACAGGAAGTTGCTGCGTGCGATCAGGTACACGCCGGCCGTCACCATCGTGGCGGCGTGGATGAGGGCCGACACCGGCGTCGGGCCGGCCATGGCGTCGGGCAGCCAGATGTACAGCGGGATCTGGGCACTCTTGCCGGTGCAGCCCAGAAAGAAGAACAGGGCGATCGTGGTGACGAGCGCGCCGCCGAACACGAACTGGCCGGACTGCGCCTGCAACGCCGAGAAGTCGAGGGTTCCGAAATTCGCGAACAGCAGGAACATCGCGATCAGAAACCCGAAGTCACCGATACGGTTGACGATGAAGGCCTTCTTCCCGGCGTCGGCGTTGGCCTTCTCGCTGAACCAGAAGCCGATCAGCAGGTACGAGCAGAGGCCGACGCCCTCCCAGCCGATGAACAGCAGCGGATAGTTCGCCCCCAGCACGAGGAGCAGCATGAAGAAGACGAACAGATTCAGATACGCGAAGTAGCGCGGATACCCCGGATCCTCCTGCATGTAGCCGACGCTGAACAGGTGGATGAGCATGCCGACCCCGGTCACCACCATCACCATGACCATCGACAACTGGTCGAGGCGGAAGGCGACGTCGATCGACAGGTCCCCGACCGGCATCCACGAGAAGTACCGCTGGATGAACGGCGCCGGCATGTCCTCGACGGCGTGCATCCGGAAGAAGATCGCGAGCGCCAACAGAAAAGCCGCCACGAGGACGCCGGGGCCGACGATGCTCGTGATCGCGGCGTACCGGTGGCGCGCCGGCGCACCGGCGCCGTGGCCGGCGTCGGCGGAGGCGGAGTCTGCCTCCCCGTGCGCGGCGTGCGACGCCGCGGTGGGATCGGCGGGGCCGAACCGGGCGACCGACGTGAGCGACAGCAGGCCGTTGATCAGGAACCCGAGCAGCGGCAGGAGTGGCAGGGCCCACATCCAGCCGGCGATCGTGCCGGTCAGCGGATGAGGCGCGGATTGAAGGAGCATCAGCCCTTCAGCAGGTTGATGTTCTGGAGGTTGACCGTGTGCCGGTGGCGGAAGAGCGCGATGATGATCGCGAGGCCAACGGCCGCCTCGGCGGCGGCCACGGTCATGACGAGGAAGACGAAGATCTGGCCGCCGGCGCCGTACACGCGCGAGAAGCCGATGAAGGTCAGGTTCACGGCGTTGAGCATGAGTTCCACGCACATGAACAGAATGATCGCGTTCCGGCGGGTGAGCACCCCCACGACGCCGATCGTGAACAGCACGGCCGAGAAGAACAGGGACTCAGCGAGCATCGGTCCTCCTTTTGCCCAGCACGACGGCCCCGACGATGGCGGTCAGCAGCACCATGCTCGTGACCTCGAACGCCAGCAGGTACTCGTGGAACAGGGGGCCGGCGATCGGCGCGATCGCCCCCTGCGCGGCAACCTGTCGCGCCGCGTAGCCGGCCGGCAGCGAGAACCGCTCGGCCGCCGTGCCCCGCATGACCGCCAGCAACTCGGCGACGAGGCCGAGGCCGACCGCGCCCGCGGCCAGTTTCCAGCCCAACGAGCGGGCATCGGCCAGCTGCGACGGCTCCCCGAGGTTGAGCAGCATGATCACGAACAGGAAGACCACCATGATCGCGCCGGCATACACCAGCACCTGGATGACCCCGATGAACTGGGCGTCGAGCATCACGTACAGGGCCGCCAGCGAGAACATCGTGACCACAAGCCACATCGCCGCCGCCACCGGGCTCTTGCGGGTCACGAAGACCAGCGCCGACGCCACGGCGATCAGCCCGAACAGATAGAAGTGGAACGTGAAGAAGAGGGGTACCGAGTCTTGCATTACTCCCCCTTCGGGTCGGCGGGATCCCACATCTCGCACACCGGGTGCGTCTGCGCCGTCAGCCGTTCCAGGTCGTAAACGAACCCCTGGCGGCTGTACTCCGAGTTCTCGTAGTGCCGGCCGAGGTGGATCGCTTCCTCGGGGCACACCTCCTGACAGTACCCGCAGAAGATGCAGCGGAATTCGTCGATCTCGAAGATCAGCGGGTACCGGTTGCCCTTCTCGTCCTCACCCGGCACCAGCTTGATGCAGTTGGCCGGGCAGATGCTGGGACAGAGGCCGCACGCCACGCACTTCGCCTTCCCGTCTTCGGTGGTCAGCATGCGATGCGTGCCCCGCCAGCGCGGCGAGAGCGACTTCTTCTGCTCGGGGTACTGGGTGGTCACCTTCTGCGGATTCAGGAGGTGCTTGGCCGTGAGCGCCATGCCCTTGAGCGTGGCACGCACGTAGCTCGTCTGCTCGATGGGGCGGTCGAGCACCTTGACGCCGATTGCCATCAGTTACGGCCCTCCGCCATCAACGCCGAGCGCGCGGACACGGCGCGCAGCTTGTCGACGTTGCGTTTGTCGAGTCGGGAGTAGGCCGGACTGATCAGCCGGCCGCGATCGATGAGGAAGAAGAGGATGCCCACCAGGACCACGTTCAGTCCGAGCAGGGACAGGCCGAAGGTCCACGAGCCGTGCGCGACGCCGGCCACGTCCAGCCCCAGAATGGCGCTGGCCATGACGACGATGTAGCCGAGCGACAGCGGCAGCATGAACTTCCACCCGAGCGCCATCAGCTGGTCGTACCGGAACCGCGGCAGCGTCCAGCGGATCCAGATGAAGAAGAAGAGGAAGAAGCCCGTCTTGAACGCGAAGAACAGGCCGGTGGCGATGGTCTTCCACACCGTCCACGGGGCGACGTCCCACTGCCCCGGGATGTCCCACCCGCCGAAGAACAGGGTGACCATGAGTGCGCTGGCGGTCACCATGTTCGCGTACTCGGCGATGAAGAACATCGAGAACTTCATGGCGCTGTACTCGGAGTGATAGCCGGCCACCAGCTCCGACTCCGCCTCGGGCAGATCGAACGGCAGCCGGTTCGTCTCTGCGAACGCGGCCACGAGGAAGGTGAGGAACGCCACGGTCAGGCCGAGCACGTTCCACAACCCGTGCGCCTGCTGCAGCACGATGTCGTTGAGCGCCACGTTGCCGGCGAGCAGGAGCACGGGAATCGTGGACATGCCCATCGCGATCTCGTACGAGACCATCTGCGCACTCGACCGGAGCCCGCCCAGGAGCGCGTACTTGTTGTTGGAACTCCACCCCGCGAGGACGATGCCGTACACGCCGAGCGACGAGATGGCGAGGATGAACAGGTAGCCCACGGGGAGCGGCGCGACGACGATGTCGATCAGGCCCCAGGGGGTCGGCAGCGGCGACGCGAACGGAATCACCGCCCAGGTGAGCAATGCCGGGACGAAGGAGAGCATCGGGGCGAGCACGAACAGCGTGAGATTGGCCGCCCCGGGGTAGGTCTCTTCCTTCATGAAGTTCTTGAGTCCGTCGGCGAGCGGCTGGAAGAACCCGGACGGACCAACGCGGTTGGGACCGTGCCGGTCCTGGATCCACCCCGATACCTTCCGCTCGGCGAGCGTCAGATACGCCACCGCCACCATGTACAGCGTGAACAGGACGAGCAGCTTGATCACGGTGAAGACGAATGCCGCGACCCCCGACGGCGGGGGGAGCTGCGGATTCACGACCTGCAGCAAGGGATGGAGGAACGGGATCATGCCGTCGCTCCAGCGCTCGCGCTCTTCACCGGCGCGCCCTTGAGGCCGAGCGTATCGTAGGACATTCCGGCGAACTCGGGATGGGACGCGGCGAGCGCGTCGAAGACGTCGTTGGCGAGCATGTAGTCGGCCGGATCGCCGGCGGCGGTGAGCAGATCTGCGGCCGCCAGCCAACTCGGCCGGCTGAACCCGGGGCCCGACTTGGCCTGCCGGAAGCGCTGCACGCGCCCGCGCAGGTTGGTGAGCGTGCCCTCTTCCTCGACCAGATTCGTGATCGGCAGGACGACCGCGGCTGCGTGCCGCGCCCACGCCGGCAGCGTGGTGCCGATGACGATGATCGCCCCGGCCCGCGCCACGTCGGGCGCATCGAGCCCGGCCAATTCTTCATCGGCCACGATCAGGATGTCGCCGGACTGCAGCCGCGTCAGCGGCGCATCGTCGCGGGTGAAGCCGAGCAATTCGGCGCCGCGGCCGTTTGCCGCCCGGTCCGCCCGGCGGGCGAGGTCGGGGACGCCGGCCAGGGGCGCCTCGGTGCCCTGGGGCACCCGGAAGGCGCCCACGCCGCCCGTCTTCCGCACCAGGCGCGAGAGCAGGAACAGCGTTTCGTTGGGCAGGTTGGGCGAGGCGAGCACGAAGGCGCGCTTGCCGGAGAGCAGCCGGGCCGCCTCGGCGGTGGCCTGTTCCCATTCCGCCGTCGCCAGCGAGGCGCCCTGGCGGACCATCGGGAATTCCACACGGTCCTGCCGGTTCATCCACCGGTAGTCGAGGCGCCCCTCGTCGCACATGAAATACCGGTTCACCGCGTCGTTCGGACGCGGACGCAACCGCACGACCATGTTGTCGCGCGTCTCGACGATCATGTTGCACCCCTGCGAGCAGCCCGGGCAGATCGAGGCCGTGCGATCGACCTCCCACGCCCGCACCTTGTTCAGCGAATCCTTGGAGAGCAGGGCGCCCACGGGACAGAGGTCGATCACGTTACCGGCCCAGGGGTGCGTGAGATCCCTGCCCTCGAACTTCCCGATCAGCGCCCGGTCCCCGCGCTCGCTCACGTTCAGCGCCGCGTCGTGCGCGACGTCATCCATGAATCGCACGCAGCGCGTGCAGAGGATGCACCGGTTGGCCACGTACATGACGTCGCCGCCGAAATCCTCCACCGGGTTGAACCGCTTGGGATCGCGCAACCGGCCCTCGGCCCGGCCTTCCTGATACGTATAGTCCTGCAGCTCGCACTCGCCGGCCTGATCGCAGATCGGGCAGTCGAGCGGGTGGTTGATGAGGAGCATCTCGAGCACGCCCTTGCGCGCTTCGAGGGCCTTGGGCGAATGGACGTGCACCACCTGCCCCTCGGCGACCGCCGTCGCGCAGGACGGGGCCAGCTTGGGCATCTTCTCGACCTCGACCAGGCACATGCGGCACACGCCGGCCACCGGGAGCCCCGGATGGTAGCAGTAGTGCGGCACGAGAATGCCGGCGGCCTTGGACGCCTCGAGAATCGAGGTGCCTTCGGGCACCGACACCGCCCGGCCTTCGATCGTCAGGTTGATCATCTTGCCATCAGCCATTTATACCACCGCCGGAACCATGTGAACGGTCTTCTTCTTGATCAGCGCCTCGAAGTCGCCGCGGAACTTCTTGATGCCCGACACGACGGGCACCGCGCACGAATCACTGAGCACGCAGATCGTCTTGCCGGTCATGTTCTCGGCGATGTCGAGCAGCGTGTCGAGGTCCTCGCTCGTGCCGTCGCCGGCGACGATGCGTTCGAGGATGCGGGTGGTCCACGCGGTGCCCTCACGACACTGCGTGCACTGGGCGCAGCTCTCGTGGGCGAAGAAGCGGGCCGCCCGGGCGATCTGCTTCACGAGGTTCTGCGCGTCGTCGATGACGATCACGCCGCCGGAGCCGAGCATCGTGCCCTGCTCCACGAAGCCCTCGTAGTCCATGAAGCTGGCCTCGGCCTCGTCCACCGTCTGGATGGGCACCGAGATCCCGCCGGGGATGATCGCCTTGAACCGCCGGCCCGGTTTGGGCCCGCCGCACAGGTCGTACAGGAAGTCCTTGAACGGGAAGCCGAGGGTGACCTCGTAGTTCCCCGGGCGCTGGACGTTGCCGCACACCGAGAAGAGCTTCGTGCCGGTGCTCTTGGGATTCTCCGGCCGGCCGTACTGCTTGTACCAGGCGCCACCGTTGTTGATGATGTGCGGCACGGCGGCGAGCGTCTCGACGTTGTTGATCGTCGTCGGCTGCGCGAACACGCCCGATACGGCGGGGAACGGGGGCTTGATGCGCGGGTTGCCGCGCCGGCCCTCGATCGAGTTCATGAGCGCCGTCTCCTCGCCGCAGATGTAGGCGCCCGCGCCCTTGTGCACGTATACGTCCACCCGCTTGCCGGTGCCCATCGCATTGCGGCCGAGAATGCCGGCGGCGTACGCCTCCCGCAGCGCCGCCTCCATCCGCACCAGCGGCTCCGTGAACTCCCCGCGAATGTAGATGTAGCAGGTCTCGGCGCCGATGGCGTAGGCACCGATCGCGCAGCCTTCGATCAATGCGTGCGGCGTCCAGCGCATGATCTCGCGGTCCTTGAACGTGCCCGGCTCCGATTCGTCGGCGTTGCAGCACAGGTAGTGCGGCTTGCCGTCCCCCGGTTTCATGAACGACCATTTCACGCCGGTCGGGAACCCCGCCCCGCCGCGGCCCCGGAGCCCCGAGTCCTTGACGATGGTGACGATGTCCGCCGGTTCCATGCCCAGCGCCTTCTCGAGCGCCGTGTACCCGCCGCGCTGGCGCCACCCGTCGAGGCCGATGGCTTCGGGGTCGCCGAAATACTTGGAGAGCAACGGCGTTTCGCGATCGTGCGGCTTGTGCGGATATCCCATTATGGAAGCCCCGCCAGAATCTCGGGAACCGTTTCGGCGGTCACCGACTCCAGAAACTGCTCGTTGACCATGACCGGCGTCGCGAACCCGCAGGCGCCCAGGCACTCGACCTCGATGACGGTGTACTTCCCGTCGGGCGAGGTGACGCCGAGTTCCTCACAGCCGGTGTGGCGGAGGAACGCGTCGCGCACGTCCTCGGCGCCACAGACGGCGCACGGCGAGGTCGTGCAGACCTGGACGAAGTATTTCCCGACCGGATGCTGGTGGTACATCGTGTAGAACGTCACCACGCCCTTGACGTACGCCGGCGTGAGGTCGAGCACGGCCGCGACTTCGGCCATCCCCTCCTCGCTGATCCAGCCCCGATCCTCCTGGACCATCCAGAGCGCCGGCAGCAGCGTCGCCATCTTCGTGGGATAGCGGGTGAACAATTCGTCGAGCTGCTTGCGGCGTTCGCCCACGAAGACCGGCGCGTAGGGCGCCGCGTGGCGTCCGTGCGAGGTGTCCGCGGGCGCTTCCATGCCGCCCATGTCTTGCGCACTCACCGGCCCGATTCTCCTTCGTATGGATTCGCGCGGATCATCGATCGATCTCTCCCATGACGATGTCGATGCTCGCGTTGATCGCGATGACGTCCGACAACATGTGCCCCTCGACCATCTTCGAGATCGCCGACAGGTTCACGAACGACGGCGGCCGGATACGCCAGCGCACCGGCTTGGAGGTGCCGTCGGACACCATGTAGTAGCCCTTCTCGCCCTTGGGACTCTCCACCGCCACGTAGCATTCGCCGGCCGGCGGGCGCGGGCCTTCCATGACCTGCTTGAAGTGGTGGATCATCGACTCCATGTCGCTGGTCGCCTTGCTCTTGGGCGGCAGGATCACGCGATGATCGTCCACGTTCACGGGGCCGTCGGGCAGCCTCCGGATGGCCTGTTCGAGAATCCGCACCGACTGGCGCAATTCCTCGACCCGTACGAGGTACCGGTCATAGACGTCGCCGTTGGTCCCCACGGGCACGTCGAAATCGTAGGTCTCGTAGTCCAGATACGGGAAGTCTCGGCGCACGTCGTAGGCAACGCCCGAGGCGCGCAGCATCGGCCCCGACAGCCCGTAGTTGAGCGCCTCGTCGGCCGACATCGCCCCCAGCCCCACCGTCCGCCCCACCCACACCGCGTTCTTCGACAGCATCCGCTCGGCCTCGTCGATCGTCTTCGAGACGCTCTTCACGAATCCGGTCAGCTTGTCGACCCAACCGTCGGGGATGTCGGCACCCATGCCACCCACGCGGGTGAGCGTGGTGGTGAGGCGCGCGCCGATCCACATGTCGAGCAGCTCGTAGATCCGCTCGCGCTCCTCGAACAGCCAGAGGAAGGGCGTGAACGCCCCGATGTCGATGCAGGTGGTGCCCCACCAGACGATGTGGGACATCATCCGCGCCAGCTCCATCGCGATCACCCGCAGCACCTTGCAGCGCTCCGTGATCTCGATGCCGAACAGCCGCTCGGCGCCCAGCGCGAAGGCCACGTTGTTGCCCGGCGAGTTCAGGTAGTCTTCGCGGTCGGTCCAGGGGATGATCTGATTGTACTGGCGGTACTCGCCGATCTTCTCGAACCCGCAGTGCAGATACCCGATGTGCGGGATGCAGCGGACCACGGTCTCGCCGTCCAGCTCGAGCACCAGCCGCAGGACGCCGTGCGTCGCCGGGTGCTGGGGCCCGATGTTGATCAGCATGTGCTCGCCGGCAAGCTCCGGTTCGAGCGCCTCCGGCGCCTCGACGGCCACGGGGTTGCCGTGTTGGTCCACGGCGAGCGGGGTCCGGACGGGCCGCCCCTGGGCGTCGAGTCCCGTCGTCGACAGTTCGACTTCTACCGTGCGTTTGGTGGTCGGCATGGCGCGCTATTCCCCCGCCTTCTCGCCGGTCCGCAGGCGGCGGCGCATTTCTTCCGGCAGGTCCTCGAAGGCGTCCACCACCGACAGCTCCTCCATCGAATAGCGCGCTTCCGGGTTGGCGGCCAACGCCTGCCGGAGCTGCTCGGAACGGCTGAACCGGCCGCGCAGCGGGAAGTCCTTGCGGAGCGGATAGCCCTCGCGGTAGTCCTCCCACATCAGGATGCGCCGGAGGTCCGGGTGACCGGCGAACCGAATGCCGAACATGTCGAAGCACTCCCGCTCCAGCCAATCGGCGCTGTGGTAGACGTCGCAGATGCTCGGCACCTCGAGCGGCGCGCCCGGCGCCAGTTCCACCTTCAGGCGCAGGAAGCGCCGGTAGGCGATGGACCGCAGGTGCCAGACCACCTCGATCGGCTGCTCGGGATCGCGAAATTCCACGGCCGTGATGTCGGAGAGGTATTCGTAGCGTTGCGACGGATCGTCGTGCAGCCAGCGCACGATCTCCAGCAGGCGGTCGCCCGCCACGACGATGTTGGTCTCGCCGCGCACCACGTGGATGCGGCGAATGGCCGCGTCGAACCGGGCCGTGAGCGCCGGCGCCGAGGGGTTCGGCTCGCCGCCCGAGATCGGGACGTGCCGTTGGGTGGCCGGCGCGGGCGCGTCGGCGCCAAGTGCGCTGCCGGCCACCACCGGGGTGAAGGGCGTGCTCACAGGCCCGACCGGGTCTGATGGACCGAGTTGCCGAAGGGCTCCGACATCTCGTCGATGACCGACGGCGGGATGTACAGCTGGCTCCTGGGGTCCGGGTCCATCTCATTGCGCAGTGACGTGTCGGCCGCGCGCTCCTTCTTCACCTTCTCCTGGAGCAGCATGATGCCGTAGAGCAGCCCTTCGGGGCGCGGCGGGCAGCCCGGCACGTAGACGTCCACGGGCACCACCGTGTCGATGCCCTGTACCACGGCATAGTTGTCGAACATGCCGCCCGACGACGCACAGGCGCCCATGGAAATGCACCATTTGGGCTGCGGCATCTGCTGCCAGATCCGGCGGATGATCGGGGCGAGCTTGAACGGCAGCCGGCCGGCGCAGATGAGCACGTCGGCCTGCCGCGGGGAGAAGCTCATGCGCTCCATGCCGAATCGCGCCAGATCGAAGTCGCTGGCCGCGGAGGCCATGAATTCGATGGCGCAGCAGGCCGTCCCGAAGGGCATCGGCCACAGCGAGTTGGCGCGGGCCCAATTCACCAGAAAGTCGAGCTTCGTCGTCACCCACCCTTCCTGCGACGGGGGGTTGTAGGAGACGGCCGACTCAGGGCGCGGGGTCAATCCCATTGCAAGGCACCCTTCTTCCAGACGTAAATGAATCCGACGAGGAGAATTGCCATGAACACCAGCATCTCCCCGAGGCCAAAGAACGAGACCTGGCCGGGCGGGCACCCGGCGGCGGTGAGCGGCACCGAGCACGACAACTGCCGGAAGTGCGCGCCCCACGGAATCATGAACACGGTCTCGATATCGAAGATGATAAAGAGCACCGCGACCATGTAGAACTTGACGGAGAATCGTTCGCGGGCGTCGCCCAGGGGCGGAATGCCCGATTCGTACGGCGTCTGCTTTACCGGAGTCGGCCGCGGGCGCATCGTGAGATGCGAAATCAGCAACATCGCCACCGCGTTCAGGGCGGCGAAGCCGAGCAGGAGCAGGACCGGGAAGTACGTGCGTGCCATAGCGCTCCAAACTTCGTGAAAACTTTCACTAGCTCCAGCGCCGAAAAGTTATCGACCGGCCGAACAGGGGTCAACCGGACTTGGCGGTATCTTGAGCCGCGCTTGGCGCCTGTCCACCCGGCCGGTACATTCCGGCGCGCGGTGCGCCGCGCATCCCCCCGCCACCCCTCTCCCAGAACCCACCGATGAGTATCATGTCCGACCGCTGGATCACCCGGATGGCCAAGGAGCACCGGATGATCGAGCCCTTCGAAGGCCGCCAGGTCCGCGCCGGGGTCATTTCCTACGGGGTCAGCTCGTACGGCTACGACATGCGCGTCGCCCGCGAGTTCCGGATCTTCACGAACGTGCTCAGTTCGGTGGTCGATCCCAAGAACTTCGACCCGAAGAGCTTCGTGGAGTTCGAGGGCGATATCTGCATCGTGCCCCCGAATTCGTTCGCCCTCGCGCGCTCCGTCGAGTACTTCCGGATCCCGCGGGACATTCTCACGGTGACGGTCGGAAAGTCGACCTACGCGCGGTGCGGCATCATCACCAACGTGACGCCGTTCGAGCCCGAGTGGGAGGGCTTCGTGACGCTGGAGATCTCGAACACGACCCCCCTCCCCGCAAAGATATATGCGAACGAGGGCATTGCGCAGGTCCTGTTCTTCAAGGGGGAGGAAGAGCCCGAGGTCTCATATGCCGACAAGAAGGGCAAATACCAGGGGCAGCACGGGGTGACGCTGCCGCGCCTCTAGGCCCCCGGCGCCGGCTGTTCGCGCTCCGCCACCGCGGCCCGCATGTAGTCGCGGTTCATGCGGGCAATGAAGTCGATGCTGATCCCCTTCGGGCATGCCTCCTGACATTCCCCGAACAGCGTGCAACCGCCGAAGTTTTCCAGGTCCATCTGCGCCACCATCTTCAGCGCCCGCCGATACCGCTCCGGCTGGCCCTGGGGCAGCAGGCCGAGATGTGAGATCTTGGCGGCGGTGAAGAGCGACGCGGACCCGTTCGGACAGGCGGCCACACAGGCCCCGCACCCGATGCACGCGGCCGCATCCATCGCCTCGTCGGCCACGTCCTTGGCGATCGGGATCGCGTTGGCGTCCTGCGGCGCACCGGTGTTCACGCTCACGAATCCACCGGCCTGGATGATCCGGTCGAACGCGCTCCGGTCGACCACCAGGTCCTTCACGACGTGGAATGCCCGGGCCCGCCAGGGCTCGATCCACAGTTCATCGCCGTCCTTGAAGCTGCGCATGTGCAGCTGGCAGGTCGTCGTCATCTTCATCGGCCCGTGGGCCGTCCCGTTGATCATCATGCCGCACATGCCGCAGATCCCCTCGCGGCAGTCGTGATCGAACGCGATCGGCTCCTGGCCGGCCGCGATCAGTCCCTCGTTCACCACGTCGAGCATCTCGAGGAACGACATGTCGGCGCTGACGTCGCGCGCATCGTAGCGGTCGAACCGGCCCGCGGCGTTCGCACTGGGCTGCCGCCACACGTGGAGGATGATGTTCACTTGTAGCTCCGGGTGGCCAGGTGCACGTTCTCGAATTCGAGCGGTTCCTTGTGGAGCACAGGAGGCTCGCCGACGCCCTGGTACTCCCAGGCCGCGACGTACGCGTACTCGTCGTCGTTGCGCTTCGCTTCCCCGTCCGGGGTCTGGTACTCGACGCGGAAATGCCCGCCGCACGACTCCTCGCGGTGGAGGGCGTCGATGCACATCAACTCGGCGAGTTCGAAGAAGTCGGCGACCCGGCCGGCGTGCTCCAGGGACTGGTTGAGTTCCTCGCCGGTGCCGGGAATCGTGACGTCGCGCCAGAACTCCTCACGCAGCTTGGGGATCTCGGCCAGCGCGTGCTTCAACCCGTCGGCGCTGCGCGCCATGCCGCAGTACTCCCACATCAGCTTGCCCAGCTCGCGGTGGAACGAGGTGACCGAGCGCTTGCCGTTCACGGCCAGCAGCCGCTCGGTGCGCTGGCGGACTTCGGCCTCGGCCTCGCGCACCGCGGGATGGTCGGCCGCCACCGGGGCCAGCTTGTTGGAGCCCAGGTAGTCGCCGATCGTGAGCGGCAGGACGAAGTAGCCGTCGGCGAGCCCCTGCATCAGCGCGCTCGCGCCGAGCCGGTTGGCTCCGTGGTCGGAGAAGTTGGCCTCCCCGATCACGTGCAGGCCGGGAATCGTACTCATCAGATTGTAGTCCACCCACAGCCCGCCCATGGTGTAGTGGACGGCCGGATAGATCCGCATCGGCACTTCGTACGGGTTCTCGTCCGTGATGCGCTCGTACATCTCGAACAGGTTGCCGTACCGTTCCGCGATCTTGTCCTTGCCCAGCCGCTTGATGGCGTCCGCGAAGTCGAGGTACACGCCGCGCCCACCGGGCCCGACCCCCCGCCCCTCGTCGCACACCTCCTTGGCGGCGCGTGAGGCGATGTCGCGCGGCGACAGGTTGCCGAAGCTGGGATACTTGCGCTCCAGATAGTAGTCGCGATCGCCCTCGGGAATCTGGTTGGGCGGCCGCTTGTCGCCGGCCTTCTTGGGTACCCAGACGCGCCCGTCGTTCCGCAGCGATTCGCTCATCAGGGTGAGCTTCGACTGGTGGTCGCCGCTCACGGGGATGCAGGTTGGATGGATCTGCGTGTAGCAGGGATTGGCGAACGCCGCGCCGCGCCGGTGGGCCCGCCACGCCGCCGTCACGTTGGACCCCTTGGCGTTGGTGGAGAGGAAGAACACGTTGCCGTAGCCCCCGGTGCCGAGCACGACGGCGTCGGCGAGGTGGCTTTCGATGGCGCCGGTCACCAGGTTGCGCACCACGATGCCGCGGGCCCGGCCGTCGACGACGATGAGATCGAGCATCTCGGTGCGCGGATACATGACGACGCCGCCCTTGGCGATCTCCTTTTCCAGCGCCTGATAGGCCCCCAGCAGGAGCTGCTGCCCGGTTTGCCCGCGCGCGTAGAAGGTCCGCGAGACCTGCGCACCGCCGAACGATCGATTGGTGAGAAGGCCGCCGTATTCGCGGGCGAACGGCACGCCCTGCGCCACGCACTGGTCGATGATCTGCACGCTGACTTCGGCGAGCCGGTAGACGTTGGCCTCGCGGGAGCGGAAGTCGCCGCCCTTCACCGTATCGTAGAACAGCCGCCACACGCTGTCGCCGTCGTTCGGGTAGTTCTTGGCGGCATTGATGCCCCCCTGCGCCGCGATGCTGTGCGCGCGGCGGGGCGAGTCCTGAAAGCAGAAGTTCTTCACGTGGTAGCCGAGCTCGCTCATCGACGCGGCCGCCGAGGCGCCGGCGAGGCCGGAGCCCACCACGATGACCGTGTATTTCCGCTTGTTGGCGGGGTTCACGAGCTTCATCTCGAACTTGTGCCTGTCCCACATCTGGGCGATGGGCCCGGATGGAATGCGCGACTTGAGTTCCATGGCTAGTGCACGATGCCGGCGATGACGCCGAGCGGAACGAGGGTAAAGCCGAGCCAGACGACGATGGCTACGACGGCGGCGATCCGCCGGCGCATCGGGTGCGCCGAGGGCTGGGCGACGCCCAGGGTCCGCAGCGAACTCCACGCTCCGTGGAAGAGGTGCAGACCCAGAAAGACCATCGCCACGATGTAGAAGAGCGACACCCACCAGATGCGGAAACTGGCCACGACGTCGCCGTAGATGTCGTGCCGCCCCAGGGCGTCGGTGTTGTGAAAGACGCCGGCCGGATCGATCGTCCCCACGGTGAAGTGGAGAATGTGGAAGACGATGAAGACGACGAGGAGCACGCCGCCCCACCGCATCGTCCGCGAGGCCAGCGTGGAAACCTGCGACTCACGCTTCTTGTAATCGACGGGCCGCGCGGCCTTGGCCCGGCGCGTGAGCTGCCAGGCCATGAGGATGTGCAGCAGCACGGCGACGACGAGGACGATGCGCATGGCCCACACCACTTCGGCCAGCGGTCCGTGGAGCATCGCCGCGTACGAGTCGAACTTGTCCTGGCCGATGAAGACCTGGAGGTTCCCGAGCATGTGAAAGATCACGAAGCCGATGCCGATCAGCCCCGTGACCGCCATGATGATCTTCTTGCCGATCGTGGACCGGTACAGATTGACGAGCCAGCTCATCGTGATGGGACGTTCAGGGTAAACGCTCCGGAATGCGACCGCGGGAAGCGGGTCGCATGGACCGGCTTCCCGCCGTCGGGCCTTCGCTCAGAGTTTGACCGCCTTCATGGGCTCGCGGACGGCCTCGGCGCTCTTGGCCAGCGCCGCCTTCTCTTCGGCGGTGAGTTCCACCTCGAGCACCTGTTCCAGCCCCCGCCGCCCGAGCTTGCACGGCACGCCGAGGAAGATGCCCTTCTCGCCGTACTCGCCGTTGAGCCAGGCCGCGCACGGCAGGATCCGCTTCTCGTCGCGCACGATGGCTTCCGCCATCTGCACCGCACCGGCCGACGGCGCGTAGTAGGCCGAGCCGGTCTTGAGATGCTTGACGATCTCGGCCCCCCCGGCGCGCGTGCGCTGCACGATCGCATCGAGCGTGCTCCGGTCCATGAGTTGCGTGACCGGAATGCCGCTGATCGTGGTGTAGGAGATGAGCGGCACCATCGTGTCGCCGTGGCCACCGAGCACCATCGCCTGGATGTCGCGCACCGAGACGTCCAGCGCCTCGGCGATGAACGAGCGGTAGCGCGCCGTGTCGAGCACACCGGCCATGCCGAGCACGCGTTCGCGCGGGAAGCCGGTGACTTCCTTGGCGACGTAGCACATGACGTCCAGCGGATTCGACACGATGATGAGCACGGCGTTCGGCGAGCTCTTCTTGATCTGCTCGCTCACCTGCTTCACGATGCCGGCGTTCGTGTTCAGGAGATCGTCCCGCGACATCCCCGGCTTTCGGGCGATGCCCGCGGTGATGATGACGATGTCCGAGCCCGCGGTCTCCTCGTACCCGTTGGTGCCGATCACCCGCGTATCGAATCCTTCAATGGGCGCGGATTCCCACTGGTCGAGACCCTTCCCCTGCGGAATGCCTTCGGCCACGTCGACCATGACGACGGTCCGGGCCAGTTGCTTCTCTGCCACGCGTTGGGCGGTCGTCGCGCCGACGTTGCCTGCGCCGACCACCGTGATCTTGTTGACCATTTGTCGTTCGGGAAGAAGAAAGTGGAAACAGCCTTTGAAAAGTATTCCGGTGCGCGGGCGCGAGCAACGCTCGACAGCCGCCGCACGCGGTCCGTTGGGAGCGGCCCACATCGGCGCCCGCTCGCCTTGCGCGACGATGCCGCGGCGGTCGCGACCGCGCGCCGGACCTAGCCGCCGACCTGGGACAGCGCCTTGAGGCCGCCGACCTTCATCTGCAGCAGCGCGTGTTCCTTGGGCTTCTCGGCGAGCGCCCGGCGGAAATACGGCTCCAGCGGCTCACCGGCCCGCAGCGGCGTGCGCAGATCCACCTCGTGGTCGCCGAACAGACAGGTCCGCAGGCGGCCATCGGCGGTGAGTCGCACCCGATTGCACGAACCGCAGTAGGTGTGGGTCATCGGCGTGATGACCCCGATCGACCCGCGCGCGCCTTCCAGCGCGTAGTACGCGGCCGGTCCGTTCCCGCGGGCCGGTCCCTGCGCCGGCGCCAGCCGCCCCAGCGCGCGAATCCGGTCGAGCAGCTCGTCGCTGGGGACCACGTGATCCCACGTGAGTTCTCGCATCTCGCCCACCGGCATGAGCTCGATGAATCGCACGTGCCAGGGATGGTCGATGGTGAGCCGCGCGAAGTCCTCGATCTCGTCGTCGTTCACGCCGCGCATCACCACCACGTTGATCTTCACCGGATTCAGGCCGTTGGCCTCGGCGGCGCCCGCCGCGCGCACCGGATCGAAGCCGAGATTGCGTCGCGAGATGGCCGCGATGCGATCGGCGCGCAGACTGTCGGCGCTGATGTTCACGCGATCCAGCCCGCTGGCCTGGAACTGAGCGCCCAGTGCTTCGAGGCGAACGCCGTTGGTCGACAGCGCGATGTCCTCGATGCCGGGTACGGCCTTCAACTGCGCCACCAGCGTGTGCAGATCTGGACGGATGGTCGGTTCCCCGCCGGTGATCCGCAGGCGGCGGAGCCCGAGCGGCGCCAACTGCCGCACCGCTTCGGCAATTTCCTCGTAGGTCAGAATCTCCGACTTCGGCAACCACTGCAGGCCTTCGGCCGGCATGCAGTAGAGACACCGGAAGTTGCATCGGTCGGTCACCGAGATCCGCAGGTACTCGATGCTCCGTCCGAACTGATCGCGCAGTGCTTCGGTCATCGGGGCACCTCCCCGCCCGGCGCCGCCGACAGCTGACCGCTGCCGGCGTGCACCCACTCCCGCGTACCGTCCGCATAGTGCTCTCGCTTCCAGATCGGCACCCGGCGCTTGGTTTCCTCGATGATCCGTCGCGACGCCTCGTAGGCGGCATCCCGGTGCGCGTGGGCCACCGCGATCACGATGCTCGCCTCGCCCAGCGCGAGCGTTCCCACCCGGTGCTCCACCACCACGTCCACCCCGGGAAACTCCGCGCCGGCCTCCACCACGATCGTGCCCAGCTCACGCTCCGCCATGGCGCGATACGTCGTGTATTCGATGCCGGACACCGCGCGGCCATCGTTCTCTTCGCGGACGGTACCCACGAAAAGCACGGCAGCGCCGTTCGCGTCGTCGGAGACCTCGGCCAACAGGGCCGCCGGGTCGAGGGGCTCGTTCACGATTGCCGACCGCATCAACCACCCGCCACCGGTGGGATGATCGCGACTTCATCGGCGGCGCAAACGGGCGTATCCAGTGACGCGTACCGCTGATTCACCGCCACCATGGGCTTGGGCGGCAGGCGGTCGGCACCGTGCCCGGCCCGGACCGCCGCGATCAACTCACGCACCGGGGTCCCGTCGGGAACGTCCACGTCGATGGCGGGGGCGCCGACCGCGTCGGCATACGAGGCGAAGAGCAGCACGCGCACAGGCATACAGGGAATGCTACCGGGCTCGGGGTCGGCTGGAAAGCGGGGGCGCCAGCGGAGTGCGTGCCTGCTTTCCGGGAAATCCCTGCCCGGCAAACGAATCGCCCCGGCTCCGGGAGCCGGGGCGACGCCACCACGCACGATGGTCAGGCCTTGGAAATGGGCACCGATTCGGCGCCGTCGGAATGCGGCTCGAGGAGATCGGCCACGAGGGCACGCAACTCCTTGGACGGCTTGAAGACAGGCACCGGGCGGGCAGACACTTCAACCGGCGAGCCCGTGCGCGGATTGCGCGCCATGCGGGTCTTGCGGTGCCGGATCTTGAAGGTCCCGAATCCGCGAACCTCGATGTTTTTCTGCTCGTGCAGCGCTTCTTTGATCGCTTCCAGGAAAGCGTCGACGACTCGCGCGCAGTCCTTCTTGGAAATCATCGGCCCGGCGGTCCGGGCAATCTGCGTCGTCACTCGCTCGACCAGATCGGCTTTGGTCATTGAAGAGCCTCGGGGTCAGGCGCTCAGAGGCTTGAGCGCTCCCCGAACATATGGACCTTAAGTGTTGTGTGTCAAGAGTTTGTGGCGTTTCGGCGGCCCGTGTCCCTGACGACGTCCAGGAATTGGTTGAACAAAGGCCTGGCATCGTGGGGTCCGGGGGCGGCTTCCGGATGATACTGCACCGCGAAGATCGGTAACTCCTTGTGCCGCAAGCCCTCTATCGTGCCGTCGTTGAGGTTCACGTGGGTGACGCGGAGGTCGGGCGCCCCAGGGATCCCCGACTCGTCGCCCGCCACCGCGAATCCGTGGTTCTGCGAGGTGATCAGCACGTGCCCGGTGGACAGTTCCTTGACCGGATGATTCCCGCCGCGGTGACCATAGGGCATCTTCTGGGTCCTGGCGCCAAAGGTCAGCGCCAGAATCTGATGTCCCAGGCAGATGCCGAAGATCGGTACCCCGGAGTCCGCCAACTTCCGCACCGTCGCCGGCGCGTATGCCACGGCGGCCGGATCGCCCGGACCGTTGGCGAGGAAGATGCCGTCCGGCGCGAGCCCCAGGGCCACGTCGGCCGGCGTTTCCGCCGGGAGGACCGTGACTCGGCAGTCGTGCGCTTCGAACAGACGCAGGATGTTCCGCTTGATCCCGAAGTCGTAGGCGACGATGTGGTTCGGGGCGCGGTCGCTGCCCCACGTGTACGGCTCGCGCGTGGTCACCCGGGTGGCGAGGTCCAGCCCCTCCATCGAAGGACAGGCCTCCAGGGCGGCCCGCGCGTCGGCGCCGGGCGACTCTCCGGCTCCGATCACACCTCGCATCACGCCGACCGTTCTCAAGTGACGCGTGAGGCGCCGGGTATCAACCTCGCCGAGCACTGGAACTTGCGCCTTGGCCAACCAGCCGCCGAGATCTTCCGTCGCGCGCCAACTCGAATACGAAGCGGAGAGTTCGCGCACGATGACACCGGCCACCTGGATTCCGGCCGATTCGGGATCTTCCTCATTCACGCCGTAGTTGCCGATCATCGGCGCCGTCATGACGACGATCTGTCCGCGGTACGAGGGATCGGTGAAGACTTCCTGATAACCGCTCATGTTCGTCGTGAACACGACTTCGGCCACCGTGGGCGGGATCGGTCCGCGGAGCGTTCCGTGAAAAAGGGTTCCATCCTCGAGGAGGAGGAACCCGGGTTGGATCTGTGTGCTCGTCACCGTGGGGTGGTCAGGGCTTCTTGGAATCCGGAGGCGGCGTCTTGGTCGCTGGGGTCGAGGGCTGCGTGGTGGCGGGCGCGCTCGGAAGCGGAACCGCCTGAGCACCACCCCCATTCGGCTGCGCGGGGGCGCCGGAGGCCGGCGGCGCCTGCAGGTTGTCGAGCACCGACTGCGGCTGCGAACTCCGCGACGACGCCAACGAGAGCAGGAAGGCCAGCACCAGGAACAGCGCGCCGCCCCACCAGGATGCCTTGGTGAGAAGACTTCCAGTCTGCCGGCTCCCGAACAGCGTGTCGGCCGAGCTGCTCACGCCGCCGAAGGTGGCCGCCAGCCCGCCTCCCTGTGCCGCCTGAAGCAGAATGGCCGCGAGGAGGATCACGCTATCGACGATGAGCAGGAAGAGCAGAATGGAATACAGCATCTGGGTGCGCTGAACGTGAAAGTGGACCGATGTAAGCTCTAAATATCACGACACTTAGCTGTCGGCGTCAAGCCCGGAGCGTGCATTGCCACCTGTCTGCCTCACACGCTCCCGACGACGGCCAGCCAACTCTCGACGCTGAGGCTGGCCCCACCCACGAGCAGCCCGTCCACCCCCTCGGCGGCGAGCAGGGCGCCGGCGTTGGCCGGCTTCACGCTTCCACCATAGAGGATCGGCACGCCGGCCCGCGCGCCCCCCTTCCGGACTTCCCGGCGAAGCACGGCGTGCACCGCGGCCGCATCCTCCGGAGTCGCGTTCCGTCCTGTGCCGATGGCCCACACCGGCTCGTAGGCGAGCACCACGCCCCCCCACTGCTCCGCTCCGAGGTCCGCGGTGGCGGCACGGAGCTGGCGCAGCACCACGGCGTCGGTCTCGCCGCGCTCGCGCTCTTCCAACGTTTCCCCCACGCAGAGTACCGGTGTGAGCCCGTACGCGAGCGCCAGCGCGAATTTGCGCGCCGTGGCCTCGTCGGTCTCGCCGAACACGTGGCGCCGTTCGGAATGGCCCACGAGCACGCAGGTGGCCCCGGCGTCCTTGGCAATCGGCGCCGAGTTCTCGCCGGTGAACGCGCCGGACTCCTCGGCGGCGATGTTCTGCACGCCCAGGCGGATGTCCGAACGCCCGGCGGCGGTTTCGAAAGCGGCCGCGAAGGCGAGCGCGGGGGGAAAGATCATCACCGTGCGATCGTCATGCGGCGCGTATGCGGCGAGGAACTGTCGGAGAAACGCCCGGGCCTCGGTGGGCCCGTGGTTCATCTTCCAGTTGGCGGCGAAGATCGGCGGTCGCATCACGCGCCGGTGTCGTCGAGCGCGGCGACGCCCGGCAGCGTCTTGCCTTCGAGGAATTCGAGCGAGGCGCCGCCTCCGGTGGACACATGACTCATCTGCGATGCGAGGCCCGCTTCCTCGACGGCCGCCGCCGAGTCGCCGCCGCCCACGATCGTCGTCGTGCCGTGCGCGGTGGCGCCCGCCATCGCCCGGGCGACGGCGCGCGTGCCCGCATCGAACGGCGGCATCTCGAACACGCCCATCGGGCCGTTCCAGACCACGGTCTTGGCGGATGCGATCGCCCGCGCGTACGACTTGGCGGTGTCGGGGCCGATGTCGAGCATCGCTTCCGAGGCCGGAATCGCGTCGCGCTTCACGGCGTGCGCGCTGGCCCCCGCCTCGATGGACGGCGCCACGGTGGCGTCGTGCGGGAGGATGAGGCGCGTGCCCGAACGGTCGAGCAATGTCTTCGCCATCTCCACTCGGTCCGGCTCGACCAGCGACTTCCCGGTCTCGAGCCCCATCGCCTTGAAGAAGGTGCACGCCATCGCCCCGCCCACGAGCAGGGCGTCGACCTTCGGGAGCAGCGCCTCGACGACGTCGATCTTGCCCGAAATCTTGCTGCCGCCGAGCACGGCCACGAACGGGCGCTTGGGGTTCGCGAGCGCCGCGCCGAGGTACTGCAGCTCACGCTCCATGAGCAGCCCGGCGACGCTCGGCTTGAGAAAGCGCGCGATGGCCTCGGTGGAACTGTGCGCGCGATGCGCACTCCCGAACGCGTCGTTCACGTAGAAGTCGCCGAGTTCGGCCATCTGCCGTGCCAGCCCCTCGTCGTTCTTCTCCTCGCCGGGCAGAAAGCGGGTGTTCTCCAGAAGCACGATGTCGGCGTCGGCGGACCGCGTGGCGGCCACGGCCTCGTCGCCGACCGTGGCGTTGACGAATTTCACCCGACGCTTGGGCAGCAGCTCGCCCAGACGGCGCGCAACGGGGGCGAGCGAGTACCTCGCATCGACCTTGCCCTTGGGGCGGCCGAGGTGCGAGAGCAGAACCACCCGCGCGCCGCGCTCGAGCAGCAACTCGATGGTCGGCAGCGCCGCCCGGATGCGGGTGTCGTCGGAGACCTGCCCCGCGTCGTCGAGCGGAACGTTGAAGTCCACCCGTACCAGCGCGCGCCGCCCCCGCACGTCGGCGTCGGGCAGCCCGCGTACCGTCTGCTTGTTCATCGGCCGCCGCCCCTCACCCCTTCGATGCCACGAGCCGGAGGAGATCGACGCAGCGCGACGCATACCCCCATTCGTTGTCGTACCATCCCGCCACCTTCACGAGGCCGCCGTCGATCACGGCCGTCGTCTTGGAATCGAAGATGCAGGAGTGCGGATTGCCGATGTAGTCGCAGCTCACCAGCTCCTCCTCGGTGTACTGCAGAATCCCCTTGAGGGGACCGTCGGCGGCCGCTCGGAAGGCGGCGTTCACCGCTTCAACGGTCGTCGGTTTCTCGGTCACGACGACGAGGTCGGTGAGCGACACGTCCGGTGTGGGCACGCGGACGGCGATGCCGTCGATCTTGCCTTTCAACTCGGGAATCACGAGCGAGGTGGCCTTGGCGGCCCCGGTCGTGGTGGGAATGATGGACACGGCGGCGGCGCGGGCGCGACGCAGATCCTTGTGCGGCAGATCGAGAATGTTCTGGTCGTTGGTGTAGCTGTGCACCGTGGTCATGCTCCCGCGGACGAATCCGAAGGCGTCGCGGATGACCTTCACCATCGGCACCAGACAGTTGGTGGTGCACGACGCGTTGGAGATGATGGCGTGCTTGGCGGCGTCGTACTTGCCGTCGTTCACGCCCATCACGATCGTCACGTCCTCGCCCTTGGCGGGGGCAGAGATCACGACCTTCCGGGCGCCGGCGGAAATGTGCTTCCGGGCATCGTCCGCTTTCGTGAACCGGCCCGTGGACTCGAGCACCAACTCCACGCCGAGATCCTTCCACGGCAGCCGGGCGGGATCCTTCTCGGCCAGCACCTTCACCGCACGGCCGTCGATCTCGATGGCATCGGTCCCCGCGCTCACGGTGCCCCGATAGGTGCCGTGCACCGAATCGTGCTTGAACAGGTGGGCCAGAGTGTGCGTGTCCGTGAGGTCGTTCACGGCCACGAACTCGAGGTCGGTCACGCCCTGCTGCCGCGCGGCCCGCAGCACCTGACGGCCAATGCGGCCGAAGCCATTGATCCCCACACGAATTGCCATCGTCGTCTCCTGTCTCGATCACCGGTCGCCCAGCGCCGGCGCCCGGCCGAATGTCACGTAGCTGATGAGCCGTGCTCCCGCCGCATGCAGGGCGGTGGCGCAGGCATTGAGAGTCGCGGCGGTCGTGACGACGTCGTCGACCAGGACGACGTGCGATCGCCGCACTGCGCCGCGCGCCGAATGCGGCACGTGGAACGCGCCTGAAACGTTCACTAGTCGCTGCTCCGGTGTCAATTGCGTTTGGGTGGTGGTATGCCGGGTGCGTGCGATTGCACCGGGCCAGACCGGGCACGACCAGTGCTGCGCAAGCGCGCGGGCCAGGCATTCACTCTGGTTGTAGCCGCGTTCCCGTCGTCGCTGCTCGGCCAGCGGCACGGGAACGACCGCCGCGCGTTCGGCCACCACGTCCGCGGGCCAGTCCAGCCGGGCCATCCGGGCGGCCATGCCGGTGGCCGCGCCCCGCCAGCCGTGGTATTTGAGGGCGTGCACCACCTGCTGGCCCGTCCCCCGGTGTACCCAACACACCGAACGGACGGCCCGGACGAACGGTGGCAGCAGCTCGCACCAGCGGCAGACCGATCGCGTGCTCGGGTGCCCGCACCGGCGACAGCGCGGCGCCGGCAGCCATGCCAGCCGGGCCCAGCACCGTCCGCAGACGATGCCCGGTTCCGTTTCGTCCAGCAGCCGATCGCAGGCCGCACAGGCGACGGGGAGCAGCAGGTCCCGCATCGCCCGGAACGCCGGCCGGCACGCCGCCGTCAGCGTGGGCGCCCGAGAGCCTCCCACATCAGGTCGCGGTCGGGGGCCGTGCCGAACCACCGCTCGAAGGCGCGCGCACCCTGCCCCACCAGCATCGCCAGTCCGTCGGCGCTTCGGTGGCCGTTGGCGCGCGCGGCGCGAACGAGCGCGGTTTCCCCGGGCCGGTAGACCAGATCGACCACCAAGGCGGTGGGTTCGAGCAGGTCGAGGTCGAAGGGGATGGTGTCATCGGAAAGGCCAACCGAGGTCGCGTTGACGACGAGCGCCGAGCCGGCGAGCGCCGCGGACGGCGAAGACACCACCCGGGCGGTGGTGAAGCGTGCGGCGAGCGCCGTCGCCCTGGCGTTGGTCCGATTGTACAGCCGGGCGCGACAGCCCTGCCATCGTTCGATTGCCGCCAGTACCCCCGCCGCCCCGCCGCCGGCCCCGAACACCGCCACTTCCCGGCCAGCGGGCACCGTTCCCAGCAACTCGCGCACGGCGTCGTCGAACCCGTCCACGTCCGTGTTGTCGCCAACCAGCCGTCCCGACTCCACCCAGAAGGTGTTCACGGCTCCGGTGCGCGCGGCGGCCGACCGCAGGGAATCGCAGCGAGCCGCCACTGCCAGCTTGTGCGGAATCGTCACGTTGCCCGCCGCGCCCTGGGCCACCAGGGTTTCGAGCTGGGCGTCGAGCTGCCCCGGCGGCACGTCCACGGCCTCGTACCGAAGGGGGATGCCGGCCGCGGCGAGGGCGGCGTTCTGCATGCGCGGCGAGAGCGAGTGCGCCACCGGGTGCCCGAGCAGCACCAGGCGGCGCGGCGGTTCCCTCACGCCTCCGGTCCGTCCGGCCGGCGCTCGGCGACGATGCGCTCGATCACCTGGCGGACGTCGCGCTCCAACTCGTCCATGGTGGAGCGATACACCTCGAGTTCTCCGCCCATCGGGTCGTTGATCGGGTGGACGTTGGTGCCGCGGGAGGCGAACGCGGTCAGCAGGTGCGCCTTGCCCTCGCCGCCCAGCGCCTCGATGCGCTCCAGGTGGTGCGGCCCCATGGCCAGAATGAGATCTGCGGCGGCGACGAGCTCGCGGTTCAACTGGCGCGATCGGTGCGGATTGAGATCGATGCCCCGCTCCAGGCCGACCAGCAGCGCGCCGTCGGAGGCGGAGGCGCCCTCCCAGGCGCTGGTGCCGGCGCTCGAGGCCTCGATCTCCGGCAGGCCGCGCTCGATGCAGATCTTGCGCGCCACCGCCTCGGCGAGCGGACTCCGGCAGGTGTTGCCGGTGCAGACGAAGAGCACGCGCATGCGCTACGCGTCTCCGATCAGCGTCGGGACGCTCTCGCGGAGCACGCGGGCCGGAATGGCGCCCGGACGGATCACTCGGGGATGACGACCCATGCAGTCGACGACGGTTGAGGGGCGCGAGGGGGCGAGACGGCCACCGTCCAGCACGCGCAATGCGCCGCGGGCCACGGCCTCCGTCCACTGGTCAAGAATCTCCCCTGCGGTCATCGCGGGCGGAACCCCCGGGCGGTTGGCGCTCGTGGATGTGATGGCGTCGCCGTGGGCCTGAATCAGGCGCGCCAGTCCCGGATGGCTCGTCCAGCGGACGGCCACGCCTCCCTCCGGCCCCCGTAGCTGCGGCGGCACGCGGTTATGGCCGCCCGGGAGCACGAGCGTCAGCGGCCCCGGCCAGTGCCGCGCCACGAGGTTGGCGGCGTAGCTGGGCATGTGGAGGTCCAACCGTCCAAGCGTCTCGCTGCCGTCGACCAGCAGCAGGAACGGTTTGCCGGGTGGCCGGTGCTTGAGCGCGATCAGCGCCGCCACCGATTCGCGGTCGATCGCGCCGCCGAATCCGTAGACCGTCTCGGTGGGATAGGCGAGCACGCGGCGGAGCTCCATCTGCGCGAGCGCCGGCCGGATGGCGGCCTCAATCTCCTCGGCCGACCAGAACGGATAGCTCAGCGAGTCGCGTCTCATGGTTCGACGGGAAACCACGCTTCGGCGCGGGCGAAGTCCGCCTCTTCGGTGACCTTCATGGCGCGTTCGTTCCCGCGGACGAGGGTGACCGGGATGCCCAGCTCCTCGCACAGCGCGGCGTCGTCGGTCGCGTTCAGCTTTCGACGGCGGGCCTCCCGATGCACATGGACGATCATTTCCCGCGGGAATCCCTGGGGGGTCTGGGCACGCCACAGATGGCTGCGGTCCACCGTGCGCTCCACCCGCAGCTCGGCATCCGCCGCTTTGAGCGTATCCACCACCGGCACGGCGGCCACGGTGGCGCGGCCCTCATCGACGCTCGCGATCACGCGGTCGATGGTCGCCGTATCGACGAACGGGCGGGCCGCATCGTGGATGAGCACGACCTGCGCCTCGTCGGCCAGATCGTCGAGGCCGTTGGACACCGACTCGGTGCGCGTGCGCCCGCCCACGGACACGAGCAGCCGATCCACGTCGCACTGGAAAATCCAGGGCGGCGGATCGCCGGCATAGCGCTGGGGCAGCACGGCCACGACGGCGCCCACCCGCGGGTGCGCCATGAACGTCTGCAGCGAGTGCAGGAGCATCGGCTTGCCGGCAATCCAGCGGAACTGTTTGAGTTCGTCGCCGCCGACGCGCGTGCCGCCACCCGCGGCGACGATCACCACCCCGACGTCACGCTGGCTCACTGGAACAACCGTCCGAAGAGGTCCTGCACCGTGCGAACCCCCACCGTCTGCACGCGGGGATTGCGGCGTTTCGGAATCCCCCGTTCGGCCAGAAACACCCGGCCGATCCCCTGGTTCCCGGCTTCGGCGATCCGCCGTTCCACCTGCGACACCGGCCGCACCTCACCCCCCAAGCCGAGTTCGCCGAGAAAGAGCGCGTCCGGCGGCAGCGGCACGTCCTGTACGCTCGACGCCAGCGCCGCGACCACGGCGAGGTCGCCGGCCGGCTCCTGGAGGCGCATCCCGCCGACGACGTTCACGAACACGTCGAGCTGGGCGAACGACAGCCCGGCCCGCTTGTCGAGCACGGCGAGCAGCAGCGCCAGCCGGCGGCCGTCGAGGCCCGTGCTCACGCGCTGCGGCGTGCCGAATCCGGCACGCGTCGCCAGCGCCTGAATCTCGAGCAGCATTGGGCGGGAGCCCTCCAGCAGGGCCGTCAACGCGCTGCCCGACGCCACGGCGCTGCGGTCGCCGAGGAACAGTTCGGACGGGTTCGCCACCGGGGCCAGTCCCTGCTCCGTCATTCGGAACACGCCGATCTCGTCCACGCTTCCGAACCGGTTCTTCGTCGCCCGCAGGACGCGGTAGTCGAGCGTTCCGTCGCCCTCGAAGTACAGCACCGTATCGACGATGTGCTCGAGCGTCTTCG
Source organism: uncultured Gemmatimonadaceae bacterium (assembly GCA_963728115.1). Classification (GTDB taxonomy): domain Bacteria; phylum Gemmatimonadota; class Gemmatimonadetes; order Gemmatimonadales; family Gemmatimonadaceae; genus JAGWRI01. Next base: position 189,811 of record CAVSJE010000003.1, read on the forward strand.
GGCCGGCGATCCCGCCGCCCTTGGTCACGTGGCCGACCACCATCACCGCCGTGCCGCTCTCCTTGGCGAACCGCATCAGGCGGGCGGCGCACTCGCGCACCTGCCCCACGTTGCCGGGCGCGCCCTCGAGATCGGCGGTGAAGAGCGTCTGGATGGAATCCACCACCAGCAACGCCGGCCGTCGCTCGGCGGCGGTGGCGATCACGGTTTCGAGATTCGTCTCGGCGAGCAGGGGCACCTCCGCGGCGGCACCACCCAGGCGGTCGGCCCGCAGCTTCACCTGAAGTGGCGATTCCTCACCGGACGCGTAGAGCGTGGTGCGCCCGGCGGCCTCGAGGCGGGCGGCCACCTGCAACAGCAGCGTGGACTTGCCGATGCCGGGTTCCCCACCCACGAGCACCATCGATCCGGGGACGAGTCCGCCGCCGAGCACGAAATCGAACTCGTCGAGGGAGGTGGGCCAGCGTTCCGTGGCACCGCCCTTCACCTCGCGGAGTCGTGGCGCCGGGGCGACGCTGCCGCCCTCTCCCAGCGCGGCCGCGCCGCGATTGCGCCGCTGCGACGCCGATCGGGGCGCCGCCTTGAATCCCACCGGTTCCTCGACGAGGGTATTCCACTCGCCGCACCCGTCGCAGCGGCCGGCCCACTTGGCATGCTCGGCCCCGCACTCGGTGCACCGATAGACCGTTTTGGCTCTGGGACTCACGAGCCCGTAGCGCGCTGCGTGTAGTTCTCGAACCGCGTGTAGTGCTTGTGGAAGTAGAGATTCACGATGCCGGTGGGCCCGTTGCGTTGTTTGCCGACGATGATCTCCGCTTTGCCTTCGAGCGAGTTGCCGTCCTTGTCCGTCGGACCGTCGTAGAACTCCTGGCGGTAGAGGAACATGATAAGGTCGGCGTCCTGTTCGATGGCACCGGATTCCCGCAAGTCGGACAATTGTGGGCGCTTGTTCTCGCCGGTCCGCAGTTCCGGAGCCCGCGAGAGCTGCGAGAGCGCGACCACGGGCACGGACAGCTCCTTGGCCAGCGCCTTGAGGCCGCGCGAGATCTGGCTGACCTCCTGCTGCCGGCTCTCGGCGTTGGCCGGTCCGGTCATCAGCTGCAGGTAGTCGACGATGACGAGCCCGACGTTGGCATCGACCTTCAGCCGGCGGGCCTTGGAGCGCATCTCGAGCAGCGAGAGCCCCGGCGTATCGTCGATCCAGATCGGCGCCGAACTGAGGATGCCGGCTGCCCGGGCGAGGCGCGGCAGATCGTCGTCGCGCAGGGTCGCCTTGCGCAGCCGCTGCGCGTCCACGCGCGCCTCGCTGGTGAGAAGGCGCTGGACCAGCGCCTCCTTGCTCATTTCGAGCGAGAAAAAGGCAACCGGCAGGTTGTGCTCGATGGCGGCGTGCTGGGCGATGTTCAGGGTCAGCGCGGTCTTCCCCATGGACGGCCGGGCGGCGACGATGATCAGATCGGCGGGCTGGAAGCCCGACGTCAACTCGTCCAGGTCGTTGAAGCCGCTGGCGACCCCGGTGATCGTCTTTCCGCCGCGCTGGAGCGCTTCGATGCGCTCCATGGCCGGCCACATCAACTCCTTGATGCGGGTGAAGCCCTCGTTCTGGCGCTGCTGGCTGACCTGGAAGATGCGCGATTCGGCCACGTCGAGGAGTTCGGCCGCCGTGTGCTGGCCGGCGAACGCGTCCGTGACGATGCCGGTGGAGACCTGAATGAGCGATCGCAGGAGCGCCTTCTCCCGCACGATCTTGGCGTGGTACTCGACGTTGGCCGCGGTCGGCACCGCATCGACGAGGAATCCGATGTATTCCTTGCCGCCCGCGGCATCGAGTTCGCCGCGGCGGCCCAGCTCCTCGGCCAGGGTCAACGGATCGACGACCGATCCCTGCTGCGCGACCGTCGCCATGGCCCGGAACACGCGGCGGTTGCGTTCGGCGTAGAACATCGAGTCGTCGAGCGTTTCGAGGGCGCGCAGGATGGCGTCCTGGTCCATGAGCATGGCGGACAGGACGGCGACTTCGGCGTCTTCCGAGTACGGCGGCTGCCGGTCGCGGAAGACGTCACCCACGAGCGCGGGCGGCGTCGAGAATTCGGCGGGCAAGCTGGACATCTTCCCAGGTCGGGCGTTTCCAAGAGGGATTTCTGAGCAACGCGGCGGGGTGATAGGTGACGATCAACGGCACGCCGTAGTATCGATGCACCTGCCCCCGAAGCTTGCCGATCGTGAGCTTGGTTTCAAGGAGCGTCTGCGCGGCGAACAGTCCCATGGCGAGAATCACCTTGGGCCGGATCAACTCGATCTGCCGGATGAGGTAGGGGCTGCAGGCCTTCACCTCGTCGGGCGTTGGATTGCGGTTGCCGGGCGGGCGGTGCTTGAGGACGTTGCCGATGAAGACCTCGTCGCGCTTGAGATCGATGGCCGCCAGGATCTTGGTCAGCAACTGCCCGGCCTGACCGACGAACGGCCGCCCGGTCTCGTCTTCCTTGGCCCCCGGCGCCTCTCCCACGCACATGAAGTCGGCGTCCGGGTTTCCCTCTCCCGGCACGGGGGTTTTGGCACCGGCGTACAGCCCGCACTGGGTGCAGGCGGCCACGGCGGCGGCGATCGCGTCGAGCGACTCGTACCGTGGTTGGTCTCCGCCGAACAGATCACGCGAACTGGTGCCGACCACGAGTCCGTCCGGCGCGTGGGCGGAGGGTGTGGCCGGCGCCGGAGCCTGCGGCGCGGGATCGGACCTGCCGGCATCCGATTCGGTGCGCTCCGGGCCGGGGGGTGCAAGAGCGGCGGGGTCAGGCGGGGGCGCCTCACGCCTGGCGGGCCGGCGTGGAGCGTCATCCGGACCGGCTCCCGCCTCCTTGAGCGCGGTCCGCCAGTCGCCGGGGCCGCCCGACGCGCCGAGCACGCGCAGTGCCTCGTCCACGGACAGCCCGTCGAGCGTCAATTCGGATTCGCCGAGTTCGCGCCGTTGCTCCAGATATCGCCGCAGCTGTTCTCTAGCGTCCACCGAGCATGCCCTCCACGCGGTCGAGTATAGCATCGGCCACGGCGGGCTTCAGCATCAAATCGAGGCGGGTTTCTCCCCCGTCGCGATCGAGGAGCGTCACCCGGTTGGTATCGACGGCAAATCCGGCGCCCGGTTCGGTGGCATCGTTCACGACGATGAGATCGAGCGCCTTGGCGCTCAGTTTGGCGCGGGCATTGGCGAGGACGTCGTCGGTTTCGAGGGCGAATCCCACGACGATCGTGCCCGGCCGGCGCCGGTCGCGCGTGGACGCCAGGATGTCGACGGTGGCGTCCAGTTCGAGCGACAGGGGGCTCTTGCCCTTCTTGATCTTGGACGCCGCGGCATGGGCGGGCGCGAAATCCGCGGGAGCCGCCGCCATCACCAGCACGTCCGCGTTCGCCATTGCCGCTCCCACCGCGTCCGCCATCTCGGCCGTCGTCTCCACCGACGTGAGCCGCGGTCCGACGGGCGCCTGGACGGCCAACGGGCCGGCGATGAGGTCCACCTCGGCCCCGCGCCGCCACGCCGCCGCGGCCAGCGCCACCCCCATCTTGCCGCTGCTCCGGTTGGAGAGGAATCGCACCGGGTCCACCGCCTCGCGGGTCGGCCCCGCGGAGACCACGATCCGCCGGCCGGTCAGCGGACCTGCGCCCTCGAGCAGGCGGCCGACGTGGGCGAAGATCGCCTCGGGCTCGGGCATCCGGCCCGGACCGCTCCCCTCGCCTGCCGCCAGCAGGCCCTCGTCCGGGGGGAGAATGCGGTAGCCGAGCTCCGCCAGGTGCTGCACGTTGTGCCGGGTTTGTGGGTGCGCCCACATGCGGTCGTTCATTGCCGGCACCAGGAGCACCGGAGAGCTCGCGGCCAGAAGGCAGGCGGTGAGCAGGTCGTCGGCCTGCCCGGTCGCGGCCCGGGCCATGAAATCGGCGGTGGCGGGGGCGACGACGATGGCCTGCGCCGCCCGGGCGAGGGTGATGTGCTCCAGCGCGTGGCCCGGATCGAAGAGTCCGGCATGCACCGGCCGCCCCGTCAGCGCTTCGAAGGTGATCGGGCCGACGAACTCGGTGGCGGCGCGGGTCATCACGACGTCCACCTCGGCGCCGGCCTTCGTGAGGAGGCGTGCCAGCCAGGCGGACTTGTAGCTGGCGATTCCGCCGGTGACACCGAGCAGAACGCGACGCGACGCAAACGGTCGAGTGGGCGCGAGACTCATGCGGGTGGTGGCAGCGGCGGGCCGGAGCCCGGTGCGATTCGCCGGCTATTCGCCGCGCGGACGCGGCACCACGCGGTAGTTCAGCTCGCCGCTGGCCAGTTCTTCCATGGCCCGCGTGGTCAACTTCTTCTCGCCCATGGCGGAGCGATCGCGCGGGAATTCATTGAGCACGCGCGCATACTTGGCGGCCACGAGCACGCCGAGGTACTTGTTGGCCGCATGCTGCGCGATCTCTCTGGGGGTAAACACTCGCATAGTCCGTTCCGTCAATGAGTATGGTTTTCGATCTCACGTTCCAGCCGTTCGATGAGGCGCGTGACCTGGTGTCGCAGGTCGGCTACCCGGTCGCGGCTGGCGACTTCGGCATCGATGATCGACGACACGAGATTCACCGCGCCGTCGAGGTCGTCGTTCACCACTACGTACTGATACTCGTCCACCGCCTGCAGTTCCTGGAGCGCCGACTGCAGACGCGCCACCACCTGCGCCCGGCTCTCGGTATCGCGGTCGCGCAACCGGTGCAGAAGCACCTCGCCCGTTGGCGGCAGCACGAACACGCTCACCGACTGGGGAAAGGCCCGCCGGAACTGCAGCGCGCCCTGGACGTCGATGTCCATGATCACGTGCCGCCCGGCGCGCAACACCCGGTCCACTTCCGCTTCCAACGTCCCGTACAGATTGCCGTGTACTTCGGCCGACTCGGCAAACTCGCCGCGCTCCTGCCGCTCGATGAATTCTCGCCGCGACAGGAAATAGTAATCCCGTCCGTCCTGCTCGCCGGCCCGGGGGCTCCGCGTGGTGCACGAAACCGAATAGCCGACGTCCGTCCTCCGGGCCAGCAGCGCCCGCGCGATGGTCGTCTTGCCACCACCGGAGGGTGCCGAAAGAATCACCGGAAACGGGGTCATTCGAGGTTCTCGACCTGCTCACGAATCCGTTCGAGTTCTTCCTTGATCAGCACGACGTCGCCCACCACGGCGGCGTCGTTTCCCTTGCTGCCGGTCGTATTGGCCTCCCGCAGCATCTCCTGCAGCAGGAACCCCAACCGCTTTCCCACGCCCTCCGCGGCGGCGCCGGCGATCGTTTCGCGAAACGCCGCGATGTGCGACCGGAACCGCGACAACTCTTCGCTGACGTCCAGCCGGTCGGCCAGAATCGCGATCTCCTGCTCCAGCCGCTGCCCGTCCACCGCCACACCGCCGGCAATCTCCTGCACCGACGCGCGGAGCCGGTCCCGCTGCTCCACCAACCGCTGCGGCGCCCGCTCCGCAATCCGGTCGAGCGCCGCCTCGACGCTCGCTACCCGCTCGTTCAGATAGGCGACCAGCCGAGTTCCCTCCGCCTCCCGCATTGCGGTGAGCGCGGCCAGCGCGGTGTCCACGATCGCCACCAACTCTTCGGCGCTCCCGCGGACGGTCGGATCGCCACCGCCGGCCACCACGACATCGGGAAGCCGGAGCACCGCCGAGACGTCGAGGGTGTCGGACTCCATGCCGAACCGCTCCTGCAGCGCACGCAGTCGCGTGACGTACTCGCCGAATCGTTGCTCATCGATCGCGGCCCCGGATTCCGCTGCCGACTCGAGGCGCGCCGACACCGTGATTGCCCCACGGCCGATCCCGCGCCGCAACGCTTCCCGCACTTCCGCTTCCCAACGTCCCAACGCGGACGGGAGCTTGATGGACGGGTTGAAGAATCGGTGGTTGACGGAGCGCACCTCGATGGTCACGCGCGCTCCTCCGACCCCCCCCTCCGCGGTCCCGAACCCCGTCATGCTCCGTATCATGGGCAGACTCGCAAGTTACGGAGCCACAACAACCTTGTCAATTCCAGAACTCCCACCGAACCCCGTAGATCGAGCTCTGGCGCGGCATCAGCAGGCCGGGGACCTGCATGTACTGCTCCCCGAGCGCGTTGGAAAACTGGTACGTCAGTACGGCACGCTCGATCCGGATCTCCACCTGGGCCCCCAGCGACCGGTAACCCACCAGACGCACGGTGCCCGTACTGCCCTCCGGCAGGTAGGTGGCCGAGCGATACTCGTGCGTGAGCCCCAGGAAGAAGTGAAAGCTGTTGTCGGGGAAGCGGTTGAGAAGGGACGTACTCACATACACCTGGCTGTGGGTTTGGTAGTGCGGCCGGTAGTAGCCCGCGTCATCCCACCGCAGGACGTAGGCGTCTGCGTGCACGGCCTTCCAGACACGCCCCTGCACCGACAGGAACTTGGCCCGGGCCGCGGGGGCGGAGGTGACGACGAGCGAATCGTCGACCACGGTCGGGGCGGCGAGCAGGGTGCCGCCCCGTGAGATCAGCCCCCCGCTCAGCCACACGTCGTGCAGCCGGATTCCTCCTTCGAGACGGCGGTACCCTGGGCCGAGCGTCTGCCCGCTCAGCCGGGAGTCCCGGGAGGTCCCCACCGCGCCCGACACGCGTACGAAGCTGAACGGGGTGAACTCGGCACTCACTTCCTGGCGCGACGTGGAATCGAGATCCTTGCCCTGCGCGACCGCCGAGAGCCCCAGCTTCCACCACTGGTAGCTGGCGCGCAGCGAGGGCACCAGCAGGTGGCCCGGCTTGGCCGGCGTCGTACCGGTGTCGGCCGGCCCACGAGCGAACGACGGGAAGTACCGGGCCGTGGCGCTGAGACGGACGCCCCCTTCCGTGAGCCCTGCCGCGAGCACGTATTGCGCAGCCGAGACCGTCGTATCGCCCGGCACGGCGATGGTATCAGTCGTCGAAGTGGATGCCGGTGCGCCTCCGCCCGAGTAGCGGTACCGCGTCGTCGCGGCCGTGGCCTGGAGCCAGCCGCCGCGGTCGGGATCGCCGTACCCCACGCGCACGTAGGCGTCGCGCCGTGTGGCCTGCAGCCGCGGTACCGAATCGCCGGTGATCCGATCGACGATGGTGCCCCGGTGCGATCCCACCTGCAGCATGAACGCGTCGAAGCTGAACTTACCCCGGGCCCAGCCCAGCCGGCCCATCAGCGAGAGCTGATCGCTGGTGGCACTGCCGCGCGCCGGTGCGGTGCCGTACTGCTGCACGCCGAACTGCAGGGATTCGCCGTGCTGGAAACGGCGGCCGAAGAATCCCCGGTACAGGTTCGTCTGGTAGTCGCCCGAGCTGATATCGGTGCGCGTATATGGCGTGGTCCGGTCCACGCGCCAGGTATTGAGGTATACGCGGATCTCCGACGCCGAGCGCTCCACGGTCACGGCCTCGACGGGCCAGAGCGGGATCTGTGCGTAGTCCAGAGCGCCGCCTCCGTGGGGGTCGAGCGAGGCGTACTCCAGTCCGTCGATGAACACGCGCACCCGGGCGACGTCTCCGAGGTAGGCCACCGTGTTGGGGGCGGCCATCCATCCGGTACTGAAGTGTGTGGCCCCCGGGATGCGCTCCAGCAGATCGGCAACCGTTTGCGCCCCGCTGGCGAACAGCTCGGTGCGGTCCAGACGGTAGCTGGCCGAGGAGTCGGCCAGCGACGGCTGCTCCGCGTGCGCCAGCGGCGCCTTCACGGTATCGGGAGGCACGGGCTTCGCACTGTCGGCCGGCAGCGGGACGAGCGGGGCGACCGTGTCCTTGCGCACGAGGGTGTCCCGGGCCTGGGCGGCGGCGGCGCACGGCAAAACGGCCCCGACCAGGAGGCCGAGGCCGGCACACCGGAGGAACCGCCGCGCGATACCGGTCAGCGTGTTCGCCCCCGCACGAGTTCCACGAAGATTCCCACCGGCACGCCGGTGGGCCCAGCCGGCATGATGCCGAGGTCGGTCTCGCTGTACGCCGTGCCGGCAACGTCCAGATGCACCCACGGAAACGACTCGGCGAATTCCGCGAGGAAGTACGCGGCGGTGATCGTGCCCGCGGCCCGCCCGCCGACGTTCTTGATGTCCGCCACTTCCGATTTGATCAGGGCGCGGTACTCCTCCCACATCGGGAGGCGCCACCCGCGCTGCCCCGAGCGGTTGCCCGCGTCGAGCACCTCCTGCACCAGCGCATCGTCGGTGCCGAGCACGGCCGTGGCCGTATGGCCGAGCGCGATGACGCACGCTCCGGTGAGCGTGGCCGCGTCGACCACTGCGGCGGGCTCGTAGCGGCGGGCGTACGAGAGGACGTCGGCCAGCACCAGCCGCCCTTCGGCGTCGGTGTTGATGATCTCGATGTACTTGCCCAGGTGGCTCTTCACCACGTCACCCGGCTTCACGGCCGTCCCGGACGGCATGTTCGTCGTCGAGCCCACGAGCCCGACCACGTTGATCTTCAGCCCCAGGCGACCGATGGCCTCCATGGCGCCCAGCACGCCGGCGGCGCCGCACATGTCGTACTTCATCCACTCCATGCTGGCCGAGGGTTTGATCGAGATCCCGCCGGCGTCGAAGCAGAGCCCCTTCCCCACCAGCGCCACCGGCTTCTGGTCCTTGGGGCCGTTGCGGTATTCGAGCACGATGAGTCTCGGCTCCTGCGGCGTTCCCTGCGCCACGGCCAGAAACGATCCCATGCCCTCCTTCTCCATCTCGGCGCGGCCGAGAATGGTGCACGCCATCCCGTGCCGCTTGCCGATGTCGCGGGCCGTGTCGGCGAGAAAGTCGGGGGTGCACAGGTTCCCCGGCATCATGCCCAGCGTCCGGGCCAGCGACTTCCCCGCTCCCACCGCCGTGCCTGCTTCCACTCCCCGCCGGCCCGTCGCGAGATCGGGCGCCAGCACGACCGCGCTGTCGACGGGCGAGCGCCGCTCATCGGCGGGAGGTGGCGTTTTCACATCCTCGTATCGCCAGGCGCCGTCGACGAGCCCCACCGTCACGGCTTCTGCCTGGGCGTCGTCCAGCGGCCCCCCGAAAAAAGCCAGCGCGCCGGAGCCGAGTTTGCCGGCCTGGCGCGCTGCGAGCGTCGCTGCCCGCCGCAGGGCATCCGTGCGCGGCGCCCCCTTCCCCATGCCCACGAGGAGCACGCGACGGATTCCCGAGGCCGATCCGCCCACGAACAGCAATTCGTCGCGGCCGCCGCGAAAATCACGGTCGGCCAGGGCCCGCCCCAGCGCCCCGCCCGTGGCCGCGTCGACCGGCGCCAACTCGGCGGTCAACGTGGCGCCGGCCGGAAGCGCGAGCGCAAGCAGGGGCGTGTCGAGTTTCGCGAATTCCGGCGCGGCGGCGGTGATCGTGATCGGCATGGGGCTCGTGGAGAAGGGAGGGCGAGGTCGGGTGGGGAATCAGGCCTGCATTCCCTTGATGATCTGGTCCCCGAACGCGGATGTGGAAACCTCGGTGGCTCCGGGCATCTGGCGCGCGAGGTCGTAGGTCACGTGCTTGGCGGCAATGGCGTTCTCGAGGCCGCGAACGATCAGCTTCCCGGCCTCGCCCCACCCCAGGTGCTCGAACATCATGACGCCGGAGAGGATCACGCTTCCGGGATTGATCTTGTCGAGGTTCGCGTATTTGGGCGCTGTGCCATGCGTGGCCTCGAATACCGCCACACCGTCGCCAACGTTCCCGCCCGGGGCGATGCCGAGTCCGCCCACCTGCGCGGCGGCGGCGTCCGACAGGTAGTCGCCGTTGAGATTCGGCGTCGCGAGCACGGAATACTCGTTGGGCCGCAGCAGCAGCTGCTGGAACATCGAATCGGCGATGCGGTCCTTGAGGACGAGCGCATCGGCCCGGGCGTTCCCCCCGGCCTGACCGAGATCGGCTTCGGCGACCACCTGGTCCCCGAACTCGGCCCGCGCCATTTCGTAGCCCCAGTCGCGGAACGCGCCTTCGGTGAACTTCATGATGTTGCCCTTATGCACCATCGTGACCGAGGGCAGGTTGTGCCTGAGCGCGTACTGCATGGCCATCCGGATCAGCCGCTTGGACCCGAATTCGGACATCGGCTTGATTCCGATCGCCGAGTGCGCCCGGATCGACTTGCCGAGTTCCTTGTTGATGAACTGGATCAACTTGTCCGCTTCGGGCGAGCCGGCTTTCCATTCGATGCCGGCATAGACGTCTTCCGTGTTCTCGCGGAAGACGACGATGTTGAGCAGGCCCGGCTGCTTCATCGGGCTGCCGACGCCCTCGAAGTAGCGCACCGGCCGGATGCACGCGTAGAGATCGAGCATCTGTCGAAGGGCGACGTTCAGCGACCGGATGCCGCCGCCGATGGGCGTGGTGAGCGGTCCCTTGATCGAAACGCGGAACTCACGCAGCGCCTCGACGGTCTCCTCGGGCAGCCACTCCTGGCAGAGGTCGAACGCCTTCTGGCCGGCGTACACCTCCATCCACGAGATCTTGCGCTTGCCGCCGTACGCCTTGGCCACCGCGGCATCGAACACGCGCACCGATGCCCGCCAGATGTCGGCGCCGGTGCCGTCGCCCTCGATGAACGGAATGATCGGGTGATCGGGGACCTTGAGCTCCCCACCTTCGTACTGGATGTGGTCCCCCGCACTGGGGACCTTCGCGTATTTGTACGTCGCCATTGGGGCGCCTATAGAAAACGGTGAAACCGCGTGATCACGAAGTGAATACGAGCAGGCGTAAGCTACCGAAGCGGTCGGAGGCCGGGCAACCGCACGGCCCACACGAGCGCCGCGCCCGCGGGCACCCGACTCACCGTTCAGACGATCCCAACTCGCGCAGCGCCTCGGCTGGCACGGGAGCCAACGGTGGTCGCACCGTCGGCGCCTCCCACCCGAACATGCGTTCGAGGGCGGCGCCGCATACCCGCCCCTGGCAGGCCCCCATGCCCACGCGGGTCAGCAACTTGGCCTGGCGCGCGCCCCATTCAGGCCGCAGCTGCCCGTACCGGACGTCCTCACAGCGGCAGACGACCGTCGAAGCCTGGGCGCGCTCCAGCAATTCCCGGCGCGGGGCGAAGCTCGCCGACAGCCGTCGTGCGAAGGCCCGACCGGCGGCGCGCGTCCGTTGCCCGGTGGCTTCGCGCCCTGCGGCGGCCCGGCCGGCCGCCGCGCCCTCCGCGATTGCGGCGTCCTCGCCGGCCACGCCGGTGCACTCCCCGGCGGCGTACACGCCCGCAATCGAAGTCTCCTGACGATCGTCGACCGCGATGCCGCTTGCGGAAACCGCGCACCCCAGGGCGGCGGCGATCTCGACGTTCGGAATCAGTCCGGCGGCGGTCGCCAACAGATCGCACTCCTCCCGCCATCGCCGGCGGCCGTCGGTGAGCACGACGCGTTCCACGCGACCGTCGCCCTCCGCACGCTCGACCCAACACCCCGTGCGAAACCGCGAGCCCGCGAACGCCGCCCGGTAGCGGGCCGCCGCGACGAGCTTCCCGGGTGAGCGCCACAGCGATGCCGCGAAGGCGGCCACGCGGGTCGCGTCGGCCTGCTCGCCGACCATGACCAGCGACCCGCCGGCGCTGGCGACGGTCGCCGCTACGGGAAATACCAGGGGGCCGCTGCCGGCGATGACGATGCGACGCCCGCGCACGGGGAGTCCGCTCTTGACGAGCGCCTGGAGCCCGCCCACGCCGAACACGTTGGGGAGCGCCCACCCGGGAAAGGGGAGCAGCAGCTCGCGGGCGCCGCTGGCGAGAACGATTACGTTCGCGCGCAGCGTGAAGGGGCCCTGCGGGGCCGAGCAAGGCCAGAAGCCCGGGCGCGGCATCGATGATCGTCGTGTTCGGTAGATGACCGGCGCCGCTGGCCGCGAAGCGGGCGAGCCACCGGCGCGCGGCCCCGGGAAGACGCCCGCCATCGGCGTGCCGCCAGATCTGGCCACCGAGGTGGGCTGCCTGATCGACCACGAGCACCCGGGCTCCCGATTCCGCGGCATGGACGGCAGCGGCGAGCCCGGCCGGCCCGGCACCCACGATGGCCACGTCGACCGACCGATTCTCAACCATCCGCCGGCTCCTGCGTGGAAATGGCCATGCCGGCCGCGCAGGCTACGAGGCAGGCCCGCTGGTGCCGGCGGCCGTCGATGGTCACGCGGCACTCGAAGCAGATACCCATGCCACAGACGGGGCCGCGCCGCTCGCCCTCGACCGACGTCCGGAAGCGGAAATGGCCGGCCGCGAGCAGTGCGATTGCCACCGACGTGCCCGGCGCCACGGAGTGCGGCTGGCCGTCGATGGTGATCGGGAGCCGGCCGGTCATGGCGTCTCCGCCGGGGGCATCGCCCGCGTGGGCAGGAAGGGTGTCGCCTCGATGGGCGCGGGTCGGCCCAGTACTCCAGCCGTCACGATGGCGGCGGTGCCGGTAGCGGTGGTGATACCCAACCCCTCATGGCCGGCCGCCACCCAGAGTCCCGGCGTCTCGGGCCAGGGACCGATGAGCGGCAGTTTGTCCGGGGTGGCTGGCCGGAACCCCGTCCAGGTCCGGATGGTCTCGCAAGCGGCGAGCGCAGGCACGAACTCCACCGCGCGCGTGACCATGGCTCGCACGATCGCCCCGTTGACCCTGGAATCGCGGCCCACGAGCTCGCGCGACGAGCCGATGAGCACCTGGCCGGTGGCCCGCGGTTGCAGGTTGAAAGCCGTAGAGGCTCCCGTCATCGTGTGGGCGCTGCGCAGATAGCCCAGTTCCACGAGTTGGCTGTGGATGAGGCCCGGGTAGCGATCCGTGATCACCAGATGCCCCTTTCGCGGCACGATCGGCAGGCCGGGGAGCAGCGTCGGCGCATCGATGCCCGTGGCGAGGATGACGGCTCCGGTTGAGATCGTCTCCCGCGTGCCACCGGCCACGAGCGTCACCGAGGAGGAGCCGATCGCGGTGACCGTTGCCCCGGACCGGACCGTGGCTCCACCGTCGGTCGCCATGTCGAGAAACCAGCGTGCGGCATTCGGCGGGTAGATCACGCGATCGTCGGGCACGTACAATGCACCCGCGAGGCCGGGACGAAGTGCCGGCTCCGCTCTGGCGAGCTCCGTCTCGTCCAGAACCTCAGCGCGGACGCCGGCGCGCTCGCATGTGCGCCGCTTGTCCCGCACGGCCTCCATCTCCTCACCGTTCGCGGCAATCCAGAGCGTGCCCGGCTGTTCGTCCTCGCAGGCTGGCGACAGGGTGGGCGCGAGCGATGTCCACAGGTTCCGGGAGAGGACCGTGAGTGCCAGTTGCGCCGGCGAGTCGTCCATGACCACCACGTGCCCCATTCCGGCTGCCGTGGCCCCTCCACCCGGGAATGCCCCCTCGCACACCTGTACCCGCAGCTTTTCACGGGCAAGGGCGTGCGCGCATGCGGCGCCGACGATTCCCGCCCCGATGACGACCACGTCGGGGCGCGCCGGCTGCGTCACGGGGGCGGCCAGCCGAACCGAAACGGGTCGGCGGCGTCGAAGTGGAGGGTGCCCCGGCCGGTGATGTAGGCGCGTCCCCGGATGTGCGGCACCAGCACGCCGTCGCGCTCCTCGAGCCAGGCGGTGAACGTGCTCCCGGTGATGCTCTCCTGCGTCCAGCGCTGCCCCGGCTTGAGTGCGCCGCGTTCGTACAACGCCGCGAGCTTGGCCGACGTGCCGGTGCCGCAGGGCGATCGGTCGTACGCGGCGCCGGGACATAGCACGAAATTCCGGCTGTCGGCGCCCGGAACGGTGGGGGGGCCGAAGAGCTCGACGTGATCGATCTCGGCCCCCTCCGCCCCGGTGATGCCCTGGGCGTGCAGCGCCTCGCGAATGAGTCCGGTCAGCCGCGTGAGGTCGGGGATGTTCGCCGGGTCGAGGGCGACGCCGGGCACTTCGGTGAGGAAGAACCAGTTTCCGCCCCAGGCCACGTCGCCGCGCACCGCACCGACCCCCGGCACGTCGAGGCGCACGTCGGCTGCGTGCCGGTACGCGGGGACGTTGACGATCGTCACCGCGCCATCTCCGTCCAGTTCCGCGCTGACGGTCCCGACCGGGGTGTCGAGCGTGACGGCGCCGGGCCGGATACGCTCCAGGAACTGCAGGGTGCGGACGACGCCGATCGTCCCGTGGCCGCACATCCCGAGATAGCCGACGTCGTTGAAGAAGATCACCCCCGCCACCGCATTCGGGGTGACGGGCGGCGTGAGCAGGGCACCGACGATCGCGTCGTGGCCGTGCGGTTCGAGTACGACGCCGCGCCGGAGATGATCCGCGTGGACGCGCAGCGTCGTCCCGGCGTTCGGCCATCGTCCGGCCGGCCGGCAGCGGCCAGCCATCGACGACGACCCGCGTCGGCTCGCCTTCGGTGTGCGAATCGACGACGTCGATGGGTGCGACGCGCCCGGCGGCGGTCACGGGGCGACGGTGGGGATCGCGGCGAGCCGCTCGCGGATGAGAGCCATCGCGGCGGTCAATTCCTCACCCTCCAGCTCGAGCCGCGGCGGGCGTACCCGCGCGCTTCCCTGGCCCACCTGCTGCTGCACGAGCTTGATCAGCTGGACGAACTTGGGCACGGTGTCGAGCCGGAGGAGCGGCAGGAACCACTCGTACAGGGCCCGGGCCTCGGCGGCGTGTCCCGAAGATGCGAGCTCGAACACCCGCACCGACTCGTCGGGCAGGGCGTTCACGAGGCCGGCAATCCATCCCACGGCGCCGGCGCCCAGCCCTTCCACGATCGCGTCGTCCAGGCCGACGAATACGTTGAACCGGCTGCCGTGCCGTTGCACGATCTCCGTCACCCGGCGGACGTCGCCGCTCGACTCCTTGACGGCCACGAGGTTCTCGTGGCCCGCCAAGGCGCCGAGCTGTGCCGGCGTGATGTCGGTGCCGTAGGCGATGGGATTGTTGTAGAGCATGCAGGAGAGCGGCGTGGCGTCGAGCACCGCACTCATGTGGGCCATCGTCTCCCGCGCGTCTCCACGGTACACGTACGGCGGGAGCACCATGAGCCCGTCACACCCGATGTGCTGCGCCTCGTGCGCCAGTGCGACGGCGTCGGCCGTGGACAGCGTGCCGATGCCCGCGACCAGCGGCACGCGCCCCGCCGTCGCCTTGCGGCAGGTCCGCAGGACCTCGGACTTCTCTCTGGCGCTCAGCGTGGCGCCCTCCCCCAGCGACCCGAGCGGAACGATTCCGCGCACCCCATGGTCCAGGAGCCACCCCACGTGCCGGGCCAGGAAGTCGTGGTCCACCGTCAGGTCGTCATTGAAGGGGGTCGTAATGGCGGAGAACACCCCCGCCCAATCGCGCTGCTGCATGGCGGATCCTCAGGGATTGATTTGAACGGTCTTCGTTTCGGTATAGAACTCGCGCGCCGCCGGGCCCTGCTCGCGGCTCCCGGAACTCGAGCCGCGCATACCGCCGAAGGGGGCGTGCGGATCCACGCCCGTGGTGTCGCCGTTGACCCGCACGAGGCCGACGTCGATCCGTCGGATGTAGGCGAGCGCGCTCGGAACGTCCTTCGTGAACAGCGACGCGCTGAGTCCGTACACGGTGTCGTTGGCGAGGGCGAGCGCGTGCTCCAGATCGTCCGCCCGCAGCCAGGTGAGCACCGGGCCGAACAACTCCTGCTGCGCCACCGGGGCGTCGGGGGCGACTCCGCGTACGATCGTGGGGGGAACGAAATAGCCATGGGCGAACGCATCGGTCGCCGGAATCGGGGTCGGCACGATCTGTTCGCCGCCCGCGTCGCGCAGCGCCCGGTTGATCGAATCGCGCGCCTGCTCCGTGATCACCGGCCCGACGGCGGCCTTGGGATCGGTCACGGGGCCGAGCGCCAATCCGGCGACCTGCGCGCGCAGGCGGGCAAGGAAGTCGTCCTCCACCTTGCCGGCCACGATCACCCGGCTGGTGGCCGTGCACTTCTGGCCGGCGTATCGCATCGCCCCGGCCGCCGTGAGCGACGCGGCCTGGGCCAGATCCGCATCGGGGAGGACGATGGCGACGTTCTTGCCGCCCATCTCCGTCTGATAGCGAATGTTCCGCGCCGCCGCGGCGCTCGCGATCCCCGCGCCCACGGCCGCCGAGCCCGTGAAACTGACGCCGCGCACGGCGGAGGCCGCGAGCAGCGCCGGCCCCAACACCGCACCCGCCCCGAGCACGACGTTGAACACGCCCCGGGGAAGCCCGGCCGCATCGGCGCTTTCGGCAATCAGGCTGGCCACCTGTGACGCCCCCTCGGCCGGCTTGAGCACGACCGTATTCCCGAACGCCAACGCCGGCGCTGCCTTCCAGAGTGGAATCGCCGCCGGGAAATTCCATGGCGTGATCAGCGCGACCACTCCGAGCGGTTCCCGAAGGGAGAACTGGATGGCGCCGGCGGCCTGGGCGGGGATGATGTCCCCCATGTTGCGCACGGCCTCGCCGGCGTAGTAGCGAAGGATCGCCGTGCAGCGCGCGGCCTCGCCCCTGGCTTCGGAGATCGGTTTCCCCACCTCGCGCGTCATCGCCTGCGCCAACGCCTCCTGATGTTCGGCCATGACGGTGGCCCACTTGTACAGGTGCTCGGCGCGGGCCGGTCCGGAGAGCGAGCGCCATCCTCCCAGCGCTGCCTCGGCGGCCGCGACCGCAGCCCGGGCGTCGTCGGGGGTGCCGCGCGGCGTTTGCGCCACCACGTCGCGCGAGTCGGAAGGATTGAGATCGGCGATCCAGTCGTCGCCGGTGCTGGGTACCCAGCGGCCGCCGAGGTAGTGGGAGAGTTTCACAGGTTGGGTCATGATGATCGGGTGCGGCGCGGGGCCGCAGAAGCGGACTCCGTGCCTTGGTGTTGAGCCGCCAGGAAGGTCAGGAGCGCCTGCCCCGCGCCCAGAATGTGCCGGCGCAACAGCGCCGCGGCGCCTCGCACGTTGCGCTTGCGGATGGCGGCGATGATCGCCCGGTGCTCGGTGATGGCCCGGCGCTCACCGTGGGTGAGCGCGAGTTGCATGCGCGAGTACCGGTCGGTGTGCTGGTGCAGGCGGTGCACGATGCCCATCGTCACCGGCCGGCCGGCGGCAGCGTAGAGCGTCGAGTGGAACTTCCAATTCAACCCGCCCCATCCGGCCACCTGGCCGCGACGAAGCGACGCCTCGTACGTATCGAGCACTTCCTCGGCGCGCGCGAGCTGGTCGGGGGTGATGTGGGGTATGGCGCGGGTGAGGAGATCGGACTCGATATCGGCGCGCAGTTCGTAGAGTTCCTCGATCTCGGCCAACGACAACGTGGACACGACGGCGCCGCGGTGGGGATTGAAGGTCACCAGGCCCTCGGCTTCCAGAAGGCGGAGGGCTTCGCGGACCGGGATGCGGCTCACGCCGAGCTGCTCGGCGATGGCATCCTGGCGGAGGGGCTGACCGGCCGGGTACGCGCCGCGAAGGATCCGGTCGCGGATGGCATCGCGGGTGAGCCCGGTGACCGTCTGACGCTCGATGGGAACGATCGAAGCTTCGACCGGGCGGGTCCCGGTAGTCTTGGAACGGGTGGGTGAGCGCCGCGGCATGAAGGAACGTGGATGAAGGAACGAAGGTGACCGGGCGGACGGCGGCATGCGGGCGGCGCCGCGCAGACGGCCCCGGACCCGAGTTGGATACAATATGCACAATCCGGCCGGGAGCGGAAACCACCGACGCGCCGGGCCGGCGCGAAGAAATACCAACCCCTCTGTCATCGCGGCACCGCCCGCCGCCATATTCCGACGTCGGGACCGCGCGGTCCCCCACCCGGCGTTCCGGTATCCGACCCAGACCCACCCATCGAGGATTTCGCAGTGTTCCTTTCGCTGATGCTTGCCGTGCTCGCACTCCAGGGCCCGTCGCTCACGTCCACCCAGGCGGGCTCGATCACGCGGACGGTGTCCACCTATCTGTTCCCGCCGGACCGCGCCGTCGGATCGCATCCGGCCAACGGCCGGACGATGGTATTCGACCAGGCCCGAAGCCTGGAAGCATTCGCGCCGCTCGTGCAGAAGCTCAACCCCCGGGACATCGCGCCGCCGCTCCCGGCCTTGATCATGCGGCGCCAGCAGGCGGTGGTCTGCGCCACCGCCGGGCATGACTGTACCATCATCCGTGACGCCGTATTTCTCTCCATCGACAAGGTCGAACGCGGCCCGAACGCCGGAGAATACGTGGTGGTGGCGACGGCGCTCTGGGGGGAACCCCGCGCCGGCGGTGGCCACGAGCTCGACGGCGGCAGCTACCGGCTCACCGTCGCCCTGCGCGGCACCAAGTGGCAACATTGGGAAGTGATTCGGTCGGTTCCGAAGCCGAAGTACTAGGCCCGGCGTCCGCCGCTCGCGGCGAGCGAGCGCCTGACTCTCGAACCGACAGATTGCAGGGAGCGAAGCCATGGCAGGTCCTCAGCGCACGATCGCAATTCTCACCGGCGGCGGTGACGTCCCGGGCCTCAATCCCGCCATCCGCGCGATCACCATCCGGGCGCTGCGCGACGGCTACCGGGTGGTCGGCATCCGCCACGGGTGGGCGGGCCTGGTGGACTACGTCCCCGACGACAAGGCCGACAACAGTGAGCACGTACAACCGCTCACCGAGGCGATCGTCAATCGTGCCGGCCGGACGGGCGGCACCTTCCTCCACACCTCACGCGCCCGCCCGAGCCACCTGCCCCGGGAACGCGTGCCCGCCCACCTGAGCGGCTACGAGGCGCCGGTGAACGACATCACCAGGGACGTCCTGCGCAACCTCGAGCACATCGGGGTGGACGTCCTCATCCCGATCGGTGGCGACGACACGCTGAGCTACGGCAAGCGGCTGCACGACGAGGGCGTGAACGTGGTCGCGATCCCGAAGACGATGGACAACGACGTCCACGGCACGGACTACTGCATCGGATTCAGCACCTGCGTCACCCGCACCATCGAATTGACGCACCGGCTGCGTACCTCGGCGGGATCGCACGAACGCTTTCTCGTGATCGAGGTGTTCGGCCGGTACGCCGGGTTCACGGCGCTGTTGCCGACGATGGCCGGCGCGGCCGACCGGTGCGTGATCCCGGAGTATCCGGTGGATATCGACCGGCTGGCCGAGTTG
The DNA here is from genome assembly GCA_963728115.1 of uncultured Gemmatimonadaceae bacterium. Lineage (GTDB taxonomy): Bacteria > Gemmatimonadota > Gemmatimonadetes > Gemmatimonadales > Gemmatimonadaceae > JAGWRI01. Next base: position 208,880 of record CAVSJE010000003.1, read on the forward strand.
CTGACCCACGATCGCAACCGGAATCCGAGCCGCTACGCCGTGGTGCTGGTGTCCGAGGGGGCCCGCCTTGCCAGCCACGACGAGATGGTATTCGCGAGCGAGGAGGCCGACATGTTCGGCCACCGGAAGCTGGGCGGCATCGGTGACCAGGTGGCAGCCGCGCTCAAGGCCGCGTCCGCGAAATTCAACAATGGGAACCGGATCGAGGTCGTGAATCAGCGCCTCGGGTATCTCGTCCGCTCCGGGGAGCCCGACGCCCTCGACTCCATCGTGCCGATGGCGTTCGGGAACATCGCCATCGATCTGATCATGAAGAAGCAGTACGGCCGGTTGGTGAGCATTCACCGCGGATTCTACGACAGCGTGCCGATGGCGAGCGTGACGTCGGCGAAGAAGGTGGTCGACGTGGGCAAGTACTACGAGACGGATCGCCTGCGCCCGATCTACGACTTCGACGGGGCGCCGCTGTTCATCATGACGAGCGACTGAGCGGGCAGACGGGTCAGTCGACCGGCTCGGCGTGATCCACCCGCCACCGCGCCCGTGTGCCGCACTCGGTGCAGGCGGCGTATCCGTCGCCGTACAGCACGAGATCCGTTTCGCGGTCGCAGCCCGGACAGGTCGCCCGGATGGTGTGCAGGCCGTCCACCGGGAGGCCGTTGCGGACGATTCTCGCGACCATCGAGTCCGGGCCCACCGCGCCGAGCGGGCAGAGGGCCCCGGTGCACCGATCGCCCACCTCGAGGCACACCACCTCGGCGTCGAGCAGGGTGGCCTGCCCATCGTGCTCCGGCGCGTCGGTAATCACGAGATTCACTTCGCGCTCGCAGGCGCTGCAGAACAGCCGGTGGCTCTTCATCTCGTCCTCCTCAGGTCAGCGGAATGGCTTCGGCTCCCGGTATCATGCGTCGGGCCAGGGCGGCGGCCGCCTCCTGCGGCAGCCCGAACCCGGATGTCGAGGCCGCGTCGGCGTCGACCGCCCGGTCGCCGATGATCGTCAGACTGTGCATCGGCGTCAGCCGGGGGGCCGCCGTCGCCGGATCCATCAGGTGGTGGTACCGCACCCCGCGCCAGCGGAAGAACCGCTCGTAGTCGCCCGACGTCGTCACGGCGCGATCGGCGACGTCCAGGCTCGCCGACAGGGCTGAGAGGTCGTGCGGGTTGCGGATGCCCACCTTCCAGGGTTCGCCTTCCGGCGACGGCCCCAGCGCGTACAGATCGCCGCCGACGGTGACGATGGCGTGGACGATCCCGTGGGCGCGGAGCGCCGTCACCGCGCGATCGATGCCGTACCCCTTGGCGATCGCGCCGAGGTCGAGATGGATGTCCGGGTCGTCGAAACGAAGGGCGGGCGCCCCATGAAACGTCGAAAGGTCGACTTTGCGCCAGAAGCCGCGATCGGCGAGCCGCCGAATGCGGGCGGCCGGCGGCGGTTCGTGGCGGTGGAGCACGTCCCAGAGCTCCGACACCTCGCCCGCCGCCGGATCGAACCGCCCGTTGCTGGCCGACGCCCAGTCGAGGGCGCGCCGCACGACGAACGCCGTCTCCGGACGGATCGTCACGCCGTCGCGGGCCGCGCCCAGATTGGCCCGTCCGATATCGGAGGTCGCCGTGAACCGGGTCATCGTGCGCTCCACCCACTGCAGCTCGGCGAGCGCGGCGTCGATGGCCGCCTCGGCCAACCGGACGTTGCCGGAGGCGACCTGGATTTCGGCGATCGTTCCCATCACGGGGATCGTGCGCCGGGTGAGCGTCGTGCGGCGGCGGAGTGCCAGCGGGAGCGTGAGCCCCACGAACATCCCCGTGCCGATGGTCAGGAATTCGCGCCGCCCGAGGTTCCAGCGCGGTTCGGGATCAATGGGCATGATGATCTCCTTCGTTCCAGCGCTCGCACGAGCCGCCGGTACAACCCTCGCAGTGGCCGGTGCAGCTCCGATGCGGAACCAGGCCGTACAGCGCGAACAGCGCCGCCGCGATCACGATCGCGATGATGGTGTGCGTCATCCGGCGCTCCCCATGCCGGCAAATCCCATGAACGCCATCGACAGGCACGAGGCGATCACGAGGACCAGGCCCATCCGACGGGCCACGGTCGGGATGTCGGAGAGCTCCATGCGCTCCCGGATCGACGCCATGAGCGACAGCGCGAGCGTGAGCCCGAATCCGGCGCCCAGCGCGAACACCAGCCCCTCAAGCAGCGTGTATCCGCGGCTCGTCTGGAAGAGCGCCAGCCCGAGGATCGCGCAGTTCGTGGTGATCAGGGGCAGATAGATGCCGAGCTGGCGGAACAGGACGGGGAGGTACTTCCTGACGGCCATCTCGACGATCTGCACCACCGACGCGATCACGACGATGAACGCGATCGTGCGCAGATAGGGCGTGCGGGTGAGCACGAACGTATTCAACACCCAGACGCTGACGGCGGTGAGAATGAGCACGAAGGTATTGGCCAGCCCCAGACGCCACGCCGTCTCGACCTTCCCCGTCACCCCGAAGAACGAGCACAGGCCGAGGAACATCACCAGCGTGAAGTTGTTGACCAACATCGTCGAGATGAAGATCCAGGACAGATTGCTCATGCCAGAGCCCTCCGGGCGCGGCGTTTGCGCAGTTCCATCACATAGGCCACGCCGAGGAGCGCGATGCCGAGCGCGAGAAATCCGCCCGGCGGCAGCATCATGAACACCCACGGCTCGAACCGCGGGCCGAACAGCGGATAGCCGAGGATGCTGCCGTTCCCCAGCACCTCGCGGATGGTGCTCAACAGGGCCAGCGCCAGTGTGAATCCGGTGCCCATGCCGATGCCGTCGGCCAGCGCACGGCGCACCGGCACCTTGGCGGCGAAGGCTTCCGCCCGGCCCAGCAACAGACAGTTGGCCACGATCAACGGAATGAACGGGCCCAACGCCTTGCGGATGTCGGGCACGACGGCGGCCAGGATCATGTCGGCGAGGGTCACGAAGGTGGCGATGATCAGGATGTACGACGTGATCCGCACCTCATGGGCGACGTACTTCCGGAACAGCGACACGAAGAGCCCGGAGCCGACGAGCACAAACGTCGTGGCCAGCCCCATGGCGAGCCCGTTGGCGAGCACGTTCGTGACCGCCATCGTCGGGCACATGCCGAGGAGTTGCACGAGCACGGGGTTCTCACGCCCGATGCCACGCCAGATGTCGGCGAGCATGGTCGCCGGCGGCGGCGCGCCCGGAACGAAGTCCTGCCCGCCCGGTGGCGGCGCGGTCGCCGGTTCGGCGACGGGAACGGACGTCACGGCTGTCCTCCACGATCGTAGGCTTCGACCAGCGGCCGCCACTTGGCGATCGCGTTGTTGATGATGCGGATCACGGCGCGCGACGAGATCGTCGCCCCGGAGATCGTCTGGACCTGGCTCGGATCGGCGCCGCTGCGCGCCTTGACCCCTTTGAGCGGCGCGATCCGCCCCGCAAACTGGTGACCGAAGCCGGTGTCGGTCTCGATCCGCTGTCCGAGCCCGGGCGTCTCCTGCTGATCGAGCACCTTGTAGCCGGTGAGCGTCCCGGTCGCGGGATCGAATCCGATCATCAGCGTGATGATCTCCTGGAACCCCGGCTCGGCGGCGGTCACCGCCACGCCGACCCGCCGTCCCCCGGCGTCGAAGCCGACGAACGCCTTCTCGGCGACCTGCTTGTCCACGCCTTCCGGCGGCGCCTTCGACAGGGCGTTGCCGGCGAGGTACAGCGTGTCCCACCGCGCCGGCGCCTTCAGCACTTCGCTCACCGCCCCCGCTTCCTGCTCGGCGGCGTGACGCTGCACCGCCGGCAGCGTGAGATTGTACACGGTGACGATCAACCATCCGGCGGCGGCCCCCGCAATCCCCAGCGTGGCGAGCAGTCGCCAGGCCGGCGTGCTCTTGTGCTCGAGCGGCGGTGGCGGCGGTACGTGGCACTGCGGGGCGGCGGTCACGATGCCCTCCGCGCAGCGGCGCCGAACACGCGGGGTTGCGTGGCGCGGTTGATGAACGGCACCAGCGCGTTCATGAACAGAATGGCGTACATCACGCCCTCGGGCAGCCCACCCCAGATGCGGATCACCACGACCAGCGCGCCGATGCCGGCGCCGAAGATCCACCGTCCGCGATTGGTCACGGGCGACGTGACCATGTCCGTCGCCATGTAGACCGCGCCCAGCATGAGGCCGCCCGAGAACAGCATGAACGCCGCGTCGGGCTTGCCCGGATCGATGGCGTGAAGCACCGTGCTCAGGACCGCCACGGTGACGAGAATGCTCACCGGGATGCGCCAGTTCAGATAGTTGCGCAGCGCCAGGTACGCCCCGCCGGCGAGGATGACGAGCGCCGCCGTCTCGCCGATCGATCCTCCCGTGGTGCCCATCACCAGGTGGACGAGCGAGGTCCCCTTGCCCTCGAACTTGAGCAGGCCGAGTGGCGTGGCGGACGTCACCGCGTTCACCGCCGGGTGAAGGAAGGGGGCGACGAACAGGTCGCCCTTGAGCGAGAAGAAGTTGCCGCCCGCCGTGGGCCAGGTGGTGATCGCCACCGGGAACGCCCCCTGCAGAAATGCCCGGCCCACGAGCGCCGGGTTGAACACGTTCTGTCCCAGCCCTCCCCAGACCGCCTTGCCGAACCCGATCCCGAAGGCGCCGCCGACGAACACCATCCAGAGCGGCATCCCCGCCGGCAGGGTGAGTCCGAGCAGTAGCCCGGTGATGGCCGCCGACCCGTCGGCCAGCGTTCCGCCCTTACCGAACATGCGTTCGGCGGCGATGGCGCCGAGCATGGCCGCGGCGGTGACGAGCAGCGCGCTGATGCCGAAGAACCAGGCTGATGCCGCCACGACGGGCACCAGGCTGCCGACGACGTTCCACATGATGCGGGGCGTCGAGTCCGCAGGTTTGAGATGCGGAGACGCCGTGACGATGAGTCGTGGGGTGGCCGGAGCGGTCATGGGACGGTGGCGAGTTGGCGCCGCAGGGCGGCCTTGCTCGCCTGGAAGAGCTGGGCGAGCGGAATGTTGGACGGGCAGACGTAGGCGCAGGACCCGCAGAGCATGCAGTCGGCCAGGTGCATCTCGGCCATGTCGGCGTAGCGCCGGACCTGCGCGAGCTCACCCAGCGTCGATGGATTGAGGAACACCGGACACGCCTCCAGGCATCGCCCGCAGTGGATGCACGGCCAACTCCGTTCGGTGCGGGTCTCGTGGCGGGCCAGCACCACCACGCCGGTGGTCCCCTTCACCACCGGCGCGTCGAGGTTCGCCTGCGCCTGCCCCATCATCGGGCCGCCGATGATCACCTCGGCGGCGTCCGCGGTCACCCCGTCACAGAACGCCAGCAGGTCCCGCAGTTTCGTCCCGACGGGCACGATCAGATTCGCCGGCCGTCGCAGCCCGTGCCCCGACACGGTCACGATCCGCTCGACGAGCGGCAGCCCGGTCTCGAACACTTCGGCGATGGCCGACACCGACCCCACGTTCTGGACCACCACGCCCACGGTGACGGGCAGCCTTCCCGAGGGCACCTCGACGCCGGTCACGGCCTTGATCAACATCTTCTCCGCGCCCTGGGGATACTTCACGGTCAACGGCAGGATCTCGACGTCGAGGTCGGACGGGACGGCGGCCAGCATGGCCGCGATGGCGTCCGGTTTGTTGCGCTCGATGCCGACGACGCAGCGGGAGACCCCGAGCGACCGCATCATCACCCGGATGCCGAACAGCACGCGCGGCGCGTATTCGACCATCGTGCGATGGTCCGACGTGAGATACGGCTCACATTCGGCGCCGTTGATGATCAGCGTGTGAACGGCCGCGTCCTTGGGCGGCGCCAGCTTCACATGGGTGGGAAAGGCGGCGCCGCCAAGCCCCACGACGCCGGCGCTCTGCACCGCCCGCACCACCTCGTCGGCCGACAACCCCTCCCATTCGGGGACGAGCCGCGGGCGCGCGATGTGCGGCGCGTACCGGTCCACCCTGAGGCGGACCGCTTCGGCCATCGACCCGTCGGGGTGCGGCCACCATCCGATGTCGACCACGGTGCCGGCCGCCGAGGCGTGGATGGGCACCGACATGAATCCGTCGGCCTCGCCGATCACATCGCCCCGTTCCACATGATCGCCGGCCTTCACACAGAGCTTCGCCGGCTTCCCGGCATGTTGCCTGAGCGGGAGCACCAGCTCATCGGGGTACGGCATCCGGCGGATCGGGAGTTGATGCGTGAGGCCCTTCTCCTCCGGGGGATGAACGCCGTGTCGGAATCCGAGCGAGATCGCCATCGTCAACTCAGTTGAACTTCGCACCGCGCTTGACCCACTTCTCCAGATCCTTCTCCTTCGGGTTGAGCGGCGTTCCGGGGTGAATGATCGACACCGGGCAACGCTCGGCGGCGGTGACCAGTTGCTGATACGTGCCGGCACTCGCGTCCTTCACGTAGGCCTGCTTGTCCGCGTTGTAGGCGAACATCCGCTTGTTGAGATTGGTGCATTCGTTGCACGTGGTGCAGCGGACCGAGTCGATGTAGGCCTCGAGTGCGAGATCCTCGTCGTCCTCGTCCACCGCCACCGTCGCGGTCGCGGCGGCATCCGGTGCCGTTGGGCCGGTGCTCGCCGCCTCTCCGGCGGGCGCGGACACCGGCGACGCGGCCGCGGGAACGGAAGCCGGCGGCGCGGCGGTCACCGCTGCGGGGTCGGGAACGACATCATGTCCCCCGGCGTTGCCGTTCGTTGCGACCACCGGCAGCGACGACAGCAGTTCGGCGATCGCCGATCCGCCTCCGTGTCGCATCAGCCCCTCGGCGAGTCGGCGGGCGATCTGCGGGGGATAGCTGGCCTTGAGGTCGGCGATCTTCGCCTCGTACTCCGCGCGTACGCCGGCCAACCGCTGCTCGAAATCGGCTTCCAGGGCGTCGGCCACCACGTCGCGTACGGTATCCGAAACTTCGAGGCCGGCCATTTCCTTCAGCTGCGACCAGAAATGCAGCCGCTCCTCGGCCAGCCGGACCATCTCGATGGACACGCTGAGACGCCGGAGCCTGCGGTCCTTGCCGACGGCCAGGATATAGGGTTGGCGGCCTTCGCGCTCGTCGGCGCCGAGGGCCACGAACTCGTGGAACGGGAGCATGTCGTCGGACCATGTGCCGACGGGGACCTCGTGGAAGTGCTGCTTGAAGCGCACTTCCGTGGCCGCCCAATCGGCGATCGTCAACGGCAGATCGAGCGTCTGCTCGACGTCGGCGTCATCCAGATACTTGATCGTGTACGTCGGCCAGGTGTCCTCGGGCGACGGATTCCCATCGAGCGACAGGCAGTCGGCGTACGACGTACCGGCATCCGGATCGTAGGTGAGGAACGGGAAGGCACGGCTTTCCAGCGCCAGCCGGGCCGCCCGGGTCGACCAGTCGTCGGCCAGACCGTGTTCCACCGGACAGGGCGTGTAGATGTTGAACACTGCCGGACGCCGCTTGTGCAGCCCCTTGAGCACGCCGGCCACCATGTGCGAGGCCGAGGCCTGCGACGACTGATGGACGTAGGCGCCGCGGTGCGCGATGGCGAGCAGCGCCAGCTCCTTGCGCGTCTCCACCTTGCCGTGCTGCACCTTGCCGTAGGCCGCCATGTCGGCCACCTGGCCGATGTAGCCCGAGGTGCAGGACTGACCACCGGTGTTCGAATAGACCTGCGTGTCGAGCACCACCACCTTGATCGGTTTGCCCGAGGCGAGCAGGCGCGACAGGTTCTGGAACCCGATGTCCAGCATGGCGCCGTCGCCGCCCATGGCGAGGATCGGCGGGCAGAGGGCGAACTCGTCGTCGGTGAACTGCTGCCAGGTGAGCGCGCGGAGCGCCGGCTCGTGGGCCGCGGCGTCGTACGCCCCACCGCTCAGCAGCTCGGCCCGCCGCACGGTGGCCACATCGTCGGCCATCTTGCGCATGTGCCCTTCGAAGACGCCGATGGCGATCGACGGGGCGTCCTGGAAGAGATGGTTCACCCAGGGGAACGGATACGGATTGTACGGATAGGTGCTGGCCCAGACCGACGAACACCCGGTGCTGTTGGCCATCCCCATCATCGCGCGCCCGTTGCCGCTGGGGCCCTCCACGTACCGCCAGCGCAGATCGCGCAGCGCGTGCAGGCTGTCGTTGATCCGCGCCAACCGTTCGTGCTTGGCGGCGTCCACCGTCACCGCGACGGTACCGTTGGCGTTCGCAGCGGCGTCGAGATCGGCGCCGGCGGCCAGCAGCTCGCGGGCCTGTGCATCGAGCGACGCGATGAGCGTATCGAGGCTGGCCACCTGCGCGGCCACGCGCGGCTGCATCGACGCCTGGATGGACGAGACGATCAGGTGCACCGCGGTCTTCTCGCCGCACCCCATGCACGCGCCGTCGCCTCCCACCATCGACAGGTAACTCTGCTTCTTGAGGAGGAGTGACGATAGTACGCCGATGCCCTCGTCCACGTCGGACACGTTGACGAACCGGTCGGCGGTGTCGGGCAGCTTCTCCCACAGGGCCCAGTTGCGCTGCAGTTGTGTGAGCACGGGCTCATCCTGGCGCACCGTCTCCAGCGCGCCGTCCGGGCACACCGCAACGCAGAGGTTGCATCCCTTGCAGGCCTCGGGATGCACGGTGATCGACAGCAGGCCGCCCCCGCCCTTCTCCCGCGCTTCCACGGCGTCGAAGAAGGGCTTGGTCCGCGCCAGCGGGAATTCGGCGAGGCGCTCCTGAACGATCGCGAACTCGCGGTCCGTCTCGGCCCGCCGCTCGGCGTCCCATCCCATCTTGTCGGCGATCGTCGTGTACCCCGCGGCAAACGCGGCCGGCACGGCGAGCGACGGATTCTTGGCGAGCTGCTTCTGCGTTTCACGGGCCCAGTGCTTGGTCACGGGCCGGAGCCGCTCGAAGGTCACCCCGTTGGTCGACACCTCGATGGCGGCCGAGATCAGGTCCTCGACGCTGTTCACGAGCCCGGGAATCGCCGAATCGGGGCACTGGGTCCAGCACTGGCCGCACCCGGTGCACTTCTCGGCGACGAACGCCGGGACTTCCAGGCGCACGCCGCTCATGTCGCGCACGGCCCCGGTGGCGGCGGGCATGGCGCTGATCGCGGCGAAGGGATCGGCGATGACGTCCTGTCCCAGGGCGCAGAGCGTACACACCTGCTCCCAGAACCGGCCCGGGTTTCCGACACCCGGTTCGGCGTCGGGCATGTCGAGTATCGACGGGATGTGCGGCACCGCGCCGGGCTCCTCCTGCTCCTCCACCTCGCTCGGCGTCACGGCCACCACCTGGTCGTACCCGCGGCGGATGACGCGCAGGTTGTCCTCGACCACGGTCTCGCCGCGGTGCCCGAACTTCTTCTGGAATTGTTTCCGCACGCCCTCGAACACCGTGGCCTCGCTCGACCCTTCGCGCGCCACCAGCGACGACGTCTTGAAGAAGGCGCCGAGGAACGCCGCGCCCTGCATCCGGAAGCGCATCTCGACGTCGGAGGCTTCCTCGCGGGCGATGGCGAAGGCATCCAGCACGTACAGCTTGATGTGCCGTTTGCGGATCGTCGCGCGGACCCGCGACGGGAGCCCGCGCCAGAACGCATCCGGATCCTGATCGCTCTGGATGACGAACACGCCGCCGTCGGCGAGCCCCGCCAGCGGATCGCTGTGGCGAAAGACGTTGGGGTCGGGCGAGAGCACCACGTCCACGTGCTTCAGTTCGCAATTGAGCAGAATCGGTTCGTGGGCCAGCACGGCATAGAACGTCGTCGGCTGGCCCTTCTTCTCGGACCCGTACTTCGGGTTCGCCTTGATCTGGAGCCCGAACAGCTCGAACGCGGTCATCGCGAGGTTCTTGCCCATCGTGATCGCGCCCCATCCACCCACCGAGTGGATCCGCACGGCCGTCGAGCCCTTGGGCAGGAGGTTCGGGACATCGGCCGGTACCAGCGACAGCTCCTTGAGGTGCGGATAGCTGTCGATCAGCTGCTCCTGCCAGATCTGGAGCTTCGGAATCCGCGTGCCGTCGCGCACGAACTCCACGCCGAGGTAGAACTGCCGGCGCTGCGAGCCGCCGGGCAACATGTTGTTCACCGCCGCCACCAGGTCGCCGGGCTGCAGGTCGCGACTGCCGAGGCCGAAGCACCCGGAGTAGAAGTCGGGCACCTGCTCGCCGCGGAGGGGCGGGATGCCGGCGTGCGGCGTCCGCCCGTCATGGGCGCGTCCGTTCTCCACGGCCTTGGCCATGGCGGCGCGGATCTCGCGCAGCATCGGCGGGTCCACGGCCAACGGTTGATCGAGGCGTTCCAGTACCGTAACGCCGCGTTTGCCGGCGAGGAGGCCGGCCACGAGGTCGGCCGGGAAGGGACGGAACATCGTGAGGTTCAGGACGCCGACCTTCAGCCCCCGCATGTCGCGCAGATAGTCGGCCACCGCCATCGCGTTGGGCACGACGGAGCCCTGCCCCACGATCGCCCATTCGGCGTCGTCGAGCCGATAGCCCGCGACCCGTGCGTACCGGCGCCCCGTGAGTTTCGCGTATTCGTCGAACGCGCGATCGGCGAGTGCCGCCACGTGGTCGAAGTAGAACGGGCGCTGGGCCGCCACGCCCTGGGCATAGCTGTCCTGGTTCTGGACCGTGCCCAGCATGGCCGGATAGTCGAGATCGAACATCTCGGGGATGCGCCGCCGCGTCTCGCCGAACACCAGCCGTTGGGCGGGCGTCGGTGATTCGATGCGATCGGACGGATCGCCAAGATACGTCTTGACGAGGGCGGGCTCGGGAATGCGAGCGCTCTCGATCACGTGGCTGGTGAGAAACCCGTCCTGCGCGCAGATGCCCGGATTGAGCGACAGCTCGGCGATCCGGTGTGCGATGAGGTTGAGATCGGCGGCCTCCTGCACGTCTTTGGCGAACAGCTGAAAGAAGCCCGTGTCGTCCACGGCATGGTAGTCGTCGTGCCCGGCGTGCACGTTCAGCGCCTGCTTGGTCATCGCGCGTGCCGCCACGTTGAGCACGTAGGTCAGGCGCTTGCCCACCGCCGCGTACAACGACTCGTGCATGTAGGCGACGCCCTGGCCGCTGGAGAAGTTCGTGGCGCGGAGGCCGGTCATCGACATCCCGGCGGTAACGGCCGCCGCCGCGTGCTCGCCTTCGGGTTCGAAGAACAGCAACCGCCGACCGTTCACGTTCTCGCGACCTTCAGCGACCGCGGCCGCCCACCCCTCACCCATTTGCGTGGACGGCGTGATGGGATATGCGCCGGCCGCCTCCCCTGCCGCGGTTTCCATCGCGACCACGGCCCCGCTTCCGTCCAGGGCCCGCGGGGTTCCGGGATACGGCGGCGCCGAGGGCGCACCGGAGACGGGTTTGTCCTTGCTCCAGAGTTTCATGCTCGTTCGCTCCCCACGGTCTCGGGCACGCGGGCGAACTGCGCGCCGGTCAGCCAGACGATCGCGCCGGTAGGGCAGCGGTCGACGGCACGTTGTTCAGCCTCGGCGATGCGATCTGCATTCACCACCGCCACACCACTCGCGACGCTGATCAGTCCTTCCGCCGCGTCCTGCACGCACTTCCCGCACGCCGTGCAGGCCACCCGGCACTGGTCCAGCGCGTCGTCCCCGTTGATCAGGTTCCGGCACTGCACCAGCAGATGGGCATCCAGCGGCAGGATCGTGAACAGCCCCTTCGGGCAGGCGTCCACGCAGTCGCCGCAGGCCGTGCAGCGGGCGAGGTCCACGACCGGCAGCCCCGTGTCGCTCATCTGGATGGCGTCGAAGGTGCACGACACCGCGCAGTCGCCGAGCCCGAGGCACCCCCAGGCGCAGCCCTTGGCGCCGCCGGCCACGGCCGCCGCGGCCGCGCACGTGGGCAGCCCCCGGTACTCGGCCTGGCTCACCGCCACATCGGTACCGCCGGCGCACAACAGCCGGGCGACGCGGCGCGATGCCGCGCCCGCTTCCACCCCCAGAAAGTCGGCGATCTGCTTGTGGACGGTATCGCTCGCCACGGTGCATTCCGCCGGGGTGATCTTGCCGTCCACCGCTCCCTCGGCGAAGGCGCGGCACCCCGGATGACCGCAGGCCCCGCAATTCGCATTGGGCAGCATCTGCGATACGATCTCGATGCGCGGATCTTCCCACACCCAGAGGCGCTTGTTGGCGAGCGCGATGAAGACGCCGAACACGAGGCCCACGCCGCCCAGCACCATGATCGCGTGAAGCGTCACCGTCAGCGCGCCCACGTTACGCCTTCCCCGGCAGGCCGGACTCGGTGAGGAGCCACGAGGCGATCCGCTCCACGGCGTCCGACGCGCCGACCGCCGGTGTTCCGGCACCGGCCGCGGACGGAACGACGAACGGCGTACGAGCCATATCGGCGAGCAGGCGGAGGTCCTCCCCCATCTGGAACGCACTCACCCCGCGCACGGCGCGCCGCGGCGGCTCCGGCAACTGGAGGACGGTGAGTCGCTGCCAGGTCTCACGCCCGCCGGCGGGATCGTGCACGAAGGTGGCCGCACCCTCTGGCACGCAGGCCGCGATGGCGGGGCCGTCGAACGCCGCCGCGGTCTCGAGACCCGTGCCATCCACGGTCTGCAGCACGAACGTCCCGGGGCTGATGCACCGGGCGAGCGGGGCCGGCGCACCCGGCCCGCGTATGATGAGCACCAGCTTCTCACGACCGTCCGCAAAATCGCTGAGCGGACCGGCGTGCACGTCGGCGCCGTCGATTTCCACCACGAGGGGTGGCGCAAACCGGCGTTCGCTCCGCGTCCACTCGCGGAATTCCACGGCGTCGAGCAGATGCCCGTGTTTCGCCTCCACATACCGGCCGCCGCGGACGAGTTCCGTCACCATCACGGCTCCGAAGGCACGGCCCGCGGCACTCAGGGCGGCGTCGATAACGGGGAGCATCCGCCCGCCCGGCGGGACCTCGGTAGCGAACAGGTCGTCTCCGCGCGCCGCCACCTCGCGAAGCACCGCGGCAGCCCGTCGCATCGCGTCGAGCGCCGCACCCTCTGCCCGGCGTGCCCTGGGAAAGAGGGCGGCGAACGCCGCGGCGTCGGTTCGGCCGTCGGCGAACGGCCCCAGTTCACGGCGCGCCGCCGCAGCCGCCGTTTCGGGGGACGCGTCCTGGGCGGCGAGGAAGTCGCCGGCCTGGGCCAGCGCCCCATCCACGAGGCTGCGGAATTCAGCGATGGGTTGCGCGAGGGCCGACAGCGCGCGCGCGGTACGGGGATCAGACGGCATAGCGATCGAGCTCCGCGTCGATGAGGGCCACCCGCTCGGCGGCGGTGCGCGGGGGCACGCGCCGGGTCTCTTCGTAGCGGGGTTTGGTGTCGTCCCGGAAGAACACACCGAGCGTCACGTGTTCCGTGTCGCCGGCCACGCGGCGGGCCGCGTCGAGATCGTGCGGATCGTGTCCGATCTGGTTGGCGTAGAGCTTGGCGAGTTCGGGCACCACCACCCCGTCGTCGTGCACGAGCATGTGGATGTTGGCCGGATCCTGGACCGCCTTCAGATAGATGCTGCTGGAATAGACGGGACACCGCTGGAGGATGCGGACGAAACTGAGGCCGCGATGCTGCCGGGCGGCGCGGAGCGTGGCATACAGATGCGCCGGCACCCACTCCGCCGTCTGGGCCACGAACGACGCGTTGGTGACGCCGAGTGCGACCTGGAGCGGGTTGAGCGGAGGCAGCCAGCTCCCGCGCGGTTGTGTATTGCTGGGAAAGCCCTGTGGCGTCGTGGGGGACGTCTGCTGCTTGGTGAGCCCGTAGATGCCGTTGTCGAGCATCATCACCGTCAGGTCCACATTGTAGCGCAGCGCGTGCACCCAGTGGCCGGCGCCGATCGAGGTGCAGTCGCCGTCGCCCATCACCACGAACACCGTCAGGTCGGGTCGGTGCAGCCGGATGCCGGTGGCGATCGGCAGTGCGCGCCCGTGGATTCCGTGGAATCCGTAGGTCTTGAGGTAGTGCGGGAACCGGCTGGAGCACCCGATGCCGGAGACGAAGACGGTGTTCTCGGGGGTCAGTTGCTCGGCCGCGAGGAGGCGCTCGATGGCCGTCAGGATCGAGTGATCGCCGCAGCCCGGACACCACCGGGCCCGCGCGCCTTCGTAGTCGCTGATCTCGTATTCATAATCTTCCGCGCTCAGCTCGAGCACGGGCAGGTGGCAATGGGTCGACGTCATGAGGGGCGCCCTCCACGCGGCGCACGGCTGCGGATGGCATCGAGGATGGCGCCCGGCCGGAGCGGCTCTCCTGGCACGCGCGTCCAGCAGTCGACGTCCACCAGTGTCGCATTGCGGAGCAGAATGCTGAGCTGCCCACGGCGCCGGTTCTCATCGGTGATGTAGGGATCGCCGGGGTCGTCGCTGTAGTTGATCTCCACCGTCATGACCTGGCGGAATCGGCGGAAGATGTCCCGGAGCCCGGGCTCCAGCGGCGACAGAAAGCGGAGGTGCAGCGAGGCCACGCTCAACCCTTCGGCGCGGGCTCGATCCACCGCTTCCTCGATGGCGCCCTTGGTACTGCCCCACCCCACGAGCAGCAGTTCGCCCTCGTCGTCGCCGTACGGCGTGGGCGGGGTGAGCAGGCTCTGCAGCACCGCCAGCTTCCGGCTCCGCATGGACGACGAGCGCTGGTGCACGCCGGAGCTGTAGGCCACCTTGCTGCCTTCGTCGTGGGACAGGCCGGTGACCGTGTGCATGCCCCCGGCCTGTCCGGGCACCAGGCGCGCGGAGAGCCCGGTGCGAGCATCCCACTGGTACGGCTTCTGCCCGTCTGCGATCGGACTCAGGTCGATCGGCTCGGCGAACCACTTCTCGTCGGGGACCGGCCGCCGGAAGGGCGTCACGCCCGTCGCCAGATTGGCGTCGGACAGGACCATCACGACGGCCCGGAAGGTCTCTGCGATGCGGCGTGCCGTGACCATGACGTGGAAGCACTCCTCGATCGTGGCGGGGGCGATGATGACGTGCGGCGCATCGCCCGTCTGTCCGAACAGCGCGGCCAACAGGTCGGACTGTTCGACTTTCGTGGGCAGGCCCGTACTCGGTCCGCCCCGCTGCACCTCGACCACGACCAGCGGGATCTCGGTCATGATCGCGAGTCCCAGAAACTCGGTCTTGAGGGCGAGCCCCGGGCCCGACGTGATCGTGAAGGCGACCTTGCCGGAGTAGGAGGCGCCGATCGCGACGCCGGCGGCGGCGATCTCGTCTTCCGCCTGATGCACCACGCCGCCGAAGCGTTCGAAGACCTCGCTCAGATAGTGCGACACCGAGGTCGCCGGCGTGATCGGGTACATGGCGCACAACTCCATGCCCGCCGAGATGGCGCCCAGGCCGATCGCTTCGTTGCCGTTCATCACGACCAGCGCGTCCTTCGATGGTGCCGGCGGGATGTCGATGCGCAGATCGAGGTGTTCCTCCGCCCATGCGTACCCGAGTTCGAGCAGCGCGACGTTCGCCTCGTACACCTCGTCGCTCTTCTTGCGGAAGGTGTACGCGATCTGCTCGCGGATCCGGTCCATGTCGCGGTCGTAGATGCGCGCGAGCAAGCCGAGCGCGAACATGTTCTTGCCCTTGCGCGGGTTGTCGACCACGGTCAGGCACTGCGCTTCCATCGGGACGGGAATGATCCGGTAGTCGCGTGTCGACAGTTCGGCCATCGCCCGCTCCCACGCGGCGCGAATGTCGGGATCGTCGTCGGTGGCCCACTTGTCCTCCACCAGCAGCACGGCGTCGGGCGCCAGCGCCTCCAGGCGGTGCCGCGCGAGCAGGACCTGTTCGTTGAAGGCCACGGCGAGGGTGGTCGCGTCACCCCAGTTCGTGACCGGGGTCGACCCGATGCGGATGCGGTAGCCGCTGGCGCCTTCGGGCACGCGCGCCGGCGGCTGAATTTCGGCGGGAATGATCTCCACCGTCCACACCCCGTTTCCCATCTTTGCCGAAACGGCGCCGAAGATCTGGCCGCACTTCTGGGCGCCCTCTCCGGAATCGGAAACGATTTCGACGGTGTGTTCGGCCACACGCTGGACCTTGCGCCGGCGCGCGCGGGAGGGACTCGGAGCGGTGTCGATGGTCATGGGGCCGCGGATGCCTCGTCATTCGTGGCAACGCGGCCCCTCGAATCCCGGAACGGAGCTTCGACGACCGCGCAGCCGGTGACTGGTCAACGTGCACCAGATCGAGGAGCCGGCAACGACGGGCGTCGCAACGCGAATGTCGGGGCGCAACTACTCTCGACGGTCTCAATTCGCCATCGGGAGTCCCCGAAATCTGTAGGGTGATCGATACAACTTGGCCCGGCATTCCCCGACAGATTTTCGGGGTTCCGGGACGTCGCCCCACAGGCGCGTACGGAGCGCGCCGGCCCCCGTGTCAGGGGCGGCGGACTGGCGGGGCGAGTGGGGCGAGCGGTGCGCTTAGTGCAGCACGGACGAGGACGGCCAACGGGCCGCGCTCGCCGAACGGCCAAGTTGGCCGTCGAAGGAAACGGGAGGCATCCACGCGCCGGGCCGTCGACGGGCGGGCGACCCCATGGCCGCGGCTTCGGCGCTCGCAACCGCCATCAGCAGCGCAAAGATCGCGAGGGCGAGGAGCAGCGCCGTTCCCTCGGCTCCGCCAATCGTCGCGATCACGAGCCCCGGCGTGAGCGGCGCGGCAAAGACGGCGCGTTCGATGGCCACGCCGACCAACCCGACGCCCAGCCAGCCGATCATGCTGGCCACGAGCCACCCGGCGAGCACCCGGATCGGTAGCAGCGCGAGCACGGAGCGGAATCGAAACATGCGGACCTCGGCCTGGAGGAAACCGACACGGCCCCATCCTGGCTGCCGTCGCCGCGCACGGTTCTTCGTCGTTCCGCGTCAAGGCGTTCCTGACTGGTGTCTACACCAATCCTTTATGAAACGATCCCGATTCGACCGCGCAACATCTCCATGACCCCGTTTCCCGTCCCCGCCCCTGGCCCCAGTCTGCCCGTCCCCCGTTCCGGCCCCCCCGGGGGCCGGACCCGACTTGCCGGCCGCCGGTGTCCCCGGTCACCGGAGAGCCGGGGACGGCCATGGGCCGCCCATTGAGTGCCCGGGGCGGGACTCGAACCCGCACGCCGTTGCCGGTGGGGGATTTTGAGTCCCCTGCGTCTACCGATTCCGCCACCCGGGCAAGAACACACAACTTAGCAGTGCGGGGACGGCGCCTCAACGCCGTCCCCGCCCTCGCTCCAGCCCCGTGGTCGGCCGGTCACCCGCCCGGCAACAGGCCGTCGCCCCCGCCCTCCGTGGAGTCGGGGATCGGCAGCGGCCGCGCGTCCCCGCCCATCATCGACGGCCGCATGGCGTTCAGTTGACGCTGCACCCGCTCCTCGAGTGCCCGGTAGCGCGCGAGCTGCACCGGCGTCATGATCGCGCTCAACTCCTGCTCCTCGGCCGCGTTCACGTCCAGCCGTTCCCGCGGCAGGTCCTGCAGCCGGCGCGACAGCTTCGCCACGCTGTCCTGGTCGGGTTTGGACGCCATCAACTGTTCGCGGAGGGCGAGCCGGATGGAGCGCTCCTCGAACTGCAGCGTCTGGCGCTTGACGACGTAGCGGCGGTTGATGGGCGCCAGCTTCCGCATCTGGTCGTCGGTGAGGCCCACCTGCGTGCGCACCGCGCGTGTGAAGGCCTCCCGGATCTGACGCTGGATGCGCGCCCGCGGCGCGCCCGGCTGACCGCGCCCCTGCCGGCCGCGCATGGCGCCCTGCCCCTGGTTGCCGCGTCGGCCGGTGTCGCCCTGGGCGCGCACCGTCAGCGGCATGAGCAGCAGCACGGCGGCCAGCGCGAGACCGTATCGGCTCTGGCGCATCACACGCCCCCGCTGGTCACGGTCACGCTGGGAATCGCAACGTCCGGCTCGCTGAGCGGGACTGCGGTCAACTGCTCGACGTCCTGAAGCAGCGCCTGCAACTGGGCGTCGGTGAGATCGCTGTAGCCGTACCCCACCGACAGCTCCACGTCGGTGCCCTCTGCCGAATCACCGCCGGACGCGACCACCGAGGTCGCGGGAGTTGCCATGCGCGAATGGCCCACGTAGCGCATCACGGCAGAGCCCGTGCCCGCCAGGAACACCACGGCGGCCGCAATCTGCCACACCCGGTGGTTCCAAACGCCGCGGCGGCGCGGAGCCGGCAGCGCCGAAACGATACGCGCCACATCGATCCCGACCTGCGGCACTGCGGCGCGGACGGCGCGCAGCAACTCCAACTCGTCGCGGCACGCGGCGCAGTCGCGCAGGTGTGCCTCCACCCGAGCCCTCGACCGGTCGTCGAGGTGCCCGTGCAACAGGTCGGGCAGTTGGTCGCGGATCTCCGCGTTCGGGCAGTCAGTCATCGAGAAACTCCTTGATCGTTCGCACGGCGTTGTGATAGTGCACCCGCGCCGCGCCCTCCGTCGTGCCGACCACGTCGGCGATGTCCCGGTACGTTAGACCTTCGGATACGCGCAATGTGAAGACTTCCTTCTGTTTCGGCGACAGTCGGTCGACCGCCCGACGCA
The DNA here is from genome assembly GCA_963728115.1 of uncultured Gemmatimonadaceae bacterium. Lineage (GTDB taxonomy): Bacteria > Gemmatimonadota > Gemmatimonadetes > Gemmatimonadales > Gemmatimonadaceae > JAGWRI01. The sequence goes on from CAVSJE010000003.1 coordinate 227,398, forward strand.
GCCGCCCCGCCGTCTCGTCCGCCACCACCCCATCCAGGGCGTCGACTTCGGTGACCGCGTCCCCCTCGGCAATCGCCACCCGGTCACGCCGCCGCCGATCGGCCCGCCGCCGATCGAGCAGCAACCGGCGGGCGATCGTGAACAGCCAGGTCCGGAGCGAACTGTCGGCCCGGAACGAGTCGAAGGCCCCGAACGCCCGGACGAACGTGTCCTGGACCAGCTCGTCCACCTCCCGCCGCTCCCCGCAACTGACCAGAAAGCGCGCGACCGCCGGCGCGTGGCGGGTGACGAGGAGCGTCGCCGCCCGTTCGTCCCCCGTCCGCCACGCCTCGATGAGCTCCAGGTCACCCCGTTCATCGCTGCTCCCAATCGCGTCGGTCATTCGTTCCCTGTCGTCGGACGTTGCCATCCGGCGCGCGTTAAGAGCTTGCCGAACGGCGGGCTGGCCAATATACACCGGGATGCCGGATCGCCACCTCCCGCCGGAGCGGATCGGTCACCGCGGGGCTCCCCGGGAATTCGACGAGAACACCATCGACGGCTTTCTCCGCGCCCTCGCGCGGGGCGCCGACGCCGTGGAACTGGATGTCCACGCCACCCGGCAGGGCACCGTTGTCGTCCACCACGACGCCGTCCTGAGCGACCCCTCCGGGGCCTCGGCACCGATTGCCGACCTGACCGACGACCAGGTGGCCGCCTGGGTCCTGCCGCAGGGAGGCCGCGTGCCCACACTGGCCGCCGTGTTCGAGGCCCTGGGGGACCGTGGCACGGTGTACGTGGAGCTCAAGGGCGCCGGAGTGGGAGAGGCGGCCATCGCCGACGCGCTGGCGCACGGCGCCCGGTACGCCTTCCACAGCTTCGACCACGCAGCCGTTCTCGCCCTCCACGAGGCGTGGCCGAAGCTCGCGTTCGGGGTCCTCTTCGACGCCGGCACCCCGAACGTGCGCGAGCAGATTGACCGCTACCCGGTGCGGGATCTGTGGCCCCATTGGAGCCTGGTCGATCGTGCATTGGTCCAGGCCGCACACGCCGGGGGGAAGCGCGTGCTGGCGTGGACGGTCAACGACGCCGCCGCGGCCGGGCGCCTCGCCGCCCTCGGCGTGGACGGCCTGTGCGGCGACGACGTCCGGGCGTTTCCGCCCGCTGACTGCTGAAGCCGGTCAGGCGCCCGGCGGTTCGTTCGACGCGCTCGCCGTCTGCGGTTCCGGGGCCGGCGGCGCGTCGGTTGGGGGCGTGTTGGAGCGCCGCCTGGAGGCTTCCTTGAGCAGCGTCTCGATCCGCGCAATCTCGGCCTCGGCCGCCGAGAGCTCGCAGGCGTGGCGCTTGTAGACGTCGTCGGCGAGTTCCTGGCCAGCTTCTCTGGCCTTGAAGGCGGCGTACCCGAGGCGTTGGGCGCTGCGGTCGGCGCTCTGGCGGGCGCGCATCAGATCGAGCCGGAGTTTGCCCTCGTCGATGGCGCTGGTCGCGGCCCGGCTGGCCCGGCCTACCTCGTCCTTGATCTTGTTCCAGATGGGCATCCTTCCCTCCACCGCTGGGGACAGGAGATTCTACGGACGCGTGGTGCCGAAAGTTGCGGGGACTCGAGCGCCAAAGAAAAACGCCCCCGGCCGGTAGGCGGGGGCGTTGCGGTGCGGGGCCGGCGAACTCAGGCCGCCGACGTCGCGTCGCTCTCGGCAGCGGCCGGATACACGCTGACGCGGTACCGCGACTTGGAGTGGTGCTCGAACTTCACCACGCCGTCGATGAGCGAATAGATCGTGTAGTCGGTGCCCAGGCCCACGTTGCGGCCGGGGTGCCATTTCGTTCCGCACTGGCGGACGATGATGTTGCCGGCCACCACCGACTCGCCACCGTACTTCTTGACGCCGCGGTATTTCGGGTTGCTGTCGCGGCCGTTGCGAGATGAGCCGACGCCCTTTTTGTGTGCCATGACGGAACCTTGCTCAGCCGAGCTTGATGTCGTTGATCATCACTTCGGTGAATCCCTGCCGGTGTCCCTGCTTCTTCGCGTAGTTCTTCCGGCGCTTCATCTTGAACACGACGATCTTGTCGCCGCGTCCGTGCCGGAGGATCTCGCCGGTCACCTTGGCGCCGTCGAGCGTGGGCACGCCGGTCTTGACGGTCTTGCCGTCGGAGCCGAGCAGCACGTCGTTGAACTCGACCTTGCCCCCCGGCTCACCGGGAAGCGAGGGAATCTTGTAGTATCTGCCCGGCTCGACACGGAACTGCTTGCCGCCGGTGCGAATGATTGCGTAGGACATGGGATCGATCAGGGTTAATACGCGCGAGCCATCTAAGTTAGACGACGGCTATGTCCTTGTCAACGTGGGGTCTATGGGGTCCGGGACGGCCCCCTAGGCCACCGCGTAGTGCTGGGTCACGTCGCGGCCGGCGCTCTTCACCACGAGCTTGAATTCGTCGGGCCGCAACAGCGGATCGTCCCGGATCTCGAGGCTGAACCCGACGGCCTTTTCGAGCTTCTTGAGGAGGTCCTTCTCCTCTTCGAGCACGTACATCGCGACGTCGGGGTGGAGCTTGACCACCAGGGGTTCCTTCTTCCCCTCCACCCCCATCCGGCGCAACGATCGTTCGACCCGGCGGACGATGGTCTCGGCCGTGAACACGCGCCCCGTACCGGCACAGGTCGGGCAGGCCTCGGTCATGTTCTGCAGGTGGCTCTGGCGCACCCGCTGTCGCGTCATCTCGATGAGGCCGAGTTCGCTCACCGCAAACGCCTTCGTGCGGGCCCGGTCGCGGCTCAGATGGGTCCGGAGTTCCTGCAACACCCGGTCGCGATTGGCCTTCGTCTCCATGTCGATGAAGTCGCAGACGATGATCCCGCCGATGTCGCGCAGGCGGATCTGCCGGGCCACCTCCCGGGCCGCTTCGAGGTTCGTCCGCAGAATCGTCTTCTCGGGGTCCTTCTTGCCCGTGTACCGGCCGGAGTTCACGTCCACCGATACGAGCGCCTCGGTGGGCTCGATGATCAGATAGCCGCCCGCAGGCAGGTCGCAGCGGCGCTTGAACAGATCGCGGATTTCCGGTTCGATGCCGGCCTTGTCGAAGATCCCGGCCGTATCGCTCCAGAGTTTGATGCGGTCGATGAGGTCCGGGGCCACGCCCTTCAGGTATTCGTTGATCTCGTTGAATACCTGCTTCGAATCCACCGACACCTGCTCCACCTTCTCGCTGAACAGATCGCGGATCAGCCCTCGCGTGAGATTGGTCTCGCGGTGGATGAGCGCCGGCGCCCGCACGAAGTGCGTCTTGCGCTTGATGCGCTTCCACTGGCCGATGAGCGTGTCGAGTTCACGCTTGAAGGTCTCCTTGGTGGCATCCTCGCCCACGGTCCGGGCGATCACGCCGCCGGCATCCTTCGGCAGCACGCTCTCCACCATCTCGCGCAGCCGGCCGCGTTCCGCGCGGTCCCCGATCTTGCGGCTCACGCCGACGCGCGAGGCGAACGGCATGAACACCAGGAACCGGCCGGCCAGCGAGACCTGCGCCGTTACCCGCGGGCCCTTCGTCGAAATCGGTTCCTTGGAAACCTGGACGATGATGTCCTGGCCGCGTTTGAGCAGGTCCTGGATCGGGGGCGCCTTGGCGCGGGCCGGCCGGCGCGAGCCGCCACCACCACCGCGGCGCCCGCGACCGCGGGGACGCGGGCCCCGTTTGCGCTCCCCGTTCCCTTCCCCGTCGGCGTACGGCGAGTCGTCGCCGGCGCCCTCGGCCTCCTCGTCGTCGCCCTCGTCACCCGCCTCCCCCTCGCCGTCCCCCTCGTCGTCGTCCGCGTCGTCATCCGGCTCCTCGTCCTCCGGAAAGACCAGATCGGACGCGTGCAGGAAGGCGCTCTTCTCGGTGCCGATGTCGACGAAGGCGGCCTGGATGCCGGGGAGGACGGCCTCGACCCGGCCGAAGTAGATGTCGCCGACCATGCGCCGTGCTTCCGGCCGGTCGACGAGGAGTTCAACGAGTTGCTCGTCTTCCAGAATCGCAACCCGCGTTTCCCGCGGCGTTGCATTGATGAGTATTTCGCGTTTCATCGGGAACCGCCGGCGCTGATCCGTGCGGCGACTCGGCACGCGGATCGGGGCGGTAGTGGGTGTTCGGGGTGGCGGCGCACCACGACACGTCAACGTGTCCGGCGGCCGAAACGTGGCTGGGAATCCACCGCTCGAGCGTGATCGTCCACGCCGGACCCGGCCGCCGAACTGCGCTGCGCGAGAGTCGCGTCAACGCCTCCATCCATCTGGAGATCGGCTGCATCCCACGGGCCAGCATGCGATCGACTTCATGACGGAAGCCGTGCGCTGCGAGGGGGATAACTGCGCATACGGCGGCCGATGCTGCTTCGGCCGCCGCTGCACATCGAGAGCCTCGACCACGCCGCGAGTCGCGCGGCTGTGCCGGGGCGGGAAATACAAGGGAGCGTGTCACTGCCGAATTACTAGTGCTGCCTGCCCGCTTCCGCAAGAGTGGCAAGGACTTACGGGGCTCAGTCCAGCAGCTCCTTGAGCAGGTGCCGGGCGATGACGATGCGCTGGATTTCCGAGGTTCCTTCCCCGATCTCACAGATCTTCGCATCCCGCATCATCCGCTCCACCGGGTAGTCCTTGGTATAGCCGTACCCGCCGTGCAACTGGAGTGCCTTGATCGTGGTGCGCATGGCAAGCTCCGAACAGAAGAGCTTGGCAATCGCCGCCTCCTTGCCGAATGGCTTGCCGTGCTGGGCCAGCCAGGCGGCGTGGAACATGAGGTGCCGCCCCGCCTCGATTTCCGTGGCCATGTCCGCCAACTGGAAATGCACACCCTGGAACCTGGCGATCGCCTGCCCGAACTGCTTACGCACCGCCGTGTACTTGCGCGCCTCCTCGAACGCGCCTTCTGCAATGCCAAGGGAGAGCGCGGCAATGCCGATGCGGCCGGAGTCGAGGGTGCGCATGAAGTTCTTGAACCCCAGCCCTTCCTCGCCCAGTCGATTCTCGACCGGCACTTCCACGTCCTCCATGATCAGCTCGGCGGTGTCCGACGCGCGCCAGCCCAGCTTGTCCTCCTTCTTGCCGGCGCGGAATCCCTTCATCGCGGGGAGCGAGGCGTCGTGGCCCACCCCGGCCGCCTCGGTGGCTGCGAGGTCGCCGCTCGGCTTGGTGAGGATGAACGAGCTGATCCCCTTGGTGCCCTGCCCCGGATTCGTGACCGCCGTGACGACGAAGATCTCGCCGACGTACCCGTGGGTGATGAATCGTTTCACGCCGTTGAGGAGATAGCGATCGCCCTGCTTGACGGCGGTGGTGCGGGTGCCGCCGGCGTCGCTGCCCGCGTCGGGTTCGGTGAGGCCGAATCCGCCCATGACGCGGCCGGATGCGAGCAGGGGGACGTAGCGCTGCTTCTGCGCATCGGAGCCGAAGTGGACGATCGGCGACGTGCCGAGCGTGGTGTGCGCGGACACGGTCAGCCCGTGCGAGGCGTCCACCTTGGCCAACTCCTCGATCACGATCATGTAGCTGAGGAGATCGAGTCCGGCGCCGCCCAGGTCTTCGGGCCAGGGCACGCCGAGGAGGCCGAGTTCACCCATGCGTTTGATGTTCGCCCACGGGAAGGTGGCGTCGGCGTCGTGGCGAGCCGCCACGGGAGCCACTTCGTCGCGCGCGAATTCGCGGACCATTTCGCGCACGGCCAGATGCTGCTCGGAGAAATAGAGGGCGTCGTCCATGTCAATCAGGAGGCGTCGGCGTCTCGACGGCGACGTCGCGCGCGCTTGGGTGATTCGGTCGGAGGCACGGCCACCAGCACGTCGTCGGTGCCGATGTACGTGTGCTTGGACCGGCGGCCGCTTGGCGGGCGCCGGGTCGAACGACCATCGGCGCGTCCGATGCAGTTGTCGCATGCCCCGCATTCCGGACGCGCCGCCGGGTCTCCGAAATATCGAAGCACGAACGCGCGGCGGCAACGCTTGGTGTACGCATACCGCTGCATGGCCTCGAGTTTGTCCAGATCCGCGCGATGGCGCCGATCCAGGGACTCCCAATCGATTCGGAACTGCTCCAGCGACGCGGCCGGCCGGGCCGGAGCCGGGCCCGTGGTGGTGCGGGACCACTCGAGAAACTGCTCCCCCTGCAGGGCATCCAGCAGGTCGAAGGCCGGCCCGCCGAGCGCGGGCGGCAGCCCGTCGACGTCCACGTCCAGCCCCTCATACAGCCGGTCGCCCGCCAGCCGCCACAGCGCGCGAAGGAAGCCGAGTTGGAGGGCACGGGATTCGTCGAGTTCGGCCCGGATGCGTGCCGTGGTGGCCAGCAGCCGCACGTGCACGCGGCGGCCGACCGGCGCCCCCACACGCCAGGCGCCCACGCGTTCGAGCAGCCGCAGCGCGGCCTCCACGTCACGGGCGTTGGTCTTGCGCCCGAGCTTCCTGGCCAACTGCGCGGCGTCGAGTGCCGCCACCGGCGGTCCACCACGCTGCAGAAGATCGTACAGCCGTTCCACCACCTCGCGGCGCGGGTGCGCCGTGCGGATGAAGTACTCGTGCGTGAACCGGTCGCGATACGCGTGCAGCAGCACGCATTCGGCGGGCTCCCCGTCCCGCCCTGCCCGCCCTGCCTCCTGGTAGTACGCCTCGAGCGTGCCCGGCATGGCGTGATGCACCACCAGCCGCACGTTCGGTTTGTCGATACCCATCCCGAACGCGTTCGTGGCCACGATCACGCGGGCGTCTTCCCGCATGAACGCCTCCTGCACCTCGCGGCGGTGGTCGTCGTCGAGTCCGGCGTGATAGGGGAGGGCGCGAATGTGCCGGCGGTTGAGGAGGGCGGCAATCCGTTCCACGGCCTTGCGCGTCGACGCGTAGACGATGCCAAGTCCCTCCCGCGCGCGAAGCTCCTCGATCAGGGCCCCGTCCTTGTCGGCGTCGGTACGCCCCGACCGCACGTAGTACGTGAGATTGGTGCGGTCGAACCCGGTGACGATGACGGTCGGGCGCCCCATCTCCAACTGGCGCACGATGTCTTCGCGGACGTGCGGAGTGGCGGTGGCGGTGAGGGCGATGAGCGTCGGGTTGCCGAGCCCCTCGCGCACCTTTGCCAGGCGCATGTAGCTCGGCCGGAAATCGTGGCCCCACTCGCTGATGCAGTGTGCTTCGTCGATCGCGAGCAGCGAGATCTCGGTGTCGCGCAGTCGATCGAGGGTGGTGCCCGCGTCGAACCGTTCGGGGGCGACGTACAGCAGCTTGAGGGCGCCGCTGCGGGCGGCCGCCATCCGGTCGCTCACCTGCCCCGCCGAGAGCGAGCTGTTGATGAACGCGGCCGGAATCCCGCGCCGCTCGAGCGCGTCCACCTGGTCCTTCATCAGGGAGATGAGCGGCGAGACGACGATCGTGAGGCCGGGCATCAACAGGGCCGGCACCTGATAACAGAGTGACTTGCCGCCGCCGGTGGGCAGGATGACCACCGTCTCCTTGCCGGCCAGCACGCTGGCCACCGCCTCCGCCTGTCCGGCGCGGAAGGCGGGGTAGCCGAAGCGCTCCTGCAGCACCGTGAGCGCCGCCGCGTCGCCGGCCCTTTCCGGTCTGGTCATGCCCGCACGTTGGGGCACGCGCCGCACGCGGGCGTGACCGGAAAAGGGCGCGCGGCGCCCTTAGACTGCACGAGTGAAGTGTCCGCGGGTGAAAGCGGTGCCCATCAGCGCCCGAACGGGCGTCGAGTCTACGGGAGCTTCGAGAGCCAGCGCATCGAGTGCCTGGCGGTATCCGCCCACGATCCCCGCCACCGGATCACCCGCGACGTTGAAGACGGCCCGGTACGACCGGATGCCGGCTTCCCAGAGCCGGGAGAGGAACTCCGAACCCTCGATGGGTCGCGAGTGGAGCAGGCGGTTGCGGCACGCGGCATCGGTCGCCACCGGAAACGCATATCCGGTGGGATCCGTGAGCTGGACGTTCGTGTGCTTCTGCACGCACAGATCTCGGCAGGTCGTGGGCTCGCGTTCGAACGCTGCCGACAGGACGCAGTGCTCCAGGGTCATCCCCTCCGGGCGACCGTAGAGGAACACCTCGAATCCCGCCCCGCCCCAGGGCGACACGAGCTCCCGGATCTCGTCCAGCGTCAACTCCACCGAGGCGGTGACGCGGCGGGCGCCCAGCCGGAAGATCTCCGCGGCCGTGTGCTGGTTCATCACGTTCAGCGCATAGTCCGCCGTTACGTCGCGACCGGCCCGCGCCAGTTCCGCCACCAGTCCCAGGTGCCCCGAGAGGGCCGGCAACCCGAGGTCGAGCCATTTCTGAACCGTCGGACGCTCCTCGGGGCGAACGATGGTCGGCGTCCGCAGGCGAAGCGCCACGCCCTGTCCGGCGAGCCGGTCCGCCAGTTCCCGCAGCCGCGCTTTGGGCGGTGCGGGATGCCGGAGGAAGGGATCGAACACGATCTCGGTAGCGCCGGCGCCGGCTGCCGCGTCTGCATCGGCCAGGTCGAACACTTCGGCCGTCAGCCGGAATCCCTGTTCCCTGGCCGCCGGCGCAGCGTCGATCGCGCCCACCGCGGCTTGGATTCTGCTCCCGCGCTCCGCCCTGGTGCTGTCCCGAGCCCAGTCCCGCCGGCGCATCAACTCGTCCACCGCGCGCTGGCGCAGGTGGTTGAGTTCGCTCACCGGCAGGAAGAGGCCCGGCGCCAGCGCGGCGTGATCGAGGCCCGTGAGCGCGAACGGCGTCTCGCCGAGCCGCCCGAGCTGCTCGCGCAGGAGTTTCTGATCGAGAGGCCGGTTGGCGGCTGGGGAGAGCGTGCCCTCGCTCTGCACGGTGACCGACTCGCCACCGCTCGTGAAGGTCGCCTTCAGCGGGGAGCCCGCCGAACCGAAGACGCGGACATCGAGCCGTTGCTTGTGCGCGCGCACGTGCGCCGGCAACGCCTCGTACGAGGCGCGGGCGCGCCGGAGGAGCGACGCCTCGGAGGTCCGGTACACCTTCCATCCCGGCTGGACGCGCAGCGACACGGCGATGGACTGCCGGATGCGCTGCGTCGGCGAGGCGAGGGGCCGGACCGCCGACACCGTCCCGCCCACCGACGCTCCGCCAATCCCGTCCGGGGCCTCGAACCCCACACCGTCGCCGGCTTCGAGCGGCGCCGTCAGTTCGACGACGATCTCGCCGCGGCCCGTTTCGAGGACCGTCCCGAGCAGTGCCCCGCGATTGTCGGGCTGGGTGCGGGTCACGTAATCGCGCCCGGCCCGGCCACCGTACATGCCGCCGGTGAACCCGCGGCTGAAGATCTGGACCAGCGGCTGCACCTCGGCGGCCTCCGGCAGCGTGCGTTCGCCGCGCCCGATGCGGTCGAGAAACCCGCGGTACGTGCTGGTCACCGTGGCCACGTACTCCGGTTTCTTCTTGCGTCCCTCGACCTTCAGGCAGGCGATTCCGGCGTCGGCGATGGCGGGCAGGTGGTCGTGCGCGGCCAGATCACGCGCCGAGATGAGATAGCCTCGATCGAGTTCACGTCCGTCGGCGAGGTCGGTGAGCACGTAGTCCTTGCGACACGACTGGGCGCAGGAGCCGCGGTTGGCGCTGCGCTCCGAGATCATGCCGGACATGTAGCACTGGCCGGAGTACGAGATGCACAGCGCCCCATGCACGAACGATTCGAGTCCGAGATCCGGCACCGCCGCCCGGATGCTGCGGATATCGTCCAGCGTGTTCTCCCGCGCCAACACCACGCGGTGCACGCCAAGTTCGCGGAGCACCGCGGCGCCGGCGGCGTCGTGCACCGTCATCTGGGTGGAGCCGTGGATCTCGAGCTGCGGGTAGAGGCGCTGGATCAGGCGGATGGCGCCGATATCCTGCACGATGGCCGCGTCGATGCCCCGGTCCACCGCCTCGCCGAGAAAGCCGAGTGCGTCGACCAGCTCGTGCGGCTTGAACAGAATGTTGAACGTGAGATAGATCCGCCGGCCGCGGGCGTGCGCCAACCGGCACGCCTGTTCGACGTCGTCGAGCGACAGTTGGGCACCGTCGTCGCGCGCGTTCCACCGCTCGGCGCCCAGATATACCGAGTCGGCGCCGTTGGCGAGGGCGGCACGGACGGCGTCGAGCGAGCCCGCGGGGGCGAGCAGTTCCGGAACGGGCAGACCTGGCATGGGGGGCAAGCTAGCGGTTCCCGCCGGCAGCCTCTACGGGGCGGGTCCAAAGAGAAACGCCGGACCGGGCAGCCTCCCGGTCCGGCGCCCCCGCCCGTCGCGAGGCCCCGGCACTACATCTTGCCGGCCGCCACCGTGACGTTCGAGACGATGCCGTCGGTGTTGTGCGAGAAGCGAATCCCCCAGACACCGTCGGTGGACTTCAGCTTCCCCGCCGTGACCAACTCCGACTTCGGGTAGCTGGCCACGACCTTCCCGTTGATGGCGCACGACACCTGGTCGCCCTTGACGGACATCGCGATCTCCTGCGAGACCGGCTTGTCCACCCCGGCCGCCTTGTGCACCGCCGCGTTGCGCTCACCCTCGCGCCCGTTCATCTGGAACGGGTTGGGCCCGAAACCGCGCACGATGAACCGGCCGTCGCCGTAGGCCGCGCAGTACAGGTAGCTCGCCTGGTCGGTCCCCATGTCGTTGCCCGCGATCACGATCCCGTACGGGTGCGCGTGATCGTTCCGATTCATGAACTTCGGCTCGGTGAAGGTCGCCTTGACCACGTAGTCCCCCGAGACCGTGTTCGCGGGATCCCAGTACGTGGTGGCCGGACCCGTCGTCACATGATACGTGTTCCCCTCCTTCACGAACCGCGCGTCGTCGAGCGTGCTGCCGCGACGAGCCTCCTGAGGGTCGATCTTGCCGGTCCACCCCGGCGCCCGAACGCCGCCGTTCTCGATCTTGCGTGCGGTCTCTCCCATACCCTGGCCGGCGCTCACGCGTGGCACGATGGCCAGGGTGGCAACGGCGAGAACGCTGGTGACGATTCGTTTCATCGGTCTGCTCCTCCCATGCGGAAAGTTCCCTTCGGACCATACACGAGGCCGGCGCGTCCGGCCAATGCTCGGAATGTCAGGAATGCGTATCGGTTGGACCCGGCGCTCGCCCGTCGATGCGATCCTTCACCGATCGCGGCAGGAAGCGCAGCGCCACGGCGACGGCCAGGATGACCATGCCGGCCAGGCGGAACCGGGGGTCGTCCACCCGGGCGCCGTACCCCCAAACCGCGATTCCGGTCGCGGCCAGGGCGAGCTTCATGAGAACGAGCCGGGTCACGCCGCCGAGGGGAGCCGCAGCCCGGCGGCCGCTCGGTCGGGAATCTCCAGCACCATCCGGAGCAGTGCCGTGGAATACACCTTGCCCTGGGCGTCGGTCTTGAGCGACAAGGTACCCCCGCCGTCCAGCGCCCCGTGCAACAGAAAGTTCAGCGCGTGCAGGTTGGGCAGTTCGAATCGTTCCACGGGTCCGTCGATGATGCCCCGGAAGTGCTCGGCCACGCGTTCCGTGGTGAGGTATTCCACGAGCACCGGGTACCACTCCGGACGGAGGGCGATGACGCCGACGTTCGCGGTGTCGCCCTTGTCGCCCGAGCGGGCGTGCGCAATGTCGAGAAGGCGGACGCGCATCAGAGAATCTCCACGTTGGTCTGAACTACCGTCTTGTCGATCAGCGCCGGCCAGTAGGCGACGATCTCTTCCACCTTCGGGCGGCCGGCGGCGAAGCCGGTGACGCTCGGCGGCCCGTTCAGCACCAGCGGCACGATCTCCCGGGTGAACCGTTCAACCGCCGCCCGGTCGTGCGAGCGCACCCCAATGCGATACTGCACTTCGGGGGCGTCTGTTCCCGCATCGCCCGCCAACCGTCCGTGCGTGGCCGAGGCGCCGACGAACTCGCTGAGCACATGGTCGAACTTCAACCCCAACCGGTCGAGCCGTTCGCGAAGCACGCGGTCGGCCAACTGCGCCTTTTCCAGTGCGTCGGGCCACGAATAGACCAGCGATCCGACTGCCTTGTACCCGTCGCGGTAGGCGATCGAGACCTTCAACTTGTCGGTGGACGGGCGGCCCTGGATCCCGAACACCCGGACCCGGTTCTCGCCGGCCTGCTCGAGCTGAATGCTGGAGAAGTCGGCGACGACGTCGGGGGTGATGTACGAATGGGGGTCGCCCATCTCGTATACCAGCTGCTCGCTCACGGAGGGCACGTCGATGCGTCCGCCGGTGTTCGAATGCTTGGTGACGACGAACGTGCCGTCCGGGCGCCCCTCGACGATCGGGTAGCCGACGTTGGCGAGGTCGGGAATCGAGCGCCAGTCGTACAGGCAGTTCCCGCCCGAGCACTGGGCGCCGCACTCGATGATGTGGCCGGCGATGATGCCGGCGGCGAGCCGGTTCCAGTCGTCGGCCTTCCAGCCGAACTCGTAGCGCAGCGGCGCCATCGTGAGGGCCGTGTCGGTACTGCGGCCGGTGATGACGATGTTCGCACCCTTCGACAACGCCTCCACGATCGGCACCGATCCGATATACGCATTCGCCGACAGGACGCGGTCGCGCACCGTGCTCAGCGGCGCGCCCGTCTCCATGTGGGCCAGCGGGTGCCCGGCGGCGATGAGCGCGTCGAGTGTGGGGAGCAGATCGTCGCCGGTGATGACGCCGATCCGCACCTGCTCCGCGGCCCCGCCCCGGGCCGCCACGGCCCGCACGGCTTCGGCACAGGCCGGTGGATTGACGCCACCGGCGTTCGCGATCACGCGCACGCCGCGCTCGGCCACCGCCGGGAGCACACTCTCCACGGCGCCCACGAAGTCCCGCGCATACCCCATCTTCGGGTCGCGCTCCTTCTGCTTCTGCAGAATGGACATCGTGACCTCGGCCAGGTAGTCGAGCATCAGGTAGTCCACGGGGCCGCCCTCCACCTGGCGGCGCGGGGCTTCCAGCCAGTCGCCCCAGAAGCCCTGTCCCGAGGCGACGCGCACTATGTCTTTCATGAGTCATCCAGGTGAGCGGGAAGCACGAAGGCGCCGAGGTGCGGCCCCGGATTCTGCAGGGCGGCGCGCAGGGCGAGCGCCAGAGTGCGGCGCGTGTCCTCCGGATACACGATGGCATCGATGTAACCGCGGGCGCCGGCGTACTTCGCATCGAGCTGGTGTTCGTAGTCGGCGCGCATCTCCTCCATCGCCGCCGAGACCTCCGCCGGAGGCGGCTCGCCGGCGGCACGGGCCGCTTCGATGGTGGGGCCGTGCACGGCCTGGACGGCCGCCTCCCCCTCCATCACGGCCATCCGGCCGGTCGGCCAACTGAAGATGAAGTCGGGATCGAATCCCTGGCCCGCCATCGCGTAGTAGCCGGCGCCCGAGGCGTGGTTGACCGTGAGCACGATCTTCGGAACCCGCGCCGTGGCCATCGCCTCCACGAACCGCGCCCCGGCCCGGATGATGCCCTCGTGCTCGGCCTCGGGTCCGACCATGAAGCCCGACACATCCTGCACGAACAGGATCGGAATCCGCTGCCGGTCGCAGCGATCGATGAAGAAGGCCACCTTCTCCGCGCTCTCGGCGTATACGATGCCGCCGAAGCGCGGGCGCTCCCCCGGCCGTCCCTTGATCAGGCCGCGCTGGTTGGCGATCACGCCAACCGGGATCCCCTCGATGCGGGCATCGCCGCAGATCATCTCGCGGGCCAGCTCCTGCTGGAACTCGTCGATCCGCCCGCCGTCGAGCAGCGCCTCGAGCAGCTGGTGCACGTCGTACGACATGCGATGGTCGGAGGGGAGCAGGTCGTAGAGGGAGTCGGGGTCGGTGGCCGGCGGCTGCGCCTCGTCCCACGCCGGGCGCGCCGGTTTGGGAAGCATGGCCACGAGATCGCGCAGCCGCTCGAGGCCGGCCGGATCGTGGTCCGCCTCGTAGTGAGCCACCCCGCTGATCTCGTTGTGCGTGGCGGCGCCGCCCAGCGTTTCGGCGTCGATCACCTGGCCGGTGGCTCCCTTCACCAGGTTCGGCCCGCCGAGTCCCATGAACGAGGTGCCCTTGACCATCACGATCACATCCGAGAGCGCGGGCAGGTAGGCACCCCCCGCGATGCACGGGCCCATCACGGCGGCGAGCTGCGGCACGTGCAGATAGCGCCGCATGATCGAGTTGTAGTAGAAGATCCGGCTGGCCCCGTACTGCCCGGGGAACACGCCTCCCTGGTAGGGCAGGTTCACCCCGGCGGAGTCGACGAGATAGATGATCGGGACGCGGCAGCGCATCGCGATTTCCTGCGCCCGCAGAATCTTGCGGATCGTCTCGGGCCACCAGGAGCCGGCCTTGACCGTGGCATCGTTGGCGACGATCACGACTTCCCGGCCGTGCACGATCCCGAGGCCGGTCACCACGCCCGCGCCGGGCGCCTGGCCGTCGTACTTGTCGTAGGCCACGAGCAGCCCAACTTCGACGAACGGTGTATCGGGATCGCAGAGCTTGGCGATGCGCTCGCGGGCGGTGAGCTTCCCCTGCCTGTGCTGGCGCCCGATCTTGTCGGGCCCGCCGCCCTGGCGGAGCCGCTCTTCCAGCTCGCGCAGCGAATCGCTGAGCGAGCGCAGTCGGGACGTCACGCTTCCTGCCGCGACCGCTCTTCGAACCACTTCCGGATGTAATCCACCAATTCGGAGGTCGGCGTGCCGGGTCCGAAGAGTTCGCCGACCCCCTTGGCACGGAGGGCGTCCATGTCCTCCTTGGGGATGATCCCGCCGCCGGTGACCAGAATATCGTCGCGCCCCTGCTCGCGGAGGAGCTCCTTCACACGCGGAAACAACGTCATGTGAGCGCCGCTAAGAATCGACAGGCCAACCACATCCACGTCTTCCTCGATGGCGGCGTTGGCGATCATCTCAGGCGTCTGATGGAGCCCGGTATAGATCACTTCCATGCCGGCGTCGCGGAGCGCGGCCGCCACTACCTTGGCGCCGCGGTCGTGTCCGTCGAGACCGGGCTTGGCAACGAGAACTCGGATGGGACGCATGTACCGCGTGGGTCGAAGGTTCGTCAGCGCCCGGCGAGGGGGGCCGGCGCTCGCAGTGAAGCTAGCGGGCGCGTCGCCGTCGGGGCAACTCACGCTTGCGTGCCACCAACAGCATCTCCCCGGATCGGCGGGTGAGGGGCCGGCGGTGCCAGCCGTCCCACGCCTCCTCCACCACGAGGCCGGCGTCGGCCATCAGCTCGGCGAGGGCGGTGGGCGTGTACAACCGGATGCGATGTTCGCGTTCCCCTCCTCCGTGGTCGCCCGACCACGTGGATTGCACCGTGAGAATTCCGGACAGCGGGTCGAACGAGCGTTCCTGTCCCACCAACGTCCCGTCCGACGTGCGCCACCAGTCGCGGACCAGAAAGCGCGCCATCACGCCGTCGCGGTTGCCGCCGTGCCAGAGGAGCGTGCCGCCCGGCTTCAGTACGCGCGCGAATTCGCGGAGGGTGCGGGCGTCGTCAGCCGGGTCGGTGAAGAAGCCGAACGAGGTGAACAGGTTCACCAGGGCATCGAAGCGCCCGGTCCACCGCGCGGGAAGCTTCCGCATGTCGCCGCGATGGTAGCGGAGCCCGGGGCCCGTGCCCCGCTTCCTGGCGCGGGCCAGCAACTCGCGGGAGTAGTCGAGCCCATCGACGCGAAACCCCGCTTCGGCGAGCGGGTGTGCGTGCCGCCCCTGCCCGCACGGCACGTCGAGGATGCGGGCGCCCACCGGCAACCCCAGCAGTTCGAGCACACGGGTGACGTCCCGGCGCGCGTTCTCCTGCTGAAAGATCGGTTCGTATTCCCGGAGGTACTGGGCGTCGAAGTACTCGCGCCACCAGTCGGACGAGGGATCGTGGGGCATGCCGGGAAGCTATCGCCTGCGGCGGCCGCAGGCACCGTCGCGCCGACGCCGGAGTGCCATGCTGCCGCTCACCGCACCCGAAGGCCTTTCGACCTCGCACGCGCCGTCGGGATCACCATCCGTTCGCACTGGCTGCCGCCTTGAAGGCCGGCCAGGCGAGCTTGTCCGTTCCCTGCCCCGTCTTCAGTCCCAGCGAGCAGAGAAAGGCTTCGAATGCCGGGACCCCGGGGCCGCTCACCCCGTAATACGCCGGGAGCTGGTCGCACAACGTCTGCGGAAAATCGTAGAGGCTGAAGAAGCTCAGCATCGGCATCCGGTCGCGCCCGATCCTCGCGAATTCGTCGATGCTCGATGACACGAAGTCGGCCTGCAGTTGCTGCGAGCCCCCGAGCGTCGGATCGGTCGGCATCCCCAGCTCCTGCACGATCACCGGCTTTCCCGCCGCGAACGCAACCATCGCGTCGAGCGTCGCGGGGCCCTCGGACGGGGCGAGCACGTGGAAGTCCGGCCCGATCGCGTAGTACGTGAAGATGTCGACGTCCCCGCCGGCGGTCAGGGCGCGGATGTTCGCGGCCGATGCTCCGGCCGCGGACGCCCATTCCACGGTCACGCCGACCTTGACGCTCGGTGCCTGCTGGTGGACGTACGCCACCGCGTCGTTGAAGAAGTCGGTGTACGCCGCCCACCCGTTCGTCGCGTTGAGGTAGGCATCGACCTCGTTGCCGATCGACAGGTAGGGAACGCGTCCGGCCATGGTCGGCAGCAGCGAATCCAGCAGCGCGTGAAAGCGAGCCTTCATGGCCGGGCTGTCGAACGCGACGCCGATCAGATCCGACGGCGTCTCCTTGACCGTGGTATTGAGCACCTGAATTCCCACGAACGGCGTGTACCCCATCCCGGTCACGGTGTTGATCGTGTTTCGGAAGTCCGTCAGGACGATGCCGTTCGGCGCCGGTTCCAACTCGCTCCAACGCTGGGAATAGAAGAACCCCCGCGCCCCGGCCGCGTAGATCGTATTGAAGGCGTCGAGCACCTCGGGAACGCTGGCCGGGATGTCCGGCGTCGTCGGCGAGACCGCGAGCAGCCCGTGGGGCGGCAGGAGGCGCTCGGGCGGCGCTGTCCCGCCGCCGCAGGCCGCGAGCCCGGCGATGCAGAGCGCGATGCCGAGGCGCCGGCCGCGGCGCCCCGGACTCACGTCAGAAGAACACCGGTTCGCGATACGCCCCAAAAACGTCCTCCATCGCCGCGCGGATCTCGTACAGGGTGCAGTACGCCCGCGCGCAATCAAGAATGAACGGCATCAGATTCTGCGTACCACGGGCCGCCTCGCGCAGCGCATCCAGCGCCGCCTTGCAACGCGCGTTGTCGCGCTCAGCGCGCAGCCTGGCCATCCGCTCGCCCTGCCGCCGCTCGGCGGCCTCGCCCACCTTCAACACCGGAATCGTGAGTTCGTCTTCCTCGGTCACGAATTCGTTGACGCCCACCACCACGCGGCGGTGCTGTTCGATCTCCCACTGCTGGCGCGCCGCCGCTTCGGCGATCTTGCGCTGGAACCAGCCCGTTTCCAGTCCCGTCACCACGCCGCCCAGGCGCTCGATCTCGGCGAACATCTCCTCCGCTTCGCGCTCCATGCGGTCGGTGAGCGCTTCGACGTAGTACGAACCGCCCAGGGGGTCGATGACGTTGGGCACACCGCTCTCGTAGGCCAGAATCTGCTGGGTGCGCAGGGCTACCTGCACGGCCTCTTCCGTGGGCAGGGCCAGCGTTTCGTCCATGGAGTTGGTGTGCAGCGACTGCGTGCCGCCGAGGACGGCGGCGAGCGCCTGGTACGCTACGCGCACCACGTTGTTCATCGGCTGCTGCGCGGTGAGGGTCACGCCGGCGGTCTGCGAGTGGAAGCGCATCACCCAGGACCGCGGGTCCTTGGCGCCATAGCGCTCCTTCATGTGGCGGGCCCAGATCCGGCGCGCGGCCCGCAGCTTGGCGATCTCCTCGAAGAAGTCGTTGTGGATGTCCCAGAAGAAGCTGAGGCGGCGCGCGAAGTCGTCCACGTCGAGGCCGCGGGCGATGCCCCGCTCCACGTACGTGAATCCGTCGGCGAGGGTGAACGCCAGCTCCTGGGCCGCCGTCGATCCCGCTTCGCGGATGTGGTAGCCGGAGATCGAGATCGTGTTCCAGAGCGGCGCGTGCTTCGCCCCCCACTCGAAGCAGTCGACGATCAGGCGCAGCGCCGGTTCGATGGGGAAGCACCAGGCGTGCTGCGCCATGTACTCTTTCAGGATGTCGTTCTGGATCGTGCCGCGCAGCTTGTCGCTCGACACGCCCTGCTTCTCGGCGGCTGCGATGTAGAACGCCCAGAGGATGATCGCCGGGCCGTTGATCGTCATCGACGTCGACACCTGATCGAGCGGGATGCCGTCGAACAGCACTTCCATGTCCGCGAGACTGGAAATGGCGACCCCGGTCTTCCCGACCTCGCCCAGCGATCGCGCGTGGTCCGAGTCGTAGCCCATGAGCGTCGGGAAGTCGAACGCGGTGGAGAGGCCGGTCTGCCCATGCTCGAGCAGGAACTTGAACCGCTCGTTGGTATCCTCGGCGCTGCCGAAGCCGGCGAACTGCCGCATCGTCCACAGCTTGCCGCGATACCCGGTGGGATGGATGCCGCGCGTATACGGGAACGCCCCCGGCACTCCGAGGTCCGCCGCCCGGTCGCCCTGGATGTCGAGCGCCGTGAACAGGGGCTCGATCTCGCCTTCCGAATTCACGAATGCCAGGTCGCGTTTCTCGCCCTTGGCGAACCGGGCGCGCCACGCCTCGACCTCGGCGCGCAACCGCTCCAACTCGGCCCGCTGTTCGGCAAGGGTTTCGGAGAGTTCCCGCGTGGACGTCATGGCTTCACCTGCGTGAGAAGGGTTCCACTGCGCGCGAGCAGGGCGTCGGCAACGGCGAACGGGTTGGTTTCGCCGTTCTCCAGCGCCGCCAGGTGGCCATCCAGCCATGCCGTCGTTTCGGCGTCGGTCCACAGCCGGTCGCGCACCCGGGTCTCCACCACGTTCCTGACCCGGTCACGGAGCCGGCGCCGGCGCCGGCGGCGCAGCTCGCCACTGCCGTCAAGATAATGAAAATGGCGGTCGATCGCCGCGACCAATTCGGCGATCCCCTCCGCATTCGTCGCCACGGTGCGCAGCACGGGCGGCGTCCAGTGCTCGGCCGTGTCCTGCTTGGCCGCCTCGCGCGCCAGACGTGCTGGATTCCGCCGCGACAGGTCCACGCCGTGGTGCGCCGGCACGTCCTTGAGGGTGCTGCCCGCGCGCAGCCCGAGCATCAGTTCCAGCTCGTTGCGCAGCCGGTCGGCGCCCGGCCGGTCGGCCTTGTTCACCACGAACAGGTCGGCGATCTCCATCAGCCCCGCCTTCAGGGTCTGGATGGAGTCACCGGACTCGGGCACCAGCACCACGGCGCTGGAGTCGGCGATGCGCGAGATGTCCAGTTCACTCTGGCCCACGCCCACCGTTTCGATGAGAATCCGATCGATGCCGAAGGCATCGAACACGTCGGCCACCTCGCTGGTCGTGGCCGCCAACCCGCCGAGGGACCCGCGGGTCGCCATCGAGCGGATGAACACTCCTTCGTCGAGCGCCACCGATTCCATGCGGATGCGGTCGCCCAGCAGGGCGCCACCGGTGAATGGCGAGGTCGGATCCACCGCCACCACCCCTACCGACAGCCCGGCCTCACGGTAGGCCTTCACGACGAGCGCCGTCAGCGTGCTCTTGCCCGCCCCCGGCGGGCCGGTGAGCCCGATGCGCCGGGCGCGGCCGAGCCGGGGTTGCCAGGTGGCCAGCAGGTGGTCGAAGCCGCGGCGATGGTTCTCGACGATGCTCACCGCCCGGGCGAGCGCCGGGCGCTTGCCATCGGCGAAGTCGCGGAGCAGTTGGTCGAGGGCGGGTGTGGAAGCGGAAGCCGTCATGCCGATTGGGGAGCCGGTTCATCGTGCTCGTCGCGAATGTCGCCGACGAGTTCCTCCAGCAGATCTTCGAGCGTCACGATGCCGATGGTCCGGCCGCTCGTATCATGGACGATGGCCAGATGCCGGTGGTCTCGAAGCATCTGGAACAGGAGTTCGCTGCACGGGGTGCCCTGCGCCGTCTGGGTCACCGGGCGTGGGGCGGCCAGCGCGGCCTCGGCCCCCCGCAGCAGGTCGAAGGCGTGGATCATGCCCGTCACGGCGTCCAGCGTACCGTGGTACACCGGAACGCGGCTGTACGCCGACCGCGCCACCAGGGTCGCGGCTTCGTGTGGATCGGTCGTATCGGCGACGGCGAATACGTGGTCGCGCGGGGTCATCACCTGCCCCACGACCTTGTCGCCGAATTCCGCGACGCCACTGATGATCACCGTGTCATCCCGTGCGCTCACGCCCTCGAGTTCGCCCTCCCGCAGCAGCCGTTCCACGGCCCGCCGTTCGGCCGCCGGTCCGCCGGGTACGCCGGCCGGGACGCCGCGCAGCCGCCGGGCCAATGACAGAATCGGCGCCGCCAGCACGGCCGCGAATTGCAGAACCGGCAGCGTGAGCGACGCCAACGGGGCCGTCGAGTGGCGCGCCAGCGCCCGCGCCGCCAACTGGGCCACGAACAGGATCACAGCGGCGCAGACCACGAGGTCCCACGCCACCGTCGCCAGGCGGGCGGTCGAACGCGTGGCGAGCGCCGCGCCCGCCGCCGCGATGACGAGTCCCACCATCACCGATCCCGCGGCGATCAGGCGCTGCGGGCCGGTGACCGAATCGAGGGGCACGGTGGCGCCGCGCAGCCCGCGCTCGGCCCAGTGGCGCAACCACATCCGGCTCGCCAACCGCACGACCGTCACCCCGGCCACCAGCCAGGCGATGACCAGCGCGGCCACGACGGTGACGACGACGGGTTCCGTCACGACGGGTCCTCCGACTTCGGTGCCGATCCGGGCTGGCGTTCGAAATACACTCGCTCCACGCGCCGCCGCCGCACGCGCTCCACCACCACCCGAAAGTCGCCGATCGTCGTCGTATCACCGGGCCGCGGCACCCGCCCGAATTCGTCGTACGCCAGCCCGCCCACGGTGGACACATCGTCGCGCTCCAGCGGAATACCGAGCAGGTCGGACAGATCGCTCAGCGGGACCTTGCCCAGCACCCAGAACCGATCGTTCCCCTCACGCTCCACGTCGGGCTCCTCGACATCGCGTTCGTCGCGGATCTCGCCCACGATCTCCTCGAGCACGTCCTCGATCGTCACCAGGCCCGCCGTGCCGCCGAACTCGTCCACGACGATGGCCATGTGCGTGCCGCTCTTCCGGAACTCCCGCAGCTGGCGGTCGATGGTCTTGGACGCCGGAATGAACGTGGCCGGCCGGATGAGACTCGCCCACCCCGCGGCAGGCTCCTCGCCCTCCAGCGCCCAGGCGAGGAGGTCCTTGGCGTACAGGACACCGATCACTTCGTCGAGTGTCTCCCGGAACGCCGGCAGGCGCGCGTGCTCCGAACTCCGCACGCGGTCGAGCACCTCCGACCAGGGTGTATCCACGTCCACACCCACGATGTCCACGCGGGGGACCATGATCTCGTCGACACTCGTCTCGGCCAGGGCGAACGCCCGATGCAACAGGGTCGCGTCGCTGGTGGTGCCTCCGTCCGCCGCCGAGAGCACGGCACGGAGCCGGTCGGCGGTTGCCTCGCGCTCGGCCTCGACGTCCGAGCGCGGCGGAATCAGGCGGTTCAGCGTCGCTTCGACAGCCGTCCCCAGGAGCACGAGCGGGCGCAGTGCCAGCGACACGGCGGCCGTGAAGGGTCGCAACCGGGCGGCGACCATCGCCCCGCGAATGGCGGCGCTCTCCCGGACCGCGGCGTCGAGCACCAGCACGCCGAGGATCACCAGGGCCACGACGGCGGCCTGGATCACGCCAGCGCCGGGAACGGTGCGCAACGCGCCCCGCGCCGCGCCGGCGCCGAGCGCCAGATAGGCCGCGACGCGCGTGAAGGCGAGGGCGCGATGGGTGTCGGGAGCGCCGGACAGATGGCGGCAGTCCGGTGAGACGAGCGCGCCCGCGGCGCCGGCGGTGAGCACGGCAAGCCCGGCCCCGAGCAGGGCAACCCCCCAGCCGAGCCAGTTCATACCCGCGCGCCCCGCAGCACACGCGCCACCAGTTGCTCCTGGCGCCTCCACATGGCGGAGGACGTGCGCGAGGCATCCGACGGGTGGTCGTATCCCACCACATGCAGCGTCCCGTGGACGATCAGCCGCACCAGTTCCTCGCGGAGGGTGATCCGGCGCTCACGCGCCGCCTGCCGCGCCACGTCGATCCCCACGTACACGTCACCCGTGAGCGGGGCGTCCGGCGTCGGCGGGAGAAACCCGAACGCAATCACGTCGGTGGGGCCGCGGTGCCCGACGTAGCGACGGTTCATGGTGGCGATGGTCCGATTGCCGACGAACGCCAGCGACAACACGGCGTGCCGGATGCCCTCGGCGCGCAGCGTGGCGCGTCCGGCCGCGATGGCGAGACTGCGGGACATCCCCAACCGGCCCGATTCCACCGAGACGTCGACGCGGAGACTCACGGAGCGGCGAACCCCGCCGACACGCCGCCACCCGCGGCGGGGTAGTCGATGCGGGCGTGGTGCATGCCGGACAGCACGCGGGTGAACTCCGCCTTCACGAGCTCCAGCTGGCGCAGCGTGAGCGGCGCGTCCCGAAGCTGACCCTGGTCCAGCCGCTGCTTGACGATGTGCTGGACCACCTCGCGAATCCGGCCCGGGGTGGGATCGCTGAGCACCCGCACCGCCGCTTCAGTGCCGTCGGCGAGCATCAGGATGGCGGTCTCGGCGCTCTGGGGCACGGGCCCGGGATACTGATAGTCGCCTGGCTGCGGTTCGGCATCCCCTCCGGCCCGTTCCCGGGCGCGTTCGAGGAAGTACGAGATCGTGCCGGTACCGTGGTGTTCGGCGATGAAGGCCCGCAGGACGCGCGGCACCCCGTTCTCCTCGGCCAGTTGCAGCCCCTCGCGCACATGGTTGCGGATGATCTGCGCGCTCTGGAGCGGTTGAAGCTGATCGTGGGGATTGCGCCCCTTGGCCTGATTCTCGACGAAGAATTGCGGCTTGGCCAGCTTGCCGATGTCGTGGTAGTAGGCGCCGACCCGGGCCAACAGCGCGTTCGCGCCCACGGCCCGGCATCCGGCCTCGGCCAGATTCGCGATCTGCATGGAGTGCGCGAAGGTGCCGGGGGCCTCGAGGCTGAGCCGTTGCATGAGCGGCCGGTTGAGGTCGGACCATTCGAGCAGCGTGAGGTCCGTCTCGACGCCGGTGTACCGCTCCGCGATCGGGAGCAGGAGCAGAGCCACGAGCACGCTGATCACGGCATTGAGCGCCCCGTACCCCGACGACCCCAGGATCGTGGCCGTGGGGAGATCGAGCGTCAGGCCGACCGCCACGACGCCCGCACAGTACGCGGCGGCGATGGCGACGATCCAGTAGTAGGCCTGTTGGCGCGTACGAACGGCCCGGACGCTGAACGCCGCCACCGCACCGCCGATGATGTTCACGTAGAGGGCGTTCGTACCGCGGAACGCCGCCTGCCCGCCGAGCAGCCCGGCGAGCAACACGGCCACGATCATCGCAATGCGCTGGTCGAACAGGGCGCTGATGACGATGGCCGCGATTCCGACGGGGATCAACTCGGGGCGCAGCGGCCGGAGGTGCGCCACCAGTGCGCCCCCCACGATCACCAGGCCCGTGACCGCGGCGATCACCACGAGTGAGCGCATGGACTCGTACACGTGCGGCCGGAAGATCAGGACGGTGAGTCCCAGCAGCGTGAGCAGCAGGGCATCGAACAGCAGCGCGCCGGCCGCCCGGCGAATCTCGGGCACCGCACCCCGCCGCTGGTCCATGACGTCGTGCAGAGCCACCAGCTTGTCGTGCTGTTCCGCCCCCACCACCTCGTTGGCCCCGACGATCTTCTCGCCGGCCCGCACATCGAACTTGCTCACCGGCACCGATTGGCGCAGGGCGGCGCGCCGTGCCTCGGTGGTGGCCGTGTCGGGAACGATGGTCGGGTGAAAGAATCCGCGCAGCAGCCGCTCGTAGAGAGCCCGCGCCTCCGGGCTGGCGTCGGGCTGCAGCGCCCGCGCCTGCACGGCGAACTCCCCGAACGTGCGCAGGCTGTCCGACGGCTCCGGGTGTTCGGAGCGTCCGCGGCGGACGACGACCTCCCCGCTCACGCCGTTCAGGGCCCCCGGCGCGCCCACGCCGGCCGCGAGCCACCGCCCATAAGCCTGCGCCACGGCATCGAACATCCGTCCGCGGCGCCCGCCGTCGGCCAGGTATGCCACGTCGCGCCCCGTGAGCGTCAGATGGTACCCCGCGGCCGCACGCTGCACGGGCGCCGAGTCCGCGTGCGCCGATCCGGAGGCCGCGTCCACCGCGCTCCTGAACGCCCGCAGTTCCTGCTGCGCGGAGTCGAGCGCCGAGGGCACGAAGGCATACACCGGCTCGACGGTGCGGGCGAGCGCCTCCCGCTCGCGGCTCAATTCGGCCTCGTCCTTCATGACCCGGAAGGCGAAGGGGGCGATCACGTTCTCGCTGGCCACCGACCCGACCTCGTAGATCGGAAAGTTGGCGGCGGGCACGGCCGGGAAAAGCGCGTAGGTGAGCGCGGTGAGCAACGCCGCGAGCGCGAGCCGGGGACGGTGATCGACGCGACGGCCGGTCGTGTCCGCGGGCTGGCCGTGCGGCGGCGCTGGTCGATCCGGAGCGGGGGGAGCTGGGTCGGTCACCGTGGCCTCAGTGCTCCTCGTCCACGGCGTATGCCCGGATGATCTGGCGGACGAGTCGGTGGCGCACCACGTCGGTCTCGTCGAAGTACTGGAAGGCAATGCCGTCGATGCCGGTCAGGATGCGCTCCACCTGCAGCAACCCCGATTCCTCCCGCTTCGGCAGGTCGACCTGCGTCTTGTCGCCGGTGATCACGACTTTCGAGTTCACGCCGAGCCGGGTGAGGAACATCTTCATCTGCATCGATGTGGCGTTCTGCGCTTCGTCCAGGATCACGAACGCGTCGGCGAGCGTGCGGCCACGCATGAAGGCCAGCGGCGCGATTTCGATGACGCGGGTCTCGAGCGCCTTCTGGACGCGTTCGAACGGCATCATCTCGTCCAGTGCGTCGTACAGCGGCCGGAGGTATGGATCCACCTTCGCCTGCATGTCGCCGGGCAGGAAGCCCAGCGACTCGCCCGCTTCCACGGCGGGGCGCGCGAGCACGATGCGCCGCACCCGCTTGCGGACCAGCGCGTCGACGGCGGCCGCCACGGCGAGGTAGGTCTTCCCCGTGCCCGCCGGACCGATCCCGACCACGATGTCCTGATCGGCGATCTTCTTCAGGTATTCCGTCTGCCCGGGGGTCTTCGCCTGCACCACCTGACGCACCCCCGGCAGCGCAATGCGCGACGTGGGGGGCAGCGAGCCGTTCTCCGCCGGGGGCGCGGTGTCCGGCGTTTCCTCGATTCCGAGCTCCGACAGACGCAGGACGTCGTCGGCCGACAACGCCAGCCGCTGCCGCGCCACGTCCACCATGCGCTGCCCCACGGGGACGGCGCGCGACACCAATTCCTCGGGACCGGTGATCGACAGCGCATCGCCGCGCAGCGCCACGCGCACGCCGAACAGCCGCGCCAGTTCGACGAGGTTGACGTCGTTGACGCCGGCGAGCGTCAGCAGATCGGCGCCCTCGGTGGAGATCCGCCGCGTGGTACCGTTGGCGTCGGTCACGTGCCCTTCCCGATCGGCGCGATGTGCAGGTCGCGCAGTTCGTCGGCCGGCACGGGTGACGGTGCTCCCTCGAACAGCGCCCGCGCCGCGGTCGTCTTCGGAAACGCGATCACGTCGCGCAGCGACGGGGCGCCGGCCAGCATCATGGCGATGCGGTCGAACCCGAGGGCAATGCCCCCGTGAGGCGGCGCCCCCGCCCGCAACCCCTCGAGCAGGAATCCGAAGCGCGCCTGGGCGGTGGCCTCGTCGATGCCGAGCAGCCCGAACATCCGGCTCTGCAGGGCCGGGTCGGCGATACGAATGCTCCCGCCTCCCAACTCGGTGCCGTTGAACACCACGTCGTAGGCCTGCGCGCGCACCCGCTCCGGCGCGGTGTCGAGCAGCGGCAGATCCGCGGGGTTCGGCGAAGTGAAGGGATGGTGAACCGAGGCGAGCCGTCCCGTGTCGGCATCGAGCGCGAACAACGGGAAGTCCGTGACCCAGAGGAAGGCGTGCCCCGACGCCGGGACCATCGCCATACGATCGGCGACATCCTGCCGCACCCGGTCCAGGGCCGGATTCGCCACGCGATCGGGGCCGGCCACATACAACCCGAGCGCTCCTTCGGTCAGGCCGAGGTGCGCCGCCGCACCGTCGGCGAGGAATTTCGCGGCCGGCCCCTCCAGCTTGCCGTTCACGTGCTTGATCCGCAGCAGTCCCATGGCGCCCGCCGACTTCGCTTCGGCCTCGATCTCATCCACCTGCTTGCGCGACAGCGTCGCCCCGCCGGGCACGACGATGCCCCGGATCCGTCCGCCCTGCTCCAGCGCCGAGCGGGCAATGCCGAAATCGGTCTCCCGGAACACGTCGCTGACGTCGGTGATCTCGAGGCCGTAGCGCAGATCCGGCCGGTCGCAGCCGTAGCGCTCCATGGCGTCGGCGTACGTCATGCGGGGAAACTGCGCCGGCACCGAATAGCCGGCATCGGCCCACAGCGCCGCGATCATTCCCTCGGTGAGCCCGATGATGTCCTCGATCCCGATGAACGACGCCTCGATGTCGATCTGGGTGAACTCGGGCTGGCGGTCGGCCCGCAGGTCCTCGTCGCGGAAGCAGCGCGCGATCTGGAAGTACCGGTCGTAGCCCGCGACCATCAGCAGCTGCTTGTAGAGCTGCGGCGATTGCGGGAGCGCGTAGAACTCGCCGTCGTGGATCCGGCTCGGGACGAGATAGTCCCGGGCGCCCTCCGGCGTGGGCTTCGTGAGAATCGGCGTTTCGATCTCCAGGAAGCCGCGCTGGCTCAGGTAGCGTCGCGTGGTCTGCATCAGGCGATGCCGGAGCACGAGGTTGGCCTGCAGCTCGGCACGCCGGAGGTCGAGATACCGGTGGCGAAGGCGCAGATCCTCGGCCGGCAGATTCTCTCCCTTGGCCCGCGCCACCGGGATCGCCGGCACGGTGGCCGGCCCGACCACCTGGAGGGACGTGACGTGGACCTCGATCTCGCCGGTCGCGAGGTCGGCGTTCTGCATATCGGCGGGGCGCGCCACCACGTCGCCCTCGATGAGGACCACCGATTCGTTGCCGAGCGCCGCCGCCCGGTCGCACAGTTCCTTGGGCGTGCGCTGCGGATCGAACGACGCCTGGACGATGCCGCTCAGGTCACGAAGATCCACGAAGATGAGGCCGCCGAGGTTGCGCGCCCGGTGCACCCAGCCGCCCAGGCGCACCCGCTGACCAACGTGCGCTGCGCGCAGGGCGCCGCAGCGATGGGTCCGGAGAGAAGTGGAGAAATCGGTTTGCATTTACGGATGGGAAGACGGCCGCGGGCCGGCGCCGGGCACTGGTGCCGGATGACGCGGAGTCGTCAGGGGGCTCGGCGCCGCGGCGCCGAACACGCAAACCGACCCGGGCGATCCTGGGCCGGGTCGGCGGAAACATGGGGAAGCCGGGAAGCGACTCATCGAATCCTGTATCATAATGCCGGATCGGGACTTACGGTAGCTGGCGGGTTGACGCCGTGCGCCGGAAGCGGCTAGCTTAAGTGCATGTGGCACTTGCCCTTTGGTACACCCATCTACTGCACTCTGGTAGCTCTCTCTGCGGCCGCGGGAGTCGCGGCGCCGGATTCCCTGTTCGTCGGGAGCGCTGCTGCAGCGGGAACGGCGCATGGCTGACCGCGAGAATCTGCTCGACCTCACGCCTGCACGGGCGCTCGAGCGGCTGAATGCGTTCGCCGCCAGCGAGGGACTGCCCGCGTACCGCGCGCGGCAGATCGTCCGCCACCTGTGGATGGCGCCGGCCCCGGATTTCGCGAGCATGAGCGACCTGCCGCTCGCCCTGCGTGAGCGGTTGGCCGAGGTGTTCACCCTGCCCCGGTTGGCGATCGCCGCTCGGGAGAAGTCCGCGGACGGCACCGAGAAGTTTCTGTTCCGGCTCGCCGACGGCGAGGCCATCGAAACCGTCGCCATTCCGGAGGGCAACCGGGTCACGCTGTGCATCTCTTCGCAGGCCGGGTGCGCCTTGCAGTGCGCATTCTGCGCCACCGGGGCCATGGGATTCTCGCGCAACCTCGCGGTGCACGAGATTGCCGGCCAGGTGCGCGAGATGCGCCTGCTCGATCCCCCGATCGCGGTGACGAACGTGGTGTTCATGGGAATGGGCGAGCCGCTGATGAACTGGAAGGCGGTCGACCCCGTCCTCACGATTCTCAACGATCCGAATGGACTGGGCATCGGAGCCCGGCACATCACCGTGTCCACGGTCGGCGTGTTGCCCGGCATCGTCGCCCTCGGCAAGCGCGCCGAGCAGTTCCGGCTGGCGATCTCCATTCATGCGCCGAGCGATTCCCTGCGCCGCGAGTTGATGCCGATCAACGTCAAGTTCCCGCTGACCGACGTCATTGCCGCCGCCCGGGTGTTCGATCGCCGCGTCACGTTCGAGTACGTGATGCTGGGCGGCGTGAACGACGGGGAGGAGCACGCGTTGAATCTCGCGGCGCTGGCGCGCGAATGCCGGGCCTTCGTGAATCTGATTCCGCTGCACCCCGGCGGCGCACGCGGATTCACGCCGACGCCGCGGGCGAAGATCGCCGCGTTCGCCAAGGAGCTGCGGGCCCAGGGCGTCGAGGTTGCCGTGCGAAAGAGCCGCGGCGTGGACATCGCCGCGGCCTGCGGGCAGCTACGGGTGGAGCGGCTCGGGGGGCGGGCGCCACGTGCGCCCCAGCAGGACCGTCACGTCCACATAGAGGGTTGAATCGGGGCGCGCCTCCACCCGGGCGCCGCCCAGCGCCCGGGCCACCCGCGCGGCCCACTCGGGGTGGTTCGACCGGTCCAGCACCAGGGTGCTGTCACTCTGCTGGGCGCTGGTTCCGATCGACACCACGTCGAACCCGCGGTCGCGCAGCACGAAGGTGCCGCGCCGGGCGAGACCGCGAATCCGCGTCGCGTTCAGCACCTCGACGCGAATGCGGTCGCGCCCCGACACCGTCAGATCCGGCGGCGCCGCGCCGGCCGACGGGCCGGCCTGCACCCGCGCCCGCCAGTACCAACCGCCGAGCGCCATGCCAAGCACCACGGCCACCCCGAGTACCAGCGCCCGGCGACTCACTGGAGCCGGTTCCAGAGCCCGATCGTCTGCTCGAACACGGGGTGGCCCTCGCGCAGCGCCCACTCGATGCGCGCCCGGACGACCTGACGGAAGACGCCGTCGAAGTCGCGCGGCACCAGTCCGGCCAGGAATGCGCGATCGGCGCGGCCGAACCTGCGTCCCGGTTCCAGAAAGTCCGCCATGTAGAGCGCCCGCCCGGTCCGCTCCCACTCCCCCCAACCGATGGTGTGGTGGCGGACGGCCGCGAGCACGTCGGGCCGGCTCTCGCCGCCGCGCGCCAGCAGCAACGCGGCTGCCGGTCCGTGCAGCAGCTTCGCGGGCCCGGTGCTCACCCCGGTCAGCGCCCGGAGTTCGTCATCGGGCGCATCGCGCAACGCATCGTGCCACTGTCCTGCGTCGTGCCATGCCCGGGCTTCCTCCGGCGGGACCGACAGCGCGTCCGCCCAGGCGTCGAGCAGGGCGGTCACCCGTTCGATGTGCGCCCGGCGAGGTTCGCCAACCTGTGCCCAGTTCGGCAGCGTCACCGGCTGCGGCGCGCTAGCCATCGGTGGCTCCGTCGAGCATCGCGGCCTCGCGCTGCCAGAAGTCCCGATCCGCGAGACCCGGGTGCGGCACCACCAGCCGGTCGTCGGCAATCGCGCGCCGGCCGAAGCGAACGATGTCGAGGTCCAGCGTGCGCGGTCCCCAGCGCACCGCCCGGGTGCGGCCGGCCTCGTTCTCGATGGCGTGCAGGCGGTCCAACAGATCGTGGGGATCGAGCGTGGTGTCGATGGCGATCATCTGATTCAGATATGGGGGCTGGCCCGGGGGGCCGAACGGCGGCGTCTCTTCCACCGGAGTCTCGGCAATCACCCGGGTGAGTGGAAGGGCGCGCAGCCCCGCCCGTGCGGCGGCGAGTGCCCGCTCGCGGTCCCCGAGGTTCGAGCCCAGCGCGATGTAGGCGATCTCACCCATCGACGGGACGCTGGATGACCACCTCGACGTAGTCGAGCGGCGCCCCCAGCGGCACGTTGGGTTTTCGTACCCGCACTTCCACGCGGCGAACGCCGTCCACGCCGAGGGCGGCCGCGCTCACGCGCTCCGCGATCTCTTCCAGGAATTCGCGCGGCGAGGCCGTCACGGCGTCGCGCGCCGCGGCGTGGAGGCCCCGATAGTCCACCACGCCGGCGTGGCCGGCCGCGATCCATGCCGTGAGGTCCACCTCCAGCGGCTGCGGATGTTCGCGTTCGTGGGGCAGGATCCCCACGAGGACGTGAAAGCGCATGCCCCGGAGGACGATCGCATCGAGCGGACGCTCCGGCTTCACGTCACGCTCGTGATGCGATGTGTCAGTTCGCTCAGGTATACGGCCACGGCCCGCAGCTCCTGCGTGGCGCCCTCCAATTCGCGCAACGCCGACGCCTGATCCTTGGCCGAGGCCGTGACGCTCTCGGCGCCGGCGCGATTGTGCTGCGAGATGGTGGCGATGCGGGCGACGCGTTCGCGCAGGCGCCCGAACTCGAGTTCCTGGGCGCGAGAGGTGGTGGCGATGCGCTGCGCGCCGGCGGCAGCGGCCGCCGTGGCGTCCACGATGAGATCGAGCGCCTGCCGTGCCGATTCGGAGAGCGTTTCGGCGTCGCTCACGATGGCCTGGCCACGCCCCATCTGCAGGGCCACGCGGCGCATCTGCTCTTCGAAGCCCATCAGGACGTCGCTGGCGTCGTCGGCCGCCGTTGCGCTCTGCTCGGCGAGCTTGCGGACCTCGTCGGCCACCACCGCGAAGCCCTGCCCCTGCTCTCCCGCGCGCGCCGCTTCGATGGCCGCGTTCAGCGCCAGCAGGTTCGTCTGGTCGGCCAGCGACCGGATCACGGAGATGAATTCGGTGATGCGTCGCGTGGCCTGGGCCAGCGCCTCCACCTGCTCTCCGCTCTCACCCACGAATCCCTTGGCGTTCACGAGGCGTTCGATGGCGGTGGCGATCGTGAACCGGTGTTCGCCGGCGATCTCGGTGGCCTGCTGGCTCGCCTTGGCGGCGGCGTTCCCATCGCGCGCCACCTCGGCGGTGGCCTCGTGCAGCGACGTTGTCGCCTCGAGACTGCGGTCGATCTGCTCGTTCTCCTCCGCCACGCCGCGTCCGATATCGGCGATCGTCCGGGCGACGCTCTCACCGCCGGAGCGCAGGGCGCGCGCCGATTCCGTCAACGTGTCGAGTTGCGAACTCACTCGCGTCATCGCCTCGAGCAGCGGCTGCCGCAGGTCGTGGATGTGCAGCGTGGTGGCGAGCTGGTTCGCGAACCGGCGAATGAGCCCGACCTCCTTCAACGAATATGCGTTGCGCTTGTGGTGCTCGAGTTCGAGGAGCCCCACGTTGCGATCGCCGAACCGCAGCGGAATCACCGCCATGCTCTCGACGTTCGCCCGCGGCTTTCCGATTCTGGAGTCGCGCTGCGTGTCGCCGACGATCACCGGTTGGCCCTCGACCAGCGCCGCGCGACGGAGCGGCTGCTCCATGGCCGGGACCGGCTCCGAGCGGTCGACGTAGCCGGTGGTCTGATTCCACACCAGCGACAGGCGATCGCCCTGCAGGCGGTAGATGCTGAACGACCGCCAGTCGACGAGGCGGTGCGCCAGCGCTTCGATGCGGCGAAAGGCGTCGCCCAGTCCCACGTCCGACGAGACGACCTGCTCCATGGCGAGGATCTTGTTCAACTCCTCCGCCGCCACGGCCTCCTCGAGGATGCGCCGCACGAGAATGCCGCCGAGGCCGAGCACCATGCCGACCACGATCCATCCCGCCGGCCCGAGTTCGGTGATCGTGATGATGATGAGGGACACCGCGATTCCGCCGGCGCCGAAGCCGATGACCTCGTACCGCAGGATCAGCGACTTCTCCTCTTCCAGCAGTTTGTCCCGATAGATGAGCGTGAAATACAGCAGCGCCCGGCTGATCAGGAAGTACGCGAACATCAGCAGCGCCAGCGGGGGCAGGTTGTCGGCCGAGAGCGTCGTTCCCCCGGCGCCGGTGAGGCGGGTGGCCAGCGCGTAGAGCCCGAACGCCGAGAGGAGCGCCACCACCTCCCGTCCCCCGTTGATCCACGACGACTCCACCGGCTTCCGCAGCACGACCGCGTCGGCGATCACCACCCCCACGTACACGCCGAGCGCCGCCGCCGGCGCCCCGATCACGACCGCGCCGGCCACGGCGGGCACGGCGAGCAGGTTGAGCGCGCCGTACTTGGTGAGCGGAATCTGGTAGGCGCGCATGAGCACGCTGCCCACGAGCACGATCGCGATGCCGTAGCGCTGCGTCAGCCACCGCGGATCGTGCACCAGTGCGGCCGCCAGCAGCAGCATGCCGACCGCCCCGACGGTGCGCGAGTAGAAGCGGAGGAAGATCGACATCTCAGGCGGCGTCGATGGCCGCGCGCAGCGAGGCGGCGAAGGCGATGGCGCGGTCCACGTGCTCGTCGGCGGCCCGTACGATGGCGCTCCCCACCACGACCCCGTCCGCGAGGCGGGCCACCGCGGCCGCCTGTGCCGGCGTCGCCACACCGAAGCCCACGCAGATCGGGAGCGCCGTGACGTCGCGCAGGCGGGCCACCGTGGCCGGCAGGTCGGGCGGCAGGGCCTCGCGCACGCCGGTCACTCCGAGCCGGCTGATCAGATAGACGAATCCGCTGCCATGCGTCGCGATCTCGCGCATGCGCTCCCGCGGCGTGGTCGGCGCCACCAGTCGGATGAAGGCGAGCGGGCTCTCGCCGAACCACCGCTCCCGGTCGGGGTCGGCGCCCACCGGCAGGTCGGTGACCAGCACCCCGTGGGCTCCGGCGGCGGCGGCGCGCGACAGCGCGTCGGGGCCGGCCGCGAGCAGCGGGTTCAGGTAGCTGAACAGGACGACGGGCACCGAGATCGCCGCCGCCGCGATGATTTCGAGCACCGTGTCGAAGGTGACGCCGTTGGCCAGCGCCCGTTGCGAACTCGCCTGGATCACCGGCCCGTCGGCGAGCGGATCGGAGAACGGCACGCCGACCTCGATCACGTCCGCGCCGGCGTGTTCCAGCCCCTGGAGCAGCGCCACCGAACGGCCGCGGTCGGGATGGCCGGCGGTGACGTAGGGAACCAGCGCCCGGCGCCCCTCTGCCCGGAGCGCGGCGAACCGGGCGCCGATCGCCTCAGACGAAATAGTCGCCGACACGAATGCCGTACCGTTCCGGATTTTCCGTCTTGATGATCGTCCGCAGGAAGTTGCCTTCGGCGTCGCGATCGGCGAGGTCGATGATTTCGCCGGGCTGCACCAGGTTGCCCATGGCGTCGCTGATCACGCGCACGATGGGGCGCGACAGCATCTCCTGCAGCGGGTTCACCGCGTGGACGATGCCCAGTTCGAAGGTGTCGAGGACGACCAGCGTCCCGACGGGGTAGATTCCGGTGAGGTTCACGAAGGCCTTGACGAGGACCGGATCCATGCCGCGGCGCGGGTTGTCGCGCATCTCCTGCATCACCGTCGCCGGGTTCAGCGGCGTGGTCTGATAGGCACGCCGCGAGGTCGCCGCGTCGAACCCGTCGGCCACCGCCACGATCTTGCTGTACATGCTCATCGTGCGCGGCCTGATCGGCCGCGGGTAGCCGGTGAGATCGGCCTTCATATGGTGTTCCATCGCCACGACCATCGCCCGGTAGGGAAATTCCTGCTGGCCGCGAATCTGGAACAGCGCGAGCACGCCGAGCCAGGGGTGGGCCGCGATCAGCCGCCACTCCTCGTCGTTGAGTCCGCTCGACTTGTTGAGCACCTCCGCCGGCACCCGCTGCTTGCCGATGTCGTGGAACAGGGCCGCCAGCCCGAGGTCGTAGAGCTGCAGCTTCGTGAGCCCGAGACGCTTGCCGATGGCCACCGAGAAGATGCAGACGTTCACGCAGTGCGTGAAGGTGTACTCGTCGTAGTCGCGGATCGTGGTCAGCCCAATCAGCGACGTCTCCTCGTTGAGGATCTGATCGACGATGCCCTGCACGATGCGCTTGATCTTCTTGATGTTGGGGCTCTTGCCCAGGCGCACCGACATCATCAGGTCCTTCGCCACGGCCACCGACTGGGAGTAGGTCCGCTTGGCGCGCTCGCGCGCCTGCTCGACATCCCCCGACGCCTGTTCGGTGGGCGGGCCCACGGTGAACGTCGAGATCCCGGCCTGCTCGAGCTTCTCCACCACCGTGGGCAGCCGCTCGTCGGGCGGCTCGGCGCTGGCGCCCTGCAGCACGGACAGGAGCACCATCCAGTCCTTCACCGTGGCGCCCTCATGGACGTCGAGCGACCCCGCGCCGTTGGTCCGGAAGATCGTCAGGATGTGGCTGAAGCTGGCGTAGTTGTCGAGGTCGATGCGGAGGCGCACCGCATTGACGAAGATGAACTCGGCCGATACGCGAAGGTGCAGTTCCCCCTCGGCGCGCAGGATGTCGTTGGCCCGCGCCGACAGTTCCCCGAGGGCCTTCTGCACCGCCGCATTCTCCACAGGGTACAGCTTGATGGCGCGCAGCGCCGCGTAGAGATCGCGAATCATGTCGCGGCCCACGCGCCGGACGTACGAATCGCCGCTCGGCGCGCCCGCGCTTCCGCCGGCTCCCGACTCCTTGGTCGCGCGCGCCAGCGCCTCCGTGGGCCGCGCCGCGCCGCTTCCCTCGTTCGCGCTCACGTCCCGCCCCCGCGCCGAGCCTTGTTCACGGCGTTGCGCACCACCACGTCCTTCTCCGAGCCGGCCCGGCCCAGGCTCTCCTGTGCGCTCGCACTGTTGATCCGCCCCAGCGCCATCGCGGCGCACGCGCGCACTTCGGGATCCTCGCGCCGGCCCAGGAACCCCTTGCCGTTGAGAATTCCGTCGAGAAACGCCACCGCGTTGTCACCAGAGAGGATGCCGTAGGCCTCGAAGAACGCCACCTTCTCGGTGAGATCGGCGTCGCGCAGCGCCTTCCCCTTCACCGCCGCCTCCACGCGCGGCAGCACCGGCCGGTAGTTCCGTGTGGCCAACACCCGCACGGCCGTTACCCGCGTGTCCCGATCGCCATCGGCCACCCAGGGCTCCAGCGCCTGCAGGGCACCGGGCGACCCGATCTCGCCCAGCGCCTGGACGCAAGCGAGGCGCATCTCGGGGTCGGCGTCCGCCATCACGCGCCCGATGGCCGCCACCCCGGCCTGAATCTTCAGGGAGCCGCACCGGCGGACGGCCTCCAGGGCCACCGGCCGTTCCTCCGCCTGAATCAGCTTCACCAGCTGCGCGGTATTGGCCGCAGTCAGCCGCGCCGCCGCCTGCTCCAGCATCGGCCGCAGGCGCTGGTTCTGCAGCCGCCCCAGCCACGAGAAGATCGTGCCCAGGGCCTCGGGGCGCAGTTGGGCGAACAACTCCGTCATCTCGCCGACCGGCGGCGGATCGCTGCTCTCGTCCAGCGCCTGCAACAGCTGGCCCAGCGG
This sequence comes from uncultured Gemmatimonadaceae bacterium, assembly GCA_963728115.1. Taxonomy (GTDB): domain Bacteria; phylum Gemmatimonadota; class Gemmatimonadetes; order Gemmatimonadales; family Gemmatimonadaceae; genus JAGWRI01. The sequence goes on from CAVSJE010000003.1 coordinate 263,016, forward strand.
CTCGGGCTGGCTGAGCCGGGCGGGGATGTGGGACAGCCGCTCCCGGTGCTCGGGCAGCACGTCCTTGCCCCGCTCCGCCGCCACCTGCGCCTCGTGGAGCAGATAGGCCACGGTACTCAGATGGCCGCCGGCGAGCAGGTAGATCATCAGCGTCTCGACCAGATCCGTGACTTCATTGCGGACGTCGGTGTCCGCCTGCGCCTCGAAGATGTCGAACAGCGTTGCCGTGATCGTCCGCCGCAGATCGGTGGCGTACTCGCGTTCGATTTCCCCCTGCAGGTACTCGATCTCCTTGTCGTCCAGGAAGTAGAGCGTGGAATCGAAGTCGGCCATGTTCACGACGTCGATCATCGACTCGTCGGTGACCTGGTCGGAGGTGCCGGTGTTCGCCTCCCGCACCTCTTCGGGTGACATCGGGCGCGGAGGCTGGCCGCCGTCCTCGAGCGGGGCCGTCGGCTCCAACCCCAGATCGACGTAGCGGTAGCGGAGGCAGAGGAAGTCCTGCTCCCAGAGCAGCGCCAGCAGATCATCGTCGTCCGGCGAAGCCTTGCGCACGCGCTGCAGAATGGTGAGCAGCTTGACCAGCTCCGTGTCTTCGAAATCCTTGAGCAGCGTCAGCTCGCGGACCCCGTCCTTGTAGAAGAGCCACGGCAGGCTGTCGGAGGTCTTCGCGCTCTCCTGCATCACCGGGTGCCCGTACCAGAGCACCTGGGTCTCCGTGAACGTCAGCACCAACTCGTCCGTTTCGTCCCACACCGGGGCGAACGCCGTCCGGACCGTGTCGATCGCGGCCTTGTAGATCGGGTTGTTCGGGAGATACAGCTGGTGCGCGCGGAGCGCCTTCACGAACGACCGAAGCAGCTCCTCGATGGGCGTGCTCGGGAACGGAAGCTCAGGCAGCTCAGCGTCTTCGGTGCTGTCTCGCTGAATCGGCGCTGTCACGACCCCAAGATACCCATTTCCATAACTTGCGCCACATCCTTGTCGCCGCGCCCGCTCACACACAGCAGGATGGTCGCATCCGGCGGCCAACGGCCAACTTGCGATTCGATCCAGGCCACGGCGTGGGCCGACTCGAGCGCCGGAATCACGCCCTCCAGCAGGGCCAGCGAGCCGAACCCGTGGAGTGCCTGTTCGTCGGTCACGGAAACGTACGTGGCCCGGCCCGAATCCTTCAGGAAGGCGTGCTCGGGCCCGACCCCAGGATAGTCCAGCCCCGCCGACACCGAATGCGCGGGATGCACCTGCCCCGAGGCGTCCTGCAAGAGATAGCTGAGCGTGCCGTGCAGCACGCCGGGACGCCCCTGGGCCAGCGATGCCGAGTGGCGGCCCGTGGCGAGTCCCTCGCCCGCCGCCTCGACGCCCACCAACTCCACACCCGGATCGTCGACGAAGGCGTGGAAGATGCCGATCGCGTTCGAGCCGCCCCCCACGCACGCCACCACGCTGCTCGGAAGCGCGCCCGTGCGTTCCAGCATCTGGGCGCGGGCCTCCCGCCCGATCACCGCCTGGAAGTCCCGCACCATGCGCGGGTAGGGCGCCGGCCCCACCACCGAGCCGATGATGTAGTGGCTGGTGCCCACGGTCGTGACCCAGTCCCGGATCGCTTCCGTCGTGGCGTCCTTGAGCGTGCGCGTCCCGCTGGACACGGGGACCACCTCCGCCCCCATGAGCCGCATCCGGTACACGTTGAGGGCCTGCCGCCGCATGTCCTCCTCGCCCATGTAGACCACGCATTCGAGACCGAACCGCGCACACACCGTGGCCGTGGCCACGCCGTGCTGGCCGGCCCCCGTTTCGGCGATGATCCGCTTCTTCCCCATCCGCAACGCCAGCAGCGCCTGCCCCACCGTGTTGTTGATCTTGTGCGCCCCGGTGTGGTTCAGATCCTCGCGTTTGAGCAGCACCCGCGCCCCCACCCGCTGGGAAAACCGTGGGGCCTCGCTGAGCGGCGACGGACGGCCCACGTAGTCGGCCAGCATCCGCTCCAGTTCGGTCCGGAACGCCGGATCCGCCATCGCCTCGTCAAACGCGAGTTCCAGCTCGTCCAGCGCCGGAATCAGCGTCTCCGGTACGTAGCGCCCGCCGAACTCCCCGAACCGATCGCGCGCCTGCGGTGTGGTCATCGTGCTCCCTCGACTGAAACGACCGCGTCGCGGAACGCGCGCATGCGCCCCGCGTCCTTGATCCCGACCCGACTCTCGACTCCCGACGATACGTCGACCACCTGCGGCCGCAGGAGGGATACCGCCCGCGCCACGTTCTCGGGCCGCAAGCCGCCGGCGAGTACCACCCGGGCCCGGCCAGCGGACCGCGCCCCCTCCACGGCGCCGACCAACGCGTCCCACGACAGCGCCGTGCCGGTGCCCCCGAGCGCGCCGTCAACTCGGGCGTCGAGCAGGACCGCATCTGCCGACGCGAACAATTCACCCGACACCGCGGGAAGTTCCGCCCCCGCAACCCTGAGCCCCGCCCAGATCTCGCCTGGCCAAACCCTTCGAAGCGCCTCGACATCGGCGGCCGTCGGATCGCCGTGCAGTTGCACCACCGCCAGCCCGAGCGCCCTGGCCCGCGCCGCGATCTCCACCGCAGGCTCGGCGCCGAACACCCCGACGCGCCCCACCGACGGGGGCAGATCGCGGAAGATCGCCGCCGCCTCAGCCTGAGTCCGGCGGCGCGGCCCGCCGGCGAACACGACCCCCACGTAGCGGGCACCCGACACGGCCGCCTCCCGCGCGTCCTCGGCCCGCGTCATCCCGCAGAATTTGATCTCAACCACGGGCCGATGCCCGGCGCGGAACTCCGGCCAACTCCCGCACGGCAGCGGCGGGATCCGGGGCGGCCGAGACGGCCGAGCCCACGAGCACGGCGTCCGCCCCAACCTCCGCTGCCCGCTCGACGTCCGCTGGCGTGGCGACGCCGCTCTCCCAGACCGCCACCACCCCTCGCGGAATCCCCGGGATGAGCTTCTCGGCAACCGACGCGTCCACGGCCAGCGTCTCCAGGTCCCGGCAGTTCACGCCGATGACGCGGGCCCCGGCGTCGAGCGCCCGGCGAAGCTCTTCCGCATCCCGCACCTCGACGAGGGCATCGAGTCCCACGGCGTGCGCCGTCGAAACGAGGCGCGGTAGCACCGCGGGTTCCAGCGCCCTCGCGATGAGGAGAACGCCGGACGCCCCCAGAATCCTGGCCTCGAATATCTGAACGTCGTCAACGTGGAAGTCTTTCTTCAGCAATGGGATGCCGACATGACCTCTCACGGTTTCGAGGTCATCGTTGGATCCCGAAAAGTGCCGCGGCTCGGTCAGAACGGAGATCGCGGCGGCGCCTCCGGCCTCGTACGCCAGCGCCTGCGCACCGGCGTCGAGACCGGCATTGATCGTGCCTTTGGAGGGGGACCGCCGCTTCAATTCCGCGATCACGCGCACGCGGTCGCCTTCGAGTGCCGCCGCGAATCCGCGCGTCGGGGGCGCCCCGGCCAACGCCGCCTCCAGTTCCCCCCGCCGGGCCCGGAGCGCGACCACTCGTTCCATTGTCTGCCCGACGATCGTCCCGAGTGTACCACCCGGCGGCGACCAGGAAGATTTGCCTTGCACTTCGGTTCCTGTTCGGTTAAGCTGATTTCGGTGGTTCTTCGGGACTGGCGGCATGTGCCGCCTCGCACATCCGCCCTTACGAGGTTCGCCGCATGCCGCTCACGAAACGCCAGCGCGAGATACTAAACTATCTGACCGCGCATACCGAACACCACGGGTACGCGCCGAGTTTCGAGGAAATCGCGGAGCACTTCCATTTCAGTTCGCTGGCCACGGTGCACGAGCACCTGAGCAATCTGGAGCGGAAGGGATACATCCGGCGCACCTACAACGAGAGTCGCGCCATCGAGATTCTGCCCTCCGATGCCGTGGGCCGGGCGATCGAACTCCCCCTGCTCGGCGCCGTTGCCGCCGGCGTGCCCATCGAGGCCGTGGACCACAACGAGACGATCACCGTGCCCGAGACTCTGATCCGGCGCTCCGGCGATCACTACGTGCTCCGCGTGCGCGGAAACTCGATGATCGACGAGCAGATCCGCGACGGCGACTACGTGGTGGTGAACGAGCGCCCGCGCGCCGACAATGGCGAGACGGTCATCGCGCTCATCGACGGCACGTCGGCCACGGTCAAGAAGTTCTACCGCGAGCGCGACGGCCGTGTGCGGCTGCAGCCCGCCAACGAGACGATGGCGCCCATCTACGTGAACGAGAACGACGTCCGGATCCAGGGCGTCGTGGTCGGGGTGATGCGCCGCTACTAGGCCGGCGCGGCGAAGGCCCGGCGCAACCGTTCCAGCGCTGCGAGGCCGGCCCCCGATCGAATGGCGGCCCGCGCCTGCTCCAGGCCCTCCTCGTACGACCCGGCGGCCCCTCCCACGTACAGCGCGGCCGCCGCATTCAGGATCACGGCCGCCGTGGCGCCCGGCGTGGCGCTGCCCTCCAGCACGCGCAGCACCACGGCGGCGTTGGCTGCCGGCGTGCCCCCCGCCAGTTCGGCCGCGGTTGCGGGTGCGAGCCCCAGCTTCGCGGGATCGATCGTCCACTCCGCGACCGTGCCGGCGCGGATTTCGCGAACCGTGGTCGCCCCCAGCGGTGAAATCTCGTCCATCCCCTCGCCGTGGACGACGAGCGCGTGGTGGGTCCCCAGTTCGGCGAGCGCCGCGGCCAGCAAGGGGGCGCGGTCGGCGTCTCCGACGCCGATCACCTGGCGCCCCGCGCGCGCCGGGTTGGCCAACGGCCCCACGATGTTCATGACCGTGGGCACCGCGAGTTCGCGACGTACCGGCCCCACGAACCGCATGGCCGGGTGCATGAGTGGCGCGAACATGAAGACGATGCCGGCCTCGCGAAGGGCGCCTTCCATCACAGCCACCGGCACGTCGATCCGGACCCCCAGGGCCTCGAGCACGTCGGCGCTGCCGCACTGCGTGGTGAACGAGCGGTTGCCGTGCTTGGCGATCCGCACCCCGGCGCCCGCCGCCAAGAGGGCCGCCGCAGTGGAGATGTTGAACGTCTGCACCGAACCACCGCCGGTGCCACACGTGTCCACCAGCCCCTGCGGATCCTCGGCATGGAGCGGTACCATCGCGCGCTGCAGCGCCCGCACCACCGCGGCCACTTCGGCGCCGGTCTCGCCCTTCACCCGCAGCCCCATCAGAATCGCCGAGACCTGCGCAGCGGTGGCGTCGCCCGCCATCACGCGGTCGAACGCCGCCGTCAATTCATCGGGCGCCAGGGGCGCCGCCATGGCCAGCCGGTGAATTACAGTGCGCAGCGGGTCGGCGGCCGCCGCATCAGACACTCATGGTCTCCACGAGTCGTTCCGGGAGACGCGCGTTGGAGGCGGCGAGGGCGATCACGAGGGCCAGCACGCGGACCCGTTCCAGGTCCTCTTCCACGAACACGCCGGCCATTCGCCGGTTGGTCAGGTTCACCACGCCGACCAGGGTATCGTGATAGACCAGCGGGAAGCTGAGGAACGACCCGGTGGTGTAGTACGCGTCCTTCATGAGCGGGTGCTCGCGGGCCTCGCTCACGTCCTGCACCAGGAGCGGTTCCCGGGTGGCGGCTACCCGCCCCGAGATGCCGCTGCCGATGTTGACGCGCTTTCCCTCGGTCACGTTGGGGGCGATGCCCCGGAACGCCGCCAGGTACAGCGCCTCCTCGCCGGGCACGCGCAGCTGCAGCGAGCACCGTTCCGCGTTCATGTCGTCGCCCACCAGCGCCAGCAATCCCTCGGCCAACCCCCGGGGATCGTCGGTGGACGCATCGAGCGTCAACACGCGCTCGATGAGGTACAACGTCCGCGTCTTCTGCCGGAGCTGCTCGCTGCGCCGGTGCAGTTCCACGTGCGCCTTCTCCAGCTGCTCCACGGCGGACCCGATGGTGGCCTCGACGGCATCGGCCCGCCGGGCCGCCCGCCGGGCGTCCTCGCGCGCCTTGGCCAGGTCGCGCTCCAGCGCCACCTGGCGGCTGTGGTCCCCCGTGGCGGCGAACTCGCCGGTCGCGCGCATGAGTTGCTGTTCGAGATCGGTGAGCTTGCGTTCGTACTCGCCGTGCACGCGCTGCGTCACGTCCTCGAGCGTCTGGACCGCCTCGTGTCGCGCTTCCGCTTCGAGAAAGCGTTCATAGGCCAATTCGAACAGGGCGACGGCCGGCTGAAACCGCTCCGCGGTGCGGGTACCGAAGATCTTTCGCGGTTCGAACAGCACGAGGATGCCGGAAAGGCCGCCCTCGAACATCATCCCCTTCAACGACAGGTAGCCCCCCTCGACGATTTCGGGGAGCGCGAGCAGCCGCGCCACTTCCGTGGAACCGTCGCCGAACTCGACGAAAGTCGTGCCGGTGGTGACCGCCACCCGTTCGCGCGTCGGCAGGTGGTCCAGCGTGGTGTCGATGGTGCGCGTTTCCACGCCGTCGGGGCGGGCCAGGCGGCGTTCGCGCATCAGGGCCCGGCGGGCGTCGTACGTGATCAGCGCGACGTAGGCGAGCCGGTCGAGTTCGGCCAATCCGTCGGCGAGCGCCACGAGCGCCGCGTCCAGATCGGGCGCGGCGGTGAGGGCATGGGCGAGAGACGCGAGAGTGCGCGGAGGCATGAGTAGGAGAGCGGCGGCGCGCGGCCGACCGCGGCAACGCGAACCGGCGAAATGTGATCGTGTACGTCGAGCAATGTCAATCGCTTGGGGCGACAGATTGCTTGACTTCATTCGGCGCCCGGGTAGGTTTCTCGCAATGGCGGAGCGCACTGTGCAGCTCGTGTTGCACTATGACGGCTCGGGGTTCAGCGGATGGCAGCGACAGCCCGACCAGCGCACCGTTCAAGGTGTCATGGAAGCAGCACTCGAGCGCCTGTGCAGCACGCGGATCGGCGTGCTCGGCGCGGGACGGACCGATGCGGGAGTACACGCCCGGGGCCAGGCGGCCGGGGTGCGTGTCCCCGACCGATGGGATCCTCCCGGGCTTCGGCGGGCGCTCAACGCGGTGCTTCCAGCGGACGTCTGGGTCGCCGCCGCGCGGGAAATGCGCGCCGACTTTCACGCCCGGTATAGCGCCGTCGCGCGCCGGTACACCTATTATGTCGGGACGGATGAAGAAGCCGACTCACCCTTTCGCCGCCGGTACGAGATCGCCGTTCGACACCCGCTCGACCGGGGCGCCCTGGACGCGGCCGGCCGGCGGCTGGTCGGCAGCCACTGCTTCCGCGCCTTCGCCGTGCAGGGGACGGCGCCCGAAACCGACGACCATCGCTGCGAGGTGCTCGGGGCCGGTTGGCGTGAGCGCCCCGGCGGGCTGGCCTTCGAAATCGAAGCGAATCGCTTCCTCCACCACATGGTGAGATTCCTCGTCGGGACGATGCTCGACATCGCGACGGGCCGGCGTCCGGCGACCGACCTGGAGGCGCTGCTCGCGGCGGCGGACAACCGCGGGGTCTCGCCCCCCGCCCCGGCCCACGCGCTCTTTCTCGACGCCGTGACCTACCCCTCCGACCTCTACGTCTCATGAAACTCCTCCTCGCCACGGCGGCGCTCGACGAGATCCGGTGGGCCGCTACCACCGGGCTGCTCGACGGCGTCCTGACCACACCCGCCCTGCTGCGGGCCGCCGACGTGGACGAGGACCGCCAGCGCATTCAGGACATCTGCCGGCTGAGCCCGACGCCCGTATACGTGGCCGTGCATGCCGTGAGCGGGGACGACATCTACCGCGACGCCCGCGATCTGGCCCGCCTCTCGGACCAGATCATCGTCCAGGTGCCGCTGGTGGAGGACGCCTTCGCCGCCATGCACCGGCTGCATGCCGACGGGGTGCGGATTGCCGCCATGCTCGTGTTCAACGCCGCCCAGGCACTGCTCGCCGCCAAGGCCGGCGCCTCGACGGTGGTGACGCCGCTCGACCAACTCGACGCCGTGGGGCACAGCGGCGGCGAGGTCGTGCGCGAGCTACGTCGCGTCTTCGACGCCTCGCGCACCGAGTGCGACATCCTCGCCGTCCGCCCGACGACGGCGCAGCAATTCTCGGAGTCGGCACTGGCCGGCGCCGACGGCGTGGCGATCGCTCCCGACGTCCTGCGGTCGCTGCTCCTCCATCCGCTCACCGACCGCGGCATCGACCAGTTTCTCAACGACGTCTCCAAACACCATGGGGGGTGGAGTCAATCATGATCGTGGGGCGCGCTACCGCTTTCGTCACCGCCATTCTCCTCTATGCCGGCTGCTCCGGGCCCGCCGAGTCCTCGGCGGCCCAGGCGTCGGACACGCGGACTCCCCCGCCGCGCGCCGCCGTCGCCGATTCCATCAGCGCCAGCCGGCAGACGGCCATCACCCGGGCCATCGCGGCGGTCTCACCCGCCGTCGTCACCGTCCAGACGGAGCAGGTCCAGCAGGTGCAGCCCGACCTGTTCGACTGGATGTGGGGCAACGCCCCGCGCTCCCGGTCCGAGTCGGGGTTGGGCACCGGCGTGGTGATCCGCCCCGACGGCGTGATCGTGACCAATGCCCACGTGGTGGCCGACGCCAACAAGGTGTCCGTGATGCTGCCCAGCGGCGCCGTCTATCCCGCCACCGTGAAGGGCGTGGACGCCACGCAGGACGTGGCGGTGATCAAGATCGACGCCCGGAATCTCCCCGTGGCCGATCTCGGGAACTCCGACGACGTGATCGTCGGCGAATGGGCGATCGCGATCGGCAATCCCTACGGCTTCATGCTTGGCAACCCGGAGCCCAGCGTCACCGTCGGCGTGATCAGCGGCACGGGGCGCAATCTCGTCTCCGGCGCCAACGGGCCCCAGGCCTACTTCGACATGATCCAGACCGACGCCGCGATCAACCCCGGCAACTCGGGCGGGGCGCTGGTGAACGCCGACGGCCAGGTGATCGGACTCAACAGCTCCATCTACACGCCCAGCGGCGGCTCCGTCGGACTCGGGTTCGCGATTCCGATCAACCGGGTGAAGCACGACGTCGAGGACCTGCTCACGCACGGGGAGGTGCGGCGCCCGTGGATCGGGGTCAAGCTGCGCGTCCCCAACGGCAGCAACATCCGCGATGCCATCGCCCAGCAGGCCGAGATCCAGACCGTGGTGCCGGCGTCACCGGCCGCCCGGGCCGGCCTCGAGGCCGGCGATGTGATCGTGAGCGAGAACGGGCGCACCATCCACAACATGTACGACTGGGAGGGCGCCCTGCTCGACCTCGGCGTCGATCAGGACGTGCATCTCGAGATGCGGCGCGGGACGCGCACCTTCCAGGCCACGGTTCGCACCGTCAATCTGCCCGAGGTCGACGCGCCGAAGGTCGAGGTGCTCAAACAGCTCGAGCTGGTGACGGTCACACCGGCCATCCGCGCCGAGCGCAACCTGCGCACCCGCGCCGGCGCGCTGATCTTCAAGGTGAGCGACCGCATGGCCAACGAACTCGGCATCCAGACCGGCGACGTCATCGTGCGTATCAACAATGTGGACATTCACAGCGCCGATGAGGCGTCGACGGCGCTCAACCGGTTCGCCGGCCGCGGCCCGATCCGCATGTACCTCGAGCGGTCGGGCACCTATTTCATCACCGACTTCGAGATTCGATGACCGCGCACGACCGCTACTCGTCGCCCCTGGCCGAACGCTACGCCTCGCGGGCCATGTTGCAGCTCTGGTCGCCGGCCACGCGGTACGGCCTGTGGCGTCAGCTCTGGCTGGCGCTCGCCGAGGCCGAGCAGGCGCTCGGGGTGCCGATCCCCGACCAGGCGATCGCCCAGATGCGCGACCATCTGGACGACATCGACTTCGACGCCGTGGCGGCCTATGAGCGCCGCTACCGGCACGACGTGATGGCGCACGTGCATGCGTTCGGCGACGTGGCGCCCGCCGCTCGCAAGTTCATCCACCTCGGCGCCACCAGCGCCTTCGTCACCGACAACGCCGATCTCATTCTGATGCGGCGCGGCCTCGATCTGCTGCGGGGAAAGCTGGTGAGCGTGCTCCGGTCGCTGAGCGAGTTCGCCGTCACCTGGCGCGATCTGCCGACGCTCGGATCCACCCACCTCCAGCCGGCCCAACCCACCACCGTCGGGAAGCGGGCCACCCTGTGGATGCAGGATCTGGTGCTCGACACCGCCGAACTCGATCACCGGCGCGAGACGCTGCCCTGTCGCGGCGTGAAGGGAACGACGGGGACGCAGGCCTCCTTCCTCGCGCTCTTCGACGGCGACCACGACAAGGTGCGCCGGCTGGAGCAGGCCGTGACGGCCGCGATCGGATTCCGCCATTCGATTCCCGTGTCCGGCCAGACCTACACCCGCAAACTCGACGCGGCCGTGCTCGACGTCGTGGCCGCCATTGCCGCCAGCGCCGCCAAGTTCAGCGGCGACATGCGCATGTTGCAGGCCCTCGGCGAGATCGAGGAGCCGTTCGAGGAAGAGCAGATCGGGTCGTCGGCCATGGCATACAAGCGCAACCCGATGCGCAGTGAGCGGATCGCGTCCCTGGCCCGGTTCGTCCTCAACCTCGAGCCGAATGCCAACCAGACACACAGCGTCCAGTACTTCGAGCGCACCCTGGACGACAGCGCCAACCGCCGCCTGTCCATTCCGGAAGCGTTCCTGGCCACCGACGCGATTCTCGTGATCATGGAGAACGTGGTGAGCGGGCTCGAGGTCCATCCGGCCCGCATCGCGCGGCGCCTGCACGACGAGTTGCCGTTCATGGCCACCGAGGCCCTCATCATCCGGGCCGTGCAGATGGGCCTCGACCGCCAGGACGCGCATGAGCAGATCCGCCGCGCCAGCATCGCCGCCGCCCGGGCCGTGAAGGACGGGGCCCCGACCAACGACATGCTCGACCGGCTCGCCGCCGACGCCGCCTGGCCCGTGCCGGCGCCGGAAATGCAGGCGCTGCTCGCCCCCGAGAACTTCATCGGCCGGGCACGGGAGCAGGTGGACGAATTTCTGGCCGAAGTGGTGGACCCGTTGCTGCGGGGCGCCACCGGCGCGGCCCGTGAGGAGGTGCGCGTATGAGCGTCGTCGCGCTGGCCCCGCTTCCGCTGCGTCACGTGCGCCGCGGCAAGGTGCGGGAGGTGTACGAGGTGGATCCCTTCCACCTGCTCATCGTCGCCACCGATCGGGTGAGCGCGTTCGACGTGGTGATGAAGGAGCCGATCCCGTACAAGGGCGCGGTGCTCACCCAGATCACGGCCTGGTGGCTGCGCCGCTTCGAGGCGGAGGTACACCACCATCTCGTATCCGCCGACGTCGACGAGATCATCCGCCTCGTCCCCTCGCTGGCCTCGCATCGCCGCACGATCGCCGGGCGCGGCATGCTCTGCCGGCGCGCCCAGGTGTTCCCGGTGGAATGCGTGGTCCGCGGCTACATCTCCGGGTCCGCCTGGAAGGAGTACCGCGACCACGGCACGCTGGCCGGCGAGCCCCTGCCCGCCGGGCTGCGCGAGGCCGACCGGTTCGAGCAGCCCATCTTCAGTCCGGCCACCAAAGCCGAGAGCGGGCACGACGAGAACATCACGATCGCCGACGTGCAGCGGCAGATCGGCGCCGACGTCGCCGCCGAACTGGAACGCCTGAGCCGCCATATCTACGAACTGGGCCGGGCCACCGCCGCCGAACGCGGGATCATCATTGCCGACACGAAGTTCGAGTTCGGCCGCGATGCCGGGGGCAACATCACGCTCATCGACGAGGTGCTGACTCCCGACAGTTCCCGCTTCTGGCCGGCCGATCAGTACGAGCCCGGACACACGCAGCCCAGCTTCGACAAACAGCCGCTCCGCGACTATCTCGACGGCGAGCGGCGGGCCGGCCGGTGGAACGGCGACGCCCCGGGGCCGCCGCTTCCGCCCGAGGTCGTGCGCGCCACCAGCGAGCGCTATCTCGATGCCTTCCAGCGGATCACCGGGGCGCCGCTGAACCTCGAGGGCCTTTCGTGAGCGTCGCGCGCGAGGGAGTTCCCTTCATCCTCGTGGCAGTCGTCCTCGCCGTGGCATCGGATGCCCTGGCGCTCAATCGGCGCTCCTGGCCGCTCTGGCTGCTGGCGTCCGTGGTCACGCTCGTCGCCCTCTGGGTGGTTTACTTCTTCCGCGATCCGGAACGCCCCGGCCCGCGGGGGGACGCGCTGGTCATCGCGCCGGCGGACGGCCGCATCGTGCACGTCACCGAGATCGACGAACCGGCCTACCTGGGCGGGCGCGCGCTGCGCATTTCCATCTTCATGAACGTCTTCAACGTCCACGTCAATCGCTATCCGGTGAGCGGCACCGTGGAATTCCGGCACTACAACCCCGGCAAGTTCCTGAACGCGGCCAATGAGAAGTCGAGCCTCGAGAACGAACAGATGTCGGTGGGGATCGCCCACGGCGCCACGCGTGTGATGATGCGGCAGATTGCCGGGCTGATCGCCCGGCGCATCGTCACCTACAGCAAGGTCGGCGATACGGCCCGCCAGGGCGAGCGGATGGGCCTCATCCGGTTCGGCTCGCGGGTCGACGTGTTCCTGCCCACGTCGGCGTCCGTGCGGGTGCGCGTCGGTCAATCGAGCCAGGCCGGCATCACCGTGCTCGCGGAGCTGCCCGCGTCATGAACCCACCCGATTCCCGCTCCCGGCCCCGTCCGCGCGTCCGGCGGGCCATCGTGCTCTTCCCCAGCGGCCTCACGCTGCTGAATCTGTTCTTCGGCATGTTCGCGATCGTCGCCGCCACCCGCGGCCAGTACTACCAGGCCGGATGGTTCGTGGTGCTGGGCGGCGTCATGGACATGCTCGACGGCCGTGTGGCCCGCGCCACGAACACGGGCGGCCAGTTCGGCGAAGAACTCGACTCGCTGGTGGATGCCGTGACCTTCGGTGTCGCGCCGTCGATGATCACCTACTTCGCCGTCTTCAACCGTGAAGGGTGGGAGTGGCTCTTCTGCTTCCTGTTCACCGCCTGCGCCGTGCTGCGGCTGGCGCGGTTCAACGTCGAGCAGGCCGGCACTGCCAAAACGTACTTCCAGGGTCTCCCGACGCCGGCCGCGGGGATCACGCTCGCCACCTACTACTGGTTCAGCCAGACGCCGCTGTACCAGGAAACGGTGATCGCCAACCTGCCCTGGCACGTGCTGCTGCGCTACATCATGCTCGCGCTCAGCTTCCTGATGGTGAGCAACGTGCCCTACCCGGTGATGCCCAACGTGAGCCTGCGCAACACGCGCGGCATCGTGGGCTTGCTGCTGGTGGTCGGTGGGCTGGCGGCGCTCGTATTCCTTCCCAATCAGTTCTTCTTCCCCGCGGGCGTGCTCTACGTGGGATTCGGCATCGTGCGCGCGGCGTGGCTGGGCCTGCTCGAGCGGCGCGGTTCCGCCCCCACCACGCACACGGGTCTCACCACCGACGAGCGGGGCCGCCCGGTGCGATTCCGCGAGGAGGTCGGCGACGACCGGGAGTCCCTGGCGCGCCCCCGTCGCCGCCGGTCGCGCCGCCGTCGCGAGCGGGGCGGCAACCCGTCGCCACCCGGTCCCCGTCCGCCCAACCCTCCACCTCAATCCCCCGAAGAATGACCCGCTTTCGTGTCTCCCTGCACATCACGCCGCGCCGTGGGCTGCTCGATCCCCAGGGAAAGGCCGTGGCCGACGCCCTGCACACGCTCGGCTTCTCCGGCGTCAGCGAGGTACACGTCGGCCGCCACCTGACCGTCGAGGTCGACGCGGCAGACGACGCCACCGCCCGCGCCCAGGTGCGCGAGATGTGCGAGCGCCTGCTCGCCAACCCGGTTACCGAGGACTTCGAGGTGGCGGGCGTGGAGGCCGCGGCATGAAGTTCGGCATCGTCACCTTCCCAGGCTCCAACTGCGACTACGACGCCTACCGGGCCGTCGTCGAAGCCGTGGGTGAGCAGGCCGTCTTTCTCTGGCACAAGGACCACGACCTGCAGCAGGCTGACGTCGTGATCCTGCCGGGCGGGTTCAGCTACGGGGATTACCTCCGTCCGGGGGCGATCGCGCGGTTCAGTCCGATCATGACCGAGGTGGTGGCCCACGCCGGGCGCGGCGCCCCCGTGCTCGGCATCTGCAACGGATTTCAGATCGCCTGCGAAGCCGGCCTGCTGCCCGGGGCGTTGCTCCGGAACGAGGGCCTCAAGTTCATCTGTGAGGTGGTGACCCTGCGCGTCGAGCAGACGGACTCGATGTTCACCAACCGCTATCGCCGCGGGCAGACGATCGCCGTGCCCATCGCCCACGGCGACGGGCGGTACACGGCCGACGCCGAGACGCTGCGCCGCCTCGAGGACGACGGCCGTGTGGTGTTCCGCTATCAACCGCGTCCGGGGGAGCCCGAGGGATCGAGTCCCAACGGCTCCATGCACGCGATCGCGGGGATCGTCAACGACGCCGGGAACGTCCTCGGCATGATGCCGCACCCGGAGCGGGCGGTGAACTCGCTGCTCGGATCCGCCGACGGCGTGGGCATTTTCGAATCGTTGCTGTCCACCGTGGCAGCCTGAGCCGAGGAGAGAGACCAGCGATGCATCACACCGGAGAGCACCCGACGGGCAACGAAGACGAGTACTTCGCCCGTCGCAATGCGGAACTGATCAAGGCGATGCGCACCCGCCTCGATGCGGAACGCCAGACGCAGGAACGCCACTCCCATTACATGAAGTGCCCCAAGTGCGGCGCCGATCTGCAGGAGGTCAAACAGGGCGACGTGCTGATCGACGTCTGTCCCGACTGCAAGGGCGCCTGGTTCGACGCCGGTGAAGTGGAGCTGCTGCGGCAGGCTTCGACCAATCCGATCACGCGCGTCGTCACCGATCTCCTCGAACTCCTGAGACACACGAAGTGACCGTTCAGCCGCGCCCCGGCGATCCCGCCATCACGCCGGCCCTCGTGGCCGAGCACGGGATCACCGAAGACGAGTACCGCCGCCTGGTCGACATGCTCGGCCGGACGCCCACGTTCACGGAGCTGGGCATCGTGAGCGCCCTGTGGAGCGAGCACTGCTCCTACAAGCATTCGCGCCCGCTGCTGCGCACCCTGCCCACCAGCGCCGACTACGTGCTGCAGGGGCCGGGCGAGAACGCCGGCGTGATCGCGATCGGGGACGGACTGGCCGTGGCATTCAAGATCGAGTCGCACAACCATCCGTCCGCGGTCGAGCCGTACCAGGGCGCCGCCACCGGCGTCGGCGGCATCCTGCGGGACGTCTTCACGATGGGGGCGCGGCCCATTGCCATGCTGAACTCCCTGCGCTTCGGCAGCCTCGACTCGCCGCGCGTCCGGTATCTGTTCGCGGGCGTCGTGAAGGGCATCGGCGACTACGGCAATTGCGTGGGCGTGCCGACGGTGGCCGGCGAGGTCGTCTTCGACCCCGCGTACGACGGCAACCCGCTCGTGAACGCGATGTGCGTCGGGCTGATGAAGGAATCGGAGTTGATGCGCGCCGTGGCGCAGGGCGTGGGCAACCCGATCATCGCCGTCGGCGCCCGCACGGGGCGCGACGGCATCCACGGGGCGTCGTTCGCCTCCGAGGATCTGTCGGAAGCCACCGAAGCCAAGCGGCCGCGCGTGCAGGTGGGCGACCCCTTCACCGAGAAGCTGCTGCTCGAGGCCAGCCTGGAGTTGATCAACAGCGGCCACATCGTGGCCATCCAGGACATGGGCGCCGCGGGGCTGACGTCCTCTTCCGCCGAGATGGCGGCCCGCGGCGACGTCGGTATCACGATCGATGTCTCGCGCGTCCCCGTGCGCGAGCCGGACATGACCCCCTACGAGATTCTGCTCAGCGAATCGCAGGAGCGGATGCTCGTCGTCGCCCGGCGGGGACACGAGGACGCGGTGCGCGCG
Source organism: uncultured Gemmatimonadaceae bacterium (assembly GCA_963728115.1). Lineage (GTDB taxonomy): Bacteria > Gemmatimonadota > Gemmatimonadetes > Gemmatimonadales > Gemmatimonadaceae > JAGWRI01. Next base: position 278,866 of record CAVSJE010000003.1, read on the forward strand.
ATTCTGGAGAAGTGGGACCTCACGGCGGCCGTCATCGGTGAGGTGATCGCCGAGCCGGTCTACCGCGTGACCGAGGGCGCGACGGTGATCGCCGAATTTCCGGGCACCCGCCTGGTCACCGACTGCCCCACGTACACGCCGCCCGCGGCCGAGAGCCCGGCGATCTCGGCACTCCGCAACCGCGACGTGGATGCGATCCCCGAACGGCACGAGGAGTCCGACCCGGTGTGGACGCTCAAAACGCTGCTCGCGAGCCCGACGATCGCGAGCAAGCAGTGGGTGTACCGTCAGTACGACACCAGCGTCCGCACGAACACCGTGATCGGTCCGGGCGGGGACGCGGCCGTGCTTCGCATCCGCGGCTCCGATCGGGCCGTGGCCGTGAAGACGGATTGCAACGGCCGCTATGTCTACCTTGACCCACGCGTCGGCACGCGCATCGCCGTGGCCGAGGCGGCCCGCAACGTGGCCTGCACCGGCGGCCGCCCGATGGCCATCACCAACAACCTGAACTTCGGCAACCCCCGAAAGCCGGAGGTCTACTTCCAACTCCGCGAAGCGGTGGCCGGGATGGCCGAAGCGTGCGACGCCCTCGGCACGCCGGTCACGGGCGGCAACGTGTCGTTGTACAACGAGAACCCGGCGGGCGCCGTCTATCCCACCCCGGTTATCGGCATGGTGGGGCTCATCGACGGCGTCGACCGCATCACCCGGTCGTCGTTCTCTCACGTCGGCGACCGGGTGGTGCTGCTCGGCGAGCCGACGGCGTCGATCGGCGCCAGCGAGTATCTGCAGCGGGTGCACGGCGTGGTGGCCGGCGCCCCGCCGGCCTGCGACCTCGCGGCCGAGCGGGCGCTCATCGAAACCCTGCTGGCGGCCATCGATTCCGGCGCCGTCCGTTCCGCCCACGACTGCAGCGATGGTGGATTGGCGGTGGCACTTGCCGAGTGTGCTATCATGCAACGGGAGCGCCAACTGGGCGTGCGGGTCGACCTCACGCCGTGGCAGTCGCTGCCGCTCCGGGCGCTGCTGTTCGGCGAGGCACAGGCGCGGGTCGTCGTGTCGACGCCGGACGCCGCGCGGATCATGGCCCTTGCGAAGCAGCACGGCGTGCCCGCCCGGGACATCGGGAGCGTGGAGGACAGTGGCCGGGTGGTGGTCCGGGTCGGCCCCCGGGAAATCGTCGCCCCGCTCCCCGAGCTCGACGACGCGTATTTCGAGGCGATCCCTCGCATCATGTCGCGGCCGGCGTCGGTGGCCGCGGACACCCCTGAGACGACGGCGGTCTGATTTCATGTGCGGTATCTTCGGCATTCGCGGCACCCCAGCGGCCGCGCGCCTCACGCAGTTGGGACTGTACTCGCTCCAGCACCGCGGCCAGGAGTCGGCCGGGGTGGCCGTGCTCGACGGCGACAACCACGGGCAGATCGTCCGGGCGATGGGAACGGTCAGCGAATCGATGGGCCGGGAGCTGGAACATCTCACCGGTGACCTGGCCATCGGCCACACGCGCTACAGCACCGCCGGCTCGTCCACGATCGAGAATGCCCAGCCGATTTTCGTGCAGTCGCGCGGGGGGTACATCGCGCTCGCGCACAACGGCAATCTCGTCAACGCCGTGCAGGTGCGGGCCGAACTTGAGGCCGCCGGGTCGATCTTCTCCACGAACGCCGACTCCGAGGTGATCGTCCACCGCCTGGCCAAGTCGCACGCGCCCACCCCGGCCGCGCGGATGGCCGAGGCGCTTACCGGCCTCGAAGGTGCCTACAGCCTGGTGGCCGCCATCGGGCATACGCTGGTCGCGGCCCGTGATCCGTACGGCTGGCGCCCACTGGTGATGGGGCGCGTGGACGGGGCCGTGGTGTTCGCGTCGGAGACCTGCGCCCTCGATATCGTGGGGGCGGTGGCCGAGCGGGAGGTGGGCCCCGGCGAGATCGTGGTGGTGGACGACGACGGTGTGCAGGTGATCCAGGCGCTGGAGGCGAAGCCCACCCGGAAGTGCGTGTTCGAGTACGTCTATTTTGCCCGCCCCGACAGCCGCGTGTTCGGCGGCTCGGTGGACCGGGCCCGCCGCGAACTGGGGCGCCAACTCGCCAAGGAACACCCGGCGCCGAGCGCCGACCTCGTGTTCAGCGTCCCCGACTCGTCCAACTCGGCCGCCCTCGGCTTTGCCGAGGTCAGCGGCCTGCCGTATGAGCTGGCGTTGATCCGGAACCACTACATCGGACGCACCTTCATCCAGCCCACGCAGGCGGGACGCGACGCCAAGGTCAAGGTCAAGTACAACCCGGTGCGCGAGGTGATCGAGGGGAAGAGCGTCGTCATGGTAGACGACTCGATCGTCCGCGGCACCACCACCCGCGGTCTGGTGGCGATGATCCGGGGCGCCGGCGCCCGCGAGGTGCATCTGCGGGTGAGTTCCCCGCCCATCACCGGCCCCTGTTACTACGGCATCGACACGCCGTCGCGGCACGAGTTGATCGCCGCCAACATGTCCCGCGACGAGATTGCCCGGACCCTGGGCGTGGACTCGCTCGGCTACCTGTCGCAGGAGGGCATGCTGGGGGCCGTCCCGCACGGGCCCGCGGGATTCTGCGACGCCTGCTTTTCGGGACACTACCCCACGGCGGCCCCGCTCGACCTGCGCCAGGTCTGACCGGGCCCGGCGGCGGCCCCGCCCGGGCCGCCGCCGGGCCGGATCGAAACGCCGCGTCCGCGGTATCCGTCATGTGCGTGGGCGCCGGGTCCCCGGCGTCCGTCCGACCCGGACCCTTCTTCCTACCTGGCCCCCGTCCATGGGTGGTATATTTCCGGCTTCATGCCGATTCTGAGCTTGCCCGGGCGAACGGTGCGCGCCACCCGGCACCCGGCGATGCCGCAGTTGCCCGATCTTCCCGAACGGCGGGACGACCGGACGTTTCGCATCGCCCTCATCACCGAGTACTACTATCCGCACCTCGGCGGCGTGTGCGAGCACGTGCACTTCTTCGCACGCGAGGCGCGCCGCCGCGGCCATCACGTCGACATCATCACGTCGCACATTCCCGGCGCGCAGGAGCTCCCGAACGTCATTCGCATCGGGCGCAGCCAGCCCGTACAGGCGAACGGCTCGCAGGCCCGGATCACGCTCGGTATCGGCCTGCGCCGCCGGATGCGCCAGGTGCTGCGCGCGGGACGCTACGACATCGTGCATGTGCACTCGCCGCTCACCCCCGTGCTACCCCTGCTCGCCATCGACGAGGCGGAGGTACCGGTGGTCGGCACCTTCCACACTTACTTCGACCACTCCCGGGGCTACGCGCTGTTCAATCGGTACTTCCAGAAGCGGCTCGACAAGTTGAGTGCGGCGATTGCCGTGTCCCACTCCACGACCGTGGCCCTCGACCGCTACTTCCGGGCCGACTGGAAGATCATTCCCAACGGGATCGACGTCGACGTGTTCACGCCGCACGCCCCGCACCCTCCGGAGATCCGGATGGACGTCCCGTCGATTCTCTTCCTCGGCCGCTTCGACCCGCGCAACGGACTCGATACCCTGATCGAGGCGTTCCGCCGCGTGAAGGCGCGCGGCCGCCCCGCCCAGCTCGTGGTGGTCGGGGACGGTCCGCTCCGCGACCACTACTACGCGCTCGCCGGCGGGGATCCCGATATCACCTTCGTGGGCTCGGTGCTCGAAGGGCGGCCGAGCTACTACGCGAACTGCTCGATGTACGCCTGCCCCACCACCAAGGCGTCGTTCGGCATCACGTTGCTCGAGTCGATGGCATGCGAGACGCCGATCATCTGCTCCGACATTCTCGGCTTCCGCGACGTGGTCGAGAACAACCGGGAGGCGCTCATGGTGCCCTGTGGCGACATCGATGCGCTTGCCGACGCCATCGTGCGCCTCATCGACGACCAGACCCTGCGCCTCCGCCTTGGCAAGCGCGGCCGCGAGGAATCGCTCCCCTACGGCTGGGATCGTGTCACCGAGCAGGTGCTCGGCGTCTACCACTCCGTCCTCGGACGCCTCGCCGTCGCCCGATGATCACGCCGGTGGTGCTCGGCGGCGCCGTGACCGCGGCCGGGCTCGCCGCCCACGGTGCGTTCTATCGCAACAGCTTCGTGTTCGGATCCGCCCTCGGGCGGCTTCCCACCCGCGACCGGGTGCTGGCGCTGACCTTCGACGACGGCCCGAACCCCGAAGCGACCCCCCGCGTACTCGATGCCCTGGGTGAGGCCGGCATCCCGGCCACCTTCTTCATCCTCGGGCGCCACGCCGAACGGTGGCCCGCCCTCGTGCGCCGCGTCCGCGACGAGGGGCACGCGATCGGGAACCACGGCTACCACCACCGCAAGCTGCACTTCAAGACCCCCCGCTACGTACGCGACGACCTCGGCCGCGGCTCCGACGCCATCGCCGACGCCTGCGGCGTGCGTCCGGCGCTCTTTCGCGCGCCGCACGGCTTTCGCAGCCCCTGGGTCAATCGCGTCGCCGCCTCACTCGGCGAGCGGGTGGTCGGGTGGTCGCTGGGAGTCTGGGATTCCGACCGGCCAGGGGTGGAGGTGATCGCCCAACGGACCATCGCCGGCGCCCGGCCGGGCTCGATCCTGCTGCTGCACGACGGCGACGGGTACGATCCGTCGGGCGACCGCCTGCAGACCGCGGCCGCGGTGCCCAGGGTGGCCGCCGACCTCGCCGCGCGCGGGTATCGGTTCGTCACCGTGCCGGCGTCATGAAGCGGGCCGCCCTCCGCGCCGCCCGGGTCGTGATGTGGGTGGTCGTGCTCGCGTTCCTCGTGCTGTTCGCCCGGCGGGTGGCGTGGGGCGAGACCTGGCGGGCCTTCCGGTCGGCCTCGCCGAGCATGCTGCTCATGGCCGCCGCCGTAAATCTCGTGTCGCTGGGGCTCAAGGGCGTGCGGTGGTGGGTGTTCCTGCGCCCCGTGGGCGCCGATTCCCTCTGGCTGGCCATCCGCGCCACCTTCGCCGGCGCGGGGCTCAACAACGTGCTCGTGGCCAACGGCGGCGAGGCCGCACGGGTGATCTTCGTGTCGCGAGCCAGCAAGGTGCCCAGCGCCAAGATTCTCGCCACGTTTGCGCTGGAGCGACTGTTCGAACTGAGCGGCTACGTGTTGATGCTGGTACTCGGCATCTGGCTGCTCCCGCTGCCGGAGCACATCTCGGCGCTGCGGCCGTTCGCGATCACGGCGTTGGCCGCGCTCGGCTTCTTCGTGCTCTTCCTGCTCAGCCGCGAGAAGACCGAGGAGCGGATGACGGACGAGAGCAACTGGCGGGGGAAGCTCCGGGCCTTTGCCCGCCGGTTCACCCATACGCTCGCCAGCGTGTCGACGGTGCCGCGGTTCGTCGCGGCGATGCTGCTGAGCATCGGCGCCTGGGGATTGCAGATCGCCACATACCACATGACGGCACGGGCGGTGCACTTTCCGATCACGTTCACGGGCACCGTGGCGGCCCTGCTCGCCGTGAACATCGGCTTCCTGTTCCGCCTCACGCCGGGCAACGTCGGGGTGTTCCAGTTCGTCTACGCCCTCACCGCCGCCGCGCTCGGGTTCGACTCCAACGCCGCCGTGGCCGTGGCGTTCCTGATCCAGGCGCAACAGATCCTCCCGGTGACGGCCATCGGGGTGGCCCTCGCTCCGGAGTTCATCTTCCGCGGCAAGCGGCCGGCAACGCCGCCGGAGGTCGCGCACGCCGTGCTGCGACCGTTGGATCTGCCGCCGGAAGAACTCCAGTAGGCCGGCCGCCGGCTGCCGGCATCAACTCGGAGAGACGAACTCCTCGTCTTCCAGATCCGGCGCCCGCGTGAGGATCGCCCGCGCGTCGGCCACGGCCGTGGTGGAGCCGGCCAGCGCCAGGACATCTCCTGCCCGCAACCGTTCGTGTCCCGTCGGCACGATCGCCTGCTCTTCCTCGCCGGTGCCGCGTACGATGCAGAGCACCGTCGCGCCGGTCAGTCCGCGGATGTTCAGATCGGCGAGCGTCCGCCCCACGCTCGTGCTCGAGGGGCGCAGCGAAACCGCCACCGGTTCGCCGAGCCCGGGCAGCAGCACCCCGAGCCGGTGCGTCGTCTGCTGCAGGGTGTCGTCTACCGGACCGTCCGCCATCTGCTGCGCCAGCGCCGCCACCATCACCTGCGCGCCGGCCCGGGCGTGTCCCTGCAGATTGCGGGCGCCGCGCCAGAACGCGGCGCCCAGCAGGATCGCGATCGCGGCCAGCACCACGAACCCGGGGTAGCGGGGGAGAAAGGGCTGCGTGATGGCGACCAGCGGCGCCCCGATGGCCAGCAGGATGGCCAACTGGAGGGCGGTGACGAACGCGCGTCGGGGCGCGGCAGCGAAGTCCGCCCGCCCCACCTTGGCCGCCGGCATCGCGCGCACCGCGAGCACCACGGCCAGCCGCGCCGTCGTGCGGATGAGACCGATCGCCAGCGGGACCGAGACCAGCAGGGCGCCGAGCACGACGAGCGCCTGCGCCGCGGTCTCCGAGAGCCCGAACCATCCGTTGACGATGGTCGTGAACCGCTGCAGCTCCGATGCGGCTCCAACGATCACGCCGGCGAGCAGTGCCGCGTCCACCAGGAGCATGCGCATGAGGCGGCGCAGCCGGGAGCGGCCCGCCACCGGCGCCGTGCGCAGGCGCTCCACCCACGATCCGTACAGAGCGACGAACGTCTGCAGAGGGCGCGGCAGCTTGCGGTCCACCCACAGGGCTACGGGTCCCGCGACGTCGATCAGGAGTGGCGTCGTATACGTCGTGATCGCCGAGACGGTCACGGCGATCGGGAACAGGAACGACCGGGTGGCGCCCCCCGCCAGGCCCACCCCGGCGATGATGAACGAGAACTCGCCGATCTGGGCCAGGCTCATGCCCGTCTCCACGGCGGTCCGCAGACGGCTGCCGGTGAGGAACGCCCCCAGCGACACCGCGAGCACCTTTCCCCCGATAACCAGGAGCGTGAACGCGAGCACGGCCCCCCAGTGCGCCACGATCGTGCGGGGGTCGATCAGCAGGCCGACGGACACGAAGAAGATCGCCACGAACATGTCGCGCACCGGCTCGATGAGCCGCTGGATCCCCGCTCCCTCGCCCGACTCGGCCACCAACGTGCCGGCGATGAACGCGCCCAGCGCCACGGAATACCCGAACGCGAGCGCCATCAGCGCCGCCCCGAAGCAGATCCCCATGCTCGCCACGAGCGTGGTCTCGGGCCGTCCCAGCCGCACGACGCCCCGCACCAGCCGCGGCACGAGAAGCAAACCCACGCCGATGAGGGCGGCGAGGAAGGTCACCAGCCGAACGCCCGTAATCCCCAGCCCGCGCGCCGTCACGCCACCGCCCACGGCCACTGCCGACAGCAGGGCCAGGAGGAAGATCGCCATCAGATCCTCGACGATCAGAATGCCGAACACCGAGTCCGTGAGGGCGCGGGGCATGCCGTGCCGCGCGAACGCCTTGGCGACGATCGTCGTGCTCGAGATGGCGACCACGGCGCCGGCGAAGAGCGCCTCGGTGGGCGTCCACCCGAACAGTTCGGCCACCAGGTAGCCGAGGGCGAGCATGATGCTGGTCTCGGCGAGCGCCGCCAGCCCCGACGTCACGCCCATCTGGATCACCCGTCGGAGCCGGAATTCCAGCCCGAGGGAGAACATGAGCAGGATGACTCCGAGCTCCGAAAGCGTCTGCGCCGTGGAGGCGTCCGCCGCAACCGGCACCGGGATGTACGGCCCAAGGATCATCCCGGCGAGGAGATACCCGAAGACCACTGGCTGCCCCATGCGCTGAAACAGCACGGTGGTGACGGCGGCGACGCAGAACACCAGCGCCAGCGTCTGGAGGAACACGGGGGGAGCGTGCATGCCTGCAGCATAGCCCCGCACGGCCGGCGCGCCCAGACCCGGTCGGCGCGGGCGCCGCTAGCCCGCGGGCGAGACATCAAGCGTTGACAGCAACGCCGCCGTGTCGGACACGAACACCTCGCTGCGTTCGACGCGTCCTCTTCGGACGCGCAGGAGCTCGAGCACCGGAAGACGCACGGAGCGTCCGGTGGCGCGGGCCACAAACGTCACGTGCATCCGCAACAATACCTCGTCGTCGCTCAGGGCGTGGAGCGCGCCGGGTTCGAAGGTCAACGCGAACAGCGCCCCGATCTGCTCCATGAGTGCCACGTACCCGGCCACCCCGTCGTGCCGTCCTCCATACGGAAGGCTCGCCGGTTCGATAATCGCGAAGTCGGGAGCGAGGACCTGTGGGAGAGACGCCCATCGCCCGTGCGCCGCGTGGTCGAGCATCTGCTCGACCACGCGGGTGGTTGACGGACTCACGCCGCGGCTCCGGAAAAAGCACGCTCGAATCCCTTCGGGTCACTCCACCAGAGTTGAGACATGGCCACGGCGTTCGGATCGGGGAAGATGTCCTCCTGGTCTGCGGCGAGACCGTCGAGCAGCGCCGCCGCGACGAGTGGGGCCGGCGTCTTCGGCGCGTCAATGCCCGCCAGCATGTCGGTATCGATGCCTGCGGGGTAGACCCCGTGCACGGCGATGCCGGCGGCCTTCAGCACGGGACGCAACGCCTGCGTCATCGAGTGCGCGGCGGCTTTCGACGCAGAATAGCCGGCCATGGGTGGGGTGCTCGCAAGACTCAGCAGCGACAGCACATTCACAATGGCACCACCGCCGTTGGCCCGGAGTACGGGAACGAACGCGCGAATCGTCGCGTACGTGCCTTCGTAGTTCACGTCCATCTCGCGCCGCACGTCGTGGAGATCCGCCTCGAGCGGACTGGCGAACGCGGACGTCGACGCGTTGTTGATGAGCAGGGTCGCGTCCGCGGCGCGCGCGGCGGCAGCGGCAATGGACGTCGCATCGAGGAGATCGAAGGCAACCGGAACGACGCGGGGGTCGTGGCGCAGAGCCGACGGGTCGCGCGCGAGCGCATACACCGTGCGGGCGCCTCGTGCGAGGAGGCCGTCGACGAGGGCGCGGCCGAGGCCGCGATTGGCGCCGGTGACGACGGGAATGGACGCGGAGATGTTCATGTGTACCCCTGGGTCGAGTGGAAGTCTGGAAGCATTGGCGGCATCAACCGGTGTCTCGGCTGTGGCGCTTGTCGGAAACATTGTAGATCTTCCAGTCGAGACGTTACATGCTTTGGACACGCCCTTTCTTGTCTTGTCCTCTCGTATCATTTGATATTGTGGACGCACGGTCCAATATTCTGGCCATGGATCCGCTCTCCGATGTCTTCGACCTCGCCCGCGTCCACGGCGCCCTCATGGCCAGCGTACGCGCCGCGCATCCATGGGGGCTCGATCTCCCTCCCAGCACGGGAGCGTCCTTCCACGCCGTCACGTCGGGCGTCTGTTGGCTGCGCATTCCGGGGCATCCGCCCCTCCAGCTCGCGGCCGGCGACGTCCTCCTCCTCCCCACCGGAATTCGCCACACGCTGGCCTCGGCGTCGCGCGGCGCCACGATCCCGTTCGACCGAGACTTGAAGCGCGAACGCATCACCGAAGACGGCGAACTGGTGCTGGGCGGCCCCGGTGCAACCACGCGAATTCTCTGCGCCGCCTACGACTACGATCAGGAGATCGCGCACCCGCTGCTGGCCTTGCTCCCCGAGGTCCTCCACTTGCCGGCCGATCCCGTCACCGGCGCCAGGGTGACGGCGGTCATCGCGTTGCTGGCAGGCGAGACGGGCGTGGGATACCCCGGGTCACGCGCCGGCGTTGCCCGGCTCATCGACCTGTTGCTGATCCATGTGGTCCGCTGGTGGATCGAGCGCGGTGACGACATCGGCGCCTGCTGGCTGCGCGCATTGCGCGACCCCGCGCTGGCCAAGGTCATCGCCGCCATCCACGCCCATCCCGGCCGGCCGTGGACCGTCGACAGGCTGGCCGACGCCGCACACCTGTCGCGTGCCGCCTTCGCTCGTCGATTCGTGGAGGAAGTGGGAGAGCCTCCCCTGGCCTACCTCACGCGCTGGCGGATGGACGTGGCCGCGCGCCGACTACGCGACTCGGACGATACGGTGCAGGCAATCGCCCATTTCGTGGGCTATACGTCCGAGTTCGCATTCAACCGGGCCTTCGCCCGCTATCGTGGCCAACCGCCGGGGCGCTACCGCCGGGCCGCGAGAGGGCCGACCGAGCGAGCCCGGCCATGACCAACAGCAAACGGCGCCCGTTGCGGGGCGCCGTTTGCCGTTCGGAACTTCCTGTTCAGTGGAGGCGCGGGGAATCGAACCCCGGTCCGAGAATAGATCCACCACAGCGTCTACGTGCGTAGCTCACCGATTGATGTTTCCGACGGCTGGCCGGTGAACCGCCCACCGCCGGATGAGCCCTCTAGAGTCTCGTCAACCGGCGGAGGACGCGCCAGTCGACCATCCCGGATTTGCGATACTCCAGAAGCCGCCCCGGGAGGGCTTCCTCTGAAGCACTCGGCGTAACGAAGTTACGCAGCGAGGGCCAAGTTGGTGTTGGCAGTTGAAAATGTCCCGAGTGTTTTACCAGGAACCCGAGGACCTGGGCACGCAGCCACAGCTTCACTTACCCCGTCGAAGCCTGTCGCCCCCGATCTTGCCTACTGCCGGTAATCTAACCGCTCAGCATCCACAGATGACAGCCAACAGCATCACTTAAAGTACACCATAATATAGCATACTGCAAGTAGCCTACTGACTTGCTGATACCTCGACCGTCCTTACACAGTTTCTCCCCGCCCGCTTCGCCTCGTACAGCGCCCGGTCGGCCGCCCGGAACAGTCCCTCCCGCATCGGCACCGCGTCCGGATACGACGCCACGCCGAACGAAAGCGTCACCGGAATCTCCTCGCCCTTGAACTTCACCGGCCTCGCCGACACCGCCGACCGCAGCCGGTCCGCCAGATCCGCCGCACCCACCATCGACGTCTGGGGCAGCAGGATCGCGATCTCCTCGCCCCCGTACCGCGCGATTACGTCCACGTTCCGAACCCCCTCCCGGAGCTTGTCGGCCACCTGCCGCAGCACCTCGTCCCCGGCCTCGTGCCCCCATGTGTCGTTGGTCTGCTTGAAGTGATCGATGTCCCCCACGATCAGCGCCAGGGGCTGCCCGAACCGATCGGTCTCGTTGAGCAGACGGTGAAGATGCTCGTCGAACGCCCGCCGGTTCACGAGCCCGGTGAGCCCGTCGGTACTCGCGCGCTTGTTCACCTCGTCCAGGTCCCAGGCCATCTCGAGCGGCCCGACGGCCACCGCCCCCAGAGCCGCGAGGTTGTTGACCTCGTCCTGCGTGATGTGCCCGGGCTCGGTCGAGCCGACGACGATGGCCCCGATCACGTGATCGGTGCGCGAGAGGGGAACGATGCCCGCCGCCCCGTCACGCCAGCCCCCATCCCCGTCGCTCATCAGCGAGGTCTTCGGATCCACCCGCGACGCGTCGTCGATGAACATCAGCATCCCGTCGCGGCAGGCGTTGTAGACCAGCGTATTTTCGTCGATCGGGAATGGCGGCGGCCGAAAGCCCCGGGTGGTGTGCGCCACCGAGCCCTTCGCCTTTTCGGCGCGCCACCGCACGAGTGCCGCCGACGACGCCGAGGAGACCAGTAGGGCCGTCTCGCAAATCGACGCCGCGAGCGCCTCCAGGCTCTTGTGCGTCTGGATCTCCTGGACGGCCGCCAGCAGGGCCCTGCTCTGGCGCATCTGGCGCGCGAACTCGCGGCGTCCCTCGCTCAGGGAGAGCAGCCGCACCACCTGGCCGGCGTAGCGAGGCAGCCACTGCTTGGCCTTCTGCCGCGAGATCGTGAGGCCCTCGGGATGGGCGATGGTGAGCACCCCGACGAGCAGCGCGTCGTCCAGCAACGGGGCGGCAGCGAAGGTGGGCGGGCTCGTATTCTCCCCCGGATCCAGCACCACCAGCCCGCCCTCGGCGGCCCATCGGGCCAAGGCCCCCCAGTCCTGCAGGTTGAAGAACTGGGGACGATCGACGTCGGGGGTCGACCAGGCCGTCGGAATCAGGGCATCGCGGGACTCCTCCCACCGCCACAGCACGACCTCGATGGCGCCACAGCCATCGCGGATGTCCACGAGCTGCTCGGTGATGTGGGCCGCGTCGCGCAGCATCTCCTGCGCGTCGTTGGTGGCCTCGACGGAGCTTCGCAGATCGGTGAGCGGCCCCGACGGCATCTTCTGGCGACGGCGGCGGGCATTCGACTCGATCAGCGTCTGCACGCTCGAACCCGTCACGGGCGCCACGTGCGGTGGCGCCGCCACGCCACGCCGCGGCCGGCGGGAGCGGAGGTACTGATATCCGCTCAACGCGAGGGCGGCAACGCCGCTGCCCAACGCCACCCATTCTGCAGTCGTCATATCCCGGTCGGAGACTCGAGAAACGAACTCAGTCGTGCGTGATCCGGCTCGCGGCCACGGCCGCGCCGAACCCGTTGTCGATGTTCACGACGGTCACGCCCGCCGCGCAGCTGTTGAGCATGGTGAGCAGCGGGGCCAGGCCGCCGAAGGCGGCGCCGTACCCGACGCTCGTCGGCACGGCGATCACCGGACCCGCCACGAGCCCGCCCACCACCGACGGCAGGGCGCCGTCCATCCCCGCGACCACGATCACCACCGCCGCGCTCGAGAGCTCGGCGCGCCGCGCCAGGAGACGGTGCAGGCCGGCGACGCCCACGTCGGTGATCCGGGCCACCGCGTTCCCCAGCGCGGCCGCCGTCACGGCCGCCTCCTCGGCGACCGGGAGATCGCTCGTGCCGGCGGTGACGATGCAGATCGTCCCCCGCCCCGAGGCCGGCGGTTCGCGGCCGGGGAGAAATCCGGTGCGGGCGACCGGGTTGAGCTCCATCCCGGGCACCGCCTGCCGCAACGCCTCCACGGCATCGGCACCAAGGCGCGTCGCCAGTACTCCGTCCCCCCGCTCCGCAATGCGGCCGGCAATCTCGACGATCTGTTCGGGCGTCTTGCCGGCGCCGAAGATCACTTCGGGATAGCCCTGCCGCAGCGCCCGGTGGTGGTCGACCGTGGCATGCCCCAGATCCTCGTACGGCTCGAACGTCAGCGCGTCGATGGCGTCGGCAATGGAGAGCGTGCCGTCCGCGACCCGTCCGAGCAGATCGCGAACGCGCCCCCGCATCATGCGCTCAGGGCCTCCAGCCGCGACTCCCCGCTGCCGTCGCGGCCCCCGGCGTGCTGCTCGCGCTCGCGCAGATACTGCTCGAAGATGCCCGCGATCTCGGAATGCGACTCTACTGCATGCAGCTTCTTGCGGAGCTCCGCCGACCCGGGCAGGCCCCGCACGTACCAGCCGAGGTGCTTGCGAAATTCGATCGCCGCGCCCCGACGGTCGGGTTCGTACGCCTCGGCCATCGCCGAGTGTTCGAGGGCGATGCGAAACCGCTCCTCTACGGGCGGCGCGGGCCGCATGGGGCGGCCCTCCAGCAGGTCGCGGGTCTGGTCGAACACCCATGGCTGGCCGAACGACCCGCGCGCGATCATCACGCCCGCGCACCCCGTCTGGCGATGCATGCGCACCGCATCCTCGGCGGTCTTGATGTCGCCGTTGCCGAGCACGGGGATGTCGAGCGCCTGGACCACGGCGGCGATCTCGTCCCACTGGGCGTTTCCGGTGTACATCTGCGTCCGCGTACGCGGATGGAGGGCGAGCACCCGCGCTCCGGCGTCCTGGCAGCGGAGGGCAATCGTCACCGGATCCCGCATCTCCTCGTTCCATCCACTGCGGATCTTGCAGGTGACGGGAAGGTGGGTGGCCTGCGACACCGCCCGGATCACGGCCTCCACCAGGTTCAGGTCCTTGAGGCATCCCGAGCCGCCGTTCCGGCGCACCACCTTCTTGACCGGGCAGCCGAAGTTGATGTCCACGAAGTCGGGCTGGAACACATCGGTGACGAAGGCCGCCGCCTCGCCCATCGCGGCGGGATCCGCCCCGAAAATCTGGACCCCGATGGGATGCTCTTCGGGCCCGAACCGCAGCTTGTTGATCGTCGCCGGGTTCTCGCGCCGGATGCCCTCAGCCGACAGGAACTCCGTCACCACCACGTCGGCGCCAAAGCGGCGGCAGAGGCGCCGGAAGGGCGACTCGGAAACGCCGGCCATCGGGGCCAGGTAGAGGGGGACGGAGGCGTCCAGGGGGAACGGAAAGGGCATCCGGAGCAAGCTAACGGAGGCCAGAAACCGGTGCAACGCCGCTATTTGACACGACTTGTGCGCCCCGGTTAACTTCGCCTGTTCACGACATCTACGAGATTTTGGCGCGCGAGCGCTGTGGCTCCTACTGGGCGGGGATCGAGTTCGATGGAACTGCGCGAATTCTTCAGCGAAGACGCGATCAAGCTCGAGATCGAGGGCGAGAACAAGGACGACGTCCTCAAGGAATTGATCGGACTCCTGAAGCTCGACGAGAAATCGGAAGGCATGCTGTTCAAGATGCTCAAACGCCGGGAGAATCTCGGCTCCACCGGCATCGGCCGCGGCATTGCCATCCCGCACTGTCGCTCGCTCGTGGTCAACAAGCTCCGCGTCGCGTTCGGCCGCAAGAAGGCCGGCCTCGATTTCAAGGCAATCGACGAGAAGCCGGTGAACTTCTTCTTCCTCATCGTCGCGCCCCCGCTCGAAGTCTCCAACCAGTACCTGCCGGTGCTGGGGAAGATCGCCCAGTTCAGCAAGGAACCGGATGTGCCGGGGCGACTCCTCGAAATCACCGAGCCCAAGCAGTTCCTGGCGCTGCTGGAAGAAAAGGGCGTCTAGGACGGAGCGCCTGAACGCCGGCCTTCCGGCGTTCGCGTAACGGGAACTTCGCGTCGTCCGCACGCATTCTGACGTGCGACCGCCGGTTTGCGCCCGTCCCACTCCACCCCATCGCCGCCATGTCCGTCCGCGCGCGTCGTTTCCCCGGACCGCTCGCCAAGCTCGCCACGCTCGTACTCGTCGCCGGCCTTTCGCGCAGTGCAGCGGCACAGCACGCAGCTCGCCTCGACACCGTGCGGGTCACGGTGAGCTCCCGCATCGACTCCTCCGCGTCCGCGGCGCCGAGAACCGTCGACGTGATCACGAGCCGCGAACTCCGCGCGCGGAGCGGTCAGTCGCTGGCCCGAATCCTGGCCACGCACCTGGGCGTGGACGTCTACGGGCGCTCACCCGCGCAGGCCGACATCGCGCTGCGGGGGTCGTCCATCGAACAGGTGCTGGTCCTCGTGAACGGCGCCCGCGTGAGTGACGAGCAGGCCGGCCACTTCGATCTGGACCTGGCCGTGCCCACCGATCTCATCGACCACGTGGAGATCCTTCGCGGCACGGGGTCGACGCTCTACGGGCCCGATGCCGTGGGCGGAGTCATCAACATCGTCACCCGCGACCGTGGGTCCAGCGAAGTCGTCCGCGTGCGATCGGGAAGCTTCGGCACCGTGGAGGGCGGGCTGGCCCGCACGGGACGCGTGGGCGGCATCGACCTGCAGGCCGGCGCCGACTACTCGCGGTCGGACGGCCACCGGCCGGACACCGACTCTCGGATCTTCCAGGGACGTACCGGGTTCGACGCGCCGCTGGGCAACGGCCGGCTGTCCGCCGGCGTGGGGCTCGGCGTGCGCAGCTTCGGCGCCGCCGCCTTCTACGCGCCCTACCCCTCGTACGAAGACACGCATACCAGCACGGTGCAGCTGCGGTACGTCACCCCGATGGCGCGCCGCTGGACGCTGAGCGTGAATGCCGACGGTCGGCGCCACATCGACCGTTTCACGCTCGTGCGCGACGACCCTTCGCTCTATCAGAACCACCACGACAACTGGCAGACCGGCGGGGACGTCACCGCCCGCTACACGGCGTCCAACGCCATCGCGGCAGCGGTGGGGGTGGAGGGCCACGACGCCCGGCTGGTCAGCCCCCCGCTCGGGGACCACGACGAGACCCGCTCGGCGGCATTCGCCGAGGTGCACGCGGCGGCGCCCGGAGGCGCGGCCCTCGATCTCGGCGTGCGCGGCGACCACAGCTCGGCGTACGGCGACTTCTTCTCGCCGTCGATCGCCGGGGCGCTTCCCCTGTCCCCGCGCCTCCGGGTGCGGGCATCGCTGGGGCGCGGGTTTCGCGCGCCCACGTGGACCGAACGCTTCTACGTGGATCCCGCCAACATCGGGAGCCCGGATCTCCAGTCGGAGCGATTCTGGGCCGAGGAACTCGGCGTGCGCGCATCGGCCACGGACCGCGCGACGGTCGATGTCACGGGCTTCCTCCGGCAGGCGTCGGAACTCATCGACTGGGCCAAACCCACGGGGGCGGGTGCGGGCGTGCCCTGGCAGACCATGAACATCGCCTCCGCGCGCTATCGCGGACTCGAGGTCTCGGCGCAGCTGCAGGAGCTCGCGGGCGTCGATTGGACGCTTCGTGCGAGCGGCCTTGCGTTCACGGCCGCCGGAGCCGCCGGGTTTCAGGGCAAGTACGCGCTGCGGCCCGTCACCAGAACGCTCGGGGCCACCGCCGCCCTTCCCGATGTGCACGGCTTCCAGCTCCTGCTCGACCTTCTGGACTCGCGCCGCGCCGGGGAGGCGTCCTACTTCCGCGCCGATCTGCGATTGGGCTATCGGGTGCGGGCGGCCCGCCTCACGCTCGATCTCCGGAACCTGACGGGCGCCGGGTACCTCGACGCCTCGGGCATGCCGGTCGCCGGACGCACGGCGTACGCCGGCATCGAATGGACCCCGCTCCCCGCGCGACCCTGAGCGCTCAGATCCTGCCGAACAGCGCCAGGAACAGAAGCGTCGCGACCACGGTGAGCACCACGGCGTACACCATGCCGACCGCCGTCGTCCGCCACACCGCCACCCGGGGGCTCACCCCGTACGCCAGTTCGACGCCGGCGAGTACGTTCCACGTGGCGTAGAACAGCCCGGCCACCGACGCCGCGAATCCGAGTAGCGGCACCTCGGGCAAACTGAGCAGCAGCAAGACGAGCAGCAGCAGGAACAGCGCCGCGTGCGCCTCGAGTCCGTATGTCCAGTTGTCGCGGAACTTCGGCATCTCGCGACGAAACGCCATCCGCATGAGTCCGGCCGAGAGGGGCATGAGGAGCAGGAAGGCCACGGGCACGGCCAGGCTGGCGGCGCGCGTGAAGCGCCGGGGTTCACACCACAACTCCCCGACAAAGTGGCGCAGCCCGGCGATCGATTCCGCGCCGCGTGCCCCGGCGGCCGGCGCCGGCCCGAGCAGCGCGCCGAGGTCCGCCGCCGCGCCCTCCGTGCATGCCGACACGGCGCGGGGCGGCGCTTCCCCTCCCCGCTGTTGCACCAGGGTGAGCAGGAAGAACAGCGTGGCGAGCACGATGAGCAATCGTCCGAGCGGGAGGTACCGCTGCCCGCGCCCGTCGAGCACCGCCCGTGTGATCGCACCCGGGCGCACCGCGAGGTCCCGGAGCGTGGCGCTCCAGGGGCCGCGCGCCGCCGCGGTCACTCCCACTCGATGGTGGCGGGCGGTTTGGAACTCACGTCGTATGCCACGCGGTTCACGCCGCGCACCTCGTTGATGATGCGGTTGGAAATCCGGCCCAGCACGTCGTGGGGAAAGGGAAACCAGTCGGCCGTCATCCCGTCCGTGCTGGTCACGGCGCGCAGCGCCACCACGTTCTCGTACGTCCGGTAGTCCCCCATCACGCCCACACTCCGCACCGGGAGCAGCACCGCGAACGCCTGCCAGATCTCGTCGTAGAGCCCCGCCGCCCGGATCTCCTCGAGGTAGATCGCGTCGGCGCGGCGGAGCACATCCAGCGCCGCGTCGCTCACCGGGCCGAGTACGCGGATCGCGAGCCCGGGGCCCGGGAACGGGTGCCGCCCCACCATCTCCTCCGGCAGTCCCAACTCGCGCCCCACGTTGCGCACCTCGTCCTTGAACAGCTCGCGCAGCGGTTCGATGAGCTTGAACTTCATGTCCGGCTTCAGCCCGCCGACGTTGTGGTGCGTCTTGATCGTCACCGACGGACCACCGGTGGGAGACGCCGACTCGATGACGTCGGGATAGAGCGTGCCCTGCACGAGAAACGCGGCGCCCTTCGCATGCTGCTCCGTCGCGTCCTCGAACACGTCGATGAAGGTATGCCCGATGATGGTTCGCTTCTTCTCGGGTTCCTCCACGCCGGCGAGCGCGTCGAGGAACCGGCGCGCGGCATCCACGGTCACGAGGGTGATGCCCATGTGGGAGCGGAAGGTGCGCTCCACCTGTTCGCGTTCGTGCTGGCGGAGCAACCCGGTATCGACGAACACACAGGTCAGCTGGTCGCCGATGGCCCGGTGCACGAGCGCCGCCGCGACGGCGGAATCCACGCCCCCGGAGAGGCCGCAGATCACCCGTTGCGATCCGACGAGTTCCCGGATCCGCCCGACTTCCTCGTCGATGAACGCGCCCGGCGTCCACGACGGCTCGGCCCCGCAGACCTCGAACAGGAAGTTGGCGATGATGTCCGTGCCGCGGGCGGTGTGCGCGACTTCCGGGTGGAACTGCACGCCGTACAGGGGACGCGACTCGTGCCGGTACGCGGCGATCGGCGCATTGGCGGTGCGGGCGATGGGCACGAACCCAGCCGGCAGCGCCTTCACCTGATCGCCGTGGCTCATCCAGGCCGGGAAGGACTCGCCGGCCGCGAACCCCCGGAACAGCGCGTCTCCCCCGTTCACCGTCACCTCGGCGCGGCCGTACTCCCGTTCCGTCGCGTGCGACACGTCGCCGCCGAGCAGATGGGCCATGAGGTTCATGCCGTAGCACACGCCGAGCACCGGGGCCACGTCGAGGACGGCGCGGTCGAGCGTCGGGGCGCCCGCATCGTACACCGAGTTCGGCCCCCCGCTGAGAATGATGCCGGTGGGCTTCCAGTCGCGGATCCAGGCGGCCGTTCGCGACGGGGGATGGATTTCGGAATACACGCGCGCCTCGCGCACCCGCCGGGCGATGAGCTGGGTGTACTGCGAGCCGTAATCGATGATCAGGATGCGGGAGGACACGAAGCGGGTTCCGGGGTCGGGAGGCGACGGGCTAGCGTTTCCACTCCGCCGCGTCGAGTGAGAGGAAGTCGACGTGCTTGCTGTCGAGGTCGAGGATGGCCGCCTGCGGCGTGCCATGAATCCAGCCGCACCCCTCGCCGGGGTTCAGAATCAGGGTGCTGCCGCGGGTCTTCATCTCCTGCTGGTGCGTCGCTCCGTGGATCACGATCGTGTGCGCCTCCAGCGACCGCTGCTGGACGTCGCCGATGTCGTGGACGATGAGAATGCGTTCGCCCCCCACGTCGAAGCTGTGCGGCGACTCGAAGAGTTCGAGGCCGATCCCGGCGCCGGCCCGCGTGCTCAGCCCCTCCGGATCGCCGTCGTTGCGCCCGAACACTCCGGCGAGTGTCATGTGCGAATCCTCGAATGGCCTGAGCACGAACGGAGAGCAGAAGTCGCCGGCGTGCAGCACCATCGTCACGTCGGCCTCCGCCATCTGGCGGATCAGTTCCGCCACCGCCGGCACCCGGTCGTGCGTATCCGACATCACGCCCACGCGCATCACGTCCTCCAGTCGGGTTGGTCCACCTCGCGGCGCACGAGATCGTCGTAGGTCTCGCGGGTCGTCACCACGGCAAATCGCTCACCGTCCACCAGCACTTCCGCCGGACGCCGGCGGCTGTTGTACGTCGACGCCATCACGTAGCCGTAGGCTCCAGCGTCGAACACGGCCAGGAGATCGCCCGGCCCGGCCGCGTCCATCATCCGGTCGAGGGCGAGAAAGTCGCCCGACTCGCACACCGGGCCCACGACATTCAGCAGTTCCTGGCTCCCCGGCCGGCGCACCGTCTCGATCCGATGGTACGCGTTGTAGTACGAGGGGCGCAACAGCTCGGTCATGCCGGCGTCGGCCACCGCGTATTCCTTGCCGCCGCTGTGCTTGCGGTACAGCACACGGGTGAGGAGCACGCCCGCATTCCCGACGACGAACCGGCCGGGCTCGACGATCAGGGAAAGTCCCGTCTCCTGCGCCACGGGTACCACGGCGGCGGCGAATTCGTCGACGTCCAGCGGGCGTTCGTCCGAATAGCGCACGCTGAGACCGCCGCCCACGTCGAGGTGGCGCAGGGTCGCGACGCCGGCCCGGCGGATGTCGCCACAGAGCTGCGCCAGCCGTCGCGCCCCGTGCCGGTACGGCTCCACGTGGGTGAGCATCGACCCGAGGTGCATATCGAGTCCGGCGAGCGTCACCCCCGGCAGCGCCGCCGCGACGCGGGCCACGTGGAGGGCATCGTCGATCGGGATGCCGAATTTGTGCCCGCGTTCGCCGGTCTTGATATAGTGGTGCGCGGCGTCGACGGTGACTTCGGGATTCACCCGCAACGAGACGCGGGCGTCGACGCCCAGTTCGGCGGCGATGGCACCGATGGCCCGCACCTCGGCCTCGGATTCGGCGTTGATCAGCGCCACCCCCGCGGCCACCGCCTCTCGCAGTTCGTCGTCACTCTTGCCGACGCCACCGAAGATGATGTCGCCGGCGGTGAAGCCGGCGCGCCGGGCCCGCACCAACTCGCCGCCGGACACCACATCCACGCCGCTGCCCAGGTCGCGCAGCGTGCGCAGCACGGCACGATTCGAGTTCGCCTTCAGCGTGTAGTGGATGCGGTGCTCCACGCCGGCGAGCGCCACATCGAGGGCGCGATACCGTTCGCGGATAAGATCCGCGGCGTACACGAAGGTCGGTGTGCCGACCTCGGCGGCGATCCGCGCCAGCGACACGCCCCCGGCGTGCAGCTCCCCCTCGACGCGCGAGAACCCCGCCGTCAGTACGCCTTCGCCCATACCGCCTCGGCGCTGGCCGGACGCCCGCACCTGAGACAGGACTTCGGCGCCTCCGCCGAGCGAAACTCCTCGTCGGGCAACACGCGGATCGTCGCCTTGGTGTCGGCCTTGATCTGCGCCTCGCACGCGGCGTCCCCGCACCAGCCGGCGTACACGAATGCCCCCTCTCCGTCCATCACGTCGCGGAACCGGTCGTACGTGATCGCCTCGCGGATGCTGTGCTGCTCGCGACGCTCCCGCGCCGCAATCAGCATGTCCGCCTGAATGCGCGACAACAACTCCGCCACGTCCTCCCCGAGCGTGTTCAGCGACGCCGGCCGCTTCTCCCGGGTATCGCGCCGGACGAGCACGACCTGGTTCTTGTCCAGATCGCGGGGGCCGATCTCCATCCGCACGGGCACGCCCCGCAGCTCCCACTCGAAGTACTTGGCGCCCGGCTTGATTCCCTCGCGGGCGTCGATGTGCACGCGCAGCCGCCCCGGCTCGCGACGCTCCCACTCCGCAAAGCCGGCCACGATCTTCTCGGCCGCCGTGAGCACCTTCGCCCGGTCCTCGTCGGTCTTGTAGATGGGAACGATCACGACCTCGATGGGCGAGAGTTGCGGCGGCACCCGCAACCCGACGTCGTCGCCGTGGGTCATGACGAGCCCGCCGACCAACCGGGTCGAGACGCCCCAGCTCGTGTTCCACGCGTACTCGATGTTCCCCGATTCGGCCTGAAACTTGAGGTCGAACGCCTTGGCGAAGTTCTGCCCGAGGTTGTGCGTCGTCCCCGCCTGCAGCGCCTTGTTGTCCTGCATCATCGCCTCGCAGGAGTAGGTGCGCAGCGCGCCCGCAAAGCGCTCGGAGTCGGTCTTGCGGCCGGTGACCACCGGCATCGCCATCCAGCCCTCCATGAAATCGCGATACACGCCCAGCATCTTGCGGGCTTCGGCTTCCGCCTCATCGTGCGTCGCGTGGGCCGTATGCCCTTCCTGCCAGAGGAACTCCAGCGTGCGCAGGAACAGCCGCGTGCGCATCTCCCAGCGGACGACGTTGGCCCACTGGTTGATGAGCAGGGGCAGGTCGCGGTAGCTCTGCACCCACTTGGCGAACATCGCGTAGATGATCGTCTCGGAGGTGGGCCGGACGATGAGCGGCTCTTCCAGCTTCTTTCCCCCGCCGTGCGTCACGACCGCCGTCTCGGGCGCGAACCCCTCAACGTGCGCCGCTTCCTTTTCCAGGAAGCTCTGGGGGATGAACAGCGGGAAGTACGCGTTCTGGTGGCCGGTGGCCTTGAACTGGTCGTCCAGCGCCCGCTGCATCCGCTCCCAGATGCCGTAGCCGGAGGGACGGATGACCATGCAGCCGCGAACCGGCGAGTAATCGGCGAGTTCGGCCTTGAGCACCACTTCGTTGTACCACGCGCTGAAGTCTTGCGCGCGCGGTGTCAGCTTCTTGTCGTCAGCCATGCGCAGGGAGGAGTGGGAAGGGTCCGGTCAGACCAGCCGGCCCTCGCTCAATCTAACGGTTCGCTCCTCGCCCGAGACGAGGGACTTGAGGATCAGGGTGCCGTCCTCGCGGACGATCACGGCCTGCGGGGCTCCGGCCGCCGAGGCCGCCTTCAGTTGGCGGCCAAGCTGCTGCGGCCGCAGGGCGTATTCCACACTCGCGCCGGAGCGCCGGAGGGCCTGCGCCAGCCGCATCGCCTCGGGTAGCTGGTGGGAGTCGCCGTAGGCCACCCAGAAATCCGGGCCGGGCAGCGAGGTGGGCATCACCCCACGCTCCCGGAGCAGTTCGCCGAGCACCACATCCCCCATCCCGAACCCGAGGGCGGGAAGATCCACGCCGCCCAGCGATTGCAACAGCTGGTCGTACCGGCCCCCGCCGCAGATCGCCCGGAAGGTGCCGTGGGCGTCGAACAGCTCGAACACGATGCCCGTGTAGTATGCGAGGCCGCGCACGATCTTGAGATCGAGATCCACCCACCCGTCCACGCCCAGCGCGGCGAGCATCGCGAAGTAGCGGCCGAGTTCGTCCAGGCAGGCAGCCACCGCGGGGTCGGCGCCGTACTCGGCGCGAAGCCCATCCAGCGACACGCGCCCGCTGAGCGCGACGATGCGGTCCACCACGCCGGCGGCGAGCCCGGCCGCGGCCAGCTTCTCGCGCGAGATCTCCAGCGGCTGGCGCTCGATCTTGTCCATCACCGCGAACACCGCGGGCTCCTGCTCGCCGGTCACGCCGAGCGAGGCGAGCAATGCGCGCAGCAACCGCCGGTCGGACACGCGGGCCCGGACGTCGTTCTGCGTGAGGCCGACGTTACGCATGATCTCGACCGCCACCGCCAGGAGTTCGGCGTCCGCGGTCACGTCCGCCTCGCCCACGATGTCGACGTTGAGTTGGAAGTGCTCGCGCAGCCGGCCCTTCTGCTGGCGCTCGTAGCGGAACAGCTGCGGCACCGAGAACCACCGCACCGGTTTGCGGAGTGCGTTCGCCCTGGCGGCGACCATGCGCGCGAAGGTGGGCGTCATCTCGGGGCGCAGCGACACCTCGCGCCCGCCCTTGTCCGTGAAGTTGTAGAGCTGGCCGACGATCTCCTCGCCACTCTTCTTCGTATAGAGCTCCAGCGGCTCCAGCGGCGGACCGTCGTACTCGACGAACGCGAACCGGCGCGCCACGTCGCGCCACGCCTGCACGATGAAGGCGCGCTCGGCGAACTCTTGGGGATAGAAATCCCGGAAACCTGGGAGAGCACCTTTGGCCATCCCTAAACCTATTTGGGAAGCGGAGATACGTGCAAGCGGCAGCGTGCTTTCCCTGGCGCCGGCTCCGCCTCCGCGCCCCCGGTCCGGTCCCCCGGCGAAGCCCGCGGGGCGGCTTCCCTACAACGGCTGCGGCACGGACTGGAGGCGCGCCATGGCGTCCCCCACCGTGTGGAACGAGCCCGTCACCAGCACCGTCGCCCCCTCCGCGTCGGCGAGCGCCAGCGCCTGCTGGAACTCCGGCACTGCATCGAAGGCGATCCCCTGCTCGCGCGCGAAGGCGCCCACCTCCGCTAGGTCCCACGCCCGGCTCTCCGGCGCCGTCGGGGCATTGGTGAATACGAACCGGGCCACGCGCGGAGCGAGCGCCAGCAGCATATCGTGCCAGTCCTTGTCGCGCAGGGCGCAGACCACCGCCACCACCGGCCCCGGCGGGTCGACGCGGCGCAGCGTCTCGGCCAGCACCCGTGCGCCGTCACTGTTGTGCGCGACGTCGAACAGGTACTTCCCCTGCCGCTGGAAGCGCCCGGGAATGGAGATATCGGCGAGGTGCCGCCCCGCGTCGCCCAGAGTGACGGCGAACGGCGGCCCCGCTGCGTCGAGCCATTCAAGGGTGAATGCCAGGTTCGCCGCCTGGTGCACGCCCGTGAGCGGCGTGCGCAAGCGGCGCCGGTCGCCAAGCGCGCTCAACACGAACTCCGTACCGTGTGCGTCCACCGTCAATTCGTCTACGCGCGTCCGCTCGGCGACGACGCGCACGTCCGATGCCCCGGCCGCGCGCGCCCGTTCGGCGAGCAGTTCGCGAATGCGCGCATCGGGCTCGCCGATCACCGCCGGACGTCCGCGTTTGAAGATCCCCGCCTTCTCGGCGGCAATCTCGTCCAGCGTCTCCCCGAGGTATTCCATGTGGTCGAAGCCGATCGAGATCACCCCTGCCGCGACCGGGTCGACCACGTTCGTCGTGTCGAGGCGGCCGCCCAGCCCCGTTTCGATCAGGCCCACGTCCACGCGCTGATCGCGGAAGTGCGCGAACGCCATCACGGTCGTCGCTTCGAAGAATGTGGCTCCGATCTCCTCCACCAGCGGCGTCCACCGATCGACGAATGCCACGACCTCCGCGCCTGGAATGGCCGCGCCGTTCACCGTGATCCGTTCCCGGAAGTCCACCAGGTGCGGGGACGTGTAGGCGCCCACGCGCATCCCCTTGCCGCGCAGCAGGGCGGCGGCGGTGGCCACGGCGCTCCCCTTGCCGTTGGTACCGGCCACGTGGAGCACCGGAAACGCACGATGGGGATTGTCGACCGCGGCGAGCAGCGTCTCGGTACGCTCGAGGCCGAACTTGTAGCCGCCGGTGGTCCGCGCGAACAGGTACTGCAGCGCGTCCTGGTACTGGGTCAGGTCGACGTCCACCCCGATGCCGCCGGCTTCCCGGTCATGTGACGGAGCAGCTGGCTCACCGTCTGCTTGAGGTCCTTGCGATGCACGACCGTGTCCAGCATGCCGTGGTCGAGCAAGAATTCCGAGGTTTGGAATCCCTGGGGGAGGTCCTGGCCGAGCGTCTGCTTGATCACGCGTGGCCCCGCGAATCCGATCACCGCACCGGGTTCGGCGATGATCGCGTCGCCCAGCATGGCATAACTCGCGCTCACGCCGCCGGTGGTGGGGTTCGTGAGCACGGAGACGTAGGGAATCCGCCGTTCGGCCAACTGCGCGAGCGTCGCCGAGACCTTCGCCATCTGCATCAGCGACAGGACGCCCTCCTGCATCCGCGCGCCGCCCGACGCCGAGACGATGACCAGCGGATACTTCCGTTCCAGCGACCGTTGGCCGAGGCGGGCGATCTTCTCCCCGACCACCGATCCCATGGAACCGCCCATGAAGGCGAAGTCCATGACGCCGAGATTGACGGGGGCGCCGTCCATCATCCCCGAGGTGGCGAGAATCGCGTCCGTGTCCCCGGCGTTGTTGAGCGCCTTCTTGAGCCGGGCCGGATACTCGGGGAAGCCGAGCGGATCGGTGGAGCGGAGATCGATCTCCAATTCCTCGATCGTGCCCTCGTCGAGGAGAATGGCCGCGTACTCGTGAGCCCGGATGCGCCGATGGTGCTCGCAACTGGGGCACACGTTGAGGTTGCGGACGAACTTCTCGCGGATGTCCGTGTGGCCGCAGGCCTCGCACTTCTCCCAGACGTCGGCCGGGATCTCGAGCTTTTCTCGCCGCGGCTGTCGGGGCTTCTTCTCCTTCCGGAACCAAGCCATTCCCCAAATCTGGGGGCACCCCTGCGGCGGGGGAAGTGCCTGGGGCCTAGAGGGCCACCTGCCCCGGCCCGGCGCCGGCGCCCCGCCCCTCGCCCGAAATGCGAGCCAGGATCCCCACCGCCAGCCAGCTCGCGAACATGAACGACCCACCGTAGCTGAAGAAGGGCAGCGGGATGCCGGTGACCGGCGTCAGGTTCAACGTCATCCCGACGTTCTCCACCACGTGCGTGAACCACATCGCGAGCAGGCCGAAGGCGACGAGACTGCTGTACGAATCGCTGGCCCGGGCGGCCACCCGGACCACGCGGTAGAAGAGAAACGCGAACAGCGCCAGCGCCACGGCGACGCCGACGAACCCCAGTTCCTCCCCCACCACGGAGAAGATGAAGTCGGTGTGCTGCTCTGGCAGGAACGCCAGCCGCTTCTGCGTTCCCATGGTGAAACCCTTCCCCAGCCATCCGCCCGATCCGATCGCCACCTGCGACTGGATCACGTGGTATCCGGTGCGCAGGGGATCGCTGTTCGGATCGAGGAACACCCGCAGCCGGGACTGCCGGTAGGCCCCGAGATGATCCCAGAGCAGCGGCGCCACGACGCCGGCGATCACGTTCGCGGTCACCACCGAGACGCTCTCCCACAGATACGGCTTGTACCAGAGCACCAGCGCCAGCAGGAGCAGGAACCACGCCCCCCACAGACTCGTACTGAACGCGAGCACGAGACTGATCACCGGGCTGGCGACCAGCACCAGCAGCTCCCACGAAACCCCGGCCCAGAAGAGCATCAGGAACAGGATGCCCACGAACACGATGCCGGTGCCGAGGTCGGGCTGCAGCATGATCTCGATCCACGGAATCCCGACGACGAGCGCCGGCTTCCACAGTTCGATCAGCGACTTGGGGGCCTCCCGGTTGGCGGCGAGCACCTTGGCCAGCATCATGACCACGGTGATCTTGGCCAACTCCGACGGCTGGCCGAGCCGTACACCCCCGATTACGAGCCAACTCTTGGTGCCGGCGGCGGTGCCCGACCCCTTGCCGAAGAAGAACAGCATGAAGAGCACGAAGATCGTGCCCACGTAGGCGGGAACCGTCGCCCATTCGAAGAGACGCAACGAGGCTCGACTGACCGCGAAGGCCCCGATGATGCCGAGCGTGAACCAGATGATCTGCTGCCGGTAGACGTGCGCCACGGCCGTGGGAACGTCGGTCTGCCCCGCGGAATACACCACCGCGATCCCGTACGCCGACAGCACCAGCGCCACGATGACCAGCGGCCAGTCCACCGCGATCCGCCGCGCGGCGCTCATCCGCCGGTCTCCACGAGGGAGGTCACGTTCGCCTTCAGGTAGTGACCGATGATCGATGATGCGAGGCGCGCGGCACGGGGGCCTTCCCCGCCGAACTCGATCATCACGACGACGAGGATCTTGGGATCGTCCGCCGGCGCGAAGCCGGCGAACCAGGCGTGGTTCAACTCCACGCCCTTCCGGCGGACGCCGGTCTGCGCCGTGCCGGTCTTACCGGCCAGCTGCACGCCTTTGATACGCGCACTCGCGGCGGTGCCGCCGGTCGCCACCACCCCTTCGAGCGCGTCGCGCAGATTCCGCAACTGCGTGTCGTCGAGCGTGAAGATCCGCTGCAGTTTCGGCGGCTGCGTGGCGACCTCCGGCGTCGCCTCCACCCCGTTCTCGGCGAGCGCCGTGTAGAACTTGGCCATCCCCAGCAACGTCTGGGCGTCCTCGCCCTGGCCGATGGCCATGTTCATGACCGTCGCCCCCGGGGTCCATCCGCGTGGGCCGTACTTCTGATCGAAGTACTGCTGGCGATCCGGGAAGCGCGGCCGGCTGTCTTCGGGCAGATCGATTCCCGTGGGCGAGCTGAACCCCAGCTTCACGCCGCCGGCGATGAGGCGCTTGAGGCCGATCTGGAGGCCGAGCTGGTAGAAGTAGATGTCGCACGATTTCTCGATCGCTTCGCTGAGCGTCAGATCGCCATGCCCGTTCAGGTCGTGACAGTGCCAGTAGCGATCGCCATAGTAGAACCGCCCCGTACACGGCTGCGGCATGTGGTCGCCCATGTTCACGAGGCTGTCCTCGAGGCCGATCACGGCCGTGGCCAGCTTCCAGGTGGAGCCCGGGGGGTAGGTGCCCTGCGTCGCCTTGTTGTAGAGCGGGGAACGCGGATCGTTGAGCAGCGAGTCATAGTACGCGACCGACACGCCTCCGACGAACCGGTTCGGATCCCAACTCGGCGCGCTGTAGAGCGCCAGTACGGCGCCCGTGCGCGGCTCGAGCGCCACCGCTCCCCCGGTGAGCGAATCGCCGAACAGCTGCGCGATGTATTCCTGCAGGTCGAGATCGATGTTCGTGTACAGCGGCTTGCCCTGCTGCGGTTCGAGGTCCTCTCGCGCGCCCACTTCCCGCACTACCCGTCCCCGGGCATCCACCTCCACGAACCGGCTCCCCTCCAGACCACGCAGCGTCGACTCGTATTCGCGCTCCAGCCCCTGCTTTCCCACGAGCTGGCCCGGCTTGTACCCGTCGAACGCCGGCGCCGCCAGTTCCGAGTCACTCACCTCGCCGATCGTTCCGACGAAGGCCGAGACATCGCCGCCCGCGGGATACGACCGTTTGGGGGACGACTGGATGATGAGGTTCGGAAAGTCGATGCGGTGTTCCTCGAGCACCGAGATCTCGTCGAACGACGCGTCGGGGAGAATCACCGTGGGGCGAACGGGGCTCCGGTTGTAGCGCCGGATGGCCGCGTCCATCTCGCCGCGGCTCAGCGGCACCATCTCGGCAAGCCGCTTCAGCGTGCCGCGCAGCGAATCCACGGACTGGGGCAGAATCGAAACCGTGTACCCGACCACGTTCTCGGCGATGATGCGGCCGGTCCGGTCGAAGATGTTGCCGCGGGGCGCCGGCAGCGGCACTTCCCGCAGGCGGTTCTCCTCCGAACGCAGCGCCCACTCCTGATTGCGGATGACCTGGGTGCGGAAGAACGCGAGAACGAGGATGCCGAGCGCCAGCCCGATCAGTCCCATCGCCACCCGGGCCCGGCGCGCCACGGCGTTCGGGTGGAAGCTCACCGCACGCCGCCCTCACTGATCGGCCGCAGCACCGCCATCGCCACCACCCCGACCACGGCCGTGAACAGCGCCGACAGCACCGACCAGACGAAGAGTTGGGCCATCAGGGCGCCGAACGACATCTGATGCTGGGCGAGTACCGACACGATGTCGAACGCCCACTTGCCCAGAAAGAGGAACGCTGCGTAGATGGCCACGTTGTCGGCGAAGAACATCCCCTTGAGCCACGACGCGCCGAAGCCGACCACCGCCATCGCGAGCGCGCCCGCCCCGAAACCGGACAGGGCCAGCGAATCGGTGGCCAGGCCCACCGCGAAGCCCAGCACGGCGGCCGATCCGGGACGCATCCGGACCGCCGCGTACAGCACCGCCATGACGAGAAAGTCGGGAGAGACGCGCCAGGGCATCAGCGGCTGAACGGCGAACTGCAGCACGACGAGCACGAGCACCACCACACTGGCCCGGATGGTCGCGGCCGCGTTCACTGGCCGCCCCCCGGTGCCGGGCGCCGTGTCGAATCGAGGCGCGCGCTATCGGCGCGCGCGCGGCGGCGCGCCGCTTCCAGGGCGGCCGCGTGCCGGGCCAGCGAATCCGCCACAACCGCCATGCGGTGCTGCGCCGAATCCACCGACGCGCTGTCCGCCCAGGCGTTCCCGATCTCCTGCTGTGAGCGCTCGGGGGTCATCACCATGACCGAGGAGATGTCGCCCGGATTGACGGCCGGCCGCAGGAGGTAGGTGCGCGACCAACCCTCCGTGGTGTTGATCTCGGCGATCACGGTGCCCACCGGAATGCCGCGCGGGAAGGCGCCGCCGAGCCCCGAGGTGATGACCTCGGTGCCCGGCTTGAGGAGCGTGCGGAAGGCCACGTTGCGCAGCTCCAGCAGGTAGCCGGTGGAACCCGAGCCGGCGTGCGGATAGACGATGCCGAACACCGACCCGTCCCGCGTCATGGCGCTCACCCGGAAGTCGGGGTGGGAGAACAGCAGCACGATGCTCGTGGTCGGATCGGCGGACTGCACGAGGCCGATCACCCCGTCAGGGCCGACGACCGGACTGTAGGTCGAGATGCCCGCGTTGGTTCCAGCGCTGAGCACCATCGAAGTGATGACGTTGCCGGGGCGCCCGCGTTCCTGCAGTGCCTCGGCGGGGATGATGCCCCACTGGAGACGGCTCCCCAGACCGAGCAGGCGGCGGAGGCGCGTGTTCTCGATGCGCAACGCATTGGCATCGTCGGCGGCGGCGGCGAGGGTGTCGCGGCCGAGCGCCAGGCGCTCCGACTCCAGCCAGGCGACGCGCCACTGCGCGGCGCCGTGCTGCACTGCCACCAGCGGCGCCATCAGGGTCCGGCGCAGGGCGCCGGAGATCGGATCGCGGGCTGGGCCGGGCAGCGCCATGGCGAGCACCGAGAGCACGATGCACAGCGCGAGCACGGCGATGTCGAGCCGGGTGCCGGAACGAGCAGCGCGTGCCACGGCCCGGCCTCAGCTACTCAGCACGGACCAGTACTTCTCCTCATCGTCGAGGATCCGACCGGTACCGCGTACCACGCAGGTGAGCGGATCCTCGTCCACGTGAATCGGCAGGCTCGTTTCCTGACTCAGCAGCAGATCGAGGCCGCGGATGAGCGCCCCACCACCCGTCATCACGATCCCGCGATCCACGATGTCGCTGGCCAACTCGGGCGGCGTGATCTCCAACGCGCGCCGCACGGCGTCGACGATCTGCTGCACGGGCTCCTGGATGGCCTCGCGAATTTCACTGGAATGCACGCGCACCGTCTTCGGGATTCCCGATACGAGGTCGCGGCCCTTCACGTCCATCTCGCGCTCGTCACCCACCGGCGCCGCCGATCCGACCTGGATCTTGACCTGCTCCGCCGTCTGCTCGCCGATGAGCAGGTTGTAGTTCTTGCGCAGGAACTGGACGATGGCGATGTCGAGTTCGTCGCCGCCGGTGCGGATCGAGGTGTCGCTCACGATGCCGGAGAGCGCGATGACGGCGATCTCGGTGGTGCCGCCGCCGATGTCGATCACCATGTTCCCGGTGGGCGTTTCCACCGGCAGGCCGACGCCGATCGCGGCCGCCATCGGCTCGGCGACCATGAAGACCTCCTTGGCCCCGGCGCCCATGGCCGAATCGCGCACCGCGCGCTTTTCGACTTCCGTAATACCCGATGGGACGCACACGATGACGCGCGGCTTCACCTTGAACACGTGGTTCTCGATGATCAGCGTCAGAAAGTACCGCAGCATCTTCTCGGTGACGTCGAAGTCGGCGATCACGCCGTCCTTCATCGGGCGCACTGCGATCACCCCGTCCGGCGTGCGCCCCAACATCCGCTTGGCCTCCAACCCGACGCTCTTGATCACTTTCGTTTCGCGATCGATGGCGACGACCGAGGGCTCGTTGAGCACGATGCCTTCACCCTTCACGTAGATCAGGGTATTCGCGGTGCCGAGGTCGACACCGATGGCGTTGGCGGGAAACAGGGAGCCCGCTTTGAAAAAAGGCCAGCGCATCAGCCGGTAATCTTGACCCGAAGTGTGAGAACGGAGGGCGGCGAAAAGAGGTCGGCCATCGGCGGCAGGCCGCGAACGTACCGCCGCAGGGCGACGCCAGCAAGATATTGCCTTATCGTAACCTACGCCACTACAGACGCTTGCCGATCGATGCCCGTAACAAGGGGCGGAAGCCGTCCGGCCCCCGCCCCCCGTGCGTCACCGGCGACCCATTGCCGGATCACGCCAGAAACGTCGACGCCTCCACGTACGGCAACCCGAACGCGTCGGCCACGGCCTGGTACGTCACCTTGCCCTCGGCCACGTTCAGCCCCTTGAGCAGCGCCGGATTCTCGGTCAGCGCCCGCTTCCAGCCCTTGTTGGCGAGCTGAATTGCGTAGGGCAGCGTGGCGTTGGTGAGGGCCAGCGTCGACGTCCGCGGGACGCCGCCGGGCATGTTCGCCACGGCGTAGTGGATCACGCCGTCCACCACGAACGTCGGGTTCTCGTGCGTGGTCGGATGCATGGTCTCCACGCACCCGCCCTGGTCGATGGCCACGTCCACGATCACCGACCCGTCCCGCATCCGGGCCAGGTCCTCGCGCCGGATGAGCTTGGGCGCCTTGGCGCCCGCGATCAGCACGCCGCCCACCACCAGATCGGCGGTCTCGATGGCCTCGAGAATGTTGTGCCGGTTCGAATGGATGAGTTGCACGTTGGCCGGCATCACGTCGCTCAGATAGCGCAGCCGATCCAGCGACAGGTCGAGAATGATCACCTTGGCGCCCATCCCGGCCGCCATCTTGGCCGCGTTGGTGCCCACCACACCGCCGCCGAGCACTACCACCTTGGCCGGCGCCACGCCGGGCACGCCGCCCAGCAGCACCCCGCGCCCGCCGTACAGCTTCTCCAGGTACTTGGCCCCCTCCTGGACCGCCATCCGGCCCGCGACTTCCGACATCGGGGTTAGCAGCGGCAGCTCGCGGTTGGGCAGTTCCACCGTCTCGTAGGCCACGCAGATGGCCCCGCTGTCGAGGTGGGCCTTGGTGAGGCGCTCGTCGGCCGCGAAATGGAAGTACGTGAAGATCAGCTGGCCGCGCCGCATGTGCTTCCATTCCGGCTCGATCGGCTCCTTCACCTTCATGATCATGTCGCTGTCGCGCCAGACCGTGGCCGCATCGGGGGCGATGCGGGCACCGACGCCCGTGTACATCTCATCGCCGAAGCCACTGCCGTCACCGGCACCCGCTTCGATGAGCACCGAGTGCCCGGCGCTGACCAGCGCCTCGGCTCCGGCGGGAACGAGCGCAATGCGATTCTCGTTCGTCTTGATTTCCTTCGGAACGCCAATTTTCATGGCTCGATTGGTTGCGAGTTGGGATGGCCGGCCCGAACGGCCCAGATGCCGCCCGGCTGGGGGCCGCCGGGAAACTTAAGGCGCGGCGGGATCGGGCGCACAGGGGGGCGCCGGGGCCGGGCCGCCGCCCACCCCCCACCCCGCGTCAGCTCGCGGAGCCGGGCCCGAGCGAGAGAATCGTCTGGGCGGCTGGATCGAAGAACGTGCGGGCCACGTCGGCCACGGCCGCCTCGTCCACGGCGTCCACCATCGCCAGCAACTCGTCGAGCGAGCGATACGGTTCGTCGTACAGGGCCACCGACGCCGCCCGGTACATGCGCGAGGCGGGGCTCTCCAGCGACAGCACCAGATTCCCCTTGAGCTGGTCCTTGCCCATGGCCAGCTCCTCCGGCGGCAACCCGTGGTCGGCCAGGCGGCGCAGCTCACCGCGAATGGCATCGAGCGCCCTGGGCGCCGTTTCGGGGCCCGTGCCCACGTAGATGCCGTGCATTCCCGTGGCCTCGTGCAGCGACTGGTACGTGTACACGGCGTAGGCCAGGCCCAACTCCTCGCGGACGCGCTGGAAGAGACGGGAGCTCATCCCGCCGCCCATGAGCATGCTGACCAGCACCAGGGCGTGCCGCCGCGAGTCGCCGTGGCGGACGGCCCGGGACCCCACCACGACGTGCGTCTGGGCCCCCTCGCGCGGCACGTGGCTCACCCGGGGGCCCACCTCCGGCGCCGGCCCCACGGTCGGGCGCGGGGTACCGCCACGCGGCCGGCCCGCCCACCCGGTCCGGTCGAGGACCTCGAGCAACGCGTCGTGGTCCACGTTGCCGGCCACGGCCACGATGATGTGCTCCGGGTGGTAGGCGCGTCCGTGGAGCGCCCGCAGTTCCGCGGTGCCGAGCCGCGTCACGGTCTCACGGGTGCCGAGGATCGAATATCCGAGCGGGTGGTCGCCCCACAACTCGGCGTTGTGCAGCTCGAACACCAGATCGTCGGGGGTGTCGTCCACCATCGCGATCTCTTCGAGAATGACGCGGCGCTCCAGCGCCAGATCCTCATCCCGCAGCGCCGGGTGGAACACCATGTCGCCGATCACGTCGGCGGCGAGTTCCAGATGGGTATCGAGGACGCGGGCCTGATAGACCGTGTGTTCGCGCGAGGTGTAGGCGTCCAGCCCACCGCCCACCGCCTCCAGCGAGAGCGCGATCTCGGCCGCGGACCGGCGCTCGGTGCCCTTGAACACCATGTGTTCCAGGAGGTGCGACACCCCCATCTCGTCCGCGCGTTCGTGCACCGACGCCGACCGGACCCACGCCCCAAACGACACCGACCGCACTCCCGGCATCTGCTCCGAGAGTACGGTCAGCCCGTTGGCGAGGACGGTTCGGCGAAACGCGGTGTCGCCGCGCTGCGCCGGCGCGGTCACGACCTCGAGGACCGCTCGCCGCGACGACCGCCGCGGCGTCCACCACGATCCCCGCCGCCCTCGCGGTCCGCCGGAGCGCCTGCCCCGTTGCCTTCGGCCGGCGCCGCGTCGTCGGGCGCGCCCTCGGGCTTCGGCAGCAGCGCCTTCATCGACAGGCGGAGCCGCCCCCGCTCGTCGCGCTCGATGAGCTTGACCTTCACGCGGTCGCCCTTCTTGACGACGTCTTCGGTCTTCTCCGTGCGGCCGTGCCGCATCTCAGAGATGTGCAGCAACCCTTCCGTGCCCGGCATGATCTCGATGAAGGCCCCGAACGCCGTGGTCGACTTGACGGGACCTTCGTAGACCTCGCCGACCACGGGCTCGGCGGTGATTGCCTGCACCATCTGGCGCGCGCGCTCCATGGCCTCGCCGCCGACGGCGGCGATCGTGACCAGGCCGGAGTCGTCCACCGTGAGTTCGGCGCCCGTCTCGTCCTGGATGCCGCGAATGGTCTTGCCCTTGGGGCCGATGAGATCGCCGATCTTCTCGGGGTTGATCGTCATCGTGACGATGCGCGGCGCGTACGGCGACAGGTCGGCGCGCGGTGCTTCGAGCGCCTTGTTCATCTCGCCGAGAATGTGCATGCGCCCTTCGCGCGCCTGGGCCAGGGCTTCCTTCATGATCTTGAGGTCGAGCCCCTGGATCTTGATGTCCATCTGGATGGACGTGATGCCCTGCGACGTGCCCGCCACCTTGAAGTCCATGTCACCGAGGTGGTCTTCGGTGCCCAGGATGTCGGTGAGGATCGCGTACTTCTTCCCTTCCTTGATCAGGCCCATCGCTACACCGGCCACCGCCGCGCCCATGGGGACGCCGGCGCCGAACAGGGCCAGCGAGCCGCCGCAGATCGACGCCATCGACGACGAGCCGTTGGACTCCATGATGTCCGAGACGATGCGGATGGTGTACGGGAACTCCTCGAACGGCGGCAGCATGGCCTGCAGTGCCCGCTCGGCGAGATTGCCGTGGCCGATCTCGCGGCGCGACGTGCCGCGCATGGGCCGCACTTCCCCGGTGGAGAACGGCGGGAAGTTGTAGTGCAGCATGAACGACTTGGTCGACTCCTGGGGCTCGTCGATGCTGTCGAGCCGCTGGACGTCGTTGGCGGTGCCGAGCGTGACGCTCACCAGCGCCTGAGTCTGGCCGCGCGTGAACAGCGACGAGCCGTGCGCCCGGGGCAGGACGTCCATATCGACGGTGATCTGGCGAACCTCGGTGGCCTTGCGGCCGTCGACGCGCAGCTTGGTGTCGAGCACCTGCGAGCGGAGGCTCTCGTACTCGACGTCACCGAGCACCGCCTTCACGTCGCCGCCGTTGTCGGGATAGGTCTCCTTCAACTGCTCGGCGACCTCGTCCTTCACCCGCTCCACGGCCTGGACCCGCGTGTGCTTGTCCTTCTGGTTGATCGCTTCGGCGATCTTCGGCTCGGCCAGTTCGCGGACGCGGGCCTCGAGGCCTTCCGGGCGCTCGGGCTTCTTCCACTCCATCTTGGCCGGGCGGTCGATCTTGCCGAGCAGCTCCACCTGGGCGGCGATGAGTTCCTTGATGCCGCCGTGCGCCACTTCGAGCGCCGAGACGACGTCATCCTCGGAGACCTGCAGGGCGCCGCCCTCGACCATCACGATCGAGTCGTCGGAGCCCGCCACCACCAGATCCATGTCGCTGTATTCGAGCTGCTGGAAGGTGGGATTCAGCACCCAGTTGTCCTGGACGCGGCCCACGCGAACGCCGGCGATCGGGCCCATGAACGGGATGCGCGAGGCGTTGATGGCGAACGACGCGGCGACCAGCGCCAGCACGTCGGCGTCGTTCTCCTGGTCCGCGGAGACGACGTAGATGAAGACCTGGACTTCGTTCTTGAAGCCTTCCGGAAACAGGGGGCGGATCGAGCGGTCGATGACGCGCGCCGCCAGGATCTCATGATCGTGCGGGCGTCCTTCGCGCTTGATGAAGCCCCCCGGGATCTTGCCGGCGGCGTAGGTCTTCTCGCGATACTCGACGAGCAGGGGGAAAAAGGGGAGCGTCGATTCCTTGTCGCTCACGGTGCAGGCGGCGATCACCATCGTGTCGCCGAACTGCACGACGGCCGACCCGGCCGCCTGCTTCGCCATCCGGCCCGTCTCGATGACGAGCTTCCGACCGGCGAAGGTCTTCTCGATGCGTTGCATCATTGCGTTGTTGCCTCGTGGAATGCAAAAAGCGCGCGGGCCACAGTGTGGCTCCCCGCGCGCGTGCTCATCACGCTCACTCTAGTACCGGAGACCGAGGTCCTGCACGAGCTGGCGATAGCTCTCGACATCCGTGCGCCGCAGATAGCTCATGAGGCGCTTCCGCTGGCCGACCATCTTCAGCAGGCCGCGCCGGCTGTGATGATCCTTCTTGTGCGTGCGGAAGTGCTCCGTCAGGTAATTGATGCGCTCGGTGAGCACAGCAACCTGGAGCTTCGTCGAGCCGGTGTCGGTCTCGTGGGCCTTGTACTTCGCGATCTCGGGTGACTTCTGAAATGACATGACGTGATGATCCCCGCCCCAATGGCGGTATGACGATTAAACCGAATCAGTTGCAGCAAATGAAGTTAACGGCACCCCCCTCCCCTGTAAAGGGAGGACGTGCAGGTCGTGCGCCGTCCGGCCCCCGATGCCCAGGGGCCGGACGGTTCCCCTATGAGAACAGCCCCGCGAACCACGACCGCGTGTCGTTGAACATCACCAGCAGAAAGAGCAGTCCGATGACCACGAGCCCGATCCGGAGGATGTTCTCCCGCGTCCGGTCGCTGAACGGGCTGCCCTTGGCCGTCTCGATCACGTTCACCACGATCTGCCCCCCATCGAGAATCGGGATCGGCAGCAGGTTCAGCACCGCCACGTTGATGCTCAGCAGGGCGATCAGGTAGAGCAGGTTCTCGATCCCGTTCCGGGCCGCCTGGACGGACGCCCGTGTGATCGCAATCGGCCCGCCCAACTCCTTCACGGACACCTTGCGAGTGATCAGGTCCCGGACGGTCCCGATCACCGCTCCCCCCATCACCCAGGTCGCCCGCGTGCCCATCCCCACCGCCTCGCCGAATCCCAGCGACACGCGACGCACGTCCTGCCGCTGGGCCACCCCGATGCGGCCCAGCGTGTCCACGGCATTCGTCACCGGATCGGTCACCGGCGTGCGCCGGGGGGTGACGCGCAGCTCCAAAGGCTTGCCCTGACGCCATACCGAAAACACCAGGGTCGACCCGGCCGCCGGGCTCACCCGGTCCACCAGATCGGCGAATCCGGGGGTCGGCACCCCGTCGATCGCGGCGATGCTGTCCCCCTTCTGGAGCCCGGCCGCCGCCGCGGCGCCGGCCGGGATTACCGAATCCACCACGGGCGCCACCCAGTAGTCCACCGCGCGGGCGATCGCGAGCGGGGTCAACGAGTCGTTCAACGGAACGACCACGTCCCCGTGTTGGGTGCCGAAGGTGACCTGCACCCGGCTGAGCGCCAGATCGTTGAGGACGTCCGACCAATCCCCCACGCTGTCCCCGTTCACGCGGAAGATCGTATCCCCGGGCTGCAGCGCCGACAGGGCGGCTCCGCCGGCGGGGATGCGGACGGCGCCCACCACCCGCGTGGGAACGACGGTCCGGCCGAAATGGAAGGAGAGACCGATCGCCACCACCAACGCCAGCACGGCATTCATGGTCACACCGGCAAAGAGGATCAGCAGGCGGGCAGGCAGCGACTTCGATTCGAACCATCGATGCTCGGGCACGGGCTTGGGCCCGAACGGCATCATCGCCTCGGGATCGTACCCGGGCTCGCCCTCCTTCAGCCCGCCCTCCTCCTCGCTCCCGCCCTCCAGGAACGCCGACGTCTCGTCATGCCGTGACGCCATGCGCACGTACCCGCCGAGCGGGAGCAACGCCAGGACGTATTCCGTCTCGCCGCGCCGCCTCTTCCAGAGCGCCGGCCCGAAGCCGATCGAGAAGCGGGGCGCGTAGACCCCCATCGCCTTGGCGGCGAGAAAGTGTCCGAACTCGTGCACGAAGATCACGAGGCCGAACACGAGTACGGGAGCGAGGAGCGCTAGCATCCGAATCGGTCTCTCACATGGCGGCGCGCCGCGGCATCCGCCGCATCCAACGCCAAGCGGGTGTCGCCGGCCATCGCACCCAGCGTTTCGAGCGCCCCGGCAATGCCCACCGCGATGTCGGTGAACCCGATCCGCCCCTCAAGAAATATGGCGACCGCCTGCTCGTTTGCGGCATTGAACACCGCCGGCGCGGCCCCGCCGGCTCGGCCCGCCTCGACGCCCAGCCGGAGCGCCGGAAAGTCGTCGGTCCGCACCGGTTCGAAGGTGAGCGGCGACGCCGTCACGGGATCGAAGGCCGGTACGCCGCCGTCCTCCAACCGGTCGGGGTGCGTGAGCGCGTAGAGGATGGGCAGTTCCATGCTCGGAACGCCGAGTTGCGCCAGCACGCTCCCATCCACGAACTCGACCAGGGAATGGACGATGCTCTGCGGGTGGACGACCACCTCGATGCGGTCGTAGGGCAGGCCGAACAGAAAGTGGGCCTCGATGACTTCCAGCGCCTTGTTGGCGAGCGTCGCGCTGTCCACCGTGATCTTCCGCCCCATCCGCCACGTGGGGTGCTGCAGTGCATCGGCGAGTGTTGCCGCGCGCAGGCGCTCGCGCGGCCATTCGCGGAACGGGCCTCCCGATGCGGTGAGGATGATCCGGCGCACCTGCACGCCGGGACGGCCGGAAATGCACTGCAGCACGGCGCTGTGCTCGCTGTCCACGGGCACCACCGTGCCGCCGCCCCGGCGCTCCGCCTCGGCCACCAGGTGCCCGCCCATCACCAGCGTCTCCTTGTTGGCCAGCGCCACGCGCTTGCCCCGCTCGAGCGCGGCCAGGGTGGCGTCGAGTCCCACCGAGCCCACCACGGCGTTCAGCACGATGTCCACGTCGTCGCGCACGGCGGCCTGCGTCAGGCACGCCGGTCCGCGGCACCAATCCGCCGGAACGTCCCTTCCATCCTCCACCAGCCCCACGAACCCGGGCTCCCCATCGCGCACCTGCTCGGCAAGCCGCGCGGCGTTCGAGTGCGCCGTCAGGGCCCGCAGGCGAAACCGGTCGCCGTGGCGGGCGAGCACGCGCAACGCCGTGGTGCCGATCGAACCCGTGGACCCCAGGATGGCGACCCCCCGACGCGTCATACCGGAGCGGGAACGAGGAGCAGGCCGAGCAGGAGGTAGGCCACGGGGAGGACGAAGAACAGGCTGTCGAGCCGGTCCAGGAGGCCGCCATGTCCCGGAATGAGTTGGGAACTGTCCTTCACTCCGGCCTCACGCTTGAGCAGCGATTCGAACAGGTCGCCGGCCTGCGCGGCGCCGCTGATCAGGCAGCCGAGGACCACGATCCCGAACGGGGTGAGTCCCAGCTGCGCGATCGGCCGCAGCACGGCGTGGACGTAGAAGTAGGTGGCCAGCACGCTCAACAGCACGCCACCCACCGAGCCGGCGACGGTCTTTCCCGGGCTCACGCTGGGCATGAGTTTCCGGCGGCCCAGCAGCCGCCCGAAGGCGTAGGCGCCGATGTCGGTGACCCAGGTGAGCACCACGGGCAGCGCGACGAGGGCGCCGCCGGCGGTCAGGGTCAGCGGCCAGCCGGCCACCGTGACCTGGCGTCCGCCGAGTGCGTACTCGTGGTATCGCAGCAGGTAGGCGAACGACAGCGTGCTGCCCGCGTAGAGCGCGCCCAGGAAGGTGACACCCAGCGAGGCCATGGGCTGGCCCTGCGAGCCACGCATCCAGAGGGCCAGCGTACACACGGCGAGTCCGATGACGAGGACGTCCACCGGGCGCACCGTGTACAGTCCCAGATGCGACGCGTGCACGGCCAGCGGCGTGAGGCCGGCGAGCCCGATGCCGATGTCGTCCAGCGGCTGGTTCCCGGCGCTCCGGGCCAGGCGGAAGAATTCCCAGGCGCCGATGGCGGACGCCACGGCGAGGAGGGCCGCCAGGGGCGCGCCGCCGAGGTCGAGGATCACCAGGACCAGCGGGGCAGCGACCACGGCGAACAGCACGCGTCGCGTCAGTTCGCTCATCAGACGGGCACCCGACCGAAGCGCCGGTCCCGGTTCTGGAAGGCGAGGATCGCCTCATAGAACTGCGGACGCCGAAAGTCCGGCCACAGCAGCGGGGAGACGTAGAGCTCCGTGTAGGCGAGCTGCCAGAGCATGAAGTTCGAGATGCGGAGTTCGCCCGACGTGCGGATGAGCAGATCGGGATCGGGCATGCCGGCGGTGTAGAGGTGGGACTCGAACGCCGCCTCGTCGATCTCCTCCGGCGCCAGCCGGCCGGCCGCGACGTCTTCCGCCAGGGCGCGCGCCGCCCGCACCAGCTCGGCGCGCGAGCCGTAGGAGATGAACAGGTTGAGGTCGAGCCGGGTGTTGGGGGCCGTCTGCGTGGTCACCCGCGCCACCGCGTCGGCCGCGGGGGGCGTGAGCCGTTCCGTCTCTCCAAATACACGCACCCGGACGCCGTTCTGGTCGAGGGCATCGGCCTCGCGCTGGATGTACTCCTCGAGCAGCGACATGAGCGCCGAGACTTCGAGCTTGGGCCGGTGCCAGTTCTCCTTGGAGAAGGCGAACAGTGACAGGCACTCCACCCCGACCTCGATGGCCCCCTCCACGACGTCCCGCACCGACTGCATGCCGGCCCGGTGTCCGTACGTGCGCGGCATGACACGTCCCCGCGCCCAGCGGCCGTTGCCATCCATGATGATGGCCACGTGCCGCGGGATCCGTCCGTGCAGGCGGATCTGACCGAGCAGCTCGGCGGCGGTGGCATCGGGCACGACGCGAAGGCTCCGGCTCAGACTTCCATGATCTCGGCTTCCTTCGCCTTGATCAGCTCGTCGACGGTATGGATATAGTCGTCGTGGAGCTTCTGCACGTCCTTCTCGGCGTGCTTCACGTCGTCTTCCGATACGCCCTGCAGCTTCTTGAAGCCGTCGCGGGCGTGGGTGCGGGCGTGCCGGATGCCGATCCGCCCCTCCTCGGCCAGCTTGTGCACCACCTTCACGAGCTCGCGGCGGCGCTCCTCGTTCATCTGCGGCAGCGGCACGCGAATGAACGTGCCCTGATTCGACGGCTCGAGGCCCAGCCCGGCGTCGCGGATCGCCTTCTCGACCACCTTGCTCTGGCTCTTGTCGAACGGCGTCACGATGAGCAGGCGCGGCTCCGGCGAGGCGACGGTGGCCACCTGGTTCATCGCCATCGGCGTCCCGTACATCTCGACGCGCACCGAGTCGAGCATGTTGGGCGACGCCTTGCCCGAGCGGATGTTCGCGAATTCGCGCCGGGCGTTCTCGAGCGCCTTGTCCATCGCGCTCCGGCATTCCTTCTGAATGTCCTGGATTGTGCTCATTTGACGAGTGTCCCTTCGCGCTCCCCGCGCACGGCACGCGCGATCGCGCCCGGTCGATGAATGTTGAGAACGATCAACGGCAGTTCGTTCTCCTTGCAGAGGGTCACCGCCGTCTGATCCATCACCTTCAGCTCCTCGATCATCACGTCGCGGTAGCTGATTTCCTCGTACAGCGTCGCCGACGGATCCCGCCGCGGATCTGCCGAGTAGACGCCGTCCACGCTCGTCGCCTTGATGATGAGGTCGGCCTTGATCTGGATGGCGCGGAGCACGGCGGCGGTGTCCGTGGAAAAGTACGGATTGCCGGTGCCGGCGGCAAAGATCACGCTGCGTCCCTTCTCGAAGTGGCGCAGGGCGCGCCGGCGGATGTACGGCTCCGCCAGCTCCTCCATGCGGATCGCCGTCATCACCCGCGTGTCGATGCCCTTGCGTTCGAGCACGTCCTGCACGGCGAGCGCGTTGATCACCGTGCCGAGCATGCCCATGTAGTCCGCCGTCACGCGGTCGAGTCCCATCTTCGACAGGATGGTGCCGCGCACGATGTTGCCGCCGCCGATCACCATGCCGACGGTGGCGCCCATCCGGATGACGGCGACGACCTCATCGGCCAGCCGGTCGATGGTATCGAAATCGAAGCCGAACCCCACCTTCCCGGCCAGCGCCTCGCCGGACAGCTTGATGAGCACGCGCGGATAGCGGAGTTCGGCCATGGCGGTCATTCCCCGCCGAGCTGGAAGCGGACGAACCGCTTCACCTGGATGTTCTCGCCGGTCTTGGCGGAGACTTCCTTGACGAGGTCGCCGATCGTCTTCTTCGGCTCGCGCACCCAGGGCTGATGGAGCAGCGTCACTTCCTTGAAGAACGCCTCCATCTTGCCGTCGACGATCTTCTCGATCATCGCCTCGGGCTTGCCCGACGCCCGGGTCTGCTCCTCGGCGATCCGGCGCTCCGACGCCACGGTGTCGGCCGCGATGCCGTCCTTGTCGACGGCGATCGGCGCGCTCGCCGCCACGTGCTCGGCGATGAACCGCGCCAGATCCTTGAAATCCTCGGTGCGAGCCACGAAGTCCGTCTCGCAGTTCAACTCCACCAGCGTGGCGACGCGCCCGTTGTGATGGATGTAGTGGCCGATGATGCCCTCGCTCGTAGAGCGGCCGGCACGCTTCTCCGCCTTGGCGACGCCCCGCTTGCGGAGGTTCTCCACGGCCTGATCGATGTTCCCCCCCGTCTCGTCGAGGGCTTTCTTGCAATCCATCATGCCGGCGCCGGTCCGCTGGCGCAGCGTCTGGACGTCTTTTGCACTGAACGTAGCCATGTCGTGTTCCGTCCTACGGTCTGAGTCGTGGAAACGCCGCCAGCGCAAGCCGGCGGCGTCTGTCGAAATTACTGCGGCAGGCGCCGCGACCGGGTGGCCCCGCGGGCCGCCGGTCCGGTGCTATTCGGTAACGGTCGCGTCGGCGCTCTCGGCCGGCGTCGCGTCGCCGCCTTCGGCGGCCGGCTCTCCCTCGCCCGC
This sequence comes from uncultured Gemmatimonadaceae bacterium, assembly GCA_963728115.1. Lineage (GTDB taxonomy): Bacteria > Gemmatimonadota > Gemmatimonadetes > Gemmatimonadales > Gemmatimonadaceae > JAGWRI01. The sequence continues at coordinate 321,991 of CAVSJE010000003.1, forward strand.
CTCTCCGCCTTCGCCGGAGGTCCGGAGACGCGCGGCGATCGCTTCGGGCTTGGCGCGGCGGCGCCGCGGACGGCGGCGGCGCTTGCGTTCGGCTTCGCCCTCGGCCGGTTCGGCCCCGCGGTCGGAGCTGTAGGTGTAGCTCTCGCCCTCCTCGACTTCCTCGCGCGCCGGCGCCTCGCGCCGCGCTTCGGAGATCGTCGCGGCGATGGCGTTGGCCATCAACTCCACCGACCGGATCGCGTCGTCGTTGCCGGCGATCGGCACCGTGATCAGATCGGGGTCGGCGTTCGTGTCGACCACGGCGATGATCGGAATGTTGAGCTTGTTCGCTTCGGCCACCGCGATGCGCTCCTTCTTGGAGTCGACCACGAACAGGAGGCCGGGGAGGCGCGTCATGCCGCTGATGCCGCCGAGGTACTTGGTCAGCTTGTCGCGTTCCCGCGACATCATCAGCTGTTCCTTCTTGGTGTAGTTCTCGAACTCACCGCCCGATTCCGAGCCGCTCTCGAGTTCCTTCATCCGGCGCAACTGCTTCTTGACCGTCTGGAAGTTGGTGAGCAGGCCGCCCAACCAGCGTTCGGTGATGTACTGGGCGCCGCAGCTCTCGGCGGCCTGCTTGACGAGGCCGGCGAGCTGGGTCTTGGTGCACACGAAGAGCACCGACTCCCCGCGCACGATGACTTCGCGGGCCAGCTTCTGCGCCAGTTCGAGCTGCCGCAGCGTCTGCTGGAGGTCGATGATGTGGATGCCGTTGCGCTCGGCGAAGATGAACCGGCGCATCTTGGGATTCCAACGGCGGGTCTGGTGGCCGAAGTGGACACCGGCGGCGAGCAACTGCTCGAGCGTGAGCTGCGAATCAGGCATGGTACGGATGGTCCCTCGATTTGGTTTGGTCGTCCGCTTCCGTCAGCGCCCGTCGCGAACCGGCAAGCCGGCACCCGCGAGGGCTCGGGAGAGCGTGTGAGATGAACTGCCCGCCAGTCGCCGGCCGGATGCCGGAGCCGGAAGCCCGAAGCTTCCGGCCCGGTCCCGGCAGGTCGCGACTAGCGCTTGCTGAACTGGAACCGCTTGCGTGCCTTCGGACGGCCCGGCTTCTTCCGCTCCACCGCCCGGGCGTCGCGGGTGAGCAGGCCGAGGTCGCGCAGTTTGCGGCGGTGCTCCTCGTCCACCTTGACGAGGGCGCGGGCCACCGCGAGGCGCAGCGCGCCGGCCTGGCCGTTCTGGCCGCCGCCTTCGCACTTCGCCCGAACATCGAAACGGCCGAGCGTGTCGGTCGCCGTGAACGGCTGCTGGATGGCCGACACCAGCGTCGGCCGCGGGAAGTAGTCGCCGAGCGTGCGCCCATTGACGTCCCATTTGCCCGAGCCGGGCTTCAGATAGACGCGGCAGACCGCCTCTTTCCGGCGGCCGATGGCGTGAATCGTCGTCGTGTCGGCCATTACTTCGTCTCGCTCTGCTTGATGGGAAGGGGCGTCGGCTGCTGCGCCGCGTGCGGATGGTCGGGGCCGGCGTAGACGCGCAGTTTCCCGCGCAGTACCTGCCGCCCGAGGGCGGTCTTCGGCAGCATGCCGTGGACGGCCTTCTCGATCACGCGTTCCGGATGCTTGGCCAGCATCGTCGCGAACGGCGTGTGCCGTTCGTGTCCCATGTAGCCCGTGTGCGTGAAGTAGCGCTTCTGCTCGGCCTTGCGCCCGGTGACCTTCACCTTGGCGGCGTTGATGACAATCACATTGTCACCGGTGTCCATGTGCGGCGTGAAGATCGGCTTGTGCTTGCCGCGAATCACCTTCGCAACCTCGGACGCGAGGCGGCCGAGCACCATGCCCTCCGCGTCCACGATGAACCACCGCTGCTCGATGTCGCGCGGGGTGGCGCTGAACGTCTTCATTGAAACCCTGACGAACGATGTGGGTCCTGCGCCTCACCGGTGCGGGTCGCAACCCGGGTCTCGGCCGCCCAGAGGGCGTTTTGTACAGACCCGTAAGCTACGCAAGCACTTAGCGGGTGTCAACGCGGTCACTCGCTCGGTATGTCCGTTGGCTTGGTCTCGAACACCACCCCGCGAGCCTCCGGCCCCACCGCCGTCAGGAAGGCGATCACGATGGCCGCCACCGCCCCCACGATCGCCAACGCCTCTCCGTAATTCCCCCCCCGCCGGTCGGCCATCCCCGCCTGCAGGGTGGCGGTGGCCGAGGTGAGGAAATTCCCCACCTGGTACGCGAAGCCGGGAAACGTGCCCCGCACTTCATTGGGGGACAACTCGTTGAGGTGCACCGGGATCACCCCCCAGGCCCCCTGCACTGCCACCTGCATGAAGAAGGCGCCGATGGCCAGCACCACCGCCCCCGAGGAGAGGCTCCACAGGGGAATCAACACGAGCCCGAACAGCGCCGCCACGACGATCGCCGACCGGCGCCCGATCCGCTCCGAGAGTGACCCGAAAAAGATCCCGCCGGTGATCGCCCCGATGTTGGCGATGATCGCGATCACGCTGACGGTCCCGGTGGAGAAATGGTGTTGGGCCTGCAGGAAGGTCGGGTAGAGGTCCTGCGTCCCGTGACTGAAGAAGTTGAACGCCGACATCAGGACGACGACGTAGAGGAACAGCTTCCAGTTGGTGCGAATGGAGTGCATCAGCCCGCGCTGGGGCTTCGCGCGAACCTGCTCCCACACCGGGGACTCTTCCACGTTGCGGCGGATGTACAGCACGAGGAGCGCCGGGATGACGCCGACGGCGAACATGCCGCGCCAGCCGATGCGGTCGAAGAGCGTGCCGTAGACGACGGCGGCCAGCAGATAGCCGAACGCGTACCCTTCCTGGAGCACCCCCGACACGATGCCGCGGGCCCGGGGTGGGATCGACTCCATGGTGAGCGACGCCCCGATGCCCCATTCGCCGCCCATCGCGAATCCGAACGCGGCGCGGAGGATCATGAGAACGACCAGCGAGGGGGCGAACGCCGACGCCAGTTCGAGCACCGAGAACAGGAGGATGTCGATCATCAGGATCGGCCGCCGGCCGAACCGATCGGCCAGCAAGCCGAACACGAGGGCGCCGACCGGCCGCATCGCGAGCGTCAGGGTGACGGCGAGCGTGACCGCCTTCACGTCGGTGCCGAACTCCTGCGCGATGGTGCGCAGCATGAACACCATCAGGAAGAAGTCGAACGCGTCGAGCGTCCAGCCGAGGAAGCTGGCGATGAAGGCGCTGCGCTGGCGCCGGTCCAGTTGCCTCAGCTCGCTGAAAACGCCCATCTGATCCCTCCCCTGGGGTTGCGGTGGTGCGGACGAGACGCGATCGACACGCGCCGGCGCCAGCGTAGCCCGTGGAACCCCCGTCGTCAATGAACGCCGGTCAACTGGCGGCGGCCGCGGGGTGGACGGCCCGGGCCTTTACCCGCCCGTTACGAAGGCCCACGGGCATCGTGACAGCCCGCCCCTACGCTTGAGGGCGTCGGACGGACCCGCCGCTCCGATGTGTCCATCTCCGTTTTCATCCTTTGCGAGCTCCCATGCGAACCCTATCTCGTCTGGCCGTGGCGGCCGCCTTCGTCGTCGTTGGAGCGACGAGCGCCGCCGCCCAAACCCCCGTCGCCACGCCGCTCAAGTTCTCCGGTGTCGTCTATGCCGACTGGCAGAACGGCGGCAGCAAGGCGCAGCGCGCCATGAACCAGTTCGACCTCACGCGCGCGTACCTCAACTTCGTCATGCCCGCCGGCGACAACGTCACCATTCGTGTCACGACCGATGTGCTGCACAACGCGAGTTCCGGCTACAACGGCTGGTACGCCCGCATGAAGTACGCGTTCATGGAATGGTCGGCCTGGAAGGACAAGGGCACGAATCCGGCCGCCCTGAAGCTTCGCTTCGGCCTCACCCAGACGCCGGAAATCGACATGATGGAGCACATGTGGCAGCGCGGCATCACGAACACCCCGATCGACTTCCTGGGCTTCGTCCCGTCGTCGGACCTCGGCGCCGTCGCCATCGTGACCCTTCCCGGCAAGCAGGGCGAGATCTACGGCGGCGTGTTCAACGGCAACGGCTACGGCTCCACCGAGACCGACCGCTTCAAGAACGTGAACGTGCGGCTGAGCTGGACGCCGCTCGCCACGAACGACGGCGCCGGCTACTTCAAGGGTCTGCAGATCAGCCCCTACTATCAGAAGGGGTACACGGCCAGCAACGCCGACCCCACGGGCCCGGGTCTCCAGCGCGACCTCTGGGGCATCCACGTCGGGGTGAATGATCCGCGGCTCATCGTGGCCGGTGAGTACGACAGCCGCACGAACGGTGCCGACGCCGTCGGAAACCCGACCGTCACCACCACCACGGGCGCCGTGTACTCCGCGTTCACGATCTTCCGGCCGCTGGCCTTCGTCAACAACACGAAGACCAACCCCTGGTCGGTCGTCCTGCGCGCCGATCAGTACAAGCCCGACAACAGCGCCGATCCGTACCAGCGGTTCCTCATCGGCGGCATCGGCTACGACATCAGCAGCAAGGTCACCGTGTACGCCGACCTGCAGGATATCGAGGGCCACAACGGCAGCACCGCCGACGTGAAAGCCTTCTACTTCCATTTCATCATGGGCTTCTAGGCCCATCCACCGCCTCTCGAGGACCACCACATCATGAAGCGTTTTCTACTCGCGGTTGCCGCCCTGGCCGCCTTCGGCGCGCCGGCGGCGGCGCAGGATCTGACCGGCGCCGGGTCGAGCTTCGCCAAGCCGATCTACGACAAGTGGGCCGACGCCTACGCGCAGAAGACCGGCATCAAGATCAACTATGCGTCGGTGGGCTCCGGAGCCGGCATCCGGCAGATCTCCGAGCAGACCGTGGATTTCGGCGCCACGGACGGCCCGATGACCGACGCCCAGATGGCGCAGGCCAAGGGCGGCCCGATCCTCCACATCCCCACGGTCATCGGGGCCGTCGCCATCTCGTACAACCTGCCCGGCGTGCAGCAGCACCTGAAGATGACCGGCCCGCTGCTCGCCGACATCTACCTCGGCAAGGTGACGAAGTGGAACGACGCGCGGATCAAGGCGCTCAACCCGGGCGTGGCGCTTCCCAACAAGGGAATCGTCGTCGTCCACCGCTCCGACGGCAGTGGCACCACCTTCATCGTCACCGACTACCTGTCGAGCGTCAGCCCGGCCTGGGCCAACGGCCCCGGCAAGAGCACGGCAATCCAGTGGCCGGTGGGCCTCGGCGCCAAGGGGAATGAGGGCGTGGCCGGTCAGGTCCGCCAGGTCGAGGGCGCGATCGGGTATGTCGAACTCGCCTACGTCCTCACCAACCACATGACCTACTGCCTGCTCCAGAACAAGGACGGCAAGTACGTCGCCCCGTCGCTCGAGGGCGCCACCGCTGCCGCGGCCGGCACCGCCGCCAGCCTACCCGCGAACTCCGATTTCCGGATCTCGATCGTGAATTCGCCCGGCGCCGCCTCGTATCCCATCTCCTCGTTCACCTGGATCCTGCTGTACCAGCACCAGTCCGATGCCGCCAAGGGCAAGAAGCTCGTGGACTTCATCACCTGGGCCATGGACAACGGCGACCCCGAAGCGACGGCGCTGCAGTACGCCACGCTCCCCAAGAACATGAAGGCGATGGTGATCAAGCGACTGAAGGAAGTCAGCTACTAAATCACATGAGCCCGGCCGTTACACGGCCGTTACAGAGCAGTCCGCAGGTCGTTGCGCCAAAACGCGAGCCTTCACGTTCACTTGGGACCCCGGTCCCCCGACGAACGTGGAGGCTTTGCCTTTGGAAGACGCCGGCAGCGCACAGGTGACGGATGGGCTGGCTCCCGCGGGCCCGCATATGGAAGGGGCCGCGATCGGGGACCGGATCTACCGGTGGCTGACGACCGGCGCCGCCCTGCTCATCCCCATCCTGCTCGGCTTCATCGCCTTCGAGATCTTCCGGGCCGGTTGGCCGGCCTTCCAGAAAGCCGGACTGTCGTTCTTCACGTCGAGCACCTGGAATCCCGTTACCGGAGAGTTCGGGGCCGCCCCGGCCATCTTCGGAACCCTCGTCTCGTCACTCATCGCGCTCGTCATCGCGACACCGCTCGCCATCGGGTCGGCGGTCTTCCTCTCCGAGCTCGCGCCGCGCTGGCTGGCCCAGCCGATCGCCTTCCTGGTCGACCTCCTGGCCGCCATCCCGAGCGTCGTATACGGCCTCTGGGGTATCTTCGCGCTCGAGCCACTGATGCGCAGCACCGTGGCGCCGTTTCTCCAGGACACCCTGCATCTGGGCAACCTCCCATTCTTCGAAGGGGTGTCCTACGGCCCCGGCATGCTCACCGCGGGCGTGATCCTGGCCGTGATGATCCTGCCCTACATCTCCGCGGTGACGCGGGAGGTGTTGCTCGCCGTGCCGCGGTCGCAGCGCGAAGCCGCCCTCGCCCTCGGCGCCACCCGGTGGGAGATGATCCGCGACGCCGTGATTCCCGGCGCCCGGTCGGGCATCGTCGGCGGCATCGTGCTCGGCCTCGGTCGCGCGCTCGGCGAGACGATGGCGGTGACGATGGTGATCGGCAACGCACCCAACATCTCCGCGTCCCTCTTCTCGTCCGGCTACACCATGGCCTCGATCATCGCCAACGAGTTCAGCGAGGCGACCAGCGATGCCCACCTCTCGGCGCTGATGGCCATCGGCGCCTCGCTCATGGGCATCACGCTGATCGTCAACATCGTCGCGCGCTGGCTGGTGAGCCGGGTCGGAGCGTCCGTCCGATGATCCGCCGCAAGATCGCCAACCTGACCATGCTCGGACTGATGTGGCTGGCCGCGGCCCTGGTGCTGCTTCCGCTGGTGCTCATTCTGGCCAACCTGTTCCGACAGGGCGCCTCGTCGGTGAACTGGGACTTCTTCGCCCATGCCACGAGCCCGCCCGACACGCCGGGCGGCGGGATGTCGAACGCCGTCGTCGGCACGCTGATCCTGCTCGGTATCGCGTCGGCGTTCGGGCTCCCGATCGGCATTGCCGGCGGCATCTATCTGGCCGAGCACCGCAACGCCCGGTTGGCCAACCTGGTGCGATTCCTCTCGGACGTGCTCAACGGCGTGCCGTCGATCGTCACCGGGATCTTCGCCTGGCAGGTGATGGTCCGACCGGTGGGACACTTCTCGGCGCTCGCCGGGGGTATTGCGCTCGGGACGATGATGATCCCGCTGGCCGCGCGCACCACGGAAGAGATGATCCGGACGGTGCCCAACTCCCTGCGTGAAGCGGCCCTCGCGCTCGGCTACACCAACTGGCGGACGTCGCTGTTCATCGTCGCCCGCACCGCTCTCCCCGGCATCGTCACCGGGGCGCTGGTGGCGTTGTCGCGCGTGGCGGGAGAGACGGCCCCCCTGCTGTTCACGGCGCTCGGCAACACCTTCTGGTCGCTCGATCCGATGAAGCCGATTGCCGCCCTCCCGTTGAACCTCTACTTCTACGCCATCAGTCCGTACGACAGCTATCATAGTCTGGCCTGGGCAGCCTCGCTCGTGCTCATCGGGCTCGTGCTCCTGATCAGCATCGCGGCGCGCTACGCGGCGCGCCCCAAGTTCGGCAAGGCGGTCGACTGATGACGAGCCCCACGCCGACCCCCGCCGACAGGCCCGGCACCGGCCGCTCGCCGACGCCGGACGACCCACCGACGGTGTCGCGCCCCACGGCCGCCGTGCGCGCCCCCGAAGCGCCGGGCACGGCCACGGCTTCCGGCCGGGTGCTACTCAGCGCCAACGGGCTCAACGCCTATTTCGGGGCGATCCACGCAGTGCGCGACGTCTCCATCCAGTTTCGCGAGCGCGAGGTCACGGCCATCATCGGGCCCTCCGGTTGCGGCAAATCCACGCTGCTACGCTGCCTCAACCGCATGCACGAAACCGTGCCCGGCGGCCGGGTGACCGGACGCATCGACTTTCACGGCCAGGATCTCTACGCGCCGGAGGTGAATCCGATCGCCGTCCGCCGGCACATCGGCATGGTGTTCCAGCGGCCGACGCCGTTCCCGACGCTCAGCATTCGCGACAACGTGTCGGCCGGCCTGCGGGCGGTGCACCGGAATCAGCGGCCCCCGCGCGCCGAGGTGAACGAGATGGTGGAGCGCGCCCTGCAGAACGCGGGCCTCTGGGACGAGGTGAAGGATCGCCTCGACACCGGGGCCATCGGGCTCTCGGGCGGTCAACAGCAGCGGCTCTGCATCGCCCGCGCGCTCGCCACCTCGCCGAGCGTGCTGTTGCTCGACGAACCGACGGCATCGCTCGATCCCCTGAGCACGCAGAAGGTCGAGGAACTCGTCTACGACCTCCGCAAGCAGTTCACCGTGGTCATCGTGACGCACAACATGCAGCAGGCCGCGCGCGTGTCCGACCGCACGGCGTTCATGCTCACGGGAGAGCTGGTGGAGGTCGCCCCCACCGGCAAGCTGTTCACGACGCCCGGCGACCCCCGGACCGAAGCGTATGTGACCGGACGGTTCGGATGACCGGGGAGATCCAGGCAGAGGCCTTTTCGTTCTGGTACGGCGAGACGCAGGCGCTCAAGCAGATCACGCTCACCCTGCCCCCGGGAGAGATCACCGCCCTCATCGGCCCCTCGGGGTGCGGCAAGTCCACCTTCCTCCGGTCCATCAACCGGCTGCAGGAGATCATTCCCGGCACCCGGCACGAGGGCGTGCTCCGCCTCGATGGCAGCGACATTCACGCGCCGGGCGTGGACGTCGTGTCGCTGCGTCGCCGGATCGGCATGGTGTTCCAGCGTTGGAACCCCTTCCCGCGCTCGATCTACGGCAACGTGGCCTACGGTCCCCGGATCAACGGCGTTCGCGACACGGCGCGGCTGGACGAGATCGTGGAGACGTCGCTGCGCCGGGCCGCGCTGTGGGACGAGGTCAAGGACCGACTGCGTCAGAGCGCGCTCGGCCTCTCCGGGGGGCAGCAGCAGCGGCTGTGCATCGCCCGGGCGCTGGCCAACGATCCGGAGGTGCTCCTGCTCGACGAGCCGGCCAGCGCGCTCGACCCCCTCTCCACGCAGAAGATCGAGGAGTTACTGTTCGAGCTTCGCGGATCGCTCACCGTGGTGATCGTCACACACAACCTGCAGCAGGCGGCGCGGGCCTCCGACCACACCGCGTTCTTCTTTCTGGGCGAACTGATCGAGGCCGCCCCCACGCAGACCATTTTCACGGCGCCTTCGGACGAGCGCACCGAAGCGTACATCACGGGGAGGTTCGGATGAGTCCAGTCGATACGTCGGGCAAGTATCGCCATTTTCACGAGCAGCTCGCGGAGCTGACCCAGCGGCTGCTGGACATGTCGGACCGCGCCACATCGCTCATCGATCTGGCCGTCGACGCCCTGCTCTCGCGCGACACGAGCGCCGCCGAGGCCGTGCTCAGCGGCGATCGCGAACTCGACGCCATGGAGCTCGAGATCGAGGACCGCGCCGTCGGCCTGCTCGCACTCCAACAACCGATGGCCCGCGATCTGCGCTTCCTGGTGAGTACGATCAAGATTTCCAGCGACCTCGAGCGCGTGGGCGACCATGCCGTCAACATCGCGCAGAGCACCCTCCGCCTGGCCGCCATGCGGACGCGGATCACACCCGATCCCGAAATCGCGGATATGGCGCGGCGGGCCCGCCGGATGCTCGGCGACGCACTCACCGCGTTCGTCCGCAGCGACGGCGCGCTCGGCCGCGCCGTCTGTCAGGCCGACGACGCCGTGGACTCGCTCCACGATTCGATGTTTCGGATCCTGCTCACGCACATGATGGCCGATCCGCACACGATCAACGCCTCGCTCGAACTTCTGCTCGTGAGCCGGAACCTGGAGCGGGTGGCCGATCTGGCCACGAACATCGGCGAGGACGCCGTCTTCCTCGCCGAGGGCAAGCAGATCAAGCATCACGCCGAGACGCGTCCGCCCGAGGCGCCGGCGTCGTCCGCCAGGCCGGCCTCCCCTCCCGCCAAGCCCGCGCCCGAGGCCGAGCCGGGCCCGAACTGAGCCGTGCCCCGTCGCCGGGGGCGCGCCCCGGCGTGGGACCGGGCTACTGCTTCGCCGGCTCCGCGACCACGGCCAGCCAGTTGCCGTCGGGGCTCAGCGCCAGCCGCGACAGGTTGCGCAGGCCCTCTTCGCTGAAATCCGCGATCGGCGCCCAGGTAGCGGCCGGCCCGGCGGTCAGGTCGAGCCGGTAGACGATTGTCCCCGCCGCCGTGAGCAGCGCCGTCGACGACTCCCAGACCACGTAGTCGGCCCGCCGTGGCATCTTCGCGACCCGCTGCAGCGCGCCATCCGGCGCCGCGGGATCGGCGGTTTCGAGATACCAGGCCGAGTCGGCGTGCAGCAGGAACGAGAACCGGGAGCTGCCGGGCACGCGCTGCAGCGACCGCCCGATGTCGTGGGCGATGGTCCGGCCGATGCCCGACTGGGTGTCGGCAATCTGCAGCGAATTCGGCGAGCCGAGCACGAACAGGGCCAGCGTGTGATCGTCGAGCCACAGGTGGTAGCCCACCGGCGCGATGTCGGGCAACAGGAGCACCGGAGCGCGGCCCGCGGCATTGAACGCCCAGAGGCGCTGCGCGGAATCGCGCTCCACCCGCACGACGCTGAATCCACCGCCCGCGGGCATCGGCGTCGGCGAATATTCGCTCTCCGGCGTGTCCGTGAGCCGGGTGCTGGTGCGCGACGCGAGGTCGAGCTTGTAGATGTCGGCCTGCCCATCGTCGCGGATGGACGTGTACAGCAGTGACCTCCCGTCCGCGGTGAACGCCGGCTGGTTGTCGTAGCCCTGCCGGTGGGTGAGGTTCACGGGTGGGTCGCTGATCGCGCCCCCGCCCGCGCCCCGCAGCGGCACCAGATAGATGTCCGTTGCCGGAGGCCCCGCCTGCGCGGCGAGCGCTGAGGCCGCCAGCACCGTGGCGAGTGACACGCCGATGAATCGCTTCATTCGGAACCTCCCGGGCCCGGGGCCCGTTGGCTATTCGAGTTCCAGCAACACCGCGCCCTTTTCCACGGCCTGCCCCGGCGCCACGAGCACGGCTTTCACCGTGCCGTCGGCCGTGGCCCGCAGCTCGTTCTCCATCTTCATCGCTTCCATGACCACGAGGCCCTGGCCCGCCCGCACCCCGTCCCCGGGTTTCGCATGCACGCGCACGATGAGGCCGGGCATCGGCGCCACCAGCGGCGCCGGACCGGCCGCGGCCGCCGCCGCACCCGACAGTTCCCGAATCGTCCGCGCCCGCTCATCGAGGGCATCCACGTCGAACCGGTGACCGTCGATCGATAATGTGTACACGCCGCGCCGGTCGCCCGCCCGCACCTGCACGCGATACACACGGTCCCCCACCGTCACCAGCCGCATCGGGGTCCCCTCGACGTCGGCCAGATGCGCACTCACCAACTCCCCGTCGGCGTGCACGCCGGTGCCGTCGAGCACCACCTCGTGTTCCGCTCCGTTCACCGTGACGAAATACTTCACGCCGCCGCGTCCTCCCTGAGCCGCAGTTCGCACACCGTTTCCACGTGCGCGGTCTGGGGAAACATGTCGAATCCCACCACCGATGCCACCCGGTACGACGGCAGCCGGCCGACGTCCCGGGCCAGCGTGGCCGGATCGCAACTCACATAGATGATCGCGCCGGCCCGGGGAACCGCCGCTTCGAGCACCCGCGTCACCTCGGCGGCCGCTCCCGCCCGCGGCGGATTCAGAATCACGAGATCGGCCGGGAGCGCGCCGGGAAGCGCGCGTTCCACGGCGTCGGTCACCACGCGGGAACCCGCCGGGAGCCGGCCAGCGGCCACCTGGCTCGCGGCCCGATCCAGTTCGATGGCCACCACGGCGGCTCCGCCGCGGGCCAGCGGCTCCGCCGTATCCCCCACGCCCGAATACGCATCCACGACGCGCTGCGGCGCCAGCCCCCGCGCCAACCCCAGCACGTGCTCCCGCATCAGTTCGGCGACGCCGGCATTCACCTGTGTGAACGAGGCGCCATGGTTCTGGCCCGGTCCCCGGTCCGCGACCAGCCGGCGCCCGCCCTCGCTGCCGGCCGGCTCCCACCAGACGGCCACCAACGACGGCACGGCGTCGAGCAGGCGCCGGCCCTCGTTCCAGCTCCGCCCCCCCTCCACCACCAGCGCCGCTCCGTCTCCGAGCAGCCGCACCGACGCCCGCAACCGCTCGTCTCGCGGCAGCAGGTGGCCGTGGGTGAGCACGGCGCGCCACACGGCGAGCACCCGTTCGTCGGTGATCGGGCAGTCGTCGAGCGCGAACACCTCGTCCGGTGCGTCGTAGCGGTGCAGCCCCGCCACCCAGGCCCCGCCCACCCACCGGAGCGCGAGGCTGAGCTTCGTCCGATAGCGCCACGGCGAGGCACCGTGGCGGATCTCCGGCGCCGCCACCGGCCGGTGCGCAATGCGTTGAAAGGCATCGCGAATCATCCCGGCCTTGGCGCGCCGCTGCGCGTCGATCGACAGATGCTGCAGCTGGCAGCCGCCGCACCGGTCCCCCTCGTAGTGCGGACAGGCGGGCGTGACGCGGTCGGGCGAGGGCTCGAGGATGGTGACGCCGGTGGCCCGCGCAAAGCGCTTCGCCCGGGCGACGGTCGCGCGAATCCGGTCGCCGGGCGCCGTTCTGGGCGCGAACACCACGAGGCCGTCCGCGCGCCCCACGCCGTCACCGCCGGCGGCAATCCCGTCGATGTCGACTTCGAGGAGATCCGCCGTCACCGCAGTCCTTCGAGGCGCGCCGCGCGCGTCCACGCCGACTCCGCCGGCTCGCTGGCGGCGGGTCCGGCCCGGCCCCCGTTGGGCCGTCGCGCCGCCCGGTCGCGCTCCGCCAGCAGCGCGCCGGCGATGGCCGCCACCCGCGTCGTTTCCGCCGGCGCCGCACCCGTGGTCAGCGACGCCAGCCGGCGTTCGAGCCACTGGATTTCGATGGCGCCACGCCGGAACTCGTCGTCCTCCATCACCCGCAGGTGGAAGTCCCGCGACGTCTCGATGCCGGCCACGGCCAGCTCCATCAGCGCGCGATGCATGCGGTTGACCGCCGCCTCGCGATCGGCCGCCCAGACGATGAGTTTGGCGAGCATCGGATCGTAGAACAGCCCGATCTCACTGCCCACCTCCACGCCGCCGTCCCAGCGGACGCCCGGACCGGTGGGCAGGTGCAGGTACGTGATGCGGCCCGTCGAGGGGAGGAACCCGTTGTTCGGGTCCTCGCTCGTGATGCGACACTCGATCGCCCACCCGTGCGGCTCCAGCCGTTCGAACGCCTCGGGAAGCGGCTCGCCGGCGGCCACGCGCAACTGCCACTTCACGAGATCGATCCCGGTGACGAACTCGGTGACCGGGTGCTCCACCTGGAGCCGGGTATTCATCTCGAGGAAGTAGTAGTTCCCCTCGCGGTCGAGCAGGAACTCGCAGGTGCCGGCGTTGCGATACCCGGCGGCCTTGGCCATGCGCACGGCCGTGTCGCCCATCTCGCGGCGCAGGGCCGGCGTCACGGCGACGCTCGGGGCCTCCTCGATCATCTTCTGGTGGCGCCGCTGGACGGAACACTCACGCTCGCCCAGCGAGACGCAGCGGCCGTGCTCGTCGGCGAGCACCTGGATCTCCACGTGCCGGGGACCGACGATGTACTTCTCCACGTACACGCTGTCGTCGCCGAAGGCGTTCTTCGCCTCGCGCCGCGCGGTCTCCAGCGACGACCCCATCTCCTCGGGCTTGTGGACCACACGCATTCCCTTGCCCCCGCCGCCGGCCGCCGCCTTGAGCAGCACGGGGTAGCCGAACCGCTCCGCGATGGCACACGCCTCCTCGGCGTCGGCCAGCGCCTCCGTGGTCCCGGGCACGATGGGGACGTTGGCGCGCTCGGCGAGCTGCCGGGCCGCGGTCTTGCTGCCCATGGCGGCGATGGCTTCGGGCGGCGGGCCGATGAACACGAGACCGGCATCCCGCACCGCGCGCGAGAACCATTCGCGCTCGGAGAGGAAGCCGTACCCCGGGTGAATGGCGCGGGCACCGACGCGCTTGGCCGCCTCGATGATGCGGTCGCCGACGAGATAGCTCTCCGACGCCGGGGCGCCGCCGATGTGCACCGCTTCGTCCGCTTCGCGCACGTGGGGTGCCCGCGCGTCGGCATCGCTGAACACTGCCACCGACCGGATGCCCATTTCGCGGCAGGCGCGGATGATCCGCACCGCGATCTCCCCGCGGTTGGCGATCAGCACCTTCTCCAGCGGCCGCACGGATGGAGCTGCCGGCTTCTCTGGCTTCTTTCGCGCGCTCACAGCGGGATGTTCCCGTGCTTCCTGGGCGGATTCCGGTCGCGCTTGGTATGCAGCGTCTCGATGGCGTCGATCAGCCGCGGACGCGTGTCCCGCGGATCGATGATGTCGTCCACGTATCCGCGCGAGGCCGCCACGTAGGGGTTCGCGAACTTCGCGCTGTACTCCGCGACCTTGGCGTCCATGGCGGCGGCCGGGTCGTCGCTCTCGGCGATCTCCTTCTTGAACAGGATCTCCACCGCGCCCTTGGGGCCCATCACGGCGATCTCGGCCGTCGGCCAGGCCACGTTGTAGTCGCCGCGGATGTGCTTCGAACTCATGACGTCGTAGGCGCCGCCGTAGGCCTTGCGCGTGATCACGGTCAGCTTGGGCACCGTCGCCTCGCAGTACGCGTAGAGGAGCTTGGCGCCGTGCTTGATGATGCCCCCGTGTTCCTGCGCCAGCCCGGGCAGGAACCCGGGCACGTCCTCGAAAGTCACGATCGGGATGTTGAAGGCGTCGCAGAAGCGGATGAACCGCGCCGCCTTGAGCGAGGCGTTGATGTCCAGCACGCCGGCGAGCACGGCCGGCTGGTTGGCGACGATCCCCACGCTGTGCCCGCCCAGATGCGAGAACCCGCAAATCACGTTGGCCGCATAGTCGCGCTGGACTTCGTAGAAGTCGCCGTCGTCCACCACGCGCCGCAGCACCTCGTGCATGTCGTACGGTTTGTTCGCGTTGTCGGGCACGATGTCGAGCAGCGCCTCATCGCGGCGATCCCGCGGATCGGTGCCCGGCCCGGTGGGCGGAGTCTCGAGGTTGTTCGACGGCACGAACCGGAACAGATCGCGAATCGCCTGGAGGCAAGCCGGTTCGGAGTCGTGGGCGAAGTGGGCCACTCCCGACGTGCCGGCATGGGTGTCGGCCCCGCCGAGCTGCTCCATGGTCACGTCCTCGTGCGTCACCGTCTTCACCACGTTGGGACCGGTGACGAACATGTACGAGCTGCCGCGCACCATGTAGGTGAAGTCGGTGATCGCCGGCGAGTACACGGCGCCGCCGGCGCAGGGCCCGAGAATCGCCGAGATCTGCGGCACGACGCCCGAGGCGAGGGTGTTCCGGAGAAAGATGTCGGCGTATCCGCCGAGCGACACGACGCCCTCCTGGATCCGTGCGCCGCCGGAATCGTTGAGCCCGATCACCGGCGCCCCGTTGCGCACCGCGAGGTCCATCACCTTGCAGATCTTCTCGGCGTGCGTCTCGGAGAGCGATCCGCCGAACACCGTGAAGTCCTGTGAGAAGACGTACACGAGCCGGCCTTCGATGCGGCCGTAGCCCGTGACCACCCCGTCGCCGTACACGATCTGCTCGTCGAGGCCGAAGTCGGTGGACCGGTGGGTGACGAACCGGTCGAATTCGACGAACGACCCCTCGTCGAGCAGCAGGTCGAGGCGCTCGCGGGCGGACAGCTTGCCCTTGTCGTGCTGGGCCTTGAGGCGCTTGGCGCCACCGCCCTGCTCCGATTCGGCGCGGCGCTTCGCGAGTTGGTCGAGTTTGTCTCGCATGGTCATAGGCGGCAAAGCTAGCCTCTGAACGGACCGGCTTCCAGACTGGACAACCGCGGCCACCGGCCCCGATACGAGGCCGCCCCGGCCGGGAAGGATCCCGGCCGGGGCGGCTCATGTGCATCGCGACCGAAAATCAGCCTTCGGTCTTGGAATCCTCCGTCGCTTCGGCGACCGGCGCGTCAGCGGCCGGCTCCTCGGCGGATTCCTCGTCGTCGCCGGCGGCGCTGAGGTCGGCCGGCACCGGGACGTTCTCCTCATCCTCGGTGTGGACCTTCGACGGCGTCTCGGGGCGCGGCGGCTGGTCTTCGGGAATGTTCGTCACGCCAAGCACGATGCGCCGGTGAATCGGATCCACCTCGAGCACGCGCATGTCGAGCTTCATGCCCTCGTACACGACGTCGGCCGGGTTCTCCACCTGCTGCTCGCTGGGCGAGAGCTGGGAGATCGGCACGAAGCCCTCGATATCGTTGCCGATGTCGACGACCACGCCCTTGTCCATGAGCCGCACGACGCCGCCCTGCAGGTCGGTGCCCACGGGGTAGGTCTCGCCGATCTTGAGCCACGGGTCTTCCGCGGCCTGCTTGAGGCCCAGCGAGATGCGCTTGTTGTCGCTGTCGATGTTCAGGATGACCACGTCCACCGCGTCACCCTTCTTCACCACTTCCGACGGATGCTGCACGCGCTTGGTCCAGCTCATGTCGGAGATGTGGATCAGCCCGTCGATCCCCGGCTCGATCTCGACGAAGGCGCCGAAGCTGGTGAGGTTGCGCACCTTGCCGTTGATGCGCGTCCCCACGGGGTAGCGCAGCGGCAGCACCATCCACGGATCTTCCTCGGTCTGCTTCATGCCGAGCGAGATCTTCTCCTCGTTCGGATCGACCTTGAGCACCACCGCCTCGATCGTCTCGCCGATGGACACCAGCTTCGAGGGGTGCCGGACGTTGCGCGTCCAGCTCATCTCGCTGATGTGCACCAGTCCCTCGATGCCCGGCTCGAGCTCGATGAACGCCCCGTAGTTGGTGATCGAGACGACCTTGCCCGTGACACGGGTACCCACCGGATACTTCTCGGCGACGTCCTTCCACGGGTAGCTCTGGAGCTGCTTGAGCCCGAGCGAGATGCGCTCGCGGGTCCAATCGATGTCGAGCACCTTGACCTCGAGCTCCTGTCCGATCTGCACCATCTCCGACGGATGCGAGATGCGGCCCCACGACATGTCGGTGATGTGGAGCAGACCGTCCACGCCGCCGAGGTCGATGAAGGCGCCGAAGTCGGTGATGTTCTTGACCACGCCCTTCCGCACCTGATCCTTCTGGAGCTCCTTCATGAGCTTCTCGCGCTTGCCGGCGCGCTCGGTCTCCAGGATCACGCGGCGCGACACCACGATGTTGCGGCGGCGCTTGTTGAGCTTGATGATCTTGAACTCGAACTTCTGGCCCAGCAGTTCGTCGATGTTCGGCACGCGGCGGAGCGCGATCTGCGACCCCGGCAGGAACGCGTCCACGCCCATCAGGTCGACCACCACGCCGCCCTTGATCTTCTTGATCAGGGTGCCTTCCACCGGCTGGTCGGTCTCGTAGGCCACGCGGATCCGCTCCCACACGCGCATGAAGTCGGCCTTCTTCTTGGAGAGGACGACCGAGCCTTCCTGGTCCTCCAGATGCTCCAACAGGACCTCGACTTCGTCGCCGGGCTTGAGGTCCGGATGATCCTTGAACTCCTCGAGCGGCACGCTGCCTTCGGACTTGAACCCGATGTCGAGCACCACGAGGTTGTCGCGGATCTCGAGCACCTTGCTCTTGACGATCTCCCCCTCCTCGATCGAGGCCAGGGTGCCGTTGTACAGCTCCATCATCCGCTCGTAATCGGCGGACGTGTATTCGTCGTCGTCGTACAGCTCAGGGCGGCGGTTGGCAAGCGGACGCAATTGCGACTTCTGCGCATCGCGCTTTTCGCGCAGCGTGGCCGCGGTGCCGGTTGTGGTGTTGTCGAGCTCGGTCATAAAAAAAAGAGGTCTCCCGAAATCCGCGGATTGATCGCTCGCCGCGACGAGATTGAGGGTGATACCAACACGACCCACCGCCGGCGGTTCCGGCGTGGGTTGGACGAACCTTGAAAGCTAGCTTGGACGGAAGTTGACGTCAACCGGCGGAAGTGTCGTCCGGGCGGTGAGTTACGGCCCGCGCCAGCGCGACGATTCGCTCCACCTGCTCTTCCTGTGTCAGATAGGTCGTGTCCACCACGACCGCGTCCCGGGCCGGCACCGTTTGCGTCGCGTCGCGCGCGTCGCGCTGCACCAGCCGGTCGGTCTCCTCCGCCACCTCCTCGTCCGTGGGCGAGCGGTCCATCCGCTGGACGAGCCGCCGCCGCGCCCGCTCCCAGGGGTCGGCCACGAGAAAGATCTTGAGTGGCGCCTCCGGAAAGACGGCCGTCCCCATGTCCCGCCCATCCACCACCACGTCGTGCCGGTCGGCTGCGGCCCGCACCCGGTCGTTCACCCAGGCGCGGACCCCCGGCATCGCCGCCACCGTCGAAACGTGTCTGGTGACGTCGGCCGACCGGATGCCCTCGCCCGCCGGCTGCCCGTCGATGAGCGGCGCGAAGGAACGCCCCTCGGGCGCCAGGTCCACCCGCGACGCGTGGCGCATGACGCCGGCCTCCGTCCACTCGTCCGCCCCCGGATCGGCCGCGAGGGCGGCCGCCGTCAGCGCTCGATACAACGATCCCGAATCCACATGGCGGATGGACAACCGGTCGGCCACCCATTTGGCGGTCGACGATTTGCCCGAGGCCGCCGGACCGTCGATGGCGATGACCAGCCGGACGGGCCCCGTCATGCCGTCACCGCGCCGGCCAGCAGTTCCCAGAATCCGGGGAACGACACGTCGACGCACGCCCGGTCGTCGATGGCGATCTCGGCGCCCTCGGTGGCGGCCAGCACGCCGAATGCCATCGCGATCCGGTGGTCGCCGTGGGTGACGATGGCGCCCTGCAATGGTGCCCGCGTCCCGTGGACCACCATTCCGTCCGGCAGTTCCTCAACCTCCACGCCCAACGTGCGCAGGTTGCCCACCACCGTGGCGATGCGGTCGCTCTCCTTCACCCGCAGCTCACCGGCTCCCGAAATGCGGGTTGCCCCCTCGGCCCGTGCCGCCACGCACGCCGCCAGCGAAATCTCGTCCACCATGCTCGGCACCTCGCCGCCGGAGATGTCGGTGCCGCGCAGCGCGCCAGCCGTGACGCGCAGCGTGCCCACCGGCTCGCCGCCCCGCACGACCTCTTCCAGGACTTCGACGCGCGCCCCCATGCGGCGCAACACCTGGAGGAACCCCGTCCGGGTCGGATTCATGCACACGTCGCTCAACAGCAGTTCGCCGTCGTCCGCCATGGCGGCAAGACCAGCGAAAAACGCGGCCGACGAGGGGTCGGCCGGAACTTCGACATCGGCCGACGGCAGCGCCGTGACGGGCTCAAATTCGATCGTGCCGTCCGCGCTACGTATCCGGACCCCGCGAGCGGCGAGCATTCGCTCCGTGTGGTCGCGCGACAGGAAGGGCTCGGCCACCGACACCGGGACCTCGGCCACGAGACCGGCGAGCAGGATGGCGCTCTTCACCTGCGCGCTCGCCACCTCCGTCCGCCAGTCCACCCCGCGGAGTTTCGCCCCGTAGACCACCATCGGCAGACCGTCGCCGCGTTCGCAGTGGACCCGCGCGCCCATCGCTTCGAGGGGACGGATGATGCGGCGCATGGGGCGCTTGCTCAGGCTCTCGTCACCCACGAATCGCGACGTGAACGGCTGGGCGGCGGCCACGCCGGCCATCAGCCGCGTCGTCGTCCCGCTGTTGCCGCAGTCGAGGTCGCGGCCGGGCGCGCGCCAGCCATGGAGGCCGACCCCGGTAATCCGGACGACGGGCGCCAGCGCCGGCACGTCCACGCCGAGCGCCCGCAGCAGCGAGGCCGTGGACCGTACGTCGTGCGAGTCGAGCACGCCGTGCAGCGTCGACTCGCCCGTGCCGAGCGCCGCCAGAATGAGCGCGCGGTGCGAGATGGACTTGTCGCCCGGAACGCGGACCGTGCCCCGAACCTTCATGGCGAGGGCGGCCGTGTCACCGGAGCCAGGCCTCCAGCGCCGTCGCGAGGTCCGTCTTCTGGTCGCGGTACTTCACGATCACGGGCGCCTGCAGCGAGAGGCCCTGCCCCGATCCCCATCCGCCACTCACCGCCCGGGCCCCCGGCACCACCACGGCGCCGGCTGGAATCTCCAGCGGTGCGCCGACGCCGGCGCGGTACACGCACTCGCGGACGAGATCGAACACCGGTGTGCCGCGCGTGAGCACGACGCCGGCCGCGAGCACGGCGCGTTCGCGCACCACCGTCCCCTCGAACACCCCGCAGTTGCCACCCACGAGCACGTCGTCCTCGATCACCACCGGACTCGCGTTCACCGGTTCCAGGACGCCGCCGATCTGGGCCGCGGCGCTCAGGTGCACCCGCTCGCCGATCTGAGCGCACGATCCCACGAGGGCGTGCGAGTCGATCATCGTGCCGGCGCCCACCCAGGCCCCGACGTTCACGAACATCGGCGGCATGCACACCACGCCCGGTGCCACGTAGGTGCCGCGGCGAATCGTCGACCCGCCGGGTACGATCCGCACGCCGTCGACGACCGCGAAGTTCCGGGACGGGAACGTGTTCTTGTCCACGAAGCTGAACCGCGCCCCGGCGCCGGCCGGAATCGACATGTCGGCCATCGTGCCGGCGCGGAAGCCGAGCAGGATGCCGCGCTTCACCCAGGGCACGGCCCGCCAGACGCCTTCGCCGTTCCGTTCGGCCGCCCGCACGGCGCCGATCTCGAGCGCGTCGAGCAGTTCGCGGACCACCGCGCCGGCCTCGGCGGGCAGTGTCTCCCCGGCCGGGGTGTCCGCCAGCGCCGTCACCCGTTCGGCGAGGGTGGCCATCAGGGCAGCGCCCCGGCGTGTTGCAGCGCGGCGCGGACCGCCGGTTCGTGCCTGGGGTCGAGGGGCACGAGCGGCAACCGCAGCACGTTCCGGATGCGGCCCATCATCGCCAGCGCCGCCTTGGCGGCCAGTGGGTTCGACTCCACGAATGCGGCGCGCATCCAGGGCAGCAGCTTGAAGTGCAGCGTCCGGGCCCCCGCCAGGTCGCCGGCCAGCGCGCGCTCGGCGAGCTGCGCCATCGCCTTCGGCGCCGCATTCGACACCACGGAGATGATGCCGTCGGCGCCGGCGGCCATCATCGCCAGCGTCAGTTCGTCGTCGCCGGAGAGTACGCTGAACGACGACGGCCGGCCGGCCAGGATGTCGGTGACCTGCGAGAGGTTCCCCGACGCTTCCTTCACGGCCACCATCCTCGGATTGCCCGCCAGGGCCAGCGTCGTCGCCGCCTCGATGTTGCTCCCCGTGCGCCCGGGCACGTTGTAGATGACGATCGGCAGACTGGTCGCCTTCGCGATCGCCTCGAAATGGGCGACGATGCCGCGCTGCGGCGGCTTGTTGTACATCGGCGACGCGTGCAGCAGGTGGGTGGCGCCCACGGCCTCCATCTCCCGCGAGAGCGCGATCGCCTTCTTCGTATCGTTCGACGCCGCTCCGGCGACCACGGGCACGCGGCCCTTCACCTGCTCGACCACGACCTCCACCACGCGCCGGTGCTCCTCCACCGTCATCGTCGCCGCTTCGCCGGTGGACCCGCAGGGGACCAGAAAGTGGATGCCCTCGGCGATCTGCCAGTCGACGAGCTTTCGAAGCGCCGCTTCGTCCACGGCGCCGGTGTCGGTGAACGGGGTGACGAGGGCGGTGCCACACCCCGTGAGCTTGGCGACGGTCATGATGGCGACTCCCCGGTGGAGGTGAGCACGTCCCGAAGGGTGAAGATGCCGCGGCGGCCGACCAGCCAGCGCGCGGCCCGCAGCGCGCCCTCGGCGAACACCCGGCGATCGCGCGCCGTGTGGACGAGCCGGATCTGCTCGAACTGCGCGTCGAACACCAACTCGTGGATCCCGGGCACCGACCCGGTCCGGACGCTGGTGATCGGCACCTCGCGGCCAAGCTTGGCGCCGGCGGCGCGCGCGAGCGCCAACGCCGTCCCCGAGGGCGCGTCCTTCTTCTGCGCGTGGTGCGTCTCGATCAGGTGGACGTCGAAGCCCGGCGCCTTCCGCATCGCTTCGGCGGCGGCCTCCACGGTGAGCGTGAACGCCGCCACGCCGAGCGAGAAGTTCGGCGCCGAGAGGAGGGCGCCCCCCACCTCGTTCACGAACCGCTCGACCTCGGCGCGCCGCCCGTCCCACCCGGTCGTCCCGACGACGATCGGGCAGCGGGCCGCGGCGCAGACGCGAATGTTCTCCGGGGCCGACTCCGGGGACGTGAACTCGACGGCGACTTCGGCGCCGTTGAGCGTTTCCGCCGTCACCTCGTGCGCGTCGCCTCCCGCGCGATCGATGCGCGCCACGACCTCGAAGCCGTGGGCGGGCGCGAGCGCCTCGACGGCGCGCCCCATCTTGCCCATGCCGATGATGGCCAGCCGCTTCATTCGGCCTTCCCCCGTTCGAAGAACTCGGCGTGCAACCGCTGCATCGCGGGCTGCACCTGTTCGTCGTCCACGACGATCGTGAGGTTGATGCCGGTGGCACTCAGCGAGAGCATGTAGATGCGGACGTCGCCCAGCGCCTGCAGCGCCCGCGCCATCGACACGCCGCCGTCGCTCAGTCCCGCGCCCACGATCGCCACGATGCCGCGGTTGCGTTCGATGGCCACGTCGCCCAGGGCGCGCAGATCCACGATCAGCGCGTCCAGGTGCGAGGCGTCGTCGACGGTGAGCGACACCGACACCTCGCTGGTCGCCACGACGTCCACCGAGGTCTTGTGCCGTTCGAAGACGTCGAACAACGACCGCAGGAATCCCTCGGTGAGCAGCATGCGCGGCGACCGCACCTTCACGAGGCTCACGTCGCTCTTGCCGGCAATGGCCGTCACCGGCCGCCGGGGCGTGTCGAAGGTGATCATCGTGCCCGGCGACGCCGGGTTGCGGGAGTTCAGCACGTACACCGGAATGCCCAACCGCACCGCGGGCGCGATCGTGCTCGGGTGCAGCACCTTGGCGCCGAACGAGGCCAGTTCCGACGCCTCGTCGAACCCGATTCGTTCGATCAACCGCGCCGCCGGCACCACGCGCGGGTCGGCCGTCAGCATGCCGTCCACGTCCGTCCAGATCTCGATGGCCTCGGTCTGCAACGCCGCTCCGAACAGCGCGGCGCTGTAGTCGCTGCCGCCGCGGCCGAGCGTGGTGGTCACCCCGGTGGCCGCCGACGACCCGATGAATCCGCCGAGCACCGGAATCTGACCGTCGCGCACGACCGGGGCGATGAGGCGCCGGGCCGCTTCGGCGATCGCCTCCGGCTGCGGTTCCGCCTTCGCGAAATTGTCGTCGGTGATCATCACCTGCCGGGCCTCGACGTGCACCGCCGGCAGGCCGGCCTTGCGGAACGCCGCCGCCACGAGAATCGACGACAGCTGCTCCCCGATCGCGGCGATGGCGTCCTGGCTGCGCGGGGTGAGATCCCCGAGCACGGAGAGCGCGCCCGCCAGGCTGGCCAGTTCGTCGAACATCGCGCTCATCTCGCCGGCCACGTCGCTGGCCTCGCGCCCGGTGCCAAGCAGGGCGTCCGCCTCGTCGAGGTGCCGGGTGCGAAGCGCCTCGACCGTGCGAAGCGCGATGATCAACTGGCCCCGCGCCGCCTGGTCGGCAATCTCGTAGAGCAGGTTGGTGGCCCCGCCCAGCGCCGACACGACGACGATCGGGGCGCGGGCCTGCCGCGACTGCACGATCGCCGCGGCGCGCCGGATCGCCGCCGCGTCGGTGACCGAGGTGCCCCCGAACTTGAGGACGATCACGGGCGGTCGAGCAGCCCGCGGGCCGCCATGAGTTCGGCGTTCAGCACCGACGCGCCGGCCGCCCCCCGGATGATGTTGTGCGCCATCACCACCATCTTGACGTGGAACACCGGATCGGGGCGCACGCGCCCGACTACGAGCGACATTCCGGCCCCCGTCATCCGGTCGCGGCGCGGCTGCGGCCGGTCGGGTTCCTCGCGCAGCACGAGCGGCCGGTCGGGAGCCGTGGGCAACCCGCGGGCCTCCTCCGCGCCCCGCCAGTCCCGCAGCAGCTCCGTCACCTGCGCGGCGCCGGCGCTCTGCTCGAACTCCACGGACAGGCACACGGTGTGTCCGTGTTCCACCGGCACGCGGTTGGCATGCGCCGTGACCGCGAACGGGGCCGGCCGGATGGCGCCGGCGCTCACGTGGCCGAGCATCTTGTTGATCTCGACCTCGATCTTCGGCTCCTCGCCGTTGATGAACGGGATCACGTTGCCGAGAATGTCGAGACTGGGCACGCCGGGATAGCCGGCGCCGGAGACCGCCTGCATGGTGGCGAGGAACACCCGTCGCACGCCGTACGCCTGGTGAAGGGGGGCCAGGGCCATCGCGGCCGGAATCGACGCGCAGTTGGCGTTGGTGACGATGGCCCCGGTCCAGCCCCGCCGCTCCCGCTGGGCGGCGATGACGTCCAGGTGATGCGGATTCACCTCCGGAATCACCAGCGGGACGTCCGCCTCCATGCGGAAATTCCTGGCGTTGCTCAACACCATCCTGCCGGCCCGCGCGAAGGCGGCTTCCACGTCGCCCGCCACCGACGCGTCCAGCGCCGAGAAGACGATATCGGCGTCGACGGCGGCCGGATCGCAGGCCAGCACCGGCATCGCCGCGACGGCGGCCGGAATCGCGTCGTCGCCCACCCAGCGCGTCGCCCCGGCATAGGGCTTTCCCACCGACCGTTCCGAGGCGGCGACCGCCGTGAGTTCGAACCAGGGATGCGCCGCCAACAGCCGGACGAAGGCCTGGCCGACGGCGCCGGTGGCGCCGAGAATCGCAACCCGATGCTTGGTGGAGCGAGAGTGCGCCATGAACCGGCGATCAGGACTGGAGGAGCGCGCGCACCATGCGCGCGTAGGAGTCGACGGCGGCGCGCAGTTCGCCGACGTCGACGAATTCATCGGGGGTGTGAGCGACGGTGATCGACCCCGGCCCGAACAGCAGGGGGGTGCCCCAGCGGTCGAGCAGCGGGATGTCCGACGTGTACGCCACGGGCGCCGTTTCGAACCCGTCGAGGGTGTGGAAGCGCTGGGGCGGAATGTGCGAGCCCCATTCGAGTTCCGCCTCGTCGCCGGCCCACCGGATCACCTCGTCGCGCAGCGGCTGCACGTCGCCCACGAGCCGGAACATGATCTCCGCTTCGCAGAGGGCCGGCACGATGTTGGCTTCGGTGCCGCCGCGGATCGTCCCGATGTTGAGCGTCGTGTCGCCCAGCTCCGCGTCGGACGGCATCGTGAGGCCATGGATGGTGGGGAGCAGGCGCAGCATCGGCTCGATGGCCGACTCGCCGAGGTAGGCGTAGGCGGAATGCGCGGCGCGTCCCCGCGTGCGGACGATCACCCGCTGCGAGCCCTTGGCGCCGCTGGCGAGTTTGCTCTCGGTCGGCTCGCCGTTGATGAGAAAGCGGCTGGTGGCGGGCAGGTGGTTGGCCGCGCGCGCGCCATCGGAGTTCTTCTCCTCGCCGACCACGAACAGCAGGTCGACGCGATGCTCTCCCTCGTCAGCCAGGCGGTCGGCGGCCGTGATCATCGCCGCCGCGATCCCCTTGGCATCGCAGGCCCCGCGACCGTAGAGCCGGTTGCCCTCGAGACGCGGCGAGACATACGGGGGCACCGTGTCCAGGTGGGTGGAGAGCGTGACGCCGCCGCCGGAGCGCGACGCCCAGACATTGGCGCGTCCCGGCGCCACCTCCTGCAGCTCGACGTTCCATCCCCGGGCCACGAGCCAGCGCGAGACGAAATCGACGGCGCCGGCCTCCGCGCCGCTGGTGGATTGAATCGCGAGCAATTCGGCGGCAAGCGCCACGACGTCGGTCATGCGCCAAACTTATCAGGTTGCGGGGCCGACGGGAGATGCCGCCGGGTCACGATCCCGCACCGGCGCGCCCGCGCCGCCGATCCCGGACGGCACGCCCGGGGGTGACGCCTCCCTGCCCCTCGGCCGCCCGGCGCCGGGCCCCCGCTACCAGCCGGCCGCGACGCCGAAGAGCATCTGGCCGTCGTTGTAAGTCCGGGCGCCGCGGGTGAGGGCCCCGCTGTCGTAGTTGTCGGTGAAGGCCAGCGACAGCGACACGGTGCCGTTCATCTTGTACCGCAGCTCGGTGCTGGAGGCGACCAGGAACTGATACGGCCCGCTCGCGCTGGGCTGCCACGACGTGGAGTGGCTCAACTCCATCCGGTCGTCGAACGAATGATGGAACTTCCCCAGCCAGGCGAGTCGCGCCAGCTTCTTGTCCGGAAAGTGGACGAGGCTGTCCCGGGCCACCGTGTGCTCGCCCGACAGGGAAAGGCTCAGGCTCGCGTTGGTCGCCTCGGACTGGAAGATGTTCCATTTGGCGCCGGCGCCGATGCTGTACCGCGAGGCGATGCGCTTCTCGAGGTTCGACTCGAAGGTCGTGGTGAGGAACCCCGAGATCACGGAGAGCGGCCGGTAGTTGGCGGTGACCGTGGCCAGCCAGAGGTGCTTGGTGACGACGCGGGGGCCGGTGTCGACGGCGGCCTCGCCGTACTGGGTTTGCAGCTCGGCGCTCAACGCCAGCGCCGAATCGGCGCGTGACAGCTTGCCGTCGGCCCCCAGCACCTGCTGCTGGTTGTTGCCGAAGAACACGCTGGCGTTGGCCAGCGCACTCCCCTTCCACTTGCTGGGCCGGTGCGCAGGCGGCGGGGGAGGTGCAGCCACCGCCGACGCCGGGGGCACGTCCTGAGCGTGCGCCGGAAGCGCCACCAGGAACCCGGACACGAAAATGGCCAGCGCGCCTGCGCTGGCCCGGCGAACAGATCGAAGCCGTACCATACCGAAAAATAATTCGACCCGCGGACGGTTTCACCCCCAACCTGGCGCCGCCGAGCGAAGGCGACGCCGGCGGCGAATACAGGGCGATGCCGGCTACGATCAGGAGGCGATGCCGGGGGCCGGTCTCGAACCGACATGGGCTTTCGCCCAAGGGATTTTAAGTCCCTCGCGTCTACCAATTTCGCCACCCCGGCAGGTGCAGGCGAAAAAGGAGCGGCCGCGGCCGCTCCCGTTCTCACTCCATCCTCTCTTCAGAGCGGGAAACGGGACTCGAACCCGCGACCCCAACCTTGGCAAGGTTGTGCTCTACCAACTGAGCTATTCCCGCGTGCCCCCAATATAGCCGCCGCCCCGGCGCAGCGGCAGACGCCTCAGGGCCGCTCCCCCAGGGCGTGCACCGCGTACCACACGCACCACGCCACCAGCCCCGACAGCGCCGCGTCACCGCCGTTCCCCGTCGCCCGCCCTTCGGCGTCCACGAACTCGGCGGCCAGGCCGCCATCCAGCGGCGCGCGGCGGAACCAGGTGAGCGCCGCGGACGCCGACGGGCCGATGAGCCGGGCGCAGCGCTGTACGAGGTCCGGGCTCACCCCCTCGATCGCCTTCACCGTGCGCCGGTAGTTGGTCTCGTGTCGCTCCACGGTCTCGTAGAGCGGCAGCCAGAGCGCCGAGTCCGGCAGGATCGTCGTCCAGCGATGCCGCGCCGGCCAGATCGATGCTCGACGCGAACACCTGCACGTCGCCCTTGGGCGTGAGAAAATGACGGAGCAGGGCGGCCCGCACCGCCTCCGGCTCCTGCACATCGCGCGACGCCTGCTCGTCCAGCGTTCGCCGGAGCACGTCGAGCGCCTGGGCCACGACGGCGTTTCCGTGCAGCGGATAGGGGTGCGCGAGCGGCGCCCCGGACGGGCCCACCTCGCCACGATACAATGGCCGCTCCGCGTCGCGGTGTGCTGCCAGCTCATCGTGCGCGGCGTAGAGCGTGTCGGCCAACACCGGCTCCTCCACGATCCGGTCGTCGCCGGTCTCGCGGATGTAGCGCTCCACGGCCACCGGGTAGGCCGCCGCGCCCTCGAGCGAGAAGCCGGCCTCGAACAACGTCCCGTCCAGGTAGTCCACGCCCCGCCCCGGCGCGTAGCCGTGCAATTCGCAGGCTCGCAGGATCAACTCACGCGCCAGCGGCGGATCGGCAAGCTGTACGGCCGGCACGGTCCACAGCAGCGCCTGCCAGTCGCGCGTCGTCACCCCCGCCCCATGCCACGGCACCCGGGTCCGCATCAGATAGTACTGCGCGTCGTCGAGCGCCCGGCCCACACCGTAGAAGTACGCGAACAGCAGATTCCGGTTGATCAGGCCGTCCATGGCCGCCGAGCCGGTGGTCTGTTCCAGCGACTGGATGGCATCGCGCGTTCCCGCCAGCAGGTCGCGCCACCCGCGCCGCCGCAGAACGCCCACCGAAGCCCGCGCCCCGTCGCGCTCGGGGCCCGCCGCCAGATAGAACGCCACCTGCTCGCGGGCGCCGGGCGCCAACTCCAGGTCACGCGAGATCGCGAAGCCGGGGGCCGCCCCGTCGTCCACGGCGATCGCCGCCTCGCCGTCGGCACCGAGGGCGAGCGCCACCAGCCCCGGCTCGGCACGCCCGCCCATGAGCACGACATCCCCGGACTGCGATACGTCGTGCGCGTCGCCGAACGGCCGGGCGGTGCGCACCCGCAGCTGCCGGTGTCCGAGCGTGCCCTGCACCCCCACGCGGATCGCGTGCGCCTTCCCGGACCGGCTCTCGATGGACAGCGCGTACACCGCGCCCGCCACGTCCGACTCCCGCCCGAAGGGTGCGAACGCCGTTCCCCGGACGAGCAGCGGTCCCACCTGGCAGGTGAACGTGGGCAACCATCCGAGCGCCCGCTCCCACGCCATCGGCGCATCGGAGAACTCGTGGGGCACGCCGTCCACCACGAGCGTGGGGCGCAACAGCGGCGGACCGTCGCCGTCGGCGAAGCCCGCCGCGCCCGCGAACTCGACCGCCGATCGTGCGCCCCGATGCAGCATGCCGACCGCGTGAATGGCGCCGCTCGCCGGATGGATGCACGGCAGGGCAAGCCAGTGGTTCCCGGTCATCTGCCAGGGAACGCGGGGGATGGGGAGCGAAGACAGGGGCACGGGGTAGAGGTTAACTTTGACGGGCTTCCGGCTAGCATAATACACTCGCGCCTTCACCCCAGCGACTCGCGATCCTGCATGCTTCGTTCGCGCGCCATCCATCACGTCGTCGCCATCGTCCTGGCCTGCCCGCTGCTGATCGTCGCCTGGCACCCCGCGGCCGCTCAGGCCGGGCTCACCCACCTCGACGACGCGACCATGGTGCCGTACCGGACGTTCCGGCTCCAGACGATCACCGCGTGGACGAGATTCGACTCCCGATTCGCGCCCGCGGGAGCGGCCCACCCCACATTCCCGCTGGGCGACGAATTCAGCTTCGACTCGCTCGGCGTCGCGCAACTGCCGGCGCTCACCGGAACGCAGACCGGCATCCAGACTCTCGCCGGTTCGCCCGTGCGCCTCACGCTCGGGGCCATGCAGTCGGCCATCGACGCCCGCGTCGTGGTCATGCCGATCAGCCTCGAGTACGGGCTGTTCCACCGGCTCACCGTGGGCGCCATGCTGCCGTTGGTCCGCACCCGCATGAGCATCATGTGGCGCGTCAATCCGCTGGGCACCGAAGGAAACGTCGGCATCAACCCGGCCACCGTGAACGACGTATCGTTGGCCCAGGACAGCGCCGTGGTGGCGCAGTTGACGGCGGCCGCGGCCACGCTCCAATCCACCCTGCAGGCGTGCCAGGCGAACGCCGCCGCCGACCCCAACTGCCCGCAGATCCTCGCCCGCGAGCCCGACGTCACGGCGCTCCTGCAGAATTCGGCGCAGTTCACGGCCGCGTTCTCGTCGGTCTACGGTGCGAATGCGCAGGCGCGGGGCGGCCCGGTGGTCCCGGTGGCCGGCACGGGAGCCGACGTCCTCATCCGCACCCGCCTCACCGCATACGACTCGTCGTTCCAGGCCTTTCTCAGCACGGCGCCGCGCATCACGGCCGCCCCGGCCTCCGCCGGCGGCGTCGTGGGCACCAACGACCTACAGGCACTGCTGCACGATCCCGCCATCGCCGGCTTCGATTCATTGAGCAGCACCGTGCGGGTGGCGCCCGGCGACCTCGAGCTGAGCGCGCGCTACCTGCTGTTCGACGGATTCGCCGATTCCGACAGCGCCCCGGTGCCGTCCGGTCTGCACACCCGGGCCACCGTCACCGGCACCGTGCGGCTGCCCACCGGGCAGCTCGCGGCGGCGAGCAATCCGCTGGACATGGCCACCGGGCACGGCACCACCGCCGCCGGCGCACGACTGGCGCTCTACTCGCAGTGGGGTGGCCGCCTGGGGCTCTCGGCGTCGGCGTCGTACACGCAGGCGTTCGGCAAGACGAAATCCGGCCCCTATCCGATCGCGCAGGGCGCGCCCTTTCCCCCGTCCAGTGCCGACGTCTATCCGTACACACCCGGCGCCGTGACCACGATTGCGGTCGCGCCCCGGGTGATGGTCACGCGGCTGCTCGGCGTGAACGTCATGTACGACCTGCAGCACGTGGCGGCCAATACGTACGGCTCACTGGCCGGCATCCCCGGCGGGCCCGCGATCTCGCCGATCGCCACCGTGGACGGCGTGAGCAGCGCACCCGGCACGCGCCAGTTCGCCGGGTTCGGCTTCACCTTCTCCACGGTCACCGAGTACGACCGTGGCGGCGCCACGCTCCCGATCGATGTGACGTTCACGCATCTGGAAGCGATCGACGGCGCCGCCCGCATGCCCAAGTCGTTCCGCGACCAGATCCAGCTTCGGTTCTACTACCGGCGGCAACGGAACTAGCGCCGCGTCACGACCCGCGTTTGCTCCGCGCCGGTCTGGTGCGGCGGGGCGCCGACGCGGCGGCGGTATCGAGGAGTTCGGCCGCGTGCGCCCGGCTCAACTCACTCTCGGGATCCCCGCCCAGCATCCGCGCGATCTCGGCGACCCGCGCTCCGTCCTCCATCACGGCAACGCCGGCGGTGGTGACCCCGCCGGACGCGTCCTTGCTCACCCGGATGTGATGGTGCGCGCGTGCCGCGATCTGCGGCAGATGAGTGATGGCGAACACCTGGTGGCTCGCCGCCACGCGGCGCATCGTGTCCCCCACCTGCAGCCCGACCTTGCCGCCGATGCCGGCGTCCACTTCGTCGAACACCAGCGTGGGCACGTGGTCCAGGCGCGCGAGGATGGTCTTGAGCGCGAGCATGACGCGGCTCAACTCGCCGCCCGACGCCACCCGGGCCAGCGGCCGCGCATCGTGCCCGACGTTGAGTGACACGCGGAACTCGACGTCCTCCGCCCCCTCGGCGCCGATGGCGGTGCGGGGCACGAGCGCCACGTCGAGATGTCCGTCCGGCATGCCGAGCTCGGGCAGCACCTCGTCCACGGCGCGCGCCAGACGCGCTGCCGCCGTGGACCGCTTGCGCGTGAGCGCCGCCGCCGCCCGATCGAGCGCCGTGGCCGCGGCGCGTTCGCGATCTCGCAGCGTCCGGAGATCGAGACTCGACGAATCGATGAGGTCGAGCTCGCGGCGGGCCTCCCGCCCCTGCTGCATCACGTCGGCGAGCGTCGGGCCGTACTTCTTGGTGAGCCGGTACAGCACGTCGCGCCGGGTGCGCACCTGGTCCAGGCGTCGCGGATCGAGGTCGACGTCCTGCTGGTAGCGCTCCAACTCCCGGGCCACGGCGTCGAGCGCGTAGTAGGCCGCGTCGTACGATTCCTGCAGCCGTTCGAGGCCCGGATCGAGCCGCTGCAGGTGGTGCAGCGTCCGCTCGAGCACGGCGAGTTGGGCCAGGATTCCCTGCTCTTCCGTGGTCAGTCCTTCCAGCGCCGCCCCCGCCAGCCCGCGCAATTCATCGGCGTTCTCGAGGCGGTTGGCCTCCTCCTCCAGACGGGTGTCCTCGCCGTCCACGAGCTTCGCCTCCTCGATCTCCTGCGCCACGTGGCGCAGGTAGTCCGAGCGGCGCTGGGCCGCCTGGGCCCGCTGCTCGAGGTCGGAGATCTCCCGGCGCACGTCGGCGAGCGCCGTGAACGCGTCGCGCACGGCGGCCGCTTCGGCATCGGCGCCGCCGAAGGCGTCGAGGATGAACCGCTGCGATTCACCGTCGAGCAGCGACTGTGCTTCGTGCTGCCCATGCAGATTCACGAGTTGGCGGCCGATCTCGGCCAGCAGTCCGGCGGTGACCGTGGACCCGTTCACCCAGGCGCGGGCCCGGCCCGCCGCCACCTCGCGCTTGAGGACAACCAGACCGTCGTCCACCTCCACGCCATGGGAATCGAGTAGCATCAGGAGTTCGGGCCGGTCGCCGGCCTCGAACACCCCTTCCACGACCGCCTTCGCCGCGCCCGTCCGGATGAGATCGGCGCTCGCCCGCTCGCCCAGCAGCAGCCCGAGCGCGCCCACGATGATCGACTTGCCGGCCCCCGTCTCGCCGGACAACACGTTGAACCCCGGCGCGAGGGGGAGGGTGAGCGACTCGATGATGGCGAAGTTGCGGATGCGAAGTTCGATCAGCATGCCGGCGAATGGTCCCGCTTGGGAAGCCCGCCCCACCCCAGCTTCTGGCGCAGCGTGGCGAAGAAGCTGCTCCCGGGAAACCGCACGACGCCGATGCCGTGCGCGGCGCGACGCACGCGAAGCGTCTCACCGCTGGCAAACGTGGTGCCCGGTTGGCCATCCACCGTCACCAGAAGCTCCTCGGGACCATCTTCCGACTGCACGCTCACCACCGAGTCGGCGGGCAGCACCACGGGCCGGATGGCCAGCGCATGCGCCGACACCGGCGTCACGAGCATCGTCTCCAGCGTCGGGAACAGGATCGGTCCGCCGGCGGAGAGGGAATAGGCCGTCGAGCCGGTGGGCGTGCAGATCACCACGCCGTCGGCGGCGTAGCTCGCCACCGTCTCGTCGTTGGCGGATACGCGCAGCGTCACGACGCGCGCGAAGCCGCCCTTGTGCAACACCACGTCGTTGAGCGCGTACCAGTCCTGCCGCTCGCGGCCGGCGGTGTCGAATACGGTGGCGTGGAGGGCAATGCGGGTTTCGACCGTGTACTCGCCGTGGGCGAACCGTGTGAGCGCCGATTCGAATTGGTCCACCGGCGTCCCGGTCAGGAACCCGAGGCGCCCGAGATTGACGCCGAGGATCGGGACCTGGTTCGCCTGCAGCAGGCGAGCCCCGCGAAGCAACGTCCCGTCGCCGCCGAGCGTGAGCAGGGCGTCGAGCGCCGCCGGATCCTCGAGCAGCGCGCCCGAGGCGCCCTCCTCCAGTAGATCCTGCTCGACGAACAGCTCGATGCCGAGGCGCGGCGCGATCTGCCCAAGCGAGCGCAGCACTCCCCCGAGCCCGGCATCGACGTATCCGCGATGCCCGATCACGCCGAGGCGGATCACCCGGCCATCGCCTCGCTCTCGTGCAGCGCGCGCACGCGGTCGGCAATGCCTGCGGCCGTGAGACCGCACGCCTCGAGTTGCCGGGCGCGCGGGGCGGCGTACACGATCTTGTCGGGCACGCCGAGCGTGCCGACGCGCACCGCCGGATCGTGGCGCTCGATGATTGCCGCCATGTAGGCGCCGAACCCGTTGACCACCGTGCCCTCCTCCACCGTGAGCACGTGCTTGTGTTCGGCGAGGACGGCGGCCAGTGTCACGGCGTCGTACGGCTTCAGGAAGCGGCAGTTGACGACGGTGACGTTCAACCCCTCGGCGGCCAGGGCGTCGGCGGCGGCGAGCGACGGGTGCACCATCGTGCCGACGGCGAAGATCGCGACCTCCGCCCCGTGGCGCAGCACCTCCCAGGTGCCGAAGGGCACGGGCTCGATCTCGGCCACGTCGGGCGTCGCATCGGGCACGGCCGCGCGCGGATAGCGCAGGCAGTACGGGCCCGCGTCGTGCTGCAGCCCCGTGCGGAGCAGGCCCAGCATCTCGGCGCCGTCCTTGGGCGCCGTGACCGTCATGTTCGGCACCGCGAGCATGTAGGCGATGTCGTACAGGCCCATGTGCGTTTCACCGTCCTCGCCCACCAGCCCCGCGCGATCCATGCAGAACACCACCGGCAGCGACTGAATCGCCACGTCGTGAATGATGTTGTCGTAGCCGCGCTGGAGGAAGGTGGAGTAGATGGCGACCACTGGCCGCAGCCCGCGCGTGGCCAGCCCGGCGGAGAAGGTGACCGCGTGGCCCTCGGCGATGCCGACGTCGAAGAAGCGGTCGGGGAGCGCCT
The DNA here is from genome assembly GCA_963728115.1 of uncultured Gemmatimonadaceae bacterium. Classification (GTDB taxonomy): domain Bacteria; phylum Gemmatimonadota; class Gemmatimonadetes; order Gemmatimonadales; family Gemmatimonadaceae; genus JAGWRI01. The sequence goes on from CAVSJE010000003.1 coordinate 356,125, forward strand.
TGGCGACGAGCGCCGTGCCCGTGCCGCTGGGCATGGCGGCCGTGATCGTCACCACCCGCGGATCCTCCGTGGCGAGCTTCATGAGCCCCTTGCCGAACACCGCCGTATACGCCGGATTCCCCGTGGAGGCCTTGAGCGGCTTTCCGGTGGCCGGGTCGTGCCCCGGCGGAAGGGCATGCCACTTCTCGCCTGCGGAGTGCTCGCCGGCGGGGAATCCCTTGCCCTTCTGCGTGACCACGTGCACGAGGCGCGGCCCCGACATCTTCCGGACCGCCGTGAAGGTGTCGAGCATCGCCGGAATGTCGTGGCCGTCGATGGGGCCGAAGTAACGGAAGCCCAGCTCTTCGAACAACACGCCCGGGGTGAGGAACGACTTGACGCTCTCCTCCCACTTCCGCACCCATCCGGTCACACCGGACAGCGGGCGCGGGGCCTTGTCCATGATGTCGCCCAGCGCCGACCGCAGCCGGTTGTAGAGCGGATTGCGCTGCACCGAGTTCAGGTACTTGGACATCGCCCCCACGTTGGGCGCGATCGACATCTCGTTGTCGTTGAGCACCACGACGACGTCGCGATCCGAATGCCCGGCGTTGTTCAGCCCCTCGTACGCCAGGCCGCTGGTGAGGGCGCCGTCGCCGAGCACCGCCACCACCTTGTACGCGTCGCCCCGGATGTCGCGACCCGCGGCGATGCCGAGGGCGGCAGAGATCGCCGTCGCGGCATGGCCGGCGCCGAAGGCGTCGTACTCGCTCTCGCCGCGCTTGAGAAAGCCGGAGATGCCGTCTTCCTTGCGCAACGTCTCCATGCGGTCGTTGCGGCCGGTGAGCAGCTTGTGCGGATACCCTTGATGGCCGACGTCCCACACCAGTTGGTCGGTGGGCGTGTCGAACACGGCGTGCAGGGCGATCGTCAGTTCCACCACGCCAAGCCCGGCGCCGATGTGTCCGCCCGTGCGCGAGCAGACGTCGATCAGGCGCGCCCGCATCTCGTCGGCGAGGGCGGGCAGCTCGGCGCGTGGGAGGCGGCGCAGGTCGGCAGGGGAATGGATGCGATCGAGGATGCTCATGGGACTCCGATTCCGATTCGGCTGTGGTACAAAGGTACTACGATCGGCGCGTGATGATGAATCGCGCCAACTCCTCCAACCCGCGGGTCAGCAGCCCGGCGCCGGCCAGGGCCGCGCACCCCTCCGCCACCAGCGCATCGGCGCGGGCAACCGCCCCGTCCACACCCAGAAGCGCCGGGTACGTGCTCTTGCCGAACGCCTGGTCCTTGCCCGCCGTCTTTCCGAGTTGATCGGTCGTGGCCGTCACGTCCAGCACGTCGTCGGCAATCTGGAAGGCAAGGCCGGCGCTGGCCCCGAACCGCGCCAGCGCCGCCAGTCGTTGGGGAGGCGCCCCGGCGGCCAGGCCTCCCAGGGTGACCGCGGCCGCAATGAGGGCGCCGGTCTTGGCCCGGTGGATCCGCTCCAGCGCGCCCAGGTCGAGCGGCTGGCCCTCGCCTTCGAGATCGAGCAACTGGCCGCCGACCATCCCGCCGGCCCCCGACGCCCGCATCAGCTCACCCACGATGCGGCCCGTGACCGCCGAATCCAGCCCCATCGCGCGCGCCGCCCGGGCCGCCTCGCGCGCCGCCAACGGCACCATCGCCACCCCCGCCGCCGTGGCGGCCGCCACACCGAACGCCCGGTGAACCGTCGGCCGGCCCCGCCGCATGTCATCGTCGTCCATGCACGGCAGGTCGTCGTGCACGAGCGAATAGGCGTGGACCACCTCGATCGCGGCGGCCAGCCCCGCGGCGTCGCCCGACCCGCCGGCGGCCCGGTAGGCGGCCAGGAACAGCACCCCGCGCAACCGCTTGCCCCCGCCTTCCAGACTGTAGCGGACGGCGGCGCCCACCGGACCCGGCAGGCTTGCCAGGGCCCGCTCCACGAGGTCGGCCAGCGCGGCGTCGACCGCCGCCCGCTCGGTGGCGAACTCCGGCGCCTGCTCAGTCACGCAGTTCCGTGACCTCGAACGTCCCGTCCTCGTGTTCCACCAGACGCTGCACCTGGGCTTCGGCGCGCGCCAGTTCCGACGTCGCCTCGCGCAGGCAGGCGATGCCCTCCTCGAACAGCCGCAGCGACCGTTCCAGGTCGAGCGTGTCGCCCTCCAGCTCGCCCACGATCTCCTCCAGCCGCTTCAGCCGGGTCTCGAAGCTCATCCTCCCTCCTTCGCAGCGGTCACACGCGCCTCGACGTCGCCGTCGCGAAGCGTCAACCGGAATGGGTCGTCCCTGGCGAACTGTCCCGCCGACGCCAGCACGTGTCCCGCCGCGTCCCGCGCCACGGCGTACCCGCGTTGCAGGGTGGCCAGCGGACTGAGCGCCTCCAGCCGGCCGGCGAGCGTCTGCAGGCGGGCCCGGCGCCGTTCGACGCCGCGGCGCGCGAGGGCATCCAGCCCCGCGCCGGCCCGGTGCAGGCGCAACCCGCCGACGTCGATGCGCGCCGCCACGGAGCGCCGGAGCCGGACGCCAAGGGCGCGCACCTCCGCCGCCAGCTCGGTCACCGCGCGCACGGCAACCTCGGCCGCCGCCGACGGCGTCGCGGCGCGCTGATCAGCGATCAGGTCGCAGATCGTGACGTCCACCTCGTGCCCCACGGCCGAGATGGTGGGGATCGGACACGCCGCCAGTGCGCGCGCCACCCGCTCGTCGTTGAACGCCCAGAGGTCCTCGCGGGCACCCCCGCCTCGGCCGATGATCAGGAGATCGGCATCGCGCCACCGCGCCACGCGTTCGAGCGCGGCCACCAGTTCGCCGGGGGCCGTCTCACCCTGCACCGCGGCCGGCACGACCACCACCTCCACCCCGGGGGCGCGCCGCCGGACGACCGCCAGAATGTCGTGGAGTGCCGCCCCGCTGGGGCTGGTGACGACGGCGATCCGGCGCGGATAGCGCGGCAGTGCCCGCTTGCGCTCGGGGGCGAGGAGCCCCTCGGCTTCGAGGCGGGCGCGCGTTTCCTCGAACGCCTTGCGCCAGAGGCCGTCGCCCGCCGCCTCCAGGCCGCGGACGGTGAACTGCATCTCGCCGCGGGCCGCGTACACGGTGAGTTGCCCGAGCGCCGACACCTGCATGCCCTCGTCGGGAGCGGCCGGGATGCCCCGCCGGTCGCGCGCCCACACCACACAGCGGATCTGGGCGGTGCCGTCGCGCAGGGTGAAGTACCAGTGGCCGTTGCGGTGCGCCTTGAAATCGCTGATCTCACCGCGCACCCAGAGCGGCGCGAACGCCCCCTCCACCACCGCCTTGGCCGTTTGCGTGAGCGTGGCCACGGCGACTGCGGTCTCGGCGGATTCCCCGGGCGCCGCCGCGTCGGGAAGCCGGCCCGGCGCCCCCCGGTTCGCGGACCCGGCGAAGAGATCGAGATCCGACGGGGCGGAGCCGCCGGATTCGCGCCGGCGGGGCATCAGCCCAGCGCGCGGAACGCGGCGCGGGCCGTATTCTGGAGCAGCATCGCAATCGTCATCGGACCGACGCCGCCCGGCACCGGCGTGATCAGCGACGCCACCGGCTTCACGCCCTCGAAATCGACGTCGCCCACCAGGCGGTAGCCCCGCTTGGCCGTGGTGTCGGGCACGCGGTTCATACCCACGTCGATCACCACGGCGCCCGGCTTCACCATGTCGGCGGTGACGAGGTTCGCCCGCCCCACCGCCGCGATGATGATATCCGCGCGTCGGGTGTGCCCGGCGAGGTCCCGCGTTCGCGAGTGACAGATGGTCACCGTGGCATCGGCGTCGGCCCCGGCCTGGATGAGCAGCGACGCCATCGGCTTCCCGACGATGTTGCTGCGGCCGATGACGACGACGTTCGCCCCCCGGGTCTCGACCCCGTAGGCGCGCAGCATCGCCATCACGCCGGCGGGCGTGCACGGAGCGAAGCCCTCCTTCGAGCCCGTGAGCAGGAGGCCGACGTTCGTGGGATGGAATCCGTCGACGTCCTTTTCCGGATCGATGCGCCGGATCACGACGTCGGCATCGATGTGCTTGGGCAGGGGCATCTGGACGAGAATGCCGTGCACCGCGCGGTCGGCATTGAGCCGGTCGATGAGCGCCAGCAACTCCTGCTCCGTGGTCGACGCCGGCAGGGTGATCGTGTCGGAGTGAATGCCGACCTCGGTGGAGGCGCGCCCCTTGGAGCGCACGTACACGGCGCTCGCCGGGTCGTCGCCCACGAGCACCACCGTGAGGCCCGGCGTCATGCCCTGCGCCGCGAGCGAGGCGGTCTCGCCGGCCACCCGCTCGCGGATCTTCTTGGCCAGGGCGACGCCGTCGATCAGCGCGCCGCGCGGCCTGGTATCATCTGGCAAAATCCACAGCCCTCGTTTCGCGAATGAGCACCACCTTGATCTGCCCGGGATACTGCAGTTCTCCCTCGATCCGCCGGGCGATCTCCTCCGACAACGTCGTCATGCGCGGATCGTCGATTTCGTCGGGGGTGACGATCACGCGTACTTCGCGCCCCGCCTGAATGGCGAACACGCGTTCCACCCCCTTGTAGCTGGAGGCGATCCGTTCGAGGCCCTCGAGCCGCTTGACGTACGTCTCGAACGCCTCGCGGCGCGCCCCCGGCCGTGACCCCGAGATCGCGTCGGCCGCCTGCACGAGCACCGAGACTTCGCTCTCGTGCGGCACGTCGTCGTGGTGGGCCGCGATGCAGTTCACCACCAGCGGGTTCTCGCCGTACTTGGTCGCCACCTCGACGCCCAGTTGCACGTGCGTCCCTTCGTGCTCGTGGGTCAGCACCTTGCCGATGTCGTGCAGCAGCGCGCCGCGCTTGGCCATCGCCACGTCGAGCCCCAACTCGGCAGCCATGATGCCGGCCAGCCACGACACTTCCTTGGAGTGCTGCAGGATGTTCTGGCCGTAGCTCGTGCGCCAGTGCATGCGCCCCACGAGCTTGATCAGCTCCGGGTGGAGCCCGTGCACGCCGGCCTCGTAGGCGCCCTCCTCGCCGAACTCGACGATCTGGGTGTCGACCTCGCGCCGCGACTTGTTCACCACTTCCTCGATCCGCCCCGGATGGATGCGGCCGTCGGTGACGAGCTTCTCGAGCGCCAGGCGCGCGATCTCGCGGCGGATCGGGTCGAAGCACGACACGACCACCGTGTCGGGCGTGTCGTCGATGATCACGTCCACGCCGGTGGCCAGCTCGAAGGCCCGGATGTTCCGCCCCTCGCGGCCGATGATGCGGCCCTTCATCTCGTCGTTGGGCAGCGAGACCGCGGACACGGTGCTCTCCGCGGTGTGATCGGCGGCAATGCGCTGGATGGCGAGGGCCACGATCTTCTTGGCCTCGCGTTCGGCGTTGCGCCGCGCCGATTCGCGGATCTCGCGGATGCGATTGGCGGCGTCGGCCTGTGCCTCCTCCTCCATCCGGCGGATGAGTTCGGCCTTGGCGTCGTCCGCCGACATGCCGGCGAGCTGTTCCAGCCGCCGGCGCTCGTCGCTCACCAGCTTCTCGAGCTCCGCCTCCCGGTCGGTCACCGCCTTCTCACGGCGACCGAAGTCGCTGAGGCGGCGGCTCACGTCCTTGTCGCGTTGATCGAGGGCATCGACCTTCCGGTCGAGCTGGGTTTCGCGTTCCTCCAGGCGGCGCTCCTCGCGCTCCACCTCTTCGCGGCGGCCCCGCGCCTCCTGCTCGAACGTCTCGCGGAGCTTGATCAGCTCCTCCTTGCCCGACACGATCGCGCTCTTGCGCAGCGTTTCCGCCTCACGCTCGGCGTCGGCGACGACGCGCTTGGCCACGTCTTCCGCCGTCCCCTTGGCCTCGGCCAGGCGCCGCAGCTCGGAGGCGCGGCCGGCCCGCCTCCCGAATATGAAAAACGCCGGCGACGCAACAACCAATGCGCCAAGCGCGGCGAAGATCGCGGTGACGTTCATCTGGGATCTATGCTCCACCGCGGAATGGGGACCGCGGAAACGGGGAGAACCACGACCCACAGGGAGCACGCGGTGCACCGATTCCGGCTCCACACCGGCGAAGGGTATGAAGCGGGACGGGCTAACTCCCAAGCGCGCTTGGACCTACGGGTCAGACGGCTACTCGAACCAAAGCTACGGGCCGCATCCGGAAAAGGCAATCCAACTTCCCGCCGGCCCGGCTTGAAATAACCCCACCCTCCCGCGAAACTCCACGCAACAGCTTGCGAGGACGAGCCCAGCATGGAGCCGAGTAACGTATCCGATCCGCGATACTACCATAAAGTTGTGGACTGTCAGTGGGGGTGCCCCGCCCACACAAACGTACCGGAATACATTCGATTAATCGCCCAGGGACGCTACACCGATTCCTACATGTTGAATCGGGTCTCGAACGTCTTTCCCGGTATTCTCGGCCGCACCTGCGACCGTCCCTGCGAGCCCGCCTGCCGGCGCGGTCGCGTCGACGGCACGCCCGTCGCCATCTGCCGGCTCAAACGCGTGGCTTCCGATCTCCGCGACGACATCCAGGACCGGCTTCCCGCGATTCCCGAAAAGAAGAACGGCAAGCGCATCGCGCTCGTCGGTGCCGGTCCGGCCTCGCTCACCGTCGCCAACGACCTCATGCCGCTCGGATACGAGTGTGTGATCTACGAGCGGCTGTCGCAGGGCGGCGGGCTCATGCGCTACAACATCCCCGCCTTCCGCCTGCCCGCCGCCGTGCTCGACGAGGAAGTGGACAACATCCTCCACATGGGCGTCGACATCCGCTACAACACGCCGGTGGAGAGCCTCAAGGGGCTGCTCGACGAGGGCTATGACGCCGTGTTCGTGGGCAGTGGCGCGCCCAAGGGCAAGGAACTCGACATTCCGGGACGCTGGGACAGCGACCAGGTCCACATCGGCATCGAGTGGCTCGGCTCCGTGCACTTCGGCCACATCGAGAAGATCGAGCCGCGGGTGCTGATCATCGGCGTCGGCAACACGGCCATGGACTGCTGCCGCACGTCCAAGCGGCTGGGCGGCACCGACGTGAAGGTCATCGCGCGCCGCTCGCGCCCCTACTTCAAGGCATCGCCCTGGGAACTGGAGGACGCCGAGGAGGAAGGCATCGAGATCATCGAGAACCATTCGCCCAAACGGTTCGTGGTCGAGAACGGCAGGCTGGTGGGGATGGAATTCGAGCAGCTCGAGTGGACCGAGGTCGACGGCCGCCAGAAGAGCACCGTGGTCGGAACGACGATCATCCCGTGCGACACCGTGATTCTCGCCATCGGCCAGGACAACGCGTTCCCGTGGATCGAGCGCGACATCGCGCTGGAATTCGACCCCAAGTGGGACATGCCGGTGGTCGACAAGCAAACCTTCCAGAGCACCCGGGCGGGCGTCTTCTTCGGCGGCGACGCGGCATGGGGGCCGGAGAACATCATCTGGGCCGTGGAGCATGGGCACCAGGCGGCGATCTCCATCCACAACCACTGCCAGGGCATCCCCGTCACCGACCGGCCGGCCGACGGGATGAATCTCGTCAGCGCCAAGATGGGGATGCACGCCTGGAGCTACCACAACGACTACAATCCCTCGCCGCGCGCCCGGATGCAGCACGAGGAGCTGGTGAAGCGCTTCTCCGCCGTGTCGGTGGAGGTCGAACTCGGCTTCACGCCCGAGCAGACGGCGCGCGAGGTGCAGCGCTGTCTCAACTGCGACATCGAAACGCAGTTCGAGGCCAAGCTGTGCATCGAGTGCGACGCGTGCGTGGACGTGTGTCCCGTCAACTGCCTCACGATCACCCACGACGGGGGCAGCGAGGCCGATCTCCGGACGCACCTGTCGGCGCCGGCGGAGAATCTGGAGCAGGCCATCTACGCGTCGGCCCCGCTGCCGCAGACGGGCCGCCTGATGGTGAAGGACGAGGACGTGTGCCTGCACTGTGGCCTGTGCGCCGAGCGGTGTCCGACCGCCGCCTGGGACATGCAGAAGTTCGATCTGTTACGGGCCTACGCGGGCCGGAGTGCTTCATGAGCGGCGTGAACGACTTCGCATTCAAGATGGCCACCGTGAACGGCACCGGCTCCGCCAGCGCCAACGGCCTGCTCATGCAGGCCATCTTCCGGATGGGCATCCCGGTCACGGGCAAGAACATCTTCCCCTCGAACATCCAGGGGCTGCCCACCTGGTACGAGATCCGGGTGAGCAAGGACGGCTACACGGCGCGGCCCGAAGCGATCGATCTGGTGGTGGCGCTCAACACGTCCACCTACGAGCGCGACGTGGCAGCCGTGCGGCCGGGCGGCTACCTGCTCTACGACGCGTCGTGGCCGCTCGATCCCGAGCTGATCCGCCCCGACATCACGCTCCTCGGCGTCCCCTTCGGGCGCCTGTGCGTGGAGAACTTCGAGGGCGACCGGGCGCGGACGCTCCTCCGAAACATCGTCTACACCGGCTCGCTGGCCGCGCTGCTCGGCATCGACATGGAGATCGTGGAGGAGATGCTGCGCGAGAAGTTCTCCCGGAAGAAATCGCTCCTCGAGGCCAACTTCCGGGCCATCGCGATGGGCCACGAATTCGCCCTCCGCGAGTTCGATTGCCCGCTCCCGTTCCATCTCGAGCGCATGAACGAGACCGCAAACTCGATCGTCATCGACGGCAACACGGCCGCGGCGCTCGGCGCGGTCTACGCGGGCGCGACCGTCGGGGCGTGGTACCCGATCACCCCGTCGACGTCGCTCATGGAAGGGTACAAGATGTTCTGCGAGCGCTTCCGGGTGGACGCCGCCACCGGCGAACGCCGCTACGCCATGATCCAGGCCGAGGACGAACTGTCGGCCGCGGGCATGGTGATCGGCGCCGGCTGGGCGGGCGCCCGGGCCTTCACGTCCACCGCCGGCCCCGGCATCTCGCTGATGGAGGAGTTCATCGGCCTCGCCTACTACGCCGAGGTGCCCTCCGTCTTCTTCGACATCCAGCGTACCGGCCCGTCCACGGGAATGCCCACGCGCACCCAGCAGGGCGACCTGATGGCGGTGGCCTACGCCTCGCACGGCGACACGAAGCACATCGCGCTCTATCCCAGCGATCCGGGGGAGTGCTTCTACATGGCCCGCGATGCGTTCGATCTGGCCGAGCGCTTTCAGACACCCGTCTTCGTGGTCTCCGACCTCGACATCGGGATGAACGACTGGATGGTGCCCCGCCTCGCGTGGGACGACGCCTACGTACCGGACCGGGGCAAGGTGCTGAGCGCCGCCGATCTCGAGCAGATCAAGACCTTCGCCCGCTATACCGACGTGGACGGCGACGGCATCGCGGCTCGAACGCTGCCGGGCGTGGACCCCAAGGGCGCGTACTTCACCCGCGGCTCCGGCCACGACCGGAAGGCCGCGTACACCGAGGACGCCGACGCCTACCAGGAAGTGGTGGACCGCATCGCCCGCAAGATCGCGGGCGCCGCGGCGGCCGTGCCGGCGCCCGAGTTCCGGCGCCAGCCCAACGCCGAGGTGGCGCTGGTGTCCATCGGCGGGTGCCATGCGGCGATGCTCGAGGCCGTCGACCGGCTCACCGCCCAGGGCATCCCCACCGACTACATGCGGATTCGGGGATTCCCCTTCGACACCCCGGTGGCCGATTTCCTCAACGAGCACGACATCGTGTTCGTCGTCGAGCAGAACCGGGACGCGCAGCTCCGGGCCATGCTCACCATCGAGACCGGCGTGCCGCGCGATCACATGATACCCATTCTCGAATACGGCGGGTTGCCCCTCACGGCCGACCGGGTCGTGAGCGCCGTGACGGCCCACCTCCAGGGAGCGGTCGCATGACGTCGATTGCCAAACCTCCGGTCCGGCATCCCGGCCTGCCCACCAACGGGCTCGGCCTCACGCGCCGCGACTACGAGGGCACCATGTCCACGTTGTGCGCCGGGTGCGGGCACGACTCGGTCACCGCCGCCGTCGTGCAGGCCTTCTGGGAACTGGACGTGCCGCCGCACCGGGCGGCGAAGATGAGCGGCATCGGCTGCTCGTCGAAGACCACGGCCTACTTCCTGCGCCAGTCGCACGGATTCAATGGCGTGCACGGCCGCATGCCGTCGTTGTCCACCGGGGCGAACGCTGCCAACCGCGGACTCACGTTCATCGGCATCTCCGGCGACGGCGACTCCCTCTCCATCGGCCTCGGCCAACTGAGCCATGCCATCCGCCGCAACGTGAACCTGCTGTACATGCTGGAGAACAACGGCGTGTACGGACTGACCAAGGGACAGTTCTCCGCCTCCGCCGACGTCGGCTCGACGTCGAAGAAGGGCGAGAAGAACGACCAACGCCCCATCGACCCCGTGCTGCTGGCCCTGAGCCTCGGCGCCACCTTCGTGGCCCGTGGTTTCTCCGGCGACAAGGCCCAGCTCGTGCCGATCATCAAGGCCGGGCTCCGCCACAGCGGATTCGCGCTCATCGATGTCATCTCGCCCTGCGTCAGCTTCAACGACCACGTGGGATCGACGAAGAGCTACCGCTACACCCGGGAGCACTACGAGGAACTCGCGCCCGTGGACTTCGTGCCCGTGCGCCGCGAGATCAAGGCCCCCGACGGCGCCGGCGGGGCGATGTCGGTGACGATGCACGACGGCAGCGTGGTGCGGTTCCGCAAGACCGGCGACGACTACGACCCCACGAACCGCGACGCCGCCTACGCGCACGTACGGCGCCACCAGGAGCGCGGCGAGGTCGTGACCGGCCTCCTCTACATCGACGAGAAGACACAGGACATGCACGCCCTCAACCACACCGTCGAGACGCCGCTGGTGGAATTGCCATACGAGAAGCTCTGTCCCGGAAACGCGGCGCTGCAGGAGTTGCAGGCGGAGTACCGCTAGGCCCGCCCGCGCGAATCAGTCCGGCAGCGACCGGCCGTCGATGCGCCGCCCGCCCAGCCTTCGCGACGGGATCGCGTCCGGGCGGGCGGGCGTGTTGCGTGGCGTGGCCCGCGATGGAATCGCCCCCGCCACCGGAATTCCCAGAAACGCGGCCGCCGCAGCCGCCGACTCCGCGCCCGGCCAGTAGTCGCTGTGCCCGTAGAGCTCCCCGCCGTGCGCCATCAGCGGGGTCGTGAGCCAGGTCGCTCCGGGCCCGCCGTGCCGCCCCACCGCCGTCGGAAAGAAGCCGTCGCCCCCCGCCGTTTCCCCGATCGGGAAGGCGAATCGCAGGACGTCGTCACCCTCCGAGTGCATCGCCTCGATGCCCCGGGCCCACTCCACGCCGGGCCGCAGCCCCTTGCCCACGTCCACGCGGTCGGTCGGTACCGCCGCCGCCATCAGGACCACGCGATCCACCCGCACCGCATGCACCGGCGGTTGGCTCAGACACTCGAGCAGTTCGGCCACCAGCCGGCAGCCCAACGAGTGGGCGACGATCGAGAGTGTGAGCGGCGGCCCGCCGGGCCCCGCCAGGCGGCGTAGGAAGGCGTCGATCCGGCGCGCCGAGTCCCGCGACACCCCGATCTTCAGCGGATAAGCAGCCTGATTGACGCCGACCACCGGCTCGTCGCCCGGCCACTGCACCCCGGTGGGGTTCTGCGGCATCCAGCCGCCGATCCTCGCTGCGGCAATCGACGCCAGGAACGCCGCCCACGAGTCGCGCGCCGCCGCGGCCGAATTGGCGTATCCGTGCACGAGCAGAAGCACGTTGCCTCCGGCGGGCAATGTGCCGCGGACGTCCACCACCGGCCCGCCGGAGTCGCGCCCCGCGGCGCGCACACTCAGCTCCGGAATCGGCGCCGCCACGACTACTTGCGAAGCCCCTGCAGCGCCGCCGTGATGTCGCGCGCCACGGGCGCCAGGAATCCGGCCAGAATCGCCCCCACGATCACCGCGCCCCAGGCGCCCACGTAGCTCGTGCCGACGTGGAAGTGCATCCGCATGGCCACGAACGTCAGTACGCCGCACAGCACCAGCGACACGAACTGCATCATCAGCTTCCAGCGATAGCTGGTGGCAATCTGGAAGGCGTCGATCGCCCGCTGGAACTGGTGCATGACGCGGGTCTTGGCACTGGTGAAATCCGGCCGCCCCGCCTCGTCGCCTGCGGGCCCCGCGAACAGCGTCGCCAGGTCCTCCGTCGTGGCCTGCGAGGCCACGATGGCCACCACGTTCCGGTCCCGCGCCGGATACTCGAGCACCACCTGGAGTGCGGCGCTGATCTGTCCGCACATCTGCTCCACGGGCAGCGTGTAGAGCGCGTCCGCATCGCCGTCGGTGGCGAGGGCCACGATGCGCCGTTCCGCGGCCGCCGCATCGAGGGCAACCGCCCCGTCGGCGCCTGCCGGCCGGAGCGCCGGCGCCCGGTCGGGCGCCGCAGCCTCGTCCACGCCCTCCGCCAACCACCCGCGAAACCGCCGGCGCTGAAACCAGCGTCGCAGGGGCAGCATGTCCTTGGCGGTCTGGATGAGCGCCATCGTGATCACGCCGATGGCGCCGATCGTCGTCAGATAGTCGAGGAATCCGGACGACACCGGCAGCACGCTACGCTCCGCGTTTGGCGGGCGGGAGCCACCGGCGGACGTCGGCACTCAGTGCCGCCATCGACTCCGCGGTCTGCTGCGCGCTGTCGCGCGCCTCGAACAATTCGTTGGTGATCTGGAGCCCGGCAAGGATCGCCGCCCGCTGCGTGTCGAGCACCCTGCCCGAATCCATGACCGTCCGGATGGCGGTGTCGAGATAGCGCGCGATCGCCTTCGTGGTCTCGGGGGGCACGTCGCTGCGAATCGTGTACTCCTCACCGAGAATCGTCACCTTCACCGACTGCTTGGGCGTCATCGGTCACCTCGCGCCTGCGCCTGCTGGCGGAGAAAGTGGACGCGGTCGAGCATCACCTTCGACCGCTCCCTGGCCTTGTCGAGGCGGTCACGAAGCTTGGCGTTCTCCCGTTCCAACCGGCTGATCCGGTCCGCGAGCTTCGGCTGGACCGGGCCGCCACTCCCCATCGACTCCAATTCCTTGAGCCGCGCTTCGGCCAGCAGGGCGCGGCGGCGCATCGACGCCAGCTCGTCCCCGAGATTGCGGACCAGCGCGTCGAGTTCGCGGAACGCGGCGGCGTCAGCTTGTTCGCGGTCGGACATGCAGCTCCTTGTCGAGGACACTGAGGATCCTGGCCCGCCGACCCTCGATTTCCTTGTCGCGTAGAGTGCGCTCCGGATGCCGGAAGGTCAACCGCCAGGCCAGGCTGCGCACGCCCGCCGGAATACCCTTCCCCGTATACTGGTCGAACAGGCGCATTCGTTCCAACAGCTCCCCGGCGGTGGCCCGAATGACGCGTTCCACCTCGGCGGCCGTGACCGCCTCGGGCACCAGGAGCGCCAGATCGAACTCCGCCGCCGGCGTCGTCGCAACCGGCACGTACGTCGGCCAGTGGCGGGCCGCCCGGACGGGTGCCGCGTCGTGCGCATTCCGGCCCGCCGGCGCCACCGGAGCGTTCGCCATCTCGGCCATCGTGAGTTCCACGCCGAACGCCGGCGAGGCCCACACCGGCGCGTCCAGCGGGACGTGGCGCACCCCGCCCACGTCGCGGCCATCGGCCACCACGCGCCAGAGCCAGCCGTCGGCGCCGGGCTCCAGTGCCACCGGAACGCCGGGCTGGGCGGCGCGGGCCGCCCGTTCGGCAATCGCCTTCGCATCCCACTCGTCCCACCATTGGTCCTTGGGCGTGGCGAAGTGTTCGGGCACGCGGCGGCCCATCACGAGCACGCCCACCCGCACCAGCTCCCGCGGCATCGCGCCGTCGGTGGGCTCGAACACCGAGCCGATCTCGAACAGCCGGACATCGCCCTGCATGCGCGCCAGATTCTCCTCGGCGCGCCGGGCCAGCGTATCGAGCACGTCGCGCCGGAGGTACGGTTCGTCCTCGGCGAGCGGGTTGGCCACCCGGACGTAGCCGGTGGCCGCGCCCTTCGTGAACGGCATCGGACGCGCCTCCAGCAGTCCCATCGCCACCAGCGTCTCGCGGACCCGGGCCGACTGCACCCAGATCGGATGATCCGGCGTGGTGCCCGGGCGGAACGGGCGGATCTCGGTGGGAAACCAGTCGTACCCGCGCAGCCGCGCGATCTCCTCGATGACGTCGATCTCGTCCACCACGTCCGGCCGCCACGAGGGGGGCACCACGCGGAGGCCGCCCTCGCCGTCTTCGGGATCGACCGTGAACCCGATGGCGGTGAGGCGCGCCCCGGCGTCCGCACTCGGCACCCGTGCGCCCAGGACCTTGGCGACTCGCGCCGATCGCACCGTGATGGCTCGCGGCAGGGGCGCCGAGGCCAGAAGGTCCGCCGGCGGACCGGCCACCTGGCCGCCGGCCACGTCGAGGATGATCCGGGTCAGCCGCTCCAACGCCAGCGGCGGCAGGGCGAAGTCGACGCCGCGCTCGAAGCGGTAGCTGGCGTCGGTGCCGAGCCCGAGCCGCCGGCGCGCCGCCCTCGTGTGCGGCGCGTCGAACACCGCCACCTCGAGAAAGAGATCGGTCGTCGCGTCGGTGACCTCGCTGTCGCGGCCGCCCATCACGCCGGCCACCGCGCAGGGTCGCTCGGCGTCGGCGATGACGGTGACCGTTTCGTCGAGCCCGCGCTCCACCCCGTCGAGAGTGACGATCTTCTCGCCGCGCTTCGCGCGGCGCACCTGCACCACGCCCCCGGCCAGCGTGCCGAGGTCGAAAGCATGCGTCGGCTGGCCGAGTTCGTGCAGGATGTAGTTGCTGGCGTCGACGACGTTGTTGATAGACCGCGCGCCCACGCTCTCCAGTCGCTGCACCAGCCAGGCGGGACTCGGGCCCACCTTCACCCCGCGAATCACGAGCCCCATGTAGCGCGGCGCGAGCGCGTGGTCCACACGGACGGTGACGCCGGCCGTCTTGCCGGCGCCCGTGGTGTGCGGCGGCTCCTCCCACATCGGCGCCTCGCCGGGCAGTTCGGGGAGCGCGAGCGGCTTGCCGGCGGCCGCACTCACTTCGCGGGCCACGCCCAGATGCGACAGCAGGTCGGGGCGGTTCGGCAGCACGTCGATCACGAGCTGCGTGTCCCCGATGGGGAGTGCCTGGAGCAGCGGCGTACCCGGCGCCACGTCCACGCTCAGCTCCATGATTCCTTCGTGGTCCTCGCCCAGCTTCAACTCCTTCGCCGAGCAGAGCATGCCGTTGGACAGCTTGCCCCGAATCTTCCGCTTCTCCAGCGTGAGCCCGGTGGGAATCGTCGTGCCCACATGAGCGAACGGATAAAGCTTGCCGGCCGTGACGTTGGCGGCGCCGCACACGACGTCGAGCAGTTCGCCGCTGCCATCGTCCACTTTCGTGACGTGCAGGTGGTCGGAGTCGGGGTGCGGCGCTTCCTCCACCACGCGGGCGACCACGATGTGGGCGAGGTCGGCGCGCAGACGCACGAGGTCGTCCACCGTGGCCGCGTGGGCGGTGATCAGGTCACGCAGTTGCGCCGGCGACTCGTCGAAGGGGACGAAGGCGCGCAGCCAGTCATACGACACGTTCATTCGGCGATCTGCTCCAGGAAGCGGACGTCGGAATCGTAGAACACGCGGATGTCGCCCACGCCGTAGCGCTGCTGGGCGATGCGCGCCGGCCCCATGCCGAACGCCCACCCGGTGTACTTCTCGCTGTCCACGCCCGCCGCCTCGAGCACGGCGGGGTGGACCATGCCCGAACCCAGAATCTCCATCCAGCCCGTGCCCTTGCACGCCGGGCACCCGGCGCCGTGGCAGAGCTGGCATTCGATGTCCATCTCGGCCGAGGGCTCGGTGAACGGGAAGTAGCTGGGGCGGAAGCGGGCCCGCGCCGTGCCGAAGAAGCGTTCGGCGAAATGGCCGAGCGTCGCCTTCAGGTCCACGAAGCTGATCCCCTCGTCCACGCACAGCCCCTCGATCTGCGCGAACATCGGCGCGTGCGACGCGTCGAAGAAGTCGCGGCGGTAGGCGTTGCCGGGCGCCAGAATGCGGATCGGCGGTTCGTACCGCTGCAGGGTCCGCACCTGCACCGGCGAGGTGTGCGTGCGCAGCAGGACGTCGTCGTGCACGTACAACGTGTCGTGCATGTCCATGGCCGGGTGGTCGGGCGGGAAGTGCAGCGACGTGAAGTTGTACCACTCCGACTCGACCTCGGGGCCGAGCGCGATCGTGAATCCGAGTTCCCGGAAGATGGCGGCGATCTCCTCGATGACCAGCGTCACCGGATGCTTGGCGCCCCGCCACTGCGGACGGGCGGGCATCGTGAGGTCGGCGGGCGCGTGATACCGCGCCGTCGCGCGTCCCAATTCCTCGCGGCGTTCGGCGAGCGCCTGTTCGAGCTGGCGCTTGACCGTGTTGAAGAGCTTGCCGGCTTCCGGTTTCTCCGCTTTCGGGATGGTGCCGAGGGCGCGCTGGAATTCGAGGATCTGGCCGCGCCGGTCGCCGAGGAAGTCGACGCGGGCGGCTTCGAGCGCGTCGAGGTCGCCGGCGTCGCCGAGCGCCGCCAGGCCGTCGGCGGCCATGCGGCTGATCTCGTCCTGGTAGGCGCGGAGTGTGGGCGGGTCGGGAAGACGCATGGAGGCGCGGGTGGGTGCAATGAAAACGGCGGCAGCGACGACCGAGGTCGCGCTGCCGCCGTGGAGTCGCAGGACTACAACTTACGCTGCGTTCAACGCGGAGCGCGCCTTGTCGGCGAGGGCCGCAAAAGCCGCGGGGTCGTGGACGGCGAGATCGGCGAGGATCTTCCGGTTGACCTCGATGCCGGCCAGCTTGAGCCCGTTGATGAACGTGGCATAGGTCAGCTCGTGCTGATGGGCGCCGGCGTTGATGCGGGTGATCCAGAGGCGCCGGAAATCGCGCTTCTTGTTCTTGCGATCGCGGTACGCGTACTTCCAGCCGCGCTCCACGTTTTCCTTGGCGGCCTTCCACAGCTTGCTGCGGGCGCCAAAGCCGCCGCGGGCGGCCTTCATGATCTGCTTCTTGCGCTTGAGGCGCGGGACGTTCGATACGGCGCGAGGCATGGGTCTCTCTCCTTACGCCTGCAGCAGGCGCTTGATGTTCTTCACCTCGCCATTCGTGGCAATCAGCCCCGACTGACGCAGGCGGCGCTTCCGCTTGGACGTCTTCTTCGTGAGAATGTGGCTCTTGTGCGCCTTGTTGCGCTTGACCTTCCCGCTCCCGGTGATGCTGAAGCGTTTCGCGGCGCCCTTGTGGGTCTTCATCTTCGGCATGAACTGCTCGCTTATTTCGGCGTGAGAATCATCGTCATGGACTTCCCTTCCAACCGCCCCGCACTCTCGATCTTGCCGATGTCGGCGAGGGACGTGGCCACCCGCTCCAGCACCGCCTGACCCAGCTCGGGGTGCGTGACCTGTCGGCCACGGAACATCATGGTCACCTTGACCTTGTTCTTCTCTTCCAGGAACCGGCGCGCGTGCCGCGTCTTGGTGTCGAAATCGTGATCGTCGATGCCCGGTCGGTACTTGACCTCCTTGAGCTCGATCACGTGCTGCTTCTTCTTCGCCACCCGAGCCTGCTTGGCCATCTCGAACTTGTACTTCCCGTAGTCCATGATCCGCACCACGGGAGGCCGAGCGGTGGGGGCCACCTCGACCAGGTCCAACCCCAGTTCCTCCGCCATGCGGAGCGCCGCGTCCACTTCGAGAATGCCCAACTGCGAGCCATCGGCGCCGATCACGCGTAGGGGACTGATGCGGATCTGGCGGTTGACCCGCACGCGCTTCGTTGTGTCCTGGATAGCAAATCCCTCGTTCTGAAGACAAAAAAATGCGGACCCACTGGGAGTCCGCATGGCCTCGCCGCCGCTCGACGGGGAGCGACGCGGCGAACCGACCTGGACTCCTGTAGCACGCCCTCGCCGGAGCGAAGGGCCAGAGGGTGGAAACGACAGCCCGTCGTTTCGCTTATCGAATTGTGAAGGTTGAACTTAGACGGGCTCAGGTGAAGCGTCAAGTCCGGGGCCCGGCTGGCGGGTCGGTGGTCCCGGTCGGGGGGGCATCAACCGGGGGAACTGCGAAGGCCGCGGACAGCCCAGAGGTCGCGGAAACGGCCCAGAAGACGGGGGACCGCACTTCGTATCGGGATCGGGCCCAGCCAGGTGACTACTGTGGGGGTGGCCGCCCATGCGTGATCTCGAAGAGCGCCATCCCCGTGACGCCGCCGCCAACCGTGGCGATGGTAATCACCAGCAAGTCTCCCATTGGCCTCAAGGCGCGCTGCGTAGCGTTCGAGGGCCTCTGGGCCACTGCGAAGCCCGCCCCGGTCACGAGCCCGACGACCATCCCCACCCGCGCCCAGTGCAACAATCCAGCCTTGTACTGTTCCCGCGTCAGCGGGGGCGACATCTCCGTCGCTGAATCGCCCAGGATGGCGCTCCCCGGGGACCGCGATTCCACGAGCGGCACCACCGCGGACGGTCGGACCGCCGGGCCAGCGGGGATCTGGGCCGGCGCCGGCGACCCGACCAGCGTCAAAGCGACGCCCCCGATCGAAAACGCCACCTTCCGCAGAGACTTTGTCCGCATCTCACCCTCCTGCGACTTCGGAGGCTTCCGCGACTTCCGCGGCCATCGCAGTTCCAACTGTTGACCCCGGCCCGGCCGGGCTACGGCGCCTTCAGCCCGTAGGCCTTCCCGTCGTGCGCCACCCGCCCCCACGGCACCTCGGCGTCGTGCTCGAACACCACCAGCCACTCCTGCTCGGCGGCCGACTTCAGAATCCTCCGCTTGGTCTCCAGCGTCACCAGCGGTTCCACATCGTACCCCATGATCCAGGGCAGCGGCAGGTGCGCCGCCGTCGGCACAAGATCTGCCAGGAAGAGCGCCGTCTCGCCACCCGAGTCGAGCCGGACCGACTGGTGCCCGGGCGTGTGCCCGGGCGTCGGCATCAGCGTGATGCCGGGGACGATCTCCACCTCGCCCTGCACCAGCTCCAGCCGTCCGGAGTCCATGACGGGCGCGAAGTTGTGTGGGAAATAGCTCGCGGCGGTCCGTTCGTTGGTGTTCGAAGCCCACAGGTACTCGGCGCGCTGGACCACGTACCGCGCCCGCGGAAAGGTCAGCCGCACCTGCCCCTCCTCGTCCACGTACGTATTCCCTCCGGCGTGGTCGAAGTGCAGGTGCGTATCGATCATCAGCGCGACGTCTTCGTGCGAGACGCCCAGTTGCTTCAGGGCGTCCTCCAGCCACGTCCGTCCACCCTCGCCCGCGTTCTCCACGCCGTAGATCGCGCGGAACTTTTCCGACTCCTTGTTGCCGAGGCCGTTGTCGATGAGCACCGGCCCCCGCGGATGCTCCACGAGCAGGCAGCGCATCCCCATCTGGATGCGGTTGCGTTCGTCCGCCGGAACGCGCCGTTCCCACAGCGGCTTGGGCACGACGCCGAACATCGCGCCCCCGTCCAGCTTCTGGCCCCCCGCCTGAATGGCGTGGACCTTCCATTTTCCGATCGTGCGGGTTTCGACGTGCGGTTTCATCGTCATGCGGTGCGGTCGTCGGTGGCGGAATGGGGGAGCGCCGACCAGCGTCGCCGCCGGCGCGTTCCCGGGTGCAGGAGATGGTCGAGATCGTCCCACGTGTCGCAGCCACGCCCGAAGGCGTCGTCGAGCAGATGCGTCAGCACCTGTGCCGTGGCCAGGGCGTCGCCCAGCGCGCGGTGCCGGCTCTCCACGGTGATACCGTAGTGCGCCGTCACGTGATCCAGCGACCGCCGCGGCAGGTGCGAGAGTAGCCGGCGGGCCAGCCGCACCGTGCACAGCCGCTCGTTGTCGAGCGCGCCCACGCCGGCGCGCTCCATCTCCATGTTCACGAACCCCCAGTCGAAGGGCGCATTGTGCGCCACGAACACGTGGCCGGCCAGCAGCGCGCGCAACGTGTCGCTCACGTCGCGGAACGGCGGCGCGTCCTTCACCATGGCCCACGAAATGCCGGTGAGTTGCGTGATGTACCGGGGAATCGGGCGCTCCGGGTTCACGAGCGAGCTGAAGGTGTCCACCACCCGGCCGTCGCGCACCACCGCCACCGCGACCTCGGTGATCCGGTCGCCCCGCCCGGCACCGGTGCCCGTGGTCTCGACGTCCACCACGGCGTACGAGAGCGTCGCCAGCCGGCGCTCGCCCTCGATCACGCCCACGGATCGTCCCGCAGCACCGGGCAGGTCATGCACCGGGGGCCGCCGCCGGCGCGCACGAGTTCCGAGCCCTCGAAGGTGATCACTGCCCGCTGGCCGTCGTCGATCGACGTCTGCCCGGTCAGATACGAGACGCCGGACACGATCTCGAATCCCATCCGTTCCATCTCGCGCAGGGTGGCGTCGTTCCGCTGGTAGGAGAGCACGACGCCGGGCGACACGGCCACGAAGTTGCACCCCGATGCCCACTGTTCCCGTTCCTGCGTCGTGCGGGAGCCGCCCCCGCAGAAGATCGGCTCCATGGGCATGCCGCACTCCTTGAGCGCGGCGAACAGGTTGGGCATCTCCCGCAACTGTGCGCGCCCCTTGCGCCAGTGCAGAACGCTCAGCCGCTCCGAGCCGATGAAGTGCGGCGGATAGATCACGCACAGATCGCGGTCCACCTGTGTGAGCACCATGTCCAGATGGATGGCCGTGTCCTGCTTGGGCATCACCACCACGATGATGTCGGTGACCGGCGTCTGCTCGAAGAACAGCGACGCCAGCTGGTCGATGGCGGCCGGACTGGAGCGCTCGCTGAATCCGATCACCACCAGATCGCGCCGCAGCGGGTGGACGTCGCCCCCTTCCAGCGTGTGGTTCGTCCGCCGCTCCGCCGCGCCGTCGAACAGGATGCCCGCGTTGGCCAACGACGGGTGGTGCGTGAACAGCGACTTCATGATCAACTCTTCGGGCCACCGAATGCCGTAGCGCATGGAGCCCACGAGCACGTGGTCGCCCGCCACCATCGCGCTGTCGCGCGTGAAGAACAGGTTGGGGAGCGGCGGCAGCGTGTAGCCGGGCTCGTTGAGCGCCTTGGCCAACGGGCCCGGCACCTCTTCGCGGCCCTCGATCAGCATCCGGGTGAGCGCCGACGGATCCAGGGCCGTCAGGTCGCGGGCCAGCGGTTCGGACGGCACGATGTCCATCGTCGCCCGCATCAGCAGTTCGCGGGCCGCCGAACTGGCCAGGACCTGCTCCATCAGGTCGCTCACCTGATAGACCGTGGCGAACCGCTCCAGGAGGGCGATGAACCGCCGATGCTCGCGCTGGGCCGCGTCGGCGTCGATGATGTCGTCGTAGAGGTAGTCCTCCCGCGTGCTCGGGGTCACGGCGAGCAGTTCGCGGCCGGG
Source organism: uncultured Gemmatimonadaceae bacterium (assembly GCA_963728115.1). GTDB lineage: Bacteria > Gemmatimonadota > Gemmatimonadetes > Gemmatimonadales > Gemmatimonadaceae > JAGWRI01. The sequence goes on from CAVSJE010000003.1 coordinate 377,394, forward strand.
GGTATGGACGACCACTCCCCGCAGGCGGCCGATTTCAGAGGAGACGTGAACGGGCATTCCCAAAGCTAACCGGGGGTCGCCGGGTGGTGTCCGGCGGTACCCTGGTATATCTTGTGAATGAATTCACAAGCGGCTCGTTCCCGTGAAACGTATTGCCGATTCCACCGTGCGGCGGCTGTCCGCCTACCTCCGGTTCCTCGAGGATTTCGAGAGCCGCGGCCTCGCAACGATCTCCAGCGACGAGCTCGCCAAGCGCGGCGGAACCACGTCCGCGCAGGTGCGCAAGGACCTCTCCTTCTTCGGCTCCTTCGGCAAGCGCGGACTGGGTTATTCGGTGGCCGAGTTGGCCGGCCGACTCCGCCAGATCCTCGGGCTCGGCCGCGAGTGGCGGGTGATCATCGTCGGCACCGGGAAGATCGGCGCCGCGCTGGCCCGCCACCACGGCTTTCAACAGCGCGGGTTCAGCATCATCAGCGCCTACGACAACGATCCCGAGATCGTGGGCGCCGACCTCGACGGCATCGCGGTGCGCAACATCTCGCACCTCGAAGCCGACGTCCGCCGTCAGCACCCCGACATTGCCGTGCTCGCCGTGCCCGAGGAGGCCGCGCAGCCGATGACCGATCGGCTGGTCAAGACCGGCATCAAGGCGATCCTCAACTTCGCGCCGGCCCAGCTCCACGTGCCGCCCGACGTGACCGTGAAGACGGTCAACATGGCGATGGAGCTCGAAGGGCTCTCGTTCGCCCTCACGAACCGCGAGTAGCCGGCAGCGCGGCCAGGAGCCGCGCGAACGCCGCCGGCGGCAGGGTCTCCGGCCGCACCTCCGGATCGATCTCCGCGGCGGCGAGCACCGCCTCAGACTCGGGAACCCCGAGCGCCGCCACGGACCGCACGATGCGCCGCATCTGCTTGCGGCGCATGCCGAATATCTGCAGCACCAACGTGCGAAACCGATCCTCGTCCTGTGGCGCCACCGCCGGCGCGTCGAGCGGCGAGATGCGCACGATCGCGCTCTCCACCTTCGGCGGCGGCCGGAAGGCGCCGGCCGGCACCGCGGCCACGAATTCCGCCCGGGCCACGGCCTGGACGTTCACCGAGAGAGCCCCGTAGTCCCGGGAGCCCGGCTCAGCGGTGAGCCGAACGGCCACCTCGCGCTGCACCAGGTACACGGCGCGGAGCGGGCGCGGCGCGCGAAGGGCGTGGAAGAGGATCGGCGTCGTGATGTAGTACGGCACGTTGCCCACCAGCACGTACGGACCGCCCGCGAGCACCCCAAGGTCGGTGGTGAGCACGTCTGCCTCCACCACCTCCACCGACGGGATCCCCGCGTAGCGCTCGCGTAGCAGGGCCGCCAGCGCCCGGTCGTACTCGATGACCACCAGCCGCCGGCAATGGGGCACCAGGCGATCGGTGAGGGCGCCGCGCCCCGGCCCGATTTCCAGCACCGTCTCCTGCCCCGTGAGCTGGAGCGCCTCGACGATCCGGTCGAGCGCCCGGCCATCGTGCAGAAAGTGCTGGCCGAGGCTCTTCCGCACCGGCGGGAGACCGGAGTCGCCACGCGAGCGGCGGCGTCCGGGGGGCGGGGGGCGGCGTTCAGCCATGGCCCGCGCTCAACTGCGCACGACGATGACCGTCAGGTCGTCGCGCGCCCGGGCGCCGTCGAGAAATTCCTCCACGGCGCGGTAGACGCGGTCCACCACGGCCGCCGCGGCATCGGCACGGTGCCGCCGGACGACGTCGAGCACGCGCTGCTCGCCGAATCGCTCCCCGCTCCGGTTGCGGGCGTCGCTCACCCCGTCGGTGAACAGCAGCAGCAGATCGCCGGCGGCGTTCCATTTGCGCCGGGCCGTGTGCGGGGCGTCGTCGGTGAGCCCGAGCGGTGGGTCGAGTGCCGGCAGGCGTTCCACCTCGCCGTCCCCGTGGACGAGGAAGGCCGACGCATGCCCCGCGTTCGCATAGCGCAGGGTTCCGGTGCTCCGGTCGATCACGGCGTAGAACGCCGAGAGGAACATCTCGGTGGCGGCCAGTTCTTCGCGGAGCGAACCCATCAGCGATTGCAGCAGCCGGCCGGGATCGGCGGTGCGCTTGGAGTGGATGGCGGAGGCGCTCATCACGAGGGCCATGATCAGCGCGGCCTGGTAGCCGTGCCCCGACACGTCGCCGAGCAGAACACCCACCCGCCCCCGCCCGAGGCGGAACAGGTTGTAGAGGTCGCCACCCACGCTGTCGGCCGGCACGACCCGCGCCGCGGTGTCGGCGTCGGGGGCCACCTCGGCGCCCGCCGGCAGCAGCTTCATCTGCAGGTCGTGCGCCATCTGCATCTCGTGCGCCAGGCGTTGCTGCGCCACCGAGGCCCGCACCAGCCGGGCGTTCTGGATGGCGGTGCCGATCTGGGAGGCGATGGCGGCGATCAACTTCTGGTCGCCGGCGGTGAAGGGATGGCCGCCGCGACGGCCCGACAGGTTCACCACGCCGAGCGGCTGGGGCCCCCGCGCCGTGCTCCAGATGATCGGGACGGAGAGCATCGAGCCCTCCCGGTGGTCGCGCTCCTGCGGACAGGGGGACTCGCCCTCCTCGGCGATCTCCGGATACATCGTACGGAACACGCGGGCGGAGATGCTGCACTCGTCGTCGGCACGGATCGACGGCAGCGACGCCGGCCGCGCGCCAAGGGCGGCCACGACGCGCAGTTCGCGCGACGCCGGGTCGAACACGAGCACCGTGGCGCGGCGCGCCCCCACCGTTTCGCAGATCTCGGTGAGAATCGTATGCGCGGCCTCCTCCAGCGCCACCGTGCGCCCCAGGATCTCGCCGATGGTGTAGAGGAGATTGATCTCCTCGTACCGTTCGGCCAGTTCACCGACGGCATGTTCGACTTCGAGCGAGGCTTGGAGGAAGTGCGAGACGACGGGCAGGAGGAAGCGAAGGTGCGTCTCGAGAGCGGCGCGGCTGGACGGCGTGGGACCGACGATGAGCCAGGCGTGGCAGGGTCCCGGCACGGCGATCGCCAGCGCGGGCCCGCCGGGAGTGCTCACGGATTGTGCGCTCTCGGCGGGCCCGGGCCAACGCTCCAGTGGTGGCCCCCGGTACGTGGCGGCCTCGCACACCGGGGGCCGCCCCGGCGCCGGCTCCACCCAGACGGCGGCGTCGCAGCGCGTCGCCTCCTTGAAGGCGGCGAGCACCGAGGTGAGATCGCTCATGAGGCCCGCCAGAGCGTCATCCGCACCATGTTGCCGTCGCCGCTGGCGATCCGCTCCACCCGGTCCATCAGATGGACCATGAGATACAGGCCGCGCCCGTCCTCGTGCAGCAGACGGTCGGGTGTGGTCGGGTCGGCGGCGCAGGCCTCGAGGTCGAACCCCGCCCCCTGATCGACGACCTCGATGACGAGCTGCGACGCGCCGACGCGCGCCCGCACGACCACCGACTTGCTGCGGTCCTCGCCGTTGCCGCGCAGAATCGCGTTCGAGAGCGCTTCGGTGAGGGCGACGGGCACGTTCAACGACAGGTGGTGGTCGGCGTAGCGGAGCTGCCGGCACTCGGCACGCACCGCGTCCACGACGCGCTCGATGAACCGAACGTCGCTGGGAATCTCGAACTCCAGCAGCCGGGAGTCCTCCCGGGAGTGCTGCGGCGTGTTCACGCCCCGATCCGTCCCTTCGTCATCGGCCGCCGAACGGGCGTCAGAAGCTCGCGAGCGCCTGGTCGCGCGTGTCGGCGATCTGGAACAGCGTGTCGAGCTTCGTCAGTTCGAACAGCGTCCGCAGGTCCTCGTTGAGGCCGGCGAGCCGGAGCGCCCCGCCCTGCTCCCGGATCTTCTTCGAGAGCGAAACGAGCACCCCGAGGCCGGAGCTGTCGATGTAGCCCGTCTGCGTGAAATCGACGAGCAGCTTGCGGGCGCCACCCTCGAGTTCCTCGAGCATCTTCTGCTTGAGTTCCTGCCGGTTGCTGACGATCAACTGTCCCTCGATCGCCACGATGGACACGTCGCCCTGCTTCGTGATCGTGAAGCTCATGCCTTCTTCTCCTCGGGGACCGGCGCGGCCGTGACCGCGCCATCGTGTACCTGAAGGGCGGTCACAGCCGCCACATGGAAGATGTCATCACTCGTCGCGCCGCGCGAGAGATCGCTGCAGGGACGCCGGAGTCCCTGGACGATCGGCCCCACGGCGCTGGCGTCGGCCAGCCGCTGGACCAGCTTGTAGGCGATGTTGCCGGCGTCGAGCGACGGGAACACCAGCACGTTGGCCCGCCCCCCCACGGCGCTGCCCGGCACCTTGCGCGCCGCGACCGAGGCGATGAGCGCCGCATCGCCCTGCATCTCGCCGTCGAACGCGATCTCCGGCGCCCGCGCGCGGGCGAGCTGCAGCGCGTTGCGCACCAGATTCACGCTCGGACCGCCCGAACTGCCCCGGGTGCTGAAGGAGAGGAACGCCACCACCGGTTCGTCGCCGACGATGCGCCGCCGGTCGCGCGCCGCCGCCAGCGCGATGTCGGCCAGTTGCTCCACCGTCGGATACGGGATCACCGCGCAGTCGGTGAACGTCAACACCTCGTCCAACTCCGTGCCCCGGAACGGCGGCACCACCATGTAGAATGCACTCGAGATCGTGCGCACACCGGGCGCGGGACCGATGAGCGCCAGCGAAGCGCGGAGCACGTCGCCCGTGGTGTGGCATGCGCCGGCCACGCAGCCCTCAGCGACACCCAGCCGCACCAGCCCGTCGGCGAAATACAGCGGCGTCCGCGCCAGGCGCCCGGCCTCGGCTTCGCTCATCCCCTTTTCGTGGCGCGCCGCGAACAGCAGGTGCGCAATCTGATCGGCCCGCTGATCGGTGGATGGGTCGAAGGTCTCGAGCCCCAGCTCGCGCGCCGCCGCATGCGACGCCGGCACTTCCGGATCGAGCACGAGCAGGGGCGCCACCACCGCCTGTCCCTTCAGCGCCCGCACGGCCCCGATGGTGCGCGGATCGGCGGTCTCCGGAAAGACGATCCGCCGGCGCTGCGCGCCGGCGCGCCGACAGACGTCGGCCAGGAAGCTCATGGGCGGGCGTACTTGGCGCGGAGCGCCTCGACCACCGCGCCGTGCACGAGGCCCGTCACGTCGCCGCCGAACTTGGCGATCTCACGCACCAGGCTCGAGCTGATGTAGGTGGTGTCGAGCGACGGCACCATGAAGATCGTCTCGAGGTTCGGGGACAGGTGGCGGTTCATCAGCGCCATCTGGTATTCGTACTCGAAGTCGCTCACCGCCCGCAGGCCGCGGATGATCATCGTCGCACCGGCGGCGCGCGCGAAATCCACGAGCAGCCCCGAGAATTCCCGCACCTCGATGCGCGGCTCGTTGCCCACGGCGGCGCCGACCAGCGCCACACGTTCGGCGACCGTGAACAGCGGCTGCTTGGCGAGGTTCGTGGTCACGGCCACAATCAACCGGTCCACGAAGCTCAGACTGCGCAGCATCAGATCCTCGTGGCCCCGCGTGATCGGATCGAAGCTTCCGGCATAGATGGCGATGCGCGTCATGGTGCCCCGAACGTGAAAGTCATTCCGCCCCGCACCCCGGCGAATGATAGCACCGCGCCCGCCGCGCGCCCACCGCTACGCCCCGCGATAGATCGTGATCACGGTGTCGCCGTAGACCCGGCGCGCCCCCTCGCCGGGGAGCACCTCGTCCTTCCGATGCTCGATGCCCAGGATATCGGCGAACGGAACGGCCAGCCACGCTTCGGCCAGCCGGGTGGCGATCTGCTGGCCGTACGGCGGGTCGGCAAAGGCGATGTCGTAGGCATGGGGCGCGAGCCCCCGCGCGAAGCGGAGCGCATCGGCGCGGTGCACCACCGCCGCCTCGCCGGCGCCGAGCGTCTTCGCGTTCTCGGCGATGCAGCGAAGACTCGCCGAGCCGGTCTCCACCAGATCCGCCACCGCGGCGCCGCGCGAGAGCGCTTCCAGCCCCAGGGCGCCGGAGCCGGCGAAGAGATCCACCACCCGCGCCTCCGGAATCCAGGGCGACACGATGCTCATCCAGGCTTCCCGCACGCGGTCGGCCGTGGGGCGCACCCGATCGTCGTCGGGCGCCTTGATCCGGCGCCCCCGCCACTTTCCGGCCACGATCCGCATCGTCAGCCCCGAAAGTCGCTGAGGCGCGCCTGCAGCCGCGATTCGCCCTTCCACTCGTCGCGATCGAGCCGGAACGCGACGTCGACGGGACGCCCGACCTCCAGTTCGCCCCTGCGATCCGCCATCCCCCAGCCGAGGGCGGTGAGCGTGTGCCCGCCGCCCTGGAGCACCAGCCGGAGGCCGTCCTTGCCCACCACGCGCGGCGGAGCTCCCAGAGTCACCTGCCGCGCGACGAGCACCGGCGAGGGATTGCCGGCTCCACACGGTTCCAGATGCCGCAGCAGCGCTTCCAACTGCTCCGTGGCGGCGTCGAACGGCAGCTCGAGATCGGCCCGCACCTCGGGCACGAGGTCTTCGGGAGTGAGCGCGGCACGCGCCGCCTCATTGAAGCGGCGGCTGAACTCCTCCACCCGGTCGCGCGCGATCGTGATACCCGCCGCCGACCGGTGCCCGCCGAACCGGATCAGCAGATCGCGGCACTCGCCGATGCCGGCATGCAGGTCGAAGGGTGAGATCGACCGCCCCGACCCCTTCCCCTCGTCCCCGTCGAGCGCGATGAGAATCGTCGGACGCCCGAACCGCTCGACGATGCGCGAGGCGACGATGCCGATCACGCCGGGATGCCAGCCGTCGCCCGCGAGCACGATGCCGTAGGTGGCGTCGAGATCCATCGCTTCCACCATCCCGACCGCGACTTCCACCGTCTGCCGGTCGATGTCCTGGCGGCGGGCGTTGAGTTCCTCGAAGTCTCGCGCCAGGCGGTTGGCCTCGGCGTCCTCCTCCGCCATCAGCAGTTGGACGCCGCGCAGGGCGTGGTCCAGCCGGCCCACGGCGTTCAGGCGCGGCGCCAGGATGTAGCCAACGCGGCCGGCGGTGAGCACCTTCCGGTCGAGCCCGGCGGCGCGGATGAGCGCCCGCAGCCCCACGTTTCGGGTCTCACCCATGAGGCGGAGCCCGTACCGCACGAACACCCGGTTCTCCCCACGCAGGGGGGCGATGTCCGCCACCGTCGCCAGCGCCACGAGGTCGAGCATCTCGAACACCGACTGCTCGTTGCCGCCGAAGGCACGCACGAGAGCGAGCGCCAGCTTGAACGCCACGCCGACGGCGGCCAGATCCTTGTCCGGCGAGGGACAGCCCGGCCGTTTCGGATTGATGATCGCGAACGCCTCGGGCAGCGGCCCGCCCGGCAGGTGGTGGTCGGTGATGATCACGTCCACGCCCGCGTCCTGCAGTTGGCGCACCGGCCCGCGAGCGCTGGTCCCGCAGTCGCAGGTCACCACGACCCCGGCCCCGGCGTCGCGCGCGGCGCGCACGCCGGCCTCGGTCAGGTCGTAGCCGTCGCGCAGCCGCTGCGGAATGAACGGCTCGGCGCGCGCGCCCAGGGCTCGCAGGGTGCGCACCATGATCGTCGTGGAACACATCCCGTCCACGTCGTAGTCGCCGTGCACGAGGATCGTCTCGCGCTCGCGGATCGCGCGCGCCAGGCGCTCGACGGCCCGGTCCAGGTCCATGAGCGTGGATGGCGGGTGCAGGTGTTCGAGTCGCGGGCGCAGGAAGCGTTTGGCGGCGTCGGGATCGCCGTACCCGCGGCTCACGAGCAGGCGGCACATCGTGTCCGGCAGGCCCAGGGCTTCGGTCAGCGCCCGGACGGTGCTCGCGTCGGGCTCGGCGGGCATCACCCAGCGGTTGGGAGCGCGGAGCCGGCTGTCGGGTGCGGTCACGCCCGGAAACTAGGGGGCCGCCGAGCCCCCTACAACCATCATTCGGCCGCGGCGTACAACAGCACGCCGCACCCTTCACAGACCTCGGGCGTGCCGGTGCCCGCCATCACGTTCCGCCGCTGCATGGGGATCATCGTGTCGCAATTTCCGCACGACTGGCCCCGGAGTGCGAACAGCGCCACGGAACGCTGGCGCTGCTGAATCCGGTCGTACCGCGCGAGGAGGCTGCGCGGCACCTTCCGGGCCTTCTCCCCGCGCGCGCCCTGGACGGCTTTGAGTTTGTCGTCGAGCGCCTTGCGGTCGGCTTCCAGACTCTCCCGCGCCTCCGATTGCGCGGCGCGGGTCGATTCGACCTCGCCTTCCCGTTCGGCGACGTACTTCCGCAGGTCGTCGAGCCGTGAGTGGATACTGGCCATTTCGCGCTCGTCGTCGGCGAGCATTCGCCGCGCCTGCTCCGTCTGGGCGACGGCAGCCGCGGCCTCGCGCGGCGACGTCACCGTGTTGAGCACCTCTTCGTGGCGCCTGAGCAGGTCGCGGTGCTGGTCGATCCGGAACTGCAGATCCCGTTGGCGTTTCTCCTCGGCCTCGAGGCTCCCGTTGGCGTCCTGCAACGCCTCCTCGGCGCGCCGGGTCCCGGCTTCGAGGGCGGCCATGCGCGGCGCCAGTGCGGCGATCTGGTCTTCGAGATCGAATATCACGACATCGTCCTGCTGCACTTCCAAGAGGATTACCACGTCCTGGTGCACGAGCCAGTCTCCATCGGTTATGAGCGGCGATTACGAAGCGCGGCCCAGCTACGACCCCCTAGCGAGCGCGACTCCTCGGTCAACTGCTTCTTTCGCAACATCAACTCGTCCTGCTCCGATCCCGTGGCGAGCGGCAACTGCCCATCAATCTCCGCGATCGCCCGTTGGAGGCGCTGCAGCTGCAGCGCCGTGAGGCAGTCCTGCACGGTGCGTTGTGCCGACTCCAGCCCGCCGTCCTCCGCGAGCAGCCGCTGTAGCACCGCATTCGCTTCCTCGTCGAGACCGGCCGCGAGGTCATCCACCGACCGGTCCGGATCGGCGGCCGCAAGGCGCGCGTAGATCGCGCGGAGGGACGGATCCTCGAATTCCTGGGGTCCGACGTGCTCGGCCACCACCTCAACATACGTCGGCTGATGCAACATCACACGTACCAGCTCCCATTCAGTCCTAACCCCCGGCGTGCGTCGAGGGTCACGATGCCGGGCGACCGGGGCGGGCGACGCCTCGGGCGGCGGCTCGAAATACTCCGGCGGCGGCGGCTCCGGCCCGCGCCCCCGGACCGGTTCCGGGCCGTGGCCGATTTCGCGTTCCAGCAGCTCGCGGCCCACGCCGGAGGCCTCCGACGTGCGCGCCACATACAGATCGCGCGTCAACGGATCGGACACCGCGCGGAGCGTGGGCAGCAGCTTGTCGATCGCCTGTCGCTTGCGCCGCAGATCGCCGAACGCCCCATGGCGTTCGAGCAGCTGGATCTTCCGTTCGAAGACGTCGATGGCCTGGGCGATGTGCTCTTCCAATTTCTCCTTGCCGTGCGCGCGCACGAAGCTATCGGGATCCTCGCCGTCGGGAAGGGTCACCACCTGCACGGAGACGCCGAGGCGCAGGAGTTCATCGCCGGCGCGGAAGGTCGCCTTGAGCCCCGCCGTATCGCTGTCGTAGAGCAGATAGACGTTCCTGGTGTAGCGGCGCAGCAGCTCGGCCTGGGGCTCGGTGAGCGCAGTGCCGAGCGGCGCCACGACCTCGTCCACCCCCGCCATCATCAGCCGCACGCAGTCGAAGTAGCCCTCGACGAGAATGGCCCGGTCGGCGCGGCGAATGGCGTTCTTGGCCCACGACAGGCCGTACAGCGTCCGCCCCTTGACGAACGTCGGCGACTCCGACGAGTTGAGATACTTCGGCTCGCCGGCACCGATCAGGCGCCCGCCGAAGGCGATCACGTTGCCCTGGACGTCGCGGATCGGAAAGATGAGGCGGTTCCGGAACCGTGGCCGCGGCTCCTCCACCTCCTCGCGCTTCACCAGCAGGCCCGCTTCGAGCTGGCGTTCGTCGTCGAAGCCGAGCGTCTGGAGGTGGGCCCGCATGAGTCCGATCTCGCGCGGCGCGAATCCCAGCGAGAAGCGATCGGCGTCGGCGCGCGATACCTCGCGCTGCCCGAGATACTCGCGCGCTGCCGCCCCTGCCTCACCCTCCCAGAGCGTGCGCTGGAAGTAGTCCGCCGCCGCCGCGTTCACCTCCCAGAACGGCTCCCGCGGATCCGGGCCCTCCCGCCGCCGCGACACCTCGCGCACCTCGACGCCCGACTTCTCGCCCACGTACTTCACCGCGTCCACGAAGTCGAGCCCCAACCGCTTCTGCACGAACGTGAACACACTCCCCTTCTCGCCGCACGACCAGCACCGGTAGCCGCCGCCCGGCGTGACCGAGAAGTTGGGGTGCGTGCCCTGATGGAACGGGCACGGCCCGCGCCAGCTCCGGCCCACCCGCTTGAGCTTCACGTGCTCGCCGATGATCTGCACGATGTCGGCCGCGTCGGCCACGCGCTCCACCACGTCGTCCGGAATCACGCGAGTTCCGCCACCGTCACGCCGGCGCCGCCCTCGTTCCAGGCCCCCAGGCGGAAGCCCGTGACCCGGGTATCCTTCGCCAGCATCTCGGACACCCGATCGCGCAACGCGCCGGTGCCCTTCCCATGGATGATGCGCAGCATGCGCAGATCGGCGCGCACCGCCGAATCGATCGCTTGCATCACCAGACTCTCCGCTTCGTCCGCTCGCAGGCCACGCAGATCAATCTCGCTCGGAACGTGCGCCTCCGGCAGGTCGCCCCGCCACACGCCTACCCGTTCCTCGGCGCGCGGCTCCGGCAGCCGCGTCAGCGTCGCCTGCGGCACGGTGAGTTTGAGCGACCCGACGGCAACCACGGCGTCGGTACCCCGCACGTCCACGATCCGGCCCGGTTTGCCGCCCAACGTGCCCACGGCCACGCGCACGCCGGCCTCCAACGCGCCCGGCTCGGCCGCCGGCGGCCCGGCCCCCGGTTCACCCTCCCCCGGCCCCACGGCATCGAGTGCCTCCAACGCCTCCGCCTGCCGGGCGGCCAACTGTTCGGCTCGCCGGCGGGCCTCGCGGCCCGCCTCATCCACCGCCTCGGCCCCCGAGGCCTTGAGTTCGCGAATCGTGCGTTCGATGTCGTGGCGCGCGTCGAGCAGGTAGCGGCGGGCCTCCTGCCGCGCCTCCCGCTCCAGTTCGCGTTCGCGATCCCGCACGGCGTGCTCGCGCCGCGCCACCTCGGCCACGCGGCGGCGGCCGTCGTCGAGCACCGCCGTCAGCTCGGCTTCGCGCGCCGCCAACTCACGCTCGCGAATCTCCAGGCGTTCCAACAGGTCGCGCGTATCCCGCTCGTTCTGCGGGATCCGTTCCTCGGCGCGGGCGACGATCGGCTCGGGCATCGCCAGCCGGCGGGCGATGCTGATGCCGTACGACCGCCCCGGAATTCCTTTCACGAGCCGGTAGGTGGGAGCCAGCGCCGCGGCGTCGAACTGCAGGGACGCGTTCACCACCCCGGGTTGCTGGCTCGCCAGCTCCTTGAGCGTTCCGAGGTGCGTGGTGGCGATCGTGGTCGTCCGGCGCTGGGTGAGCGATTCGAGAATGGCCCACCCGAGGGCCGCGCCCTCCTGCGGATCCGTTCCCGAACCCAGCTCGTCGATCAGCACCAGGGAGTCGGCGGTGGCGTGGCGGACGATCTCAGCGAGGTTCTTGAGATGGGCGCTGAAGGTGGACAGGCTCGCCTCGATGGACTGTTCGTCGCCGACGTCGGCGAAGAAGTCGTCCACGACGGCCACGCGCGATGCGGCGCCGACGGGGGCCGGCACCCCCGACTGCATCATCGCCGAGATGAGCCCCAGGGCTTTCAGGAGCACGGTCTTGCCGCCCGTATTCGGGCCCGAGACGAGCAGGGTGTGTTCGGCCGGGTCCATCGCGAGATCGAACGGCACCACGGCGATACCCTGCGCCAACAGCAGCGGGTGGCGGCCGGCCTCGATCGCGAACCCGCTGCCCGGCGACGCCAGCTCCGCGCTGGCGCAGTCGAAGTCGTCGGCGAACCGGGCCCGCGCGTACAGGCAATCGAGTTCCACGAGCACATCGAGCGAATTCACGAGCCCGTCGTGCAGCGGACGCACCCGCTCGGTGAGCTCGGCGAGGATGCGCTCGATCTCCTCGTGCTCCGCCGCCTCCAGCTCGCGCAGCCGGTTCCCGAATTCGACGGCCGCCGGCGGCTCGATGAACAGCGTGCCCCCGGTGGCCGAGGCGTCGTGCACGATGCCGCCCACGGCCCCCCGCCCTTCGCGGCGCACCGGAATCACGTAGCGGCCGTTGCGCACGGTGACCGAGAGGTCGGTGGGCCGGTGGTGCGGCGCCAGTCCGGCCATCACGCGCTCCAGGATGCGGACGAGTTCGCCCTCCGACTTTCGCAGCTCGCGCCGCAGCCGCTTGAGCTCGGCCGACGCGTCGTCGCGCACCTGGCCATCGTCGTCGAAGGTGCGCGCGATCGCGTCCTCGACGATGCGCTGCGAGAGCAGGCGGTCGGTGAATGATGCGAGCACGGCGCGCGCCACCGGCGGCCGCTTCTCGTCGCGGAGCGCCTCGCGCGTCAGCCGCGACGACCGCAGGAGCTGGCCCCCCTGCCGCAACTCATCCGCCGTCCAGCGGCTGCCGGCGACCCGCAGCCGTGCCAGCGCCGCGCGGAGATCGGGCACCGGTTCCGGATGCCACGGATGCTCGCCGTCGCGGAGCGCCCGGACGGCGCCCACGCGGGTGTGTTCCGCGTCGAGCCAGGTCCGGTCCGTTTGCGGCGCGAGGGTGCGCACGCGTTCCGCGCCGAGCGCCGAGGCCGCGCGGTCGGCCACCAGATCCAGCACCCGCGAGAACTCGAGGACGGCCAGCGCGTGGGCGTTCATGCCCGGACTACCGCCCGGAGACGCAGAACCCGAACGGGCGGGGAGAGTCGCCCATTCGGGTTGCGAGACGTTGCCTGAGGTCCACCGTCACTCCTTGCGGGCCAGTTCCTCACGCGCGATGGCGTTGATGGCGCCACCCTCGGCCCGTCCCTTGAACTGCGGCATCACCTTCCCCATCACGGCGCCGATGTTGGCGGCGCCCGCCGCGATGGCCGCCTGGACCGCGGCGCGAATTTCCCCGGGGTCCACCGCGGCGGGCAGATACCCTTCGAGCAGGACCACCTCCGCCCGCTCCTTGTCCGCCAGTTCGTCGCGTTTGGCGTTGGTGTACATCTCCACCGACTCGCGGCGCTTCTTGATGCCGCGTCGGAGCACCTCGACCACGTCCTCATCGGTGAGGTCGCGGCGGAGTTCGATGGCGCGGTTCTTCGCGTCGGCGATGATCGTGCCGAGCAGCAGCGTGGCCGGCTTGTTCTGCGCCTTGCGCGACGCGTTGAGATCGGCCTGCAACCGCGCCATCAGGTCGGACATTTACGAGGACCGGCTCCGGCGATTCTTCCGAATCGCCGCGTTCATCTTGCGCTTACGGCGTTCACTCGGCTTCTCGTAGTGACGATGCTTGCGCAGATCCGACAGGATACCCGCCTTCTCGCATTTCTTCTTGAACCGCTTGAGCGCGCGCTCGAAGTTTTCATCGTCGTGGATGATGACTTCCGACAAAAGTGCTCTCCCCCCTTCGTGGCGTTTGCGGCGCCGGATAAGTTTGCGTAGCCGTTTAACTTAGCGAAGACAGGCAGGCGGTGTCAATGGAGCCGGCCAGCGCCCCGGGAGGCCCCTGCACGGCCGCACAAATGCTATACTAGCGCATGCCTTCCTCCCCCTCCCAACCCGATCCGCTGTTCGTCGAGTTCCAGGTGGCGCTCGCCGGCCGCTACTCCATCGACCGCGAGATCGGCCGGGGGGGCATGGGCATCGTCTACCTCGCCCACGAGGTGCACCTGGACCGGCCCGTGGCGATCAAGCTCCTGCCGCCGGACCGGGCGAGCGACCCGACCCGGCGCCTGCGCTTCCTCCGCGAAGCCCGGATGGCCGCCAAGCTCTCGCACCCGAACATCATCCCGATCCATGCCGTGGACGAGGCAGCGGGGTTCGTGTTCTACGTGATGGCGTACGTGGATGGGGAGACCCTCGCCGAACGGGTGCGCACCCGCGGCCCCCTCTCCAGCGGCGAGGCGGCGCGGGTCCTCCGCGACGTCGCCTGGGCGCTCGCCCACGCGCACGCGCAGGGGCTCGTGCACCGCGACATCAAGCCGGACAACATCCTGCTCGAAACGGGGACCGGCCGGGTGCTCGTCGCCGACTTCGGGATCGCGGCCGTCACCACCGACGCCCCGGACGGCGCCGCGACCGGCACCCCGGAGTTCATGAGCCCCGAGCAGGCGCTGGGGCACGACGTCGACGGGCGCAGCGACCTGTATTCTCTCGGCGCCACCGCCTTTTTCGCCGTCACCGGCCGCCTGCCCTTCGAGGGCGCGACGCCGACGGAGGTCGTGGCCCGGCACGTCACGGAAGCGGCGCCGCCCATCGCCTCCGTCGGCACCCCCGTATCGCGGCGAATCGCCGTAATCGTCGACCACTGTCTCGCCAAGGAGCCGGAACTGCGACCGGAGAGCGCCGAGGCGGTGGCCGAGCAGCTCGGCCTCGCACTCGACCAGCGTAAGGAGATGCCGCTCCCGCTGCGGGTGTTCGCCAAGCACGGGGGCCGGCTCAACGGCGCCGGGACGGTCGTCTTCCCGTTCATCGTGCTCGGCACGACGGTCTGGGTGGCGGGCGGCTTCGGAACGGGCGCCGCCTATGCAACCCTCGGCGTGCTCGGCCTGATGGCGCCCTTCGCATACATGGTGAACGCCGCCCGGCGCCTGCTGAAGCAGGGGTTTACGCACGACGACATCGGGCCCGCCTTCAACGCGGAACTCGATCAGGCGCGCGAGGAGCGGGCCTCGCAGTACGGACGGTTCCTGTCGCGCTTCGAGCAACCGCTCAAGAAGCTGGCGAGGATTACCGGGGTGACGTTCGTCGGCAGCGTCGGGTGGATCGTCCTGGCCGGCACGCGGCTCCTCCCCGCGTATCTGTTCCCGCCGCGCGGCATCGACTACGTGTTCATCGTGAGCGCCCTGGGCACGTCCTTCTCCTCGCTCGGCTATCTGGCCGCGCTGCAGAGCCACGAGGACGCGGACGGCAGATTCTGGAAAGGATTCTGGACCGGCCGCCTTGGGCGTTTCGTGTTCTCGGTGGCCCGGCGCTTCGTGCGGCCCGGGTCGCGCGGCGGGGCGATGACGCATCGGGCGACGGAGTTGGCGCTGGGGCTCGCCGCCGAGAACCTGTACGAGACGCTGCCGCGCCAGACGCGCGACTCACTCCGTGCCCTGCCCGGCGTGCTCCGGCGGCTCCAGGACGATGCCCGCATCCTCCGCGCGCAGTACAACGAGTTGCAGGAGGCGCTGGCCGATGCTCCCGACGCGGGCCTGTCGCCTGCCTACGCGGCCGTTCGCGACTCACGGGATGAGGCGCAGGCCAAACTCACCCAGGTGGTGAGCGCCTTGGAGACCATCCGCCTCGACCTGCTGCGTCTGCACGCCGGCTCAACCACCGTGGAAGGGCTCACGACGAACCTCGACGTCGCCGCCGACGTTTCCGCGGAGGTGCAGCGGTTGCTGGCCGCCCGCGAGGAGATCGAGCGTCACCTCGCGTTTCCACGCGAGACCGCGGCGACGCCGGTCTGACTCAGCCCGGCGGCCACTCCATGGGCCGTCCACCCAGCAGATGCAGGTGCAGGTGGAACACCGTCTGCCCCCCGTCGGCATTGGTGTTGATCACCGTGCGATAGCCGCGCTGGGCGATTCCCTCCTGCTCGGCGAGTTCGGTGGCCATCGCCATCATCTTCCCGGCCACCGCGAAGTCGCCGATCTCGTTCAGCGACCCCACGTGGGCCTTCGGGATGATCAGCAGATGGACCGGTGCCTGCGGATTGACGTCCCGGAAGGCTACGAAGTGGTCGTTCTCCGCCACGATCGTCGCCGGGATCTCGTGCCGCACGATCCGGCAGAACAGACAGTCGTCGGACACTCTTCCTCCCGTGCCGTTTACGCGCCCTGGGTTGCGCGGACGATCGCGACCGCCGCGATGCCCGCCGTCTCGAAACGCAGCGTCGTGCCGCCGAGCGACGCGGCCCGCCAGCCGTGCGCGCTCAGCGCCTCGAACTCGTCCGGCTCGAAGCCGCCTTCGGGACCCACCGCAATCGCCGCCGCATGGAAGGGCGCGAACGATCCCAGGCCGGGCCCGCTCGGGTCGAGCACGAACCGCTCTTCCACCGCGCCGCACCCGGCAACGGCGGCGTCCAGCTCCGACGGCTCGCCGACCGCCGGCAGCCATGCCCCGTGCGACTGTTCCAGCGCCCCGATCATGCGGGCTCGAACCTTCCGCGCAAAGCCCGCCCCCTCCCCCCGCGGTGACACGCTGCGCGATCGTGCATACACCACCGGGCGCCAGTCGGTGATGGCCAGCTCCGCCGACTTCTCCGCCAGCCACAGCATACGATCGCGATCGGCAACCGGCACGAGGAGGGTGAGGGGGACGGGCGACGGCAGCTGCTCCACCCGGTCGACGGCGACCTCGCCCCGGCGCGATTCCAGCAGCCGCAGGCTGCCCCACCCGGCCAGCCCCGCGCCGTCGGTGACGCGGACCTGTGCGCCGGCCTCCAGTCGCCGCACGCGCGCATGCCTGACCGCCGCCTCGGGGAGCGCGACCACGCCGCCTGCCACCGGCGAAGCTTCCACGTAGAAGGTGGCTACCCCTGCGCTGCCGCGACGCTCCACCACGACTCCTCCTCGAGTTCCGCCGTCACCCGCCAGCCCGCGTTCTCCAACGCGGCCATGACCGTCGCGCGTTCCGATGCCATGATTCCGCTGAAGATCGCCCGCCCGCCCGGCGCGAGCGCTGCGCCGATGGTCGGGAGCAGGCTGAGGATTACACCCGACAGGATGTTGGCGAGCACCAGATCCACCGGCGCCACGAGGGGAAGCAGGTCCGCTGCGTCGCCGTGAACCACGGTGACCCGGCCGGCGACGCCGTTGGCGGCCACGTTCGCTTCGGCATTGCCAATGGCGTCGGCGTCGAGCTCGATGGCAGCCGCCCGGGCGGCGCCCAACTTGGCCGCGGCAATGGAGAGCACCGCGCTCCCGGCACCCAGATCGGCCACCCGATCGCCGGAGCGCAGGACCTGCTGCATGAGCGCCAGCACGCCCCGCGTGGTGGCGTGTTCGCCGGTGCCGAATGCCATCTCGGGTTCGATGACGATCGTCCGGGCGGGGTCGGCGTCGCCCGTCAGCCATGGCGGGGTCACCGTGAGCGTGCCGATGCGGTGGGCCGTGATCCCGCGCTTCCATTCCTCGGTCCAGTCGACGGCGGCCAGCGGCGACATCTCGATCGTTGCGGCGGGATCGCTGCGCGACACCCCGTCGGCGAACCGGCGCAGATCCGACGATTCGTCCAGGTGCGTGATCAGCAACTCCCCCTCTTCCTGCACGCCCCCCGCCCCGCCCGCAAACATCGCCGCCAGGACGGCCTCGCGGTGCGCACCGGGGCGCACCCGCACGGTGGTCCAGGTCACGCGCCCAGCGCTTCCTTCATCTTCTTCCAGAAGCTCTTCTCACGGCCGGTCACCGGAACCGAGGTCTGCACCTCGGCCAGCTGCTTGATGATCCGTTCCTCGGCGTCGGTGAGCCGCTCCGGCGTCCACAACTGGACCCGCACGTGCAGGTCGCCGGTCCCGTTGGCGTTCACGCGGGGCAGCCCGCGCGACTTGAGGTGGAACATCTGGCCGCTCTGCGTGCCGGCGGGAATGCGGAGGTTCACGCTCGCCGTCACCGTGGGCACGGTCACGTCGGCCCCGAGCACGAGCTGCGGATAGGTGAGGAGCACCTCGGTGTACAGATCCTCGCCGTCGCGTTCGAAGCGCGGATCGTCGGCCACCTCGAACACCACGTGCACGTCGCCACGCTGTCCGCCGCGGGCCCCCGCGTTTCCCGCGCCGCGCATCGTCATGTACTGGCCGGTGGCCACGCCGGCCGGCACCTGGATGGTCAACTCGCGCTCGCCGCGTACCCGGCCTTCACCGCGGCACTTCTTGCACGGCGCCTGGACGATCGTTCCCTCCCCCTTGCACGTGGGGCACGGCACCACGGTCAGGAACTGGCCGAAGAACGAGCGTTGGGCGCGGCGCACCTCGCCGGCCCCGCCGCAGCTCGGACAGGTCTCGACCCGCGTGCCCGGCTCGGCGCCCGACCCGCCACAGTGATCGCAGCCCTCGAGCAGCTTGGCCACGACCTTCTTTTCCACGCCGGTGGCCACTTCGGCGAGCGTCAGCGCGATCGAGATCCGCACGTCGGCGCCGGTGCGCACGCTGCCCCCGGAACGAGCCGCGCCCCCGCCGAACAGATCCTCGAGGCCCCCGAATCCGAAATCGCGCATGAAGATGCCGAGCGCCTCCGAGAGGTCCACATGATGGAACCCCGCGCCGGCACCGCCGCCGCGCAGGCCGGCCTCCCCGTAGCGGTCGTAGGCGGCGCGCTTCTGCGGTTCCCGCAGCACGTCGTACGCCTCGGTGATCGCCTTGAACCGCTCCTCGGCGTCTTTCGAACCCGCGTTGCGATCCGGGTGGTACTTCATCGCGAGGCGCCGGTACGCCGTCTTGATCTCGTCGTCGGAGGCGGTGCGCTCTACCTCGAGCACCGCATAGAAGTCAGCCATGAATGGAATCTCAGTCGAGCAGGTCGGTGAGCAATTGCGAGGTGTGCGAGACGAGGGCGATCACCTTGTCGTACGGCATCCGCGTGGGGCCGATGACGCCGATCACGCCGCCCAACGTCCCGGCGTGGTATTCCGCCGTCACCACCGTGAAGTCCTCGAGCCGTGGATCGGCGTGCTCCTTGCCGATGGTGATCGTCAGCCCCGCCGACTGCGGCCGTGCGCGCAGCGCGTCGGCGAGCGTCTGGGGACTCTGGGTGAAGTCGAGCAGACGGCGCATCCGGTCGGCCGCCGAGAATTCCGGCTGTTCGGCGAGCACCGACGCCTGGCCCAGCACCACCGACCCCTCGGTGAGCGGCAACGCGGCATCGAACAGCAGACCGGCGTCCTGCACGAAGATGTTGAGGAGTTCGCGTGCCTCCGCCCGCGTCACCGAATCGCGAAGCCGCGCCCCCATGGAGGTGCTTACCTGCTCCAGCGTCAGCCCCGAAAGCCGCTCGTTGAGCACGGCCGTCACCTCGGCGAGCACGCCGTCGGCGATCTCGCCCGCGACCTCCACGAACACGGTGCGCGCCACGCCGCCTTCGAGTTGCAGCACCATGAGCAGCCGCTCGCTGCTCACGCGCACGAGGTCGAGGCTGCGGAGCACCGTCTTGCCCAGCGCGGGACCGAGCGCCACGCCGAGTTCCTGGGCCAGCACCCCGAGACTCTGCGCGGCCCGGCGGAGAATGGTCTCGATGGGGGAGTCCGCGCGGCCGATCTCCTCGACCAGGCGCCCGTGATCCGCGACCACCGCCGGACCACGCGCCAGCAGCGAGTCCACGAAGGCCCGGTATGCCTTGTTCGTCGGCACGCGGCCGGCGGAGGTGTGCGGGTGCGCCAGGAACCCCTTCTCCTCCAGATCGCTCATCGTGTTCCGGATGGTCGCCGGCGACACGCCGAGCCCGAACCGACGCGACAACGTGCGCGACCCCGCCGGTTCGGCAGTTTCGACGTACGTCTGGATGACGGCCTCGAGCACCGTTCGTTCGCGATTGGTGAGCTGTTCAGCGACCATAAGTGTAAATCTAGTAACGACTTCGAGTGTCGGTCAAGTATTCCGTGAGGGCATCCAGACGGAGCCAGCCCAGCGGGGTCAGCCGCAGAGTGCCCTCCCCGTCCGCCGTAGCCCAGCCCCGCTCCAGCCAGGGTTGCAGCCTGGCGGCCTCTCCGGCTTCCAGGTGCAAGCCACGTGCCGTCCTCAAGCCGAGATAGGCCATCTCCAGCGACCGCATTTCCGCGGTGATCGCCTCCTCGCCCTCCATCGGGTCCCGGCCGGCCACCACTTCTGCCAACCAGGCGCCATAGGCAGGCACATTCCACCGGCGCCGGCCGCCGTCGAAGGCATGCGCGGACGGCCCGACGGCCGCGTACGGCACCCCCATCCAGTACGACGAATTATGTCGCGCTTCGTGTCCGGGGCGGGCGTAGTTGGAGACCTCGTAATGGGCGAATCCCTCCGCCGACAGCGTGCGGTCCGCGGCCAGGAACTCCCGCTCGTACCGGCCTTCGGGCGCCTCCACCACCTGGCCGCGCGCCCGCCACCGCGCCAGCGGCGTGGCCGGCTCCACGGTGAGCCCGTACAGCGAGAGGTGATCGGGCGCGAGCGCCAGCGCCTGCCGAAGATCGGATTCCCAGTCCCGCTTCAACTCATCGGGCAGCGCGAAGATGAGATCGAGCGACAGATCGGCAATCCCCGCCGCCCGCGCCGCGTCGACGGCCGAGCGCACGGCCGCGGCGGTGTGCGTGCGGTGCATCCACGCCAGCACGCGATCGTCGAACGACTGCGCGCCAAGCGAGAGGCGGTTGACACCGGCGCGTTGCCACGTCCGCGCGGCCTCCGGCGAGACATCCTCCGGATTCGCCTCCAGCGTCACCTCCGCCCCGGACGCGAGGGACGCGTGGAGCCGCACTTCGTCGAGCAGGCGGGCCACGCCGTCGGCGCCGAGCTTGGAGGGCGTGCCGCCGCCGAAGTACAGCGTGTCCAACTGCCACGACCCCGGGTGCGCCGGATAGCGCGCGGCCATCTCGCGGCCGATCGCGCCCACGTAGTCGCCGGTCGGGATGCGCGATCGCACGGCGATGGCGAAGTCGCAGTACGAACAGCGCCGGGCGCAGAACGGGACGTGGATGTAGAGGTGGCGTGGCAGCACGATGGAATATACCGGCTCCGGTTGCGACGGCCGCCGCCCGGCGGGCCGCTATCCGATCCGGCGGCGGACCTCGCCCGTGATCGAGCACTCCACCGCCCCATTGAGTTCCAGGGCCGTGATCGCCGCCAGTCCGCGCCCGGCCGGCAGCCGGGTGCGGGCGCACAGTCCGTCGACGTCCACGGGCCCGGTGGCGAGGGCGGCCCAGATGCGCGCCTCGTCGCTGTCCGGATCCAGGACGGGAAGCCGAAGGGGACGCGTGAGGCCGACGAGCGACAGCGCGTCCTCGACACTGCACAGGATCTGCGCACCGTCGCGGATCAGCAGGTTGGTGCCCTCGCTCTGTGGCTGGTCGATGGCGCCGGGCACCGCGGCCACCGTTCGATCGAGTTGGCCGGCGTGGTTCGCGGTGATCAGGGCCCCGCTCTTCACTCCGGCCTCGACGACGATCGTCACGGACGCGAGGGCGGCGATGATGCGATTGCGCCGCGGAAACGATCCCCCGTTGGCGCGTTCGCCGGGAGGATACTCCGACAGCACGAGCCCGCGGGATCCGATTTCGGCGTGGAGGGCGCGGTTGGCGGCGGGGTACGCCACATCGACGCCGGTGCCGAGCACGGCAATCGTGGCCCCGCCGGCATCGAGCGCCGCGCGGTGCGCCGCGGCATCGATGCCGCGCGCCATGCCACTCACCACGCAGGCGCCGGCGCCGGCGAGCGCACCGGCCAGCGCGCGCGTGACGCGAATACCGTAGGCGGTCGCCCGGCGTGTGCCCACGATGGCCACCCGGGGCACGTCGCCCAGCAGCGTGGAATCTCCCAGCGCCCAGAGCACAGGCGGCACGTCGTCGAGATCTGCCAGGCCCGTCGGAAGTTCCGGGTCGCCCGACACCAGGAGACGGACGCCGAGGCGGGCGGCGTCGGCGAGCGCGGTGTCCGCCGCTGCCAGCGCGGCGGTCCGCGTCGGGGCGCGCTCCGCGTCATCCAACGCGCGCCGGGCGGATCCGAATCGCGCCACGAGTTCCGCAAACGTCGCGCACCCGATGCCGTGGATCATCGAGAGCGCGAGGGCGGCGCGCGCCTCAGGGGAGGTCGGAAAACTCCCGGCGCGGCTCAACGGCCTGTCTCAGCGCGTGGATCTTCGTCCACCAGGCGGCCAGCAGTGCGTCGAGACCGGTGCGGCCGGCAGCACTGATGGCGTAGACGCCGAATGCCCCGGGCGCCTCGAGATCGGGCGTCGGGTCGTCGCCCCACAGATCCATCTTCGTGTAGACCACGCAGTGCGGCTTCGCGGCGAGCTCGGGGGAGTACGCCGTCACTTCGGCGCGCAACTGGTCGTACTCCGCCTGCCAATCCATGGCGTCGATCGGAATCAGGAAGGCGAGCACGCGGGTGCGTTCGATGTGACGGAGAAATTGCAGTCCCAGCCCCTTGCCTTCGTGCGCGCCCTCGATGATGCCGGGAATGTCGGCGACCACGAACGTGCGGTGTCCGCTCAGCGGCACGACGCCGAGGTTGGGCGCCAACGTGGTGAACGGGTAGTCGGCGATCTTGGGGCGCGCCGCCGAGATGACCGACAGCAACGTGGACTTGCCGGCGTTGGGTTGTCCGACCAGCCCGATGTCGGCGATCAGCTTGAGTTCCAACTCCAGCGTGCGCGCCTCGCCCTCCTCACCCGGCTGCCATTCGCGCGGGGCGCGGTGGGTGGCCGTCACGAAGAAGGCATTTCCCTTGCCGCCGCGTCCGCCCTTGGCGACCACGAGCGTGTCGCCGGCCTCCAGCACCTCGCCGATCAGCATACCCGTTTCCTGATCGCGGACCACCGTGCCGGGCGGCACCGGCATGACGATGTCGGCGCCCGACTTGCCGGTGCGGTTCGAGCCCTCGCCGTGCTGGCCACGCTCCGCCTTCCAGAAATCCCGGTACGTGTAATCGAGCAGCGTGGAGAGGTTGGAATCGGCACGGACCAGGACGTCCCCTCCGCGCCCGCCGTCGCCGCCGTCGGGACCGCCGAGGGGCACCCACTTCTCCCGCCGGAACGAGGTTTGCCCGGACCCGCCGGTGCCGGCCTCCACCTTCACGACTGCGCGATCGACGAACATGCTCACTTCCCCCGGACGCGCGCCCACAGCAGGCGCGCCGTTTGCAGGCGCTCGGGCGGGACCAACCCGGCAAGCGACTCGATAGTCTCCCCAACCGCCTCCGGCCCGACGCCCGCGTTCAGCGCGCCGTGCAGGTGCGAATGGAGTTGGCGGTCCTGCCCCGCCGCGGCACACGCCGCCACGATGCACAGTTCCCGCCGGGCGAGGTCGAGCCCCGGGCGGCTGAGCACCTTGCCGTACCCCTCCATGATCATCCAGTCGTCCAGCGCCCCGTGCAGGTTCCGGATGTTCTCCCGCAGCCGCTCGTAGAAGCTGCCGTAGACGATGGCGCACGTCCGTTCGCCGTCGGCGCGCCATGCTTCCGGCGATCCACCGGCGGGCGGCGCCGCCGGTTCGGGCCGCACCCGCCGCCACTCCCGCATCGCATTGAGGGTGCGGGGAAATCCCGCGAACAGATACGACTGCAACAGCAATTCCTCCACCCAGAGCGCCGGCACGCCGGCGGCGGCCGCGATCGCCGCCCGCTGCTCCGCTTCGGTTCCCGACGTCACCGCCGCCGAGAGGCGGACGAGCTGCCGCGTGTCGTCGTCGAGCGCGTGGAGTGTAGCCGGTCCCCCGTCCCGTTGCGTCATGATTGCCATGCGGCGCGCATCAAAATCCCGACGCCGTCAGTTGCCGGGACGGATTTCGCCGACGATCTCGCCGCGCGTATTCATGATCGGCCGGCGGAGCAGCGCCTGCAGCCGCGCAGGAAGCCGGGCCGGCAGGATGTCGAGCAACTGCAGCGCCCGCAGGAGTGCCGGATACTGGCCGCGTGCCGCCCCGTCCTCCACCTTCACGGCCACGCCGATCCCCTGCTCGCGGCAGACGGCGGTGTGCACGCCCTCCGCTCCGACCTTGGAGATCACGCGCCCATCGGTCTCCTCGATGAGAATCGTGTCGAAGCGCTCGGTGCCGCCGACGAGGAAGGGGTGCGCCGCCATCGCTCCGAGCACCCGCCGCGGCCCCGGGTCGCCGTCCGACGCCGCCTGGCCAAGTCGCGCGTACCCGGTGGCCATCGCCCGCAGCGGCAACGAGAACTCCACCACGCCGCAGCCGTCCACGGCCCGTCCGATCTCGTCCTCGCCCAGTCCGCACCAGCGGCTCACCGAACTCAGGCAGCCGCGCTGCACCTCGTGCTCCGGCAGATGGTACCCGGCGGTCGGCCATCCGGCCGTCTTCGCGCGGGCGAGCATTGCCGCATGCTTGCCCGAGCAATTGTTGTGCAGCCGCGTCGGCGCGGCATTCGCGGCACGGAGCGCGTCGACGCCACGCGCCACCAGGGGCTCGTGGGGGCCGCACGCCAGGTCGTCCGCGTCGAGGCCGAGGCTGTCGAGCATCCCCGCCGCGATGGCCACGTGTTCCGGCTCCCCCCCGTGCGAGGCGCAGCTCAGGGCCACCTGTTCGTCGCCCCAGCCGAGCGCGTCGAATCCGCCGGCGTCGGCAAACGGCATCACCTGCAGCGGCTTGGCACAGGACCGCCAGTGCGAGTGGAAGGCGGCCTCGCGGGCGCGGGCGACGAGGCGCCCCGACGGCTCCACGGCGGCGGCGTGAACGCGGTGCACGGCTTCGATGGAATCGCCGCGTGTGACCACGATGTCCAACTGCATCTCATTCATGGCAGCGCGCTGTGAAGGGAACCGGCCGGCAGTGGCCGGAACGCCGAAAGATAACGCGGGGCCGCTCCGCGGTGGCGGTCATTCGGTGAGCGGTACCTCCCGCGTGGCACGCGTGGCGCGGGCAATGCCGTAAATGATGAGGGCGCCGCCCACCACCGTGCCCCAGTTCGGCAATTCGCGAATGCCGGGCAGGACGGCCGCGAGGATCGTGGCTCCCACCGGCTCGCCGAGCAACGCCAGATTCACGACGTATGCGGGCACGTAACGAAGCGCGTAATTGAATCCGGTATGCCCCAGCAGCATCGGCCCGAGCGCGAGCGCGGCGAAGATCGCCCATTCGCGCGGCGGTTGCGGCACGAGCGCCACCTGGGTGCCCTGCGCCGCCAGCACCAGCACCAGAAAACACGCCCCGTAGACGACGGCGACGTATGGCCACAGATCGAGCGTCGCCCGCAGCTTGCGGCCGGCCACGAAATAGCTGGCCCCGGCGATCGCCCCGACGAAGGCCAGCCCGTCGCCGAGCAGCCCGCGGCTGCCGAGCCCCGCCCCCTCGCGCATCAGGTCCGGCAGCGCCACGACGATGGCGCCCGCCATGGCGATCGCGATGCCGCTCCACTGGCGCCGCGTGGGATGTTCGTGCAGCCAGACGATGGACAGCACACCGACGATCGCCGGCTGCATGTCCACGAGCACCACCGACGCCGAGACCGTGGTCAGGTTGAGCGACGCGTTCCACGACCAGAAGTGAATGGCCAGCATCGCGCCCGCGCCGACGGCGACGCCCAGGTCCCGGCGACTCAGCCGCGCCAGCTGACGCCACGAACCGGTCGCGAGCAGCGCGACGGCGACGATCACCAGCGAGAAGCCCATACGTCCGGCGGCCACGGCGAGCGCCGGCGCGCCCGACAACCGGGTGAGCGGCCCGGCCAGGGAAATGCCGAAGATGGCGAACGCGAGGACGACGGTGGGAGACACGGAGCTCCGGGGGAAGGGTGCGGGACAACGGTAGTCGAAGCGCCGGGGCCACGACAGAGCGAGCGGGCGCGGCACCCATGGCGCCCCGGATGCTGTCAGATCGCCGCCGCCGGATGTAGCTTCATTTTCCATGCCCCACACCATGACGAGGGAACGGCTGACGACGCTGCTCAACGGGGCCCGCGAGCAGCGCCTGGCCGTGGTCGGCGACGCCATGCTCGACGTCTATCTGATCGGTGACGTGGAGCGCATCTCTCCCGAAGCGCCCGTCCCCGTGGTCCGGGTTCGCGAGCGCCGGTACGCGCTCGGCGGCGCCGCCAACGTGGCGCAGAACGTCAGCGCCATCGGCGCCCAGAGCCAGCTCGTCGGCGCCGTGGGCACCGACGCCGGCGGCGCCACGTTGCGCAACATGCTCGACGAGATGTCGGTGGAGTCGGACTATCTCGTGGAAGTCGATCGCCCGACCACCACCAAGACGCGCGTGCTCGCCCGGTCGCAGCAGCTCGTGCGCGTGGACGAGGAGGACGACGCGGACTTCTCGGCCGGAGAGATCGAGCGGCTGCTCGAGGCCGTGCGCAGCGCCGTGCACCAAGCCGATGCGCTGGTCCTCGAGGACTACAACAAGGGCGTGCTCGTCGCCGAGGTCATCACGAAGGCCATCGGCTGGGCGCGCGAGCGTGAGATCCCGATCGTCGTCGATCCGAAGTACCGGAACTTCTTCGCCTACCGGGGCGCCACGGTGTTCAAGCCCAACCGCCGCGAACTGGAGGCGGCCCTCGGCGCCGCCATCAACCTCGACCACCCGCAGGCGCTTCCCGAGACGTTCGGACGGTTGGGGGTTGACCACCTGCTGCTCACGCTCGGCGAGCGCGGGATGGCCCTGCTGTCGCAGGACGGATCGGTGATCCGCATTCCGACGATGGCCCGCGAGGTGTACGACGTGGTCGGCGCCGGCGACACGGTCACCGCGTACCTCGGGGCCACGCTGGCGGCCGGCGCGTCGGCGCGCGAGGCAGCGGTGATTGCGAACTTCGCCGCCGGCATCGAGGTCGGGAAGCTGGGCGCCGCCACCGTGACGCCGGAGGAAATCGTGGCGTCCTACGACGAGTTCGTGGAGCGGCAGAACGCGCAGGCGAGGCGCTCGTAGCGCCGGTGGGCGCCGGGGATGGGGCCCGGCAAAGTTACGGCAAACGACGCGGTCAACGCGGAGATCGTCAGCACGCTAAGTTAGTACGTCACAACATCGGGGCCTTAGCTCAGTTGGTTAGAGCAGTGGACTCATAATCCAACGGTCGCAGGTTCGATTCCTGCAGGCCCCACTCACCGCCCGGTACGAGGGCTACCATCGCCCCCGCCGGGCGGTTAGGTTTTTCCAGCCGCCCGCGCCGCCCGGCGCGATCCGGTCGCATAGCTCAGCTGGTTAGAGCGCTGGTCTCACATACCAGAGGTCCGGGGTTCGAGTCCCTGTGCGACCATCGAGGAACGGGGTGCCCGCCTGGGCACCCCGTTGCCCGTTGCGCCGAGACCGATGGCAGAATTCGTCCCCAAGATCGTCACCGTGCTCCGCGGATACACCCGCGAGCAGTTCAGTGCCGATCTCATTGCCGGCGTCATCGTCGGCATCGTCGCCATCCCCCTGGCGATCGCCTTCGCCATCGCCAGCGGCGTGTCGCCGGGCGCCGGCCTCTACACCGCCATCGTCGCCGGCTTCCTCGTCTCGGCCCTCGGCGGTTCGCGCGTCCTCATCGGCGGCCCCACCGGTGCCTTCGTCGTCATCGTCTACGGCATCGTCCAGAAGTACGGCATCGACGGCCTCACCGTCGCCACCCTGATGGCGGGGGTGATCCTCGTGATCATGGGCCTCGCCCGGCTGGGTGGGGCCATCAAGTTCATCCCGCACCCGGTGGTCACCGGGTTCACCAGCGGCATCGCCGTGATCATCTTCTCCGGCGAGGTCAAGGACTTCCTCGGCCTCCGCATGGGCGACGTGCCCGCCGACTTTCTGCACAAGTGGGAGGCGTTCGCGTCGCACGCCGGCACCGTCGATCCGACCACGCTGGCGGTGGCGGGGTTCTCGCTGGCCATCATCCTGCTCTGGCCGCGGATCAACCGCCGCGTGCCGGGCGCGTTCGTGGCCCTCATCGCCGCCACCGTGCTCGTGCACGTCTTCCACCTGCCGGTGGAGACGATCGGCTCGCGGTTCGGCGGCATCAACGCCGCGCTCCCCCACCCCGTCCTCCCCCACGTAACGCTCGCCGAAGCGCAGGGCCTCGTGGCGCCGGCGTTCACGATCGCGATCCTGGCGGCCGTGGAGTCGTTGCTCGCCGCCGTCGTGTCCGACGGGATGATCGGCGGCCGCCACCGGTCCAACATGGAGCTGGTCGCCCAGGGCGTGGCCAACATCGCCTCGCCGCTGTTCGGCGGCATGCCGGCCACCGGCGCCATCGCCCGCACGGCCACCAGCATCAAGAACGGCGGCCGTACGCCGGTGGCGGGGATCGTGCACGCCGCCACCCTCCTGCTGGTCACGCTCGCCTTCGGGCGCTGGGCGGCCCTCGTGCCGCTCGCCACGCTGGCGGCCATTCTCGTGGTCGTCGCCTACCACATGAGCGAGTGGCGATCGTTCCGCGCCGAGTTGCGGGCTCCGAAGAGCGACGTGGCGGTGCTGCTCACCACGTTCGGGCTCACGGTCCTGGTCGATCTCACCGTCGCGATCGAGGTCGGCATGGTGCTCGCGGCGTTCCTGTTCATGCGCCGGATGTCGGAGGTCACCAGCGTCAGCGCCGTCACGCGGGAGTTCCTGGACGGCGGGGACGACGATGAACTCGCCGAGAATGCGGCGACGGGGCCTGGCCCCATCCCGCCGGGCGTGCAGATCTACGAGATCAACGGCCCCTTCTTTTTCGGGGCCGCCGAACGGTTCAAGGACGCGCTGTCCGTGGTGAGCGCACCGCCCCGGGTGCTGATCCTGCGCATGCGGCACGTGTCGGCCATGGACTCCACCGGCATGCACGCGCTCCGCGCCCTGGTGCGCCGCGCCCGCCACGACGGCACGCTCGTGTTGCTGTCGGGGGTCCACATGCAGCCGCTCGTCGCCCTTCGCCGCTCGGGAATCCTGGACGACATCGGCGAGGACGCGCTGTGCGACAACCTCGAGATCGCCGTCCGTCGCGCCCGCGCGCACGTGGGCGACGAACCCGACGGGCAGCACTCGCTCTTCTAGCCGCTCAGACGGGAAGTACCTCGGCGCCGGCGCTGCGGAGGCGGCCGGCGAGTGCGTCGTCCACGCGTGCGTGCACGATCATCGTCGTGCCCTCCGCCCGCTGGTCGACGACCTCGCCGTCGCGGTGAATGGCGGCCAGCAGCCGCCCGTCGGCCGGCGACAGCCGAATTTCGGAGAGGGGCCGCCGGGCCCGGATGGCCGCCTGCAGCGCGCGGCGAAGCGGGTCCAGCCCGCCCGCGGCCGTGGCCGAGACGAAGATCGCATCCTGCTCGGCCGCGGTCATCCGGGCCTGGAGCGCCAACAGATCCTCGTCGGTCAACGCGTCGATCTTGTTGAACACGAGGAGCACCGGCGCCTCGCGCAGTTCGAGTTCTTCCAGCACGTCGTCCACCACCTGGCGCTGGTCGTCCCAGAGCGGATGGCTGGCGTCGATCACGTGCAGGAGGAGGTCGGCGTCGCGCGTTTCCTCGAGCGTGGCGCGGAACGACGCCACCAGATGGTGCGGCAGTTTGCGAATGAACCCGACGGTGTCGGTGACCAGCGCGCTGGTGTGCTCGCCCAGGTCCACCTCGCGCGTGAGCGGATCGAGGGTCGCGAACAGGCGGTCCTCGACGAACACGTCCGGTGCCGCGGCGAGCCCGCGCAGGATGGACGACTTGCCGGCGTTGGTGTAGCCCACGAGCGACGCCTTGAACGACCCCTGGCGCGACTGTCGCTGCACCACGCGCGCCTTCATGACCTCTCGGAGCCGCTCCCGGAGCAACTTGATCCGGTGATTGATGAGACGCCGGTCGGTTTCGAGCTGCGTTTCGCCGGGCCCCCGCACGCCGATCCCCCCGCGAAACTTCTCGAGGTGCGTCCACATGCGGGTCAGCCGGGGGAGCATGTACTCCAGCTGCGCCAGTTCCACCTGCATCTTCGCCTCCGCCGACCGGGCACGGGTCGCGAAGATATCGAGAATCAGCTCGGCGCGATCGACCACCCGCTGGCCGATCGCGTCCTCGATGTTCTTGCCCTGCGTGGGGGACAGCTCGTCGTCGAAGATCACCAGGGTGGCGCCGGTTTCGATGACCCGCGCCCGCAACGCATCGAGCTTCCCCGAGCCCAGGTACGTCGCCGGGTTGGGTCGGTCGATCTGCTGCGTCAGCTCGCCCACCACCTCGGCGCCGGCGGTGTCGGCCAGGCGTTCGAGTTCCCGCAGGTGTTCGCCCAGCATCCGCCGGGCGCCCGCCCGCTTGATCGGCGCGCCGACGAGCAGCGCCCGGTCGGCCGGCGGTTGAACGGTGATCAGATCGCGTGCGATGCGGGCCTCCGCCTAGTGAATGCGGGCGTTGATGGTCGAGAAGGTCCCGGACGTGGTGAACGGGAAGGTGTGGCTCCCGATCGGCGTGTCCACGGTGAGGTCGCCGAGCACGATGTACTTCACCGCGCCCGTCTGGGTGAGCTGGCGCCCGGCGGCGCCCAGCCCGGCATACGTGAACTGCACCGGAATGTGCACGATCGTCGTGTCCCCGCCGGGGAACTGGTTGCGATCGCTGATCTCCCCGCCGGCCACGGGAATCGAATCCACCTTGACCTGATAGTGCATCCGGGTGGCGTCCAGCCGGTAGCCATTCGGATTGTACACGCGCAGCACGACGTCCAGGTTGCCCCCGGTCACACCCAGCCCGGACAGCCGGACGTCCTGGAGCTGCACCGCCGGTTGTTTGAAGACCTGACGCCCGAGGGTCGAGCAGCCGCCCACGAACGCGAGCGCCGCCACCCCCACGATCAACCGCTTGAGTCGTTCTGTTCGCACGGATGCCTCACTCGTTGTCGCCCGGTTCGCGGGCCTTGCGTTTGATATCTGCCCACCATGTGAGCCGCTTCGCGATCTCCTTCTCGAACCCGAACGGGCCGGGCTCGAAGAACGCGGTGCCGCGAAGGCGTTCCGGCAGATACTCCTGCGGAATGTACGCCTCCGGCACCGCGTGTGCGTACTGATACCCGTCGCCGTACCCCAGTTCCTTCATCAACCCCGTGGGCGCGTTCCGGATGTGCAGGGGCACCGGCTCGGCCGGCGTGTCGCGGGCCGCCGCCATTGCCGCGTCCAACGCCCGTTTGGTGCTGTTCGACTTGGGGGCCGTGGCCAGGTAGACCGTCATCTCGGCGAGCGGCAGGTACCCCTCCGGCGCCCCCAGCATGTGGAAGGCGTCGCGCGCGGCCACCGCCAACTTGAGCGCCTCGGGATCGGCCAGACCGATGTCTTCGGCTGCCATCGCCATCGCCCGCCGGAACAGCACCATCGGGTCGGCGCCCCCGTCGAGCATCCGCGCCATCCAGTACAGGGCGCCCTGGGGATCGCTCCCGCGCAGGCTCTTGTGGTAGGCGCTGAGCATGTTGTAGGTCTCCTCGCCGCCCTTGTCGAAGCGAGCGAACCGGAGTTGCAGGGCATCCCGCGCTTCGGCCACTCCCAGGTGGCCGCCCCGCCCCACGGGCCCGGCGGCCGCTTCCAGCACCGTCAGCGCCCGGCGCGCGTCGCCGTCCGCCAGCGTCGCAATCAGCGTCACGGCGTCGTCGTCGACCGCCAACTTCCAGTCGCCAAGGCCGCGCTCCGTGTCGGCGAGCGCCGACCGCAGCACCTGTTCCAGGTCGGCCGCGGCAATCGGCTCGAGCACGAACACCCGAAGCCGGGACAGGAGCGCCCCGTTGATCTCGAACGACGGATTCTCCGTGGTCGCGCCGATGAGCGTGATCGTGCCGGCTTCCACGTGCGGCAGGAAGGCGTCCTGCTGTGCCTTGTTGAACCGGTGGATCTCGTCGGCGAACAGAATCGTGCCCTGCCCGGCGGCCCGGCGGGCTTCGGCTCCGGCCACGATCTCCCGGACCCGCGGCACGCCCTCGGTGACGGCGGAAAAGGAGACGAACGCGCGATCGGTGTGCCGCGCCACGAGCCGAGCCAGCGTCGTCTTGCCCGAGCCGGGGGGCCCCCAGAACACCATCGAGCCCACCGTACCGGCTTCGATCGCCGTGCGCAGGGGCTTCCCCGCCGCCAACAGGTGGCGTTGCCCCACGAACTCGTCGAGCGACCGCGGACGCATCCGTGCGGCAAGCGGCGTATCGTCGGGCTTCGCCCACAGCGATTGGCTCGCCGACGCCGCGCCGGCGGACGCGCGCCTGCCGCGCGCGCTCACCCGTCCCCCGCCTTCGACGCGGCCTGCAGTTCGGCCGCCCGTTCCTGCAGCGCGGCCGGCGTGTTGCGCGCCGGGTCGTCGAGCACCCAATCGAGCAGCCCCTGGAGAATGCGCCCCATCGCCGGACCGGCGGGCACGCCCGCCCGGCGCAGGTCGTCGCCGTCCACCGCGAGATCGCGCAGGTCCACGGGATCGCGAAACGCGATGCGCAGGGCGCGCCGGTAGAGCGCCCGCACCGCGGCCGCCTCGGGGGCGGGACCCCCCGGCCGCCGTGCCGCCCACCGGGCGCTGGCCAGCCTGAAGAACCCGGGGAGGTACAACCGGCCCAGTGCCGCGACCCACCGGCGGAGCTGGGCATCGGGCACGGGCGTTCCGGACTGCAACGCGTCACCGATGGCCGGGGCCAAGGTCTGCCAGCGTTCGGCAAGCGCCTGCATCCAGTTCATCTGCAGCTTCGAGCACCGCAACGCCGTGAGCGCCGCCGCGATCCTGGCATCGGTCGCCGGCACGTCGCTGAACAGCGCCGCCATGCGGTGGATGCGGCGATTGGGACGCTGCGGCAGGCCCGGCCTGGCCAGGCAGTCGAGCGCGCGCAGCGTCTCGTCGCTCACGTCGGCCAGGGCGGGCACGAGCACGGCGAGCGCGCCGGCCTCCCGCCAGCGGCGGAGGGCGATGCCGGGACGCAGCACCTGCTCCATGGTCTTCTCCAACTCCTGCTTCACGCGCTCCGGCGACAGCCGGACCATATGCGGCGCGCTGGCCACCATCGCCTGCCAGGTGGCGGGGTCGATGTCGAAATCGAACCGGGAAGCGAAGCGAATGGCGCGGAGCACCCGCAGCCGGTCCTCGCGCATGCGTTCGGCCGGATCGCCGACGGCGCGCACGAGCTTCCGCTTCAGGTCCTCGCGTCCCTGAAAGGGATCGTGCAGCCGGTGGCGTCTGGGCGAATACGCGATCGCGTTGATGGTGAAGTCGCGGCGCGCCAGATCGTCGTCGAGCGAGACGCCGAACTCCACCTCGGCATGCCGCCCATCGGTGCGCACGTCGCGCCGGAACGTCGTCACCTCGTGCAGGGTCTTCTGATCGTCGAGCACGCCGACCGTCCCGAATTCGATGCCCACGGGAATCGTGCGCCGGTGGCCGAACAGCGCCCGCACCTCTTCCGGGGTGGCCGCCGTGGCCAGATCCCAGTCCAGATGCGGATGCCCCAGCAGCGCATCGCGGACCGCGCCTCCCACGCACCAGGTCTCGTGCCCGGCCTGCTCCAGCCGGTCGGCGATCTCGAGCACCGGCCGCGGGGGATGGAGGAGCCGCAGCTCGGCCTGGTCAGCCATCGAATACCGTGCGCACGTCCACGCCGGCGCCGAGAGCGAGCATGAGATCGATGCGGGCCTGCTGGGGCCGGCGGCTTCCGGCAAAGAGGGCCCCGGCCTCGAACAGCCGCCGCCCGCCGCCCGGGTAGCCGTACGTGTGGCCCACGCGCCCGCGCAGCGCGCGCGATGCGATCACCACCGGCTTCCCGTCGGCGAGCCACCGGTCGATGCCGTCGGCCATCAGCGGCGGCACGTTGCCCCGCCCCATGGCCGCCACCACGAGGCCCACCCCGGTGGCGCGCGACGCGTCGAGCAGACGGGCGTCGGCCCCCTGCCAGGCGTACACGATGTCCACCGGTTGGGCGGGCGCGTCCGGCGAGAGGATCGGCAGCGCCACGTGGGCGCTCCGCCGGATGATCACGCGGCCGTCGTCCACCACGCCCAGCGGACCCAGCCCCGGACTCTCGAAGGCGTCGGGCATGTGCGTGTGCACCTTGGTCACGTCGAGAGCACTGAAGATCCGGTCGCCCATCACCACGAGCACGCCGAGCCCGCGCGCGTCCGCGCTGGCCGCCGTGATCACCGCGGCGCCGAGGTTGGCGGGGCCGTCCCATCCCAGATCGCTCGAGGTGCGCATGGCGCCGGTGAACACCACCGGTTTCTCGGTGGAGAGCGAACGGGTCATCAGATATGCCGACTCCTCCAGCGAGTCGGTGCCGTGCGTGAGCACGATGCCCTCGACCTCGGGGCGGGCCAGATGCGAGGCGATCCGTGCCCGTAGCGCCCACACGCGCTCGACGGTCATGTGCGGGCCCGGGAAGGCGCCGAAGTCGTCCACCTCGAGCTCCGCGAACCGGTCGATGCCGGGCGCGAGCGCGAGAATGTCGCGGCCGGTGAGGGCGGGCACGGCGCCTCCCAGTTCCGGATCGTGGCGCATGCCGATCGTGCCGCCGGTGAAGATGATGACGATCATCCGCAGAGCACGCTGCCGCCGTTCACGTTCACGATCTCTCCCGTGATGTGCCGTGCGAGCGGTGAACAGAGAAAGACGATCGGGCCGGCGATGTCGCGGGGATCGGCCACGCGTCCCAGCGGGATCGTGGCCGCGATCCGCGCCCGCCCGCCGTCGGCGTAGGGAATCTCGCACATCTCCGTGTCCACCCACCCCGGCGCGACGCTGTTCACCGTGATGTCCCGCGACGCCAGTTCGGGCGCCAACGATTTGACGAACGCGATCATCGCCCCCTTCGATGCGCCGTAGTCGGCGTGATACGCCTCGCCCCGCTGACCGGCCGTGCTCGCGACGAGCACCAGCCGCCCGTGATCGCGCAGCACCCGGGCCGCGGCCCGCGAGGTGAAGAACATCGAATCGACGTTCTGCGCCATCGTCCGGCGCCACCGGTCGTCGGACAGCTGCGTGACGTCCTCCTCCTCCACCGGCCAGATCCCGGCGTTGCCGATGAAGAAGTCGAGCCCGCCCAGCGTCCGGACCGCTGCCGCCACAAGCGCATCGGCGCCGGCCGGCGTCGCGATGTCCGACGCCACGGCTTCCGCCCGCACGCCGAAGGCGCGGGCCTCCGCGGCCACGCGCTCGGCGGCGTCGCGCCGCGTGTGATAGCCAAGCACCACGTCGGCGCCGCTCTCGGCCAACAGCCGGACGGTGGCGGCGCCGATGCCGCGCGAGCCGCCCGTCACGAGCGCCGCCTTTCCCGACAGATTGATCACAGTTCCCGCTCCACGAGGTCGCAGATGATGTGCTCGATGCACAGGTGGAGTTCCTGCGCGCGATCGGTACGATCGGTGGGAATGACCACCGAGTGGTCGGCCAGCGCCCGCAGCTTGCCGCCGTCGCGCGCCGAGAACGCGAGCACCGACACACCGGCGGCCCGCGCCGCCTGCGCCGCGCGCAGCACGTTGGGCGAGTTGCCGCTGGTCGAATGAATCACCAGCAGGTCGCCCGGCCGGGCGAGCGCCTCCACCTGCCGCGCGAACACCTCGTCGAATCCCAGGTCGTTGCCGGTCGCCGTAAGCAACGAGCTGTCGGTGGTCAGCGCCACCGCCGGATAGGCCCGCCGGTTCCGCATGTAGCGGACCACGTATTCCGTGGCCAGGTGCTGGGCGTCGGCCGCACTCCCGCCGTTGCCGCAGAAGAACAGCGTTCCCCCGCGGCCCACCGTCTCCCGCACCAGGCGCAGGGCGCCGTCGAGTTCCGCCCCCAGGGTGTCGGCCACGCGTGTCGCCGTGGCCGCCAGGGTGCGGAGCGCCTCCGCGAAGTCGCCGCTCGCTTGCTGTGTCACGCCATGCGCCTCCGCGCCGTGGTCAGTGTCCGCTCGGGTGCCGGCGGCCCGCCGGGCCGCGCCCGAGCACCATCGCCTTGAGTTGGGCCAACATCCCCTTCTTTACCACCAATGGCGGCACGGCGCGAATCGGCTCGTCGGCCAGCAGGCGCCGGGCGTTGTCGCGCGTCAGCAGATTCGCCTGTTCCTCGGTGCCCCACTCCAACAGCCATTCCCGCACCGGCGCCAGCGAGCGCGAGTCGCCGTGATTGTCGCTGGCGATGAGGTCGGTACACCCGTGCGCGAGCATCTCGCGTGCCAGCGCCGCCATCCGGTTGCTGCCGAGCAGCGCCGCGCCGTCCATCTGGATCACGGCGCCCACCCGCCGCCACTCCTCCACGTGCGCCACCGTGCAGCCGGCATATCGTTCCGGGTGCGCCAGCACCGGGATGATGCCGCTCATGCGCAGCCGGAACAACTCCTCCGCCGCATGCGGGGGAATCGACAGCCGGGGGAACTCCACGAGCACCGCCTTCGATCCCGCCAGCCCGAGTTGCGGGTGTCGCAGATCGGCGCCCGGCACATCGAGCATGATCTCCCACCCGAGTTTGAGTTCCGGCACCGCTGGGGCGGCGGCGCGAAGATCCCCCAGGATCTGGCGGTGCTGGTGGTACGGGGCACCCGCCGCGTCGGACGCCATCAGGTGCGGCGTGCACACGAGCACCTCCACGCCACCGGCGCGGAAGCGCTCGAGCACGCGCACCGACACCTCGATCGACGGCGAACCGTCGTCGACGCCGGGCAACAGGTGCGAATGGATGTCGATCATCGAGGTCCGGGCAGGCCGCTCAGGCGCCGGTCGCGGCCGCGAATCGTTCGCCGAGCGCCGCGATGCGCTCCATCACGGCCGACGCCCGGGCATCCAGGGCGTCCGGCGATTCGGCCGCGTGTTCGAACGCGTACGTCACGAGCGCGTCGGCCGCCAGCAGATCGAGCGCCGTTTCACGCCCCGTTTCGCGGGCGGCCAGCAACGAGGCCAGCACGCCTTCCGCTGCCGCCTCGCAGACGGCGTGCGTGCGCGACGCGTCGTCCGCCCAGTGTTCGCCCAGCAGATGCCTGATCCTCGCCGCCAGGGCCGGCGGCGCCGCGGGGGTGCGCCCCTCCAGCCACCCACCGACCGTCACTTGCCCTTCTCGAGCAGCGCACGCGCAATGGCGGGCGCCTGGGCCAACGCGTCGTCGAGCCGCTCCGGATCGGGGATGCCGGCCTGGGCCATGTGCGCCTTGCCACCCCCGCGCCCGCCGGCCAGCGCGGCCAGTTCCTTCACCAGCGCCCCGGCGTTCACCCCGCGGCGCACCAGATCGTCGGTCGCCACGGCGAGCATCGTGGTCTTGCCGTCTCCCAGCGTGGCCGCGAGCACCCCGACCCCCGACCCCAGCTGCTCACGCAGGGCATCGCCCAGGGTCTGCAACTCCTTCAGATCGGCCGCCGGCACCACGCGCCCCACGAACCGCGCGCCGTCGCCGTTGAGCGGCTGCGCGCCGGCGAGCCACTCCGCCATCTGATCGCCACCGCCACGCAGCATCTCCTCCAACCGCTTCTCCAGACCCCGTCGCTCGTCGAGCAGCGCCTGGACGCGCTGCTCCACGCCTTCGGCCGGGACCCGGAGCAGTTCGCCCGTGCGCGCCAGGACCTCGGCGCGCTCATGCAGCCAGGCGTACGCGCCCGGGCCGGTGACGGCCTCGATGCGCCGGACCCCGGAGGCGACGCCCGTTTCGTGCACGATCTGGAACAGCCCGATCTCCGCCGTGTTGCGCACGTGCGTGCCCCCGCACAGCTCCATCGAGAATCCCGGCACCGTCACCACGCGCACCACGTCCCCGTACTTCTCGCCGAACAGCGCCATCGCGCCGGCCGCCCGCGCCTCGGGGTACGCCATCTCGCGCGTCGTCACCGGGGCCGCCTCCCAGATGTGCGTGTTCACGATGGCCTGGATCTCCGCCAACCGATCCGCGCTCACCGGCCCGTGGTGCGTGAAGTCGAAGCGCAGCCGGTCCGGCGCCACAAGGGATCCGGCCTGATGGACGGCGTCGCCCAGCACCTGGCGAAGCGCGGCGTGCAGCAGGTGCGTGGCCGTGTGGTTCCGCTCGGTGTCCCGGCGCCGCAGCGACGGGACGCGCGCCGTGACCGGCCCGAACGAGAAGCTGCCCTGCAGACGGCCCACGGCCGCCGGCCGCCCATCCACCTTGCGCACGTCGTCCACGTCCACCCGCCAGCCGCGGCCGAGGATCTCGCCGTGGTCCGACACCTGGCCGCCCGACTCGGCATAGAACGGCGTCTCGCGGAGGAGCAGCGCCACCCGGCCATCGTCGAGCTTTCGGACAGCCGTCACCTGCGTATCGATCTCCACCGCGTCGTACCCGACGAACGAAACGTCGCCCGCCGCCGTGTCGGGCGCCGCCGTCCAGTCGGCCAGGTCGCCGAGGGCGTCCGCCTGCACCGAGATGTTCCGGGCCTTCCGCTCCTCCTTGGACCGGTTCCGTTGGGCGTCGAGGGCCGCGTTGAATCCGGCGATATCCACCGTGTAGCCGCGCTCCCGCGCCATCAACTCCGTCAGGTCGATGGGAAAGCCGAAGGTGTCGTACAACCGGAAGGCGTCCTCGCCGCTCAGCGTGCCGCGAATCTCATCGCCGAGGTTGGTGCCGCGCTCGGGCGCGAGTTGATCGAACCGGGCGAGGCCGCCCTCGATGGTGGAGAGGAAGGACTCCTCCTCCACCTGCGTGGTCTTGAGCAGATGCGCCGACCGGGACCGCAGTTCCGGATACGCATCCCCCATGGTCTCGATCACCGCCTCCACCACGTGCACGAGCGTCGGCTCGTGGCGCCCGAGCAGCCAGGCGTGCCGCACCGCCCGTCGCAGGATCCGCCGCAGCACGTAGCCCCGCCCGTCGTTGGAGGGGAATACGCCGTCGGCGAGCAGGAAGGCCACGGCCCGCGCATGGTCCGCAATCACACGGAACGACGCCGGGTCCACCATCACCGTGCGCCCGTGCACGGTCATCGCGCTCGGCGCGTGCTCCGTCTTCCCGCGATACGGGAGCCCCACCGTGTCTTCCACGGCACGGATGAGCGGCGCGAAGAGATCGGTGTGGTAGTTGTTCGTGACGCGCTGCATTACCGCGGCAATGCGCTCCAGCCCGGCGCCGGTGTCCACCGACGGCCGGGGAAGCGGTTGCAGCGTCCCGTCGGCCTGACGGTCGAACTGCATGAACACCAGATTCCAGATCTCGAGGAAGCGCCCGGCTTCGGCGCCCTCGACGAAAGCATCCGTCGAGAACTCCTCGCGCTCGAGGTCGGTCCACTCACCCGCCGCGCCGTCGGGAAAACGCCAGTCGTCGGTGAGATGGGCCAGATCGACGTAGAGTTCCGAACACGGCCCGCAGGGCCCCGTGTCGGCCATCTGCCAGAAGTTGTCCTTCTCACCCAGACCGTAGACGCGCGAATCCGGGAGCCCGGCCACCTCCTTCCAGAGCGTCCGGGCTTCCATGTCGTCCCAGAACACCGAGACGCGCACGTGGGCCGGATCGATCCCGAGGTTGCCGTCCTCTCGCCGGCCGGTGACGAACTCCCAGGCGAATCGAATCGCCTCCGCCTTGAAGTAGTCGCCGAACGAGAAATTCCCCAGCATCTCGAAGAAGGTGTGGTGCCGCGCCGTATGCCCCACCTGCTCCAGATCGTTGTGCTTGCCGCCCGCGCGCACGCACTTCTGCGCCGTCGTGGCCCGGCGCCTTCCATCCGGCGGGTCCTCCATGCCGAGGAACACTTTCTTGAAGGGCACCATCCCCGCGTTGGTGAACAGCAGGGTCGGGTCGTCCACCGGCACGAGGGACGCACTGGACCGGCGGACGTGCCCCTGGCGCTCGAAATAGGCCAGGAATCGCTCGCGGATCTGGGAGGCGGAAAGGGTCGGGAGGTCGCGGTCGGGCATACGGAGGGGAATATATCACCCGGAAGGAGCGAATACCCCCATGCGGCGCGGCGTCGAACCGGTCTCGCCGGATGCCGATTCCCGGTGGTGGTTCGGATTCTCGCCGGTGTGGGTTACGATCCCTCGTCCGCACCGAGTCGCCGGATCACTTCCCCGATCTCCTCGGCCTCGAACCCCCGCCGCGCGAGAAATCCGTACAGCCGCCGTCGCCGCGTGGGGGCGTCGAGCCGGAGCAGCGACCGCAGCTTCTTGCGCGCGAGGCGTTCCACGGTCTCGATCTCGTTCACCGCCTCTTCCGCGAATAGCTCCGCAATCGCGGCTTCGGCGATTGCCCGATCCACCCCGCGGCGCGCCAACTCCTGCTGCACGCGGCGGCGGGACATGCCGCTGCCCAGCGCCTTGGTCCGGGCGAACTGCCGGGCGAAGTCGGCGTCGTCGAGATACCCCGCGCCTTCGAGGCGGTCGAGGACGCCGTCGATCTGGCCGGCCGGTTCGCCCTTGCGAAGCAGCAGGCGGCGCAGTTCCAGACGCGACCGCGCCCGGGCGGCCAGCAGCCCCGTGGCCCGGTCCCAAGTGGCCAACCGGGCTCGCTCGGCTTCGAACGCCGCGCGCAGCGGCTCGAAGTCCGCGCCCACGCGCAGGCCGAGCACGCCGATGGCATCGACGGATACCGCGCCGACCGCCCGGCCATCCACCGCCACCTCGACCCGTCCCGGCCGCCGGGGATGGGGAACCAGTGCCGAGATCAGCCCCACGACCCCTCCGGAAAGAAACTGCCGGGGAGCCGCACTCTGTAACGTTGGGAGTTTCCGGGTCCCGTCGCTTCCAGACTACGTCTCCCCGGCACGGTTCCTCCGCCGGCTGCCGCGCGCGTCCGCTATTCCTCGACTGCCTCCGCCGCGGGCTCCTCGTCGGCTCCCGGCGGGTTGATGCCGAGCACCGCCTTCACCTTCTCCTCGATCTCGGCCATCATCGCCGGGTTGTCCTTGAGGTACAGTTTCGCGTTCTCGCGGCCCTGTCCGATCTTCTGGTCCTTGTAGCTGTACCAGGCGCCGGATTTCTCGATGATCCCCGACTCGGCCCCGATGTCCACGAGCAGCGACGTGTGGCTGATGCCCTCGGCGTACATGATGTCGAACTCGGCCTGGCGGAACGGCGCCGCCACCTTGTTCTTGACCACCTTCACGCGCACGTGCGAGCCCACCACCTCGTCCTTGTCCTTGACGGCGCCGATGCGCCGGATGTCGAGACGCAGCGACGCGTAGAACTTGAGCGCCTTGCCGCCGGTCGTCGTTTCGGGATTGCCGAACATCACGCCGATCTTCTCACGCAACTGGTTGATGAAGACCACGGAGGTGCGCGACCGGGAGATGGCGCCGGTGAGCTTGCGCAGCGCCTGGCTCATCAGCCGCGCCTGCAGCCCGACGTGCGAGTCGCCCATGTCGCCCTCGATCTCGGCCTTGGGCACGAGCGCCGCCACCGAATCGACGACGACCACGTCCACCGCACCCGACCGGACCAGAATCTCGCAGATCTCCAGCGCCTGCTCGCCGGTGTCGGGCTGCGAGATCAGCAGGCCCTCGACATCCACGCCGAGCTTCCGCGCGTAGTCCACATCGAGCGCGTGCTCGGCATCGATGAACGCCGCCACACCGCCGGTCCGCTGCGCGTTGGCCACCACGTGCAGACAGAGCGTGGTCTTGCCGCTCGACTCCGGTCCGTAAATCTCGGTCACGCGGCCGCGCGGAATGCCGCCCACGCCGATCGCCGCGTCGAGATTGAGCGCGCCGGTGGGAATCGCGTCGACCCGCACGTGGCTGTCCGTGCCGAGCCGCATGATGGAACCCTTGCCGCAGCTCTTCTCGATCTGCGCGATGGCCAGGTTGAGTGCCTTTTTCTTGTCGTCCTGCATCGTGGAGACGGCCATGATCGGCGAGTCCTATGGTTGAGCGTGAACCCCTGGCCACGCGGGCTAATCGTAACCCGGCGGGCGCCCCTGTCGTTACCCCGAAGAAAATACGAAGCCCCTCCGAGGAATCAAGGGACAGACCCGATGCTGAACGCATTCTCGACGTGCCGGACCCGGACCCGACGTCCCTCCATCAAGATACCAACGACGTCGAATCGGTACGACTCCTCCCTGCGGCCATGACGTGAGATCCAACTTAAAGCGGACCGCTCCAAGTCAATGCGTTTACGCCAGTTGACTGCTTCAACCGGATCTCCAAATCGATCGCCGGACCGCGCCTTCACCTCCACGAAGGCCACCACCCCGTCCCGCTCGACCACCAGATCGATGTCCCGGTGGCCGAACCGGTACCGGCGGTGCACCACGCGCCAGCCCCGGCGGGCCAGCCACCGCTCGGCAATGCGTTCCCCGAGTTCTCCGAATGCCTGCGTCGCCGCTGACATGGAGCCAACGTACGGCTCCCCCGCGGCGCACCATCACCGGAACATGCTCGGCGGAATCGGAAGCGCGCGGCTAGTCGCGCCAGACCAGCGTCTGCTCGAACGTCACCCCGGGCCGGCCGGGCAGGTCCTGCTGCGTCCGGACCACCACCGGATCGGATTCCGACAGCCAGTACCGCGCCACCCCCGCGGGGGTCGTCAGCGAAATGACCCAGCAGTGCATGCGGCCGAGCGAGGTATCGAGGTCCTGTTCGCCGTCCACCGACAGCACGCCCGGCACGATCCGGCTGGCCCCGAGGTCGACCTCGAGCACCGACACCGAATCCACCCGGCCGACGCTGTGGGGCATCAACTGCAGCACCACTTCGGTCATCGCCGACCCGGCCAGCAGATCCCGGCCGTGCGCGAGCACGATGTTCTGGTTGCCACTCGGCCCGCTGGTGCCCCCATAGAGCGAGTCGGCGGTGAACTCAATGGCCAGTCGCGATCGATCGCCGAGCAGCGAGTTCCAGTGCAGCGGGCGCAGGTCGACGTAGGACAGGTACAGGGAGTCGATGGCCGGGACGGACCCCGTGCGGGACTCGGCGATCATCCAGGCGGGGAAGGCGGCGTACGTGCTGTGCGTGACGTCCAACTCGCGGGTGCCCACCACGTGGGTGCTGTCGGGGGTCACGACACGCATCTCGTAGCTCAGGTGCTGGGGGCGCAGCAGGAGGCCGTTCACGGGCAGGGGCCGGTGCTGAACGGTGTCCGCCGGCGCCCCGGCGGGCAGCACGTAACGCGTGCTGTCCTGCGCCCCCGCCGGCCGCGACAGTACGCCCAGAGCGAGGATGGCCAGCACCGCCCTTCCCGCCCGTCCGATCACGAGCGGGGCCCGCAGAGCCGCTCGAGTTCCTCCAGACCCATCAGGACGTCGCGCGGCCTGCTCGACCCCGGTTCCGACTTCCCGATCACGCCGGCGGCCTCGAGCTGATCCATGATCCGCGCCGCCCGCCCGTACCCGATGCCCAACCGCCGTTGCAACAGCGAGGTCGAGGCCCCCTGATTGTGAATCACCGCCTCGCCGGCCTCGCGGAACAGCTTGTCCCGGTCGCCCGCGTCGGCCGCGGGCTCGTCGTCCTTCCCCGCCGCTTCCGCGGCTTCCCGGGCACGGATCGCGGCGATGATGTCCTCCTCGGAGGCATCCTCCACGCCGAGGCCCTGCGCCAGACGCGCGTTCCGCCGCGCCTCCGCCCGGGCCTCGTACCATTTCATCAGCGTCTCGGTGTCCTCGCTCGAGATGAACGCCCCCTGGAGGCGGGCGGGCTCCGACTTGCCCGGCGGGATGAACAGCATGTCGCCGTTGCCCAGCAGCGCTTCGGCGCCCGCGCCGTCGATGATCGTCCGGCTGTCCACCTGCGAGGCGACGCGGAACGCGATCCGGCTCGGGAAGTTGGCCTTGATCAGCCCGGTGATGACGTTCACGCTCGGGCGCTGGGTCGCCAGTAGAATGTGGATGCCGATGGCGCGCGCCTTTTGCGCCAGCATCGCGATCGGCCCCTCCACCTCCCCCTGCACCGTCATCATCAGATCGGCCATCTCGTCGATCACGATCACGATGTACGGGAGTACGTCGTCCGTGTAGGCGAGATTTTCGAACGCGACGTCCTCCTGCTTGGGGTGCTTCAACGGCACGCCGTCCTGCAGGCGCTTGTTGAACTCCTGGATGTTCCGGCAGCCGTTGGCGGCCAGCAGCTTGTAGCGATCCTCCATCTCGTGCTTGGCCCAGTGC
The DNA here is from genome assembly GCA_963728115.1 of uncultured Gemmatimonadaceae bacterium. Taxonomy (GTDB): domain Bacteria; phylum Gemmatimonadota; class Gemmatimonadetes; order Gemmatimonadales; family Gemmatimonadaceae; genus JAGWRI01. The sequence goes on from CAVSJE010000003.1 coordinate 421,105, forward strand.
AGCACCGAGGCCGCATCGCGATTGTCGGTGACCACCTTGTGCCGCAGGTGCGGGAGCGTGTTGTACACCGACAGCTCCACCATCTTCGGGTCGACCATCAGCAGGCGCAGCGTGCGCGGGGTGTGCCGGTAGACGAGGCTGGTGATGATCGTGTTCACGCACACCGACTTGCCCGAGCCGGTCGCGCCGGCGATCAGCAGGTGGGGCATCTTGGCCAGATCGGCGATCACGGGCTTGCCCTCGAGATCCTTGCCCAGGGCCACCGGTAGCGCGGCCCGCGCGTTCTGAAATTCCCGCGACTCGAGGAGTTCGCGGAACCAGACGATCTCCGAGGTCGGGTTGGGGACCTCCACCCCCACCGCGCCGCGACCGGGGATCGGCGCCACGATCCGGATGCTCTGGGCGCGCATGGCGAGCGCCAGGTCGTTGGCGAGGTTCGCGAACTGCCGCACCTTGACCCCCGGCGCGGGTTCGATTTCGAACTGCGTGACCACCGGTCCGGTGGTCCGGCCCACCAACTCGCCCTCCACCTTGAAGGTGCGCAGGGCTTCGATGAGCTTGGCCCCCATCTCGTCGAGTTCGCGCTTGCCGCCGTCGCCCGAACGCTCGGGAACGGGTGAGAGCAATTCGGGGCTCGGCAGTTCGTCGGCCAGGGCCGACTCGGGCGAGATGGCGGACGCGTCGATCTCGGCGCGGATCTCCTCCTCGCGCCGGGCCGCCGCCTCCGCCCTGCTCCGCTTCTGCCCGCGCTTCTTCCCGCGCGACGGTGGTTCCGGTTCGGCCTCCGCGTTTCCGGGTTCGATACCCGGCATCTCGTCCGGGGGCGGCTCCAGTTCGAGCGCCAGGCTGGCCCGCGGTCTGGCAGCGCCCCGCCCGCCGCCCTGGCGCGCGCCCACGAGCGCGCGCACGGGATTCCACGCCAGCGTGGCTGCCATCAGCGCCGATACGGCGAGCGCGACGACGATCCAGGCGCCGATGCCGCCGAACCAGGCCCGCCAGTACGAGGCGAAGAGCGCGCCCCAGAGCCCGGAGGCCATGGTGGAATCGTCACCCAGCTTCAGGCCCGACCCGAGCGCGACCATGATCGGCAGCAGCAGCACCAGCCCGCCGAGGAAGATCATCCACGAGCGGTCGGTCTCCGACTGGAGTCGGCCGAACACCCGCAACGCGTGCACCGCCGGCACGAACGGCACGAGGACGGCCCCCGGCCAGCCGAACAGCGACACCAGCGGGCGGGCGAGGTGCGCGCCCACCCAGCCGACGTTGGCGCGGACGTCCACGCCCGACCGAAGCTGGGCGAGGCCGAGCACGAGCAGGGCGCCGGCCAGGAAGACGGCGAGCAGCAGGAGGGCGATCGCGGTCAGTTCGCGCTTGAGCGAATCGCGCACCCTCAACCGCCCCGCGACACCGATCGCCGCACGATCTGCCGGTCCTGGTAGACGGGAACGATCTCCGAACTGTCCATCGTGGCGCACGCCACCAGGTCGGCGGCAAAGCCGGCCTCGGCCAACGCCTGGCCGTGGCGCGACGTCTCGAACAGCCCCCAGAGGTCGTCGCCGTACTTCCGGTGCACCTGCAGGGCGGCGAGGGCGGCGTCGTTGAGCGCCACGGTCGAGAGGCGGCGGGTAGCGTGCTGCACGAACCGCCCCGCGCACGCCGCGTCCTCGAGCGAGAACTGCCCCTCGTGCCCGGCGCAGATGAAGGCGAGATCGGTGCCCTTGCGGAGCGCCGCCCGCATCACGGCCAGGACGGCCGAGAAGTTCACGAACGCGCCCACGAGCACCTCGCGCGCGCCCTGTGTGGCCGCGAAGGCGCCGGTGCCGTTGGTGGTGGAGATGAGCACCGTCCGCCCCTCGACGGCGTCGGCGGTGAACTCCACCGGGGAGTTGCCGAGGTCGAACCCCTCGATCTTGCGCATGCGGCGCTCACCGGCCAGGCGGACGTCGTTGCGCTCGAAGGCCCGGGCGCGCGTGAGCACGGTCTCGGAACTCTCACCGGGGATGACCGCGCGGGCGCCGTTCGTCAGCGCGGTCACGATCGACGTCGACGCCCGCAACACGTCCAGCACCGCCACCACCCGGCCCGTGACGTCTCCCGGCCCGATCTCGCGCGCCGTGAAGAAGACGTCGACGCGCACCTACGTGGGCTCCTTCATCAGGTCGGTCTCGCGTTCCAGGAACTTGGTGTCGACCTCGCCGGCCTGGAATCGCGGATTCTCCATCACCCGCGCCAGGAATGGAATCGTGGTCGTCACGCCCTCGATGATGAACGCCTCGAGCGCCACCCGCACGCGGACGATGGCCTCGGCACGGTCGCGCCCCTGGCAGATCAGCTTGCCGAGCAACGAGTCGTAGTACGGCGGGACGGTATACCCGGCGTAGACGTGCGAGTCCAGCCGCACCCCGGGCCCGCCCGGGGGATGAAACGTTTCGATGCGACCCGGCGACGGCTGGAAGTTGCGCGACGGATCCTCGGCGTTCACCCGCACCTCGATCACGTGCCCCCGGAGCGGGGGCAGCTCGCGGACGGTGAGCTCCTCGCCGGCCGCCACCCGGATCTGCTCCTTCACCAGGTCGACCCCCGTGATCATCTCGGTCACCGGATGCTCGACCTGGATGCGGGTGTTCATCTCCATGAAGTAGAACGACCCGTCGGTGTCGAGCAGCATCTCGATCGTGCCCGCGCCCACGTAGTCGATCGCCTTCGCCCCGGCCACCGCCGCGGCCCCCATACGGGCCCGCAGGTCGGGCGTCACGGCCGGGCTCGGCGATTCCTCGATCAACTTCTGGTGGCGGCGCTGCACCGAGCAGTCGCGCTCGCCGAGATGGATCACGTGCCCGTGCTGGTCGCCCAGGATCTGGAACTCGATGTGCCGCGGGCGGGCGAGGTACTTCTCGACGTAGACGTCGCCGTTGCCGAAGGCGCTCAGGGCCTCGGAGCGCGCGAGCCCGAACGAACGCGCGAAATCGTCGGCGTCCTTGGACACGCGCATCCCCTTGCCGCCGCCCCCGGCCGCCGCCTTGATGATGACCGGGAAGCCGATCTCCTTGGCGAATTCGAGCGCTTCGTCCACGTCCTCCACCGGCCCCGGCGTGCCGGGCACGATCGGGACACCGACCTCGGTCATCGCCTTGCGGGCGGCGGCCTTGTCGCCCATCACGCGGATCTGCTCGGCCGTGGGGCCGATGAAGGCGATGTTCGATGCCGCGCACGTCTCGGCGAATTCGGCGTTCTCGGCCAGGAAGCCGTAGCCGGGATGGATCGCGTCGGCGCCCGTGATCTCGGCGGCGGCGATGAGCCGCGGGATCCGCAGGTAGGACTCGCGGGCCGGCGCGGGGCCGATGCACACGTCGTCGTCCGCGAATCGCACGTGCAGCGATTCGCGGTCGGCCTCGGAATACACGGCCACGGTCTCGACGCCCAGTTCCTTACAGGCGCGGATGACGCGGAGCGCGATCTCTCCGCGGTTGGCAATCAGGACCTTCTTAAACACCGAATTCTCGAGTCGAAGTTCGACGGCGGCTGTGATCGGCGCCGGTGGTCATGGGCCGGCGACGGTCAGCTCGCCGACTCGCCCTCGAAGGGCGACCAGCTGGTGTCGCTCGTTCCCGCCACCCCCTGCACCCGCAGCGCGAATTCACTGGGGCTGGTGGCGTAGAACAGCGCGCTCTCGTAGGACACGATGCCGCGCGTGTAGTGCTGCATCAACGACTGGTCGAAGCTCTGCATCCCGTATTGCACCGTGCCCTCTTTGATCAGTTCGGGGATGTTCAGCAGCTTCGTCATGTCGCGGATCTGGTCGCGCACGGCGGCCGTGTTGATCAGGACCTCGGCGGCCGGAATCCGCCCCGGCTTGTCGGACCGCGGGACGAGGCGCAGCGAGACCACGGCCTGGAGCGCGCTCGCCAGCGAGAAGCGCACCTCGGCCTGCTGGTGCGGCGGGTAGAACGAGAGCACGCGATTGATGGTCTGCGTGGCATCCGTGGTGTGGAGCGTGGAGAACACGAGGTGCCCGGTGTCGGCGGCCTTGAGGGCGGTGTCGAGCGTGTCCAGATCGCGGATCTCGCCGATCAGGATCACGTCGGGATCCTGCCGAAGCACGCGGCGCAGGGCCTGCGCGAAGTCGGCGGTGTCGGTGCCCACCTCGCGCTGGTTGATGTGGCAGCTGATGTCCCGGTGCAGAAACTCGATCGGGTCCTCGATCGTGATGATGTTCGCCTTGCGATGCTCGTTGATGTGCTGGATCATCGCTGCCAGCGCCGTCGACTTGCCCGACCCCGTAATGCCGGTGACGAGGACCAGGCCGCGCGGTTTGAGGGCGATCTCACGGAGCACCGGCGGCAGGTTCAACTCCTCGATCGTGCGCGCCTGGTACGGAATGGCGCGCATGGCGAAGCACAGCGAGCCGCGCTGCTGGTACACGTTCACGCGGAAGCGGCCGATGCCGGGCACGCCGACCGCGAAGTCGCACTCCTTCTCCTCGGAGAACAGCTTCACCTGCCGGGCCGTCATCAGCTGCTCGGCCAGCGTCTTCAGATCCTCGGGCCGCAGCGCCGCCTGATCCAGCGGCTCCAGGTCGCCGTTCACGCGCAGCGTCGGCGGACGCCCGACCTTCAGATGCAGATCGGACGCGCCGCGCCGGATCAACTGCTCCAGCACGCTCTTGAAGTTGAACGGCGCGGCGGGCGTACCCGCCGCCTGGGCCTGCGGACCGGGCTTAGCCATTGGGATCGATGCGGAACAGGGCCTGTCCGTACTCCACCGGCTGCGCGTCCTCGACGAGGATCTCCTTCACCACGCCGGCGTGCTCGGATTCGATCTCGTTCATGATCTTCATCGCCTCGATGATGCAGAGGATCTGCCCCTTGGCGACCCGCGAGCCCACGGCGACGTACGGCTTGGCGCCCGGCTCCGGCGCGTGATAGTAGGTGCCCACCATCGGGGACTTCACCTCGATGCCGGCCGGCGCTGCCTTCGCCTCGGGCTCCGGCTCGGGGGCCACCGCGGGGGCGCCCTGCGGCGGCGTCAGCCGCGCGTCCACGGGGCTGGACACCATCGACGGCATCTGCACCGGCGCCGCCATCTGGACGGTGCCGCGTTGCGACGGCGACTTGGAGATCCGGATCTTCATCCCCTTGTCGGACGAGATCTCGATCGAGTCCACCGTCGATCCGTCGATGATGTCGATGAGCTTCTTTACGTAGCGAAGATCGATCATAGAGTCGTGGAATTGGCGCGAAGGGTCCGCCCTATGCCAGCTCGAGCAACTCGCGCGGAAAGTCGGTCAGAATGCGAGTATCATCCGGGCCCAGCCACACATCGTCCTCAATCCGTACCCCTCCCCATCCGGCCCGGTACACCCCGGGTTCGATCGTCACGACCGCTCCGGCCGGTAGGGTCTGCTCACTCGTGCGGGCCAAGCGCGGCGCTTCGTGCACCTCGAGCCCGATGCCATGTCCCAGGCTGTGGCCGAACAGCTCCCCCAACCCGTGCCGCTCAATGTAGCGCCGCGCGACCGCATCGGCATCCCGCCCCGTCATCCCGGCGTGGACCGCCCCGGCCGCCTCCTCGTTCGCGCACCGTACCACCTGGTAGACCTCCCGCTGTTCGTCCGTCGCCCGTCCGACCACGACGGTGCGCGTCACATCCGAACAGTATCCTCCAACCACGGCCCCGAAGTCGAACAACAGAAAGTCGCCCGCCTGCACCCGATGACCCGTCGGCTGGGCATGGGGCAGCGCCGATCGCGCGCCGGCGGCGATGATCGTGGGGAAGGCGAACCCCTCGCTCCCCTCGTCCCGCACGGCATGCTCCAGCAACCCGGCCACCTCCAGTTCGCTCATCCCGGCACGTACGCCGTCCAGCGCCCTCCGGAGCGCCCGCGTCGCCACGTCGGCCGCCTGCTGAATGAGCGCCACCTCGCCGGCGTCCTTGCACTCGCGCAGCCGCTCCACCAGGTCCGTGGTCGGGCGCCACTGCCACTGCCCGCCGGCTTCCTGCAGCCGCTGGAAGTCGCGGTGCGGCATGTGCGTGGCCTCGAACCCGATCAGCGAAACACCCCGCGCTTCCCCCAGCTGGCGCCACAGCGACGTCCACAGACTCACCGGGTCGATCACGACCCGCGCCAGCTCGCCCACCTCCTCCACGACCTGCGTCTGATACCGAAAATCGGTGATCAGAAGCGTGTCCCCCGGCGTGACGACGACGAGCGCGCTGGAGCCACTGAACCCGGTGAGATACCGGATGTTGGAAAGTCCGGTGACGAGCAGCGCGTCGAGGCCTTCCGCCGCGACCGCGTCGGAGAGCGCGGCCAGCCGCCGCGGGCGCGAATCACTCACGGGCCTGCAGATGCGAAATGATGCCCCGCAGCGCCAGTTCGTACCCCAGCACCCCGAGCCCACAGACGACACCGACCGCGGCCGGGGCGAGCATGGAGCGGTGCCGCTCGACCTCGCGCGCAAACACGTTTGTGATGTGCACCTCGACGAACGGCACACCCACGGCCACCAGCGCATCGCGAATGGCAAGGCTCGTGTGGCTGTACGCCCCGGCGTTCACCAGGGCGCCGTGCACGCGGCCCTTCCACTGCTGGACGGCGTCCACCATCGCGCCCTCGCCGTTGTGCTGCCCGAACTCCACTTCGAGCCCGAGCGTATGCCCCAGCTCGCTCAGATGCCGCTCGACGTCCGCGAGCGACTGGCGCCCGTAGAGTTCGGGTTCGCGCGTGCCAAGCAGATTCAGGTTCGGTCCATTGAGGACGGCGATTCTCACCGCTTCTTCAGTCCGTCGAGCCAGGAGTTGAACTGCTCGATGTCATCGTCCGAGGCCTCCGGCGGCTGACCCGTGGGCGGCGTCTCGGTGATCGAGGATCCCATGGCCGGCGTGGGATTCGCGAAGAACTTGTCGAACGAGAACCCCTGCTGCTCAGGCGGCTGCTGGCCGCCGCGCTGCTCGCGAAACACGCTGTCCAGCGACAGTTCTTCCGTGGCCCGGCGCGCCGGCGCCCCCGGCATCGGCTCCGCCGGCGTCTCGGGCGCCGCCGCGCCGAACGCGCCGGCAAGCGTCTTCGCCGCCGCCTGATCTTCCGCCGGAGCCGCCGCCGACCCGAACATCGCGTCGATCGATCCACCGGTCGAGAGTTCGTCGGGGACCTCGCCCCCCCCCCGGCCTCGCCGGCAGAAGGTGGCTCGTGCGCTTCCATCGCTGCCGCGGGCGTCGGTTCCGCCGGCGTGGTCCCCCATTCGGCATCGGCCGGCAGATCACCCGCATCCGAATCCGCTGTCGACTCGTCGGTCGAGTCGAGATCCGCCGTCGTTTCGAGCGACTCCACCCCGGCCCATGCCATCGTCTCGATCGTCTCGACGGGCTCCGGCTCGAGCTCCGGTTCCGGCTCGGCTGCGGCCACCGGGTCCGGCTCCGGCGCGGCCGCCGACTCGGGTGAGGCTGCCGCCTCCGGCACTGCAGGCTCGGCCGCGTCGATGCCGGCCATGGATTCGGGGGTGTCGTCCCCGGCGGGCGGCTCGCCGGCATCGACCGCGCTGGTCTCCAACTGGCCTTCGGGGCTCTCGGCTTCCCCGTTCGCCGCCCCGCTGCCCCCTCCCAGCACATAGCTGCCAAGTGCCAGCAGGAACTCGCGGATCGACGGCCCGGATGGCGCGCGCGGCGGAGCGTCGACCCCGTACGGCGTCAGCCCCTCGAGCTCCGCCGCAGGCGTGTCCCCCGTGGCCGCCGCCTCGGCGGCATCCGTGTCCCGCTCGAGATCCCCCGCCATTGAGGCGGTTCCCGCCGCCGGTGTGGCGCCGGCATCCGACTCGAAGCTGAAATCCGATGTGTCGAGATCCGGCACCGCCTGTCCCGAGGGCGGCGTCATCCTTACCGCGGCCTCGAGCTGGGAGATCGTGGCCTGGAGCCCGGCGTCACCCGGACGCTGGGCCAGCAGCTGCCGGTAGACTCGAAGGGCGTTCTCGAGGTGGCCCTGCGACCGGTACAGGTCGGCCATCGTCTCGGTGGCGAATGGATCCGACGCCGGAGGCGGGGTTGATCCGGCGGCCTCCGGCGGCGGCAATTCCAGATCGTCCATCGAGTAGAAATCCGTCACCACCTCGGCCACGGGCTCCACTTCGGCCTCCGCTTCGGCCACCGGCTCCGGCTCCAGCTCCAGCTCTTCCGGCGACGGCTCCGGCTCGGATTCCCGCTCCATGTCGAACGCCGGCATCAGCAACCCGTCGCCGGCACGTTCGATGTCGAATCCGACCGTGTCCAGCGACGGCCGGGGAGCGTTCGTGCCCGGCATGACCGGGCTGTCCGTCTCGAGGTTCAGTTCGTCGAGATCCAGCAATTCGTCCGCCGGGGGCGCGGGCGCCTCGGGCGGCTCCTCCTCCCCCGACTCCGCGGTGGGCCCCTGGCCCGTCACGCCACCGGCGCCGGCCTCGAACAGTTCCTCGTCGAGTTCCAGGTCCGCTGCCGGCCCGGCGCCCGATTCCGCCGTCGCATCGGCGGACGGTTCCGGCGTCGATTCAGTCGACGACACCGACCCCGCCCCGGCGGTCGGTTCCGGCACCGTCCCCGCCGGCGGTGGCGCCGGGGGTGCGCTGTCGCTCACGGGCTCGGGCGCCGGCGCCGGCTCGGTTTCCGGCGGCGCGGAACCGGTAAGTCCCTCGAGCGAGAAGGACTCCATGACCACCGTTCCCGTGGGGCCCGTGGCCGGTGCCTCGTCCACCGGCGCCTCGACCGGCGTGGCCGCGGCCGGGGGGGGGCCTGGCGCATCGGCCAACTCGGTCAGGAGGGCCGAGATCTCGGCATTTCGGGGGTCCGCGTCGAGCACACGCTGATACCACAGCCGGGCGGTCGGCGGATCGCCCATCCCCCGCGCGATATCCCCCAGATACCGCAGGGCGATCAGATTCTCGGGGTCCAGCGTGAGTGCGGTGTCGAACACCGCCTTCGCCTCGTCCAGCTGCTGCGCATCGAACAACGCCTGGCCGTACACGATATGCCCACTCATGTGGCCGGGCTGCTGCGGGAGAAACTCCCGGCAAATCGCGATGGCTTGGTCGGGATCCCCCGACTTGCGGTACTCGTTGGCGAGCGGCGCAAAGTACCGGCGGGGGTTCTCGTCGAACTTCTTTTTCAGGTCGTCGATTCGGGCGGAATTCGCCATATCTGGCCTCGAGCCGTCGGCGGGCGGTAGGAAAGCGAACAATACATATCGCAGACAGTTCAAGTCAATCAGAAGTCACACGCCGACTTGATTTTAGGACCATCCACCGGATACCTTTTTCTGCTCTGTTCCAGAGTCGCAACCATCGCTCGCTTCAGGAGTAACGCCGCGTGCTGCAAACCATGCGGAGCTGGGCCAAGTACATCTGGATCTTCGTCATCGCGGCCCCGTTCATCTTCGTCTTCCTGTTCTATCAGACCTCCGGCCTCGGCAATGCCGCTTCGGTCACGCCGAGTACCCCGGTCGCCAAGGTGGACGGCCAGGAAATCCTCTACGCGGACTACACGCGCCAGGTGGACAACCAGGTGCGATCGGAGCAGCAGTCCTCCGGGCGCTCCCTGACGCAGGATGAGATCCGGCAGATCCAGAACTCCGTGTTCGACCAGATGGTGACGCAGATTCTCCTCGAGCGGGAATACAAGCGACGGGGCATCTCCGTGACCGCCGACGAGATCCGGGAGTACGCGAAGTACGCCCCGCCGTCCTGGATTCAGCAGAGCGCCGACCTGCAGACCGACGGCAAGTTCGACATGGCCAAGTACCAGCGGCTGTTGCAGAGCCCCGTGGCCCGCCAGAGCGGGCTGCTGGTGCAACTCGAGGACTACTACCGCACCGAAATCCCGCGGCAGAAGTTGTTCGAGCAGGTCACGGCGGGGGTCTACGTTTCCGATGCCGACCTCTGGCGGGCCTGGCAGGACACACACGACAGCGCGCAGGTCAGCTTCGTGTCGTGGAACAGCGCCCCCGATTCCGCGGACATGAAGGCCGTCACCGACGCCGAGATCCAGCAGTACTACGACGGGCACCACGATGCCTTCACGGCACCCGGCACGGCGCAGTTGTCCGTGGTGCAGATTCCCCGCGTGATCACGGCGGCCGACAGCGCGGCCGTGCGGGCCCACCTGCTCAAGCTGCGCGCCGAGATCGAGTCGGGCACGACCAGCTTTGCGGACGTCGCCAAGCGGGAGTCCGTGGATAGCGTGTCCGCCGCGAACGGCGGCGACCTCGGCATGAGCAGCAAGGGGCAGTTCGTTCAGGAATTCGACAACGCCGCGTGGGCCCTGAAGCCGGGCCAACTCTCGGGGCCGGTGCTGACGCCGTTCGGCTACCACCTGCTGAAGGTCAACTCCCGCAAGGGCGACTCGATCGACGTCAGCCACATCCTGCTCCGCATCCAGCCGACGGACTCCAACGAGGCGCGCATCGACCGGGAGGCGGACAGCCTGGCCAATATGGCGGGCACGTCGGAGATCCCCTCGAAGCTCGACTCGGCCGCCAGCGCGCTGCACCTGACGATCTACCGGCTCACCGCCACCGAGAACCAGCCGGCCATGCTGCGCGGCACCCAGGTGCCGAGCGCGAGCGCCTGGGCCTTCGGCGGCGCCCGGCCTGGCGACATCAGCGATCTGTTCGACGACGACAACGGCTACTACCTGGTGCGTCTCGACTCGATCACGCAGGGCGGGCTGCGCGATCTCGGCGCGGTGCGCGATCAGATCCGCGCCACGTTGGCCGCCCGGCACCATCTCGACCGGCTGATGGAACCTGCGAAGGCGTTCGCCGCGGCTGCCGCGGGAACGAGCCTCGAAGCAGCCGCCGCCAAGATGAAGCTTCAGGTCGGGCAGACGCCGACCTTCACCCGCGCGGCGTTCGTGCCGGGCCTCGGCGGCCAGTTCACCGCCGCCATCGGCGCCGCCTTCGGGCTCCCGCTACACACCGTGAGCGCCCCCGTGCGCGACGAGATGCAGATCACGGTGGAGCGCGTGGACCACCGCGTGACGGCCGACAGCGCGGCGTGGCTCGCGCAGAAGGACGCCCAGCGGCAGCAGCGGATCAACCAGCTGCAGCAGGCCCGCGTGCAGATGTACCTTCAGTACCTGCACGACTCGGCGAAGATCGACGACCGTCGGAAGTCCATCGACGCCGCCATCCGGCGCACGGCCAGCTAGCCCGCGCCTCCTTCACCGAACGAACGACGGCGCCCCGGCCACTGTGGCCGGGGCGCCGTTCTTCGTATGCTGCCGCGCGCGTGGAAGCTAGATGAGCCGCTTCGGCTCGCGCGCCGGCTCTTCGTCCTGCTTCGTCCGCGCCGCCGGTTCACCGGACCGGATCCGGTCGATGTGGTGATCGTCGTCGGACTCCGATACCTGCCGCTGCACATCGTTGATGCTGCGCTTGAACTCCCGAATGCCCTTGCCCAGCGAGGCCCCGATCTCCGGCACGCGCCGCGCGCCGAACAACACGAGCACGATCACCAGAATGATGAACAGCTCCATGGGACCGAAATTCCCGAAATTCATACCGTCTCCTAGAAGAGCGACCGCGCGATGAGATAGGCCACGAACACGCCGACGAGACCGAGGATGGACACATCCAGCGCCACCGGGCCCACACTGAACTTGATGATGACGAGGTCAATCGGCAACGGGCCCAACGACGGCGTCACCCCGGTGGTCAGGAACTCCTTGACCGCCCCGGCCGGCAGCCAGCGCCTGGCTATCTCGGTAAAGGCGCCCCCGATGATGAAGCCGATGGACAGCACCAGGGCATGGTACCCGGGACGGTGCTTGGCAGATCCGGTGGGAGGCATTACCAGCGCCGGTCGGTGACGTAGGCGAGAGCGCCCACCAGGGACGACCGTGCGGCCGACTCGGGAATGCCCCGCAGGGCGTCATCGGCCTCCTGGGCATACTGCTCACCGCGGCGCCGGGCAAACTCGATTCCGCCGGCTTCGGCCACGATCCCCACCACCTCCTGGATGGCGGCGTCGGTCGGCGAATCGGCCGCGAACAGCGCCTCCACCTGCCGGCGCGCGGCGGCCGAGAGGGTGGGCAGCGCCGCGATCAACGGCAGCGTCACCTTGTGCTCGCGCAGATCGTTGCCGGACGGCTTGCCGGTGACGGACTCGTCCTCGGTGTAGTCGAGAATGTCGTCCACCACCTGGAATGCCATGCCCAGGCGGTCGCCGAATCGCGCCATCTGCTCCCGGAATTCTGCCGCGCCACACAGCGCCCCACTCTCGCACGCCGCCGAGATCAGGGACGCGGTCTTGGCGCGGATGAGCAGTTCGTATTCGGGCTCGCCGAAGTGCAGGGCATCGATCGCCGCCAACTGTCGCATCTCACCCATGCTCAACTCGCTTGACACGTCGGTGACGACGCGGAGCACGTCGAAGTCACGGATCGCGACCAGGGCGCGGAGGGCGCGCGAGTAGAGAAAGTCGCCCATGATCACCGAGACCTGGTGGCTGAACATCGAGTTCACCGTCGGCAGCCCGCGCCGGGTGGCCGAGTGATCCACCGAGTCGTCGTGCACGAGGGTCGCCAGGTGCATCAGCTCGATCACGGCGCCCAGCTGCACCGCCCGCGGTTCCGGCCGCCCGACGAGATCGCTCGACAGCAGGGTGAGTGTGGGACGGAACATCTTGCCCCGCATCCCGAGCAGGTGATGGCTGACCTCCTCGACCATCGGCACGCCGGAACTCACGATCCCCTGCATGGCGTCGAGCACCAGGTCCAGGCGTTCGCGCACCGGCGCCTGGATGTCGCGCAGGGCGTCCGTCATCGGCGACCGCGGCCGGGTGATGACGCCGCTCATCGGGCCGCCTCCTCGATCGCGTTCATTCGCTCGCCGACGTCCCGGAACTGGACGTCGACCACGAAGACGCGTTGATAGTACTCCAGGGCCTCGCCCGGCCGCCCCAGTTCCTCGCAGGCCCGTCCCAGCAGATAGAGGACGCCCACCAGCTTGTCGTCGCCCACCCCCCGCTCATGGACGGCACGCCCCAAGAGCGTGCTCGCCATCTGGAACTGCTCCTTCTCCATGAAACACTGGCCGATGGCCTCGTAGGTCCGCACGCGGTTGTCCACGCCCCGGAGCGCTTTCTGGAACTCCGAGATCGCGTCGTCCAGCAGCCCCATCTCCTTGTACGCGATCCCGAGATCGTAGTGGCTCTGGTAGTCCTCTTCCTCGACGTTGTCCGCCACGCCCTGCTTGAACTTGCGAAGCATGTCGGCAAAGTCGGCTTCCTCGTCACCCGACGGCTCCTGCTCGGCGACCACCATGCGCGTATCCTTCGGACGCTCTTCCTGGCGCATCAGGTCGCCGAGATTCACGAACTCCCCGCGCACCGGCGTGGGGATGGACATGCGCGGGCGCGACGGCGTGCCGAGGGAGGATCCCGACAGCCCCGCCGGGGGGGTATCCGCCAGTGCCGTCAGCGCCCCCTGGGCACGGGCGTTCTCGGGTGCCAGCTCGAGCACCCGGTGGTAGATCACGCGCGCCTTGTCCGCCTGATCGCTCCGGAAGAGCGCGTCGGCCAATTCGAGGTACGCATCCACGAGACGATGCTTGTCGTTCGACCGGAAGGCGTACTCCACACGCTTCTGGTGATGCTTCACCGACGACGGATCGGCACGGACGAGTTCGTCCGCGATCGAGGCCGCCGCCTCCAGATTGCCGTCCGCCTCGTAGCCCTTCATCGCCGTCTCGAATTGGAGCATCCCACCGTCGCGGTTGCCGGCTTCGAACATCGCCTCGCCGAGCGCGCGATGCGCGTCCCAGTCCGAGGGGTCGCCCTCGACCACTGCCTGGAGCATCTCCACCGAGTGCGCGGCCAGCATCGTGGAGGCGCGGCCCACCACCGACGCCTGCTCGCCCGCCCCCTCGCCTTCCCCCTCATCGACCGGCTCGTCCGCCGCTTCCTCGTCCACTTCGTCGGCGGCGTCCAGGGCGTCGCCACCAACTTCCATCATCGGCAGCCCCAGGATGGGCGAACCGTCGGCTGGCGTCACCGCCGGAGGCGTCCCCAGCACACCGTCCGGCAGAATGAGCTCGAATTCATCGTCGGCCCGTTCCGCCGCGGCCTCGTCGCTCGCGTCGCTGCTCTCCTCGCGCTCGCCCGCAGCCGCCTCACCGCCCGTCTCGTCGCCGGCTGATTCCGATTCCGTGTCGGTGTCGTGCCGCGCATCGACCTCGAAGTCGCGGTCGACCTCGTCTTCCGTCTCGCGCTGTGAGGTGAGCTCGATCTCGCGCTCGGTCTCGGCTTCGGCCTCGTCGAACGATTCCGGGATCGCGTCATTCGCACCCGAAAGGGCCGTGTGTTCGAGCTCGTCGAGGGAGGTCGCTTCCACGGGCTCGTCCACATCGTCGAACGACGTGGAGACCAGCCCTTCGATCGGCGTGTGCTCCCCGGTCTCGACCGGTTCCCCGCCCACGTCAACGCCGTGCGTCACCCCTTCCAGTGGCGTGGCGTCGATCTCATCCGGACTGACCTCTTCGCCGACGGCCGTCTGCTCGACGACGGGCTCCTCGTCAACCGGTGCCGCTTCTTCCTCCGGCGGTTCCTCGTGAGCCGGCGGTGGCGCGGGTGGCACGGCGCGGAACGACGCACTGGAGGAGCGAACGGGCTTGGGCGCTTCGTTCAGGTCGAGGAACACCAGGTCCTGGGCCTTCGACTCGAGCGGCGTATCGCCTGCGCGCACCTCGGCATCCGGATCGATGGAGCGAATGCGCGACGCCGTCGCCTCGGCCTCGGCGGGACGGTCTTCCGCGGTGTAGCGCTGATACAGGAGTTGGAGCTGCTGAACCGCTTCGCCCGGTTTGCCCGCCTTCTGCAGCTGGTCGGCGAGCATCAACCGGATGTCGTCCTGATCCGGGCAGAGATCCGCAAACTCCTTGAGCGCGCGGAACGCTTCGTCCAGCTTGCCGGCCTTCTGCATCCGGTCGGCGAATTCCAGGAAGTTGCGCTTCGCCTCGGCGGTGAAGCCCTTCTGGGCGCTGATCTTCCCGAGCTTGTAGTAGACGGACGTGCGGCCCGGGGACTGGCGCAGGATCTTGTTGCACAACGCGATGGCGTTGTTGAAGAACCCGCCGTCGCTGTAGTGGTCGACGGCCTTCTCGTAGTAGTCCACCGCGTCGGCCACGTTGCCCTGGCGCAGCAGGAGATCCCCGACGCGGTTGAACAGCGCGACGTCCACCTCTTCCGAGTTCGAGTCGTACTCGGCCAGTAGTTCGACGTAGACGGCGAGCGCCTTGTCCGGCTGCTTCTTCAGCTCGAACTCGGCGGCCTTCTTTTTGAGCTTTGCGATGTTCGACATCAGCGCCCGGAAGGCCTCTGGGGATGGGCCGGCGACGGCCAGCGACGGCAGATAATGAGCGTTGAAAGCTATCCCTAAGTGCTACCAGTCACAAGGTTTGCCTCGCACCCAACTACGCCGGCAAAGGGGTGCGCCAAACCAGTACGGCAGCTCCCGATAGTCCGCTGCATCGAACAGCGCGAGGTCCGCGGAGAAGCCCGGCGCGATCTGTCCCACCTCGTCGGCGAGGCCGAGTGCCGCGGCCCCGTTCACCGTCGCGGCCACCAGCGCTTCGCCCGCACTCAGGTGCAGCTGGCTCACGCCCAGCGTCAGGATCGTCGGGAAGTGCAGGGTTGGCGACGTGCCCGGGTTGAAGTCGGTGGCCAGGGCCACCGCGACACCGGCCTCGATGAGACGGCGCGCCGGGGCCTGAGCCGTCTTCCCCAGGAACACCATCGTCGCCGGGAGCAGCGTGGCCACCGTGCGCACGCTGGCGAGGGCCCGAATGCCGGCATCCGAGATCGCGGCCAGATGGTCCGCCGAGGCCGCGTTCAGCTCGGCGGCGAGCTCCGCCCCGCCCGACGACGTGAGTTCGTCGGCGTGCAGCTTGAGCCCGAGCCCCGCCGCTCGCGCCGCCAACAGGATCTCACGCGATTCCGCGGCCGTGTACACGTGGGTCTCACAGAACACGTCGGCGAATCGGGCCAACTGTTCGGCGGCCACCTGCGGAATCATCGTGTGAACGACCTCGTCGATGTAGGCGCGGCGCCCCTGCGCGCTTCCGCGATGCTCCAGCGGGATTTCGTGCGCTCCGAGAAAGGTGGGCACGATGCGGATGGGCAGTTCCCGCGCCAGCCGCTGTATGGCACGCAGCATCTTCAATTCGTCGTCGAGCGTGAGGCCGTACCCCGACTTCACCTCCACGGTCGTCACGCCGCTCCCGGCCAGCACTCGCAGCCGGGGACGCGCCAGCGCGACCAGCTGCTGTTCCGTGTGGGCGCGCACGTCGCGCACCGAGGCGTGGATGCCCCCGCCCCGCCGCGCGATCTCCATGTAGTCCATCCCCGCCGCGCGCATCTCGTGTTCGGCGGCGCGGTCCCGTCCGAAGATCGCATGGGTGTGGGAATCCACGAATCCCGGCGTCAGGACGCCCCGCTGGCAGTCGATCAATTCGGCATCCGGGTAGGCGCGCAACAGGCGCTCCTCGGGGCCCACCCCGTCCACGACGCCGTGCCGGACGGCCACGGCGTAGTCGTCGCGCACTCCGGCATCGGCCATCGCGCCGCCCCGCCGGGCCCCGCGAGGGCCGGCGCAGGTGACCACCTGTGCCGCGTTCACGAGCACGAATTCCGTCATGCCACCGGTACTCCCCGGGGATTCCCCATCACGTCCTGCACGCGCGACCACTCCAGGGGGGCCTGGGCTTCGCCGCGGCAAGCATAGTAGCACGCATCACAATTGATGGGCTGGTACCGCCGAAAGTCACGCCAGTGGAAGTTGGTGGGAAAGTCGGGGCACCGCTTGACGTGCCCCACGGGATCGATGTGGATGGTCCGGATGCCGGAGCGGCAGGGCTCGCGGAGTTCACCGCGCACGTAGCGGGGAATCTGCCGCAGGTAGTAGTCCGAACTGGTGATGACCCCGCGATGGCGCCGCTTGAAGTCGAGCAGCGCCGCGACCAGTTCGGCCACGTCCCGCTGGTGCGCGGTGCCGAGCAGGTGGGCGTCGTTCCCGTTCTTGGCGTCCGTGTAGACGCTGAGATTCACGCCCACCCCCAGCTCCCGTGCCCGGTGCACGAGGGGAAGAATCTGATCGACGTTGTCGTTCTTGATCACGGTGTTGAACCGGATATTGTCGATCCCGCGCGCCCGCATGGCCGGAATCACGGCGAAGATGCGCGCGCTCAGCCCGGGGATGCCCCGCGCCCGGTCGTGCCGCTCGTCGGGATAGTCGAGCGAGATGTTGAACTGGTGCACGCCGGCGTCCCAGAGGGCGCGGGCCCGCTCCGGCGTGAGCATGGCGCCGTGGGTGATCAGGGCCACGTACTTCAGCCGGACGGCCGCCGAGACCGCGTGGACGATGCCCTCGAGGTCGCGCCGCATCAGCGGTTCGCCGCCGGTGAACGTCACCATCATCGGATTGAAGAACCGCGCCGCGTCGGCGAAGCTCGCGAGTTCGTGCTCACGCGCGTTCGGGTGGGTCTTCCAGTAATCGCAGAAGCCGCAGCGCGCGTTGCACCGCAGGGTGACCTCGAAGTGCACGAGCACGGGCATCCGCCGCATGGTGAGCCACGCGTACTTCCCGATGAACAGCGGCACGTGCCAGGGTTTGAAGCGGGCGGTGAGCATCAGGAGCGGAGTTGTCCGGGAGCCGCCGGGCGTCCGCCGGCCCGGCCGGCCGCGGACGGGGCCCCGCCCGTTCTCATTCCACCCGATCCAGCATCGGGAGCGTGATGCCCTCGCGCCGGGCGGTCGCCACCGCCGCCTCGTACCCCGCATCGGCGTGGCGCGCCACGCCGAGCCCCGGGTCGTTGGTCAATACCCGTTCCAGACGCACCCGCATCTCGGGCGTGCCGTCGGCGACGATCACCTGGCCGGCGTGCAGCGAATTGCCGATGCCGACGCCGCCCCCGTGGTGGAACGAGACCCACGAGGCCCCGCTGGCGACGTTCAACATCGCGTTCAGGATCGGCCAGTCCGCCACCGCGTCGGTGCCGTCGCGCATGCGTTCGGTCTCGCGAAAGGGCGAGGCCACGCTGCCCGTGTCGAGGTGGTCGCGGCCGATCACGATCGGCGCCGAGATCTCGCCCGCCGCCACGAGGTCGTTGAGCGCCACGCCGAAACGGGCCCGTTCGCCCTGGCCCAGCCAGCAGATGCGGGCCGGCAATCCCTGGAAGTGCACGCGCTCGCGCGCCAGCGTGATCCACCGCCGCAGATGTTCGTCGTCCGGAAACAGGTCGAGAATCAACTCGTCCGTGCGGGCGATGTCGCGCGGATCGCCCGATAGCGCCACCCAGCGGAAGGGCCCCTTGCCCTCGCAGAACAGCGGCCGGATGTACTCCGGGATGAACCCCGGGATGGCGAAGGCCCGCGCCACCCCGCGGTCGAACGCCACCGTCCGGATATTGTTCCCGTAATCGAACGCCACGGCGCCCCGTTGCTGCAGCTCCAGCATCGCGCGCACGTGGGTGGCGATCGACGCCTCCGCCAACTCCACGTACCGGGCGGGATCGCGGCTCCGAAGTTCCGCCGCCTCGGCCACCGTATGGCCGGCGGGCACGTAGCCGTTCAGCGTATCGTGGGCGCTCGTCTGATCGGTGAGCGCATCCGGAATCACTCCCCGGCGGACGATTTCCGGAAGCACCTCCGCCGCATTGCCGACCAGGCCGACGGAGAGCGCCCGGCCGGCGGTGCGGGCCTCCTCGATCAGCGCCAGCGCTTCGTCCAGCGTGCGGGCCTTTCGATCGCAGTACCCGGTGGCCAGCCGCTTGTCGATGCGTGCCTCGTCCACCTCGATGCCGAGAATCGCGCCGCCGTGCATCGTGGCGGCCAGCGGCTGGGCGCCCCCCATTCCACCGAGTCCGGCGGTGAGCACGAACCGGCCGGCCAGCGTGCCACCGAAGTGTTGCCGGGCCATCGCGCCGAAGGTCTCGTAGGTGCCCTGCAGAATCCCCTGCGACCCGATGTAGATCCACGAGCCGGCGGTCATCTGGCCGTACATGATCAGGCCGGCCCGCTCCAGTTCGCGGAAGTGGTCCCAGGTGGCCCACCGGCCCACGAGGTTGGCGTTCGCGATGAGCACCCGCGGCGCGCCCGCGTGCGTGCGGAAGACGCCCACCGGCTTGCCGCTCTGCACGAGCAGGGTTTCGTCGGCCTCCAGCGCCCGCAGCGACTTCACGATGGCGTCGAAGGCGTCCCAACTGCGCGCCGCCCGCCCCGTTCCGCCGTACACCACCAGGTCATCGGGACGTTCGGCGACTTCGGGATCGAGATTGTTCATCAGCATGCGTAGCGCCGCTTCCTGCTGCCACCCCTTGCAGGACAGCGCCGATCCGCGCGGCGCGCGCACCGGCCGCGCGCCGGCGCTACCGGCCGGGGAATGGGTGGTCGTCGCACTCATGGCCAGTCCGCCGTTGGAGTGAAGTGATCGGCCGCGATGGCATCGGCCAGGCGCGCAATGTCGCCGGCCAACACGCGGTCGCCGGCCAGCGGAGCGACGAGGGCGCGCACCGCCCGGTGCGCCGCCGCGGCCCCGCGGCCCGGTTTGAGCGGCGCCCGGCAGTCGAGCCCCTGGGCGGCGCACATGAGTTCGATGGCCAGCACGTGGCGCACGTTCTCCACGACGCGGCGGAGCTTCACCGCCGCCGTCATCGCCATCGGCACCACGTCCTCCTTGCTGCCGTCGGTGGGGATCGTGTCCACGCTCGCCGGGTGCGCGAGCACCTTGCACTCGCTGGCGAGGGCGGCGGCGGTCACCTGGGCCATCATGAAACCCGAGTTGACGCCCGCGTCCGGCGACAGGAAGGGGGGGAGCCCCTGGTTGAGGTCCGGGTGCACCAGCCGGTCGATGCGGCGCTCCGACATCGTGGCCAGATTCGTGAGGGCAATCGCCAGCACGTCGAGCGCCATCGCGACGGCCTGGCCGTGAAAGTTGCCGCCGCTGAGCAGCGTGCCGTCGTCGAATACCAGCGGATTGTCGGTGGCCGCGTTCAATTCCCGCGACACCAGCCCGCCCGCGAACTCCATCGCATCGAGCACCGGACCGTGCACCTGCGGGATGCAGCGCAGGGAATACGCGTCCTGGACGCGGGGATCACCGAAGCGGTGCGACTCGCGGATCTCGCTGCCCTCCAGCAGGTCGCGCATCAGCCGGGCGGAGGTGGCCTGGCCGTGCTGGCCCCGCACCGCCTGGATGCGTTCGTCGAAGGCGACCGGGGTGCCCAGCAGGGCGTCCACGGTCATCGCCCCGGCGGCGTGCGCCACCCGCCAGAGCTGCGTGGCGTCGCGCATGGCCAGGGCCGCGATGGCGGTATGGGCCTGGGTGCCGTTGATGAGCGTCAGCCCCTCCTTCGGTCCCAGCACCACGGGAGCGAGCCCGGCCGCCCGCAGCATGTCGGCCGCCGGTCCTCGGGACTCGCCCCGGCGCAGCTCGCCCTCGCCGATCAACGACAGGGCGAGATGCGCCAGCGCCGCCAGATCGCCGCTCGCGCCGACGCTTCCCTGCTCCGGCACCGGCGGGTAGAGGCCGGCATTCAGCATCCCGATGAGCAACTCCGCCAGCGCGGCCCGCGCCCCGGAATATCCCTTGCTGATCACGTTGGCCCGGAGCAGCATCATCGCCCGCACCTCGCGTTCGGGGAGCAGCGGCCCGACGCCGGCCGAGTGGCTCCGCACGAGGTTCACCTGGAGTTCGGCCAGCCGGGCGGGCGGAATGGCCACGTCCGACAGCTTGCCGAACCCGGTCGTGACGCCGTACACCACGGCGTTCTGCCGGACGAGATCGGCCACGACGGCCTGCGTGGTGGCGATGCGCGCGCGGGCGGACTCGGCGAGCGCCACCGGGGCCCGATCGACCGCCACCGCCGCCACATCAGCGAGGGTGAGCGACTGGCCATCGAGGGTGACGGGGGTTGGCATGCGCGGAACATCTCCGGCGGCCGGCGACAATTCAAGGGCCGCCGCGGGGCCCTAGTACTGCCCGCCGCTCCGATACGTCCCGCGGTTGTAGTTGAACTTCAGGTCCGGCTCGGCGGTCAGAGCGATCTGGAACGCGAAGGAGAAGTTCCCGTTCGGCGACTGGGTGAACGAGAAGATGGCCCGCCAGTCGTGCAGTTCCCGGATCAGTTGCACATCCTGACTCGCGAACTGATGCTGCTCGAAATTGTAGCTCGTGCGCCAGGCGGCCGACCACTTATCCGTGAGGGGGAACTGGATGCTGCTGCCGAGCGAGGCCGTCGGCGGATTCAGATAGACCGGCCCGCCCGCCGACGTGTTGGGGATGTTCGCGTCCTGCGTCGGGGTCGTGCTCTGCTGCGCCAGGCAGGCGTCGTAGGCCAGCGGATTCACGTTCTGCAGCGGCAGGCAGTACCGGGTGGGATCGGCGTTGATGACCGTTCCCCCGACCGGCGGACGGGTCCGCGCCGAACTGAAGGTGAAGGCGGCCGACCAGGATTTGGCCGGCGCCGCCAGATACACCGAATTGCGGGAGTCCATCCCCGCCACGGGGCGCTGCGACACCTGTTCGGCAAGCTGTTGGTCCGCCGTCGCGTTCCCGGCGCCGGGGGCCGGCAGCGCCATCTGCGACGACGTGTCGTGCGCGATCCCGAACAGGCGCGCCAGGAACCCGAATGGATTGTGGTCATGGTCGAGCCGGAAATTCGCCGACACCGAATTCCGGTAGGGCTTGAACACGGCGGTGTCGCTGATCGGACTCCCCTGGAAGAGCGAATACCCCACGTTCAGCGAGAACCCCGGAATCAACTGCGAACTGAGGCTGTACGAGAAGGTGCTGTTCGTGATGCCCGAGATCGCGCGGTGCGTCTTCGACGCCCGCTCGAAATCGTACGTCATCGACGAGAGCCCGATCGACAGCAGCTGGATCGGCGGCTGCTTTGAGTTCGTGCGCCCGTTCAGGGTGTCGTCGCTGGACTTGAGCTTGGCCTCGATCGTCTGGTTGAGCGAGAGCGATACGGACTTCTGGGCCAGCGAGCCCAGGTAGCCGGTGCGCGTCTGGTTGGTGGCGATCAGATACTCGTCGCTCACCTGGGCCGCGGGCGCGTAGTTGAACGAGATCTGGGGACTGACGGTGTGGCGGAAGCGCGAGAAGGGGCCGATGCCGGGAAACAACCCGTAGATCGTCGGGCTCAACCCGAGCGAGAAACTCGGACGCTTCGTCTGGTGGACGAACTTGCCGCCGGTGAACTGGCTGCGCACCCAGAAGGCCCCCGGATCCACGTTCTGCAGGCCGATGCTCGGCGAGATGCCGAGCACGTTGTCGCCCAGCCGCGGCAGGCTGAAGCTCGGCGTCCAGTCGACGTCGGTGCGGAAGGTGCTCGCGAACACCCGCTTCTCGTGCACCGAGCTGTCCCGCGGATTCGAGTACACCGTGTATTCCTGCGGGAAGATGTTCTGCTGGTCGTTCACGGAGAACGAGTTCTTGAGATCGAAGCCGAAGATCTGGATCGGCGTATCGAACGACAGCGTGCTCTGGTAGCTGTTGCGCTTGACGGTCGTCGAGTCGAGCAGGCCCGAGCCGTCGACGCCATATCGTTGGCTGAACAATCCCGCCTGGTCGATGTGCAGGTTCTGGGTGGCCGAGTAATGGAAGCCGGGCGACCAGGTCAGCCAGGAGGCGACCGCGATGGGGCTCGCGCTCACGGCGATCGTCGGGAACGTCATGTCGACCTGGGCGCGCCCGGGGTACTGCTTGCGGGTGCCGCCGATGTTCACCTGCGCCGGCCCGACCTTCTGCGTGTAGTTGATCGACGACGAGATGGTCTGCAGCGCCGCGTAGGGATTGAAGGTGTTCTGGCGCTGCAGCTGCGTGCTCGTGACGTAGTTCATGTTCGCCGTGAGCGTGCTGTTGCGCGAGAACTGCTGCGTGTGCGACCAGCTCATGGCGAGATTGGTCTGGCCGTCCCGCTGGCGCATGTACGACGAGGCGATCTGCCCGTTGAGGAAGCGGTCGCGCCAGCGATAGCGCCACTGCCCGTTGAACCGCATCCACCCGGGATCACCCGTCGCCGAGCCGCCGGTGCTGCTCCGCCAGTCCAGCCAGGTAGAGGCGTCCATGTAGTCGTTCAGCGCCCAGTACCAGCCGAGGTTCTCGATGTCGCGCCGGTAGGTGGGGCTGTTGCGCACGATGTCGGCCACACCGAACCGGGGACTCAGCATGCCGCTGTGCCGGCCGTTCCGGATGTCCTGGAAGAAGAAGGGCAGCCACATCACCGGGACGTCGCCGATGTACAGCACCGCGGGCCGCCCCACCATCAGGTTCTTGCTGCGCTTCAGCTCGCCGACCTCGAAGTGGTAGTCGGGGGCGATACTGTCGTCGCACGAGGTGAACGACGTGACACCGGAGTAGATGCGCCCCGGGATGTTCTTCGTGGAGTCGCCCATCTCCACTTTCGCGACCTTCGGACTCACGAACCAGGTGGTCCCGTTGTTCTCCACGGAGAACGACGCGTCGGGGATGCGCCCCGACCGCTCGGACAGATTGTACGTGGCCGTGGTGCGTCCCCGGATTGGCGCCTGGCCTCCCCCGGGGATGATCAGATAGCCGGCGCCCGCCGTGTCACGGCTCGTGACCGTGATGCCGCGATTCGCGCTGTTGTAGCGGATCGTGGAGTCGGTGACCACCGTCTGGTCCCCGCGCTGCACGGCTGCCGTCTTCGCCTCCCCGGCCTCGATGCGGATGGCCTGGGTGAGCGCGTCGAAGGTCAGCATACCGCCCTGGTAGCGGGTGGTCGAGTAGCCCTTCCGGTTCATGAGGGCCTGCATCACCGAATCGGGCGGCGCCCACTTCACCGCCAGGGTCGAGTCGCGGGCCGTCGAGTCGCGGGCGGCCGTGTCGCCGGCCGCCCGGGGCAGCGTGCGGCGCACCGGGATGCCCTGCCCCGGCAGCACCGACGGCAGCACGGCGGCGAGACTCAGCGCGAGCCACCACCGCTTCATGCCGAGTCTCCGCCCTCGTCCTCGACGGCCCTGGCCAGCCGCTTCGTGCGCCGCCGGTAGATGATGAACGAGAGCCCGACGCTGACCTCGAACAGCAGGTAGAGCGGGATCGCCAGCGCGAAGGTGGTGCCCAGGAAATCGCCGGGCGTGATGATCGCCGCCACACCCCAGCAGCCGACGATCGCGTGCCGCCGGTACTTGTTCAGGAACTGGGGTTTGACGAGCCCCAGCGCCGTCGCCCCGGTGATGGCGAGTGGCAGTTCGAAAACGGCACCGAAGGCGACGCACAGCGTGGTGACGAAGCTGAAGTACTCGGAGGCCGTGATCATCGGCTCCAGCGCATCCGACTCCAACTGCATCAGATAGGCCAGGGCCAGCGGCAGGACCACGTAGTAGGCCAGGGCCACGCCGCAGGCGAACAGCACCGCCCCAGCGATCACGACCGGGATGACCACCTTCTTCTCCCGGTGGTACAGCGCCGGCGAGAGGAAGATCCAGAGTTGGTAGGCGATCATCGGCAGGGCGATCACCCCACCGATGACCAGCGACGCCGACATCAGGACCGAGAAGGTGTCACCGGGGTGCGTGTAGACCAGCTTCCGCCCGTCCAGATACGGCAGGATGGGCTTCTCGAGAAAGAGGATCGCGTTGAAGTGGACGACGATGAAGACGCCGATGGCCAGCCCGACAGCGAGGGCGCCGATCGACCAGACCAGGCGCCACCGCAGTTCCTCGAGGTGATCGAGGAAGGGCATCTCATCCGACTTCTTGGCGGCCATCGAGCCCTCGCGCGGCGAAACCGGTTACCGGGAGGGCAGCGTCTTGAGCCGGTCCTTCGCCAGCTTCGCAGCGTCGCTCGCCGGGTACTCCTTCAGTACGCGCTCCCACACCGTCCGCGCCGTCTCGACGTTGTTCTGACTGAGCTGCGACGCTCCGTACTTGAACAGGGCCGTGGGCGCGTCCGGACTCTGGGGGTACTGCTTCACGACCGCCAGGTACACGGAGTCGGCGGCCGCCTGGTTCTTTTCGCCCTCGTAGCAACTCCCGATGCTGAGCGCCACCCGGGAGACATCCACATAATTCGGGTAGGTCTTCAGAATCTGTTGGAACGCGATCCGGGCCGTGCTGTACGCCCCATTGTTGTACTGGTCGCGGGCGAGCTGAAACAGCCGGGCCGGCCCCGGCGCTTCCGACGCCGCCGTGTCGGGCGTGCCGGCACTGCTCGTTGCCCCGCCTCCGCCGACCGGCGTGGTCGTGGCGGAACTGCGGGCCTCCACCTGCGCCGCGAGGTCCTGAATCTGGCGCTGGCTCATGCCGGAACGGTTGAGCAGCGTCGTCGACTGCTGGTCGAGCGCGTACAGGCTCTGACTCGTCTTCGCCTGATAGTCCATGAACCGGGCACTGAGTTCGCGCAGCGAATCGTTGATGACCGCGATGGCACGCAGCGCCGAATCCAACCGGACCCGGGCCAGCGAATCCTCGCGTGCCCGAGCCCGTTCCTGCGCCTGTGCCTGCTGCGTTTGCTGCGCCCGCAACGACGTGAGGTCGTCCTGGAGCAGCCGGATGTCTCCTTTGGAAGCGAGACACCCGGCGGCCGTCAGGGCAAGAACAGGCGCCAGGAATGAGCGCGTGCGCATCTACATCCTCGGCGTCTTGAGGGGACCGTCACCGCCGGCGATGATCGTGAACTCGTCGCGGCGGTTCTGCGCCCAGGCATCTTCGTTCTGCCCCTGGGCCACCGGCCGCTCCTCGCCGTAACTCACCGTCTCGATGCGGGCATCGGCCACGCCGTGGTCGGTCAGGTAGCGCTTGGCCGTGGCGGCACGCCGCTGACCCAGCGCCAGGTTGTACTCGGTCGAGCCGCGCTCGTCGGTGTTGCCGGCAATCCGGATCGTCACATCGGGATTGGCGAGCAGGATCGGCAGCTTCGCGTCGAGGATCGCCTGCGCATCCGACCGCAGATCGGAGCGATCGAAGTCGAAGTGGATCACCTGCGTCAGCGAGGCGCGCATGGCCTCCTGGGCGGCCTGGGCGGCGCGGGCGCTGTCGGCGGCGGCGCGCTGGCGGGCCTCTTCGGCGGCCCGGCGGGCGGCCTCGATGGCAGCCAACGAATCGCGGACGTGCTGTGCGCGCAGGGCGCTGGTGTCCACCGGCGGCGGGGCCACCGGGGCCGGGGGCGGCGGAGCCGGCTGCTTGTGGCAGGCGGCAAGGGTGACCGCCGCTACGGCGAGCGCTGCGAACATCGTGCGGGTACCGCGCATGTTCATTCTCCTGATCTCAGGGTTGAAAGGGGAATCATTCTCGAAGTGCTGCTCTCGCGGGCACCGGCGCCGCACGCTCAGGGTCGCAACCGCGGTGACCATGCGGCCAGTCGCGACGTCGCGATCCCGTGCGTCAGCTGCCGGACCCGGCCGGACTGCGTGTCGATCACCCACAACTGCTTGGTGCCGCTACGGGTGGAAGTGAAGACCAGGTGCCGTGCGTCCGGCGCCCAGCTCGGATCCTCGTTCTCAGCCACACTGGTGAGTTGATGCGGGATCCGGTCGCGCAACGACATCGTGACGATCTGGAACACCCCCGACGAGTCCGGAACGTAGGCCTGATAGGCGATCGCCAGACCGTCCGGCGACCAATCGGGGTTGGAACGGTAGTTTCTGGTGCTGAACTGGTATGTGGTGAACATATCAGCATTGGTGCCGTCTGCATCGATAATATAAATCTCCGGGGGGCCGGCCCGCCCGGAGGTGAAGGCGATCCGGCGGCCGTCGGGGCTGAAAGTCGGCGTGCTGTTGTCCGTGCCGTTCCCCACGGTGACGCGGTGCGGCAGGCCACCGGCGGCGGGCGCCGAGTACAGATCGGACCCGTTTTCACCGGCCACCGTGTACAGAATCGCCGTGCCGTCGGGCGAGAACGTGGGGGCGCTGACGTTCGTATTCCGCTGCGCCCCGAAGGCCCGGGACTGCCCGGTGCGGAGATTGAAGTCGACGATTCGGGAATCGACGCCGAAGGTGGCATAGGCCAGCGATCCGCCGTCGGGGCTCCAGGTGGGCGAGAGGCCCTCGCCCACCATCGGAATCGTGATGTCGCCGGCCCCATCGCTGTCCACGATGTGGATGGCGTGCCCCCGGACGTAGGCGATGCGCGTGGCGGCCACGCCCTCGACCCCCGTGATCCAGCGCGAGACCTCGTCGGCCACGCGATGCACGGCCATCCGCCACGCCGCCGACGCATAGTCGGCCGGGAGCGCGAACTCGTTGACGTCGATGACCCGTTTGTGGGCGACGTCGTGCAGCACCACGTGCAACCCCCGGTCGGTATTGATGGCCTGGACCACGGCCAGGGCGCCGAGCCGCTGGAACACGCCGTAGTTCATCCCCTTCGCGGCCCCCGTCGGATCCACGCCCGCCCGGAGGGCGGCCGCCATCGAGTCGGGAATCGCGATCATGTTCACGCCGTCGCCGTAGTCGAGGTCCCGGCTGAGGATGGCCCGGATCGAGTCGCCGTTCGCGCCCGGCACCGGCAGCACCACGACCCCCGGGCGCACCCCGGCGTCGTACTGCAGCGTGATCTGCACTCCCTTCACGGTCGAGTCCTGCGCCAGGAGTGGCGAGGCGAGGCACAACAGGAACAGGGCACGACGAAGAGAGACTTTCATCAATGGATGATTCGCGGGTCGAAATTGAAGATGACGGGCAGCACATCATCGGGATACGCGGCCGGCAGCGGCCCGAAGGCGCGCGCCGTCCCCGCGGCGTCGATGGCTCCCTGCGCGGCGAGATCGAACGCATACGAACCCGACTTCTTCTGGAAACGGAAGTCCGTGACACTGCCATCCCGGTGAATCAGAAAGACCACCTGGGCCGTCAACGTGTTGTTCCCGGGCGGCTTGAAGCGGAGTGCGACCTGGCGGGTGATGTTCTCGACATACCCCGGGAACGGGAAGTCGATCCCCGGCGTCGAGACATTGGCCACGTCGGCACCCTTGCCCCCCTCGGGGCCCCCGCCGGCGGTGGGCGTCTTCGCCGTGACCTTCGACGTCTTCGTGCCCGGGGGCGCCGGCGTCGTTTCCTTCGCTTTCGCCGCCGGCTTCGGGGCCGTCTTCGGCGGCGCCTTGGCCGTCTTTTTCGGCGCCACCGGCACCGGCTTCGGCGCCACCTTCGGCGCCCGCGGGGGCGCGAGCTGTTCGATCTGCTGCGGCACGGACGGCGTCTCGCGCACCACGCCGATCGCGCGCGGCCCCGCCGGCGCCGCGATCAGCTGCACGCGGTACACCGGAGGAAGCGGTGGCGCCTTGGGCGGACGCAGGATGAACAGCGCCGACAGCACCGCCGCGTGCAGCACCACCGAGACGCCGATCGGGAGCCTGAGCGAGGGCGAGGGCCGCGACGCCAGAGCGCTCACCTCAGGGCTGCTCCTGCTCGGTGATCAACCCGATGTCGTGAACCCCGGCCGCCTGGATCACGGCCAGCACCTGGGCCACGAGCCCGTAGTTCACGTTCGCGTCGGCGCGGAGGTACAGCCCCTGCTGTGCCCGGTCCTTGGCCAGCGTCTGGAAGGCGGCACGGAATTCGGCGTAGGTCATCGGCGACGCTTCGTCCACGAGGATCTCGCCCTGGCGCGTGACGGTGACCGTCATGCTGCTCTTCGACGTGACGGGCCGGGCCTCGGTCTTCGGGAGCGCGATGTCCACCCCGCCCTGCATCATCGGCGCCGTGATCATGAAGATCACGAGCAGCAACAACATGACGTCGATGAGGCTGACGACGTTGATGTCGGCGTTCAGGTCGAGGCGGCGGTGCCGGCGGCGCGACACCTAGATGTGCCCCTCACGCGCCAGGAGCGCGATCACGTCGGTGCTGAAATTCTCCATCATGCCGTCGAATCGATTGAGCTTGTTCGCAAAGATGTTGTACCCGAACGTGGCGGGAATGGCCACGGCCAGCGCCGCCGCGGTCGCGATCAGCGCCTCCGCCACGCCCGGCGCCACGGCGCCGATGTTCCCCGACCCCTTGCTCGCGATCCCGAGGAACGCCTCGATCACGCCGAGCACGGTGCCGAAGAGCCCGATCAACGGGCTCGCCGAACCCGTGGTCGCCAGCCACGGCAGATACCGGCCCAGCCGGTCGCGCTCCTCCGCCGCCTCGGCGTCGAGCAGCAGGCGGAGGGTCTCGATCTGCGTGGCCGAGAGCCGGTAGCTCGCCCCGCCGGGAGCGGGCGTGGCCTGTTGGTTGGCCAGTTCGTACGCCTGCTGGTTGCGGATTCGCGTCTCCGAGACGAAGTGCATGGCCCGCAGGAACAGCCGGGGCAACGCGCCGGCCGGCGACCGCTTCACGAGCGCCCCGGCCTCGTCGAGCCGCGGGGCGTTCTCGAAGGCGTGCTGGAACTTCAGCGCCGCCTTCTCGGCCTTGCGGAGCTGCCGCCAGGCGCCGAACATCACGGCCCAGCTCAGCAGCGAGAGGACGGCCAGCACGCCGAGCACGACCTGCGTGCTGCGGCTGGCGCTCGTGATCAGGTCGAGCGCGCCATTCGGCGTCGCGCCGCCGAGTTGCAGAAATCCGACGATCATCCGCGAGTGGGGCTGGGTGTGGGCGCTTGCTGCCCCGACCAGGCGAAGGTGTTCGCCAGGCCCTGGGACAGCGAGACGGAAGGACGCCAGCCGAGTTCGGCCGCCGCTTTGTCGATCGTGAGGGAAGACTCCTGGAGTTCGCCCGGACGGGCCGGCGCGAACTCGACGGGCACGGTGCGGCCGGCCGCGGACATCAGCGCCGACGCGAGATCGACGACCGAGGTGGCCACGCCCGTCCCGATATTAAACGCACGAGCGTTCATTCCGGCACTTTTTGGCGGGTGGTACTCGGCGGCCCGCAGCATCGCCTCCGCCACGTCGCCCACGTACACGTAGTCGCGCGTCTGGTTCCCGTCGCCGAAGATGGTCAGCGGCTGGCCCGCGAGCAGCCGCCCGCAGAAGATCGCGACCACGCCGGCCTCCCCGTGCGGATCCTGGCGCGGGCCGTAGACGTTCGAAAACCGGACCGCCACGGCCCGCAGGCCGTGGATGCGGGCGTAGTACGAGAGGTATTGCTCGACGGCGTGCTTGGCGATCGCATACGGGGAGTCGGGCTCCTTCGGTACGTCTTCCGTGTGCGGCGGGATCGCGGCGTCGCCGTAGATCGCGCCCCCCGTCGAGGTGAAGACCACGCGGGTGGTCGTCATGCGCCCGGCCGCGCGCACCGCCTCCAGCAGATTGAGCGCCCCGAGAATGTTGATGTCGGCGTCGAGCACCGGGTTGTCGACGCTCTTCCGGACGTCGATCTGGGCCGCCAGGTGCGTGATCACGTCGAACCCGCCCGTCCGAACCAGCTCCGCCGCCTCCGGTGAGCGGACGTCGAGTTCGTGGAAGGTGGCGCGCGACGGCAGGTTCGCCCGCCTGCCGCTCGACAGGTTGTCGATGATGGTCACCGTGTGTCCCTCGGCGAGAAATCGATCTGCGACGTGCGATCCGATGAATCCCGCCCCACCGGTGACGAGTACACGCTTCATCTTCCTGACTCCTTCGTCGAGGGTTCCTGTTCGTTGTCGGCGGCCGCCGCTTCCGGCGCCTCGTCGTCCAGCGCGAACAGATAGCGCATGGCATCGACCACTCCCAAGCCGCGGCCGTTGGACGCCGCCGCGCGGAGCCGGACCGAGGGTTCGTGCATGAATTTGTTCATCAGCGACTTGGCCAGATACTCGACGCCGGCGCGCTGCTCCGGCGTCAGATCGCGCAGCCGGCGAAGGGCGCCCGCCACCTCGGCCTCGCGCACCGCGTCCAGTCGCGAGCGAAAGGTGCGGAGCACCGGCACGGCAGCCAACCCGGACAGCCACTCCCAGTAGCGGTGCGTCTCCGCATCCACGATCTGCTCGGCCGCCGGCAACTCCCCCCGCCGCCGGTCGAGGTTCGATTGGATCACCTGTTGCAGATTGTCCAGGTCGTAGAGGAAGACGTTGCCAAGCGCGCCGACCTCGGGCTCGACGTCGCGCGGAACGGCGATGTCGAGGATGCAGAGCGGCCGGTCGCCCCGCCGGCCCACCGCCTCCCGCACGCGATCCACCGTGACCACCGGGTGCGGAGACGCCGTGGACGACAACACGAGGTCGACGTCAGGCAGCTCGCGCCAGCATTCGTCGAAGTGCATGGCCCGCGCGTGGTGCCTGGCCGCCAGTGCCACGGCGTGCTCGTGCGTGCGGTTCGCGACTACCGACGCGAGGACCCCCTCGTCGACGAGGCACTCGAGCGCCAGACCCGCCATCTCGCCGGCGCCCAGCACCATCGCCCGCCGGCCCCGCAGCGTCCCGAAGATCTGCTTCGCGAGCTGGACGGCCGCGGAACTCACCGACGCCGCGCCATGGGCAACGGCGGTCTCCTCACGCACCCGTCCCGACGCCGTGAGCGCCGTCTGGAAGAGCCGGTTCAGGGCGACGCCGGACTCCCCGCGGCACTGCTCCCACGCATCCCGCACCTGCCCGTGGATCTGCGCCTCCCCGAGCACCATCGAATCGAGGCCCGCCGCCACGCGAAAGAGGTGCGCGACCGCTTCGCGATCCCGGCGCACGTACCCATACGCGCTCGCGTCGCCGCCCAGGCGCGCGCTCAACATCTCCCACACCGCCGGCACCGCGTCGGCCTCGCCCTCCACCAGATACACCTCGGTGCGGTTGCACGTGGAGAGCATCACGGCCTCGCCGGCCCCCGACGAACGCCGGAGCCGCTCCAGCGCCGGCCCCAGTTCCGACGGGCGGAAGGTGAGCCGTTCCCGCACGTCGAGGGCGGCGGTCCGGTGGCTCACCCCGACGGCGATCACTGCCATGCGGCCAACCGCCGGGCGAACAGGCCCCGCTCGATGGACTGGCAGAGATCCTCGTCGAGCAGCGACTCGACGGCATCGTCCCAGCGCCGCGTATCGCCGCGCACCAGCAACCGCTCCCGCAGCGCCACGAGGCCGTCGACGGCACCCGCGTAGCCGGGCCCCATCCGCTCGGCGAGCATGTCGCGGACGCGGCGGGCCATCGGGTCGAGCGTCCCCGCATCGACGGCGATCGTGAGGGCGCCGGCGCGCAGGGTCTCCGGAATTGCGAACGTGCTCGCGGCTGGGTCCCCCGCGACGTTCACCAGGCGCCCGGCGGCCTGCGCCAGTTCCGCCACCCGCGCGTTGAGCGCCGCATCGTCCGCCGACGCGTAGACCATCGTCGCCCACGCGACATCCGCCGGCGCATGGCCGCGCGCCTCGACGGAGACCGTCGGCTCGCGCGCCGCGAGCGCCAGCAGGCCTTCGCCCGGCGCGGGATCCACGACCCGAACCGTGGCCCCGGCAGCGCCCGTGGCGCGCGCCTCCCGCTCCGCCGCCGCCCCGCCGCCGACGACCAGCACGCGGGCCCGCCGCGCATCGATGGTCACCGGGATCCCGCTCAATGGAACTTCCCCGCCACCGGGCCCGCGACGCGGAGCGCCACGTACAGGAGCACGACCACCGCGAACGACACGCTCGACCACCAGGCGGCCCGGTGCGCCTGCCACCCGCGCA
The DNA here is from genome assembly GCA_963728115.1 of uncultured Gemmatimonadaceae bacterium. Classification (GTDB taxonomy): domain Bacteria; phylum Gemmatimonadota; class Gemmatimonadetes; order Gemmatimonadales; family Gemmatimonadaceae; genus JAGWRI01. The sequence goes on from CAVSJE010000003.1 coordinate 453,635, forward strand.
CCACGCGCCCGAGCGCCACGCCGCTCACGCCGAGCCACGCCGCCACGCCCCAGGCCAACTGTTCGGGGCGCATCCCGCCGTATTCGAGCGAGTAGGCCACGGCGAGCACCACGCCGACCGTGAGCCCCAGCCAGCCGGCGAGAGCCGCCAGATGGTTCACCCGGTCCAACGTCGCGAGCGGGGGAAAGAGCCGGAACATGGCGTCGAAACGCCCCGACTTCAGTTCGCGCCGCTCCACGAGGTACATCACGCCGGCCACGGCCGCGGTGCCGAACGCGGCGATGCCGACGAAGCTCAACGCGATGTGCGCCACGAGCCACGCCCCCTGGACGCCCGTGGGCTCACTGGCTCGCTGGAAGCCGATGACGTTCGCGATGACCGTGGGGATCGCCGCCATCGGCGCCGCGACCAGCGTGAGGCTCACATCGCGCGCCAGCAGTTCGACGAGGAGTAGCGTGGCCGCGAGCACGAATCCGGCGAGCGACAGCGATGGGCCGAGTCCGGCCACGTACAGGTGGCCGGACCGAACGACGAGCACCACGAGCACGGCAAAGTGCACCACGACGCCTGCCCCGAGGAGGGCCAGCACCCGGCGCGTGAGCGCGTGCATGGGGCGAGCAAAGGCCGTCGCAGCCAGGGCGGCGGCGGCGATGTACAGCGAGATGGCGAGGAAATGGGCGATCGCGATCATTGCGTTCGCCCAAATCTAATCCCTGAAAGCCGTTAGGGCATCACCGGGGACGGAGCGTTACGGCATCTTGGCCGAAATCCGCGCCATCATCCCCACGTTGATCGACGGCTGCTGCTGCGCCGTAATCAATGCGGTGGTGCCGAACGGCGTCACCTTGATCACCTGCGCCCGGCCGATCGGGATCTCGGGATCGTCGGGATCGCCGTACGTGGAACCGGTCTGCCGGCGGCGGAACAGCTCGAATTCGTCGCCCGGCTTCACGCCCTGCGCCGTCGTGATGTCGAGGACCGCGTAGCTCTGCGCCGTGGGAAGCACCGGCGACGCGAGCACCCACTTGATGGATGCCCAGAGCCCGTCCTCCACCGGCTTCGGTCGCGCCGTGGTCGAAACCCCCGTCGTATCCAGCGGCACCAGTAGTTGATCGGGCGTCATCTCCCCGAACAGCTGCACCACCGTGGCCACACCGGCGGCGCCACCCGCGGGCGCCCGCGTGATCTCCACAACGCCGGTCGGAACGACGACCTGGCCGAGCCCGGGAAGCGCGTCTCCCAGGGTCACGACGACGTATCGATCGCCGGCGTTCACCACCGAACCGGAACCGAAGTTCACGAGGACACGGTCATAGGGCTGGAACATCGTCTTCGTCTCGACGTCGCCGTTCGCATCGAGGTTCGCCGACTTGATGACGTGCCCCGCCCCTGCGGAAGCTCCCGCCTTCATCACGTACGGCGCCCGCACGTACTCGCCCATCCGCACCGTCGGGAAGCTCGGCGCTTCCTCCTCCGCCATCGCCTGGGTGGCTCGGGGAACCTGGGTGCGCTTGGTGAACGCCGTGGAGCGTCCGATCATCGCGAACTGCTCTGCCTGGCTGATCGCCGGCGTGGTGCTCGGTTCGGCCCGCGCCACGGTGTCCGCCCGCGCGGCGGTGTCCGCCACGGCCCCTGTGTCCACACTCGCCATCGCCGCGCTACCCGTCGTGTCGACCGATACCGTCACGGTGGTCACCGCACCGGGCAGCCGCAGCACCTGGCCCGGGTAGATCCAGTGCGGATTGTTGATGAGCGACTTGTTCAGATCGTAGATCTCCGGCCAGCGGAACGGGTCGGAGAGGAACTGCTGCGCCAGGGCCCAGAGCGTCTCGCCCCTGATCACCGTGTGCTGATCGGGGAGCGTGTCCGTCCTGGCCGGTTGCTGCGCCGCGAGCGCGGTGGGGAGAGCGCCGATCGACGCGGCCACGAGGATTGCCCGAAGGGTCTGGTTTCGCATGTTGCCGATGGTGTGCTCCCTGTTCCCGCGCCGTGAGGCCACGCGAACAGCTCCAGGAAAGTGACAGGATCTGCTACGGGACGTTCGGCGTCCCGTGCCAGACGCCGGCGGTGGGGTCACCGCCGCTCGGGGATGACGACCCGGCGGTCAAAATGGAAACGGGGCCCCGGGGGCAGCCAAAACGCCGCCCGGGGCCCCGTTTTCGACAGTTGGGGTCAGAACGGCAGGTCGTCGTCCTGATCCTGCAGGGCCTCCGGGAAGTCCTCGAATGCCTCCCCACTCCCCGCTCCCGCCTTGGCCGCAGCCGGCTGCGACCGGTTGGCCCGGGGCGCGGAACTGCCGTCGGAGTCACCAGCGCGCGGCCCGCCCAGCATGATCAGCTCCCGAACGTTGATCTCCGTCGTGTAGCGGGTCTGCCCCTCCTTGTCCTGCCACTGACGGTATTCGATCCGACCCTCCACATACAGCTTGTCACCCTTGTGGACGTACTTTTCCACAATGTCCGCCAGCTGGGAGGACTTGCTGTTCCAGACGACGCAGCGGTGCCACTCCGTCTTCTCCTGGCGTTCCCCAGACGCACTGCTCCACGACCGGCTGGTGGCCAGCGAAAAGGTTGCCACCCGGTTGCCACCCGTGGTCGATCGCACTTCGGGATCGCTGCCGAGGTTTCCGATCAGCGTCACCTTGTTCAAGCTCCGGCTCACAATTCCTCCTGGCGAGATGTGATGGATTTCCTCGCCGCACATGATGTCCAATCCAGTTGATCCGAGCGTAACCAAACAACTACAGCACACACACTTCCATTGCAGACACGAGACACTACGTGAGCCTCGGCCCAACCAGGCGGCGGAGCACCAACGCGTCCTCCGCCGGACGCCGGTAGTAGCCCCGCCGGCGCCCAACCTCCTCGAATCCCCGAGAATCGTAGAGCCGCCGGGCCGCGGCGTTCGACTCTCGAACTTCAAGGTACAACGCTTCGGTGCGCGCCCGCGCCGCCTCATCGATGACGGCTGCCACGAGCTGGTTCCCGACCCCGCGACCACGGTGCGTGGGAGCCACCGCGAGGTTGGCGATCTCGCCCTCACCGCCCGCGAAGATCGCCACAACATAACCGACCACCGGGTCGCCGGCATCCTCTCGCGCGACCATGAAGTGGACGTGCTCCCGCCCCAGCAGCCCCAGGAACGCCGAGTCCGGCCACGGGTCGGAGAACGCCAGCCGCTCGATCGCCGCCACCCGCGGCACGTCCTCCAGCCCCGCCGGCTCGATCCGCATCGTCAGCCGTTCGGCAGCGGGCGCCCGTGCGCCGCCTCCCACCGAACCTGGGCTTCCGCCAGCCGGCCGTACGCCGGTTCCCAGGTCGCGAGTTCCACGGGCGCCGATCCCCCCGGCCCACTGACCACCCGCGCCGACGCCGCGAGCGTGCGGAGCGCCCGGCACCGTCCGACCGTTGCCGACGGTGACCACCCCCAACTCCCGCGCCATCTCTTCGACGTCGGCGTTCGCCACCAGCATCGGCTCCCCGCCCTCCCGTACCGTCGCCGTTCCTTCTCCGCCGACGACCACGAGTTGCGCGTAGGTCTCGCCGCGCAGGGCATCCAGCAGTGCCAGATACCGCCCCGGGGCCGGCAGCGGATCGGCCCCCGCCACCATGAGCACCAGTGAGGAGACCGCGTACAGCGGCAGGTCGTGAGCGAACGCGATCCCCTTCCCGATCGCCGCCGCGATGCGGAGGCTGGTGAAGCTCCCCGGCCCCGCTCCGCACACCACCCGCTGCGAGGTCCGCCGGCGCGACGCCGGCCGCGTGCAGGGCGGACGCGACGGCCGGCATCAGCCGCTCCTCGCGTTCGCCGCGCATCGCCGCTTCGCCCGAGGCGACGATCGCCCCGTCCCGGAGCACGGCGACCGTCCCGGTATACGTTGAGCCGTCGATGGCCAGCGTGATCACGTGGACCACCGTTGCAGCGACCGGAGTTCGTCGGCGCCGGGGACGTGGCTCAGTCGGAGGTGGACCGCCGGCGGCAGCCGGGCGCCGGCGCGCTCCGGCCACTCCACGAGCACGAGCGCCGATTCGGCCATGACGTCGTCCCACCCGAGGTTGGTGAGGTCCACGGGGCCGTCCAGACGGTACAGATCGAGGTGGTACACCGGGCCTCGCGGCGAGTCGTAGCGGTGGACGAGGGCGAAGGTCGGGCTCGTGACATCCTCGACGACGCCGAACCCCCGGCAGATGGCCTTTGCCAACGTCGTCTTGCCGGCGCCGAGTTCCCCCTCGATGGCGACGACCAGCGGCCGCCGGTCGTCGGTTCCGGCTCCCGATACGACACCGGGAAGCTCACACGAAGCCCCGAAGCGCTCCCCCCAGTCCACCAACTCGGGCTCGGTGAGCCGGAGCTCCGTGCCCCGAAGGGCGGGCGAGGAATCGGTCCCCACGTCTCGCTCCGTCAGCGCGCGGCGCGCCGGTGCGACCGCGAGGCTCCCGCCACGGAGCCGGCGCCTCCGGACGCCGCCCCGGCGCCACTCTCCTGACGGGAGCGGCGGGCGCGGAGTTCGAACAGTTGATCCCGGAGTTGCGCCGCGAGTTCGAAATCCATGTCCTTGGACGCCGCGCGCATCTGCTCTTCGAGCATCGCTTCGAGCGCCGCGGGGTCCATCGCCTCGTAGCCGCTCTCGGCTTCGGCCACCTTCCGCCCGTCGTCGCGGGGCGCGCGCGCGTCGGCCACCCGCGTCGAGAATCGCACCTGGTCGATGCTCTTCACCACCGTTTGCGGCGTGATGCCGTGCTCCACGTTGAACGCCATCTGCAGCTCGCGCCGCCGGGCCGTCTCGTCGAGGCAGCGCTGCATCGAACCCGTGACACGGTCGGCGTAGAAGATCGCCCGGCCGGCCGAATGGCGGGCCGCCCGTCCGACCGTCTGAATCAACGACCGATCGCTCCGCAGGAATCCCTCCTGATCGGCGTCGAGGATCGCCACCAGCGACACCTCCGGAAGATCGAGCCCCTCGCGCAACAGGTTGATGCCCACGAGGACGTCGAACTCCCCCAGCCGGAGCCCGCGCACGATCTCCATCCGCTCGATGGCGTCGATGTCCGAGTGCATGTACCGCACCCGGACCCCGACCTGCTGCAGATAGTCGGTGAGGTCCTCGGCCATCCGCTTGGTGAGCGTCGTGACCAGCACCCGCTCCCCGCGACGCTCCCGGATCCGGATCTCGTTCAACAGGTCGTCCACCTGTCCGCGCACCGGGCGCACCTCGATCTCGGGATCGAGCAGCCCCGTGGGGCGGATGATCTGCTCCACGACCACGCCGTCGGAGAGGCGCAGCTCGAGGTCACCGGGCGTGGCCGACACGAACAGCGCCCGCGGCGTGAGCGAGAGGAACTCGTCGAACATCAGCGGCCGGTTGTCGAGCGCGCTGGGGAGCCGGAACCCATAGTCCACGAGCGTGAGCTTCCGCGCCCGGTCGCCGTTGAACATGCCGCCGATCTGGGGGAGCGAGACGTGCGACTCGTCGACGACGACCAGGAAGTCCTCCGGGAAGTAGTCGAACAGACAGGCCGGCCGCTCCCCTTCCGAGCGCCCCGCCAGGTGCCGCGAATAATTCTCGATCCCGGCGCACGTCCCGATCTCGAGCATCATCTCGATGTCGAAGTTGGTCCGCGACTCCAGGCGCTGGGCCTCGAGCAGCTTGCCGGCCTCCCGGAGCACGGCCAACCGCTCGGCCAGTTCCTGGCGGATCCGGCCCACCGCCCGCTCCAGCGTCGAGCGCTGGGTGACGAAATGCTTCGCCGGGTAGATGGCCGCGCGCTCCAGTACGGCAATCGTCTCTCCGGTGAGGGTGTCGATCTTGGACACGCGCTCGATCTCGTCGCCCCACATCTCGATGCGGACCCCCTGCTCCTCGTACGCCGGCAGGATCTCTACCGTGTCGCCGCGGACGCGGAAGGTGCCGCGCTCGAACGCGACGTCGTTCCGGTTGTACTGGATCTTCACGAGCGCCCGCAGGATGTCGTCGCGCGCGATCCGCTGCCCCGCCGTCAACGTCACCATCTGCTCCCGGTACTGCACCGGGTCCCCGAGTCCGTAGATCGCCGAGACGGTGGCCACGATCACCACATCGTCGCGCTCCATCAGGCTCGACGTCGCCCGCAGCCGCAACCGGTCGATGTCCTCGTTGATCGAGGCGTCCTTCTCGATGTACGTGTCCGTGGTGGGCACGTACGCCTCGGGCTGATAGTAGTCGTAGTACGAGATGAAGTACTCGACCGCGTTGTGCGGGAAGAAGCTCTTCAGTTCGCCGTACAGCTGGGCGGCCAGCGTCTTGTTGTGCGAGAGCACGAGCGTCGGGCGGCCGAAGTCGCGAATGACGTTGGCCACGGTCATCGTCTTCCCCGACCCGGTCACGCCGAGCAGCGTCTGGAAGCGGTCCCCGCGCACGAGCCCCGCCGACAGCTCGGCGATGGCCCGCGGTTGGTCGCCCGCCGGCGCAAAGGGGGTCTGGAGGTCGAAGACGGCTGGCATGGCCCCGGAATCTAGCGGTTCGGCATTTGTTCGGGAAGTGCCGGGAGTGCCCTTCCACCGGCGGTCCCGGCGACGGCGGGCGCCGCGCCCCCGCCCCGATCGGGCGCGGGTTCAGTCGTCCGCGGCGATCCGTTCGCGGCGGGCGACCTCACTGATGCCCTTCACCCGCCGCATCACCTTCACGATCTTCTGGAGGTGGGCGAGGTTCTCCACCTCGACCACCACCGACCCCATCACCTTGCCGTCCGTAGTGCGGAGATCGAAGCTCCGGATGTCGGTGCCGGTGCCCGTCACCGCGGTCGTGAGATCGGCGTACATGCCGCGGCGGTCGATGCCCTCCAGGGCCAGTCGGACGATGAACCGCTCGCCTTCGGCTTCCTGCCAGTCGATCTCGAGGCGGCGTTCGGGTTCGTGCGCCAGGAGGAGCAGGTTGGGGCAGTCCCCGCGATGGATGCTGACCCCGCGCCCGCGGGTCACGTAGCCGACGACCGGATCGCCCGGCACCGGTTGGCAGCACTGCGCGTACCGGACCATGATCCCGTCGACGCCCTGGATGCGGACGCCCTTGGGGCCCCGCATCCGGTCCACCAGCCGCTCGATGGCGCTGGGCTTGGTGGCCTCGGTCCCCTCGAGCTCCGGGAAGATCTGCTTGAGCGCCGCCGCGATCTGCACGTCGCCCTGGCCGATGGACGCCAGCAGGTGGGTCTCGTCGTTCAGGTTCAGGGCCTGCGAGGCGCGCGCCAGCTGTTCGCCCGAGGGCCGGGCGAGCCGGCGGCGCTTGATCTCCCGGTCGAGGATGTCCTGGCCCAGCTTCGTGGCCGACTGCTGCGCCTCGCGCTTCAGGACCTGGCGGATCTTGTGCCGGGCGCGTCCGGTGCGCACGTGGGCCAGCCAGTCGCGCGTCGGCCGGGCGGCGTTCGAGGTGATGATCTCCACCGTCTCCGAATTGCGCAGCGGACGGGACAGCGGCGCGATGCGTCCGTTCACGCGGGCGCCCGCACAGTGCAGGCCGATCTCGGTGTGGACGGCGAACGCGAAGTCGATCGGGGTGGCGCCCTTGGGCAGCTGGATGACGTGGCCGGTCGGCGTGAACACGAAGATCTCGTCCTGGTACAGATCGAGCTTCAGGAACTCCAGGAATTCGTCGGGCGTCTTCGCGTCGAGCTGGAGTTCGAGAATCTGGCGGAACCAGGTCAGGTGGCGGTCCAGCTCGTCGGCGCTCTTCGCATCCTCCTTGTACAGCCAGTGCGCGGCGATGCCGAAGTCCGCCGTGCGGTGCATGTCGCGGGTGCGGATCTGCACTTCGTACAGTTGGCGCCCGGGGCCGAACACGGTGGTGTGCAGCGACTGGTAGCCGTTGGATTTGGGCTGCGCGATGTAGTCCTTGATGCGCTCCTGCACCGGCGTCCATCCGTCGTGGATGATGCCCAGCGCGTGGTAGCATTCGGGCACCGTATTCACGAGCACGCGGATCGCCAGCAGGTCGTAGATCTCCTCGTAGGGCTTCTGCCGCTGCGTCATCTTCTTGTAGATCGACCACAGGTGCTTCGGCCGCCCGGTGACCTCGGCGTTCGCGATGCCGGCGCCGCCCAGCGCGCGTTCCAGCGGCTCCTTGAACTGGTTGATGAGCTGCTCCCGCTCCTCGCGCTTCTGGGCGACCTTCTTGGCGAGCGTCTTGTAGCCCTCGGGCTCGAGATGCTTGAACGCGAGGTCCTCGAGTTCCCAGCGCATCTTCGCCATCCCGAAGCGGTGGGCGAGCGGGGCGTACAGGTCGCGCGTCTCCTGGGCGATGCGGCGCCGCTTCTCGGGCGGCAGCCATTCCAGGGTGCGCATGTTGTGCAGCCGGTCGGCGAGCTTGATGATGATCACCCGGGCGTCCTTGGCGATCGACAGCAGCAGCTTGCGGTAGTTCTCGACCTGCCGCTCCTGCGTCGACGCGCCCGTCGGCAGCTTGGCGATCTTCGTCAGCCCGTCGACGATGCCCGCCACCTCGCCCCCGAACTCCCGCTCCACGTCGGCCACCGTGATCTTCGTATCCTCGACGACGTCGTGGATCAGCCCGCTGGCCACGGTGGCCGAATCGAGCTGGAGGTCGGCGAGGATCTTCGCCACCTCGACGCAGTGCGTCACGTACGGTTCGCCGGAGTTCCGCACCTGGCCGGCATGCGCTTCGGCGCTGAACTGGTAGGCGCGGGCGAGGAGTTCGCGGTCGAGGCGCTCGTGCGCCGGCACCGCCTCGTCCGGCCAGCCCGGAATCACCTCCCGCAGAGCCGTCGCGCTCACAGGAGGCCGGCCTCGGCGAAGCTCGTGTAGCGCCCGCGCCCGATGATCACGTGATCGTGGACGGGAATGTCGAGCAGCCGGCCGGCGGCCACGAGCTGCTCGGTCACCGCGCGGTCGTCCTGCGACGGCATCGGATCGCCGCTCGGGTGGTTGTGCACGAGAATGACCGACGCCGCGCGTTCCGCAATCGCTTCGCGAAACACCTCACGCGGGTGCACGAGCGAGGAATTCAGAATCCCACGCGTGACCGTCACGTCTCGTTCCAGCCGATGCTGCGCGTCCAGTACCGCCACGTGAAACTCCTCGACCGGCAGGTCTTCCAACCGTGGCGCGAACACCGCCACCACGTCCCGCGGCGACCGCACGGGGGCGCCGTCCTCCCGGGCCTCCGCCGCCATCCGCCGCCCCAGCTCCAGCGACGCGTGGATCATCACCGCGCGTGCCACTCCTACCCCGTCCACCACGCGAAGCGCCGCCACCGGTTGCATGGCGATTCGGCGGAGCGAACCGCCCGCAGCGGCGAGGACGTCCTCCCCGAGTCGCAACGCCGACCGCCCCGCTCCACCGGACCCGAGGACGATCGCCAGGAGTTCGGGGGACGACAACGCCCGCGCCCCGAGGTCGACCAGCCGTTCCCGGGGCCGCTCCGACCGGGGCAACTCATGAATAGTTAGCGCACGAGCGTTGGACTGGCTAGGCATTTGACGGGGCCTCTCACGGGAACGCAACGGAAGACGTTGCCATCCCGGAGGATGCGACGGCCACCGGCCGGCGGCGGCACCAAAATCGCGCGGACCGGCCGCTACCGCTCGCCCTGCCGTGCCGGAAGGTGCGACGGCGGCGCGGTCAGCCCGCGGCGCCGTGGCACTTCTTGAACTTCTTGCCGGACCCGCACGGGCAGGGGTCGTTGCGCCCGACACTGCTCCAGTCGACGGCGGTGCTCCCACCCGCCGGCTGGCTCAGCGCGCGCGCACGCCCCGCCCCGACCACCATGGCTTCACCGCGAGCCGGCGCGGGGGCCGGCTCGGCCGCCGGGGCCGGCTGGCCGGGCGAAGGCGCGCCGCTCCCCTCGGGCTCGCCATCCTCGTCGGGCACGTCTTCGAGCACGCCAAGGGCGTTGTAGCGCTTCTTGGGCTTGGCTACCGCCGGCCGCTGGGGCGGCGGGGCCCCGGGCCCGGGCGTGAACGTGATCTGGGCCCGCAGGAAGCGCTCGGCGAAGGTCGTGTAGATGTCGTTCATCAGGTCCACGAACATCAGGTACGCCTCTTCCTTGTACTCGATGAGCGGGTCCTTCTGGCCCCACGACCGGTAGTGGATCGAATTCCGGAGCTGGTCGAGATCGTAGAGGTGATCCTTCCACTTCTCGTCCAGCACGTTGAGCATCACCAGCGACAGCAGCCGGTCGGCGAATCCGCCCTGCTCGTCCTTGTACTGATTCAGACTGTCGAATTTGGCCGCGTACGCTTTGCGCCCGGCCTCCACGGCGACCTCCGCCGCGTCGAACACCGTCACCGGCCGCAGTTCGGGCGTGTCCAACTCGCGCACCGACAGGAGGTAGTGCATCAGGAGATCCTGCTGGAGCAGCGGGATGTCCCAGTCCTCGGCGCGCTCGTACTCGGCGAGCGTGGTTTCCACGCGCGTGCCGATCGCCCGCTCGACCATCCGCAGCCCCTCGCCCTTCAGCTCCTCGCCCCCCTCGAGCGCGAACGTGCGCAGCGAGTAGATCACCTCGCGCTGCTGGTTCATCACGTCGTCGTACTCGAGCAGCTTCTTGCGTGACTGGAAGTGCTGCAATTCGACGCGCTTCTGGGCCTGCTCGATGGACCGCGTAATCAGCGGGTGGGTGAGCACCTCGCCGTCCTGCGCTCCGAGACGGTCCATCAGCTTGGCGATCCGGTCGGACCCGAAGAGGCGCATCAGGTCGTCTTCGAGCGACAGGAAGAACTGCGACGACCCCGGGTCGCCCTGGCGGCCGGCGCGGCCGCGGAGCTGCCGGTCGATGCGGCGCGACTCGTGGCGTTCGGAGCCGATGATGTGGAGGCCGCCGATCTCCTCGATCTCGGTCTCCTTCCCGTCGAGATCCTTGATCGTGGAGGTCTTCGACACCGTGACGCCAGGGCCGAGTTTGATGTCGGTGCCGCGGCCGGCCATGTTGGTGGCGATCGTGACGGCGCCCGGTTGGCCGGCGCCGGCCACGATCTCGGCCTCGCGCTGGTGGTACTTGGCGTTGAGCACGTTGTGCACGATGCCCGCTCGCTGGAAGAGCTTGGCCAGCGTTTCCGAGGCATCCACGCTCGTCGTCCCGATCAGCACCGGATAGCCCAACTGGTGCAGGCGCCGGGTCTCCTCGACGATCGCGTTGTACTTCTCACGCCGCGTCTTGTAGACGAGGTCGTGGCGGTCGTCGCGGATCACCGGCTTGTTGGTCGGGATCACCGACACTTCGAGCTTGTAGATCTCGAAGAATTCCCGCTCTTCCGTCTCCGCCGTACCGGTCATGCCGGCCAGCTTGTCGTACATGCGGAAGTAGTTCTGGATCGTGATCGTGGCGAGGGTCTGGGTCTCGCCCTTCACGTGCACGCCTTCCTTGGCCTCGACGGCCTGGTGGAGCCCTTCGGACCACCGGCGCCCGGGCATCGTGCGGCCGGTGAATTCGTCGACGATGAGCACCTCGCCGTCCTGCACGACGTAGTTGACGTCGCGTTCGTAGAGCCCGTGGGCGCGCAGGAGCTGATGGATGATGTTCAGCTTCTCGCTCTTCGTCGCGAAGTCGACTTCGAGTTGGCGCCGCGTCTCCAGGCGCTCCTCGGGCGACAGCGAGGTGTCGTGATCCACGCGATGCGTCTGCTCCGAGATGTCGGGCATGATGAACGCTTCGTGGTCATTCGGCGACAGGAAGTCGACGCCGCGATCGGTGAGGTGGACCGAATGGCCCTTCTCGTCGAGGACGAACAGGAGGTCTTCCTCGAGATCGCGATAGCGCTGTTTGGACGCCGGCAGGCGGCGGTCGGCGATGTAGTCCAGCTCCATGCGCTGGACGAGCTGCTTGTTCCCGGTTTCCTGCAGCACCTTGAGCAGCCGCTTGTTCTTCGGGCCTCCGAGCTGCGCCTTGAACAGCTTCATGCCGGCCGCCGCGGTATCTCCCTTCTGGAGGTCGCGTTCGGCGTCACCGACCAGCGTGTTGACGAGTTCGGTCTGCTTGCGGGCCAGCCGTCCCACCGCCGCATTGTGCTCGAAGTAGCGGCCGTCGTTCTCGTTGCCCACCGGCCCCGAAATGATGAGCGGCGTCCGCGCCTCGTCGACGAGCACGGAGTCCACTTCGTCGACGATCGCGTAGACGTGCGGACGCTGGACGCGCTGGTCGAGCTGCACGACCATGTTGTCGCGCAGGTAGTCGAAGCCGAATTCGTTGTTCGTCCCGTAGGTGATGTCGCAATGGTAGATGGCGCGGCGTTCCGGCGTCCCCGGTTCGGTGTCGTCGAGACACCCCACCGTAAGGCCCAGATACGTGAACACGTGGCCCATCCACTGCGCGTCGCGGCGGGCCAGGTAGGAGTTCACGGTGACGAGGTGCGCGCCCTTGCCCGGCAGCGCGTTCAGGTACAGGGGCAGCGTGGCGACGAGGGTCTTGCCTTCGCCGGTCGCCATTTCGGCGATCCGGCCCAGGTGCAGTTCGATGCCGCCCATGAGCTGGACGTCGTACGGCACCATGTTCCACTCGACCTCGTGGCCCGTGACCATGACCGTCGTGCCGAGCAGGCGCCGGCAGGCGGCCCGCACCGTGGCGAAGGCCTCGGGCAGGATCTCATCGAGGACCGCCGCCGTGGTCTCGCGCAGCTTGCCCTCGGCGCCGCCCTTCCCGTCGGCGCCGCTGAGTTCGCGATCGATCCGCTCCCGTTCCTCGGAATCGGTCGCGTTGTGCTTCTGCTCCCGCAGCTGCGCGACCTGCGCCTCCAGCTCCTGCGTCCGCTCGCGGATGATGTCGCGGAACTTCTGCGTCTGGGCGCGGAGTTCGGCCTCCCCCACGTGGCTCAGCCGCTCGTCGTGCTCATTGATGGCATCGACGATCGGCTGAATTCGCTTCCGCTCCCGGTCATGGCGGTTGCCAATGACCGCGGAGATCATTCCCTTGATCATGCAGTCCCCTGTCGGTACAGCCCGGCCGTGGCGATGTAATCCGCCACGGCCGCGGCGACGAACCCGCGGATCGGTTTCCCCTGCCGCACCCGGTCCCGGACCTCGGTCGCCGAGACGTCCACCTGGCGGGTCCGGAGCCGGACCACCGCGTCGCCGGGGATGCCGGCGGGCACGGCGACGGCGGCGTCGCCGGGTCGCTGCATCACCGCCAACCGGGCCAGTGACGCGATCCGTACCGGCTCCCGCCATGCCCCGAATCCGGCGAAGGCGTCGGCCCCGATCAGGAAGAACCGCTCGGCGTCCGGATACTGCTCCGCGAACGTCGCCAGCGTGTCAACCGTGTAAGATAATCCCTTTCGCTCGATTTCGACCGCCCACACCGAAAATCGCGGGTCCCCGTCCACCGCGTAGTGGACCATCGCCAGCCGCTGCTCGGGCGTGGCCACGAGCTGCCCCTGCTTGAGCGGTTGGGCGGCCGCCGGCACGAAGAGCAGCTGATCCAACCCCAGTTCGTCGAAGGCGTCGCTCGCCGCCAACAGGTGGCCGACGTGGGGTGGGTCGAAGCTGCCCCCCAGGATGCCCAGCCGCATCGCTCAGTACGGCCGGCCCGGCGCCGGGCCCCCGGGCACCTTCGAGGTGTCGGCAGCCGATTTGACCCCGTGGCAGTCGTCGCGGACCTTGCCGTCGTTCGGATAGAGCGACCGCAGTTGCGTGCAGACGTCCGCCAGATCCTCGGCGTAGTGGATCTTGTGGTACGATTCGGCCAACCGGAGCATCGACAGCCGCGCGTGGTCGGTTTCCGGCCATTTGCTCGCGACTTCCTTGAAATACAGGATCGCCGAGTCCCAGGCGTCGTTCCGGAAATAGAACATGCCGGAGTCGTACTCCTTGGTCGCGAACCATTCGTTCAATTTGGCGATCTGCTGGCGCGCCGAGTCGGCCACCGCGGAATCGGTCTGCGCGTAGAGCTGCACCAGCATCGTGTACGTCTGCATCGCCGTCAGGCCGTACGTCTCGTCGAGCGACGGCTTGTGCCAGAGCGACTGATAGGCCCGCCCCGCGGCCAACTCCGCGCGCGGCGCCAGCGAGTCGTCGGGGAACGACTCCACGAGGCGCGAGAAGGCCTGCGCCGCGAGGAGATTGTCGCCCTGTCGGAGGTGGGCCTGGGCGAGGTACCAGTACGAGCTGACGAGCAGCGTATCCCGGATCCCGAGATCCAGGGTCAGCTTGTCGAACCCGGAAACCGCGTTGTCCCAGTGGTGCTTCCGGAATTCCGTCAGCGAGGCCTTGTATAACGCCTCATTGGTCGGAAACTTGGTGATCACGAAGGACGGCCGGCAGGCCGCGGCGGCGAGCCCCAGCGCCAGCGCCGCAACGAGTCCGCGGGTCTGTCGATGCATAGACGGGGAAAGATAACGGGCCGTGGGCCCGTGGGGCATCCTCACGCCCCGGGCTTGCCCGACGGGCGTGCCTGCCGCGGCGCCATCCGCGGCGTGCCGACGAGCGTCCGGAAGAAGTCGATCGTGTGCGAGAGGCCGTCGCGCAGCGGGACCTGAGGCTCCCAGCCAAGCATCGTCCGCGCGCGGGTGATGTCGGGCTTCCGGAGCCTGGGATCGTCCTGAGGGAGCGGCCGGTGCTCGATCGGGACCGTGCTCCCCGTCAATTCCACCACCAGCTCCGCCAACTGGGCCACCGTGTATTCGGTGGGATTGCCGATGTTGGTGGGCATATGGTCGCCGCGCATGAACAAGCGAAAGATCCCCTCCACCTCGTCGGTCGCATAGCAGAAGCTGCGCGTCTGCTGCCCCTCGCCGTAGATCGTGATCGGCTCCCCGTTCAGCGCCTGCACGATGAAGTTCGACACCACGCGTCCGTCCCGCGGACGCATCCGGGGGCCGTACGTGTTGAAGATGCGCACGATACGCGTGTCGAGTCCGTGGTAGGTGTGGTAGGCCATGGTCATCGCTTCGGCGAACCGTTTCGCCTCATCATAGACACCACGGGGCCCCACGGGGTTCACGTTGCCCCAGTACGACTCCGTCTGCGGATGCTCCAGCGGGTCGCCGTAGACCTCGGAGGTCGAGGCGAGCAGGAACCGGGCCCCCTTGGCCATCGCCAGCCCGAGGGCGTTGTGCGTCCCCAGCGACCCGACCTTCAGCGTCTGGATCGGGAGTTCGAGGTAGTCCACCGGGCTCGCCGGCGACGCAAAGTGCAGCACGCCGTCCACGGCGCCGGCCACGTAGACGTAGGTCGACACATCGTGGCGGATCAGCGAGAACCGGTCGTTGCCCATCAGGTGGGCGATGTTGTCCGGGTGGCCGGTCACGAAATTGTCGATTCCGACGACCGTATGGCCGTCGGCGAGGAACCGGTCGCAGAGGTGCGAGCCCAGGAAGCCGGCGGCGCCCGTAATGACGATTCTCATCGCGGACCCGCCCGCCCGATGGACGCGTATTCGAATCCCTGCGCCCGCATCTTCGCCGGGTCGTACAGGTTGCGGCCGTCGACGACGATCGGCCGCTTCAGCGCCTTTCGGATTCGCGCGAAGTCGGGGTGTCGGTACTCGTTCCAATCCGTCACCACCACCAGCGCGTCCGCCCCCGCGAGCGCCGCGTACCCGTCGGCCGCGTAGGTCACGCGGTCCCCGATCCGCCGCCGGGCCTCTTCCATCGCCACCGGATCGTGGACGGCGATCGCCGCCCCCGCCCCTAGCAGTTCGTCGATCAGGACAAGGGACGGCGCCTCGCGCATGTCGTCGGTGTTGGGCTTGAACGCCAGCCCCCAGACGGCCACCCGCGCGCCCCGCAAGCCGTCGCCGAGCAGCGCCGCCAGCTTCTCGAACAGCCGGTGCTTCTGCCGGTCGTTCACCGCTTCCACGGATTCGAGAATCGCCAGCGGCGAGTCGAACTCATGCCCCGTGCGCACCAGCGCCTTCACGTCCTTGGGGAAGCAGGATCCTCCGTACCCGGGCCCCGGGAACAGGAACGCGGGTCCGATGCGCGCATCGCTGCCGATTCCCTTCCGCACCAGGTCGACGTTGGCGCCGACCTGCTCGCAGAGATTTGCGACCTCGTTCATGAACGAGATCCGGGTGGCGAGCATGGCGTTCGCCGCGTATTTGGTCATCTCGGCGGACGGAATGTCCATGAAGATGATCGGCTTGCCGGTACGGACGAAGGGTGCGTACAGCTCCGCCATCACGCTCCGCGCGAAATCCGTTTCGACCCCGATCACGACCCGGTCCGGCTTCATGAAGTCGTCGACCGCCGCCCCTTCCTTCAGGAATTCGGGATTGCTGCAGACGTGGTACGGGAGCTTGGCGTGTGCCGCCACGGCGGCCGACACCTTGGCGGCGGTCCCGACGGGCACCGTCGACTTCGTGACGACCACCAGTTCCCGCGTCATGTGACGGCCGATCTGCGTCGCCACGTCCAGTACGTGGCGCAGATCGGCAGACCCATCCTCGTCGGGGGGCGTGCCGACGGCGATGAACACCACGTCGGCCTCCGCAATGCCCGCCCCGACGTCGGTGCTGAACCGCAGACGTCCCGCCTGCTGGTTCCGCTCGACGTACGATTCCAGCCCCGGCTCGTAGATCGGCAGCACGTTCTGCTGCAACCGCTCGATCTTGCCGGCATCGACGTCCGCGCAGACCACGGAGTTCCCGGTCTCGGCCAGACAGGCGCCGACGACGAGCCCGACGTAGCCCGTCCCGACGACGGTGATGTTCATGGCCTGCCCGTCGGGAACGCGCGGCGCGCCGGTGCCTCAGGCACCCGCGGCCGCCGGTTCGTCTGGCTCGCGCACCGAAGCCAGCGAGAGCACGCGGGCCCGCGACGGGCGCGTGCGAACGGTGGCGTTACGGGAGTCGACGACGAGATCCGTGTGATCGACCAGCCACTGATAATCGATGGAGCTGTGGTCGGTCACGATCACCACGGCGTCCGCCGACCCCGCCTCCTGCTCCGTCAACGCCACGCCGTACATCTCGTGGTCGTCCTCGCGGATCATGTTGATGTGCGGGTCGTGGAACACCACCTCGGCGCCGTGTGCCTGCAGCAGACGGATGACGTCGAGCGCCGGACTCTCGCGCACATCGTCGATGTCCTTCTTGTAGGCCACGCCGATCACCAGGACGCGGCTCCCGTTCACCGCCTTGCGCCGGTCGTTCAGCGCCTGGGCCACCTTCTCGACCACGAACGCCGGCATCTGGCTGTTGATCTCGCTGGCCAGATCGATGAACCGCGTCTTGTAGTTCAGGGTGCGCATCTTCCACGCCAGGTAGTGGGGATCGAGGGGAATGCAGTGTCCCCCGATGCCGGGGCCCGGCGTGAATTTCATGAACCCGAACGGCTTGGTCGCCGCGGCGTCGATCACCTCCCACACGTCCACCCCGAGCTTGTCGCAGACGATCGCCATCTCGTTCGCGAGCCCGATGTTGACGGAGCGGAAGGTGTTCTCCAGCAGCTTCGTCAACTCCGCCGTCTCGGCGCTTCCCACCTCGACCACGGTGTCGATGCAAGTGCGGTACAGGGCCGCCGCGACTTCGCTGCAGGCCGCCGTCACGCCGCCCACCACCTTGGGCGTGTTCTTGGTGTGGAACCGGGGGTTGCCGGGGTCCACGCGCTCGGGACTGAACGCCAGGAACACGTCCTCCCCCACCACCAGGCCGCCCCGCTCGAGCACCGGCTTGAGCAGCTCGCGCGTCGTGCCGGGGTACGTCGTGCTCTCCAGCACCACCACCTGGCCCTTGCGGACGTGGCGCCCGATGGTCTCGGCCGCCGACAGCACGTAGCTCATGTCCGGGTCGCGGGTCTTGACCAGCGGCGTCGGCACGGCAATCGAGATCGCGTCGACCTCGGCCAGCCGGGAGGGATCGGCTGTCGCCTCGAAGGTCCCCGCCTTCACCAGCGCGGCCACGTCGGCCGCCGGCACGTCCTGAATGTGCGACTCGCCGCGATTGAGCAGCGCGACCACGCGCTCGCTCACGTCGTAGCCCACCACCCGCATCCCGGCCTTCGCGAATTCGACCGCCAGCGGCAGGCCCACGTACCCCAACCCGATGATGCCGATCACGGCTTCCCGCCGCTCGATCTTGTCCAGCAACGCGCGTTTCGACATGTGTCTCACTGTCCGTAGAAGGATTGTACCGCCGCCACCACTTCGTCCAACTGCCCGTTCGTCAGCTCCGGAAAGATCGGGAGCGACAGCACCTCGCTCGCCGCCTGCTCGGACACCGGACAGGCACCCGCCTGATAGCCCAGATACGCGAAGCACGGCTGCAGATGGAGCGGCAGGGGGTAGTACACCGACGTGCCGATCCCCTTGCCCTTCAGGTACGCCTGCAACTCGTCCCGGCGCTGGGCGCGAATCGTGTACTGGTTGAAAATCGATTCGTTGGCCGGATCGACCATCGGGGGCTTCACCTCAGCCACGTCAGCGAGCGCCCGGCTGTAATAGGCGGCATTCTCCCGGCGCTTGGCGCTCCACGCCGCCAGATGCGGCAGCTTGGCCGACAGGACCACCGCCTGCAGCGCATCGAGCCGGCTGTTGTAGCCGACTTCATCGTGGAAGTACTGCCGCGAGCCGCCGTGCATTCGCAGGCGCTTGAGCCGCTCGGCCAGCGCCGCGTTCTGCGTCACCATCATGCCACCGTCGCCGTACCCGCCGAGATTCTTCGATGGGAAGAAGCTGAAGGTGCCGATGGTCGCCGCCTCGCCGGCCATCCGCCATTCGCCGTCGATCTGTCGGCGGGCCCCGATCGACTGGGCGGCATCCTCGATCACGGGGATGCCCCTGGCGATCCGCGCGATCTCCTCGATCGACGCGATCTGGCCGAACAGGTCGACGGGCACGATCGCCTTCGTCTTCGGCGTGATGGCGGCGGCGACCGCATCCACCGAGATGTTGAACGTGTCCGGATCGATGTCCACGAACACCGGCTTCGCCCCGACGTTGTGGATCGTCCCGGCGGTGGCGAAGAACGTGAACGGCGACGTGATGACCTCGTCGCCCGGCCCCACGTCGAGGGCCCGCAGGGCGAGCAGCAGGGCGTCGGTGCCGCTGGCACAGCCCACGGCGTGCGCCGTGTGGGACAGGGCCGCGACTTCCTTCTCCAGCCGCTCCACGGGGGCGCCGAGAATGAACAGTTGTGAGTCGACCAACTCGAGCAGCGGCTTCACGATCTCGTCCCGGATCGTGGCGTGCTGCGCCCGGAGGTCCAGCAGAGGTACAGGCATGGTCATTTAGGGAAAATGCCCGCGGGGCGGGCCATGGAATTCGTGTCGTCGAAGCGGCGCAAGTTCAACCGCCGTCGAAACTTCGCCGACTTTCCCCCGGAGGTCAATCGCCCCCGGGGCCCGGCCGGGGGCCGGGCGGCAGCAAGCCGCACGGGGGGCCCCCTCATCCGCCGGCCACCTTGAGCGGCAGGGGAACCGTTTGCCCCGTTTTCGCCGATTCGTAGATGGCCAGGATGAGCTCCAGCGACTTGCGCCCCGCCCGCCCGTCCGTATCGGGTTTGCCCTCGCCCCGGAGCACGGCCAGCACGTTCTGGTAGTACCCGAGGTGGCCGAAGCCATACACGTTGGGGGGACTCGTGTTCACCGAATCCACGAGTTTGTCATCGTCGTCGTATTCGGCGAATGCCCAGTGTTCGACCTTGTTGACGGCCGTGCCGCCGATCTTGACCGAGCCCTTCTCTCCGAGAATCGTGATCGACCCCTCGAGGTTGCGCGGATAGGTGAGCACGTTGACCTCGATCACGCCCAACGCCCCCGACCGGAACTTCAGGACGGCCGCCCCCGAATCCTCGGCCTCGATCCGCCGGGCCTGCGTGGCAGTCTTGGCGACGACGCTCTCCACCGGTCCCACCAGCCACTGCAGGAGGTCGACGTAGTGCGAGGCCTGGTTCATGATCGCCCCGCCGTCGAACTCCCAGGTGCCCCGCCACGGCGCCGCGTCGTAGTACTCCTGGGGGCGCTGCCAGCGGACGGTGACGTTCGCCATGTAGATGCGGCCGAACCGTTCCTTGTCGATCGCCTTGCG
The DNA here is from genome assembly GCA_963728115.1 of uncultured Gemmatimonadaceae bacterium. GTDB lineage: Bacteria > Gemmatimonadota > Gemmatimonadetes > Gemmatimonadales > Gemmatimonadaceae > JAGWRI01. The sequence continues at coordinate 473,579 of CAVSJE010000003.1, forward strand.
GAGGAGTTGGATGGGCGGGTTCAGCCGGTTCTGCTTGACCACGAACAGGCGGACCCCCGCCCCATCGCATGCCTCGACGAGATCGTCGGCGGCGCTCAGCGAGGTGGACATGGGCTTCTCGCTGATCACGTGCTTTCCCGCCCGGGCCGCCTGGATGCCCTGCGGCGCGTGCAGCCCCGACGGCGTGCACAGCACGACGATGTCCGCCGTTGCCTCCTGGAGCAATTCATCCAGCGACGGGAACCACGGCACCGCATGCGCCTCCCCCGCCGCCCGGGCGCGTTCGGCGTCGATGTCACAGACGGCGGAGAGCCGCAGCCCCTCGGTTGCGGCGATCGCCTCGAAGTGGTTCTTGCTGATGCGCCCGCAGCCGACCAGCGCGATATCGAAGATCCGGTCCGTCATCGGCGCCTCAGGACCGGGACGTGGCGGTGGGACGAATGCCGGTCCCATCGCGTTCGTAGGTCGTGCCGCAGGCCTGGCACCGCCCGGCCCCGGCTTCGGGGAGTCGCTCGCCGCACTGGCACATCCAACCGATGCGCCGGCCCGGTACCCCGGCGATCAGCGCGTATGCCGGCACGTCGCGGGTGACGACGGCGCCGGCCCCGATGAACGCGTATTCGCCGAGCGTCACCCCGCACACGACCGTGGCGTTGGCGCCGATCGAGGCTCCGCGCTTCACGTGGGTGGTCCGGTACTCGTGCTTGCGCGAGACGTGGCTCCGCGGATTCATCACGTTCGTGAACACCATCGACGGCCCGCAGAACACATCGTCGTCGAGCACCACACCCTCGTAGATCGAGACGTTGTTCTGGATCTTCACATTGTCGCCGATCTGCACCCCGTTCATGACGACCACGTTCTGACCCAGACTGCAGTGGTCGCCGATCACGGCGCCCCCCATGACGTGGCAGAAATGCCAGATCCTGGTGCCCCGCCCGATCTGTGCGCCCTCGTCGACGTATGCCGATTCGTGGATGAACAGGGTGTCGCTCATGCCTCCACCCCCAGCTGGGCCTGCCACTCCTGCAACGATTTGACTTGCGGGCGGCGCGACCGCAGGGCCAGCACGGCGTCGCCCGCGGCGCTCGCCGCGGACATCGTCGTCGTGTAGGCCACCCGGTTCCGGATCGCCGCCTGACGCAGCGTGTAGTCGTCCACCTGGGCGTGCTTGCCGAGCGGGGTATTCACGAGCAGTTGGACGTCGCCATTCAGGATCAGATCGTGACAGTTGGGCCGGCCTTCGTGCACCTTGAACACGGAGTCGGCGGGGATACCCCGGTGTCGCAAGTAGCGTGCCGTGCCGGCGGTGGCCAGCAGGTGAAAGCCCATTTCCTGAAAGCGGCGTGCGATGGGGGTCACCGTGGGCTTGTCCGAGTCGTTCACGGTCACCAGGATCGTGCCCTCGAGCGGCAACCCGTTGCCGGCCGCGAGCTGCGCCTTGGCGAAGCTGGCCCCGAAAGAATCCGAGATGCCCATCACTTCACCCGTCGAACGCATCTCCGGGCCGAGCACGGGATCGGTGCCCGGGAACTTGGTGAACGGGAAGACCGCCTCCTTCACCGAAACGTAGGTCGGCGCGATCTCGTCGGTGAATCCGATCGCATCCAGGCTCTCGCCCACCATGACGCGGGCGGCGAGCGAGGCGAGCGGCACCCCGATCGCCTTCGAAACGAAGGGGACCGTGCGGCTCGCCCGGGGATTGACCTCCAGCACGTACACCACGTGGTCCTTGATCGCGTACTGAACGTTCATCAGGCCGACCACCCCCAGCGCCCGGGCCATGGCCGCCGTCTGCTCGCGCATGACTTCCATGTCCTCCTCGGTCACCAGATACGGCGGCAGCACGCACGCCGAATCGCCCGAGTGGATGCCCGCATCCTCGATGTGCTGCATGATCCCGCCGATGACCACCCGCGACCCGTCGGAGATCGCGTCGACGTCCACCTCGAAGGCGTCCTCGAGAAAGCGATCGATGAGCACGGGCCGTTCCTCGGACACGATCACCGCCGTCTCGAAGTAGTGCTCAAGCGAGGGTGGGTCGTACACGATCTGCATGGCCCGGCCACCGAGCACGTACGACGGGCGCACCAGCACCGGATAGCCGATGCGCTCCGCCGCCTCCAGCGCCTCGTCGATGCTCGTGGCCGTCCCGTTGGGCGGCTGCGTCAACCCGACCTCGCGCGCGATCTTCTCGAACCGCCGGCGGTCCTCGGCGATGTCGATGGCGTCGGGGGAGGTGCCGAGGATCCGCACGCCCGCCGCCTCCAACGGGCGCGTGAGCTTGAGCGGGGTCTGCCCGCCGAGCTGGACGATTACCCCCTCCGGCTGCTCCCGCTCCACGATTTCCAACACGTCCTCGAGGGTCAGCGGCTCGAAGTAGAGCTTGTCCGACGTATCGAAGTCGGTGGACACGGTCTCGGGATTCGAGTTGACCATGATCGTCTCGAACCCCTGTTCCCGAAGGGCGATGGCGGCGCGAACGCAGCAGTAGTCGAATTCCACCCCCTGGCCGATGCGGTTGGGCCCGCTGCCCAGGATCACCACCGATTTGCGCCCCGACCGCGGGGCTTCGGTCTCCTCGTCGTAGCAACCGTACAGGTAGGGCGTGGCCGACGGGAATTCACCGGCACAGGTATCCACCATCTTGTATGACGGCCGGACGCCGAGCGCCCAACGGTGCGCCCGCACGGCGTCTTCGGATTCACCGCGGACGGCGCCCAGCTGGCGATCGGAGAAGCCCATGCGCTTCATGCGCCGCATCTCGAAGGCACCCACCGACGGCAGGCCGGCATACCAGCGTTCGGCTTCGACCAGTTCGTGCATCTGCTGGAGGAACCAGGGATCGATGGCGGTCAGCTCCGCCACTTCCGCCACCGTCATCCCGCGCAGGAAGGCCCGCTTGACCTGGTAGATGCGCTCGGGGGTCGGCTGCCGCAGGGCGCCAGTCAGTGCCGCCTCGCTCTCGTCGGGCAGGCGGTCGTCTATGGGGCGGGCGGCCACGGCCCATCCGGGTCGCCCGGTCTCCAGCGCGCGAAGCCCCTTCTGCAGCGCTTCCTTGAACGTGCGGCCGATGGCCATCGCCTCGCCCACCGATTTCATCTGCGTGGTGAGGTACGGATTGGCCTTCGGGAACTTCTCGAACGCGAACCGCGGAATTTTCACGACCACGTAGTCGAGCACGGGCTCGAACGACGCCGGCGTCGTCTTCGTGATGTCGTTGGGGATTTCATCCAACCGGTACCCGACGGCGAGCTTGGCGCCGATCCGGGCGATCGGAAACCCGGTCGCCTTCGAGGCCAGCGCCGAGGAGCGCGACACCCGGGGATTCATCTCGATCACCAGCATCTCGCCGTCCGCCGGATTCACCGCGAACTGGATGTTGCATCCCCCCGCCTCGACGCCGACCTCCCGAATGATCGCCACCGCGGCGTCGCGCATCAGCTGATACTCGCGGTCGGTGAGCGTCATCGCCGGGGCCACCGTGATCGAATCGCCGGTGTGGACGCCCATCGGATCCAGATTCTCGATCGAGCACACGATCACGACGTTGTCGGCGTGGTCGCGCATCAGCTCGAGCTCGAACTCCTTCCACCCGATCACGCTCCGTTCGACGAGCACCTGCGTGGTCGGCGATTCGTCGAGCCCGCGGCGCACGATCTCCTCGAACTCGCTACGGTTGTAGGCGATGCCGCCGCCGGTGCCGCCGAGCGTGTACGAGGGGCGAATGATCGCCGGGAATCCGGTGTCCTCGACGATCGCCAGCGCCTCGTCGAACGTGGTCGCGATCCCCCCGTTCGCCACGGCGAGGCCGATGCGCGCCATCGCCTCGCCGAACTGCTTCCGGTCCTCGGCGATCGCGATCGCGCGCTGCTTGGCCCCGATCAGTTCGACCCCGTGCTTCTCGAGCACGCCCGACTCGGCCAGGGCCATGGCGACGTTCAACGCCGTCTGGCCGCCCATCGTCGGGAGCAGGGCATCGGGCTGTTCCCGTTCGATGATCAACTCGACGTATTCGGGGGTGACCGGCTCGATGTACGTCCGGTCGGCCACCTCGGGGTCGGTCATGATCGTGGCGGGATTCGAGTTCACCAGCACCACCTCGTATCCCTCTTCCTTGAGGGCCTTGGCGGCCTGCGTGCCCGAATAGTCGAACTCGGCTCCCTGTCCGATTACGATCGGACCGGACCCGATGACGAGGATGCGGTGAATGTCAGAGCGTCGCGGCATGGAGCAAATCGTCGATGATGTCGTCGCGGGTGCGGCGCGGCCGCCACCCCGTGTCTCTGGCCAGCTTCTCCGGGCTGCCGACCAGCGCCGGAACGTCCACCGAGCGTTGCAGCGATGGCTCGCTGACAATCTCGGCCTCCACCCCGGCCCGTTCCAGCACCCGTTCGGTCAAGGTCCGCACCGTCACCCCCTCCCCGCTGCACACGTTGTAGGCCTCCCCGGGCGTTCCACGTTCGAGCAGCGCCAGGTAGGCGTCCACGACGTCGGACACGTGAAGATAGTCGCGAATCGTGTCGGCGTTGCCGATCTGGAGGGTCCTGGTCCCCTCGGCGCGAAGCGCGGCGACCCGGCGTACGAGTGCCGGCAGGAGAAAGTGGGCGTCATGGCCCACGCCCGAGTGGTTGAAGCTCCGGGTGGCGATGGCCGGCACGCCGTCGGCCCGGAACGCCTGGAGGGCGGCAACCTCCTGCGCCGCCTTGGAGGCGGCGTAGACGGTGAGGGGGCGCTGTTCCGCAGTCTCGGTCAACGGCAGATCGCCCGGCGCGTGGCGGCCGTATTGCTGGGCGCTGCCGGCCACGAGGAGCCGGGGATCCAGTTCCCCGGCCTGGCGCCGGCGGGCGACCTCGGCCAGCAGGGTGACGGCGCCGAGGACGTTCACCGCCCATGCCGTGGCCGGCGCATCGTCCGCGCTCGGCAGATAGCTGATGCCCGCCAGGTGGACGATCGCGTCGGGGCGGCTGGCGTCGAGCGCCGCCACGATGTCGGGCCGGGCGCGGACATCCATCGTGATCCAGCGGACCGCCCGCCGTTCCTCGACGGTCAGGATGCCCTCCGCCGGGGCGCCGACGCCGGCCGCATACACCTCCCACCCTAGCGCCAGCATGGACCGCGCCAGCCACTGGCCGACGAACCCTCCTCCGCCGGTGACGAGGGCGCGTCTGGTCACTTCCGGCCGAGCGGGGCGTGACGATCCATGTCGGCCCGGACCATCATCTCCACGAGTTCCTCGAACCCCACCTGGGGCTCCCACCCGAGGTCGCGGCTGGCCTTGCCGGGGTCGGCGACCAGCAGATCCACTTCGGCCGGACGGAAGAACCGCTTGTCCTGGACCACGTAGTCCTGGTAGTCGAGCCCCACGCACTTGAACGCCGCATCGCAGAGCTGGCGCACCGACCAGGTCTTCCCCGTGCCGATCACGTAGTCGTCCGGCGTGTCGCGCTGCAGCATCCGCCACATGGCATCCACGTAGTCGCCGGCGAATCCCCAGTCGCGCCGCGAATCCAGGTTGCCCAGGCGCAGCTCGCTGGCGAGGCCGAGCTTGATCCGGGCCACGGCGTCCGTGACCTTGCGCGTCACGAACTCCAGCCCCCGGCGCGGGCTCTCGTGGTTGAACAGAATGCCGGAGACCGCGAACAGGTTGAAACTCTCCCGATAGTTCACGGTGATCCAGTGGCCGTAGACCTTGGCGACGCCGTAGGGGCTGCGCGGATAGAAGGGCGTGGTCTCGGACTGCGGCGACTCGACCACCTTGCCGAACATCTCACTCGAGCTGGCCTGGTAGAATCGGGCCTCGGGCGCGGCCTTCTTCACCGCCTCGAGCATCCGGGTCACCCCGAGCGCGGTGAACTCGCCGGTGAGCACGGGTTGGCTCCACGAGGTCTGCACGAAGCTCTGCGCGGCGAGGTTGTAGACCTCGTCGGGGTGGCAGTCTCCGACCACGTCGGTGAGCGAGGTCTGGTCGAGGAGGTCGGCGGAGACGAGTTCGACGCGATCGACGAGGTGGGCGATCCGCTCGTAGGGGGTGGTGGAACTGCGGCGGACGATTCCGACGACGCGGTAGCCCTTGTCGAGGAGAAACTCGGCGAGGTAGGAGCCATCCTGGCCGGTGATTCCGGAGATCAGCGCAGTGGGCATTCCAGGGAGGGTGAGGCGGTGAAGTCCTGACGGCGGGTGGAATCGAAACGGGAGCGCGGTGCGGCCGCACCGCCGGGCGGTCTCACGGCGTGATCAACAAAAAGGGGGAGCCGCAATGCGGTTCCCCCTCATCGCGGCCAGGTGGAGCCACGGGTCAGGCAGCGCGCCCGCGCGGCGCCCGCTTGACCTTGCCGGCATGCAGGCATCGCGTGCAGACCTTGACCTTGATCACCTTGCCCTTGGCATCGACGATCCGCACGACCTGCAGATTCGGCTTCCAGGTGCGCCGGGTCTTGTTGTTGGCGTGCGACACGTTGTTGCCGAAGGCAACGCCCTTGTCGCAGCAGTAACAGCGATTTCTCTGGATGGCCATCGGTCAGCCCTCGATCAGTTCGATGCGCGCCATCTCCGCCCCGTCCCCTTTGCGGTGGCCGGTCTTGAGAATGCGCGTGTACCCGCCGGGCCGCTGGGCGTAGCGCGGTCCCAGTTCCTGGAACAGCTTGTCCGCCGCTTCCCGCTTCTGGATGTCCCGGCCCGCGAGGCGCCGCGCGTGCAGCGTCCCCGTCTTGGCCTTCGTGATGAGCTTCTCGACGAAGGGCCGCAACTCCTTGGCCTTCGCCTCCGTCGTCTCGATCGCGCCCTGCTCGATGAGCGAGGTCGCGAGGTTGCGCATCAGAGCGCGCTTCTGTTCACCGGTCCGGCGCAGCGCCCGTCCGGCATTGGCATGCCGCATTGCCTACTCCTCCATGTCGTCGGGCGCCGCCGCGGCGGCCCGGCTCGGCGGCGTGCCCCAATCGAGGACCCGCACTCCCTCGCCGTTCTCTTCGAACCGCATCCCGAAATTCAATCCTTCCCGCTCGAGCAGATCGGCGATCTCCTGGAGCGACTTCTTGCCGAAGTTCTTCACCTGCAGAATCTGGCTCTCGGTCTGGCGCACCAGATCGCCCAGCGACCGGATGCTCGAGTTCTTGAGCGAATTCACCGAGCGCACCGACAGCTCGAGGTCGTCGATCGGCGTCTTGAGCAGCTGCGCCAAACGGACCGCGTCGCCGTCGCTCGACTCCGTGGCCTGGCCCAGCGGCGCCGACGTGTGCGAGCCGAAGTCGACGAAGTACTGGAAGTGCGACTGGGCGAGGGCGGCCGCGTAGCTCACCGCCTCGGCGGGCGTGATCGTGCCGTTCGTCTCGACCGTGAGCGCCAGGCGATCGTAGTCGGTCCGCTGGCCGACACGCGTTTCCGACACCAGGAAGTTCGCACGCCGCACCGGATTGTAGATCGCGTCGATCCGGACGAGATCCACCGGCCGGCCGCGATCCAGCGGATGCTGGTCGGCCTCGACGTAGCCGCGGCCCTTGTTCACGTACAGGTCCATGGTCAGGTCGCGATCATCCTGAAGCGTCAGGATGTGGTGCGACGGATCGATCACGCGCACGCCGCTTGCCGACTGGATGTCGGCCGCCGTGACGACGCCGGCCTTGGACTTGGCAATGTGGACCACCGCCTCCTCGACGTCCTCGTCGAGCATCACGGTGAGGGTCTTGAGATTGCCGATGATCTGGTGGACGTCCTCGACCACACCGGAAATCGTCTGGTGCTCGTGGACGACGCCGTCGATGCGGAACGCCCAGACGGCGGAGCCGCGCAGCGACGAGAGCAGCATGCGCCGCATCGCGTTGCCGAGCGTGTGCCCGAAGCCGCGCTCCAGCGGCTGGAGGCGGAACTCGGCCACGTTGGGATTGTCATCGCGCGTCGTCGACTCGACGAGCTGCGGGCGGACGAGTCCGCGGAGATCGATCGTATTTGCCATGTTCGTTGATTCCCTGGTCTTACCGGAATGCCCCGGTATCGCCCTGCCCCGCCCCTAACGCGCGGCAAGCTCGAATGGGAGTTAGGGTCCCGACCTGTGCCCTTCGATTGCCCCACCGCCCGTGTGGGGGCGGGATCGTGGGATCGTGGGGCCGGCCGGCGCACGCTGCTGCCGCCGGACCGCCGCTCGATCCCTACTTCGAGTACAACTCCACGACCAACTGCTCCTGCGCGGCGATCGGGATGTTCGGCCGCGTCGGACGCTCGAGCATCCGGCCGCTGAACGTTTCCTTGTCGATGGCGAGCCAGGAGAGCGAGCCGCCACGACCCGACTGCTCCAGCGCCGCCTGCACGGCCGTGATCTCGCGCGACTTCTCGCGCACCCGAATTTCCTGTCCCGGCTGGGCGATGAAGCTGGGCACGTCCACCGTCTTGCCGTTGACCTCGATGTGCCGGTGCCGGATCAGCTGGCGGGCCGCCTTGCGGCTCGCCGCGAACCCCATCCGGTACACGAGATTGTCGAGCCGGCTCTCCAGCGTCGCGAGCAGATTGTGGCCGGTGACACCGGGCAGGCTGGACACCTTGTAGAAGATGTTCCGGAACTGCTGCTCGCCGAGCCCGTACATGCGCTTGATCTTCTGCTTCTCGCGGAGCTGCTTGGAGTACTCCGACGCCTTGCGGCGCCGGGCCGTGCTCTGTCCGTGCTGCCCCGGCGCGTACGGCCGCCGTTCCACCGGACACTTCTCCGTGAAGCACTTGGTGCCCTTCAGAAAGAGCTTCGTTCCCTCACGCCGGCACAGCTTGCAGCTGGCTCCCAGATACCGACTCATGGCTCAGACTCTCCGGCGCTTGGGCGGACGGCAGCCGTTGTGCGGAATCGGCGTCACGTCCTTGATCGACTTCACCTGGAGGCCGGCCGAGGCCAGCGCCTGGATGGCGGATTCGCGCCCGCTGCCGGGCCCCTGCACGCGCACGTGCACCCGCTTGACCCCGAGGCTGAGCGCTTCGCGCGCGCACTGCTCGGAGGCCACGGTGGCGGCGAAGGGCGTGCTCTTCTTGGAGCCCTTGAACCCCGCCTTGCCGGACGATCCCCACGACACGGCGTTCCCGTGCGCGTCGGTGATCGTGATCATCGTGTTGTTGAACGTCGCGTTCACGTGGGCGATGCCTTCCGCCTCCACCACGCGCTTGGACTTCTTGCCAGTCGCCATAGGATTACTTGGTTACCTTCTTCTTGCCCGCGATCGCGCGGCGCGGCCCCTTCTTGGTGCGCGCGTTGGTGTGCGTGCGCTGCCCCCGCACCGGCAACCCGCGGCGATGCCGAATGCCGCGGTACGAGCCGATGTCCATGAGGCGCTTGACGTTCATCGCCACTTCGGTGCGGAGCGCGCCCTCCACCTTGTACTCACGCTCGATCACCTGGCGCAGCTTGTTGACGTCGGCGTCCGAGAGATCGCGAATGCGCAGCGATCCATCGATGCCCGACTTCCGGATGATCTCGGCGGCGCTTCTGCGCCCGATGCCGAAGATGTAGCTCAGGCCGATCTCGACCTTCTTGTCGCGAGGGAGATCGACGCCACTGATACGCGCCATGGATTAGCCCTGCCGCTGCTTATGCTTGGGGTTGCGCTTGCAAATGATGCGGATGACGCCGTTCCGCTTGATCACTTTGCAGTGCTCGCAGATCGGCTTCACGCTGCTGCGTACTTTCACGGAAGCTCCGGTCCGGACGAAAACAGATACCGTCGAAATTCTAGCCAGACCTTAACAGTAACCGGGGCCGTAACTTGTCGCAAGCCAGCGGACTACGGGAATTCGCCTCCGGGACCCCGGGGCTTCCCCACCCCGTCCCGCCGCTCAGGACAGCTCGGCGAGCACGCGCTCCATCGCCTCGCGCGGCGCCGGTGCGGCGGTCACCGTCCGGCCGAGCACCACGTAGCGGGCCCCCGCCGCTGCAGCCGCCGCGGGCGTCACCACCCGGGCCTGGTCGTTGGCCCCCGCTCCGGCCAGTCGCACCCCCGGCACCAGAGTCGCCAGCCGAGCGCCGAAGCGATCCCGGACCGCCGGCGCCTCCTGCCCGCTGCAGACGACGCCGTGCAGACCCGCTTCCGCCGCCATCTCCGAGAGGCGGAGCACCTCGGCCTGGACGTCCAGGCCGTCCGCCGGGCGGCCCCAGGCTCCCGCCAGCGCCGCCCGGTCGAGTGAGGTCAGCACCGTCACCGCCAGGAGCTCGCATCCACCGGCCCCGCCGGCCGCCGCCGAATCCTGCGCCGCCCGCAGCATGTCGCGCCCCCCGGCCGCATGCACCGTGAGCAGCCGCACCCCGTGGGCCCCGGCACGCAGGACAGCCTTGCCCACCGTATTCGGGATGTCGTGGAGCTTGAGGTCGAGGAACACCTCGGCGCCTCGGTCGCGAAGCGTGCGCAGGATGGCCGGCCCCTCGGCGGTGAACAGCTCCAGGCCGACCTTGTAGAACCGGCAGAGGCCGTCGAGCTGATTCACGAGGGCGATCGCGGACTCGGCGCCCGGAACGTCGAGGGCGACGATTGGAGTCGTCATGCGGGCCATTCCAGGGTCCCCCGGAGGGATGAGAGCTCGGCAATCGAGTGGCGGGCGCACCACCGCGCGAGGTCGCGCACCACGCGCACCGGCTGACGCGGGTCGCGCAGGGCCGCCGTGCCGATGCCCACGAGCGCGGCACCGGCCAGAATGTACTGCAGGGCGTCGGACGCGCTGGCCACCCCGCCCAGCCCGATGATCGGAACCGACACGGCGCGGCTCACCCGCCAGGTCGCGAGCACTCCCACCGGCAGCAGCGCGGCGCCGCTCACGCCGCCGGTACCGAAGCCCAGCGCCGGCCGGCGCCGCTGGACGTCGACGACGAGTCCCGGGATCGTGTTGACCACCGTGATTCCATCGGCGCCGGCGTCCACCGCCACCGCCGCCGTTCGCCCGATGTCGGGCAGTGCCGGCGATAGCTTGGCGAATACGGGGCGCGAGGTGACGGCCCGGACCCGGGAGACGACGGCTGTGAGCGCCGCGTCATCGGCGCCGAACTCCATCCCCCCCGCCCTGGTGTTCGGGCAGCTGACGTTCAACTCGTACCCATCCACGGCGCCCGCCGCCTCGCACGCCTCGATGCGCTGGACCACTTCGGCGAACTCGTCGACGACGAAGCCGACGACGTTCACCAGCTTCCGGGTGTCGGGCAGCGCGTGCGCGAGCCAGGGCAGATGGCTCCGGCAGACCTCGTCGACGCCGGGATTGGCCAGCCCCACCGCGTTGATCATCCCGCCCTGGAACTCGGCCACGCGTGGCGCCGGTGCGCCGGTGCGCGGCTCGCGACTCACGGCCTTGGTGACCAGGCCCCCGAGAGCCGCCAGATCGGTCACGCCCGCCAGTTCACGTCCGTAGCCCGCCGTGCCGGCGGCCAGCAGGATGGGGTTCTGAAAATCGAGTCCGGCCACGCGGCTGCGAAGCGCGGACGCGAGGCTCATCGGCTGCCGCCGCTCGCCCGATCGGCCACGCCGCTCACGCCGCTCACGCCGGCCCAGTACGAGTTCAGGTAGTCGACCGCCGCGTCCGCAATCGCGTCGGCGATCTTTCGCTGGGAGCGGGCGTTGGTCATGAAATCCACGTCCTGCCGGTTGGAGCCGAACCCGATCTCGACGAGCACGGCTGGCATGAATGCGGTCTCGAGGACCACGAGGGCGCCCTGCTGGACGCCCCGGTCGGGCCCCGGCTCGACCCCGCCGAGATGGTCCTGGACGTCGCCGGCCAACTTCATGGACTCGCGCAGGTGCTCGTTCTGCTGCATGTCGCTGAGGATGAAGCTGAGCGGATCGCCCTTCGACATCGGCTCGCCCGTGTCATACCGGGCGGCCGCGTTTTCCATCGCCTCCACGCGGCGGGCGTCTTCCGTCTTGGCTTCGGAGAGGAAATACGTCTCGAACCCCCGGGCCGCGCCGGCATTCCGCCACTTGGGATTGGCGGCATTGACGTGGACCGAGATGAAGAGATCGCCATGGGCGCGATTCGCGATCGGGCCGCGGTCGTACAGGTTGATCAGGGTATCGGTGGTGCGGGTGTAGACCACCTTGACCCCGCGCGCCCGCAGCGCCGCCCCGAGCTTGAGCGCCACGGCGAGGGTCACGTCCTTCTCGTAGATCTTGTGGCGGGCCCCGATCGGTCCGCTCATCCCCGGGTCTACACCGCCGTGGCCGGCGTCGACGACCACCGTCCGCTCGGGGCCGACCAGGTTCGGATGCCCCGCCACGGCCACCACCGGGCGGCGCGGCGCCGCAGCGTCCGCCGTCGCCGGCTTCGGCGCCGCCACGGAGACCTGGAGGGCCAGCATCGCGAGGGCGATCATCGGACCCTCCCGGCGCGCGCCATCTCGCGCTCGGCGTCGCGCGCCTTGGCCGTCTCGCGCTTGTCGTGCAGCTTCTTTCCCTTGCCCAGTGCCAGCGTCACCTTCGCCACTCCGTGCTTGAAATACAGGTCGAGCGGAACGAGCGTGAGGCCTTCCCGCTCGACGGCTCCAATCAAACGACGGATTTGACGCCGGTGGAGCAACAGCTTGCGTGTCCGGGTCGGTTCATGGTTGTTGTAGCTCCCCTGCTTGTACGGTGAAATATGCAGGTTCAGGAGATACACCTCCCCGTTCTTCACGATCCCGTAGGCATCCACCAGCGATGCCTTCCCCTCACGCAGCGACTTAACCTCCGTGCCCGTCAACACGAGCCCCGCCTCCCACGTCTCGAGAATGTGGTAGTCGTGCCGCGCACGCTTGTTCCGGGCGATGGGCGCCGTGCCCTCGGTCTCGTTCGTTGACTTCATGTTCAGCCGTCAATAATATCCGCGTTCACGCCGAAGTGGTGGAATTGGTAGACGCGCTGGCTTCAGGAGCCAGTGGGTGCAAGCCCGTGCGGGTTCGAGTCCCGCCTTCGGCACTCCGTTATGGCCTCCGAGGGGCGTCCTTCCAGCGGGAAGGCGCCCCTCGCCGTGATTCCGGACCCGCTCAGCGCCGGTTGATGGCGGACGGGGGCACGTGCTCGGGTAGCGAGGCGGTGCCGAAAACGGCCCGCAGCGCCTCGTTCCCCTCCGCCAGATAGCCGCTCAACAGGGCGCCGGCCCGGGTCACGTTGGCGTCCACCTCGCGGAACGACCCGCCGGCGAAGGCGAGCAGCGTGCGGCCCAGCCGGGCCGGGGTCGCCGAGGTCATCCGGGCGCCGAGGGCGTCGCGATAGGCGCTCAGCCGCGCATTGAACTGGCCCTGGGCCAGTTCCAGGCGGTCCCGCCCGATGCGGGGGTCGCGTTCGAACGCCCCCGCCATCGCATGGGCCACCACGGCCGCCGTCCGGTCGTCGAGGGCGTCCCGCTGGGCCGTGACCAGCCCGAGCGCCCGCCGTGCGTATCGGAGCTCCCAGGCCGCATGGTCCTCGTCGCCGCGGGTCGCGGTGGTCGCCAACCACGCCACGTCGTCGGCAGCCGGCTCCGCCAGCAATCCGGACACGAAGCGTTCAGCCCGATCCTGCAGTTGGCGTTCGGCTCGCCACCGCCCGAAGATCGGCATCGACGGAACGGGCGGTCGCGGCGGGTTCAGCCGTTCTGGAGTACGGGCAGCCCGCGACCCGTCTCGGCCCCGACGGTCTCCGTCAGCCCGACCCGCACCCGCACCTCGCGCTCCTGGTGCAGCAGATCGGAGAGGCGGACCCCCTCGAGCACCTCGTCGATCTTCTGCTGCAGCATCAGCCACACGGGCCGAATGCTGCAGTCGTGGGAGGCCGAGCAGCGCTCCTCCTCCACGGGATGCGACACACAGTGGAGGTCGAACGTCGTGAGTTCCGACGCCGTGATGACGTCGCGCACGCTGATCTCGGCGGGCGGCCGCGCGAGCGCGTAGCCGCCGTGGGCGCCCCGGGTGCTCTTCACGATATCGGCGCGCCGGAGCCGGAGCAGGATCTGCTCGACGTAATCGACCGGCAGCCGTTCAGTCGCCGCGATCTCGCGACCAGTGATCGGTCCATCGTCCGTACGCTTCGCCAGATGAAGCGCACAGATCACGCCGTATTCGGCCAGAGTGGTTATGCGCACGATTGGACGTTAACCCGCAAGCCCCGCCGCGGAAAGGGGATCGCCCATTCGGCGGCCTATCCGCCCCCGTGTTTGCCCCCCGGAACGCCGATCTCGGTCATCTTGCGGAGGTCGAGCGCTTCGGCGATCTGGTCCGGGGGCAGCACCTTCTCCCGCTCGACCATCTCGCGGATGAGCACGTTCTCCTTCACCGACCGCTTGCTGATCTCGGCCGCCTTGGCGTAGCCGATCTGCGGGGCGAGCGCCGTGGCGAGCGCCGCCGACCGTTCCACCCAGTATTCGCACTGGGCGCGGTTGGCCGTGATCCCCGAGACGCAGCGCTGGTCCAGAACGGCCGCGGCGTTGGACAAAATGATCATCGAGAACATCACGTTGTGCGCGATCACCGGCATCATGACGTTCAGCTCCAGCTGGCCGTGTTCTGCCGCCGCCGCCACGCAGGCGTCGTTCCCCACCACCTGGAAGCAAACCTGGTTCACCATCTCGGCCACCGAAGGATTGATCTTGCCGGGCATGATCGACGATCCGGGCTGCACGGCGGGGAGCACGATCTCGTCGAGGCCCGTCCGGGGCCCGCTCACGAGCAGGCGCAGATCGTTCGCGATCTTGCTGAGATCGAGGGCGAGCACGCGCACCGCCGCCGAGAACGCCGCGGCGTCGCCCATGCTCTGCATGAGTTGAATGCGATTCTTGCCCACGCGCAGGTCGAGCTTGGTGATCGCCTTCAGGTGCTTGTTCATCAACGCCGGGTATTCGGGCTCGACGTTCACCCCGGTCCCCACCGCGCTCCCGCCGATGCCCAGGTCGCGCAGGAAGTCGGCCGCCTGGCGGATCCGCGTCAGGTTGCGTTCGATCGTGCCGGCGTAGGCCGTGAACTCCTGGCCCAGACGGATCGGCATCGCGTCCTGGAGATGGGTGCGCCCGGCCTTCACGATGTCGTCGAACTCCCTGCCCTTGGCGGCGAAGGCGTCGCGCAGGCCACCGAACGCCGCCTCCAGGCCGGCCATCAGGTCCAGCGCGCCCAGGCGGATCGCCGTCGGGATCACGTCGTTCGTGGACTGCGCCATGTTGACGTGGTCATTCGGATGCACGGGCTTGTACTCCCCACGTTTGCCGCCCAGCAGTTCGTTGGCGCGGTTCGCGAGCACCTCGTTGCAATTCATGTTGTGGGACGTGCCGGCGCCGGCCTGGTAGACGTCGACCACGAACTGGTCGTCGTGCTTGCCGGCCAGTACCTCGTCGGCGGCGGTCACGATCGCGTCGGCCAGCTTTGCGTCGAGGCGGCCGGTTTCCTTGTGCGTCAGCGCCGCCGCCTTCTTGATCCACACCACCGCCCGCACGAATTCGCGCAGCGGCTTCAGCCCGCTGATCGGGAAGTTCTGGAGGGCACGCTGGGTCTGGACGCCATAGTATGCATCGGCCGGCACGTCGAGTGGGCCGAGGGGATCCTTTTCGGAACGAGTCGCGGGAGTCATGAGAGGAATCGCCGTCGGAGAAGAGTGAGGATTCGCCCGAACGAAACGAGCGTCAGGAAGCCGCGCGCAGGCCGCGCGCGGCGATGATGAGAATGGCCGCGGCACAGAGCATCGCGATGCCGAGCAGTACCACGCTCAACAGGTGCAGCTGGCCGAACGCGACGCGTAGCGGGTCGGTGACCGCGAGTGCGTCGACGGGGCCCGGCATGCGCGCCCGCAATCGGCCGATCCACACGTCGACGATGAGCTGCGCGATCATGCACGCCGTGCCCCCGACTGCCGCCGCGAGCACGCGCGGCTTGAATCGCGACGCGGCGTCCGTCCAGACACCGAGCAGCATCACGCCGGCGAACACGACCATGCCGGACCAGAACACCACCGGCAGCACGCGTCCCACGAGGTCGCCGGCCAGCGACCGCGTCGGCAGCACCGCGAACGCCGCCGGCGCCACGGCGGCCGCGAGCAGCAGCGCCGCACCGAGCCAGATGCCGCCCAGCACGATCTGCCACAGGCCCGCTCCCTGCCGCGTCACCGTCACCGGCGCACCGGCAGCATGGCGCCGTTCAGAAAGGGGTTCGCGGCGAGCTCGACGCCCACCGTCGTCTCGGGCCCGTGCCCCGGCAGCACCCGCGTTTCGGGAGCGAGGCGGGAGATCCGGTCCAACGACGCCCGCATTGCCTCGCCGTCGCCGTAGGGCAGATCGGTGCGGCCGATCGATCCGCGGAACAGCAGGTCGCCGCCGAACACCACACCGTCGCCATGGAAGAGCACGTGCCCCGGGGCGTGACCGGGCGTGTGGAGCACCGTGAACCGGGCCTCACCCACCGTCAGGACGTCGCCTTCGGCGAGATCCCGGTCGGGAGGCTCCGGCTGCTCCACCTCCACCCCGAACTCCGCGCCCGCGATGGCGGCACGATCGTACAGCGGCCGGTCGAGGGGGTGCAGATAGACGGGCACCGGGAGCCGGCGTCGGACGCCGTTGATCGCCCCGACGTGGTCGGGATGCCCGTGCGTGATCCAGATCGCGTCGAGGGTCGCCCCCGAGTCCGCGATCAGAGCAAGCAGCCGCTCGGCCTCCTCGCCGGGGTCCACCAGCACGGCCCGAGCCGAGGCCTCGTCGACGACGAGATACGTATTCTCGGCGAACGCGCCCACGGTTGCCGCGTGAATCCGGATCATGGCCGGGCCATGCTCATGCGGCGCCGACCGCTTTCGCCGCATCGGCGCGCGCCTGCAGATACTTCTCGGCGGCGATTGCCGCCGTCGTCGCATCGCCCACCGCCGTCGTGACCTGCCGCGTGACCTGCACCCGCACGTCGCCGGCCGCGAAGAGCCCGGGCAGTGAGGTCTGCATGCTCCAGTCGGTGCGCAGGTACCCCATTTCGTCGTGATCCACGTGGTCCGCGATCACCCCGGTGTTCGGCTTGAACCCGATGAAAATGAACAGGCCGGTCACCGGCAGTTCTCGCGTCTCGCCCGTGTTGGCGTCCTTGAGCGCCAGATGGTGCAACAACCCCTGGTCGTCGCCGATCGCGGCCTCGACCTCCGTGTTCCACACCATCTCGATCTTCGGGTTGGCGAAGGCCCGCTCCTGAATGATCTTCGACGCCCGCAACTGATCGCGGCGGTGGATCAGGTAGACCCGGTCCGCGTACCGCGTGAGGTAATCGGCTTCCTCGACGGCGGCGTCGCCGCCTCCGACCACGGCGATGGTATGGCCGCGGAAGAACGCGCCGTCGCAGACGGCGCAGTACGACACGCCCTTGCCGGCGTATTCGGTCTCGCCCGGAATGCCGAGCTTTACCGGCGTCCCGCCGGCGGTGACGATCACGGTCGGCGACAGGTAGGTGTCGCCGTTCTCGGTGGTCGTCTCGAACATCCCGTCGTCGCGCTTTTTCACCGCCGAGACGACGACGCCGGTGCGGATATCGGCGCCGAACTTGGCCGCGTGGTCCGCGAACTTCTGTGCCAACTCGTAGCCGAGGATGCTCTCGAAGCCCGGGTAGTCCTCGATCAATTCGGTGTTGAGCAGCTCGCCGCCGGGGCCGCCGCGCTCGAGCACCACCGTCTTCAACATTCCGCGGCCGGCATACATGCCGGCGCACAAGCCGGCCGGACCGGCCCCGATGATCACGACCTCGAACTCATGGGTCTGTG
Source organism: uncultured Gemmatimonadaceae bacterium (assembly GCA_963728115.1). Classification (GTDB taxonomy): domain Bacteria; phylum Gemmatimonadota; class Gemmatimonadetes; order Gemmatimonadales; family Gemmatimonadaceae; genus JAGWRI01. The sequence goes on from CAVSJE010000003.1 coordinate 491,257, forward strand.
CCACAGGACTCTCACTTTCGGGGCTCCGCGCCGATGGCGGCGGAGCGTTTCTCTGATCCGGAATCTCGCCAGAAACCCCAGCGAGGGGAACCGGAATGACTTGACGGTAACCGGCGCGTCAACGGCGTCCGGCGGCTGCCCCCGCCCCCGCCGGTTCGACGACGAGGCGGCTCACCGCCCCATGGCAGTGGGACACCGTGCCCACGAGCGCGTCCACGCGCTCCCCGGCCGCTCCCGCGGTGGCGATGGCCGCATCGGCGGCCTGCACGTCGGCCACGTCGATCATCCCGACCCCGTACGCACGGTGGATGCAGCGAAAGAGGAATGGGGCCACGCCTCCCGCCCCGTGCACCGACTCGTCCTGCGCGTATGCGGCGAGCGCCGGTGCCAGGCTCCAATCGCGCGGTCCGCGGGTGTGCGGACAGATCTCCGGCTCGATGCAGTTGATGGGGCACATCCACGTGGCGTAGCTCACGTAATGGGTCCCGTCGGGCGCGGCGCGCTCCCAGGGCACGGCCGGCGGCACCGGAAGCGGCGCGATGCGCACCTCGCGGTCCGGCCAGCGCCTGCGTGCGGAGTCGAGCAGCCAGTCACGCAGCAGGTGGGGCATGAGCGGCGACGGGACGATGGCGTCAGCAGGGCCGGCGGTCGCCAGGTACCGGCCGAAGTACTCGCGCCACTCCGCCAACTCCAGGCGCACCACCGGATCCCCGCCGCCGACCGTCGTCGACACCGCGCAGGCCGGATCGCGATCGACCACGACCACGCCGTCGCAGACCACCGCACCGGCGGCCACCGCCCGTCGAAGCTGGCGCACGTAGTACCCGCCGTAGCACCCGCCTCCGACGACGACGATCCGACCGAACCGCTGGGGGGCGGAGAGCCGCGGGTTAGCGACGGACACGGCGTCCGCCGTCCACGACGATCGTCTCTCCGGTCACGAAGTCGGCATCCAGCAGGAACTCCACGGCCTGCACGACGTCCTCCGGCGTTCCGTCCCGGGCCAGCGGGGTGGTGCTCCGCAGGCGCTCGGCGTCCGCCTCGGACCATCCCTCGGGCAGGAGGACCGTACCCGGCGCCACGGCGTTCACGCGAACGGCGGGGGCGAGCAGCCGGGCCAGGGCTTCCGTCATGCGCACGACGCCATGCTTGGTCAGCCCGTGCGGCACGTACCCCGGCCAGGTTTCGAACGCCGCGAGGTCTGCGATATTGACGATCGCACCGCCGCCGTCGGCCCGGCGGAGCCAGGGCGCCGCGGCCTGCGCCAGGAAATACGGGGCGCGCAGATTGATCGCGAAGATCCGGTCCCAGTCGGCCGGCGAGGTCTCGCCGAACGGCGTGCGTTCCATGACCGCCGCCGAATTCACGAGGACGTGCAGTTCACCCAGCCTCGCGGCGGCATCGGCCACGACCGCCGGCGGGCCCTCCGCGGTCGAGAGATCGCCGCGGACGAGCACCGCCTCTCCACCCGCCGCGGTGACGAGGCGCGCCGTTTCGGCGGCGCCCGACTCCGACGCGTGATAGTGCACGCCCACGCGCATTCCGCGGCGGCCGAGTCCGACCGCGATCGCCCGTCCCACACGCTTCCCGGCACCGGTGACCAGCGCCGACCGTCCGCGAAGTTCCATGGCGCCTCCCGCCTGCCCCGCTACCCGCTGACCTTCGTTCGCCGGTCGGCTACCCGCGCATCCTGCCGCGCCAGCCACTCGGCGGGGACGTGCATCGCGCCCAGCGTCCGCGCCCCCTCGCTGGCGCCGTGCCAGTCGGATCCACCGCTCGGCACCAACCCCAGATGGTCGGCCACCGTGCGAAGCCGGGCGACGTCTTCGGCGCCATGGCTCGGATGCAGCACCTCCACCCCGTCCATGCCCTGCGCGGCCAGTGCCTCGAGACGAGCCAGCGTACCGGCGTGCCCCGGGTGCGCCATGATCGCAAGCCCACCGGCCCGGTGGATCATCGCGATCGCGTCGGTCATCGACAGGTGATCCTTGGCGACGAACGCCGGCCGGCCGTTGCCGAGATAGCGGTCGAAGGCGTCGCGCAGATCCTTGGCCCAGCCCTCCTGCACCATGGCGCGGGCCACGTGCGGCCGTCCAATGGCCGCGCCGGCCGCCTGCTCGAGCACGGCGTCGAAGGTGATGCGAACGCCCAGTTCGTTGAGGCGCGCCACCATGCGTTCGGCCCGCTCGCGCCGCATCTCGCGCAGCGCCGCGAGCCCGGCTTCGATTTCCTCGGGTCGCGAAAGATGAAGGCCCAGGAGGTGCGTCTCCACCGTGCCCTCGACGGCGCTCAGCTCGACGCCGGGCACGAGGCGGATGCCCAGGGCGCGGGCGGCGGTGGCGGCCTCCTCGATGCCGGCCACGGTGTCGTGGTCGGTGAGGGCGATGGCGGCCAGCCCGGCGGCGTGGGCGGCGGCCAACACGTCCGCCGGCGCCCGCGACCCGTCGGACGCCGTGGAATGCGAGTGCAGATCGACGCAGGCCGGCCGCTCGACCATCGAAGCGCCGCCCTCCGGCGCCGTCACGCCGAGTAGTCGGCTTCGGGCGACGTGAAGCTCGGCTGGGAGTGTCCGAACATGCGCTGCAGATCGGCGTCGCTCATCTGGGCGAGCGCGAGTTCGCGGGATCGGGTCCCGTGGGGCGAGTAGCGGGTGACGCGCACTTCGCGGTCGTCGCCGGCGCCGGCGATGAACAGCAGCGCGAACTCGTCGCGGTCCAACTGCGTGACCCGGCCCGACGGCACCACGCGCCAGGTCTTGCCGTTCACGGTCAGTGTGCGAATGGGCATCTAGGGGAGCTCCACTTCAATGTAGATACGTCCGGCGTCGAGAATCGGATCGGGCGCGCCCTGGTGGGCGCGGGTCAGCGTCTGCACGTCCGGGCCCTCGAAGAACTCCAGAAACGCACCCGGCAGTCCGGCCTCCTCGAACGCCCAGAAGCGGCACCCGGCCTTGGCATAGTATTCCTGCCGCCGGACGAGCCGCTCGCCGTAGCGCTTCCGCTCCTGGGGCGGAATGAGCGTGCGCTGGACCGTCAGTGCGCGTGCCATCAGAGCGCCGCGTCGGGGAAGGTTTCGATCGTGCGCTTGATGTGGCCGAGGAACTGGTCGGCCACCGCGCCGTCGATGATGCGATGATCGAAGGACAGGGAGAGGTACGAGCAGGTGCGAATGGCGATCGTATCCTCGCCGTCGGCCCCGGTGAGGACCTTGGCCCGCTTCTCGATGGCGCCGATGCACAGGATCGCCACCTGTGGCTGGTTGATGATCGGCGTGCCGGTGAGCGAGCCGAACACGCCGGGGTTGGTGATCGTGAACGTGCCGTCCTGCACCTCGCGCGGGTCGAGTCGCTTGGTCCGGGCCCGGCCGGCGAGATCGTTCAGCGCCTTGGTCATGCCGGCCAGCGACAGGTCCTCGGCATTGCGCACCACGGGGACGATCAGTCCCCAGTCCAGCGCCACGGCGATCCCGAGATTGATCGGGCGCCGGTAGATGACGTTGGTGCCGGCCACGGACGAATTGACCACCGGGAACGCCTTCAGCGCATCCACCGTCGCCTTCATGATGAACGGCATGTACGAGAGCTTCTCGCCGTACGCGGCCTCGAACGCCGCCTTCTGCTCGGCGCGGATGCGGGCGACGCGGGTGAAATCCATCTCCATGATCGACGTCACGTGCGCCGACGTATGGCGCGAGACCACCATGTGTTCGCTGATCAGCGCCCGCATCTTGCTCATCGGCTCCACGCGGTCGCCCGGCCACGCGGTGGGCATCGGCGCCGTGTGGGCGGCCGGCGCACCGGGGCGCGGCGCGCCGGAGTCGAGATACTGCATGATGTCGCGCTTGGTGACCCGCCCGGCGAGCCCCGTGCCCTGCAGCCCCGTGAGCTCGACACCGTGCTCGGCGGCGATCTTTCGCACGAGCGGCGACGACTTGGTGCGCAGCCGCTGCTCGAGCGAATGGCCGTTGCCGGCAGCGACGCCCGGCGGCGCCTGCATGGGAGCCGGCGCTGGCCGCGGCGGAGGCGGGGGGGGCCGACGCCGGTGTTCCGGCGGCAGTGGCCGGGGTCGGGGTCGGGGCCGCGGCGGCTGCCGCCACCGCCGCGCCCTTCTCCGACTCGAGGCGCGCGACCACGGTATCGACGGCTACGGTCTCCCCTTCCTTGACGAGGATTTCCGCGATCACGCCGGCGGCCGGCGCCGGAATCTCGGCATCGACCTTGTCGGTGGAGATCTCGAACATCGGCTCGTCGCGCTTCACCTCGTCGCCGACCTTCTTCAGCCATTTCGACAAGGTGCCTTCGGCGATCGACTCGCCCATCTGGGGCATGGTGACGTCTATGCGTGCCACGGGATCATCCTCGGTCCGATTTTTCCGCCGCGCGGCGTCCGCGGCGTCTCAGCAACAGAACGGTCGTCGGAAAGATGAGGGCACCGGCGACCGCCCCGAAGAACCAGTACATCCCCCACTGACAGGGCGCTCCGGTGTTCGCGTCGGAGGCACAATGCCGCGACCAACCGACGATCTTGGCGACGAGCACGCCCAGCATGCCGCCGCCGAAGAGGCCGGCCACCAGGGTGATGCACCCCAGACCAAGATACTCCCATGCGCTCCCGGATTCGACCGGGGGCTGCTCATCGGGACTCAAATCGGGTCTCGGCCAGCGGTGCCGGGGGAACGGGAGGCCGGCATGGCCACGTCAGTACGCCGCTTCGAGCGCGTGACGCGGGTCTTCCTCGCGGTGCAAGGTGAGGAAGAATCGCTTGACGTTCCGGTCCAGCCGGCTCTCCCCCATCTGGTCGGTCTCGACGTCGATGAAGGTGTAGTGTCCGCCTTCGGCCTTCACCGAGAGCCGGAGGGCGCCGAGCGGGCCGGCGAAGGTGCGCGTGCGGGCGGCGGAGGCGCCGCTCTGCAAGCCGAGCGCGGGGAAGAAGCGGTCAGCGGCGGCCACGGCCTCGGCCGGCGACAGGTGACTGCGATAGAAATGGCGCATTATGGGGGCGTGGAATCGGGGCGTTCGTTGAACACGTCCTGCATCCAGTCCACCCGCTCCAGCGGGTGGAGGGAATCGCGGCGGAAGCGGATCGCCATCGCCCACTGGCCGGCCATGACGAAGTTGAGCTTGCCGTAGTAGGTGCCGAGCTCGGGGCCGTTCTGGAATCCGTCCCAGGTGTGCGGCCCCTGCGTCCCTTCGCTCATGTTGGCGAAGATCTGCCCTTCCCCGTTGTCGATCGGCTGCTGGGTCTTCCGGTCGCGGACGGTGACCTTGTAGGTGATGGTCTCTCGCGCGTGCGGCGGGATGTCGGACGGCTCGATCACGAAGTCGTAGCTCTTCGAGGGCAGATGCAGCACGGGCCGGCGCGGCTCACCGCCGCAGGCGGCGATGCCCGCCGCCAATGCTCCCAGAACCAGCCCGCGCGCGAGTCGCATCACGATCGATAGTACTCCAGGCCGAGGTGCGTGATCTGCTCCTCCCCCATCAGGTGTCGGAGCGTGTTCTTCAGCTTGGTCTGCTGAATGAAAAGATCGTGTTCCGGCTGCAGTCCCGCAGCCGCCATCGGCGACTTGTAATAGAAACTTAACCATTCCTGAATTCCCTTCATCCCGGCGCGCTGCGCGAAATCGGAGAACAGCGCGAGGTCGAGCACGAGGGGCGCCGCCAGAATCGAATCGCGACACAGGAAATTCACCTTGATCTGCATCGGGTAGCCCATCCACCCGACGATGTCGATGTTGTCCCACCCTTCTTTATTGTCGCCGCGCGGCGGGTAGTAGTTGATCCGCACCACGTGCGAGAAGTCCTTGTACAGATCCGGGTACTGCTCGGGCTGCAGGATGGTGTGCAGCACGCTCAGCTTGGACTCCTCCTTGGTCTTGAACGACTGCGGGTCGTCGAGCACCTCGCCGTCGCGGTTGCCGAGGATGTTGGTGGAGTACCAGCCGGCGAGGCCGAGCATCCGCGCCTTCAGGGCCGGCGCGATCACGGTCTTCATCCAGGTCTGCCCGGTCTTGAAGTCCTTCCCCGAAATCGGCACGCCCTTGTCGTTGGCGAGCTGCTGCAGGGCCTGGGTGTCCACGGCGAGATTGGGCGCGCCGTTGGCGTACGGGATGCCCTCCATGATCGCGGCATAGGCGTAGAGCATCGCCGGCGAGATCGCCTCGTCATTCGCGTCCATCGCCTTCTCGAACGCGGCGATGCTCGCGTGCTGCGGACCGGGTTTGATGAAGATCTCGGTGGACGCGCACCAGACGACCACCAACCGGTCGAGCTTCTGCTTGGCCTTGAAGTCGCGCATGTCCTGGCGCAGCTGCTCGGCCAGGTCGCGTTTGGTCTTGCCCTTCTTGACGTTGCTGCCGTTGATCCGGGTGACGTAGTGATTGTCGAACACGGCCGGCATCGGCTTGATGCCCTTGAGGAAATCGGCGACGCGCTCGAGGTCGGCGGGATCGAGCACGCCGGCCTTCCTGGCCGCCGTATACGCGTCGTCGGGGATCGGGTCCCAGGCCCCGAACACCAGATCGTCGAGCTGGGCGAGGGGGGCGAAGTCCTTGATCAACGGCGAGCGGTTTTCGGTCCGCTTGCCGAGGCGGATCGTGGCCATCTGCGTGAGCGAACCGATGGGCTTGGAATATCCGCGCCGGATGCTCTCGACGCCGGCCATGAACGTGGTGGCGACGGCCCCGAGTCCGGGGGTCAGCACACCGAGCTTCCCAGTTGCCGGCCGCGGCGCCTGGCGCGTATCGGAAGACGAACCCTGCACGACGTTAATCTCCTTTGAGCAAGGGATGCGCCTCGAAGGCCGGTGGCGGTGGAGCGGACGGAGCCTGCTGGCCCGCCGTCTCCCCGACCGACGCCGGGGCGTCCGTGGGCGTCGTGGCTCGATAGACGAACGCCACACGCTGATAAACGGTGATCCAGGCCGTCACGGTCAGGATCACGATGATGGTCGCGAGGACGACCCCGTGCAGGGTCAGTCCGAAGAACGCCTGCGGTACCGACAGCAGGACCACCCGCTCGGGGCGCTGGAGCATGCCCACCTTCGCGTCGATGCCGAGCGCTTCGGCTCGGGCTCGCGTGTACGACGTGAGAAAGGCCCCGATGAGGCCCAACAGGCAGACGACCACCATCGGCACGCTGGCCCACGAATGGTGCGTCTGGTTCAACGCGTAGAAGACGGCGAGGCCGCCGAGGACGAATCCGTCGGCCAGCCGGTCCAGCGTGGAGTCGAGAAAAGCGCCGAATGTGGACGCGAGCCCCGAGCGGCGCGCCACGGTGCCGTCGAGCACGTCGAAGATCGCGGTCAGTCCGAGGAAGAAGCCGCCGACACTGATGTGCCCGGTGCCGTAAACGACGCCCCCGACGACGGTGCACAACGTCCCGATCACCGTGATGGTGTTCGGGTGCACACCGTGACGCACGCACCAATCCGCCACCGGATCGATGAGGCGCAGGTAACCGTTCTTAATCCAGTCCGGCAGAATCTTCATGCGACTCCGAGACGCGCACCCGGCTGGCACCGCGCCGCTCGAACCGGAGGCGTGGGCGGGGGCGGAGGCGGGGCACAAAGCAAACGGCCGGAGCGACGCCCCGGCGGCTAATAGTATCCGGTTCACAAACATGTAGCAACCAGCCTCGGCGGCGTTTCCCCGGGGCGTGGACGGTCGTATTCTTGGAGATGCCACGCCTCCGAAATTTCCGTCGTGCGGCGCTCACCGCCGTCCTCGCCGCGGCCCTGCCCGCGGCCTCCGCCGCGCAGGGACCGCATGCCGCCGGCCCGGGAGCGCCGCGCCCCTCGGCGCTCGCGCGCGCCCTGCACGATACGCTGCGCCAGGTACTCGATGCCGCGGTTCGCGATCGTGCGTTTCCGGGTGCGTTCGCCGTCATCGGAAACCACGCCGGCATCCTCGCCACGTACGGCGCCGGCCACCTCGACTGGAGCGCATCCCCCCGCCCCGACGAGAACACGATGTGGGATCTCGCATCGCTGACAAAAGTCATCGGCATGACGTCGGCGATGATGCAGCTGGTGCAGACGGGCCGCGTGTCGCTGGACGCGCCGGTGCAGCGCTACCTGCCCGAATGGACGGGGCCGCACAAGGCCGAGGTGACCGTGCGCAACCTGCTCACCCACACCTCCGGGCTGCCGGCCTTCCGGGCCTACGACCAGATCACCACCGACGCCGACAGCATCGCCAGCCTGATGATGGCCGAGCCGCTGGAGGCGCCGCCCGGCACCCGGTTCGTCTACAGCGACATCGGCGCCTATCTGGCCGGCCGGATCGTCGAGCGGGTGAGCGGCCAGCGGCTCGATCGCTACCTGGCCCGGCACGTGTTCGGTCCGCTCGGCATGGACGAGACGATGTACAACCCGCCCGATTCGCTCCGCCCCCGGATCGCGCCCACCGAGGTGGACCCGCGCCGCGGGGGCAAGCTGCGGGGGCGCGTTCACGACGAGCGCGCCTACTACCTGGGGGGCATCTCGGCCCACGCCGGCCTCTTCAGCAGCGGCCGCGACCTTGCCCGGTTCGCCCAGATGTACCTGAACGGCGGCGCGCTCGGGTCGGTCCGGCTGTTTCGCCCGCAGACCGTGGTCGAGTTCACCACGGTGCAGGACTCGGCGCTGTCCAACCGGGCCATCGGCTGGGAGAAGCCGAACGGCACCAATTCGGGCGGCCACCTGATGTCGCCCTCGGCGTTCGGCCACACGGGGTTCACCGGCACGTCGATCTGGATCGACCCGGCGCGCGACCTGTTCATCGTGCTCCTCACCAACCGCGTGGATCCGACCCGGAACAATCACAAGATCGGGGGAGTTCGTATCGCGTTGGCCGACGCGCTCGGTGAGGCGGTCGATCCGGCGGCGGCGGCCATCGTCGAGCAGGCCCGGGCGGACGCACCGGCCGTGACAGCAGTCACGGGGGCCGGAATCGCCGCTTGAAGCACTAGCCCGGCTCGCTATATTTCGCCCGTGCAGATGAGCGGGAGTACAAGCCGCTCAACGACTTGGAGGATTAGATGAGCATCAGTCAGCAGCCGGAAGTCATGGTGACCGTCACCGACGGCGCCAGCGCCGAAGTCAAGAAGTTCATGGACCAGGAAGGCGTGGATCCCGCCGTCGGCGGATTGCGCGTGAGCGTGCAGCCGGGCGGTTGCAGCGGGTTCAAGTACGGACTGCTTATCGAGGACGCCGCGGCCGACGACGACTTCGTCGTCGACCAGGGTGGCTGGCGCGTCCTCGTCGATCCCTTCTCGGCGCAGTACCTGAATGGCGTGACGATCGACTACGTGTCGTCCATGCAGGGTTCGGGATTCACGTTCAAGAACCCGAACGCGACGGGTGGGTGCGGGTGCGGTAGCTCCTTCACCGCTTGAGTAGCGGCTTTTCCGCTCTCGACGCCGTCGTCCTCGTCGCCTACCTGGCGGGGACGACGGCGTTTGGCGTCTGGCTGGGACGCCGACAGAAGGACGCGCGCGACTACTTCGTGGCCGGCCAGGACATCCCCTGGCCGGCCGTCATGTTTTCGGTGGTTGCCACCGAGACGAGCGCGCTGACGTTCATCAGCATCCCGGGCCTGGCGTACCTCGGGAACCTCGGCTTCCTCCAGGTGGTCGCGGGCTACCTGCTCGGCCGCATCGTCCTCGCCTACACGCTCCTGCCCCGCTACTACCAGGGCGAGATCGTGACGGCGTACGCGATGCTCGAACGGCGGTTCGGCCTCGCCACGCGGCGGTTCACCTCGATCGTGTTCATGGGCACGCGGGTGCTGGCGGATTCGGTGCGCATCTTCGCGACGGCCATCCCCGTGGCGCTGATTCTGGCCGGCACCGGCGCCGTGCCGCCGCGCGCCATGATGCCGTCGGCGATCCTCGTGCTGGGACTGCTGACCGTGCTGTACACGTACAAGGGCGGCATGCGGGCCGTCGTCTGGACGGAGATGATCCAGGCGGGGATCTACATCGCCGGCGGGCTCGTGGCCGTCGTGCTCCTCGGACGCTCGGTGAGCGGCGGCTGGGGCGCGATCCTCCACTCGGCGCAGGCCGCCGGCAAGTTGCAGGTCATCGATTGGTACACGGGGTTCGACCGGCCGCACACCGTGCTCGCCGGGCTCCTCGGCGGCGCCTTTCTGTCGATGGCGTCGCACGGCGCCGATCAGTTGATCGTGCAGCGGCTGCTGTCGGCGCGCTCGCTGCGCGACGCGCAGAAGGCCGTGATCGGCAGCGGCGTGGCGGTGCTCGCGCAGATGGCGCTGTTCCTGATCATCGGGATCGGCCTCTGGGCGCATTTCGCGGGGCGCACCTTCCCGTCGCCGGACAACATCTTTCCGACGTTCATCCTCGAGGCGATGCCGAGCGGGCTGCTGGGCCTCGTGATCGCGGCGATCGTCGCCGCCACGATGAGCACCCTCTCGGGCACGATCAACGCCCTGGCCGCGTCGGCCACGCACGACATCTACCTCCCGCTCACGGGGCGCGCCGCCTCGGACCCGCGCACGCTCCGGGTGGGCAAGCTGCTGGCGCTCTTCTGGGGGCTGGTCTTGACGGTGGGCGCGCTGCTCTACCGCCAGCAGGGAACCCCGGTCGTGGTCATCGCGCTCTCCATTGCCTCGTTCACGTACGGCGGCCTCCTCGGCGGATTCTTCCTGGCGCTTCTCGTGCCACGCGCCCGGCAGCGCGACGCGATCACGGGGATGTCGGTGGGCATCGCGGCGATGGCGATCGTGGTGTTCGCAAAACCGCTCGCCGCCGGGTATCCTTCCCTCGCCGCGCCGCTCGCCCCGCTGGGTGCGATCGCGTGGCCCTGGTACGTACTCATCGGTACGACCCTCACCCTTCTCACCGGAACCCTCTCGTCGTTCCTGCCCTCCGGGCGCGGGCGCGACGTCCACGCGACATGACGGCACTCGTAATCGGCATCGACGGCGGCGGCACCAAGACCACGGCGATCGTGGCGGACGACCAGGGCACCCCCATGGGCGAAGCGACGGGCGCGCCAAGCGCCGTGCGCGCCGACCGTGTGGAGGAAAGCGTCGAAGTCATCGAATCGACGGCGCGGGCGGCCCTGCAGCAGGCCGGCATCGACGAACAACCGCGGGTGATCTGCGTGGGGGTGGCCGGCGTGGGGCGCGAGTCGCTGCGCCTCGAGCTGTGGGAGGCGCTCAACAGCCGCGACCTGGCCGAGGAAGTGGTCGTCCACACGGACTACTCGGTCGCCTTCGACGACGCCTTCGGCCAGGGCACGGGCATTCTCCTGCTCGCCGGCACGGGGTCGGTGGCCGTGGGGCGCGGGCCGACCGGCGCGATGGGTCGCTGCGGCGGCTGGGGGCCGGTGATCGGTGACGAGGGGGGAGGGGTCTGGATCGGCCGGAGGGCGCTGTCGATCGTCACCGCGGCGGCCGATGGACGCGAGCCGGAGACGGCGCTCACGGGAGCCGTGCTCACGGCCACCGAATCGAGCGAGGTGGCCGACCTCGTGGCCTGGGCTGCGACCGCCACCCCCAACGCCCTCGCAGCGCTCGCCCCCGTGGTCGTGCAGGTGGCGGACACCGGCGATCAGCGCGCGAACTCCCTGCTCGATCTGGCCACGGAGGAGCTGACGCTCCACGTCCGGGCCCTGGCACGGCAGCTGTTCACCGACGAGCGGGCGGCGATCCCGGTGGCGGTGAGTGGGGGACTACTCAGCCGCGGCGGCTCGTTGCGCAAGCGGTTGGTGCATCGCCTCAAGCACGCGGTGCCGGGCGCCCACCTGGCCACCGAGGACGTGGTGCCCGCCCGCGGCGCGGTGCGTGCCGCGCTGCACTTTCTGGGTGATACTCTGTAAGTCCTCCCGGCAAGTGGCTGAGTCCCACGGCCACTTGGGAGCTTGCGATGAGGTGAATCGTCCACCGGTGTGGACACTATCACAGTTTTTACCTATTGACAAATTTCCCCCCCCCCCCGCGCATGGTGTCGCGTTATGGCAGCCTCCACGTCCCAACTGTGGAGGGGGGCAATGCGGATCACGCAACGTTGGCTTGTGGTTTTCGGCACGCTCGCCGCGACGGCGTGCGCTGAGCCGTCAGCTCCGACACCGGAGCTTTCACATCCTGAGGACGTGGCGCGGTCCGTGATCGCCGGCTCCCGCCCCCGAGTTTTCGGGCAGCAAGCGGCGTTCCTCGCAATCGCGGACAGCGTCCCGGGATTTGCTGGCGTATTCGTGGGTTCTGACGGACACCCGCACGTGGCACTGACCGCGGACGCGAACGCAGCGGCGGCGGTCGCCTCGGTCAACCGGCGGTGGAAAGCGGGAGTCGCGGGAGAGGCCGTCACCCAGGCGCTGAGCGCGCCCGCCCATTACGACTATCGCCAGTTATACAACTGGAAGGAAGAGCTGGAAGGTGCCGTTGGGCGCTGGGTCACGGCGATCGGCATTCACGTCACGACGAACAGAGTTGACATCTATTCGCCAAGCCCATCCGTTGATGACGACATCAAGCGGCAGGCGACGGCGTTCGGAATCCCTCTCGAAGCACTGAACATCGTGCGTGGCGGTGACGGGGCTGCCAGGAACGCGACTCTGACTCAGGATCTCGCGGACGCCTTCAGGCCCGGAGTGCGAGCAAGCGCAGGCATCTGGAGATATCTCGATGCGACGCACTTCTACACGTGTACGCTCGGCGTCAATGCAAAGATGCATACCGACCCAGCTCCGTGGGTCGCGCTCACCGCCTCGCACTGCACGTCGTCAACTGGCGGGGGGAGTGATGGCTCAGCCATGTATCAGGGCGGCGATTGGCTCATGTTCAACTCGTCATACTACATGGGTTATGAAGTCGCCGATCCGTATTGGAGCACTACAGGCTGCGATTCGGGGTACACGCACTGCCGCGCGGCCGATGTGGCCGAAATCGGGTATGTTTCGTCCAATCCGGAGGCGGATTCCGGCTACGTCGCCGTGACGGTTGGCCGCGACACGTACTCCACTACGACGTGGCTAAGTAGGGACAGCTTGCGCACCATTACGGGGACATCGGACGACCAACCGTGGGAAGGCGTATCGCTCGACCATGTTGGAGCAAGGACGGGTTGGCATTCGGGCGTGGTGACCAATTCCTGCATGGACTTTCATGTCCCTGATCGAGATTCCACGTACGAGTGGCAGTGCCTGACGATTGATTCGTCGCTATTCAATTATGGCGATAGTGGTGGCCCGGTATTTTCGGCTGGGCCGGGTAGGAACGTAATGTTCGCGGGAATACTGTCGGAATTTGTTGCTCTCGGGGACACGACGAAGTTTGCCTTTAGCTCCTACGTCAACATTTGTGTCGACTACGCGTTCTGCCCAGTCGTGACCAAGGACTGGTGACTCAAGAGCACGTCCGATGGGAACTCCGGGCGCGCCACGGGATTGCAGGATACCAGCCGGAGGTGCCGCGATGCGAAACTCAATTCACAGGCTTCAAGTAGCGTTCGTCTTTGCCTGTACGACCTTCGTGGTCAGCGACGTCAGCGCGCAGTCGCTCGTACAGGGTGTTGCTCCGAGCATCGGGATGGGAGTTGCGTTGCCATACGGTCGCCTGCGTCAGACGGCAGGTACTGGACTCACCGTAACTGGGGGCGCGGATCTGACTTTCGCGGCGTTCCCGGTCTTGCTCAGGCCGGAGTTGAGCTACGTTCGCTTTACGGACCGCACTGGTCGGGATGACCACCGGATTTCCGGGTCCCTGAATCTCGTGGTTCCGGTGCGGCGGGGGCGCATTTCACCGTTCGTCATTTTGGGCGCCGGTGTTTACCACTTCGCGCAGAGTTTTCGTGACGTTTACCATGGCTTGAATGCAATCAGGGTGATTATCGGTGGGCCGGCCCAGAATGACCTCAGCATGGCTGCCGGCGCGGGCGTTGATTTCGCGTTCGGGGCCATACACGGACGACTCGATGCCAGATACTTCCATGTGAAGGTCAGACCCTTCAACATCGTACCCGACACCTACATACCAGTTACCCTGTCGTTCCGGTTCTAGTGTAGCTCGCCCGAGCGGGACACGAGGCGCTAGGGTGCGCGTCTCACGACCGTCGCCAGCCCCACCAGAAATGGCGACGCACAGAAACTGCTTGACGGCGGCTGCGCCGGAGCGGAAACTTGGCGGTCATGCGCGGCGTCTCGCGCATGACCGCTTTCCGTTCCGTCCCCAACCCTGTTCGCCATGTTCCGTCGCGCACTGCTCGTGCTCGGGGCCTGCATCACTGTCGCCCCTCAGGCCCGCGCCCAGGGGGGCGGCATCCCCTCCCCCGCCTCGATCCTCGGCTGGGCGCCCGGCACCGACCGCAAGCTCCCGGAGTGGAAGCAGATCGTCGCCTACTTCCAGGCCATCGACAAGGCGAGCCCGCGCGTCCAGCTCCACGTGCTCGGCAAGACGACCGAGGGACGGCCCTTCCTCGCCGTCTTCTTCTCGGATTCGGCCACGCTCGCCAATCTCGACCACTTCCGGCAGATCCAGCGGAAGTTGATGGACCCGCGGCTGCGCACGGCGGGCGAACTGCCGTCCCTCGTCGCGCAGGCACGGAACGTGGTGATGATCACGTCGAGCATCCACTCCACGGAAGTCGGCGGGATTCTCACCCCGATGGTGCTCGCCGACCGGCTGGCGCGCGGCGATACGCCCGAAGCGAAGGCGATCCTCGCCAACACGATCGTGATCATGGTGCCGTCGCTCAACCCCGACGGCGTGGACATCGTCGGCAACTGGTACCGGCAGACGCTCGGCACGCCGGCCGAGGGCACGTCACCCCCCGAGCTCTACCACAAGTACGTGGGGCACGACGACAACCGCGACTGGTACGCGTTCACCCAGGTCGAAACCCGGTACACCGTCGATTCGCTGTACGGACGCTGGGATCCCGAGATCGTGAACGACATCCACCAGCAGGGCGGCGGCGCAGGGCGCATCTTCATTCCGCCGTACATGGATCCCGTGGATCCCAACATCGACCCCATTCTCACGAGCGGCACGAATGAGATGGGCATGGCGATGACGTGGAAGATGATCGCCGATGGCTTCACCGGAGTGGCCAACAACGCGTCGTACGACCAGTGGTCGCCGGCGCGGCAATTCTCCTTGTACCACCGCGGCATCCGGATTCTCACCGAGACGGCGAGCGCGCGCCTCGCCACCGCCGTGGACGTGCCGTTCGCACGGCTGGGCACCGGCCGGGGATACGATGCCAAGACCTCCACCTGGAACTATCCGGCGCTCTGGGCGGGCGGCCGGTGGGGAATCGGCGACATCGTACGGTATCAGGCCGAGGCGAGTTGGGCCCTGCTGCAGCAGGCGGCGCGCGACCGGAAGCCCTGGGTCGAGAGTTACGCCACGCTCGGCGATCGCGCGATGGCGGCGGACCACCCCTGGACCTGGGATACGATTCCCGCCGCGTACGTGATTCCCGCAACGCAGCGCGACACCACCGCGCTGCAGCGGATGCTCTGGGCGCTGCAGCACGGGCAGGTGGAGGTTCGCACGGCGACGGCACCGGTGGCGGCCGGGGGACGTACCTTCCCCGCCGGCAGCTATGTGGTGCTCACCCGCCAGCCCTTTGGCGGGTACGCCAACACGATGCTCGAGCGGCAGAAGTATCCGAACCTGTTCGAGTATCCGGGCGGACCGCCGAAGCGCCCATACGACGTGACGGCGCAGACGCTGCCGCTGCTGTTCGGGGTCGACATCGCCGCCGTGGACGGCGCGCCCCCGCCGACGGGGGCGCCGATTGCCGCGGTGGCCGAGCCGCACCGCCGGGTGGCCGGACTCTCCGGCAGCGCCTCACCGCGGGTGGCGATCTACCGCAGCTACTCGGCGCCCATGGACGAGGGGTGGACGCGGTGGCTGTTCGACGTGAACCACGTGGCCTTCACATCGATCGTGGACCGCGACGTTCGCGCCGGAAGTCTCAACCGCCGCTTCGACGTGGTCATTCTCCCCGACCAGAACGCCCGGCAGATCGAGAACGGGTTGCGCGCCCCCTACCCCGATTCCCTCCAGGGCGGGCTGGGCGCCGAGGGGGCCGCGGCGTTGCGCGCGTTCGTCGAGGCCGGCGGTACGCTGCTGGCGTTCAACAAGGCGAGCGAATACGCCATCGACGCGTTCGAGCTGCCGGTGACGAACGTGCTGGCGGGCGTGAAGAGCACCGAGTTCTACGCGCCGGGATCGATCCTCGCCGTGGACCTCAATGCCGCGAATCCGCTCACCGCCGGGATGACCGCTCCGGTTCCGGGCGTCTGGTTCGAAGCGAGCCCGGCATTCGACGTCACGGATCCGTCGCGCGCGAAGGTGGTGGCGAGCTATCCGGCCAGCGGCGATCCCCTGCTCTCC
Organism: uncultured Gemmatimonadaceae bacterium; assembly: GCA_963728115.1. Taxonomy (GTDB): domain Bacteria; phylum Gemmatimonadota; class Gemmatimonadetes; order Gemmatimonadales; family Gemmatimonadaceae; genus JAGWRI01. Next base: position 507,595 of record CAVSJE010000003.1, read on the forward strand.
GGCTGGTTGCTGGGAGGCTCCAGGCTCAACGGGAAGGCGGCGATGGTGGACGTGTCGCTGGGCAAGGGGCACGTGATCCTGTACGGCTTCCGGCCGCAATACCGGGGGCAAAGCGAGGCGACGGAGCCGTTGATCTGGGCGGCGATCCGACGCGCCGGGGGTGGCACCGGCGGGAACTAGCCGGCGTCGGGCGCCTTGGTCGGGTTTCGGCGCCGGCTCACCCCGGCAGCTCCCCCTCGACCCGGGCCATCACCACCGACGCCAGGCAATTGCCGAGCACGTTGATCGACGTCCGACCCATGTCCATGAAGGCGTCCACGCCGAGCAGGATGGCCACGCCGTCGAGCGGCAGATTGAACTGCCCGAGCGCCCCGGCCAGAATCACGAGCGCCGCCCGCGGCACACCGGCCACCCCTTTGCTCGTGAGCATGAGGGTGAGCATCATGCCGAGCTGCAGCCCGATGGACATGTGCATGCCCGCCGCCTGGGCCACGAACACGGAGGCCAGCGCCAGATAGAGCGTCGTGCCATCGAGGTTGAACGAGTACCCGGTGGGAATGACGAAGGCCACGATGCGCCGCGGCACGCCCATCTCCTCCATCCGCTCCATGGCCAGCGGGAGCGCGGCCTCCGACGACGCGGTGGTGAAGGCGATGAGCCAGGGCTCCTTGACCGCCGAAATGAAGCGCCGGATGGGCACCTTGAACAGCGCCGCCACGGGGAGCAGCACGACGAGGGCGAAGATCACCAGCGCCGCGTAGAGCGAGAGCACGAGCACGGCCAGCTTGCGCAGCACATCCATGCCGCTCGTCCCCACCGTCACCGCAATCGCGGCGCCGATGCCGATGGGCGCGAACCACATCACGATGCCGGTGAACTTGAACATCACCTGCGAGAGTCCCTCGCAGAACGAGAGCATCGTGCTCTTGGCGCTGCCGGCGGGCAGCTGGGAGAGCGCCACGGCGAACAGGATCGCGAAGAACACGATCTGCAGCACTTCGTTGTTCGCCGCCGCCTCGAAGAAGCTCTGCGGAATGGTATGCGTCAGTACGCCGCTGAACGTCGCGTGCGTCGCCGCCAACCCCGACGTCTGGGCGGCGTTCGCCCCGCCGAGGTCCACGCCGACCCCCGGCCTCACCACGTTCACCACGAGCAGGCCCACGGCCAGCGCCAACGTGGTCACGACCTCGAAGTAGATGATGGCCCGCAGGGCGAGCCGTCCCACGCGCTTCATGTCGTCGCCGTGGCCGGCGATGCCGACGACGAGCGTGCCGAAGATCAGCGGCACGATCAGGGACTTGATCATCCGCAGGAACAGGGTCGCCCAGATCTTGAGATCGGGGGCCGCCCAGCCGTGGTGGGCGCTGCGCGCCGACTCCGGAAACGCCCACCCGACCAGAATTCCGACCACCATCGAGATGATGATCCACTGCGAGAGGCTGATGCGGCGCAACAGTCCGCGCCGGGGCGTGCCCTCGCTCGCCGTCACGCCGCGCCCTCTCCCGGGTGCCGCTTGCGCAGCGTGGAGTGTGTGTACCCGTACGTGAAGTACAGCACGAGCCCGATCACGAGCCACACACCGAACCGGATCCAGGTGACCGTGGGCAGCTGCCACATCAGATAGAAGCAGGCCGCGATCGAGATCAGCGGGGTGAGCGGAACCCAGGGAACGCGGAACGGCCGGCGTCGTTCGGGCTCGATGCGGCGCAGAAAGATCACGCCGGCGGACACGAGCACGAACGCGAACAGGGTGCCGATGTTCGTGAGGTCCACCACCTCGGCGATGTTCGCGAAGGCCGCAAAGGACGCCACGAACACGCCGGTGAGAATCGTGCCCACGTACGGCGTCTTGTACTTCGGGTGCACCTTGGCGAGCACCGGCGGCAGCAGCCCGTCGCGCGCCATCGAGAAGAAGATGCGCGGCTGCCCGAGCTGGAACACCAGCAACACGCTGCCCATGGCAATCACGGCGCCGAGGGCGACGATGAACCGCGACGCGTTGATGAGTGCCGACGGACCCTCCGCAAAGCGCAGCGCCGTGATCATCGGCTCCGCCGTGCCGAGGTTCTGCCAGGGAGCCATGCCAGTCATCACGATCGAGATCGCGATGTACAGCACGGTGCAGATGACGAGACTCATGATGATCCCGAAGGGCATGTCCTTCGGCGGATCCTTGGTCTCCTCGGCGGCCGTCGACACGGCGTCGAACCCGATGTAACTGAAGAAGATGATCGCGGCGCCGGCGCTGATGCCCTTGATCCCGTTGGGATTGAAGCCCCCGGTAGCGGGATTCGTCCAGTTGTGCGGGTGGATGAGGAAGGCGCCGACGGCGATGAAGAACAGGATGATGGCGACCTTGAGGACGACCATCGCGTTGTTCGTGTCGGCCGACTCCTTGATGCCGATGACGAGGATCACCGTGATCAACGCCACCACGGCCACCGCCGGGAGATTGATGATGACCGGGACACCGAACAGGTGCGGCGCCGCCGACCAGGCGGACGCCAGGTACTGGGTGGTGGCATCGCCGCCGCCCGACGCCAGTTGCCGGAACGCATCGTGCGCCGAGCGGTAATCGGTGGCCATCCACGCCGGCAGGTTGACGCCGAAGTGGCCGATCAGCTCCCGGAAATAGCCGGCCCATCCGATGGCGACACCGATGTTGCCCACGGCGTATTCGATGATGAGATCCCAGCCGATGATCCAGGCCACGAACTCGCCGATCGAGGCATAGGCGTACGTATACGCCGAGCCCGCCACCGGCACCATGGCGGCGAACTCGGCGTAACACAGCGCCGCGAACCCGCAGGCCACGGCGGTGAGGAGAAAGGAGAAGATGATGGCCGGCCCGGCCCCGGGGCGCGCAGCGTCGCCCACGATGGCCGTGCCGGTGGTCGCGAAGATGCCGGCGCCGATGGTCGCGCCGACGCCGAGCGCCGTGAGGTGCCATTTGCCGAGCGAGCGCTTGAGCCCGCCATGTTCGGCAACGTCGGCCTCGAAATCGGCGACCGACTTCCTCGCGAACAGTTGGTTCATGCCAGGTATGGCCTCCCGGACCGGGGAGAGGCAGCGTCGATCACGCCGCCCCGACCTCGATGCGCATGCGGTAGAAGGAACGCCAGATGAACACCAGCGACACGGCGAAGAACGCCGCGGCCAGGAGCGTTGTGACCGTGGAGCCCTGGGTCGCCGTCATCGACACGGCGAGTTCGACGGCCAGCAGCCCGAACAGGGTGGTGAACTTGATGATCGGGTTGAGGGCCACCGACGAGGTATCCTTGAACGGATCGCCCACGGTATCGCCGACCACGGTCGCGTTGTGGAGCTCCGTTCCCTTCTGCTTGAGCGTGACCTCGACGATCTTCTTGGCGTTGTCCCAGGCCCCGCCGGCGTTGGCCATGAAGATCGCCTGATACAACCCGAACACGGCGATCGAGATCAGGTAGCCGATGAAGAAGTACGGCTCCAGGAACGCGAAGGCGAGCGTGGCGAAGAAGACGGCGAGGAAGATGTTCCACATCCCCTTCTGCGCGTACTGGGTGCAGATCTCCACCACCTTCTTGGAGTCCTCCACCGATGCCTTGGTGACGCCCTCGAGCTTGATGTTGGCCTTGATGAACTCCACGGCCCGGTAGGCGCCGGTGGTCACCGCCTGCGTGCTGGCGCCGGTGAACCAGTAGATGATCGCGCCGCCCGTGATGAGCCCGAGCAGGAACGGCGGATGGAGCATCGAGAGCTTGTCGAGGTTCTGCGTGAGGCCGCTGGTGAGCGCCACGATGATCGAGAAGATCATCGTCGTGGCTCCCGACGACGGCGGTGCCGATGAGCACCGGTTTGGCCGTCGCCTTGAAGGTGTTGCCGGCGCCGTCGTTCTCCTCGAGCAGGTGCTTGGCGCGCTCGAAGTTCACGTCGAAGCCGTAGTCGCTCTTCAGCGACGCCGCGATGTTGGGGATCTGCTCGATCGTCGAGAGCTCGAACACCGACTGGGCGTTGTCCGTCACCGGCCCGTAGGAATCGACGGCGATCGTGACCGGGCCCATGCCGAGGAAGCCGAACGCCACGAGGCCGAAGGCGAACACGGCCGGCGCCAGCATGAGCATCTCGAAGCCGTGGCGGCTGACCTCGTAGCCCGCGCCCATGAGCACCACCATCGTGATGCCCATCCAGAACGCGCTGAAATTACCGGCCACGAGGCCCGACAGGATGTTGAGCGACGCCCCGCCCTGCTTGGAGGATTCCACGACTTCGGCGACGTGCTTGGAACTCGTGGAGGTGAACACCTTCACGAACTCCGGAATGATCGCGCCGGCCAGGGTGCCGCAGGTGATCACGGCCGACAGCTTCCACCAGAAGGTGGGGTTGCCGCTCAGCGTCGGAATCACGAGGTAGGACACGAGGAACGTCAGGGCCACCGAGATGATCGACGTGAGCCACACCAGCGAGGTCAGCGGGTGCTCGTAGTTCATGTCGTCGGCGTGCTCGTACTTGGCCTTGGCGAACGCTTCGTTGACCAGGTAGGAGATCCCGCTGGCGAGGATCATCACGATGCGCATCACGAAGATCCAGACGAGCAGCTGCACCTTGACGGTCGGATCCTTGACGGCGAGCAGGATGAAGGTGATCAGGGCAACGCCGGTCACGCCGTAGGTCTCGAAGCCGTCGGCGCTCGGGCCCACCGAATCGCCGGCGTTGTCGCCGGTACAGTCGGCGATCACGCCCGGGTTCCGGGCGTCGTCTTCCTTGATGTTGAACACGATCTTCATCAGATCCGAGCCGATGTCGGCGATCTTGGTGAAGATGCCGCCCGCGATGCGCAGGGCGGCCGCGCCCAGCGACTCACCGATCGCGAAGCCGATGAAGCAGGGACCCGCGTAGTCACCCGGCACGAACAGCAGGATGAACAGCATCATCGTGAGTTCGACGCTGATGAGCAGCATGCCGATGCTCATACCGGCGCGCAGCGGAATCGAATAGCAGGGGTACGGCTTGCCCTTGAGCGACGCGAACGCCGTGCGCGAGTTGGCGAAGGTGTTCACGCGAATGCCGAACCAGGCCACACCGTAACTGCCGGCAATGCCGAGCACGCTGAAGGCGAGAATGATCGCCACCCGCACCGGCTCGAGGTGCTGCAGCACGCCGAAGTAGAGCAGGATCACCGACCCGATGAAGATCTCGAGGATCAACAGGAACTTGCCCTGCGTGATCAGGTAGGTCTTGCAGGTCTCGTAGATCAGCTCCGACATCTCCCGCATCGACTCGTGGACGGGCAGCCGCTGGAGCTGTCGGAAGATCGTGATCCCGAACACGAAGCCGAGGGCGCAGATGAGGAGCCCGTACATGAGGAGCGTGTGCCCCGGCATGCCGAGGAAGTTCACGACGCTCAGGTCGGGAATCTTGAGGTTGGCCTCGCCGCCGGCTTCCTGCGGGGTGGCGGGCGTGGCCGCCTGCACCGCCGCGGTCACCGCGGGGCCGGCGGGAGACTGCGCATGCGCGGCCGGCGCCATGAGACCGCTCATCAATACGGCCAGCAGCAGTGCAAGCAGCAGGGGGAAGGCACGGCGCAACACGGAATCCATCCGATGCATCGTTGTCGTTCTCCAAGGTGACAGGCAGACGCCGGTCGCGGCCAGATGCCGCGCGGTCGTCGTTCGAATCGGACCCGGCGTCCGCAATCGCGGACGACGGCCCCAGCTGCAGCGCGCCGCCATCAAAGCGCTGGCTTCGCCACGGCGCGCCACAGGAAATACACGGGAATGCCGATCGCCACGATCACGAGACCGGAAACCGCCTCCGTCCGCGAATGCGGCGACATCAGAATCAGAATCATAACCCCCGCCGCCATGGCGAGGTACACGGCCGGCACGAACGGATACGCGATCACCCGATACGGGCGCTCGGCGTCCGGCCGCCTGCGTCGCAGAATGAACAGCCCGGCGCTCGTCAGCACGTAGAAGACCAGGTTGGCGAAGATCACATAGTTGAGCAGTTGACCATAGGTGCCGCTGAGGCAGAGGATCGCCGTCCACACCGACTGCAGGACCAGCCCCACCGCCGGCACCCCCCGCCCGCTCAGATTGCCGGCCGCCCGGAAGAACAGGCCGTCCCGCGACATCGCGTAGTACACGCGCGCCCCGGCCAGAATGAGCCCGTTCATGCACCCGAAGGTCGAGATCAGGATGCCGACGGCCATCATCGTGCCGCCCGCCGCGCCGAACATCTGCTCCATGGCGGCGGTGCCGAGCCGATCCTGCGTCGCATGGGTCAGCCCGCGGGCGAGGACCGTCGCCCCATTGGGATCTCCGTGAAAGGGGAGCACGCTCAGGTACGACACGTTCGTCAGGAAGTACAGCCCCGTCACCAGCCCCGTGCCCATGATCAGCGCCAGGGGAAGGTTGCGCTGCGGATTCTTCACTTCGGCCGCCGCGAAGGTGACGTTGTTCCAGGCGTCGCTCGAGAACAGGGAACCGACGAACGCGGCGCCGAACGCCACGACCCAGGCTCCGTTGAGGTCCACGTGCCCCCAGAACTGGCCGTGGCCGAAGTTTGCCGCGATCGCCGTCGCATTCCGCCCGACCGTGAGCCCGAGCCCCATCAGGAGGATCAGCACCCCCGTCTTCACGATCGTCAGCGACGTCTGGACGAACTTTCCCTCGCGCACGCCCCGCAGGTTGACCCAGGTGAGCACACCGATCGACAGCAGCGCGATCAGCCGCTGCGGCGAGAGACCGAACTCGATGGCCTGGGTCGGGTCGCTGCAGCCCAGCCAGCCGACGCAGGCGGCGGTATGCGGGAACCATCCGTACAGCGCGGGGGAGACGCTGGGCGCGAGCACTCCCAAAAACTTGCCGAACGCCACCCCGACGGCGGCGATCGTGCCGGTCTGAATCACGGCAAACAGGGTCCATCCGTACAAAAAGCCCACGAGGGGGCTGAAGGATTCGCGCAGGAAGACGTACTGGCCGCCGGCTCGGGGGAACATCGCCGCCAGTTCGCCGTAGGTGAGCGCCCCGAAACACGTCATCACCCCGGTGAGCAGCCAGGCCATGAGGAGCCACCCGGGGGAGCCCACCGACCGCCCCATGTCCGCCGAGACGATGAAGATGCCGGAGCCGATCATCGCCCCGGCCACGAGCATCGTGGCGTCGGTGAGTGTGATGGCCTTGATGAATCCGGTGTGCGGCTGTGCCGATGACTCGTCGAGCGGGGCGGTCACTTGCGACATGCAGATCCCGGTTGGAGCTGGGAGGTCGGCCCGCAGGGGGCGCGCCGGAGGCGGGAAGCCGCGCAAAGATAACCCCGCGTCGGCGCGGGATGTAAGGGGAGATCTCGGGGATTGGCCGGTGCGGCGGCGGCCGTCACGGCCCGGGCGCGGCGGCGCGAATTTCCCGCTCCGGCGGGGGCATATGCCCCCCGGCGAAGCACGCGTCAGTACAGATCGACGACGATCTGCGCCTTCATATGGATCGGGGTCCCGTCCGGCATGGTCCCGGGGCGGAACTTGAACGACCGGAAGACGTCGTTGAGACGCCGGTTGTAGCCCCGGTTCGGGGTGGGCGTGAAATCCATGCTCAGTACCCGACCGGTGGAATCCACGTCGAACTCAGCCACCAGGTGGAAGCCCTTCACGTTGTCCGGAATCGGGTACGGCGGCAGGAAAACCTCGATCGGCTGCGGCGGATAGTTCCCCTGCGTCCCGCCGCCCGTACCGGGCCCGTTGCCCGATCCGCGCCCGGTGCCGACCCCGGACCCCACACCGCCCCCTCGCCCGGGTCCATTTCCGCGGCTCCCGTCGTTTCCGGAGCCTCCACCCGCACCGCTCACCAGCGAGACGTCGAGCGGCTTGAGGGCCGGCGCCGCGATCGTGGGCGTGGGAGTGATGGCCAGCGGGGTCACCTCGGGCTTGGGCACCACCGGTGGCTTTACGGGCTGGGGCCTGGGCGGCGGCGGTTGTACGGCCGGTGGGGCCGGCTTGGGCGCCGGTGCCACGGACACGAACTCCAGGTGCTCGGTGGCGCGCCGGGTCTGTCCTCCCGTGCCTCCATGCCCCCCTCCGCCTCCGCCAGCTGGTCCCGGGCCCCCTGCCCCCTGCGCCATCTCGTGGATCGGGTGGTGGACGACGAAGGGGGTGATCAGCAGATAGAGGATCAGGAGGTGGAGGAGGAGCGACACGACGGTCCCGAAGCGGCGATTTTCACGCCCCTTCGGCAATCCGAGCGGCACGCGGTATGGCGGCCGGGCTGGACGCGGCGTCGGGTCGGAGCTGGGTGGCATCGTCATGGGGAATGCGGGGGCGTGGGGGCCGCCCGTCCAAGAAAGTAATACGGCGGGCGCACCCCGAAGGGTTCGCCCGCCGTACCACGAAATCTGGAACCGGAGCCCGAATCAGCCCTTACACGAACCGCTCGCCGCGCTCCCCGGCGTATCCTTGGGGGGAACGCCGATGACCTTGACGCCCGCCCCGCGCGAGATGTCCATGGCGTCGATCACGTCCTGGACCTTCACGCGAGGATCGCCCTTGACGAAGATGATCTTGTCGGGGCGCGGGTCGTAGATGTCGTGCAACCGCTGGGCCAACTGGTCGTGGTTGAGGATCTCGGTGTTGATCGCGTAGCAGCCGTCGACGCCCACCTCGAGCACGATCTGGTCGGACTTCGCGTTGGCCGGCTGCACCGACGGATTGGGGTCGGGCAGCTGCAGATCGATGGCCTTCCGCATGCTCGGCAGCGCGGCCATGAAGATGATCAGCAGCACGAGGAGCACGTCGATCATCGGGGTCATGTTGGGCTCGTTGGTGAGCCCGCCGGTTCCACCGGTTGACATCGCCATTACTTGGCCCCCCCTTCGGTGGACGGATTGATCACGTCACCCGGCACGGTGGATACCGTGTTCGGCTTCTGCTCACCGATCATCGCCACCACCCGAACGCCGTTCTTCGCGGCGAGATCCTCGACATCGAGCACCTTTCCGTACGGCAGATCCTTGTCAGCCTTGATGTAGAGGATGTAGTCGTCGCGGTCGGGCTGCGAATAGATCGTGTTGAGGGTCGGCGCGATCTGATCGAACGTGATGAGCTTCTTGTTGAAGTAGTAATTCCCATCCTTGTCGATACCGAGCACCTGGTCGGTGTTCGAATCCTCCGGATGGTCCTTGATGTTCTGCGCGTCGGGCGGGGTTGCGTTGAACCCCGCCAGCAGGGCAGGCGTGACCACCATGAAGATGATCAGCAGCACCAGCATGACGTCGATCATCGGCGTCACGTTGGGCGTGCTCTGCACGCTGCCCCCGCTGGTTGGTGAGAATGCCATGGGCCAGACTCCTCCGTCGAAGGGACTCGGCTACTGCTTGATCGGGGCGCCCGCGCTCGTCGACGCGTTGAACTCGCGCGTGAACCGCGACCGGCCGAACTCGCCCGACACACCCTTGATCAGGTAGTCGATCATTTCCTTCGACACGTACGTCATTTCCGCCGTGAGGTTATCGATCTTGGTGGTGAAGTAGTTGTACGCCCACACGGCCGGGATGGCGACGATGAGTCCGAACGCCGTCGTGATCAGGGCCTCGGAGATACCGCCACCGATCGACGCCAGACCGCCGGAACCCGACACCGCCATGCCCTGGAACGCGTTCACGATACCCATCGTGGTGCCGAGCAGTCCCACGAAGGGCGCCGTGGCGCCCACCGTGGCGAGCACGGCCAGCCCGCGCTTCAGGTTGGTGATTTCCAGGAGCATGTTGCGCTCCACGGCCCGCTCCGCCGAGTTGATGTCGGCGACGGTGACCGATCCGTCCTGGATGAGAGGCTTCACTTCACCCAGCGCGCCGCCGAGCACGAGGGCCACGTGCGACCGCTTGTAGCTCTCGGCCAGGTTGATCGCCTCGGTGAGGTTGTCTTCCTCGAGGAACTGGGAGAATTCGGGGGCGAACTTGATCGTTTCCTTCTGCGCGCGGCGCAGGCTCCACCACTTCGAGACCATGATCGTCAGGGAGTAGACAGACATCGCCGCCAGCACGAACACAATGCCTTTGGCGAAATAGCCCATCGAGCGCCACAGACCAAGCATTGAGACATCCATAATTCGTCGAGCTCCGATAAGGGATGCGGGGTGAGCGACCGCGTATGCGGCGGCCGGGAGAGACTAGCGACCGCCGAGACTGAACTGGAACGGCTGCTGCACGAGCTGCTTCACTTTGTGCCCGCCGATTTCCGCGGGACGGAACCGGTCGCGCTCGAGCACGTTCTTGACGGCCTGCGTGAACAGTTCGTGGGACGACTTGATCACCTTGAAGGTGCTCATGTCCGCGCGCCCGTTGGTGTCGACGACGAACTGGGCAATCACCTCACCCTCGACGTTCGCCGAACGCAGCATGTCGGGATAGCGCGGCCCCGGATTGCTGGGGTCGGACTCGACCTGCTTCTCCACCTGGAACGCGTAGAACGTGTTGTTCTCGTTCGGGGGAGCCGTTCCGCCGGCCACGCCCTTGGCGATACCGCCGGCTACGCCCTTGCCGCTGAAGTCGGCCGCGTTGGTGACGCTCTTGGAGAGGTCGATCTTCGGGAGCACGTCGGGGATCTTGATCGGGGCCGACAGCACCTGGAAGCCCTTCGGCGGCGGCGGCTTCACCACCACGTCGGGCGGCGGCGGCGCCTTCTCCTTCGGCGGCGGCGGCGGTTCCTTCTTCTGCACGGTGACGAAGTCGACCTTCTCGGCCTTCGGCTTCTCGAGCTTCTGCGCGGCGTTCGCCGTCGCGTACACCGCACCGCCAATGAGCACGGTGTGGATCACGAAACTCATGAACATGCCGCCGGCGGTCCGCTGCCGCTTCGCCTTCGATTCGATCAGGTTGTTGAACATGGTCCTCGCAAGTCCGGCCTGAGGGAGGGACAACACACTGAGCTTGCACCGGGTAACCTACGAACTCGCCAAAGGATCGGAATAGTCACCAGATTAAGAATCGATGAAGCGCCGGTTAGAAACTCGTGGCTGTCCCGTCACCCCGGTTGCGCCTCTCCGGTCCCGGTGGCCGCGGCCGGGTCGGGTTCGTCGAGCATCGGCAGCAGCACGGTGAACACGCTCCCCCGGCCAAGACGCGATTGCACCGTGAGCGTACCGCCGTGGGCCTGCACGATCCACTGGGCGATGGCGAGGCCGAGCCCGAAGCCTCCCCGCTCCGAGGCGCGAGAGCGCACCCGGTCGGCCCGCCAGAAGCGCTCGAACACATAGGGGAGGTCGGCGGCCGAGATTCCCATGCCGCTGTCGCGCACCGCGAACGCGATGGAGTTGTTGTTGCGGTGGCTCAACGTCATCTCCACCTTGCCGCCGCGCGGCGTGTACTTGATGGCATTGGTGACGAGATTCAGAAACAGCTGTCGCAGCCGCGCCGCATCGCCCAACACCACCCCGTCCTCCACGAGGGGCAGCGTCACCGCGATCCCCGACTCCTCGCCGAGGATGGTGGCCGTCTCGGTCACGTCCCGAACGATCGGCTCGAGATGGACGGGGGCCCGGTGGAGGTCGAACCGCCCCTCATCCGCGCGCGCCAGCGTGAGCAGGCTGTCGACGAGGTCGGCCATCCGCGTGATTTCCTGCATGGCCTCCTCGAGCGCCACCTGCTGGTCCGCCTCCGGCGTTCCCGGGTGGGTGGCCCGTTCGATGTCGGCCCGGAGCACGGCGAGCGGCGTCTTGAGTTCGTGGCTGGCGTCGGCGGTGAACCGGCGGAGGGCGCCGAACGACGCCTGCAGTCGGGCGATCATCCGGTTCAGCGTCTCGGCCAGGCGCCCCAGTTCGTCGTCGGCGGTATCGGTGGGCAGCCGCCGGTGTAGACTGCGCCCGTCGGTGATGGCCTCGACCTCGTTGATCAGCAACTCCACCGGCTTGAACGCCCGTCCCGCCAGATAGTAGGCCGCGCCCAGGGAAATGACCAGGACCAGTGGGGCCAGCAAGAGCATGGTCCCGATGAGCAGGTTGGGGGCGAGTTCCGCCGTGGAGGTCGGCAGGCCGGCGACCACCCGCGACACATTGGGGCCCGTCGCCGTGTCGCTGACGGCCACCAGTAACAGTTCGTGGAAGACCTCGTCCTCGCCGATCGGGACGCCGGCCGAAGCGCCGTTCGTCACGAGGGCCCGGCCCGCGCCGTACACCGTGTCCTGATCGGCCTGGGTGAGCAGGCGGAGGGTGGCGGACGAATAGAGCAGCCGGTCCTGCGGGTCGAGCACCAGGAAGTAGCCGGGCAGGCGCCCCATCACCTCGTTCAGGGCCGGCGTTGGCTGGACGACGCCGCCGCTCACCGGGTTCTCCGAGATCGTGGTCAGCACGCGGTTGTTGGCCTGCGCGGCGATGATCGTGTTGAGCACCGTGTGGGCTTCCTGCCGCGCGTGGATGCCCAGTTCTTCGAACGCCGACGCCCGGCGGGCGAAGTACAGGGCACCGCCGAACGCCATCATCGTGGCGAACAGGAGGCCGGCATAGGCGGTCGTGAGCCGCGTGCGGGTGCTGTACATCGCGGGGTGGGCGGCGGGGCCGCGGTCAGGCCTTGATCATGTAGCCGACGCCGCGCACGGTGGTGATCAGCCGGGGCCGGCGACCGGCGTCGATCTTCTTGCGCAGATGGTTGATCACGACGTCCACGATGTTCGTGCCGGGATCGAAGTGGTAGCCCCAGGCGTACTCGGTGATCAGCGTCCGGCTGGCCACCCGCCCCTGATGGCGCATGAGGTACTCGAGGACGGTGAACTCCTTCGGGGTCAGCTCCACCTTCTGTCCGCCGCGGCGCACCTCGCGGGTGCCGAGGTCGAGTTCGAGGTCCGCTACCTGGAGGGTGGGCGAGGCGATGGCCCGGGGGCGCCGGGCCAGCGCCTCCACGCGGGCCAGCAGCTCCTCGAACGCGAACGGCTTGGTCACGTAGTCGTCGGCGCCGGCCCGGAGGGTGGTGACCTTGGCGTCGACGGCGTCCTGGGCCGTGAGGACGAGCACCGGCTTCGCGAACCCACGGTCGCGCAGCGACCGCAGCACCTCGAGGCCGCTCTTGCCGGGGAGCCGCATGTCGAGAATGACGAGGTCGTAGGCGTCCGAGCTGGCCCGGCGCTCCCCCTCCTCGCCGTCGCCCACCAGGTCCACCGCCCACCGCTGCTCTTCCAGCCCGCGTTTGACGTGCTGGCCAACGGTGGGGTCGTCTTCGATCACGAGGATGCGCATGGGGGTCAGTTCCGGCCGGGGCGCGTGAGTCCGTACTCGCGGATCTTGCGGTAGAGCGTCTTGGGGGAGATGCCGAGGATCTCGGCGGTCTGCCCCTGGTGCCAGCCCATGTGGGCCAACACCGATTCGATGTGGCGGCGCTCGAGGTCGGCCAGCGAGACGCGGCCGCCCGGCAGGCCGCTCGTCGGGCGGGCCTGGGTGATCGGCAGATCGCCCGCGGTGAGCATGGGGCCGCGGTGCAGCAGCAGCGCCCGTTCGATGACGTTGCGGAGTTCGCGAATATTTCCCGGCCACTCGTAGGCCTGGAGCATCTCCACGGCGTCCGGCGCCAGGGTCGGCGCCCCAGTGCCCCGGAACCGCTCCAGGAAGTGCTCGGCGAGCAGGGGAATGTCGACGACCCGCTCACGCAGCGGCGGCAGGGCGACGGTGACGGTGTTGATGCGATACAGCAGGTCGCCCCGGAACCGGCCCTCGGCCACCAGCGCATCGAGGTCGCGGTTGGTGGCGGTGACGAGGCGCGTGTGGATCTCGACGCGCTGCATGCCGCCCGCCCGGAAGAAGCTCCCGTGCTCGAGAGCGCGCAGCAGCCGCCCCTGCATGCGCGGCTCGAGTTCGCTGATCTCGTCCATGTTCAGCGTGCCGCTGGTGGCCATCTCGAGGAACCCGATCTTCCGCTCGGTGGCGCCGGCGAACGCGCCGCGCTCGTAGCCGAACAGTTCGGTTTCCAGATTCTGGTCGGAGAGCATCGCGCAGTTCAGATCGACGAATGGTCCCGTGCGCCCCGACAGATGATGGATGGCCCGCGCCAGCAGATCCTTGCCCGTGCCCGACTCCCCCGTGATCAGTACCGGGGCGTCGCTCGGCGCCGCCTTCTCGACGATGTCCAGCACCGCCTGCATCGGCGCGTAACGCGTCTGCACCACCGGGGCGCCGTCGATCCGCGACAGCCGCTGGTGGAGAAACTGATTCTCGCGCGCCAGTTGACGCTTCTCCCACGCCCGGTGGACGAGCACGTCGATCTCGGCCATACGGTACGGCTTCGTCATGTAGTCGTAGGCGCCGAGCTTCATGGCGGTGATGGCGTTGTCGATGGTCCCGTTGCCGGTGATGATGATGATTTCCGGCGGCGAGGGATCCTCGCGCACCTGCCGCATCACCTCGAGTCCGTCGAGCTCCGGCATGACGATGTCGAGCAGCGCGACGTCGTAGGTCTCGGTGCGCATCGCCTCGAGCGCCTGGCGCCCGTCGGACGTCACCCGCACCGTGTGGCCGCGCCCGGTGAGGAACGACGCGAGGATCTCGGCCAGCTTCTCCTCATCCTCGGCGATGAGTATGCGAATGCCCGGCACGTCCGTCATGCGCGCTCCTCCGCCGGCAGGAAGACCCGGAAGACGCTTCCCTGTCCGTGTGTGGAACTGACGTCGATGCGCCCCCCGTGGTCGGCGACGATCGAGTAGCAGACCGAGAGCCCCAGCCCGGTGCCCCGCCCCACCGGTTTGGTGGTGAAGAAGGGCTCGAAGATGCGTGGCAGCGCCTCGCGGCGGATGCCCACGCCGTCGTCGGCGATCTCGACGACCACCTGCCCCGCATCGGTCCGGGCCGTGCGCACGCGGATGGCGCCCCGGTCGCCGCGCCCATCCATGGCATCCATGGCGTTCAGCAGCAGCGCCATCAGTACCTGGATGATCTGTTCGTCGTTGGCGAGAATGTGGGGCGCGTCGGGCGCCAGCGCGGTCTCGACCCGCAGCGTCTTGAAGCGGGCGTGGTGCTTGAGCAGGAACAGCGTGCGCTCGACGACGGCGTTCACGGCCACGACCTCGCGGCGCGCGCTGCGCGGACGGCTGAAGTCCAGCACACCGCCCACGATGCCGCTGCACCGCGTCACCTCCCCGGCGATGAGGTTCAGCACCCCGTGCAGCTCGGCAACCAGTTCCTCGCCCGACAGGCTGCCTTCGGCCACCCGCATGTCGAGCGACTCGGCGGCGGCGGCGATCGTGGCCAGCGGATTGTTGATCTCATGCATGACGCCGGCCGCCAGCGTGCCCAGGGCGGCCAGCTTCTCCGCCTGCGCCACCCGAGCCTCCGCCTTCTTCCACTCGGTGATGTCCTCACCGATCGTGATGGCGTGCGTGATCTCGCCGCCGTCGGTCCGCATCGGAATCTTGCTCAGGCGATACACCCGCGGTTCGCCGGTGGCGTTGGACTCGGTCTGGAACTGCTGGATGTCGCCCTTGGTGAACAGCTCGTCGAACTCGCGCTGCAGCACGTCGGCGGGCTGCCGGTGCAGGACGTCGAAGATGGTGTGGCCCAACACCTCCGTCCGGGCGACGCCCTGGAGCCCGGTCTCCCGCTTCCGATTCCACGCCCGCACCCGAAAGTCGCGATCGATCACGTACAGCCCCACGGGCAGCGTGTCGACGATGCGCTCGAAGAACGCCCGCTGGGCCTCGATCTCGCGCGTTCCGGCGGCCACGGTCTCCTCGAGTTCGTGCAGACGGGCCGTCTGCACGAGGATCGGGACGAGCACGCCCGCCACGCTGTCGATCAGCGTCTCCGCCGACCGGTCGCGGGGGCGCCCGAGCCGGACCACGAGCACGCCAAGGGTGCGCCGTCCGGCCCGCAGGCGCCGCACGCAGCGATCGTCATCCGATGGCTGCCGGCGAGCCGCCCGCGCCGCAGCCTCGGCCGTGTAACCGTCCCGGCCCGCCGACCAGCTCCGGCGCATGCCGTCGCCGCCTGCCAGCCAGATGCTGCAACCCTCGGCGCCCAGCACCTGGCACAGCTCGCGGAGCCCGGACGGCATCGCGCGGTCGATCGTCGCGCCACGGGCAAAAGCCCGCGCAACCCGGAGGAGCGCGTCGCCCGGGTGGGGCGAGGCGCCACGGCGGGGCTTCACCGCTGCGGGCTTCGAGGGGCGCGACTTGGGTGGACGGGACAGCGAACCGACTCCGGCGGGATGAGAATCGGAAACTACGGCGCGGCAGGTATGCGGACAAGATGACCGAACGAAGTCGACAACCGTCGATCAGCGCGCTCAGTTCAGCTTCTCGATCTCCGCGAAGATCTCGGCGTCCTGTCGGCGATCCCCCGGCGTGGCCTCCACGTGCGCCCACCGAATCACGCCCTCACCGTCGATCAGGAAATACGCGCGGTTGGAAAAGAACCGGTCCTCGATCAGGGTGCCGTATGCCCGCGACGCGTCCCGCCGAAAGTCGCTCAGCAGGTCGGTCTTCAGTTGGAGCTTCTGCCTGAACTCCTTGAGCGTCGGTACGGAATCGACGCTGACCGGGAGGACGACGACGCCGGAGGCTGCGAAGCGGTCGTAATCATCGCGCATCTCGCAGAGTTCGGCGGTACAGGTGCTGGTGAAGGCGAGCGGAAAGAAGGCGAGGAGCACCGGGCGGCCGCGCAGGGACGCGAGGGTGACGGTTTCGCCCGAGGTCGAGGCGAGCGAGAACGACGGCGCCGGCTGGCCGACGGAGGGGACGGACGCAATGGAAGTGGATGCTGGCATGCGGGAGCGGGTGGAGTGCGGCGGAGCGCCGCGGTGGCAAAAGAACGTGGACCGCGGCCATCTCAGGCCACGGTCCACGCACGAAGCGGTACACCCATCACAGTGGAGCGTAAGGGGCTCGAACCCTTGACCCCCGCCTTGCAAAGGCGGTGCTCTCCCAACTGAGCTAACGCCCCGAACGATGGAAACAAATATAAGGCGAAAGGGAAGAACTGCGCAGGGTGGAGGCCCCGCCGGCGCGAACGGCGGGCAGTGCGGTGGATGGAGAACGGCGGGTCGCATGAGCGTGCGACCCGCCGTTCGGGAATGCGGAATGGCCCATCGGCCGGCGCCCTATTCGTGGGCCGGCAGGGGCTCCATGGTGTTGGGATCGACCGGTACCTGGATCTCGTCGCGGAATCGCGACGTCATGGCCGTGAGTCGCATGCGGGGGAACGCATCCATGAACTTGATGTAGCACAGCCCCCACACGCCGAGGTACAGGGCGCCGACGCCCAGTTCCCAGACGCCGAACGGCGCCGCCCCGGCCACGCCGTACGCCGAGGGGTAGACCTCGATGTAGCGCATGATCCAGAGTCCCACGAGGCTGCTCGTGGCGAACAGGATGTGCGTGGGCAGGTACATCTTGGCCGCCTTCGAGATCAGACCGAAGAAGGGCAGCACGAACACGAGCCAGATCGAGGCCAGCGTGAGCACCTTCCACGGGTGGATGAGGCGCAGCCGCATGAAGAACGTCTGCTCCCCCATGTTGCCGTACCAGATGACCAGATACTGGCCGAAGGTCAGATAGCCCCAGAACGCCGTGAACGCAAAGCAGAGCTTGCCGATGTCGTGAATCTGCTTCTCGGTAATCAGGTCGTCGGCGCCGAGGTATCGCCGCCACGACATGACGAGCAGGGTGAACATCATGAGCGCCGACAGCCACGCCCCCATGAAGAACCACCAGCTGTACAGGTCGCTCTGGAAGCGCATCGACAGACTCATCGACAGGTCCCAGGCGAGCAGCGACCACCCGAAGGCGTAGAGGATGGCCATCGCCACGGCGAGCTTGCCGTGGATGGAGTGCGTGGAGTGGATCTCCCGCCGCTCTTCCCCGAATCCGCGCCGCATGCGTTCGCGGAGCCCGGCCGCCCATTTGGCGCCGGCGTCGGGAATCTGGCCCACGTCCAGCCGCACCGACCGGTAGACGAACCAGAGCGGAATGGCGGTGAGCAGCCCGAAGACGACGATGTCGCGAATCGTGAGGAAGGTGGCGCTGTAGTACGTCGCCTTCTCCGGATTCGGATACGACCCGTGCATCCACGGAAAGATGTGTCCCTTGCCGGCGAACAGGCTGATGAGCAGGAAGATGAACGCGACCGGCAGGAAGGCCACGTACCCTTCGAGCATCCGCACCACGGGACGCGACCAGCGCGCCGTGGTGATCCGCTGTACGGCCACGATCGTCACGCCGCCCGACGACAGGCCGGCGAAGAACAGCCAGTTGAAGTGCCAGGCGTGCCACGCACGGTCGGGGGCGAGGAACAGCCCGGCGACGAACACGGCAGCGCCGATAAGAGTCAGGGCGAGGCTCGCCGTGGTGAGCGAGCGCGGAATGGGCTTGCTCGTCGCCGCCTGCAGTTCGTCGCGCGTCGGCACGGGCGTCGGATGGAGGCTCATCGCATCCCCCCGGTCTTGGAGGTGTCAGCCGGCCCGAGGATCATCGCGTGCTGTGCCGAGTCGAGCGGCACGCCGGCCTGCGAGCCGATCGGCTTGTAGTAGGGCGCGGCGCGGGTCGGACCCATCTGCGTCACCCCGGGCAGCGTGGTGCCGGTCTCGCCGGGCTTCCCCACCGGTCCCGTGGGCACCGTGACGCCAGGCAGCAGACCCTGCAGCCCGCGGATGTAGTTCACGACGTCCCACCGGTCCGGTTCCTCGATGCGATTGTACGTGGGCATCGAGCCGCGCCCATTGCGGATCATGCCGAAGATGTAGCCATCGGTGAACGCCTTGGCGCGATCGGAGGTGAGGGGGAGGCCGACCATGCCGTACTTCGTGGCCACTCCGTCGCCGGCCCCGGTGTACCCGTGGCACACCGAGCAATTGATGTCGAAGTACTTGCGCCCGTTCGCGAGCGAACGCGCGTCCGGCGGCACCGGATTCTTGAGGTTGGACATCGACTCGATCGTGGCCGGCAACTGCGTGCGGTCGTACAGGAAGCCGGGAGCCGCAGAGCCGTACACCGAAACCGAGTTCTGCGGGTTGCCCCGCGCCGGGATCGTGTCGGCCTCGCTCTGCCAGGGATGCCAGCTCGGCTGGCGCTTGAAGTCGGTGAACCAGGAGCACCCGCTGAGCATCACCGCCGCGTAGGTGAACGCCGCGGCGCGGAGCACGGTCCGGTGGAGGTTAGCGCTCACTGCGCACCTCCTCCGCCCCATGCTCGCGCATCAGGGCGGCCGCCGCGTCGGCCTTGTCGGGCGTCGTCTCCACCCACACCCCGAAGTGCCCGCCGCTGAACCGCGGATCGTAGCCCACCGTCGCCGTGAGTCTCGGAATGCGGGAGTTGGCGAACATCCCGAACACCGTGGCCAGGGAGCCGATGAGCACCATCACCTCGAACCCGAAGATCGTGTAGGGCACCCAGGCGACGATCGCCTTGCCGCCCACGACCAGCGGCCAGTAGCGGGAGATCCAGACCCAGATCCAGTAGCCGAAGGTACAGCCGAGGATGCCGCCGATGAGCGTCCACCGGCGGACGTGGCTCTCCGGACGGGCGAGCACCTCGTCGAATTCGTGATGCGGAGTCGGCGTGTACACCGTGAGATCGCCGAACCGTGCCTTCTTCAACGCCTCGACCGCATGGACGGCGGCGTCGAGTTCGTGGAAGGCCGCGATGACGCCTGGCATCAGTGCGCCCCTCCTTCCGCCGGCTGGCGTCTGAGCCGCGCCGGGATCAACTCCTTGAACTCGGAGATGGCCATCACCGGCATCTGTTTGATGAACAGCAGGAACCACATGAAGAACCAGCCGAAGCTCCCGAGCAGAATGCCCAGATCCACCCACGTCGGCCGGTACGTGCCCCACTGCCAGGGCTCGAATTCGTGCGACAGCGACGGGATGATGATGACGAAGCGCTCGAACCACATGCCGATGTTGATGAAGATCGACAGGATGAACAGCCACATCGGGTTGCGGCGCAGCTTCTGCGAGAAGAGCGACAGCGGCAGCACGCAGTTGCAGATCAGGATGATCCACTCGGCCCACGCCCACTGGCCGAAGGCGCGCTGCCACCAGTACTCCTGCTCGAAGCTCGTGCCGGCCAGCCAGCCCATCTGGAACTCGGTGAGATAGGCCAGCCCCACGACCATCGACACGAACAGGCACATCTTGGCCGCGGCGTCGAGGTCGTTGAGCGTGATGTAGTGCTCGAGCTTGAAGAACTTCCGCATCGGGATGACGATCGTGAACACCATCCCGAGGCCGGAGTAGATGGCGCCGGCCACGAAGTACGGCGGAAAGATCGTCTCGTGCCACCCCGGCATGTTGGCCATCGCGAAGTCGAACGACACGACCGAGTGCACGGAGAGCACGAGCGGCGTCGCGAAGGCGGCCAGGAACAGGTAGGCGCGAGCGAAGTGGCGCCACTCCTTGTCGGAGTTCCGCCAGCCCAGCGAGAGCGTGGCGAACAGGCGCTTGCGGATCGGGTTCTTCTCGCGGTCGCGCATCACCGCGAAGTCGGGAATCAGACCCACGAACAGGAAGGTCGCCGACACCGTGAGGTAGGTGAGAATCGCGAACACGTCCCACACCAGCGGACTCTTCGGGTTCGGCCAGATCAGGCGCCAGTTCGGATACGGCACCAGATAGAAGAACTTCCAGGGACGGCCGAGGTGGAGAATCGGGAACAGGCCGGCGGTCATGACCGCGAACACCGTCATCGCCTCGGATACGCGATAGATGCTGGTCCGGAAGCCGGCGCGGAACAGGTACAGAATGGCCGAGATCAGCGTCCCGGCGTGGCCGATACCGACCCAGAACACGAAGCTGACGATGTAGACGCCCCACATGACGGGCGGCTGATATCCCGCCACCCCGAGGCCGGCGTAGATCTGGTAGATCCACGACCCGGCGCCGACGAGCAGCGCGAGGATGGCCAGCGTGAGGAGTCCGAACCACGCCAGCGTCGGCCGCATCGTGCCGATGATCTCGTGATCGACCTGCTCATACGTCTTGATCGCCGGAAAATGGACGTCCGCCGACGCGACGTTCGGCCCGAGGCCGTCGCCCGAGGGGAAGGGGGCAGCAGTCGTTGCCATTACCGTGCCCTCCTCAGCTGTTGGACGCCGCTGCCGGCGTCGGATGGTTGACCTTCTTCAAGTAGACCACCGCGGGGTAGGTGTTGATTTCCTTGAAAACGGTATAGGCCCGCTTGTCCTCGATGAGCTTGTTCACCGACCACCGCTCGTCGGCGGCGTCCCCGAACGTGATCGCGCGCGATGGACAACTCGCGGCGCACGCCGTCGTGAACTCATCGGGGATCAGCTCACGCTGCTCCAGCTTGGCGCGGCTCTCGGCCTCGCGGATCCGCTGGACGCAGAACGTGCACTTCTCCATGACACCCTTGCCACGCACCGTGACGTCGGGATTCAGCTGCCAGTTCAGCGGCTCGGGGAACGCGTACTGGCGGCGATCCTTCTCGCCGTAGCCGAACCAGTTGAAGTAGCGAACCTTGTACGGGCAGTTGTTGGAGCAGTACCGCGTGCCGACGCACCGGTTGTAGACCTGGACGTTGAGCCCGTCCGGCGAATGGTACGTGGCGAACACCGGGCACACCGGCTCGCAGGGCGCGTTACCGCACTGCTGGCACATCATCGGCACGAACCGGCCCTCGAACTCCTCGCCGAACTTCGCGTCGTCGGCGCCCTCGAAGTACCGCTCCAGCCGCAGCCAGTTCATCTCGCGGCCCCGCACCACGTTGTAGCCGGTCTTCTGCACCGCGTACACGCTGGCGTTCTGCCAGTGCGCGCCCACGGTGGGAATGTTGTTCTCGGCGTAGCAGGCGGTGACGCACGCCGAACAGCCGGTGCACCGGGCCAGATCGACCGTCATCGCCCACCGCCGCTTCGCCATGCCGAGCGGGTTCTTGGTGTCGTACATCCCGAGGTGGGTGCCCGAATCGGCGGCCGTCGGCGCGCCGAGTTCGCCCTGGGCGTCGGCGGCCACCGGCGCCCGCAGGCCCGGCAGGTATTCGTGCGACGCATCGCCGGGCAGCGGCTCTTCCGCCTTCTCCTCGGTTTTTCCGGCGAGCAGGTCGGCGATCGTGATCGCCTGCGCGATCCCGCGGCCGTGCTGGCGGGCCGAGCCTTCGGTGGACGGGATCATCTCGTGATCGCCCGTCTTCCGGAGGGAGGCCTTCACCGAGGTCCAGACGAACCCGCCGGCCGCGTCGGACGCCCCGGGCACGAGATCGAAGGGATTGACCCCGACGTCACGCGCGTACCGGCCGTAGCCCCACTGGATCGTCTTCTGCGCATTCTGGCTCGGATCCCAGCTCGGAACCGGCGCCGCCGGCCGGTGCCCCTGCCCCAGCGCCACCGCGATCGTGTCGGGCCGAATGCCGAGGTACAGGTACGCCGGGGCCTTGATCGATCCGCCCGAGGTCTGGACCTCGACGACGTCCCCGCGCTCGATACCGAGTCGCGTGGCCGTCTCGGGATGCATCTCGACCCACGAACTCCAGACGATCTTGGCCACCGGATCGGGGAGTTCCTGCAACCAGGGCTTGTTGGCGCCGCGCCCGTCGCCGAACAGCGGATGCGGATAGGTGATGAGGTAGAAATCACCGGTGGCGGACTCGAGCGCCGGCGCGCGGGAGGCACCCGGCGCCGCGGCCGGCACCGTACGCACCGCCATGTTCCCGGCGACGATCCCCTTGGGCAGTCCCGCCGCGAACGCGGCCGGCCCGCCGGCGAAGTGGCCGAGCACCCACGACCGGTAATCCTTCTGGGGGAACCGCGAGGCCACGGCCGGATCCTTCTGCGCCAGCGCCAGCAACACGTCGCCGGCCGCCCGCGTTTCGGCGAACACCGGATCCATGGCCGGCTGCTGCAACGACAGGGTGCCCTTGATCGGCTGCGCATCGCCCCAGTTCTCGAGCGCGTGCAGGTCGGGCAGAATGAGGTCGCACAGCTCGACCGTCTCGTCGGGCTGGGTGGCGAAGGCCACCTTGAACGGCACCTTCGCGAACGCCGCCGCGAACCCGACGGCCTTGGGCAGGAAATACGCCGGGTTGGTGCCGCGCACCATGGCGATGGGCACCGCGCCACTGCGCATCCGCTCCACCGCATCGGCCAGCTCCGAGTAGCGCGAGATGCCCTCGAACGCCGTGAGCGGCTGGTCGGGGTGCACCGTCTTGCCCACGTTGCCCGCCGCCTTGTTGATCTCGGCGACCGTCAGCGCGACGTCGAGCGCGTTGTCGGTGCGGACGCCCGAGAGCACGAGACTGGGCGAGGCCGCTGCCAACTCGCGAGCCAGCGCACTCAGCACGTCGGCGCTCACGCCGCTGGCCGCCGCGGCCTGGGCGATGCTCGTGCCGCCGCGGCCGACCGCCCCGAGCAGCGCCTGCGCGATGGCCAGTTCACTGCCCGGCTTGCAGGCGATCCACTGGTCGGAGTTGAGGCCGGTAAGCGAACGGCGCGGTCCGATGTAGACCACGCGGGGCGCCGTCTGGAAGTTCGTGCGCGCGTCCGCGAAGTCGAGCTGCTGCGGCACCGAGGCGCCCCAGCCATCGAGATAGTCGGCGCCGAACGACACCACGAGCTTCGCCTCGGCGAAGCTGGTCCGGGGCCACGACACGCCGTAGCTCCGGCGATTGGCTTCCATCACCGCCTGATCGGCTTCGAAATCCACGCTCAGGTGCGGCTTCATGCCGAACGCGCCGAGCCACTGATCCAGGAACTCGGGAAAGCTCCCGCTCTCGTGCTGGTTCAGGAACACGGCGTCGCCCGCCGTACGCCGGCTCCGCGCGTCGCCGAGCTGCTGGCTGACCATGGTGAGCGCGTCGTTCCAGCTGATCGCCTGCCACTGCCCGTTCTTCTTCACGAGCGGCGTCCGCAGCCGGTCCGGGTTGTAGAGCGCCTGCAGCGCCGACTGGCCGCGCGCGCAGATGGCGCCGCGGCTGAGCGGATGGTCCGGATTCCCCTCGAGTTTGATCGTCCGGCCGTCGCGCGTCTCGGCGATCACCCCACAGGCCGCCGCGCACTCGCGGCAGGTCGTGGCGTAGTACGTCGAGACGCCGGGCACGGTGTCGTCGGGCGAAACCAGGTACGGGATCAGCTTGCCGGCGTTCTCGGGGCTGCAGCCGACCGTGCCGACGGCGGCGCCCGTGGCCCCGAGGATTTTCAAGAAATCCCGGCGCTTGACGCCCTTGTCCTTCGGCTCCGATGCCTTGCTCATGAAATAGTCCTCGAACGACGAACGGCGCGCCGTGGGCGCGCGGAGTTGCTGGCCGGTGAGCGGAAAGTGTGGTTCACGCGGTGCTCAGTAGTGACAGACCGAACAGTCGTAACGCGCTTTCTTGCGGAGCGAGTCGGGCGTGGCGGCGGCGCTCTCGTCGGCGGCCGGCAGCGTCGCGCCCCCATGCCCGTCGGGCACCATGTCCACCATCTGCTCGCCCTGCTTGGGGTCGTATCCGTTGACGTGGCAGTTCACGCACCAGCCCATGTTCAACGACGCGTACTGGTAGACCTTGTCCTCGGTCTGGATGGGCCCGTGGCAGGTCTGGCAGGTGACGCCGGCGTTGATGTGGCGCATGTGCGGGAAGTGCACGTATTCGGGGAGCTTGTGAATGCGCACCCAGGGGATGGGCTTGGCGGGCTTTCCTGGCGCGGCATAGTCCCAGAGCTTCTGAAGCGCCGCGCTCTTGCGCTTGGGGCCGAGATCGGAGGCCGGCCGGTCGGGGCCGATCAGCGTATGACAGCCCATGCACGTCGACACCGCCGGGAATCCGGGGTCCGGAGACTTGTTCGCGGTGTAGTGACAGTAGACGCAGTTGATCCCGAGCTTCCCGGCGTGCACCGAGTGCGGGAACGCGATCGGCTGCGTCGGCGAACTGTTCTGCGAGGATGACGCGCCGCTGTAGGCGGAGAGGATCACGGCGCCGGCGGCCAGAACGACCAGCCCCGGAATGGCGGTCCACTTCCTTCGCTTGGTCATCGCGATGTGGTGCGGAAGGGTATCACGTTGGGTACAGGCGGCTTGTGAAGCGGGTGAGTGCTTTGTGAACTATTTCACAAGTCTGCGGGCGACGAAAAAATCTCACCGAGTACGCCGATTCGCGCAAGTATTGAGAGTCATTTGCTCCGAAAAACGGGGCCTCGCATCGCCAGACCCGATGCGTACACGGCGCGTCACCGGAACAGTTGCTCCGGATCTCCCAGCGCCAGCGACCGCAAATCGTCCGGCAACAGCGCCAGATTTGCGCGCGGCGTCTGCGTCAATCGCAGCGGCCACTGGGTGCCGTACACGAAGCGCTCGGCTCCGACGGTGCGGAACAGCTTGGCCAGATGGTCTTCCGGCGGCCCCCAGATCCAGGAGATGTCCCAGACGACCCGTCCCTGCTCGGCCGGGGTAAGCCCCCAGTGGACCTCCTCGATCATCTCGCGGCCGGCGGCGGCCACCACGAGGCGCACCTGCTCCCCCGCCCTCGCCAGCGACCGGATGGCAGCCGCGCTCAGGTCGCCGGCACCGTCCATCGGGTGGCGCTGCCGCAGATCTTCGAACCGCACCGTCAACAGGAGGGCGATGCGGGCGTCGCCGCAGGCCAGTGCGAAGTCGCGCAACCGGCCGTCGTGGGGGCCCATGCCCCAAATGGTTGGGTAGACGCGGACCGCGGGCGCCCCCGCGTCCACCGCCGCCTGCAGCGATCGCTCCCAGGCCGGCCAATCCGGCCGGATCGTGGGCACCGGACGCAGCGAGGCTGAGCGCGCGGCGACCGCGGTGTACAGTTGCGCATTACCCGCGGTGGGATCGCGGTAGAAGGCGCTGGGAAGGTGCCCCACCCAGGCCCCCTGCAACCCCTCGCGCTCCAGGACGCGGACGAGCACCTCGGGGTCCGGATGCGGCAGATATCGGAACGGATACGGGCCGATCAGCGCGTTGACGTCGATCATGCCGCCCCCGTGACCCGACGCGCGCCCGACGATTCGAGCCGGTCGAAGCTGCCAGGGGGAAAGATGCGCTGGGCGTTGCCGGCGCGGATGCGGTGCACGTCGTCATCGGACAGGCGAATGGCTTCGAACCCCATCAACTTCGCGAGCCCGGTCTCCATCGTGATGTCGCATCCCCAGATGAGGCGGTCGGCCCCCAACCGGAGAATCGCCTCGTCGAGCATCCCCCGATCCACGCCGCTGCCGGAGAGATCGGCCACGATGTTCGGGACGTCGGCGATCGCCGCGAAGGTGTGCATGTAGTCGCCGCCGCCTCCGATGTGCGCGAGGATGAACGAGACGGTCGGGTGCCGGCGGGCGAGGATGGCGAGGTCGACGCCGTCGGAGATTTCCTGGGACGGCCACTCCCGGGTGCGGTGCTGCCAGATGTGGTGGAGGATCGGCAGGCCGTGGCGGGCCGCGGCCTCGCACACCGGGTCGAGCAGCGGATCGCTGGCGCGGCGGCTGGCCGCGAGCTTCACGCCCACCGCGCCACGCGCCACCGCACGATCGATCTCCTGCACCGCGT
Source organism: uncultured Gemmatimonadaceae bacterium (assembly GCA_963728115.1). Lineage (GTDB taxonomy): Bacteria > Gemmatimonadota > Gemmatimonadetes > Gemmatimonadales > Gemmatimonadaceae > JAGWRI01. Next base: position 534,016 of record CAVSJE010000003.1, read on the forward strand.
GCGCGGTATGGTTGGGATTGACCGTCACGTAGGCGCGCACACAGTCGGCGTGCGCATCGGCGAAGTCGAACATCGCGTCGTTGCCTGTGGTCACGTCCGCCGGCGAGGGAAAGTAGGTCGGCGACGAGAACCCCCAGCTCCCGAGCACGGAGGCCACGTGATACCAGATGCCGATGCGCCGCCCCGCCCGCAGGCGGGCGTCGTTCACGGCCTCCCAATCGGCGCGCCCGCCCCCGGCGTGCAGAAAGTGCGCGTGCGCGTCGATGAGCGGCTGCGGTCCGGCCAGCGGCGCACCGGCAGGCGCTGAGGTCACGCGCCCTCGCGCAGATCGACGAGGGCGCGGCTGGCCGCAGCCTCGATGGCGCGCACGGCGTCGTCGTCGTGCGCGACGGACGCATAGTTGTAGGCCCCACGCTTGAAGAGCACCCCGTGCGAGGCGGCACCCTCGAGGAACCCACGCTCCACCGCCGGATCGTCGAACCGGAGGAACCACATCGGATCGAGCCCTTCGAGCGTCACCCCGTCGACGCCGCTGGCCTCGATGGCCGCCGCGACGACGCGCCGCATTTCGGCCCCGTTCGCGGCCAGGGCTTCGCAGATGTCCGCCTGGGCGTGCCAGTCAATGACGGCGGACGCGGCGGCGAGTGCGCTCGCCTCGCCGGCAAGGGTGGAGGAGATCCAGGTTCGCGTGGCCGCCTGCATGAGATCCTTGCGACCGCACACGGCAGCGAGCGGGAATCCGTTCGCCATGGCCTTGCCGAAGGTCGCGAGGTCGGGCGTCACCCCCGACACCTCCTGGAACCCGGCCGGTGCGAGCCGGAACCCGGTCTTCATCTCGTCGAAGATCAGCACCGCGCCCTTCGCGTCGCAGAGGGCGCGGGCGCGGGCAATCCATCCCTCCGACGGCATCCGTTCGACCACCGGTTCGAGAATCACCGCGGCCAGCCGGTCGCCGGCGGCGTTCACGGCCGCTTCCAGCGCGGCGAGATCGTCGAAGGGAACGTGGGTCACGTCGCGGCGCACTCCGTCCGGTACCCCGGCGGCCTGGCTCGCCCAGTCGTGCCAGCCGAAGTATCCCGACGCCACGACGGCGTCGCGGCCGGTGTAGGTCCGGGCGAGCCGCACGGCGGCGGCTGTCGCCTCGGCCCCGGTCTTGAGGAAGCGCACCTGCTCGGCGCACGGCACCAGGTCGCACAGGCGTTCGGCCACCGAGACCTCGAATGCGCTGCTGAGCCCCGACACGTGGCCGCCGCCCACGGCATCGAGCACCGCCCGCGTCACGTTGGGCTCGGCGTACCCGAGCGCCACCGCGCCGAGCGCCATCGTACAGTCGACGTACGTCTCGCCGTCCACGGCCACGAGGTGGCAGCCGGACGCCTGGAGAAAGTGAGTCGGGGCGTCGGGCGCGTCGGTACCGTAGAGGGCGGCGGGCCGCTTGCTGCCGGTGGAGGCCCCGCCGGGAATCACGTCGGCGGCACGCGCCGCCCACGCGCGGTCCAGCGCTTCCTCGGGAAGCCCGCTCTCATCCTCGGGGGCAAGGGCCTCGTCCTCCGCCGCCCCGGCGGCGTCGGTGTCGGCATCGGATTCGGCGGGGTTGGCGGCAGCGCCGCGATCGAAGAGTCGTTTGAAGACCATAGGGAGTGAAGAATGCCGGCCCGGTACCGGGCGTCAAGACCGCGGCCGTCGGTTCAGATAGTTCACGACCTCGAGCGCCATCGCGCGAATCAACGACAGCTCCCGGGCGTCGGGGGCGGCGCGGTAGGTGAGCGAACGCAGGGTTCGCATGATGTGCTCCGAGACGCGTGTCTTGAAGAACTCGATGGAATCGAGCGCCCGCTCGGCGTCGGCAAAGTACTGCTCGAGTTGCTCGGGCGTGGGCGGCGGCGCCGCCTTTCGCGGCGGCGCCACGTCTCGCGTGGCGTCCTGCGCGGCGAGATGGAGCTCGTAGGCGCCCACGAGCACCGCCTGGGCCAGATTCAGCGACGCGTGCTCGGTGGTCGGAATCATCACCGCCGCGTGCACTCGGTCGAGGATCTCGTTGGGCAACCCGCTGTCCTCGCGCCCGAAGACGTACGCCACCGGGCCGTCGGCGGCGGCGGCGAGTGCCGCGGTCGCTTCGGCGCGCGGCGTGGTGACCGCCCAACGGGCGGCCCGCCGACGGGCGGTGAAACCGACCACCCGCACGCATCCGGCGATCGCCGCCTCGAAGTCGTCGAACCGCTCGATGCGATCGATGAGGTCGCGCGTACCGTGCGCGATCCCCTCGAGGCGGACGGGATCGTACTCCACGGGGCGCACGAGATGCAGCGTCGCGAGCCCCATGTTCTTCATCGCGCGCACGGTGGCGCCGATGTTCACCGGGTCCTGCGGTTCGTAGAGCACGACCCGCACCCGCTCGAGGCGCGATTCGCTCACGTGACGACGGTGAAGTGGAGCAGGCGCGCCGGGTCGTGGCGGTCGCCGCGCAGATACACGAATTCCCCGTCGGGGCCGCTGAGGATGAGCTGCCCACGGCGGCGTTCGCGATCGGGGCTGGTGTCGTTGATGAGAACGTCGAGCGCGAGGTCGCTTCCCACCTGGAGCGGCTCGCGCATGGGAAGTTCGACGCGCAGCTCGTACCCCTCGCGCGTGCGGCGCCAGGTCGTGCGGCCGAGTTTGAGACTTCCCCAGCCGTCGATGGGCCGGGCGCGCACCACTCCCGGCCTCGCGTCGGGCTCGGGCACCAGCATCCAGGCGCCGCCATTGTCGGCGGTGCGCACGTACAGTTGCACCCCATCGCCGTTGATGTCCGGCGGCTCGTTGTCGTAGGGATTCACGGCATCCGCGGGCACGAACCTCGGTTCGGCCACCGCCACCTGCACATCGACGATCAACGCCTTCGTGGCGGCAGCAATCGCCACCCGCGCCGTGGGGCGGCCCGCTTCCTCCCATCGGGCTTCGGACCGGCGATAGGTGGGCTCACCGAGGTGGTAGACCGCATACCGCATCCGCTCTTCGGGCGTCGCATCGGACCACCACGCGGCGCGCAATTTCCCCGGGAGCAGCAGGAGCCCGTTGTAGCCGGGCGCCTGTTCTTCGGTGGTCACCGTCGGCACGCCCTCCGGCGCTTCGACCGCCCCGGTGGCAGGCTCGGGCTCGGCTTCGGTTTCCTGCGCGTCGAGGTCCACGGTTCCGCCCAGCACCACCTGCCGGAACCCGCCGGGTTCCGTGATTTCCACGTGCCAGCCCGAGTCGTCGGACGAGTGCACGTGCCGTGCATCGTTGCGGAGGTTCACACCCACCGTGTCTGCCGTCCACTCCACCGACTCCACGTCGGGCGACCAGGCCCAGAGCGTGCACAACTCCCCCACGGGTTCGCGTTCCGCTTCGACGAGGTGGAATCGCCGGCGCTTGGCCGGGGGCTGCCCCGGGGCCGAGAGCGTGTACCAGGTGGAACGGGCGCGTGAGTAGGTGAACCCGCGAATCTCCTCGCCGGTGCGCGGATCGCGGGCGACGAGGTGCACGCGGGCTCCGGCCGGCGCCTTGTAGGCCCGCTCGGTGGTCACGAACCGGTCGCCATCTTCCAGCCCCCCCGCCCCCTCGTATCGGCCGCGCGTGGCCTTGATCTGCCCGCTCAGCTCGGCATCGCAATGGATCGGGAGCATGAGCGCGGCGGCGTGCCCCGCCCGCCAGCGCACCCGGTCGATGAAGTATTCGGGCATCACGACGATCGTCCGTTGCACGATCACGTCGGGCCAGACGAAGGCCGACGCGTTGACCCAAGCGATCTCGCCCTGCTCGTCGAACGCCTGGAGCACCCCGTCCACGCGCCATTGCGAATGGCCGTCCACCATCGGGGCGTTGTGGGCCAGCGTGCTGCGGTACCAGTGGAGCGAGGGATCGACGTACGAGCCCGTGCCGAGGTCGTCGAGCCACCGGGCCGCGCCGGTGGAGAAGAGGACGTTCAGGCGGTCGGGGTGGCCGTGGCCGCCGCCCGACTGCCCGTAGTCGAGCGCCACGTACACCCGGTCGTGATCTCGCCGGAACACGGCGATACCCTGCCCCGACAGCAGTACGCTCGAGAGGTCGGCCGGCGCCCCCACCGGCAGCTGCTCCCGCGCGAAGAGCAACGACTTCCAGCCGAGGTCGGCGCGGGTGAGGCGAACTCCGGGGAGGTTGACCTCCACTTCCGCGCTCGACGCCGCCCGTCCGGTGTCGCCGGACGGCGCCGTCTCGTCGTAGAGTTTGGCCAGCATCGCCGCGAGCGCCGGGCTGTCGCCGCGCGCGAGCCCCAACTCGCACAGCTCGGCGAATCGCCACTGGCGCAACGAAGTGGCGTACTGGGAGTCCTTGCGCGAGGGCAGCGTGAGATCGGGGAGCGCCGTGGCGAAGGTCGCGGCAAATCCGCGATCGAACCGCTCGACGGCGGGCGACGGCACGGTGAAGCCGGCGCGTTGCGCCAGGTGGAGGCCGTACCAGAGTCCGCGGTGCGCGAACTGGTGATAGTTCTCCCCCTCGTACCAGGTGCCGTCGTCGAGCAGCCCGTCCTCCAGGTGGGCCAGGAGGCCGGACGGGCCGAAGACGATCGGCTCCATGGCATGATCGTGCCAGAGCATCAGGTGCCCGGCGAGCAGCGCCGCGTTGTTCCACACCTGGCGGTTCGAAGCGCCCTCGTCGAACTCGGCGATCAGGGCGACGCTCGGTTCGATGAGCTTCTGCCGGATCTCGCCGCCCTCCGCATGGTGGCCGGCCGTCTCCAGCAGGTCGAGGGCCACGCAGAGTTGCAACAGCCAGATCGATTCGAGATAGGTACTGAAGAACGGGCGCGTGGGCCCGAGCACGTTGTCCCGGTTCGGGTACCCGAGATAGGCGTCGGCGTACTGGCGCAGTACGTCGGTGGCGAATTCGGCGTACCGGAGCTCGCCCCGCACCGCGAACAGCGATGCCGCGTGCACGGCGCGCTCCGCCAGCCAGAGATGGTATGGGTACAGCCACCAACGGTCGTGCAGCTCCCCACGATGCACCTGCCCGCAGCGCGGGCACCGGTGCTCGTGCGGCGACCAGGGATCGAAGCGCAGCGGTGTGCCGTCGCGTTCGCAGACGCCGCCAGCGCGCGAGAGCAGCGCCTTCTGCCGCGGAACCGTGATCGGGGCGGCGAGGACGCGGTCGAGATCGGCGGTCAGCGAATCGGCGAGCGGTGCGAGCGCACCGGCGGCGGCGGCCCGCCTCGGCGCGAGCATTGCGGAATCGAGAAGCAGGGACATTAAGGGGAATCTCTCGACGCGAGGCGCCATTGCGCCAGCGTGGCCAGTTCTCCGCGCAGGTCCATGGTCACGTTCCGCAACCGCCGGCTCATGCCCTGCACGCCGCGGGCATGGTACAGCCAGACGACAGGCATCCGGCGGCGCAGCTCCCGCTGGACGTCACCCCACGCCGCCGCCCGGTCGGCGGCCGTGCGTGCGTGCGCGGCGCGGGCGAACGCCGCGTCGAGGGCCGGCTCGTGGAAATCCGCGTAGTCGAGTGCGCCGCCGGCCTGCCGGCTCTCGAACATCGCGCGCAGGTAGGCGAGCGACAGATCCCCCGAAACGCCCGTCACGAGGGCATCGAACCGTTTGGGGCGGCCGCGCGCTTCGGTGAGGAACGCGCCCAGCTCCATCTGGCGGATGCGCATCCGAATCCCCCGGGCGGCCAGGTCGGCCTGCACGAGCTGCTCGAGGGCGTTGTCGGCGCTGCCCACGGTGAGGAGTTCGAACGCCAGCGGCTCCCCGCCGCGCCGGCGCGTGCCGTCCGCGCCGCGGTGCCACCCCGCCGCATCGAGGAGCGAGTCGGCGCGGGCGGCATCGAACACGGGCGGCGTGGTGTCGGCGAACGGTACCTCCGGTGCCACGGGGCCGCCGGCAGGCGTCCCGAATCCCGCCAGCGCCACGCGCACCACGCGGGTGCGGTCGATGGCCAGCGACAGGGCGCGCCGCACCCGCACGTCGTCGAAGGGCGGCCGGTGCGTGTTGAGCACGATGCCCGTCTCGAACAGGATCGGATAGTCGACGAGACGGAGCGTGGGATCGCGGCGCACGAGCGGCGCCATCGAGGGCGAGACGCCGGCCACGTCGAGCTCCCCACTCGCGAGACCGGCGAACTTGGTCGTCGCCTCGTCGACGACCGCGATCACGAGTCCGCGGAGCACGGGCGGCCCGCCGAGCGCCGCCGGGAAGTCGTCGTTGCGGGCGAACACCCAGCGCTGGCCGGGCACCCGCTCGACGAAGCGGAATGGTCCGTTCCCGACGGGGGCATCGTTGAACGCCGCGCGGCGCATGGCCGATCGCGGCACCCCGCGCAGCAGGTGCTCGGGCAGGATGGGGAGTTCGCAGAACACGAGCGGGAAGGCGGCCGGCGGCCCCGCGAATCGAATGACGGCCGTGGAGTCGTCGGGGACGAGCACCGTGTCCACGGCGGCGAGGTCGCCGGCGCGGGGATAGCCCGTCGCGGGGTCGCGCGCCGCGAGAATCGTGAACGCCACATCGCGTGCCGTGGTCGGCTGGCCGTCGTGCCAGCGCAGCGCCGTCACCAGATGGAAACGCAACTCGCGCCGGTCGGCACTCCAGTCCCAACTCCGGGCGGCATAGGGAACCGGAGCGAGCGAGCGATCGTAGCGCGCCAGCGTGGTGAACAGCACGTACCGCTGCACCTGGCGCGACAGCGGATGAATGGTCACCAGCGGGTTGGCCGATTCGAGGTCGGTGCCCGACGCGTAAACGGCGACGCCGGGAGCCCTCGGCGGGGCGCCGCAGCCGAGGCAGAAAAGCACGCCGGTGATTGACGCGCGCCGCACCAGACTCATTATCAACGCGTGTCCGCCCTCCCCGTGGTGCGCCGTCTGCGCGACGCCGTCGTTCTCTACTGGCTCGTGGTGAGTCTCACGTTCGTGCTCGTGCGGCTGGCGCCGGGCGATCCCGCCACGATGCTCGTGCCGCCGGACGCCTCCCCGGCGGCGGCGGCGGCGATGCGGCACGACTTCGGTCTCGATGCCTCGTACCCCGTGCAATATGCACGGTGGCTGGGAGCGCTGCTCACCGGCAACCTGGGCGAGAGCTTCTCCACCCACGAGGCCGTGTCCCGGGTGCTGGCCCGTGCGGCGCCCATCTCCCTGGGGCTCGGGATGGCGTCGCTGGCCCTCACCTTCCTGATCGGCGTACCGATCGGCATGTGGCAGGGTGCGCGGCGCGGCAGCGGATGGGATCGCCTGTTGACCGTGGCGACGACGACGGTATTCGCGATGCCCTCGTTCTGGCTCGCCCTGGCGCTGGTGGCGGTGTTCACGTACGGCGCGAGCATGGCGGGGTTGCCCGCCGGGATGCGGCTTCCGGCGTTCGGGCTGCACACGCCGGGCGCGTCGTTGTCCGCCTGGCAGTCGCTGCGCGACGTGATCCGGCACGCCGTGCTACCGGTGGCGATTCTCGCCGCGATCGGTGCGGCAGGCATCGCGCGGTACACCCGCAGCAGCGTGGCCGACATCGCGGGCCAGGATTTCGTGCGGACCGCGCGGGCCAAGGGCGCCGCGCCGGCGCGCGTTTACCTGCGCCACGTGCTGGCCAACGTGCTGCCACCGCTCGTCGTCCTCCTCGCGCTCGCCCTCCCGGGGCTGGTCGCGGGATCGATCTTCGTGGAGGCCGTGTTCGCGTGGCCCGGGATGGGCCGCACGATGCTCAACGCGATCGCGGCGCGCGACTACCCCGTGGTGATGGCCTGCGCGACCCTGTACGCGGGTGCCGTGATCCTGGCCAACCTCGCCGCGGACCTCGTGCTGCCGCTGCTCGACCCCCGGCGGGCGCAGGCATGAGCGCCGATCGTGCGGCCGGCGCCGGACGCCGAGACCCGATTGCCGTCGGCGCCGCGGCGCTGCTCGTGGCCATGGGGCTCGGGGTCGTAGTCGTGCCCCTGGTGTCGCACCAGAATCCGCTGGCCATTGGGGACGTGCTGGCGCTGCGGTATCTGCCGCCCTTCGCCCGCGACGCCTCGGGCACCCTCCACCTGCTGGGCACCGACCGGTTCGGGCGCGACCTGTTCGTCCGGATGATGCTGGCGGGGCGCATCTCGCTGATGGTCGGCATCGTCGGGTCGGTGGCCGCGGCGGCGCTCGGCACGGTGGTGGGCGCGATCGCCGCGTGGCGTGGCGGACTGGTCGACCGCCTGCTGATGGGCGCCACCGACGCCATGCTGTCGATCCCGCGGCTGGTGCTGCTGCTCGTGTGCGCCGCGCTCTGGCAGCCCGGGCTCGGCACCGTCGTCATCGTGCTCATCGCCACGGGATGGATGGGCGTGGCGCGGATGGTGCGTGCCGAAGTGCTGGGGGTTCGCGCGCGCCCGTACGTGGACGCCGCGATCTCGCTGGGCGCGCGCGGCAGCCGGGTGCTCTGGCGGCACGCCGTCCCCAACGCCCTCGGGCCGGCGATCGTGGCCACGGCGCTCGGGGTGGGCAATGCAATCCTGCTCGAGAGCGGATTGTCCTTTCTCGGGCTGGGCGTCCAGCCGCCGTCGCCCAGTTGGGGCAACATGATCGCCGGCGGGCGGGACGCGATCGTCACGGCACCGTGGATCGCGCTCGCCCCGGGGCTGGCGCTCATTGCGACGGTGCTCGCCTGTACATTGATCGGCGACTGGCTGCGGGACCGGATGTCGGGAGAAGCGGTCGGGCTGCTCGGCGACCGGGCGTAGCGGCCGCGGTCACTCCCCGTCGGCCGGTGCGGGGCGCCGTGCCGTCCGGCGCCGCTCCTGCCAATCGAGGCTCGCGGTGGCGTCGTCGATGACGCCCGCCGGATAGCGCATGAACCGGAGCAACGCGATGGCGTTCCGCGTGGACGAGGGTCCCGGCTGGATGAGATAGTCGAAGGTCAATTCGTCGTTCACGATCTGCTCGCGGAAGTGGTACGGCGCGTACTCGCCGTCCAGCAGGTCGAGCACCTCGAGATCGTGGGTGGCGACGACGACGATGTCGAGTCCGTGATCGAGATGCTTGAGGACGGCGAAGGCGGCGGCGACCCGTTCGGTGGTGTTGGTACCACGGAACGTCTCGTCGAGCAGGAACAGGTGCTGCTCCCCGCCGGCCTTGGCCTGGATCAGGGCGAGCACGGCTTCCACCTCGGCCAGGTAGTAGCTCTTCCCCTCGACTACGCTGTCGGCGCGCCCGATGCACGATCGGACGCGCAGGAAGGGCGCCTCCCACCGCGTGGCGCAGGCCGTGGCGAGCGTCTGGGCCAGCACCGCGTTCACGCCGAGGGCCCGGATGAAGGTCGTCTTGCCGGCCATGTTCGAGCCGCTGATGAGCACGCTCGTGCCGTCGATGCCGAGCGAATTCGCCACGGCGCCGGCCACCAGCGGATGGACGAGGCCCTCGACGCGAAGCGCCTTGCGGGGCGGCGCGAATTCGGGAACGCACCAGTGGGAAAGCGTACTGCGCCAGGCGGCCAGCGCCTGCGCGGCATCGATGAACCCGATCGCCTCCCACATGGCTCGCAAGCGGTCGCGGGACGCCTGCAGCGATTCGACGCTGAACACGAAGGCGTTCACGTCGAGGAGAAAGAGCAGGTTCACGTACTCGTACAAGCTCGCGGCCACGTCGTTCACCTGGCCGGGCTCGAGCATCAGCCAGCGCGTGGCCCGCAGCAGTAGCCGCAGGTCGCGCGCACCGTCGGCAAGGACACGTCGTTCGTCGGCGAGCGCGTCGCACGACACGTTCGCGAGCTCTCGCGCCGCACCCATGAGCGCCGGTATCTCGTGCATGGCGGGCACGAAGCGCTTGACGCCCGGTTTGTACATCACCTGCACGAGGACGTTTACAGCCGATACGCCGATCCACCAGACGATCGCCGACGGCCGGAACGGGGCCAGCGCCAGGCATGTCACGGCCGCCGTGGTGAGCATGGGGAAGAGGAGCCAGCCGCGTGGCCGCTCCGGCAGATCATCGAAGAAGAGATTCACCAGACGCGCGGCCCGCGGGTCCTGCAGCCGCGCCAACGCCGTGCGGACCCGGCCGGCCGCCACGTCGTCCTCGGTTAGCTGTCGCGCCACGCGGTCCAGCCGGGCCAGGTGCCCACCGTCCTTCCGCGGGGTGCGCATGAGGTGATACAGATACTGCCGGCCGGGTTCGCTCACCGTGAAATCAAGCGAACAGAAGACGTCGTCGAGATCCAGATCGCGCCACGTTCGCTCGTCGATGGCGCCTGCGCGTTCGGCGTCGGGCAGGAGATCGTGGTAGGCCCGCGCCGCGGCCAGATCCGGCTCCCGCGCCGCACGGCGTGTCCGCTCCTCACGCTTGAGGCCGAGGATGAGGCGGACCAGCGAGACGAGCCGGGGAATCAGGACGAGCGCAAAGCCCACCACCAGCGCCGTGACGACCAGCGAACCCCCGGAGCGCATCAGCCTCCCCACCGGTGCCGCATGTCAGCGCACCAGCACGGTGACGACTCCCCGCGGCGGTGCCTCGAATTCCACCCGATCACCCGCCACCGGCAGCGCATCGCCCGGCGTCTCGTCCAATCGGGACATCCGCGCTTCGCGAATCCCCGTCAGGATCCAGCGACCCCCGACGGCGCGATCGAACCGATTCACGCAACGAAGCACCGTCCACTCCCCGTCCTCGCTCTCCTTCACCGCCGAGCACACCAGCCCGCTCCCCTCCAACTCCAGCCGCGGCGACTCGGGGGGCGCGGCGATCATCGAGCGGAGCGTGTCCCCCGTGACCGGCTCGAGTACGTCTTCGGCCGTCCGCTCCACCAGCTCCGACGTCTCGTCGCCCCACGGGCCGTGCACGAGCACGGCGAACTCGGCGGCGAAGGGGCCGCGACACTGGGCCTCGGGGGTGGAAGCGGGCCACCCGGCGTGCCCCGGGCGTTCCGGCAGGTCGTTGCGCGACAGTTCGCCGACGGCACGGACGAGCGTGATGGACAGACCACCATCGGCGTTGGCCTCGTACTCGGCGAGCCCGTCGGAGATCACGGTCAGGCCCCGTTTCGAGTCGGACAGCGTGACGTACCGATGCAGCGGCGCCGTGGGGAGCACCGCTTCCATCGCCGAGTCTTCCGGCGAGATGGTCAGCGGCCGCCGCTCGACGGCGCCGAACGCGGCGTCGGCGTGCACCTGCGGCGACGCGACGCCGGTCCGAATGCGCAATCGCAATCGATGGTCGTCGGCCATGTTCTCGCCCGACACCGCGATCCGGAGCGCGCGTGCGCCGGCGTCCAGCGACAGCGCAACGCGAACGGTGACCGACTGGCCTCGCCGCACTCGTACCTTCCAGCGGGTTTCGATCGTGCCGCGCACGGGGCCACGGTGGATAGCACGGGCGCCGGAAAACCGCGCCGAGCGCACGGGCCCGCGGAGAGACGGCGTGTACAGGTCGCCCGCATCGTCCTGGTCGGCGATGTCCACGACGTGGGAGATCGCGTGCCCGTTCAGTTCGTCGGTCAACCCGACGCTGCCGTCCGACCCGACCACGACGCGCAGCCGGCCATTCGACATCGAGCGCCCCTCCACATGCACGGGGGCTTCGGACACCCCACGGCGGCGGCTGCCCCATGCCAGCGGCACGGCGCGCAAGCCAAACCCTGGCAGCTCGGGCACCCATACCGCCGCTTCCACCGACTCCACCAGGTCGTCGTCCGGATAGGCGCGCGGCGATTCCGTCCGTTCGTGCTCCAGCCGCCGGCTGAGCACCTGCACCAGGCCGACGCCGTCGAGCCGGGGCCAGTCCAGGCGAGCGGGGTCTCGCGGCGCACCGGCGTCGGCCGCGACTTCGGGCGCCGAGCCCGGCCCCACGGGTACGTCCACCACGAAGCGCGAAAGCCGGACAACGGCCACGCCGCCCCGTGGGCGGGCGGCCGGATTCCGAAGCACGAGACGCGGCTGCCACCGCTCCCGCTCGACGCGGGCGCGCTCCGCGTCGTGCCCGAGCAGCGTCGCCAGGGCGTCGTCGCGCACCCCGCGCCCCTCGGCCTCCACCTCGTCCATCCGCCCGTCGAAGGCACGCGCCACGACGTCGATGGAGCAGCCGCACAACGTGTCGTGCGGATGCGCCAGCAGCAGCGTGCGCCACACGGCCTGCAGCAGTCCGCGGCGCGACGGCCCCGTGCCGCGGGCGGCAAGCGCCGCCCACGGTTCGGCTTCGCGCACGAGCAGCCGTTCGGCGCACGCATTGCGCCGCTTCTGCGCGGCCCGCGTGCCGAAGGTGCCCTGCAGCGTCCACGTATACCCGTACGAGTCGCGCAGCTCACCGGCGACCTCGGGCAGTTCGGCATGCACCGCTCCCGCGAGCGCCTCCGCGACGAAGTCGCGGAGCGAACCCTGGCGCACCTGTACCGGCCCGGCCGCCGTGCCGAGCGCCGCGAGTGCCGGCCCGAGCTCCCGCTGGCGCGCGTGGTGATCGGCGCCATTGGGCAGCAGCGCCACGGGCAGTCGCGCCCGCGGCACGAGTTGGTCCCGCATCTCGCGCCACCGCGCGGCGGCCGCCGTGGAATCGGACGGAAGATCGGCCCCGAGTTCGTATCCGCTTGGCGGCAGGTGATAGAGCAGCAGGCGGTCGCCGGACGGAGCGCGCCACCAGCAGGCGTCGCCCGCCGGCCATCGGCGGCCACCGAATCCGCGCCAGACCACGACCGCGTCGAACCCGAACCCCCGCGCCAACGTGGGCAGCGCGGCGGGGTGGCCGAAGCTGTCCGGGCAGTACAGTACCGGCGGCGCCTCGATGCGCATGGCCTGCAGGGTGCGCCGTCCCATGAGGAGATTGCGCACGAGCGCCTCGGCGCCGGGGATCAGTTCGTCGGCGAGCACGAACCAGGGGCCCGCCTCGAGCGTGCCCGCTCGCAACTGCATGGTGAGCTGCAGGGCGCGCTCGGGACGGACCGCGAGGTAGTCGTTGATCACCACCGTCTGTCCATCGAGCAGGAAGGCGGCGCCATCGGCCGGCGGGTCGTCGAGCAGGTCGTCCACGAGCGCGGCAAGCCGCTGGCGGAAGCGGCCCGCGATGTGGTACCACTCGCGATCCCAGTGGGTGTGGGAAACGACGTAGAGCGTGAGCACGCGGTCGGATGTCGAATGTCGAATGTCGAATGTCGAATGCCGGCAGCGAAGTTGGCTCCGCCGTCGGCCCGCCGGCAAGCGACCGGGGGCCGGCCGTTGACCCGGGGCCCGGAATCTTCGAAGTTCAGGGGTTCGCGAGACGCCACTTCCTCGAGGGTCCATGCACGAGCTCGTCGATCTCTTCCACCGCCTGACCAACGTTCGCGAACTCATCACCTGGGGTGGCTACGTCGGCCTCACGTTGGTGATCTTCGCCGAGACCGGGCTGCTCGTCGGCTTCTTTCTGCCCGGCGACTCCCTGATCGTGACCGCGGGGCTATTCGCGGCGCTCGGCCAGTTCGACGTGTACATGCTCGGGCTGCTGCTCTCGATCGCCTCGATCGTCGGCAACACGTCGGGATACTATATCGGCCGGGTCACGGGGCACGCCCTGTACTCGCGCCCCGATTCCCTGCTCTTCAAGCGCAAGCATCTGCTCAAGGCGCACGAGTTCTACGAGCAGCACGGCGGCGCCACGGTGCTGATCGCGCGGTTCATGCCCATCGTCCGCACGTTCGTACCGGTGGTGGCGGGCGTGGCCGAGATGGACCTGCGCCGCTACACCGTCTTCAACATCGTCGGCGGCCTGCTCTGGATCTGGGGCATGCTGTTCACCGGCTATTTCCTGGGTCGTTACATTCCAGGTATCGATCGCCACATCGAAGTGGTGATCATGGCAGTCATCGCGCTGTCGCTCATGCCTGGCGCCGTCGCCTGGATGCGCGCGCGCCGCCGAGCGACCCCTCCGGATATTGCACCGGACGCCTGACGTCCAAGGAGATCGATATGGCTTTCACGCTTCCCGCCCTGCCCTACGCCAACGACGCCCTCGCCCCGCACATCGACGCGCGGACGATGGAGATCCATCACGACAAACACCACGGCGGCTACGTCAAGAACCTGAACGCGGCCATCGAGAAGGCACCGAACCTGGCCGGGAAATCGTTGGACGCCCTCCTCAAGGATCTCAACGCCGTGCCGGATGCGGTCCGTACCGCGGTCCGCAACAACGGCGGCGGACACTGGAACCATTCCCTGTTCTGGGAAATCATGAGCCCCAAAGGCGGCGGCGAGCCCGGCGGCAAGCTGGCCGACGCGATCAAGAAGTCGTTCGGCGACTTCGCCAAGTTCAAGGAGCAGTTCGCCGCCGCGGCCACGAGCCGCTTCGGCTCCGGATGGGCCTGGGTCGTGAACGATGGCGGCAAGCTCGCGATCATGAGCACGCCCAATCAGGACAACCCGGCCATGGACGGCAAGCACGCGATCATGGGCCTCGACGTCTGGGAGCACGCCTACTACCTCAACTACCAGAACCGCCGCGCGGACTACATCACCGCATGGTGGAACGTCGTGAACTGGGACGCAATCGCTTCGCGGATGTAACCGCGGCGGGTGGCCGCATGGGCGGGCCGGCGCGCACTCCGCGCCGGCCCGCCTATTTCGTTCGGGAGTGGCCCGCCACCAAGTCGTCGATGCCGTGCTCGTCCGTATCCCGGCGGCGCCCGCGCAGCGCGGCGCGCTTTCCCAACACCGGCGGGGTGACGAGCGTGGTCACCAGCACCATCAGCATGATGGCGCCGAACAGCCCGGCGTCGATGCCGCCGGTGGCCAGCCCCATGTGGGCGAAGATGAGTCCCACCTCGCCCCGGGGCACCATCGCCACGCCGACCAGCAGCTTGTCCCCGCGGAACCACCAGGGGATGTAGCCCGCGAGCACCTTGCCCGCGACGCCGACCGCGATCAGCACGGCGCCCACCGCGAGCGCGCGGCCGGTCAGCATCGCCGACACGTTGACGGCCGCGCCGACGCTCGCGAAGAAGATCGGGACGAAGAAGTGACCCTTGCGCGTGGTCGACTCCCGCAGTTCGCCGGCCTGCGGCAGATCGTGCAGCACCACGCCGGCCGCGAACGCCCCGATGATCATCGCCGACCCCGCCAGATGGGCCAGCCAGGCGAGCAGAAACGCGAAGGCGATGCCGACGAGACCCAGCGTTCCCGAGGCGCGGATCTTCTCGGCGACGCGGAACACCGGCGGCGCGACGCGGGCGCCGATCACGACGGCCAGCACCACGAAGGCGATGGCGACGCCGGTGATCCGCCCGATGTGCCCGACCGTGATCGAGCCGCCCTCCACGATGCCGGCGACGATGGCCAGAATCACCAGCCCGATGATGTCGTCGATGACGGCGGCGCCGAGCACCACCCGGCCCTCGGGCGTTTCGAGCATGCCGAGTTCGGAGAGTACGCGGGCCGAGATCCCCACCGACGTGGCGCAGAGCGCGGCGCCGCAGATGAGCGCCGGCACACGGCTGAGGCCGAGTATCTCGGTGGCCACGTACCCGCCCCCCAGCGGCATCACCACGCCGGCCACGGCCACGGTGGCCGCCACCCCGCCCACCTGGATCAGGCTCCGAACGTCGGTCTCGAGGCCGATCTCGAACAGCAGAAGAATGACGCCGATTTCGGACATCGCGCCGATGATGGGATTCGACGCATCGACGATGCCGAGCACGGACCCGCCCAGGAGTACGCCGGCGATCAGTTCGCCGAGCACGGCGGGTTGGCCCACCCGTTGGGCGAGTTCCCCGAGGGCCTTGGTGGCGACGAAGATCGCCGCCAGGGCCGCGAGGAGGTGCGCGGTCTGCGACTCCCCTCCGCCCGTGGCCGCGAGGAGCAGGGCGTGGGGCAGCGTCACTGCGCCGCCTCGCCCTCCAGATACGTGTAGCCCTCGAGCCCGGCGACGTAGTCGGCAATGAAGGTGTTCGCTTCCTGCCGCGTGAGGTACTTGGCGCCCGACACCTTGCGGCGGAACACCTGGAGCAGATCGGAGGCCCGGAACTGCACGTAGTCGAGCACCTCCGTCACCGTGTCTCCGTGGACGAGGTCGCTCACCTCGTAGCCGCCGTTGGGTCCGAGCCGGATGTGCACGGCGTTGGTATCGCCGAACAGGTTGTGCAGATCACCGAGGATTTCCTGGTAGGCGCCGGTGAGGAACACCCCGAGCACGTACGGTTCGCCGTCGTGGAATTCGTGCAGCTCGAGGCTCGGCGCCCCGTTCTTCTCGCCCACGAATCGGTCGATCTTGCCGTCCGAGTCGCAGGTCACGTCCTGGATCGTGCCCCGCCGGGTGGGCTCCTCCACCAGCCGGTGCACCGGCATGATCGGGAAGAGCTGGTTGATGGCCCAGCTGTCGGGCAGCGACTGGAAGAGCGAGAAGTTGCAGAAGTACCGGTCGACGAGGTTGGCCTCGAGGTCGGCGATGATGTCGTCGTAGGCATCGCGGTTCTGGCGGCAGAGCCGCGCGATCACGTTCACGGTCGAGAAGTAGATCTGCTCGGCCAGCGCGCGTTCGCGCAGCGACAGCACGCCCGACGTGAAGAACTCGTGCGCGCGGTCCTTGTCGAACGTGGCGTCGTGGAAGATCTCCTTCACGCGGCGGCGCGAGACGTTCTTGCGCGAGACGTCCCGGTGATCGGCCACCATCTCGTGCAGCAGCGGATGGTCGTCCTCGGTGAGCGCGGGCAGCGGCTGATCGGCCACCGATTCGACGTCGATCACCTTGAGCAGCAGGAGCGCGTGGTGCGCCGTCAGCGCGCGCCCCGACTCACTGATCAGGTGGGGCATCGGCTGTTCGTGCTCGCGGCAGGCCTCGCCCAACGTGTACATCACGTCGTTCGCGTACTCCTGCAGCGAGTAGTTGACGCTCGCGTCGGAGGTGGAGTTGGTGCCGTCGTAATCCACGCCCAGCCCACCCCCGACGTCCAGGTGCGTGATGTTCACTCCCATCTTGCGCAGCTCGACGTAGAACCGCGCGATCTCCTGGAGCCCCGACTTGATGAAGCGGATGTCGGTGATCTGCGAGCCGAGATGGAAATGGATGAGCCGGAGGATGTCGAGCCGCCCCAACGCGCGGAGCTTCTCCACCGCCTGCACGAGCTGCGCCGACTGGAGGCCGAACTTGGACTTCTCGCCGCCGCTCTCGGCCCACCGCCCGAACCCTCGCGACGCCAGCTTGATGCGCACGCCCGCCGTCGGCGTCACCTCCATCTCGTCGGCCACCTGCAACAGGACGTCGATCTCGCTGAGCTGCTCGATGACGATGAACACCTGGTGTCCGAGCTTCTGCCCCATGAGGGCGAGGCGCATGAACTCCTCGTCCTTGTAGCCGTTGCACACGATCACGTGATCCGTGTGCTCGGCGAGTCCGAGCACGGCCTGCAGCTCGGGCTTGCTGCCGCACTCCAGCCCCACGCCATGCGCGGCGCCGAACTGGACGATCTCCTCCACCACATGCCGCTGCTGGTTCACCTTGATCGGATAGACGGTGGTATAGCCGCCGTCGTAGCCGAATTCGGCGCGCGCCGTCTCGAAGTGGGCCGTCAGGGCGTCGATCCGCGACCGGAGGATGTCGGAAAAGCGGAGCAGCACCGGCAGCGCCACCCCCTGCTCCTCGAGATCCAGTTCCAGCTCGAACAGATCGAGTTCCAGCTCGGGCCGGGTCTTGTCCGGGCGCACGACGACGTGCCCCTTGGCGTTGATGTCGAAGAATCCGGCGCCCCAGCCCTCGACGTTGTAGAGCTGGCGCGCCGCTTCGATGGTCCATCCGTTGGCCGCCGGGACGGCGTCCGTCGCGGCAGCGGCCGCATCCACCGTGTGAGTCCCCATGGCGGAATCTTACAACTTCCGGGGGCGGCGTGCTACGGAGGCGCGCCCCGCTACGGGAACAGGGGCCGCACCGCCCACCCGTCTCCGTCGCGGACGTAGAGCGCCCGCTCGTGGAGCCGGCTCGGCATGCCGTGCCAGAACTCGATGCGCTCCGGGGCGACCCGGAACCCCGACCAATACGGCGGCCGCGGCACCGGCTGGCCCGCGAACTTCTGCTCGAACTCCGCCACCCGCCGGGCGAGCAGCCCCTCGGTGGCCTGCTCGCGGCTCTGCGTCGAGGCCCAGGCGCCGATCTGGCTGCCCCGTTCGCGCGACGCGAAATAGGCGTCGGCTTCGGCGTCCGCCACCGGCACCGCCACCCCCTCCACACGGACCTGCCGCTCCAAGGGCTGCCAGTGGAAGCACAGCGCGGCGTGCGGATTGGCGGCCAGCTCGCGCCCCTTCCGGCTCTCGAAGTTGGTGTAGAACACGAATCCCTGCTCGTCGAAGTGCTTCAGCAGCAGGATGCGCACGGCCGGGCGCCCCTCCGCGTCGGCGGTTCCGAGCGCGAACGCGGTGGGTTCCGGCAACACGGCGCGGTCGAGGGCCCGCGCCTGATCGAACAGGGTGCGGAACCGGTCGAAGGGTTCCGCCAGCGGTGTATGGGTCATGCCGGAAGGTAAACGGGCACCCTAGTCACTGTTGTTCAGCAGTCCCCCCATCAGCCCGAGCGCGCCGCCAAGGCCGCCCTCGCCCTTGCGCGCGCCCCCGGCCCGGGGCGCCGAGGCGATGATCTTGTCGGCGAGCCGGGAGAACGGCATCGACTGGAGGATCACCCGGCCCGGCCCGGTGAGCGTGGCGAAGAAGAGGCCCTCGCCGCCGAACAGCGCCGTCTTGATCCCCGGCACCATCTGGATGTCGTAGTCCACGCGCTCGTCGAACGCCACGATGCACCCCGTGTCGACCCGGACCTTCTCGCCGGGCGAGAGCTGCATCTCGTGCAACGTCCCCGACGCGTGGAGGAACACCAGCCCGTCCCCCTCGATGCGCTGGAGGATGAACCCCTCGCCGCCGAAGAATCCGGCGCCGAGGCGCTTGGAGAAGGCCACCGACACATGGATGCCACGCGCGGCGCAGAGGAAGGCATCGCGCTGTGCGACGATCTTGCCGCCCCAGTTCTTGAGGTCGATGGGGTGGATCTTGCCAGGCGTGACGGCGGCAAACGCGACGTCGCGCGGCGGACTCCCCTGATTGGTGAACGTGGTCATGAAGAACGAGTCCCCGCCCAGGGCGCGCTTGGCGCCCCCGAGCAGCTTGCCCATCATGCCGCCGCCTTCCTCGTTGGGATCGAGCGTGGTCTGCATGTCGATCCCGTCCTGCATGAACATCATCGCGCCCGCCTCGGCCACCACCCGCTCGCCATGATCGAGCGTGATGATGACCGCCTGCAGGTCGTCGCCGATGAGTCGATAGGTGACCTCGTCCGCCATCCGTCTACCCTCCGCTATCGGGAGTGCGACCCGTCGGGGCCGCCGTGTCCATTGCCGGCCGGATCCGGGATCACGCCGGCCGGGTGGCCGAGCTGGTCCCGCCCCTTCTGCAGGTAGGGAATCCCGTGAATCATCCAGTCGGGCTCCGGGAACCCACGCAGATGGTAGTCGAAGAACTGCTGCATCCGCATCGCGATGTCCATCTGGTTGGCGCGCTTCGTGGGGTTGTGCTCGTCGCCGTTGTAGTCGATGAGATAGACCTCCTTCCCCAGGCGCCGGAGCGCGATGTACATCTCGATGCCCTGGTACCAGGGCACGGCGCCGTCGCCGTCGTTGTGCATCATCAGCAACGGCGTCTGGATGCGATCCACCCAGAACAGGGGCGAGTTCTCGAGGTAGCGCAGCGGCTCCTCCCAGATCGAGCCGCCGATCCGGCTCTGCGTATGCTCGTACTGGAACGACCGGTTGAGCCCCGACGCCCACCGGATGCCACCGTAGGCGCTGAACATGTCGGCCACCGGCGCGCCCGCCATCGCCGCCTTGAACATGTGCGTCTGCGTGATCAGGTACGCCGTCTGGTACCCGCCCCACGAGTGTCCCTGGAGGCCGAGCGCTTCCCGATCGACGTAGGGCCGCGTGAGCAGCGCCTCCACCCCCGTCACGATCGCCTTCATGGCACTGGGGCCGGGGTAGCCCACCTCGTACGGAATGTCCGGCTCGAAGATCAGGTAGCCGTTCGAGACGTAGTGGGTCGGGTTGATGATGTTCCGGCCGCCGGGCGGCACGTACCGATGGAGATTGTCCGAGAGCCGCTCGTAATAGTAGGTGATCATCGGGTACTTCTTGGCCGGGTCGAAGTTCTCCGGCTTGTAGAGAATTCCCTCCAGCGGAATCCCGTCGGCGCTGATCCAGTGCACCAGTTCCGCGGTCCCCCAGTTGAATTCGGACTGCTGGGGATTGGCGTCGGAAATCCGGGTCAGGTGCGCGAGGTCCGCGCCGGTGTAGAGATTCGGGAAATCCACGAAGGTGCCGCGCGTGACTACGAGTTGCTGCGCGTGTTTGGCCATCAGCGGAGTGCCGTAGTCCACGTCGGCCGCCACGATCTGATCGGGGGCGTGTCGCGCTCCCAACCGTACCCAGGCGAATCCGGCGGCCTTCGTATCCTCGTTGAAGGTGCTCACCAGCAACGGATTTCGCGGATCGAGAAACGGATCGTCGCGGTCGAGATCGACGACGCGAAACCGGACGTGCCCGGCCCGGCCGGCCGAATCGGTGAGGACCATCGGAGGCTTGGCGCCCGTGGGGTCGGCCTGCCAGATGTCGTACCGGTCGTAGAGCAGCACCGTGGCGTCGCCCGGCGTCCAGCCCCCCAGGCCGTAGGACGGCGCGATGTCGGGGTGGTCGTCCAGTTCGTCGTCGAACCGGTCGCCGCCCAGCATGCCGGTGAGGTCGGCGGTCCGGCCCCTGGCCACGTCGTACGAGAACCAGTGCCCATCCTTCATGTAGGTGATGAACTTGCCGCCGGGCGACAGGCTCGGCCGCTGCCCCTGCAGGTCCTTCACCACGAGGGTCCGCTTGCCGGTGGTGGCGTCCACCGCGTAGACGTCACTGCCGCCCTCGCCCCACATCGAGGCGATCGCGTACGGCACGTCGCTGGTTTCCATGGCCACCAGACCGTCCGACGACACGGTGGCGTTCGGCACGGAGTCGTCGGTGAGCTTCACGAGCTTCCTGGTCCGCAGCTGATAGAGCGTGAGGTAGGTCTTGTTGCGATCCCGCGCCGCCGACGACTTCTGCTGCGGAATCAGGTCGGCGTCCTTCCAGCTCCAGAGGTCGAAGATCGCCTTGTCGTACAACGAATCGTGCGGCACGGTGTCCGGCCGCGGCGGCGCGACGCCGAATTCGATCGCCGTACCGGATCGCGTGAACGCCACCCGCCCGTAGTCCGCGACCAGCAGGTCGGGACCCAGCGTACCGGCCGTGGCCACCGTCACCGGCTTCGCGTCGCGCAACGACGCGTAGTACAGCGTGAACTTCGGCGTCTTGCTCTCGTAGTCGTCGCGGTCGGCGGTGAAGGCCACCTGCGAGCCGCTGCGGTCGAAGGTGAAGTCGCGATAATCGCCCTTGCCCGTCATCACCGCGGTCTGCGCCTGCTGACCCGGGACGCGCACGTACACGCCGTCCCCCTCACCGTCCCGCGTCGAGATCACGTAGCCCAGATACCGGGCGCTGTCTTCGAACGCGAAGCTCGCGACGTGCTCGATCCGGGTCTCGGCGCCGCTGGCCAGATTCCGGAGCACCACGGGCGCGCCGTCCGATTTCCGGCGGCCGGCGGCGGAGTCGCCCGCGGCGCCGCGGCCCCCGCGCCCGCCCCGGCCGTTCGCGCCGTTACCGGCGGCGGCGGCCGTGTCGGGATCGAGCTGGTACGCCAGCCACCCCCCGGCATCGGCCGGGAGTTTGAACGACCGCACGTCGGGAATCGTCGTCACCTGGCCCGACGCGAGATCCACGATCGCCAGACTCGCCTTGGGCTGCGGGCCCGGCCGCCCGCCGCGCCCACTGTGCCGCGCCGAATCGAACGCGGTCATCGGGGCGTAGGTCATCACCACGGCGTAGCGCGAATCGGGAGAGATCTCCCCGCCCGGCACCCCGCCGCCCCGACCGCGGCCGCCCGCCGAACCCGGCGTCATGTTGGGCCGCCCGATGAACCCGCGCGGCACCCGGTATTCGGTCGACCCGGACGTGGCGCGCACCACGAACTCGCCGTCGCCCACCTGGGGCGTGAGCGAATAGGCCACCCACTTGCCGTCCTGCGAGACGGCCGTGCCGGTGATCGATCGCCAGTGATCCCAATCGGCGGGTGAGAGGGCGCGCTTGGGGGCCTGCGCGGCGGCAGCACCGGCGGAGAGAGCGAGAATGGCTGCGGTTAGGGAGGCTCTTCGCATGGCTCGACGGGGTGGGTGTTGGCTGGAGCGTGGGGTGGCAAACACAGCGAACGTCGGAAAGTCTCACCCGCACCACGAGTGCGCCAGAGGCGCGATGGCGGCGCCGGGCCGGGAACCGGTAGATTTGGCGTTGCGCCCCCAACGAATCAATCCGCCGAGTCCCCATGATCTTCCGCCGCCTCTACGACGACGAATTGGCGCAGGCCAGCTACCTCATCGGGTGCGAATCCAGCGGGCAGGCGATCGTCATCGATCCCATGCTCGACACCGGCCCCTACTTCGACGCGGCGCGGGAGGAGGGGCTCACAATCTCCCACGTGACCGAGACCCACATCCACGCCGACTTCGTCTCGGGAGCCCGCGAACTCGCCCGGCTGGCCAATGCCCGGTTGTACCTGTCCGGGGAGGGCGGGCCCGACTGGCAGTACGTCGTCGGCGACGACGAGCCGCCGGCGCCCTGGGAGTCCGGCCCCCTGGCCGCTCGGTTCACGCGGCTGCACGACGGCGACGTGATCGAGGTCGGAAAGGTCCGGCTCACCGCCCTCCACACGCCGGGACACACGCCGGAGCACCTCTCGTTCCTGGTCACCGATACCGCGGTGTCCGATCAGCCGGTGGGCCTGGCGAGCGGCGACTTCATTTTCGTCGGCGACGTCGGCCGTCCCGACCTCCTCGAGCGGGCGGCGCACGTGGCGGGCACGATGGAGGGCGCGGCACGCCAGCTCTACGCCTCGCTCCAGCGCGCCAGGCAACTGCCCGATCACCTGCAGCTCTGGCCGGGACACGGCGCGGGGTCGGCCTGCGGCAAGGCGCTCGGCGCGATGCCGCAATCGACCCTCGGTTACGAACGGCTGGTCAATCCCGGCTTCCTCGCGACCGACGGAGGATGCATTCGTCGCCGAGGTGCTGCGCGAGCAACCGGAGCCGCCGCGGTACTTCGCGCGGATGAAAGTCGTGAACCGCGACGGGCGCCCCGCCCCGGCGTCCGGCGCCGCCACGTCAGTACTCACGGCGTCGCAGGTGGACGAGGCGATCCAGGCGGGCGCCCTGGTGATCGACACGCGTCCCTCGGCCGCGTTCATGGACGCCTTCGTTCCGGGCACGATCTGCGTACCCAAGTCCAAGTCGTTCACCACCTACTTCGCGGCCGTGGCGCCCGACGAATGCCCGGTGGTCCTGCTGGTGGCGAACGAGCGGGACGCCCGGGCAGCGGCGCTTCGCCTGCACTACATCGGGTTCGACCGGATTGCCGGGATCGCGGTTGCCCAGGACGTCATCGACGCGCGGCGGGCGGCGGGGCTCCCCGTGGACGCGATCGCGATTGCCGGCATCGCCGAGGTCCGCCGGCTCCTCGCCGGTACCCGGCCGCCGATCCTGCTCGACGTCCGGACGGTGGGCGAACGCCGGTTGGGGGTGATCCCCGGCGCCACGGAGGTGGCGCTGAGTCTGCTCGACGACTGGGCACGCCGACAGGCCGGAGGTCTCGACACGCCGGTCGTGGTCCACTGTCAGACCGGCACGCGGGCGGTGATTGGCGCCAGCCTGCTCCGCGCGCGAGGTTTGACCTCGGTGACCCCGATGTCCGGCGGGTACGAGGCCTGGGCGTCGGCCGGGCACCCCGTGAATACCTCACCAACGTCCTGATTCGCGAGTGACCGCCATGCGACTGTCTTTCATCCGGCAGCTCCTCCCCGCCACCGCCCTCCTGCTCGCCACCGCGCTGCCCGCCAGCGCCCAGCGCCGCGGGGGCCGCGCCGCGGCCGATGCTCCCCCCACCCTGCTCGTGCCCGACCAGGTGTGGACGGGCGCCGACCCGGCTCCCCACCGCGGGTGGGTGGTGCTGGTGAACGGCAACCGGATCGAGGCCGTGGGCCCGAAGGACCAGGTGCGGGCGCCCGCCGGCGCCACGACCATCGACCTGCCCGGCACGACGCTCATCCCCGGCATGATCGAAGCCCACTCGCACATGTTCCTCCACCCGTACAACGAGACGTCGTGGAACGACCAGGTGCTGCACGAGCCGCTGGCGCTCCGCACCGCACGGGCGGTGAACCATCTGCGCGCCACGTTGATGGCGGGGTTCACGGCAAGTCGCGATCTCGGCACCGAGGGCGCCGGGTTTGCCGACGTGGGGCTTCGGGACGCGGTCAACCAGGGGATCATTCCGGGTCCGCGGTTCTTCGTCGCCACGCGGGCCATCGTGGCGCTCGGCGCGTACGGGCCCAAGGGCTTCGATGACCGCTGGGACGTGCCGCAGGGAGGCGAGGAGGCGGCCGGCGTGGACGACATCGAGCGCGTGGTGCGCGAACAGATCGGCAAGGGCGCGGACTGGATCAAACTCTACGGCGACTACCGCTGGGGTCCCCATCCAGGATCGCACGCGACATTCACCGAGGCCGAGATGCAACGGGCGGTGGAGGTGGCGCACAGCGCCGGCGTTCCGGTGGCGGTTCACGCCACGACGCCGGAGGGGATGGAGCGGGCCATCGAGGCCGGCGTGAACACCATCGAGCACGGCGACAACGGGACGATCGAGGAATTCCGTGGGATGGCGGCCAAGGGCATCTTCTACATCCCCACCGTGGCCGCCGGCTACTCCATTGCGCAGTACGGCGGGTGGACGCCCGGCGATCCGGAGACGCCCGGGATGATCGCCAAGCACGCCAGCTTCAAGGCCGCCCTCGAGAGCGGCGTGCAGATCTGCGCCGGCGGCGACGTCGGGGTGTTCACCCACGGCGACAACGCCAAGGAACTGGTGCTGATGGTGCAGTACGGGATGACGCCGGTGCAGGCGCTCACCGCGGCGACGGTCACGAACGCCCGGATGCTCGGCCTGGCCGATCGCATCGGGAGCATTGCCCCCGGCATGTACGCCGATCTTGTGGCGCTGCGGGGCGACCCGACGCGGGACATCGCCGCGACGCGCCAGGTGGCGTTCGTGATGAAGGACGGGACGGTCTACAAACAGCCGTGACCGGCGCGCCGTGAGAAGCCTGGCGGCGGCCGGGGCGGTCCATTCGGGAGGCGGGGTCGCGCCCGGTGGCGTCAGTGGTTGCGGGAGATCAACTGGATGACCCCGGTGCCATAGTAGCGCCCGAACCGGGTCACGGCATCGATCCCGGAGTAGTACCGGACCTCCTCGATGTCGGCGGCCGGGACGTTTCGCATGATCGCGATGGGTCCGTACTCCTGCGCGTTCAGGAATACCGTGGCCACGTCGCGGGCCCCGTTGATCAGTTCGATCTGGCCGCGGTCGCGCAGGTACTGCGGGCGCAGTTTGGCGATCACGTCGTAGATGCTGGCCTCGTGCGCCCCGCGGATTTCGGTTTCCGTGATCACATCGGGGTTCTGCGCCTCGGACAGCGGCGCCTGATGGAAGCAGGCCGCAGTTGCAAGCAGGGTGATGGCCCACCAGCGTCGACCCACCATCGCCGACCTCCCGGCCCGAACGCAGAACCGAACGGCCCCGGCGGTCGCCGGGGCCGTTCGACTACGGTTCTGCGTCTGGTCCGTCAGTTACAAGTTACGGTCCCGATCGAACCTCCACGCGCGTCGGTTTCCGCCGACGGCACGGGCAGGGCGCTCTGGAAGATGTCTTGCGGGGTCTCCTGGCGCAGATACGTGCCGTTCAGCCGGCCGTACGCCCGGAGATCGACGAACCGCTGCGCGCCCTGGCCGAGCAGCGTGTAGCGCTTCTCGTACAGTACGGCATTGATCGCCGTGGTCTTGTCGGGGAACGTGGCGTAGGCCGGGAGCCCCCCGAGGTTGGTGCGGATGAAGTTGACGTCCGCGGTGGCCGCCGGAAGATCGTTGGCCTCGATCTCGGCCTGCGCCCGCAGGAGGATGAGTTCGGCGTTCGACAGCACCGGAATCGGACGCGTGAGGTTGGCGCCGATGGACGGAATGGCGTAGGTGAAGTCGTAATCGGTGGTCACGCCCTGGCCGGTGATCGGCGACGAGCGCGTGGTGATGAGGAAGGCGCGCGCGTCACCGGCTTCGATGCTGTCGCCCACCGCCGGGTTGAGGTGGATGGCGGCGTCGACGATCGGATTCTGGGCCTCGCCGGGCGCCGTGCTGTACACGTAGTACAGCGAGTTCCAGAGCGTCGCCGAATCGGGGGTTCCGATGGCGGCGGTGAGGTCGGTAATCGCGGTCACGAAGCTCGCCGGGTTGGGCTTGCTGTGATCCAGGCCGCGGTACAACGCCACCTTGCCGGCGAGCCCGCGGTTGAAGGCCAGGAACGTGGCCGGCGTGGAGTAGTCGCCCTGATAGTCGAACCCGCTCGGCACCGAGAACGGGAACGGGGTGCTTCCGGCGGCCTGCAGATCCGTCGCCGCCTGATCGAGCAGGGCGGTGATGAAGTCGAGCACGTTCGGCTTGCAGACGAACGGTGCCGGCGGCGTGTTGATGTCGTGGTCGACGTCCACCGGGATGCCGATCGAATCGCGCATCTCCAGCGTCCGGTAGTAGGCGAGCGCCTCGATCGTCCGCGCCATCCCGACGGTCGCCGACTGTTCGGCCGAGGAGAGATCGGTGGCGGTGCCGATGTTGTCGATCAGGTTGTTGGCGGCCCGGATCTCGGCGTAGAAGCCGCCCCACATGCCGGCCGCGAAGCCACCGGGGTCCGCCGGCCCCCCGATGAGTTCGGTGATGTACCGCGGTTCCGCGGTGTCGATGCGGTAGATGTCCCGGGCCATCGTCTCCGGGAACACGATACCGAGGTTCCCACGGTCCGACCGCAGGAGGCCCGTCGCCAGGAGTTGCACGGAGGAGCGGTTCAACCCGCTCTCGAGCAGCGACGACGAGACGTTGTTCAGATCCGGCACTCCGGTCGAGTCCTTGCACGCACCTGCCAGCGCGAGGACGGCGATGAGCGCCACAGTTCGTTTCATCATGAGTCGATTCATCCTTGGTGGGATGTTCACGTCAGAAGTTGGCGATCACCGAGAAGAACACGCTCCGGCTGGGCGGATACGGGGCCACGTCCTGGAAGCGTCCGAGGTTCGTGTTGCCGAAATTGGACACCTCGGGGTCGTAGCCCTTGTACTTCGTCCACGTTGCCAGATTCCGCCCGCTGAGTTCGAGGCGGAGGTCGCGACCGGCGCCGATGTACCGGGACGTCAGCGACTGCGGCAGTTGATACGACAGGGTCAGCTCACGGAGCTTCACGAACCCGGCGGGTTCGACGTAGGCGCCGTAGCCCTGGATGTACCGGCCCAGGCGCG
This sequence comes from uncultured Gemmatimonadaceae bacterium, assembly GCA_963728115.1. GTDB lineage: Bacteria > Gemmatimonadota > Gemmatimonadetes > Gemmatimonadales > Gemmatimonadaceae > JAGWRI01. The sequence goes on from CAVSJE010000003.1 coordinate 561,409, forward strand.
CGTTGTTGAGCGCCGTGTCGGCCAGAATCTGCGTCGGATCGACGAACAGACCGGTGAGGTCGACGGCGTAGCCACCGCGGCGATAATCGAACAGCGTCGTGAGGCGGAAGTTGCCGTAGTCGAATTCGTTCGAGAAGCCCATGGTGTACTTGGGCGCGCCCTCGAAGTAGCTCACGTGCCGCGCACGGCTCACGAACGTCCCACCCGAGAACGTCGAGTCCCACCCGTTGTACACCTGCAGGGTGGTCACCGACTGGCCGGTGCACACGTACGGCTGGCCGAAGCGGAGCGAGAAGGAGACGCCGCCGGGGACGAAGCAGGGCACGTCCAGATGGGTCACCCGGCTCCACACGTTGGCGAACGTCGTCCGCGAAACCCACGTGAACTGCCCGCGGTCGATCGGCGTCATGCTCAGCGCGTACTCGGTGCCGGTGTTCCGCATCGAGCCGCCGTTCAGGATCTTCGTGGTGTACCCGGTGGACGGGGCGACGCGAGCCGACAGGATGAGGTCGGTCACCCGCTTGTTGAAGTACGTGGCCGTCAGCGCCACGCGGCCGTTGAGGAACTGCGCGTCGACGCCGGCCTCGGTTTCAGTGGAGGTCTCCGGCTTGATGGTCGGATTGCCGGCCGTTCCCGACGGCGTGGCGCCGAGGTTGCCGTCGTACACCCCGATGGGCAGCGACGTGAACTTGCTGCCGTAGTTCGGCTGGTTGCCGGCCTTGCCGTACGCCACGCGGACCTTGAGATCGTTGGTGTACTTGGGCAGCCAGGGCAGTCGGTACGACGCCGCATATTTCGGGTACAGATAGAACTTCTTGTCGTCGCCGTTCACGCTCGACCGCTCGGCGTTCAGGGCGGCGGTGAGGAACAGGCGATCCTTCAACGTCAGGAACTCTTCCTGCGCGTAGTAGGCGAAATCCTTCACCAGGAACTGGTTCTCGGTGAGCGACTGCTGCACGCCGTAGTTCACGTTGGTGACGCCCGCCGGGATGTCCTGGCCGCGGTTGTACACCGCGTCGCTCTGGCGGCGCGCCTGCCGGAGCCCGAACGACGTCGTGGCCGTGAACCGATCGGTGATCAACTTGTGGGCGCCGGAAAGGTTCACGTTCGCGAACGTGCTGTTCGTCTTGTTGGTGACGATCGTGCCGGGCAGCCCGTCCGCCGACTCGAAATACGCATCCGGCGGCGAATACAGGTGGCTGTTGTACTGGTACGCGTCGATACCGGCGATGAGCGTGAAGTCCAACGTCTGACGGTCGGAGGTATAGGCCGAGATGTTGGTATTCACGCTCCCGATGTACCGGTAGACGTCCTCGGGATTCTTGATCAGCGCCGCGTCCTGGAACGGATTCGCCAGGTCGCCCTCGAACGGGTTGGTGGGATACACGCCGTTCGTCGTGTGCGCCAGATCCACCCAGGTGGGCGTCACCGAGAAGATGTCACCCGGGGAGACGACCGGATTGTTGTCGTTTCCGGAGATTCCGCGATCCGTCAGCGTGTGGATGAACTGGTTGTTGCTCCGCAGATTGACGCGGCTGCCGAGCAGCTGGCCCACGTTCGCCGTGATCGACTGCTTCTGGTAATAGGTGCTCCGCTGGATGGCGTTGTCGCGGCTGGCCGAGCCGCCCATGTAGTACGTCGTGCTGGCCGAGCCGCCGTTCACGGACAGGTCCGTCTCGTAGGAGGCGGGATTTCCACCGTAGAACTCCTTCTCGAAGTCATGACACACCGGCTGCCAGGGCACCGGTGGCGCACCCGAGCCGCCCATCACGTTCGTCCACCAGTCCTGCGCCTCGGCGTCGGACTTGAAGCACCGGAAGTTGAGCTTGTTGGAGATCGTGTACTGGCCGTACCGCTGCGTGAAGCTCACCTTCGGCGCGCCGGCCTGGCCGTGCTTGGTCGTGATCACGATGACGCCGTTCGAGGCCGCCGAGCCGTAGATGGCGCCGGCGGAGGCGCCCTTGAGCACCTCGATGCTCTCGATCTCGTTCGGATTGAGGTCGGCGATGCGGTTCACCGGCTGGTCCTGCACGTTGGTGATGCCGCCGCCGGCGTTCGTGATCGAGTTGAGCCCCGACCCGATGGCGGCGTTGCTCACGACCACGCCGTCCACCACATAGAGCGGGCTCGAACTGGCGTTGATCGACGTGGCGCCGCGCAACTGGATCTGCGATCCGCCGCCCGGCGCGCCGGAGTTCGTGCTGATCACGGCGCCCGGAATCTTGCCCTGGAGGTCGCTCTCGATCGTCTGCGCCCGCGCGTTGTTCAGATCCTGCGCGCTGACGACGGCGACCGCGTTGGCGGCGTTCTGACTCGAGATGCTCGTCGCCACACCGGTGACGACCATCTTGTCGAGCTGCAGGACGTCCTTCTCCATCTTGATGTCCGCGGTGCTCGCTCCGGCGGCGACCGTGACGGTCGTCAGCCGGTAGCCCAGCCGCCGCGCCACCAGCGTCTGCTCGCCATCGGGAACGGGAATCGAATACGAGCCATCACCAGCCGCCGTGGCCCGGATGGTCGTGCCCTGCACCTGGATCTGGGCGCTGCTGATGGGTTCGCCGGCGGGGCCGACCACATGGCCGGTTACTCGACGCTGCTGCGCCCACGCGTCATGCGCGGTGAACGTCATGAGCGCGGCGATCGCCAGCACGTAGCGGAGTCTCGTCACGTCGCCTCCAAAGGGTGGGGATAACAAAGCAGACCGCCGATCCAGGAGCCGGAGCGGCGGCAGCTACATCCGATTAACCCTCCAATCGGGCATTGTGTCACATCCTGGTCACGGATTGGCCTCGCCCCCGGCCGTCCGGTGGTATCCCAACGAAACGGAAGCCCCCCGGACTCTGCGTCCGGGGGGCTTCCGCCACAAGCTGGCCTGCCGTTGGCGCGGTCCTACGAGCCCGCGCAGGCCGTGGCGTTCACATACGTCGGCGCCGCCGTGGGATTGGTGTCCCAGTACACGCGGGTGGCGAAATTGTCCGGCCCCTGCTGCGAGACCGCGGCGTCGACGTTGTCTCCATTGGTCGAGATCTCAGTGGTCGAGTACTCGTACCGGCGAGGGATGTAGTTGACGATGGCCGCCGGCCCGGCCTTGGCCGTGCTCGGCACGCAGGTTCGGCGCCACTCCGACCATGCGTTCGCCCCGTCGGTGTAGAGCGCCAGCCACTTCTGCGTGGCAATCTGCGTCAGCCCCGCGGTCCCTCCCTGGTAAGCCACACCGGCCTGGGCCATGTAGTTGGCGATCGCGGTGGCGTCGGTCACTCCCCACTGCTCCATCGACGCCATGATGCCCTCATTATAGAAGTTGGCGGCCTGCCCGGGCGTCAGCCCTCCCAGGCCGCGCTCCGCCGCCTCGGCCTCGGTGAATGCGACCTCAGCATAGGTCATGATGTAACTCGGGAAGCTGTTCCCCGCCCCCCCATAGAAGCCATAGGCGGTGGCGCCGGGATAGAAGGCCGCCCCGGGTCGCGAGGCCACATTGAAGTACAGGCCGGCGTCGGCCGCGGTGAGCCCGTTCGGCATGCCCGCAAACTCAGGCGTGTTGGCCGGGCACCCCGTGGTGGCCGGCGCCGTGTAGCACACCGTGGGCTGCGCGTACACCGGCAGCCGCGGATCGTTGAGCGGGACCATGATGTTCATCATCGTCTGCGACATCCGGTGGTCATCGCGACCGGAGAAGTTGTTCGCCCACGGATTGTTGAACACCCCGTCGCCGGGCCATGTGAACATCGCGTTGTCCGCGTTCGACGTGAACACCCCTCCGGGGGCGCTCAGGGCGGCGGCGATTTCCGTGCTGGCGGTGGCGGGGTCCACGTTCACCAGACGCATCGCGTCGCGGAGGTGCAGGGAGTTGGCGAACTTCTCCCATCCGGTCAGGTCGCCGCCGTAGATGGGATCGGCGCTGCCCAGCCCCGGATCGCTGGCCGGATCACCGGTCATGGCCGTGGTGGCCGACGAGAGCACGCTGAAGAACGACCCGTAGATGCTCTTTTGGGTGTCGTACGTCGGGGTGAGGGATCCGCCGGCCGAGTCGCCGGTGAGGGCCGTGGAGTACGGGATGTCCCCCCACAGATCCGTGAGATATCCGTACGCCCAGGTCTGCAGCACGACGGCCGGCCCCCAGACGCCGGGTTGACTGGCCGCCCGGCCGGCATCGGCCACTTTCTTGAGGTTCTCGAGCTCCGCGGTGTACGGCGCGTTGAAGGTACCGGCCGTATTGCTCGCCTGCAGCCGGGAATACTGGTCTTCCTGCGGGTACTGCACTTCGGCGAGTTGCTGGGCCACCCACTCGGCGCCCCGCAGATCCGTCACCCCGCTCCCGAGGAATCGGCCGACGGCGTTGGAGGCCGCCTGGGTGAACAGCGCTCCCGAGGGCGCCGTGGTCGGCGCGTTGGGATTGATGTTGACGCGGGTGATCTTGCTGTTGTCGCACGCCGTCGCGCTCAACAGGAGCGCGAGCCCGGCGGCAACCATGGGTTTCGATGTCATTCGCATGTGGTCGTCTCTCCGGAAGTCGGCGGTCAGGGAACGATGCGGACGTCAATGCCCCAGCTGAGCGGGTTCGGCAGATTCGCGAACTCCATACCCAGTCCCGACTCGGCGCCGCTGTACGCGAACTCGGGATCGATGTTGGGGATCTTCTTCCACGTGACCAGGTTGCGCCCCACCAACGCGACGTTGATCGACTGCGACCAGAGCCGGTGGGCCTGGCGTGGGGTGAACGTGTAATTCAGCCGCAGCTCGCGGAGTTTCGTGTAGCTCGCGCTGTAGATGAATTTCTGGTTGATCTCGAACAGCGACTGGAAGTACTCCTCCGACGTCACGTTCGTCGTGTTCGGCTGTCCGCTGGTCTGGTCGATGCCGTCAACCACGATCCCCGGCGTGTTCCAGTCCTGCTCGCGGCCCTTGATCGTGCTCGACAACACGCCGGTGTACTGCCCGAACATGTTGGTCACGCTGAAGATGCTGCCGCCCACATGGAAGTCGAGCAGCCCGCTCAGCGTCCACTGCTTCCACTTGAATTCGTTGTTCCAACTCCCGATCCAGATCGGGTTCACGTTGCCGAGCACCTTGCGCGGCCCGAGCTGCGGCAGCCCATCGAGCGTGATCGGCTTTCCGGTGGTGGCGTCGGTCAACAGGCTGTTGCCGTAGAGTGCGCCGTACGGTTCTCCTACGCGCGCCTCGACGTTCTGGCCCCAGGTGCCGTTGAGCACGATCGTCTTCAGCCCGGGATAGAGCGACACGACCTTGCTCGCGTTCGTGGAATAGTTGAACATCGTATTCCATTCGAAGTTGTCGGTGCGAACGGGCGTGATGCTCGCCTGCGCCTCGAACCCCGCGTTGACGATCTTCCCGGCATTGATCGACTTGTTGCTGAATCCGGTGGTCGGCGCGAGCGTGAGATTGATGATCTGATTCCGCGTGGCCTTGCGGTAGTAGCTCATGTCGAGCGTCGCCCGGTCGTCCAGAAACCCGAGCTCGAGGCCGGCTTCCCCGGACTGCGTGATCTCGGGTTTGAGCGTCGGATTGGCAATCGTGCTGTTGATGTGGTACAGGGGCAGCCCCGAGAACTTGGCCGAACTGCCGACGTACGTGGTCGCGAGCTGATATGGCTGCGCGTCGGCGCCGACCTGGGCCACCGATCCCCGCAGTTTCACGTAGTCGAGCACGTGGGTCCGGAGCGACGGCATCATGTTCGTCAGCACCAGCGACGTGTTCACCGACGGATAGAAATACGAGTTGCTGCCCTTCGGCAGGGTGGACGACCAGTCGTTGCGCGCCGTCCCCTGCACGGTCCACCAATCGTCCCAACTGAACGACGCCGATCCGTACACGCTGTTCACCTGCAGCTTCTGGATATTCTGGCCCAGGCTCGGCGTGATGGCCGCGTTCGCCACGTTGTAGATGCCGGGCACCGAGATGCCGGAGGTGCTCTGCGACGTGTAGTTGTAGCTGGAGTAGCGCCGGTTGGCCCCGGCCAATGCGTCGATCGACAGATGCGAGGTGAGATTCCGCTGGGCCGTGGCCTGCACGGAACTGTTGTTCTCGTTCCAGGCGGTCTGCTGGAGGTTGAACGCCCCGGCGTAGGATGGATTGGCGAAGTTGAGATTGCCCGCCGCCCAATCCTGGGTCTGGTTGTAGTTGTAGATGTCCGAGCCCGTCCGCGCCGTGACGTTCAGCCAGTCGGTCAGCTTGTACGTCGCCGACACGTCACCGATCACCCGGTCGCGGGTGTCGCGTTCCGGATTGTCGAACTGCAGCCAGTAGGGGTTGTTATGATAGTTGTAGTTCCAGTTGAACAGGCTGCCGTCCGACTGATAGTACTGGTTCTTGAGCGCGGTCATGTCGACCTGGCGCCCGAACCAGACGTACAGGCCTTCCAGGATGCCGACGTTGTATCCGGTGCCGGCCCGGTTGAGCCCCTCGTTGTTGATGTAGTTGAGGTTGGCGCTGGTGGAGAGCCGGCTGCTGACCTGGAGATTGCCGGACACCGCGGCGCTGAATTTGTGGAACGTGTTGTTCGGGATGTAACCCTTGGAGTCGTCGGTCCCCACCGACACCCGGGCACTCGCCCGGTCGGTGCCGCCGCTGAACGACAGGTTGTTGTTGAAGTCGCCGCCGGTCTGGAAGAAGCTCTTCACGTTGTTCGGGTGGGCGACCCACGGACAGCCGGACGGGCAGGTGAACTGCGGCACGTTGTGGCCGTCGAGCCGCGGCCCGAAGCTCTGGTCGTTCCCGTCCTGAACGCCGCCGCCCTGCCCGTCCACCCAGCTGAACTGGCCACTGGCTCCCTGGCCGTAGAGGTTCTGAAAGCTGGGAATGATCGAGGGGGTGGCGGCCGTATAGCTCGACGTGAACGTCGTGCTGATCTTCCCGCCGTTCGCGGAGCCGCGCTTGGTCTGGATGAGGATCACGCCGGCGGCGGCCCGGGAACCGTACAGCGCCGCGGCGTTCGGGCCCTTGAGCACCGTCACCGACGCGATGTCATCGGGATTGATGTCGTCGATGGCCGATCCGAAGTCGTAGGCGCCGTTCACGCTCCCGCCGCCCGACGAGTTCATGTTGGCCTTCCCTTCGGCGTTCGACACCGGGACCCCGTCCACGATGAACAGCGGCGAGTTGTTGCCGGTCACGGAGTTGGCACCGCGGATCGTGATGTTCGACGACCCACCCTGAGTGCCGGACCCCGTGATCGTCACCCCGGCCACCTTGCCGGACAGCTCATTGATGACGTTGGCGTCGTGGGTGGTATTCAGCACCGAGGCCGACACGTTCTGCTGCGCCGTCCCCAACTGGCTCTTCTCCATCTGCTGGCCCAGCGCCGTCACCACCACGCCGGTGAGTACGTTCGGCAGCGTCGTCAACACGAAATCCTGCTCCACCGAGCTGCCCGCGGTGAGCGTGATCTGCACGGTCTTCGGCGCATAGCCCACGCGCCGCACCGCGAGCGTGACCGGCGCACCGGTGACGCGATCGCCCGGGATGTCCAGCGTGTACGCCCCGGTATTGTCCGTATACACGCCGACGTTGAGCGAGGCGATGGAAACGTTCGCCAGCGGCAACGGGGCCCCGTTGTCGGCCGTGACGCGGCCGCGAACGTGGGCGGTGCCCTGCGCGGCGACGCTCGCGGCGCAGAGGGCGAGCGCCCCGGTCGTGGTGAGGACCATTCGCAACAGACTCTTCATGCACCCCTCCGAGTGATGGCGTTGCGTACGCACTCCGCAGCGGGCCCCCGCACGTCCGGGGCCCCGCTGCCAACCAGTCTGCGATGTTCAGAAATCCCTCTGCCGCGACGGCACCGGCGGCCAAACGGCGTGGCCGGAACGCGCGCGCGTGCTCCGCCGCGCTCGAGGTGCCCCGGGCCCATCCGTCGAGTCGGATGCCATGAATGCCCCAGTCGCAACACCTGGATCCCCCGTGTCGGCGGAGCCGCGGTCCTCCGGATATGCCCGTCCGGGAGACCCCCGCAACTCGCTTCGACATCAGTAGCGTGACGTCGGCGCGCGCCTCGCCTTCAGGACCGCAGCACGCTCCGTCCACGCCTCGTCCGCACGGCTTGGGGGAAACCACCGGGACGCAGCTTTCCGACGTGGATCGTCACTCGTTCTTCGCGCGGACCGGCATGTCCGGCCACGCCGGTACCCGGGAACATGCGGGTACTCATATGCACCAACCCCATGTTCCCGGGACACGGTCACAAATCGGGAACAAAGATGGGGTGAAGCCGCCGGGCGGCGGGGGCAAAGCGGGCGGGGAACGCCGCTATGCGGCGTTCAACGGGAGCCGGACAATCTGTCCTAGGCAAATCCCCCGGGGAGGGACAACCCCCGCTGCCACGACCGCGTCTCCCGGCGTTCCACAAACTGTAAAGAAGTCTTTGTGCGCCCGCCGGGCCGTGGGATCAGGCGCTGGCGCGCCGCACCAGCGTCAATATGGTATAGAGGGCCACCGGCTCGTCGGCCTGGTTGAATACCTCGACGTCCCATGCCACCACGCCCTGGGGGATCCCGTCGGCCGGCGTCTCCTTGGCCGTCTTCTGCTTGCAGGTGAGCCGCACGCGGATCGTGTCGCCGATGTATACCGGTTTGGTGAACCGCAGGTTGTCGAGGCCGTAGTTGGCGAGCACCGGCCCCGGCGCGGGGTCGACGAACAGCCCGGCCGCGGCCGAGAGCACGAAGTACCCGTGCGCCACGCGGCGGTCGAAGATCGACCCCCGGGCCGCGTCGTCGTCCATGTGCGCGTAGAAGAAGTCGCCGCTCAACCCGGCAAACGCACGCACGTCGGCATCGGTGATCGTCCGCGCCGCGGTGTTCAGCGTCTCCCCGATCTGCAATTCGTCGAACGTCTTCCGGAAGGGGTGCACCGCGTCCACGTGCTGCTCGGCCCCGGGCATCCACTGGTCCATGACGGCGGTGAGCACCGACGGCGACCCCTGAACGGCGGTCCGCTGCATGTAGTGCAGCACCCCGCGCACACCGCCCATCTCCTCGCCCCCACCGGCCCGCCCGGGGCCCCCGTGCACCAGATTCGGCAGCGGCGAGCCATGCCCCGTGCTCTCCTTCGCGCTCGTGCGGTCGAGCACCATGATGCGGCCATGATAGGGGGCGACACCGAGGACCACCTGCCGCGCGACGACCGGATCGGCCGTGAAGAGCGACCCGCACAGACTGCCCCGGCCCCGTTTGGCCAGTTCGATGGCCTCGTCCACGTCGCCGTACGGCATCACCGTATTCACGGGGCCGAAGGCCTCCACGTCGTGCGGCTCGCCGTGGTCGAAGGGCCGGTCGCAGGCCAGGAGCATGGGTGCAAAGAACGCGCCCTTCTCACGGTCGGCGCCGGTCACCGCAAAATCGTCGTCGCCCCCATACACCACCTCCCCCGCCCGGCGCAGCTCGGCGGCCCGCGCCGCCACGTCCGTTACCTGGCCCCGGCTGGCGAGCGGACCCATGCGCACGCCTTCCACGCCCGGGTCGCCGATCACCACCTTGCCGAGCCGCGCCCGCAGGGCATTGATGACGTCCTCTTCCCGCCCCCGCGGCACCAGCGTGCGCCGGATGGCGGTACACTTCTGCCCCGCCTTCACCGTCATCTCGCGAACCACTTCCTTGACGAAGAGGTCGAATTCCTCGCTCCCGGGCACCGCATCCGGGCCGAGGATCGAGCAGTTGAGCGAGTCGGCTTCCATATTGAAGCGGACCGCGTGTTCGACGATCGCAGGCGTGCCCTTGAGCATGCGCCCCGTGGCGGCCGACCCGGTGAACGCCACCGCGTCCTGCCCCTCCAAGTGCGACAGCAGATCGCCGGCGCTCCCGCAGATGAGTTGCAGCGCGCCCTCGGGGAGGATGTCGGCAGCGATCATCTCGCGCACCATCGCCTCCGTGAGGTACGACGTCACCGTGGCCGGCTTGACGATGGCCGGAACGCCGGCGAGCAGCGTGGGGGCCAACTTCTCCAGCATTCCCCAGCAGGGAAAGTTGAAGGCGTTGATGTGCACCGCCACGCCTTCGAGGGGCACGCACAGGTGGCGCCCCACGAACGTCCCGCCCTTCGACAGCGGCTCCATCGCGCCGTCGACGTAGAAGGTCTCGTCGGGAAACTCGCGGCGGCCGCGGCTGCCATAGGCGAAGAAGGTGCCAATCCCGCCCTCGATGTCGACCCACGAATCCGACTTCGTGGCCCCCGTGGCGGCCGAGATCTCGTAGAAGCGATCCTTGTGCTCCATGAGATGCTTGGCCATCGCCTTCAGCATGCGCGCCCGCTCGTGAAAGGTCATGGCCCGGAGGCGGGGCCCGCCCACACGCCGCGCGTACTCCACCATGGCCTTGAAGTCGAGGCCGCCGCTCGAAGTTTCCCCGATCCGTTCGCCGGTGACCGCGTGCACGAGCTCGGTCGTCCTGCCGGTGCCCGTGACCCATTCGCCGAGCGCGTAGTTCTGCAGCTTCATGAGCGGTTCCTCGTCTCCTTCCAGGTACGGTACGACTGTTGTTGCGCGCGGCGGTCGGCGGGGATCTCGCGCAGCGGTTCGCAGGGCTTCCATCCCGCGTGCATGCGAGCCGGCAGCGCCTGATACACCCGCGTCCCCTCGGACTTCCAGGCCAGCATCTCGTCGGTCACGTCCTTCACGATCCGGGCCGGGCTGCCGACGACGACCTTGCGCGCGGGAATCTTCGTGCCGCCGGCGATGAAGGTGAGCGCCCCGACGATGCACCCGGCGCCCACCTCGGCATCATCCATGATCACGGCGTTCATCCCCACGAGCACGTTCTCGCCGAGCCGGCCGCCATGGAGCACCGACCCGTGACCCATGTGCGCCGCGTCCTCGAGCACCGCCGTAGCTCCGGGAAAGGCGTGGATCGTGCAATTCTCCTGCACGTTGCACCCGTCCCCGATCACCACGCCGCCCCAATCGCCGCGGATCGCGGCGCCCGGCCCCACGTACACGTCGCGGCCGATCACCACGTTGCCCGTGACGGCGGCCTGCGGGTGCACGAACGCGGATTCGTGGATCACCGGCACGAATCCCTCGAATTCGTAAATCACGCGCGCTCCAGTACCATCGCCATACCCTGCCCCACGCCGATGCACATCGTGCACAGCGCGTAGCGGCGCTTGGTGCGTTCCAGCTCCCGCATCGCCGTGAGAATCAGCCGCGCCCCCGACATGCCGAGCGGGTGGCCGAGGGCGATCGCCCCGCCGTTGGGGTTCACGCGCGGGTCGTCGTCGGCAATGCCGAACTCGCGAAGGCAGGCCAGCGACTGCGCGGCAAACGCTTCGTTGAGTTCGATCACATCCATCTGGTCGAGTGTGAGGCCGGCCAACTCGAGCGCCCGGCGCGTGGACGGCACCGGTCCCATCCCCATGATGCGCGGTTCCACACCGGCTGCGGCCACCGAGACGATGCGCGCCCGGGGCGCGAGATCGAACGCCCGGACGCCGGCCTCCGACGCGACGAGCAGCGCCGCGGCCCCGTCGTTGAGGCCCGACGAGTTGCCCGCGGTCACCGTTCCCTTGCCGTCGGTGCGAAACGCCGCGCGCAGCCTGGCCAGCACGGCGGTGGTCGTCCCCGGCCGGATGAACTCGTCCTCGTCCACGCGGATGGGCTCCGCCTTTCGCTGCGGGATCTCCACGGGCGCGATCTCGAGCGCCAGACGTCCCGATGCACGAGCCGCCGCTGCCCTTTCCTGCGACCGCACCGCGAACGCGTCCTGGTCGTCCCGCGAGATCCCGAACTGCTCGGCGACGTTTTCCGCGGTCTCTCCCATGGAATCGGTGCCGTACATCGCTTTCATCTTGGGGTTCACGAACCGCCAGCCGAGGCTGGTGTCGAACAGCTGCATGTCGCGCGCATAGGGCTTGCCGCCCTTCGACAGCACGTACGGCGCCCGCGTCATGCTCTCCACCCCGCCGGCGAGGTACAGATCGCCCTCGCCGAGCTTCACACCCCGCGAGGCGTGGGCTACGGCGCTCAGTCCCGAGGCGCACAGTCGGTTGACGGTCTCGCCGGGTACGGTCACCGGCAGCCCGGCCAGCAGGAGCGCCATGCGGGCCACGTTGCGATTGTCCTCGCCGGCCTGATTGGCGCAGCCCAGGATCACGTCGGTCACGCGCGCCGGATCCACCGACGGGTTGCGCGCGAGCACGGCCGCCAGCACGTGGGCGGCCATGTCGTCGGCCCGAAGGTCGCACAGCGCACCGCCGATGTTGCCGACGGGCGTGCGAATGCCATCGATGAGAAATGCGTCGGTCATGTGGTCGGGGAGTGGAGGTCGTGATGCTGCGACGTTCGATAGACGGTCCCTCGAAACGCGGCGACGGTCACGCCGGCCTCGTTCCGGACGGTCACCGCATAGAAGGCCACGCGGTTGGCGGCGCTCACCTCGGCCGCGTCCGCCGTGAGTGTGTTGCCCGGGTGCACGGCCACCGGGTATCCGATGTTGTTCTCGATGCTCACCGTCACCCGGCCATTGGTGTTCGAGGCGAAGGCCAGCGCGCTGTCGGCCAACGCGTAGGCGATCGCGCCGTGGGCGACCCCGAACCCGTTCACCATCTCCGGCCGCACCGTCATCGACACCGAGCAGCGGCCGGGCGCGATGGACAGCACCTCGACGCCCAGCCAGCGGCTGAACGCGTCACGAGCCAGCATCCCGCGCACCACCGCTTCGGCGCGCGCCTGCTCGTCGGACGGGGCCGCGGTCACGTCAGAAACCTCCCGCCGTCGCGCGCCACGCGCCGCAGCAGTGGGCTCGGCCGGTAGCGGTCCTCGCCGTATTCGGCCTCGAGCGCTGAGAGGCGGTCGAGGACGGTCCGGGCCCCGAGTTCGTCGGCCCAGGCCAGCAGTCCCTTTGGATAGTTCACGCCGGTGGTCATCGCGAGGTCCAGATCCTCCGCCGAGGCCACCCGCAGGTGCAGCGCATCCGCGGCCTCGTTGATCAGCATCGCCACCACCCGGTCCACGATGCGCGCGCCGAGCGCCGGATCCTCGGTGGCGGCCGGACGCACGGCGCCGTCGCGGTAGTCGTAGTAACCGCGCCCGGTCTTCCGCCCCAAGAACCCGGCCTCCACCAGCCGGCGCTGCGTGAGCGCGGGCCGGTAGCGCGGGTCATAGTACATCGCCTCGAACACCGAGCAGGTGACGGCGTAGTTCACGTCGTTGCCGATGAAGTCCATCAACTCGAACGGGCCCATCCGGAAGCCCCCCAGCTCCCGCATCGCCCAGTCGATGGTGGCGAAGTCGGCGATCCCCTCCTCCGCGATACGGAGCGACTCGCCGTAGAACGGCCGGGCCACGCGATTGACGATGAAGCCCGGGGTGTCCGACGCCATGACCGCCGTCTTCCCCCAGTTCGCGATGAAGGCGCGGGTGGACACGGCCACTCCCGAGTCCGTGGTCAGGGCGCCCACGATCTCGACCAGCGGCATCACCGGCGCCGGGTTGAAGAAGTGGATGCCGATCACGCGCCCGGGCACGCGGCACCCACCGCCGAGCGCGGCCACCGACAGCGAGGAGGTGTTGGTGCCGAGCACGGCGTCGGGGGTCACGACGCGTTCCAGCGCCGTCAGCACGTTCCGTTTGAGCGTCAGCTCCTCGAGCACGGCCTCGATGACGAGCCCGCAGGCCGCGAATTCGCGCCACGCGTCGTCGTCCGCGCCGGCGACGTACCGGATCCGCGCCGCCGCCGCGTCGGCCTCCGGGGCGTCCATCCTGCCCTTCTCCACGGCCCGGCGCAGCGACTTGGCGATGGCGCCGCGGGCGCGTTCGAGCGCCTCGGGTACGGCATCCGACAACACGACGGGATGGCCGCGCGTCGCCGCGAGTTGGGCGATGCCGGCGCCCATCGTGCCGGCGCCGACGACGCCCACCGTCGTCTCAGCGTCCAGTGCCATCACTGCCCCGTGAAATTCGGCTTTCGCTTGTCGAGGAAGGCGCGGACGCCCTCCTGATAGTCGTGCGTCTTGCCGGCCTCGCGCTGGAGCTCCTCCTCGAATTCGAGTTGCGAGTCGAGGTCGGCGCCGAGCGACCGATTGAGCGCCCGCTTGGTGAGCCCGAAGCCGCGGGTGGCCTGCGACGCGAGGGCGCGTGCCATCGAGAACGCCGTGTCGTGCAGCACGGAGTGGGGCACCACGTCATGCACCATCCCCAGTTCCCGCGCCCGGCTCGCGGAAACCTTCTCGCCCAGCATCATCATCGCCGTCGCCCGGTGCAGGCCCACGAGGCGCGGCAGGAAGAAGGTGCCGCCGGTGTCGGGAATGAGTCCGATCTTGGAGAAGCTCTGGATGAACGAGGCGTCCTCGGCGGCAATCAGAATGTCGCAGGCGAGGGCGAGATTGGCGCCGGCGCCGGCGGCCACTCCGTTCACCGCGCAGATGACCGGCTTCTCGATGCTCCGGATCAGCCGGACGATCGGGTTGTAGCTCGTGTGGACGATATCCCCGAGGTCGGGGGGCGGACCCTCCGGGGGCACCGCCTCGCTCAGGTCCTGGCCGGCGCAGAACGCGCGCCCATTGCCGGTCAGCAGGATGGCGCGAACCGCCGGGTCCCTGGCCAGGGCGCCGAGCGTGAGCTGCAACTCGGAGGCCATGGCGCGGTTGAAGCTGTTCAGGACGTCGGGGCGATCGAGCGTGATCGTCGCGACGCCTTCGGAGAGCGTGCAGGTGATGAACTGGTAGGCCATTCGCGTCCTCGCGACTCTGGGGGTGCGCCAGCGCCGGTAAAGATACCCGATCCGGGGGCCGGTGCGCACCCGACTCTCCCATTCCGGGCGCGCCGTGGCCAGATTGCAGAGCGGAATTCTTCGGGGCTCCGGGTCCCGCACACGTCGCGTGTCGTCAACGCTCGAGGTTCGATGCCCAGCAAGTCGCCCGCCAAGTCAACCGCCCGCCGCGCGCGGACCGTCAACCCCGCCTTCGATTGGCGCGCGATCGCCTACCACACGCTCGTGTCCCGGGCCCTGGACGACGTGGAGGAGACCACGAACAAGAATCGCGCCTCGGTGCCGAAGGAGCACCTCGTGCTCTACCAGTTCTCGGCGCGCGGACACGACATGGCGCAGGTGATGCTGGGCTCGCTGCTCACGGGCCGCCACGACGCCGCGGGTGCGTACTACCGGTCCCGCCCGCTGCTGCTGTCGGTGGGCCTGAGTATCGAGGACGCCCTGGCCAGTCCGCTGGGCCGGTCGGGAGGGTTCAGCGATGGACGCGACATCGGCGTGGTGTGCAACCTCCCGCGGCGCGACGGCGTGATCGTGCTCCCGATGGCGGGCGACGTCGGGTCGCAGTACACGCCGGCGGCCGGCTGGGCGCAGGCGATCACGTACTATCGCGACGCGTTGAAGGACAGGGCGTACGCCGGGTGCATGAGCGTGGCGCTGGGCGGCGAGGCCTCGGTGGCCACCAACGGATTCTGGTCGGCGCTCACGATGGCCACCACGCTCTCGCTGCCGATGCTGTTCTACATCGAGGACAACGGCCTCGGCATCTCGGTGACGAGCGACATGCAGACACCGGGCGGCGACATCGCCGCGAATCTGGCCTCGTTCGGAAATCTGTACATCCGGGAGGGCGACGGCTGCAATCCCCACGACGCGGCCCGTCAGCTCAAGGCGGTGGTGGACCACGTGCGTGCCGGCAAGGGCCCCGCCCTCGTGCGCCTGACCGTGCCGCGGCTGTGCAGCCACTCGGGGCCGGACAATCAGAAGGGCTACCGCAGTGCCGCCGAGATCGCTGCCGACGCGCAGCGCGACCCGCTGCCCCGCCTGCACCGCTATCTGGTGCCGGCATTCATGTCGAAGGCCGACTGGGCCGATTTGGAAGCCGAGGTCGCGCGCGACGTGGACCGCGCGCTCGCCGGCGCCCGGGCGCGGCCGGCCCCGGAGGCAGCGACGGTCAAGCGGTTTCTGTACGCCGAACCGCGCCAGCCGGGCGACGCGGAAACCGTGGGCGGGCTGTCGGAATCGGAACTGGCGGCGCTCGGGGGCAGCGAGAATCCCGCCACCGAGGGCGACATGCTCCGCCTGGCCGAGGCCGTGCGCCGCACGCTGCGCTCGGAACTCGAGCGCAACCCCAAACTTCTCGTGTTCGGTGAGGATGTGGGCCGCAAGGGCGGCGTCCACCTCGTGACCGAGGGGCTGCAGAAGCAGTTCGGCGCCGCCCGGGTGTTCGACACCAGCCTGTCGGAAGAGGGGATCGTCGGCCGCGCCGTGGGAATGGCGGTGGCGGGCCTGATGCCGGTGGCGGAGATCCAGTTCCGGAAGTACGCCGACCCGGCCACCGAACAGCTCAACAATTGCGGGACCATGCGGTGGCGGACGAACAACCAGTTCGCGGCGCCGATCGTGGTGCGGATGCCGGGGGGGTTCGGCAAGGACGTCGGCGATCCCTGGCACAGCCTGAGCGACGAGGTGCGGTTCGCCCACGCCATCGGCTGGCAGCTGGCCATGCCATCCAACGCTGCCGACGCCGTGGGACTGCTCCGCTCGGCCATGCGCAGCCGCAACCCCACGATCTTCTTCGAACACCGGTCGCTGCTCATGACCAGCGACGGCAGCGCGCGCTACCCCGGCGACGACTTCGTGATTCCCTTCGGGAAGGCGAACCGCGCCCGCGAGGGGGAGCGCGTCACGGTGGTGAGTTGGGGCGCGATGGCGCTCCGCTGCATGGCCGCGGCCGATGCGCTGGGCGCCGATGCGGGCGTCGATCTGTTCGACCTCCGGACCATCGCTCCCTGGGATCGGGAAGCGGTGCTGGAGTCGGTGCGGCGCACGGGGCGGTGCCTGATCGTCCACGAGGATACGATGACGGCGGGGTTCGGCGCCGAGATCGCGGCCACCGTGGCCCGGGAGGGATTCTGGTATCTCGACGCGCCGGTCGATCGGATGGCCGTGGAGGACGTCCCGATGCCGTACCACTCGGTGCTGCTCAACGCGGTGCTGCCGAGCGCCGAGACCATCGCCCAGCGCATCGAGACGCTGCTCGCCACGTAGGGAACGGCGCAGCGGGCTCGGCGGCGCGGAGGTCCGGCGCCCGCCATTGACGCCGAGCCCCGAGTGTTGTAGCATGTCTGACCCCGCGCACCACGACGCGGGCAATCCGAGGGTTTCCATGCGCCTGTTCCAGCTCAACACCACGACCATCGACGTCCCGGTCTCCCGGGACGTGTCGCCGGCGTTCGTCGCCGTCGTGGCGGTCGCGGTGCCGACCCATTCGAGCCGGAGCAGGTCCGCGGGGAGCGAGATGGCGTAGCACACGCCCCTCCCCAGTTCAGAGCGGAAGCGTCATCGCCCCTCCTGCGGCCGGCAAAGCAGAAGGGGCGATCTTCTTTTTGCGCAGGGAGAACCTCCAGGTGTCAGACCCCAATCACCTTTCTGAAGAATTCACCGCCGCTCCGATTCCCGGCGCCGGCGCGCCCGAAGCGGCGCCCGCAGTGCCGGCGCGTTCGATCGGCGCCCGCGTCGCGCGCGGCTGGTCGGAGCTGCGCGCCGCGGCCCGCGGCGGACGGCACGACTACACCACGGGCCCGGTAGGGCGGGCGATCTTTCTGCTCGCCGTGCCGATGGTGCTCGAGATGGTCATGGAGAGCGTGTTCGCCGTGGTCGACGTGTTCTGGGTGGCGCATCTCGGCGCCGCCGCCGTCGCCACCGTGGGGCTCACCGAGACGATGATGTCCGTGGTCTACACGCTCGCCTTCGGGTTGAGCATCGGCGCCACGGCGGTCGTCGCCCGTCGCATCGGGGAGCGCGCGCACGAGGACGCGGCGAGCGCCGCGGTGCAGGCCATCGGCCTCGGCGTCCTGGTGTCCGGCGCCACGGGACTGATCGGGGCGCTCTTCGCGCCGCAGCTGCTGGCCCTGATGGGCGCCGACGCCGGCATCATCACCACGGGCTCGACGTTCACGCGCGTGATGCTGGGCGGCAGCGCCACGGCGTTTCTCCTGTTCGTGATCAACGCCGTGTTCCGTGGCGCCGGCGATGCCGCCATCGCCATGCGCGTGCTCTGGCTGGCCAACGGCATCAACATCGTCCTCGGGCCGCTGCTCATCTTCGGTGTGGGCCCCTTTCCCCGGATGGGCGTCACCGGCGCCGCGATCGCGACCACGATCGGCCGCGGCACCGGCGTGCTGTTCGCCTGCACGCGACTGGCGCGGGGGTCGGGGCACCTCGCCGTGAAGCGGCGCCATCTGGTGCTGCACTGGCACACGATGGTGCGCATCGCCCGCATGTCGGCGGTGGGCACCTTCCAGGTGTTCGTCGGCACCACGAGCTGGATCGGCCTGGTGCGTATCCTCGCCGGGTTCGGAAGCATCGCCCTGGCCGGGTATACCATTGCCATCAGAATTGTGATCTTCGCGCTGTTGCCGGCGTTCGGCCTCAGCAATGCCGCGGCGACGATGGTGGGCCAATCGCTGGGGGCACGCGACCCCGAACGCGCCGAGCGGTCGGTGTGGACGGCGGCGCGCTACAACCTGGCGTTTCTGGGGTCGTTGGGCCTGCTGTTCGTGACGCTGGCCCCGGCCATCGTGCGCGTGTTCACGCCCGACCCGGCCATCGAACGGGTGGCGGTGTTGGCGCTGCGGACGATCGCCCTGGGATTCCCGCTCTATGCGTTCGGGATGGTGCTCACGCAGTCGTTCAACGGCGCCGGCGACACGTGGACGCCGACGGTGATCAACCTCGGCGTGTTCTGGGTGATGGAAATCCCGCTCGCCTGGTGGCTGGCGACGCACACGCGTCTGGGACAGCTCGGCGTGTTCGGATCGATCACCGTGGCGTACGGAGTGCTGGCGCTGGCCAGTGCGGTGCTGTTCAGACGGGGGCGGTGGAGGACGCGCCAGGTCTAGAAGGGCTTGAACTCGTCGAACGGCTGGTGGCAGGCGTTGCAGAAGTGGATCGCCTTGCAGGCCGTCGAGCCGAACTCGCTCCGCCGCTCCGTGTTGGTGGAGCCGCAGTACGGGCAGGCCACGGCGGCCTGGCGCCGGGTCAGGGTGATCAGCCCGCCCTGCTCGGCAGCCGCCGGCGGCGCGATGCCGAACCGGCGCAGCTTCTCCTTCGCCTCGGCGGGGATCCAGTCGCTGGTCCACGCCGGCGCGTACACGGTTTCGAAGGCCACGTCCGGAATTCCGTGCGCGGCGAGCGCGGCCCGCATGTCCTGCTCCATGGTGCGCATGGCAGGGCAGCCGGAGTAGGTCGGCGTGATCGTGATCTTCACACCGGCGTCGCCGACGTTCACGTCGCGAATGATGCCGAGTTCCACGACGCTCAGCACGGGCACTTCGGGGTCCATCACCTCACCGAGGATCCGCAGTACGTCGTCGCGGCCCGGCCGGGTGGCGTTCACCAGGTGGCCCCGGGGTGGGAGCGGGCGACGATCTGCATCTCGGCCAGCATGTGGCCCAGGTGTTCGGAGTGCCGGCCGCGCCGGCCGCCGCTCGCCATCGGTCCGTCCGCCGGGAGCTCCAGCGTCGCGCGGCGCACGACGTCGGCCACGATCTCAATCCAGCGCGCGCGGATGGCCGCCTGATCGACCCGGATGCCCAAGCCGGCGACCGCCTCGTCGACGGCGTCGCGCTCGAAGAACTCGCCGGTGAACCGCCAGAGGTCGTCGAGGGCGTGCTGCGCACGCGCGTGGCTCTCGCCGGTGCCGTCGCCCAGGCGGAGCATCCATTCACTGCTGTGCCGCAGGTGATAGGTGTCTTCCTTGAGCGACTTGGCGGCGAGTGCCGCCAGCGTCTCGTGCCCGCACGTCTTCAGGGCATCGAGCAGCAACACGCTCCAGGCGTCGAACAGGAACTGGCGCACGATCGTGACCGCGAAGTCGCCGTTGGGCTGCTCCACCAGCAGCGCGTTCCGGAAGTCGTGTTCGTCGCGGAAGTAGGCCAGCGCGTCCTCGTCGCGGCCCTTACCCTCCACCTGCCCCGCCAGCGCCAGCAGCGCCGATGCCTGCCCCACGAGATCGAGCGCAATGTTGGCGAGCGCGATGTCCTCTTCGAGAATCGGGCCGTGCCCGCACCATTCGGACAACCGGTGGCCGAGCACGAGCCGGTCGTCGGCAAGGCGGGCCACGTACTCGAAGAGGGGATTCGCCACCGGCGTTGCGCGCGGGCCGGCCACCTCGGGGGCGGTCACAGTCCGCGTACTCCCCGCGGCACCTTGTAGAATTGCGGGTGGCGGTAGGCCTTGTCGTTGCCGGGGTCGAAGAACGGGCCGGCGTCGCCGGGCGTGGAGGCGACGATGGCGTCGGCGGGCACCACCCAGAGGCTGATCGCCTCGCCGCGCCGCGCGTAGACGTCCCGCGCGTTCTGCATCGCCTGCTCGGCGTCGGCGGCGTGCACGCTGCCCGCGTGCTCGTGCGGCGCGCCCTGTTTGCTCTGGGTGAACACCTCCCAGAGCGGCCACTGGGTGTCGTCGGGTGCGGCGGGCCTGGAGTCTTTTGCCATGAGAGTGGGTGGAGTCAGGCGGCGGCGGTAGCGGACGCGGCGTGTTTCGCGGCGTAGGCAGCGGCGGCATCGCGAACCCAGCGGCCCTGGTCGTGGGCCGCGCGACGCGCGTCGAGCCGTTCCTTGTTGCACGGTCCGTTGCCCTTGATCACCTGATAGAACTCGGCCCAATCGATCTCGCCGAACTCCCAGTTCTTCGTCTCCTCGTCGTACTTCAGGTCGGGGTCGGGGAGCGTGAGGTTGACCGCGATCGCCTGGGGCACGGTCAGGTTGACGAACCGCTGCCGGAGTTCGTCGTTGGTCTTGTGCTTCACCTTCCAGCGCAGCAGATCGGCGGAGTTGGGCGAGTCCTTGTCGCTGGGCCCGAACATCATCAGCGACGGCCACCACCAGCGGTTGACCGAGTCCTGCACCATCGCCTTCTGCGCGGGCGTGCCGTTGGCCAGCGTGGCGACGATCTCGTAGCCCTGGCGCTTGTGGAAGTTCTCTTCCTTGCAGATCCGGATCATCGCGCGAGCGTAGGGCCCGTACGACGCCTTGGCAAGAATGGTCTGGTTGACGATCGCGGCGCCGTCCACCAGCCACCCGATCACGCCCATGTCGGCCCAACTCAGCGTCGGGTAGTTGAAGATGCTGGAGTACTTGGCGCGTCCGTCGAGGAGCTGGTCCACCAGCTCGGCGCGGTCGACGCCCAGCGTTTCGGTGCCGCAGTAGATGTAGAGGCCATGGCCGGCCTCGTCCTGCACTTTGGCGATGAGCGACATCTTGCGTCGCAGGCTCGGGGCGCGCGTGATCCAATTGCCTTCGGGCAGCATGCCGACGATTTCCGAGTGGGCGTGCTGCGACATCATGCGCACGAGCTGCTTGCGGTAGCGCTCGGGCATCCAGTCCTTGGGTTCGATGGACTCACCGGCATCGATGCGCGCCTGGAACTCGGCGAGCTTGGCCGGGTCCTCGGGGGTAGCCTGTGGTTTCTGCTCCATGCGATACTCCGGCGACAGCGGTGCGAGAGGGTTCGGTGGGCGTGCCGGACCGGGCCCGGCGGCCCACAAACGATTGGCCGCGCTTAACTTGAATCTACTGGACGGCTTGACATTGGACAATCGAAGGGGGAGGCTATCAGGCGTGACGACCAACTCAAGCACCGGCGCCGTGGGCACTTCCGGCGAGGTGACGATGGAGATTGCCGACGGGATCGCGACCATCGAGTTCGGGCACCCGAAGGGCAACTCGATGCCCGGATCGCTGCTCGGGCTGCTGGCGGTCCAGATCGCCGCCGCCGGCGCCGATCCCAAGGCGCGGGTGATCGTGCTGCGCAGCGAGGGGACCGGACCCTTCTGCGCCGGCGCCTCGTTCGACGAACTGGCCGCCATCGACGACCCGGAGGTGGGGAAGGAATTCTTCCTCGGGTTCGCGCGCGTGGTGCTGGCAATGATCCGGTCGCCCAAGTTCGTGGTGACGCGGGTGCACGGGAAGGTGGCCGGCGGCGGCGTGGGCCTCGTGGCGGCGTCGGACTTCAGCATGGCCGTGGGCGCGGCCTCCGCCAAGCTCAGCGAACTGGCCGTGGGCATCGGACCGTTCGTCGTGGGCCCTGCCATCGAACGCAAGATCGGACTGGCGGCGTTCAGTGCGATGGCCGTGGATGCCGATTGGCGCGACGCGGCCTGGTGCGAGCGGCACGGGTTGTACTCGCGCGTCTATTCCGATCCGTCGGAACTGGATGACGCCATCGCGGCGCTGGCACGGACGCTCGCCGGTTCGAATCCCGAGGCGATGGCGCAGCTCAAGCAGGTATTCTGGGCGGGGACGGAGGACTGGGACCTGCTGCTCACCGAGCGGGCGGAGATGAGCGGGACGCTGGTGTTGAGCGAGTTCACGCGGAGCGCGATCGCGAGGTTCAAGCGGCGGTAGAGTCCGCCTACGGCCCCTTGTACGGCTTCTGGTTGTAGCCCTTCATCCAGATGAGAATCAGCGCGCCGCAATCCTGACCGGCGCCCAGCGGCACCCGAGGTTCGAAAATCTTGCCGTTGGCATACCTGAAGATCTCGATCGCGGCCACATCTTTCATGCGAACGAAGTCCCTGATGTCGAGATCGGGCAGGATCGTGTGCATCGTGGAATACGGCGACGGCGTCCACATCGGGCGTGGCATCGGCTTGCCGTCGATGTACACCTTCGGATGGCAGCCACGAAGTGATGCCCCCTGCAGGAACGGATAGAGCGTGCTGTCTGTCTGCAGGATCTCATCCATCGACAACCCCGGATGCTCCTTCACGAGTTCCGGGCCGAACACCAGTCCACCGAGGTGTTCCCGTTCTCGTTCGAATACGCGGGGCAGCGCTTCCTCAAGCGCATGCGCGCGCACCGTGTCCAGATTCATCGGAACGGGCGTCATGACGACGGTGAGTTCCGGCCGGCTCATCGGGACGATCACCGTCACCGTGACCGCCCGAAACCCGATCCGCCGCACCCGAACCTGATAGCTGCCGGCGGCCAGCGAGCCGAGGTCGAACGCGCCGGCGGGACCGGTGATGGCCTCGGGGCCGGCGCGAAGCACGCGCACGTCGGCGTTCGGCACCGGCTGCTGGTTGGTGTCAACCACGTGGCCGCGGACGTGGGACTGCTGCTGGGCTTCCGCCCGCACGGGAGCGAGCGCCGCGATCACGAGCGCGGCGCCCACCGCGACGCTGCGCAAGCCCTGTTCCATCGACGATTCCATATGGTTCGGGAGTGCCGTTCCGCCAATCTTGGCTCCCCAGTGCCGACCGGTCAAGACTGCGCGTACCGCGACCCGGCGAGCTCAGACGATCATGACACATCCCCATACAACCCCAACACCGCATCCTCGAAGCTCTCCCTGAACCCGCCGGCCTTCACGCGCTCCGTAGCCTCATAGCCGGCGGTCTCGAGCCGCGTGGCCGCCTCCAGCAGCGTGTGCACGTCGAACACCTGGCGCTCCAGATGCGCCAGATACTCCTCGGCCGCCGTGAGGTAGCCCATCATCCCGCCGAGTTCCGTCGGCGCGTACACCTTGCCGGCGTCGCGGAAGCGGTCGGCGTCGTTGGCGTCGGGCATCACCAGGTTCTCCGAGCCGCACACCACTCGCACGCGGTCGTTCGCGCAGATCGTCGACACGGTCTCCGAATCGAGCGTTCCACCGGCGGCGTTGACCACCAGCGCGTCCATCGGCATCGCGACGAAGGCCTGCTTGTCCTCCGGTCCCCACGTCTTGATGCCGAGCGCTTCGATCTCCCGGCGCCGATCCTCGCGCGCCTCGAGCACGAGCATCGTCGTACCCTGCGACTTCAACCGCGCGATGATGTGCACGCCGATGTTGCCGGCGCCGATGAGGCCCACCGTCGCCGCGCCGAGTTCGATGTCGAGCCCGCGCAGCATGCCCATGAGCAGTTGGTAGTTCCCCTCCCCGGTCGGCTTGGACGTGTCGGCGACGACGCTGCCCTTGTACCGCTGGTTCAGAAACTCGAGGGACTCGGTACGCCCGTCGGACATCACGCCATGGCCGAGGTCCTGCCCGGTGGTGAGATAGAATCCGCCGCTGGCCTCGACGTCCTTGAAACACTCCACCGCCCAGTTGAGCAGTGCGGCGTCGCCCGGCTCCCCCACGCGGCTGCCGGCGGTGGGTTGCAGCACGCACTTGCCGCCGCAGATGCGCCCGATGTTCCGCAACGTGAGCGGTCCACCGACCTTGATCACCCGCGACCAGTGGACCTTCTCCTCCATGCCCATCGCGAGGCCGATGGCCTCATGGTCGGTGGTGAAGCCCGGCGAATTGACGCGCGATTCGGGGGCGATACGAAACCCGCCGAGCGAGAGCTTCTGCGAGCCCGGCTCGGCGTGGGTGGCGATGCTGAGGGTCCAGTGGTGCGCGTCGTCGTGGTATTTGTAGACCCAGATATCGGGATGCCGCGCCTGCGACAGCTCGGGCACGATGGCGCGGGCTGCCGGCGGCTGAAGGATTGTCTTTTGCATCTCTGGCCCGTGCGGGCGGTCAGGACGTTGGGGGATTGAATGCCGCGTGCTGGTCGTCGAGCCAGCTCCGGTGGTACTCCGGATCCTCGATGGGAAGCGCGGCCTTGGCGACCGTGAGCGGGCGGAAGCTGTCCATCATCACCGCCAACTCATCGGTGTGCTTGGCGCCGATCGAAGCCTCGGCGCGGCCCGGATGGGGTCCGTGGGGGATCCCGTCGGGATGGTGCGTGATGCTGCCGAACTCGATGCCCTTGCGGCTCATGAATTCGCTGGAGGCGTAGTACAGCACCTCGTCGGAATCCACGTTGCTGTGGTTGTACGGCGCGGGAATCGAGTTGGGGTCGAAATCGTAGGGGCGCGGACAGAACGAGCAGATCACGAAGCCGTCGCCCTCGAAGGTCTGGTGCACGGGGGGGGGCTGGTGCACGCGCCCGACGATCGGTTCGAAGTCGCGGATGTTGAACGCCCAGGGATAGAAGTAGCCGTCCCAGCCCACGACGTCGAGCGGATGGTGATCGATGACGTACTCGTTGAGCCCGTTGTACTGCTTGACGAGCAGGCGGAAGTCCCCCTTCTCGTCGTGCGTGCGCAGTTCCTGCGGGATGCGGATGTCGCGCTCCGAATAGGGCGCTCCCTCCTTCAACTGTCCGAATTCGTTGCGGTAGCGGGCCGGCGTCCGGACGTGCCCGCGGCTCTCGAACACCAGCAGCTTGGGCTGCTCGCCCGTGTTCAGCTGATACCGGTGCATGATGCCGCGGTGGATCACCAGGTAGTCGCCCTCCCCGAAGGGCAGGTCGCCGAACTCGGTCTCGAGCACGCCGCTGCCCTTGGCCACGTACACCACCTCGTCACCCTGGGCGTTGCGATAGAAGTGCTCGTCGCGCTGCGTGGGCTCGACGTAGAGCATCGCGATGTCGCGGTTGAACAGAATCGGGGTGCGGTCGAGCGTGGGGCTGCCGTGCGGTTTCACCCCGGCGGTGCGGAAGTGGCGATGCTTGAGCGTCCGGTCGGGATCGCGCTCGTAGCACATCTCCCGCAGCCGCTTCACCGACTTCACCGTCGTCGGCGGGTACGTGTGATAGAGCAGCGCCGAGGTGCCGCTGAACCCCTCGTGCCCCCGCAACTCCTCGGCGTAGAGCCCGCCGTCGGCGCGGCGGAAGACCGTGTGCCGCTTGCGCGGAATCTGCCCGAGCGTGTGGTAGAACGGCATCAGAGATTCCCGCGCAGCGCCTGCTCACGCTCGATCGCCTCGAACAGCGCCTTGAAGTTGCCGGCGCCGAAGCTCTTGGCCCCCTTGCGCTGGATGATCTCGAAGAACACGGTGGGACGATCCTCCACCGGCTTGGTGAAGATCTGCAGCAGGTAGCCCTCGTCGTCACGGTCCACGAGGATGCCGAGGTCCTTGAGCGGTGCGATGTCCTCGTCGATGTGCCCGACGCGGTCGAGCACGGTGTCGTAATAGGTGGACGGCACGGCCAGGAACTCGACGCCGTTCTTGCGGAGCTTGGTGACGGTCTTGACGATGTCGCCCGTCTCCATGGCGATGTGCTGCACGCCGGGGCCGCGGTAGAACTCCAGATACTCGTCGATCTGCGACTTCTTGCGCCCCACCGCCGGCTCGTTGAGCGGGAACTTGATGCGGCCGTTGCCGTTGCTCACGACCTTCGACATGAGCGCCGAATACTCGGTGGTGATCGCCTTGTCGTCGAACGAGATCAGGTTGTAGAAGCCGAGGACGTCCTCGTAGAACCGGACCCACGTGTTCATGGCGCCGAGTTCGACATTGCCTACACAGTGGTCCACGTACTTGAGGCCCACGGAGCGCCCCTGGTACACCGGCTCCACGGGCACGAATCCGGGCATGAACGCGCCCTTGTATTTCTTGCGCTCCACCAGCGAATGGATCGTCTCGCCGTACGTCTTGATGGCGGCAATGACGATGTGGCCGTGCTCGTCCTCGATCACCTCGGGCTCGCGGACCGACTGCGCGCCGCGCTTGATCGCCTTGGTGTAGGCCGTCTTCGCGTTGTTCACCCAGAGCGCCAGGTCCTTCACGCCGTCGCCGTGGTCGTGGACGTGGCGGGCGATGTCGCTGTCGGGGCCGATGGCGGTGGTGAGGACGAACCGGATCTTGCCCTGCTGCATCACGTAGCTGGCGCGGTCGCGGGTGCCCGTCTCCGGGCCGCGATAGGCCACGAGCTTGAAACCGAACGCCGAGCGGTAGTACTGGCTGGCCTGCTTGGCGTTGCCCACATAGAACTCGATGAAGTCGGTGCCGTTGATCGGAAAGGTGTCATGCGCCTTGGCCGGCGCCGGAAGGGTCTGAGTGGCCATGATCGGGTCCTCGCAGATGGATGCCGCCATGCGACGGGTGGAATACTTCCAATCTAACGGGGTCGCGCCGGGCCGCGAGGCGGGGCATCTTTGGCGGGTGCCCGCGCCGGCATGAAACACCATGCGGTCGTCCCCCCGTAAGCGTTCCCGATGCCAACACCAGAGTTCGAGACCTTCGCCCACCTGCTCACCGGCCAGTACTCGCTGGAGCGCGAAATCGGCCGCGGCGGAATGGGCATCGTGTACCTGGGACGCGACCTGAAGCTCGACCGCCCGGTGGCCATCAAGACGCTGCCGCCCCACCTCGCCGGCGACCACACCATCCGCGAGCGCTTCCTGCGCGAGGCGCGAACGGCGGCCGCGCTCTCGCACCCCAACATCGTCCCCATCTACCGCGCCGACGAGATCGACGGACACGTGTTCTTCGCGATGGGCTATGTGAACGGCGAATCGGTGGCCGAGCGGCTGCGGACGGAGCGGCAACTCGACGCCCGCGACGTGCTCCGGCAGATGCACGACGTGGCGCTCGCGCTCGGGTATGCCCACACGCACGGCGTCATTCACCGCGACGTCAAGGCGGAGAACATCCTGCTCGAGGCGTCGTCGGGTGCCGCCATGGTCACCGACTTCGGCATCGCGCGGCTGGCGGAAGCGGCCCCGCTCACCGCCACCGGGCAGGTGCTCGGCACCGTGTACTACATGAGCCCGGAACAGGTCTCGGGGGGGCCGCTCGACGGTCGCAGCGACCTCTATGCGCTGGGCGTGGTGGGGTACTTCGCGCTCACCGGACGCTTCCCCTTCGATGCCGCGCTCGCCTCGGCGGTGCTGGTGGCCCATGTGACCAGGCCCGCGCCCCCCGTGCTCACCGTCGCCCCCAACGCGCCGCGCGCCCTGGCCGAGATCATCGACCGGTGCCTGGCCAAGGAACCGGCGGCGCGGTACCAGTCGGGCACCGACTTGGCAGCGGCGCTGTCGCAGGTGGAGCACGAGGTGGCCCGCGACGCCGCCCGGGCGGCCACGATGCCCGCCGCCCCCAGGCTCGTATCGGACACCGAAGCGCAGGCGATCTGGGAACGGGCCGCCGATCTGCAGGCCCGCACGGGGCTCCAGCCGCGTCCGCCGGCCGTCCCCGTCCCGCGGGATGCCGCCGGCGATGCGCAGCGCACGTCGGGGTACGCCCTGGCCGACGTCCGCGCCGCCGCCGCCGAGGCGGGGATTCCGGCGCAGTACGTGGACCACGCGATGGCGGAGCGCGGCCTCGTGTCGGCGCCGGCCGGCGCGCCGGCGCCTCTCGTTGAGGTCAAGGATCTCAGGCCCTCACGATCGCCGATCGCCGGCGGGCCCCGAACCATCGAATTCGAGGCAGTGGTGCCCGGCGAGATGGACGAGCGCGACTTCGACCTGCTGGCGGAGACGATCCGGCGCCGCATCGGCGACGCGGGCGCCCTCACGGCGGTCGGACGTTCGCTCACGTGGAACACGATTTCCGAACGGCGCAAGGTGCACGTCTCGGTGCTGGCGCGGAACGGGAAGACGACGGTGCGCGCCGTGGAGAACGCGGGTTCACTGGCCGGTGCGCTGTTCGGGGGCATCATGGGTGGCGCCGGCGCGGGGATGACCGGCGTGTTCGTGGGCGTGGGCGTCAATCTCTTCCACACCGCGCGCGCCGGCCTGCTGCTGGAGGCCGGCTGGCTGGTGGTGATGTACGGCCTGGCCCGGACGCTCTTTGCAAACCGGATCGGGAAGCGCAAGAATACGTTGCGGCAGCTCACCGAAGAACTCGCCGAACAGATCCGGGATTCGGTAGCGGCAGACGCCGCATCGCTCACCCCGCCGGACGCGCCGCGCCTCAAGCGATAACCCCCCGCCATCATGCCCACCCCGGAATTCGACGCCCTCGCCCGCTGCCTCGCCGGGCAGTACGCACTGGAACGTGAGATCGGCCGCGGCGGGATGGGGATCGTCTACCTGGGCCGCGACCTGAAGCTCGACCGGCCCGTGGCGCTCAAGACGCTGCCCCCCCACCTGGCGGCCGACGCGGCGATCCGCGAGCGGTTCCTGCGCGAGGCGCGCACCGCGGCCCGGCTGTCGCATCCGAGCATCGTGCCCGTCTACCGCGCCGACGAGATCGACGGGCAGGTGTTCTTCGCCATGGCGTACGTGGACGGCGTGTCGGTGGCCGACGCGGTGCGCGAGGCCGGGCATCTCGATCCACGCCATGTCCTGCGCCAACTGCGTGACGTCGCGTCGGCGCTGGGGTACGCGAGTGCGCACGGCGTGGTGCACCGCGACGTGAAGGCGGAGAACATCCTGATCGAGCGGGCGACGGGCCGGGCCATGGTGACGGACTTCGGCATCGCGCGCATGGCCGAGGCCGCGCCGCTGACGGCCACCGGCCAGGTGCTCGGCACGGTCTATTACATGAGCCCGGAACAGGTGACGGGAGAGCCGGTGGACGGGCGGAGCGACCTGTACTCCCTGGGCGTCGTCGGTTTCTACGCGGTGACCGGCCGGTTCCCGTTCGACGCCGCTCTGGCGTCGGCCGTGCTGATCGCACAGGTGAACACGGCGCCGCCGCCGCTGCTCACCGTCGCCCCGAACGCCCCCCGTGCCCTGGCCGAAATCATCGACCGGTGCCTGGCCAAGGAACCGGGAGCACGGTTCCAGTCGGGCGCCGAGATGGCGGATGCGCTCACGCGGGTGGAGGGGGAAGTGGCCCGCGACGCCGTCCGCGCCGCCGCCCTGCCGCAGGCGCCGTCGCTGGTCTCGGAAACGGAGGCACAGGCGATCTGGGAGCGGGCCGCCGCGCTGCAGGCCCAGACCGGGCTGCAGCCACGGCCGGTGCCCCGCCCCGCCCCGCGCGACGCGGCGGCGGACGCCGGACGCACCTCGGGGTACGAGTTGGGCGCGGTGCGCGATGCGGCGCTCGAAGCGGGCATCCCGCAGCAGTACGTGGAGCACGCGATGGCGGAGCGCGGCCTGGTGCGCGCTCCCGACGCCGGTCAGCGCCCGGCGGTGACGATGACCGACGTCAGCCCGCCGCCGTCCAGGCTCCTCGGGGCGCCGATGAACATCGAGTTCGAGGCGACCGTGGCCGGCGAGATGACCGAGAACGACTTCGACATTCTGGCCGACATCATCCGGCGGCGCATGGAACAGGCGGGCGCCGTGTCGGCGGTGGGGCGTTCGCTCACCTGGACCTCGCTCGCCCGCCAGCGGACGGTGCACGTTTCCGTGGTCTCTCGAAACGGGAAGACGACCATCCGCGCCGCCGAGAATCTGGAATCGCTGGGGCGGCGGGCCCGGATCATCGGGCTGGTCGGCGGTGCATACGCCACCGGCGGCGTGGTCAGCGCAACCGCGCCGTTGCTCGTCAGCCACGGCGCGATCGGAGACCTCTCAGTGATCGGGGCCGCCCTCCTGACGTTCGGCGGTGTGGCGCTGGCGGCGCGGTACTCGTACGGCACCAGCGCGCGCAAGCGCAAGGCGCGTCTCAAGCGCGTGGTGGACGAACTCACCGAACAGGTGCGCGAATCGGTGGAGACCACCAATCGGGCGCTGGCCTCGGGGGATCGTACGACGTAGGCGCGGCCGGCGGCGAAAACGCCGGCGACGGCGAAGCGGCCGGGATCGACGGCGCGCCGGGCGGCGTCAGGTCTTCAGCTCGGGCAGATCGCGATACAGCGCCAGTGCGTCGGGATTGGCCAGCGCGTCCGTGTTCCGGACCGGCCGCCCGTGGATCACGTTGCGCACGGCGAGTTCGCTGATCTTGCCGCTGATCGTTCGCGGAATGTCCGCCACCTGCACGATCTTTCGCGGCACGTGGTGCGAACTCGCGTTGCGCCGGATCTGCGTCCGAATGCGGTCGCGCAGCGCGTCGTCGAGCACGACCCCCTCCCGCAGGCGGACGAAGAGCACCACCCGCACGTCGACGCCGAATTCGGTGACGACGTCCTGGCCGACGACGACGCTCTCCACGATCTCGTCCAGCCGTTCCACCTGGCGGTAGATCTCCGCGGTGCCGATGCGGACGCCCTGCGGATTGAGCGTGGCGTCGCTGCGGCCATGGATGATCAGCCCGTCGTGCACCGTGCGCTCCACCCAGTCCCCGTGCCGCCAGACGTTCGGGAAGGTGGCGAAGTACGCGTCATGGTACTTGGCGCCGTCGGCGTCGTTCCAGAACCGCACCGGCATGCTCGGGAAGGGCGCCGTGCAGACCAGCTCACCGGCCTGCCCCACCGGCGCCGGCCGCCCGTCCTCGTCGAAGACGTCCACCGCCATCCCCAGCCCGCGGCACTGCAGCTCGCCGCGGTACACCGGAAGCAGCGGGTTCCCGAGCGCGAAGCACGAGATGATGTCGGTGCCCCCGCTGATGCTGCTCAACTGCACGTCCGGCTTCACGTGCCGGTACACGTAGTCGTAGCTGTGCTCGGCGAGCGGGCTACCCGTGGAGAGAATTCGGCGCAGCGCCGACAGGTCGTGGGACTCGCGCGGGCGCCGCCCCTCCTTCTCGGTGAGAGCGATGAACTTGGCGCTCGTCCCGAACACCGTCAGCTTCTCCGATGCGGCCAGGTCCCACATGATCGGCGTCCGCTTCAGCACCGCGGCGCCGTCGTACAGCACCACCGTCGCCCCGAGTGCCAGGGCGCTCACCAGCCAGTTCCACATCATCCAGCCGCAGGTGGTGAAGTAGAACACCCGGTCGTCGGGGCCGATGTCCGTGTGCAGCGCATGTTCCTTCAGGTGCTGCAGCAGCGTTCCGCCGGCCCCGTGTACCATGCACTTGGGCAGGCCCGTGGTGCCCGACGAGTACATGATGTAGAGCGGGTGGTCGAAGGGCAGCCGCGCGAACTCCAGCGGCGGCACCGGCGCGTCGGGGCCGAGGTACTCGTCCCACAGCACGCCGCCGCGCAGCCCCGACACGTCCGCAGCCACGCCCTCGTGCGGCACGATCACCACCCGCTCGATTTCCGGGATGCGGTCCACCACTTCGCGAACGCGCGGCATGCAGTCGATGGTCTTGCCGGCATACCGGTACCCGGCTGCCGCCAGCAGCACGCGCGGCTGAATCTGGCCGAAGCGGTCGAGCACCCCGTTGACCCCGAAATCGGGCGAGCACGACGACCACACCGCCCCCAGGCTCGCCGCCGCGAGCATCAGGATCACCGTCTCGCTCACGTTCGGCATGAAGCCGGCCACGCGGTCGCCGGCAACGACGCCATCGGCGCGCAGTGCGGCGGCGGCGCGGGCCACGGCGGCGCGCAGTTCGGCGTGGGAGAGCGCCGTCCGCCGGCCCCGCTCCCCCCAACTCACGAGCGCCGGTCGATCGTCATCGTGGCGCAGCAGGTTCTCGGCGAAATTCAGTTGGGCCCCGAGGAACCAGGTGGGCCCGAGATCGGGCGTGGGTGGGGCGACCCGGTCTCGGCCGACCAGCGCCGTGTACCAGTGCCCGTGCCCCGGGATCTCGTCCGCGATCACGCCGCAGAACCGCCAGACGGCGGCCCAGAAGGCCTCACGCTCGTTCACCGACCACTCGTACAGCGACGCGTAGTCGTGCACCGGCGCCCCCTCGTCGCGC
Organism: uncultured Gemmatimonadaceae bacterium; assembly: GCA_963728115.1. Taxonomy (GTDB): domain Bacteria; phylum Gemmatimonadota; class Gemmatimonadetes; order Gemmatimonadales; family Gemmatimonadaceae; genus JAGWRI01. The sequence goes on from CAVSJE010000003.1 coordinate 593,736, forward strand.
ACCACGGCGAGGAAGCGCATGAGGTTGGAGCCGGCCACGGCGGCTGGGCTCGGGGTCCAGATGGGTGGTTCCACGTGTGCTCTGGCCGGTGGGGCCGCGGGACGGTGACGCCGCGTCACCACCCCACGGCCCCACCGCCCCACGGCACGTTACTTCAATCTCGGATTCGTGCTCCGGGGGGCCTTCTCGCAGCTGGGCCAGCGTGGCGGGCCGCCCCGCCCACGCCCGCGTCCGAACCCGCGGGCCGCCGCGGCGATCGAATCGGCACGGGCCTGCGCCACCAGATCGATGCGCTCGCGGGTGATCTGAGCCGGATCCTGCGCCGCCAGATAGGCCAGCATCGCGGTCAGCGTGGCATTGGCGTGCAGATCGGCGAACACGATCTTGTCGTACGTGTCGCGGCCCGTGTGCCAGGTGTAGTTGCCGTAATCCCACGAGAGGGCGCCGAGCCCGATGATCGGCGCGCCGGCGCAGCTGAACGAGAAGTCGTCGCTGCCGCCGCCGGCCGGACGCCCCGGACTGCCATCGTAGCCGGTCTGCATCTTGAACTCCACCGGCACGGTGTTCATCCAGCGCGTCAGGTGGGCCGCGGCGTCGGGGAGCCCGCCCGCGTTCAGCCGCACCACGCGTCCGGTGCCGTTGTCCTGGTTGAAGAGCATCTGCAGGCCCTTCATCACCTCCGGGTGATCCTCGGTGAACGCCTTGGAGCCCACCTCACCCTCCTCCTCGCCGCTCCAGTGGCCGGCGATGATCGTGCGATCGGGGTGCGGCAGCACGGTATGAAGGATGCGCATCGCCTCCAGCATCGTCATCGTGCCCGTGCCGTTGTCCGTGGCGCCCGACGACCCGTCCCACGAATCGAAGTGCGACGACAGCAGCACGTACTCGTCGGGGTGCTTGGTGCCGGGAATCGTGGCCACGACGTTGAACACGGGCTGTTCGCCGAGCAGCTTGCCGTCGAGGTCGAGGCGCAGCTTCGGGTGCTGGTTGTTCTCGGTGAGGCGGAAGACGAGGCCGTAGTCCTCGCACGACAGCGTGATCGCCGGCGTCCTGGTGTTGTAGGTCTCGAAGATCTCGCGCGTGCCCCATCCATTCTTTGGACGCGACGTGATGATGCCGCCGGCGCCGCCGTCTTCCAGGCGCACGCCGAGTTCGCCGCCGCCGAGTGCCAGACTGTACCCGGTGCCGCGGACGTTCCGTCCGCCCCACTCCCGCGCCAGCGCCTGCCGTACGCTGTCCATGTGCGCGGCGACCTCGGGCGCGGCGTTGGCCGCCCAATCGTCGGTGGGGCGGCAGGTGGCCGGCGGGGCGTTCACGAGCACCAGTTTGCCGGCGGCCTGCGGCAGCCAGCGCACGAATTGCGTGCTGTCGTCGAAGTGCGGGAGGATGATGGTCTCGTAGTCCACGGCCTTGCCGCCCGTGCCCGGACTGTACCCCACCATCGTGCCCTCGAGGCTGCGCACGCGGGGCGCCACGAGATCGATGTGTGACGGCCCCCGGATCCAGCCCCGCCAGGTGCCGTACTGCTCTTCCTTGGCGCTGATGCCCCACGACTTGTAGGTCTGCACCAGCCAGTCCTGAGCCCGCTTCAGATCCGGCGTCCCCATGAGGCGCGGACCGAGCGAATCGAAGAGCACTTCGGATAGCTGCTCGGTGTGCGAACTGTCCATTCCCATCGCCCAGATGCGCTTCAGAATAGGATCGGCGGTCGGGAACGTGGGGGCGGAGGCGGCGAACACCGCCGAGTTCTCGGGCGTGACGCCCCCACCACCGAAGCCGCCGCGCTGTGCCGGCGCCAGCGCGGGTATGACGAGCAGAGCAGCCGCAGCTGCAAACCATCGGCGAGGCATGCATCCCTCCTGGGGAGGCGAGAGTCGGATACGAAAGAACGGCCGCGGCGAACATGCCGCGACCGCACGCAATCGGTCAACCCCGGGGGACGGCGGAGCCCCGATCCGGGGCCCCCATCCAGTCGCCGGAGGGCCCCAACAGGGCTAGCCGCTGCCGATGCTGACCAGCTCGACGGTAAACACCAGCGTGGCCTGCCGCGGAATGGTGGGAGGACTCCCGTCCCGTCCGTATCCGAGCGCCGACGGGATGACGATCTGGCGCTTGCCGTGCTCGCGCATTCCCTTGATCCCCTCGCGGAAACCCGGCACCAGGGCCGAAGTCAGAAACTTGGAGTTCGACCCGGTGTCGAAGATCGTCCCGTCCGTCAGGTAGCCGGTATAGTTCACCGTCACCGTCGTGTCGTTCGCGAGCTCCGCTCCCGTGCCCGTGATCAGGTCGCGGTAGTAGACCCCGTCGGTGGTCATCGTCATCGCCGCCAGGTTCACCCCCAGCGACGACGCGAACGTCTCGGTGGCGGGATCGCTCGGCGGTCCGAGCCCGGCAATCTCTCCGGTGCAGGCGACAGCGAGCAGGGCAACGGCAACCAGCAGGAATCGTTTCATCGGCGTGTCGAGGTGCGCATGTGAAGGTGACCCGCGAAAGATCGCCGATCGCGCTTCCCGGCGCTACTTGGTGCGGACGAGCGTCAACCGCACCGAGGAGGGGATGGCGCCGCCACTGGCCCCGACCACCGAGACCAGCCCGCGTTCGCCGTTGGACACCGCAAACCGGAAGAACGCCACCCCTTCGGCGTCGAGGGTCACTGCCGTGGACGAGCCGGTGGTGAGCGTGTGGCTCACCGGCGCCTTGTACGAGGCACTGCCCTGGTTGGCGGCGACCACCGTGTACACCTCCGGCCAGTTCCAGCTCGGCTGCGTGTACAGCGTATCCACCCCCGGTACGGCATCGTCGGTGAATACCGACGTCGCCCAACTCCGGAAGTAGGGCGTGGGATCGGTCCCCATGGCCGCTTGCAGATTCGGCAATCCGGTGAGCGTGGCGTTCTTCACCAGACGGTGCCAGAGCGTGTCGCCGGGAAAGCCGAGCTGGTCGGCCGCGTAGCGGAGAAACGACCAGATCGCGCCGCGGGTGGGCAGATCGTCATCGCCCACCGACTGGCCCAGCGGCCCGTGGGTTTCCGTGACCGGCAGGTACTTCTCGTAGCGACCCTGGTTCCCCCACATGAACTCGCCGAAGGCGTTGAGGGTCTTCGGCGTGCCGAGGGCCGCGATCCCGATGTTCTGGCGCGGTGCCAGACCCGACGCCCGATAGAAGATCAACTCCTCCGCGATGTGGCTCAGGCCCTCGTTCAGCCACGTCACTTCGTCGACGTTCGAGGGCGAGGCGTGATTGACGTACATCCGCAGCGACGCGTTGATCAGGTGCTGGTACTCGTGGCCGATCGTACTGACCACGATGCTGGCCACGTTCGCCTTCTTCTGGGTGAACGTGTTTCCGCCGTTGACCGTGCCGTTCGGATCGGGCACCACGAGGTAGAACATGTTGGCGTGGTTGCTCCCGGTGCAGGTCGTGGTATCCAGGAGATCGCGGGAGTAGTAGAAGCCGAGGACGATGCCCTGGCTCGGGTCCGTGGTGAGCTTGTTCACGGCCTTGGTGAACAGGATGATCACCTTGTTCGTACCGTCGATGTCGAAGGGCGCACCGAAGGCGGTGGTGTCCACCGGCTCCACCAGGGTGTCCATGGCGGCCGCGAAGTTCGCATACTCGGTGTCGTTGAAACCACCCGCGGGGTTGCTCGTGTCGGCCACGACGATGGCGGAGTTGCTGATCGCCGCCACGCGCCCCGTGGTCAGCGTCGGGCTCGAGCAGTAGTTGATGGCGTTGGTGTTGAGCTTCACCAGATCGCCCACCTGGGTGCCGCTCGAGATCTGCGAGAACGCCGGGGCGGCGGCAGCCGCGGCCGGACTGCCGGCCGTGACCGACAGATTGGCGGCGCCGTGCGGGTGGGCCGCCTGCCACGCCCGCGCCGCCGGCACGTACTGCGGCATCTCCCGCCGCTCGCGCTCGCGCAGGGCGTACTCGAAGGCGTAGTCCGGATGGAGGGGAAGCGCCGGCCGCGACGCGGCGATGGGCGCCGCCTGGTTGAGCGAGATGATGTTGGCGCCGGAGCCGAGCGTGCCCAGCCGCGTGCCCTTCACCACGATGCCGGTGCTGCTCCCCGGCGTCGTGGCGCTGTAGAACGCCGTGAGCGCGTATTCCGACCCGGGTTGGTTGGACTGTACGCAGAACGCGTTCGCGGGCAGCGTGTCGTCCACCTCACCGGCGGCGAGGGTGATCGGCGGCGCGGCGGTGATGTAGACGCTGTCCGGCTGCGCCGAGCCGGACGATGCCACGATGTAGGTGGCGCCGGCGGCGCTCACCAGTTGCACGGTGCCCGACGCGTCCACCGTCGCCACGGACGGGTCGCGGGAGACCCAGGTCACCGTGCTGTCGAGCGCGTTGCCGAACTGGTCGGCGGCCGAGGCGCCGGGATTCCCCTGGTCCCCCGGCTCGCAGAGCGCCAGCGTGTGCTGCGTCGCCACCACCTTGTACAGCGCCCCCGGCTTGGCGATGGCCGAGAAGGAGGCCGTGCTGGTCACGCCGGTGATGGACGCCGTCACCTCGTTGTCACCGGCGAGCGTGCCCAGCGTGTACGTGGTCTGCGCCGTACCGTCGGCATCGGTGGCCGCCGTGCTCGGAGTCAGCAGACCGGCCCCGGCGGTGACCGTCCAGTGCACCGTCGCACCCTGCACGGGACGGGACTGGGTGTCCGTCACCCTGACCACCAGCGGCTGGGCCAGATTCATCGTCACCGGCCCCGTTTGTGCATCGCCCGATACGACCGTCAGGAGCGCCGCCGGGCCCGGACGGTCGGGACCGGTGGAGCCACAGGCGGTGATCGCGAGGAGAGCGGCGAACGGAAGGGTGCGCCGCACGGCGGAAGGAGCGAGCATCAGCAGGCCGGGAGGAGGGTCAGTCGATTCATACAATATCGCACCGCAGGGGCCGGATCGCACAATATTACCCCCCCGGCCGCCTCCGTTCCGCGGCGTGAGCCAACTCACGTGAGGCCAGACGTGCGCACTCCGCCAGAACGGCGGCTCCACAGAAGATCGACGCTTCCGCCGGCACGAATGCCGGGGAGTGTGCTGCGATCATCGGCCCTCCGGGTTCGCGAGCCCCGATGCGCAGGAAGCATCCGTTCATCCGTTCCAGATAGCAAGCGAAATCCTCGCCCCCGAGGTTGAGGAATCCGAGCGGTACGACCGCGGCTTCCCCCAGCACGGCAACCGCCGCCGATCGCGCCCAGGCGGCTCCCTCGGCCGGATTCACGAGCGGCGGCGTGCCCAACTCCAGCGTCACGTGCGCCTTCAGCCGGTGCGCCGCGGCCACCGAGTCCGCCAGCCGGCGCACCTCGTCGAGCAGGAACCGGCGCGAGTCTGCGTCCACCGCGCGCACGGTTCCGCGCAGCAGGGCGCGATCGGGAATCACGTTGGGGGCGGTTCCCGCCTGCACCACCCCGACCGTCACCACGCCCGGGGTGGCCGGGTTCAGCCGGCGCGCCACTATGGTCTGCAGCGCCGTGATCACCGCTGCCGCGCCGACGATCGGATCCGCCGATTCGTGCGGCCGAGCCGCGTGTGCGCCCTGCCCTTCGATCTCGATGGTGAAGGTGTCGGCCGATGCCGCCAGCGGGCCCGCGTCGGCGACGGCCTGGCCGACGTCGAAGCGGCGGTCCACGTGACCCCCGAAAATGCACGCCACCCCGTCCAGCGCCCCGCTCTCCAGCAGGGCCATCGCGCCCTTGCCGATCTCCTCCGCCGGTTGCAAAACGACGAGCACGTCGCCGGCCGGCGGATCGCCCGCCAGCAGGTGCGCCGCGCCCACGGCCCAGGTGGCGTGCACGTCGTGGCCGCAGGCGTGCATCACGCCCGGATTCCGGGAGGCGAAAGGGAGCCCCGTGGCTTCGGCAATCGGGAGCGCGTCGATGTCGCCGCGGACGGCCACCACGGGTGCACGGCGGTCCTGCCCGGGCAGCCGGGCCACGAGGCCGGTGTCGCCGACGCGGCGCACCTCGAGGCCGGGCACGGCGGCGAGCGCGTCGGCCAGCCGTCGTGTGGTCTCGTGCTCCTGAAGCGACAGCTCGGGATGGGCGTGGAGATCGCGCCGCAGCGCCACCAGCCGGTCGATCTGCTCGCCGGTGAACCGCGCCGCCACGCCGTCGGGCAACCCGGGCACGGCGGTCATGCGGTCAGGGTCTCGAGGCGTACGGTGATGTCGTCCACCCGGTCCACGTCCACCGCCACCCCGAACCCGGGCTCGGCCACGGGCACGTGCACCATGCCCTCCCCATCCATGGTCCATTCGGGGGTGACGATATCGCGCTCCCAGTAGCGTGCACTGGGCGACACGTCGCCGGGCAGCGAGAAGTTGGGCAGCGAGGCGAGCGCCACGTTGTGCGCCCGGCCGATGCCGCTCTCGAACATCCCCCCGCACCACACGGGAATGCCGTGCTGCTGGCAGAGGTCGTGGATGGCTTTCGAAACCGCGAATCCGCCCACGCGCCCGGGCTTGATGTTGATGATCCGCCCGGCGCGCAGTTCGATCATGTCGGCCGCCCGGTCGAGGCTGGTGATCGACTCGTCGAGGCAGATCGGCGTCTCGAGCATCCGCTGCAGCGCGGCATGGCGCAACAGGTCTTCACGATCGAGCGGCTGCTCGATCATGATCAGATGAAAGGGATCGAGGTGCTTGAGATGGCCGGCATCGGCCGGCGTGTACGCCGAGTTGGCGTCGGCCATGAGATGGAGATCGGGTCCCAACGCCGCGCGCACGGCGCCCACGAACGCGAGGTCGGCGCCCGGTTCGATCTTCACCTTGATCTTGCGATAGCCCATCGCCACCGCGTCCCGGGCCTTGGCGACGAGCGCGTCGGGCGACTGCTGGATTCCGATCGAGATGCCGGTGGGCACGCGGTCCCGCGTGCCGCCGAGCAGGCGGGAGAGCGAGACCCCGCGCTGCCGCGCCACGACGTCCCAGCAGCCCATCTCCACAGCGGCCTTGGCCATGCGATGGCCACGGATGTTGCGGTCGAGCGCCGCGAATACGTGCCCCGGATGCTCGAAGGTCACGCCGAGCACGCGCCGCGCCAGCCACTCGCGGATGGCGTGCCACGCCGTATCGATGGTCTCGGGGCTGTAGTTCGGCTGTTCGCCGGCCACGCATTCGCTCCACCCGGTGATGCCGTCGGACGTCGTCAACTCGAGCACACACACGCGCCGCTCGGTGATCGTGCCCGAGGAGATCCGGAACGGTTCCTTGAGCGCGAGACGAAGCTCGCGCAACGTGAGGCGGGAGATCGAGAACACGGGCGAGGGAAATTCCGTCAGAGGGTGAACAGATAGTGGCCCACGGTATCGCCGGCGGCGAATCCGACGGCGCGATACCCGGCGCCCAGCAGATGCTCGAAGGCGGCCCGGGTGCTCGAACGCCAGCGGGCCGCGGTGTCGACGTCGTCGCGCTGCAGTGCGCCGATATCGGCCGGCACGCGCACGCGCAGCCTGGGGGCCCCGGCGGCCGCCGGGGCATGCTGCAGGGCGCCCGCCGGGTCGGGATTGACCACCGGAGCGGTCCGGAACGCTGCGTCGGCTCGCGCGGCGGCGATCTCCGCGCGCCGCTCCCGGAGTTCGCTCGCGTCCACGGGCCACGCGACCACGAACCGGTCGGTCCCGATCCCCCGATTCAGGTCGCTGCCCATGTCGCCGTACATGTCGCGCACGTATTCCGAGACCCGGACCCCGAACACGTTGAAGTTGAGATGCGCGTTGCGGGCGACGAGGGGATCGTAGGTCCAGTAGATCACGCGCGCGCCGAGCCGGGCCACCGCCGCGTGCTGGAATTCCTTGAGCCGCCGGCCGATGCCGAGATTCTGTGCGTCGCTCCGCACGGCCAGCATGTGCGACCAGTGGACCACCTGCCCGTCGCGCACCCCCGTCAGCCCGAACACGAAGCCGATCAGGGTGCCGTCGCCGGCGAACGCTCCCGCCGAGACGCCGCCGATCTTCTGGCCGATCTTGAGGATGGTGGCCGACGTGGGATCCGAAAGCCCGGCTCCCCAGACGGCGAACTGCAGCGCCACGGCGGCGCGAAATTCCTCGAGCGACGCGAGCGGACGGATGTCGAGCGGCCCGGGATCCGGCATGCGCGGCACGATGCGGGCGTCGGCCGTCAGCGACCGGCAACCGGGACGACGTCCAGGTTGAGCACCTGGAACGGGGCGAGCCGGAACGCGTGCTCGCGCCCGGCGGAGATCTCGAACGGCGGCTGGCCACGGTCGGCCTTCCACGGACTCCGCACCGTGAACCGGCCGGCGGCCCCATCGGGGAGTTCGAATGCCTGTCGGGGATCGAGGGCGATCGTCTGCCAGCGGTCGCCGGGATTCCGCAGCGTGAGCGTCGCCTTCTGCGGCGCCCAGGCGGCCCAGCCATAGGGTTCGAGTTCGGCGGGATCGCCACCCACCCAGTGCGTGTCGCGAAGCGTGCCGGCGTTGCGGCGCGACCAATCGGCGCTCTCGGCGAGCGTGTCCCAGTTGCCCGGCGAAAGGTTCGACGGCGTCACGTACATCTCCTGCAGCTGCGTACCGTTGCCGAAGTAGACGCGAATCTCGTCGTCGAAGTCGCCGCCGGGATCGTCCATGAGGTGGTTGGCGTGCCTGGCGTAGATCAGCCCGTGCAGCATCAGCGAGTTGAGGGGGTAGAGCGGTCCCCGCTGGACGACGTGGCGGTAGGTGTCGGCGTCGCGATACGTCATCCACTGCTGGCGCCAGGTGCCGACGCCGGCGAACGAGTGATCCTCGCCGCCGCGCCAGATCGAGTCGGCGTAGCGCAGCCAGAAGGGCGACGGATAGGTGCCCGTGGTGAGATTCACGTAGAGATCGGGCTTGACCGCCCGCAGGTCGCCGATGAGCGCGATGGCGGCGTCGAAATCGCTGTCGAACCGGCTGCCGGGAATCACGTTCGAGGCGTTCCCCGTGCCGTCGATCTTGAACTGATTGACGCCGTACTTGCGGATGAACTCCACGCATGTGTCGTGGAAGCGTTCGTAGTACCGGGGGCCGGAGAGCGCGAAGCCGCCGTCGTTCGTCTCGAAGCCCTGGGCGCGGCCGTACTTGAGCCGGTCCGCCTTCGGCTGCCCGTAGCCGCCCCACGGCGAGAGCCAGACGCCGGGCGCGGCGCCGTACTTCGCGGCCTCGGTGCGCAGATCGGCAAAGCCGTGCGGAAATCCGGGACCGAATCCCCACAGCGTCTTCGGATCGTCCCACCCGTCGTCGAACAGATACGACGAGAGCACGACGCCGCGCTTCTGGTGCAGCTCGCGACCGAAGGCATCGATGACGGCGAGCGCATCGTCGGCCGTGTACTTGGAGAAGTAGCCGATGTCGTACCAGGAGTTGTAATGCAGGAAGGTCCGGTAGGGATGCGCCCGCTCCCGCTCGACGTAGGCGAGAAAGTCGCGCCGGAGCTGTCCGGCCCTTACGACGCCGAGCACCGATGAGACGATGACCGGTGCATCCGGGCGCAGCGGCAGGGTGCGCGGCAACGCACAGGTGACGTGGTCGCCGTCCACCGCGCTCTGCGAGAGCGGGTGCTCGAACCCCGTGTACCAGTCGTCGAACACCACGGGGCTGCCCTTCACCGTTCCGCGCACCGCCGCGCCGGGGCCCCGCAGGTCCACGAGCGCGATCTCGCGCACCGGCACCTCGCGCCCGCGGGCGCGCAGCGTCACCTCCTGCCGCAGGTACCGCGAGCCGTCGCGCAACACGGCGCGCCAGGTGGCCTCGAGACTTCCCGACGTGTCGCGCAGGCGCACGGTCAGTCGGCGCCCACCCAGCCGCTCGGCGAATCGCGACGCCCCCGGCGCGGCGTGCAGGGTCTCGGTTCCGGGGGCGCCCACCACCTGCATCTCGTCGGACCGCAGCACCGTGCCGTCCGCCATCGTGAGCGTGAACACCGCGGCGGGCAGCGCCAACGTGCGACGGTTCACCCGATCCTCCACGTGGACCGCGCGCAGGCGGCCCCCGGCCACCCGCCACACCCCGTTGATGGCGCCGTTGCCAAGGGTGAGGTCGTTGGCGGCGATCGTCGCCGCGGCGGGGAGCGCCGCGGCCTGTGCCTCTGCCAGCACTCCCCAGTGGAGGACGCGGTCGACCCAGGGTGCGCCGATTGCGGCGCCGACTCCGAGGGCGGCGTGGGACAGGAAGTCGCGACGGGAAGTCATTCGGGCGGTGGGATGAGGCGAGAGGTGAGGCGGGGCGCGCTGGCGATCGGGGGACGGACGGCGTCAGGCCTCGGCGAGCACCCGGCGCACCGCGTCGCCCAGCGACTCCAGCGAAAACGGCTTCTGCAGAAACGCCATGCCGTGCTCGAGCATACCGAGGTTGCCCACGGCTTCGTCAGTGTAACCCGATACGAAGAGCACGCGCAATTCCGGATAGACCCCACCGAGCTCGGCCGCCAGTTCGCGGCCGCTCATATGGGGCATGATGAGATCCGTCACCAGCAGGTGCACCGCGGGGCGTGTGCGTTCGATGAGACCGAGGGCTTCGGCACCGTTGGGCGCCGACAATACGCTATAGCCGAGGCGCTCGAGCACGCGGCAGGTGATGCGGCGGACGGCGTCCTCGTCCTCCACCACCAGTACCGTCCGTTGCTCCGGGGGGCCGGCGGACGCCGCTTCGGCCGCCGGGAGCGGTGCGGCCCGCCCCGCCCGCGGCAGCAGGATGCGGAAGATCGTCCCCTCCCCCACTGTGGAGTCCACGGTGATGAACCCATTGCTCTGGCGGACGATGCCGTAGGCCATCGACAGGCCGAGGCCGGTGCCTTCGGGGGCGGGCTTGGTGGTGAAGAACGGCTCGAACACCCGCGACCGCGTGATCGGGTCCATGCCGATTCCCGTGTCACGCACCGTCAATTCCGCGTAGTCGCCCGGCGGGACGGTCAGCCCGGGCAGGGTCGCGCCTTCGGGCAACGGGGCGTTGCGGGTGGCCAGTTCGAGGGCGCCGCCGCCGGGCATCGCGTCGCGCGCGTTGATGGCGAGGTTCAGCAACACCTGCTCCAGCTGCGACGCATCGACACGCACCGCCCAGGTGTCCTCGGCGAGCACCGTCCGGAGCTCGATGTGCTCACCGATCACGTGTCCCAGCATCGCCTCGGTGCGCGCCACCACGTCGTTCAGCGGCACCACCGCCACCGTCATCACCTGCTGGCGGCTGAAGGCGAGCAGTTGGCGGGTGAGGGACGCGGCCCGGTCGGCGGCGCGCCGGATGGCGGCGATCTCGGCCACCGCATCCTCATGCCCCTCCACGAATTCCAGCAGCAGCTCGGCGCCGCCGATAATCGACGTGAGCACGTTATTGAAGTCGTGGGCGATGCCGCCGGCCAATCGCCCAACGGCTTCCATCTTCTGGGCCTGCTGCAGCTCGTGCTGGAGTTGCACCCGCTCGGTCACGTCGCTGATCGTCGAGATGCGAAGCGCCCGGCCGTCGATCACCGCGTCGCGCGACCAGACGTCGACCCGGAACCGCGTGCCGTCCTTGCGCTGGTGCTCCACGGCCGTGGCCTTCCAAAACCCATGCGGCATCTCGGACAGCACGCGGCGGGCGTCTTCCTGGCCATCCGGGGGCCGCACCTCGAGCACGGAGAGGCCGACGAATTCGTCGCGCGGGTAGCCGTACTGCACGACCGCAGCCTCGTTGACCGCCACGATGCGCCAGGCCTCGGCATCGATGACCAACACCGGCAGCGCCACGGCTTCGTAGATCTCGCGGTAGCGGTCGCTGAGTGGGGCTGGGTCAGGCGGTCGCGGAGAGTCCTTCGTCGGATTCGGATCAGCCTGATGGTCGTTCAATACATCCTCTTTGGAGTCGTGCGGGGTCGGCGCCGCGCCGGGGAGGATCTAATGACTACCACCGGCCCGGCCGCTCGCGCCAGCCCTCTGGCGAGCGTGCTGGCCCGCGTGAAGCGCGCCCGCCGCGCGCGCGGTACCGTCGATTCCGGTTGTGGTTAGTTTCCACGGCATGGACCGCGCACCCCGAACGAAGAAGCGAGCGGGGGCGGCAGCCGTTTCCGAGCGGTTGGTCGTCGTCAGCAACCGGCTGCCCTTCCGGGCGGAACGGAAGGGCGGGCGTGTGACGTTCACCCGGTCACCGGGCGGACTGGTGAGCGCCATCGATCCGGTGCTGCGGGAACGCGGCGGCGTATGGATCGGGTGGACCGGCATCGGGCGCGAAGACGCCGAGAACGGGAGCGGATTCCATCTGCCCAGGGACCGGAACGTGCAGTACGAGGCGGTCGCGCTCTCGGCGCACGAAGTGGCTCAGTACTACGCCGGATTCTCCAATCGGACGCTGTGGCCCCTGTTCCACTATTTCGTGGGGACGACCCGCATCGAGGCCAACACCTGGCGGGTGTACGACGCCGTCAACAAGCGGTTCGCCGAACACGCCGAACAGTTTGCCCGCGCCGGCGAACTGGTGTGGGTGCAGGACTATCAACTGCTGCGCATGCCGCACCACCTGCGCCAGTTGGTGCCCGACGCGCGAATCGCGTCGTTCCTGCACATCCCCTTTCCCGCCACCGACGTCTTCCGGGTGCTCCCCTGGTCGCAGCGGCTGTTGCGGGGAATGCTCGGCGCCGACGTGGTGGGGTTCCAGGTGGACAGCTACGCCGACCACTTCCTGAACGCCGCCGCCCGCCTGCTCGGGTGCGATGTCGACCGCGCCACCCGCCAGGTGGAGTACGACGGGCGCACGATCACGGCGGTCGTGGACCCCATCAGCATCGACGCCGACTGGGTGGCGTCGGTGGCCGAAGCGGCCGGTCCCCGCGCCCGCCACGGACACCGGACGCAGGAGATCCTCGCCGTCGACCGGCTCGACTACACCAAGGGGATCTACGAACGGCTGCTGGCCGTGGAACGCCTGCTCGAACGGTGGCCCGACTACCGGCGGCACATCGTGTTCACCCAGCTGCTGGTGCCGAGCCGGGAGCGGGTGGCCGAGTACTCGCAGCTCAAGCGGCAGATCGACGAGGCCGTGGGCCGGATCAACGGGCGCTTTTCCGAAGGGGGGTGGTCGCCCATCCGCTATCTGGTACGCTCGCTCCCGCCGGAGGAATTGATTCCCCTCTACCGCGCCGCCGACGTGGCCATGGTCACGCCGCTGCGCGACGGCATGAACCTCGTGGCCAAGGAGTACGTCATGGCCCAGGTGACGCTGAGCGGCGTGCTCGTCCTGTCGGAAATGGCCGGCGCGGCCGAGGAGTTGCAGGAGGCGCTGGTCGTGAACCCGTTCGACATCGACGCCGTGGCGGCGGCCCTCAACCGCGCGCTGTCGATGCAGCCGGACGAGCGCCAGGCCCGCATGTCGGCGTTGCGCGACCGCGTGCGGACGCACGACGTCCATGCCTGGGTGCGGAGCTTCCTCGACGCCGCCGACCGCGCGGTGGGACGGGAGGCGCCGCACGCCTCGCCCGTGGAACAGGTCCGGCGCCGCCTCACGCCCTGGCTGTCGGCGCGACCGGCCACCGTGGTGTTCCTGGATTTCGACGGCACATTGACGCCGATCGTCGCGCGCCCGGAGGACGCCAAGCTGTCGGCGGCAGCGAAGTCGGCGTTGGTGCGGGCGGCCCGGAATCCGGCGCTCGACGTGGTGATCGTTTCCGGCCGGTCGTTGGATGACGTGCGCAAGCGCGTGGGGATCCCCGGCATCACGTACGTGGGCGACCACGGATTCCAGATCGACGGCCCCGGTGTGTCGCTGCGGCACGAGGGACTGGATCACTATCGCGCCGCCATGGACAGCGCCGCCAAGCGCCTCGAAGCCCTGCACGTTCGCGGCGCCCATGTGGAGCGGAAGGCGGCCACCGTATCGTATCACGTGCGCCACGTGAACGCCGAGAACCGGCGCGACGTGGAACGCCGCGCCGAGCAGATCTTTCGCCGGCTCCATCTCCGCGTGACCCACGGCAAGATGGTCGTGGAGGGCCGGCCGCCGCTCGACTGGCACAAGGGACAGGCCGTGCTCTACGTGCTGATGCAGCGGCACGGAGCCGACTGGCCGTCGCGCACCCGCGCGCTGTACGTGGGCGACGACGTGACCGACGAGGATGCGTTTCAGTCGCTGCGCGGGATCGGCCGCTCGATCCACGTGTCGCCCAACGTGGCCACCGCAGCCACCGGGGCCGACTACCGCCTGCCGGACCCGGCGGCGGTGATCCAGCTTCTCCGCTGGCTCGCCGCCGGGGCCTTCGCGAGCCCCGGCAGCTAGCCCGCGCGCTACGACTGCTTCATGTAGACGGTGCGGATCGGGAACGGAATCTCGATCCCTTCCTTCTTGTAGCGGGCGTGCAGGGCCTTGATGAATTCGTGCTTGATCAGGTACTGCGACGTATACTCCTGCCCGCGCAGAATCACCGAGAAGTTGATGCTCGAGTCGCCGAAGGTGTGATACCGGGTGAACGGCTCGTGGGTCGTCACCGCGCCCTCCACCGTGCGCTGGATCTCCCGCGCCACGTCGATCGTCACCCGCTCCACCATCTCGAGGTCCGAGTCGTACGACACGCCGACCTGCACGAGCACCGATTGTTCGGGATCCGGCATCGTGAAGTTCGACGTCACGGCGCTCGACAGCTTCGCGTTGGGGACGATCGTGTAGTTGTTCGGCAGCTGGCGGATGGTGGTGTACCGCCAGGTGATGTCGGTGACGAACCCCTCCTCGCCGCTGCTGAGGCGAATGAAGTCGCCCACCCGGACCTGTTTGGAGATCAGCAACTGGATACCGGCGAACAGGTTGGCGAGCGTGTCCTGCAGCGCCAGGCCGACGGCCAACCCGCCGACGCCCAACCCGGTGAGCAGCGGCGTGATCGGGATCTCGAGCGCCTGCAGCAACACGAGGGCGCCGAGCAGCATCACCCCGGCGCGGGCCAGATACGAGATTAGATTGGCGGACGGGAGTTCGGCATCGGCGGTCCGGGAGCTGACGAAGTCCCCCGCGATCATCCCCAACGTCCACGTGGCCGAGCTGAGCAGCAGCACCTTCAGGGCGATCTGCACGCCATGCGCGGCGCCCGCAAAACTGGTGACCGCGCCGATACCGACGTGCGCGCCGAGCAGGGCGCCCCAGAGGAGCATCGGCTTCTCCAGCGCGTCGATGGCCCGGTCGTCGGCCGTCATCGTCGTGTGGGAGGCCGCCCGCCGCAGTTGGGGGAAGACCACCCGGCGGACGACGTAGGCCGCGAACACGCCGGCGAGCGCGCATCCGAGCAACACGAGATACGGTTCCATCTGGGTCAACACGTGGTCCATCGTCCCTCCAAAGAGTCCAGGAGTCCCGCCCGCGCCCGGGCGCGGGTCAGCTGATCGAATGGCGGGCGCGGTGCGTGCGCGGCAGCAGCGACCGCGGCCCGATCCGCCGGCGGCCGTCGAGCGCCCGCAGCATCCGACGGAAGTTGGCGTCCTTGAGCGGGCTCGGCACCCGGTACGCCCGCCGCCACATGGTGTACAGCAGGCGTCGCACCTCGCCGGCCGACAGCCACCGGCGGCGGGCGCCGACCGGTTCGTAGTACATCACGAGCGGCACGCCCTTCTCCGTCCGGTGCAGCGCCGGCTGGTAGTACGGGAAGTCGAGGGCCAGGGCATGATGGCGGCTCACCAGCACGCGGAGCCACGGATTGTCGGCGTGCACCTCGCCGACGACGGCGCGCAGCGCCGTCCCATTGACGTCCCGGGCGTCGCGCGTGAAGGCGCGGACGAGCGCCCGCCGGAGCCGGGGGCCCAGCCCCGCGGCGCGCGCCGCCGAATCGACGGCCACGTAGCCGATCACGCCCACATTGACGTTCCCCAGATACGAGCCGCTGGCGGCGCCGATCACGACGCCGTCGCGTTGGGCCACGAATAGATGCCAGTTGAGATCGGTCCACAGGCCCTGCTCGCGTTCCCGGAGCACCTGCACCCAGGCCCGCCGGGGCATCATTTCGGATTTCGGAAAGATGCGCCGCAGCAGCGCGTGCGCCGATGCAAACGCGGGATCCTTGGCCGAACGAATTTCACGAACACGGATCATAGGCCTCCGGGGGGAGGGGGAAATCGTGTCACGCCGTCGGCGCGTCGCGCGCCGGCAGCGGAAGGCGGAACAGGCGCCGAGCGTTCTCGTACATGATCTGGTGCTTCTGCTCGTCGCTCATCTTGAGCTGCTTCACGAACTCGACGTACGACTTCATGCCGCAGATCGGCCAATCGGTGCCGTAGAGCAGATAGTTGGGCTCGCCGGCATACAGGATGGCGTCCTCGATCTGGCGTTCCATGAAATCCTCGAACGCCTCGGTGAACTCCCCGAGCACGAGGCCGGAGAAATCGGTGTACACGTTCTTGTTCTTGTACACGACCTCCATACAGTCGGTGAGCCACGGATTCCCGAGGTGGCAGATCACGAACTTCACGTTCGGGTAGTCGACCGCGACCTCGTCGACCTCGAGCGGGTGGGAATACTTGAGCTTGCCTTTGGGGCTGTACGTATCCCCGCTGTGGATCATCACCGGGACGTCGAACTCCTCGGCCAGATCGTACACCACACGCAGGCGTGGATCGTGCGGATAGAACGGCTCGTAGCCCGGATAGAGCTTGAGACCGACCACCAGGCGGTCCTTGAGGAAGTCCGCCATCTGCCGCAGGTCGCGCTCCTTGTAGTGCGTGTAGCTGATGCCCGCCACCACACTCAGATTCTTGACCTTCTCGACCGCGCGCACCACTTCGGCGGTGCTGGGGCGGTTGGGATTGACCACGTAGCTCGTGAGCACGATGGAGTGATCGACGCTGGCCTCCGCCATCGCCTCCTGCAGCTTGTCGAGGCTCTCGTCCAGCGAGACGGCAATCTGGTCGTGGTAGTTGTTGAGGTGGACGTGACAATCGATGATCATCGCTCTCCTCGCGGCGCCGCCGGCAGGGGGAGGCGCATGGCCGCCGGTCGCACGCCCTCAGCCACGGGCAGGACCTCACTGGCGGGTCGGATGGTTCGGACCGAGATTCGGTCGGGTGGAGTACGGGCGCGCGCGCCCATGCATACAACCTAATGCATCCAACCCGGAAACGATTGGACGCGGAGACGAACGATGCGGAACTGGTCGCGACGTGACATGGTCAAGCGCAGCCTGCTCGCGGCCGGCGCGGCGGTGCTCCCGCGGGCGGCGGGCGCCCTGCCCGTGGATTTCGGCGCCGGCGGCGGGCCAACGGCAACCGGGGCTGACGGGCCCCTGCCCCTGCCCCCGGTCACCCGGATCCGCGACCGCCTGCTGCTCGACTTCGATTGGCGCTTTCACCTCGGACACGCCGCCGACCCGGAGCAGGATTTCGGATTCGGACGCGGCAACGACGGCGCCTTCGCCAAGACGGGACGGTTCTTCGCGCCTGCGCGGCCCGGCTTCGATACGTCCAAATGGGAGACCGTCGACCTGCCGCACGACTGGGCCGTGGCGCTCCCGTTCGTCAACGACCCCGACCTCACCTCGCACGGATTCAAGCCGGTCGGCCGCGCCTACCCGGCGTCGAGCGTCGGCTGGTACCGCAAGACCTTCGCGATCCCCGCCGGCGACGCGGGTCGCCGCCTATCGCTGGAATTCGACGGCGTGTATCGCAACTGCATCGCGACCCTGAACGACGTCTACCTCACCACCGCCGTGAGCGGATACGCGCCCTTCCGCGTCGATGTCACGGACATCGCCCGCTACGGCGGCGACAACGTCCTCGTCGTGCGCGTGGACGCCACCGAGAACGAGGGCTGGTTCTACGAGGGAGCCGGCATCTACCGGCACGTCTGGCTGGTGAAGACCGCGCCCGTTCACGTCCCGCAGTGGGGGACCTTCGTCACCGCCGACGTGCATGGCGCCGACGGCCGCCTGCGCCTGCAGACGACGGTCGCCAACGCGGGCGATGCCGACGCCGTGTGCCGCGTGATCTCGCGCGTCGTCGATGCCACGGGCGCCACGCGCGCTACCGCCGCGTCGGCGGGCGTGCACGTACCGGCCGGGGGACGGGTGACCGTCGATCAGGCGGCGACGGTGGCGGCGGCGCAACTGTGGTCGATCGAATCGCCGCACCTGTACCGGCTGCTGACGACGATCGACGTGGGGGGTACCGCCGTGGACGACTACGAGACGACGTTCGGCATCCGCACGATGCAGTTCGACGCCGACCGCGGCTTCTTCCTCAACGGCCGGCACGTCGAGCTGCAGGGAACGTGCAACCATCAGGACCACGCCGGCGTGGGCTCCGCCCTTCCCGACCGCCTGCAGGACTACCGCATCGCCCGGCTCAAGGCGATGGGATGCAACGCCTACCGGACGTCG
The DNA here is from genome assembly GCA_963728115.1 of uncultured Gemmatimonadaceae bacterium. Lineage (GTDB taxonomy): Bacteria > Gemmatimonadota > Gemmatimonadetes > Gemmatimonadales > Gemmatimonadaceae > JAGWRI01. Next base: position 612,023 of record CAVSJE010000003.1, read on the forward strand.
CACAACCCGCCGACGCCGGAACTGCTCGATGCGTGCGACCGGCTCGGCATGCTCGTGCTCGACGAGACGCGCATGTTCGCGTCGACCCCCGAGGGGCTGAGCCAGTTCGAGCGCCTGATCCGCCGCGACCGCAACCATCCGAGCGTGTTCTGCTGGTCGATCGGCAACGAGGAGCCGACGCAGGGCACGGAGGAGGGCGCGCGGATGGCGGCCACCATGAAGCGGCTGGCGCGGCAGCTCGACCCGACGCGGCCGGTCACCGAGGCCATGAACGGGTCGTGGGGCAAGGGCCTCTCGGCGGTGGTGGACGTACAGGGCTTCAACTACGGCGACGGGAAGCGCATCGATGCGTTCCACACCGCGTTCCCCCGCCAGTGGTCGATGGGCACGGAAACCGCCAGCACGGTCTCGACGCGGGGCATCTACGCCAACGACAAGACCCGCGGCTACGTGGAAGCGTACGACACGCAGTTCCCGCCCTGGGCGGCGACCGCCGAAGGCTGGTGGACCACCTATGCCGCACGTCCCTTCCTGGCCGGCGGGTTCGCGTGGACCGGCTTCGACTACCGCGGCGAACCGACCCCGTATGGTTGGCCGTGCGTCAATTCGCACTTCGGGATCATGGACACCTGCGGGTTCCCCAAGGACAACTTCTACTACTACCAGGCCTGGTGGGGCACGGCGCCGGTGGTGCACCTGTTCCCACACTGGAACTGGCCCGGGCAGGAAGGCCAGGAGATGCGGGTCTGGGTGCACAGCAACGCGGATCAGGTGGAGCTGTTGCTGAACGGGCGAAGCCTGGGCCGCCAGGACGTAACGCCGAATACGCACCTGGAATGGCGCGTGGCCTACCAGCCCGGCGCGCTCGAAGCACGCGGCTACCGGGAGGGCCGCGTGATCGCCACCGACAAGCGCGAGACCGTGGGCGCCGCCGCCCGCATCGTGCTCACCCCCGACCGGCCGACGATCGACGCCGACGGCGAGGACGTGGCCGTGGTCGAGGTTCGCGTGGTGGACGCCGAGGGGCGCACCGTGCCGGTGGCCAACCACGAACTCGAATTCGCGATCACGGGAAACGGCCGGCTGCTCGGCCTCGGCAACGGCGACCCGAGCGACCACGACGCCGACAAGGGCACCGTGCGCCGCGTGTTCAACGGGTTGGCGTCGGCCATCGTGCAGGCGTCCCGGGAGGCCGGCACCCTGCAACTGCGCGCCACCGGCGACGGACTGGCGCCGGCCACCGCCACCGTCACCTGCGCCGCCGCCACGCCGCGGCCCTCGGCCTGAGGGCCCGCGGCGCGCGGCCGGAACCCGCGCCCTATTCGGAGTAGAGCTTGCCCCCGACGAGAGCGCCGACGCTCAGATTCACGAGCGCAATGCACGCCATGAGCAACCAGAGGTGCAGACTCATCATGCCCATGGTGTGGAACATGCTGAACGCGAACGCCGACACCAGCCAGACGAAGAACGCCGACACCAGCGCGTTCCGGGGCCCGGGGCCGTAGCGCGGCCGCATGGCGGCATACAGCCACACGAGCACGATCCCCATCAGGAAATCGATCACGATGCTGGTGACCATGGCGCGGGACGTGGACATCGCCGCCGACAGCGACGGATTCACGGCGTCCATCGACGACGCCAACTTCGTGCCCACGATGTAGCTGTAACTCACGAAATCCATCGCGTTCAGCACCAGGCCGGCCACGAGCCCGGCAATCACGATCTTCTGGCGATTCATGGTTCCTCCGAATGCGGGGGGAGAGGCGCGGGAGGGAGAGCCGGCAACATCCACTCGAGGGACGGCCCTACAGTATCCCCTTCCGGCGACGCCGGCCAGACCGGATCGCCGTCACCCGCCGGCCGCAAGCTCGTCGGTGGCGGCCAGCCGGATCTCCTCCCATGCCGCCGCGACGTGCTCGCGCTCGGTGGCCTCGGCGCCGACCGACACCCGGGCCATCCACCGGCCGTCGAGCACCGACGGAGTGAGATAGGCATGCCCGGACTGGTTCACGCGATCCACCCAGCGCAGCGTATGGCGGTCGAGGGCGTCGCCCGCGAGCCCCGCCGGCTCGTGCCGCAGGCAGACGGTCTGCAGCGCCACCGGCGCCACCACCCGCCAGTCCGGCGCCGAGCGCACCTGGCGTTCCAGCCAGCGCGCATTCTCGAGATCCCGGCGGAGGCGCGCCTGCAGCCCGGCCACGCCCTGCTCGCGAATCAGGAACCAGAGCTTGAGTGCCCGGAAGCGACGCCCCAGCGGGATTCCCCAGTCCCGGTAGTTCTTCACGCGCCCGTCGGCGGCGCTCTGCAGGTAGCTCGGATTGGTGGACATCACGCGCACGAGGTGCTCGGCGTCCTTCACGTAGTAGAGCGAACAATCGAAGACGACGCCGAGCCATTTGTGCGGATTCAGGACCAGCGAGTCGGCGCCCTCGACGCCATCCCAGAGGTGCCGCATCTCGGGGAGGATCATCGCCGAGCCGGCCATCGCGGCGTCGACGTGCAGCCAGAGCCCGTGCGCCCGCGCCACGGCGGCAATCTCGCCCACCGGATCGATCGCCGTCGTGCCCGTGGTCCCCGTGGTCGCGACCACGGCGCATGGCACGCGTCCCGCCGCCGTGTCGGCGGCGATCAGGTCGCGCAGCGCGTCGCCGCGCATGGCATAGGCGTCGTCGCACGGCACCTGGCGCACGTTGTCGCGCCCGAAGCCGGCGAGCAGCGCCGCCTTTTCCACCGAGCTGTGCGCATGCGCCGACACGTACACGGTCAGCGGGTGCGGTGCGGCCTGCAATCCACCACCGGCCAGCGAGTAGTGCGTGCACCGCTCCCGGGCGCAGAGCAGCGCGACGAGGGTGCTCGCCGACGCGGTATCCTGAATGACCCCGCTCCAGCCCTCGGAGAGGCCGACCATCTGCCGCATCCAGTCGGTGACCACCTCCTCGAGCTCGGTGAGCGCGGGTGACGATTGCCAGGAGAGCCCGATCACCGACAGGCCGCTGCTCAGATAGTCCCCGAGCACGCTGGCCAGCGAGCCGGCCCCGGGGAAGAAGCCGAAGAACCGGGGCGACTGCCAGTTGGTGATCCCCGGCGCGATGATGGTGTCGAAGTCGCGGAGCATGGCGTCGAACGACTCCGCCTGCTCGGGCGGGGAGGGCGGCAGCTGTGCCCTGATCTCGCCGGGCGCCGTGCGGGCCAGCACCGGCAGCGCGTCCAGGCGCTGGCGGTAGTCGGCCACCCAGTCGACGATGGCCCGGGCGTTGGTGCGGAATTCGGAGGGATTCATGTGCGGGGAAAGCTATGGATCATGCGGAGGGTCGGACAGTCGGACAGCACGGAAGCATCCTGCCCTTGACTTTCTAGGGCGGGGTTCCAATTGTTTGACCTAGACTTTCTAGGACACACCCAATGCCCGACCTCAAACAGCAAATCCTCCGCGGTACTCTCGACCTGCTCGTGCTCAAAGCGGTGAGCACGACTCCCGCGCACGGATACCAGATCGCCCGATGGGTGGAATCGGCGACCGCCGACGCGCTGCACATCGAAGACGGGTCGCTCTACCCCGCCCTGTATCGACTGGAGGAGCGCGGACTCATTGAGGCCGAGTGGCGGCTGACCGACGACCGGCGGCGCGCCAAGTACTACGCCCTCACCACAGCGGGCCGGAAGCGACTGCGCGAGGAGACAGCGAGCTGGACGCGGTATGCGCACGCGATCTTCGCCGCGCTCGAGATACCAATGACCGTGCAACCCGCGGGGGCCTGACCATGGCGCGCCACGAACCCCTCTGGCGGCGGTACCTGCGCTTCTTCGGAGCCGATCCGCGCGCCGATGTGGACGACGAACTGGGCTTCCATCTGGAGGAACTCGAGCGCCGGTTTCGCGCCGAGGGCATGAACCCGGCCGATGCCGCGCGGGCGGCGCGGGCGCAGTTTGGCAGCGTGGAGCAGGCGCGCCGTACCATGCGCCGCGGATCGGCGCGGGCGCACCGCCGGGTGGAACGCGCCGAGTGGTGGCGCACGCTGGCGTTCGATGCGCGACTGGCCATGCGCAAGCTGCTCCACCAGCCCGGCTTCACCGCCGCCGCGGTCACCACGCTGGCGCTCGGCATCGGCGCCAACGCCGCCGTGTTCAGCGTGGTGAATGCCGCGCTGCTGCGGCCGCTGCCCTACCACAACCCCGACCGGATCGTGAAGGTGTACGAATCGGTGCGGGGGCATGATTGGGTGGCCTCGCCTCCCAACTTTGCCGACTGGCAGAAGCTGGCCCACGCGTTCACGGCGATGGGGGCAATGTACGAGGACACCCCGACGCTCACCGGGCACGGCGACCCCGCCCCGTTGTCGGGCGCGTACGTCACCCAGGGGTTCTTCGAGGCCATGGGCGTGCGGCCCGTACGCGGCCACCCGTTCACCGCCGGCGAAGAGACCTACGGCCAGACCGACGCGGTGATTCTGAGCGACGGCGTGTGGCGGCGCCTGTTTGGAAGCCGGACCGATGTCGTGGGCCGGACGGTTCAGTTGGACGGCGTCACACGGCAGATCGTGGGCGTGATGCCGCCCGGGTTCGACTATCCGGACCACAGCGAGGTGTGGCTCCCGCTGGCATTCAGCGATACGGCGCTGGCGACCCAGCGCGGCGCCCACTACCTGGATGTCGTGGCCCGCTTGCGGCCGGGGCTGACCGTGGATGCGGCGACGCGTGACATCGATGCCGTAGCAAGGCAGCTCGCAGCGGCGTACCCTCGCACCAACAAGGACCATGGCGCCAGTGTGAAGTCGCTGCGCGACTCGCTGGTGGGAGCGTCGTCGCGTCGCGCCCTCTGGATCCTGCTCGGCGCGGTGGGATTGGTGGCGCTGATCGCGTGCGTGAATGTGGCCAACCTGCTGCTGGCCCGCGGGGCCGCGCGGCAACGGGAGTTCGCCGTGCGCACCGCGTTGGGGGCGCAGCCGCGCGACCTCGTTGGAATGGCGTTGGTGGAGAGCATGCTGCTGGCGTTGATGGGCGGCGCGGCAGCGGTGCTGGTGGGCTATGGCGCGACGCGCGCCATGCAGGCCATCCGGCCGGCCACGCTGACCCTGTTCGGACAGGTGGGTATCGACCTCCGCGTCCTGGCGTTCACGTTCGCGCTGAGCGCGATCACCGGACTGCTGTTCGGACTGGCGCCGGCGGTCCAGTCGGCGCGGGTGTCGCGCCTGCACGGGACCATGCAGGCGGGAGGCCGCGGCGGCACGATGAGCCGCGCCGGCTGGCGCGTGCGCGGGGTGCTGGTGGCGGGGGAGCTGGCGCTGGCAATGATCCTGCTGGCCGGCGCGGGGCTGCTCATCCGCAGCTTCGTGCGGCTGCAGCAGGTGCCGCCGGGGTTCGACGCGGCGCGGGTGGCCACGTTCGACCTCTCGCTGCCCGACGCGCGGTATCCCACGCCCGAAACGTCGCACATCTTCTTTGACCGCCTCCTGGCCGGCGTCCGCGGACTGCCGGGCGTGGAGCGTGCCGGCGGCGGGACCGGGCTCCCCCTCTCGGGCGCGAACTACTCCATCACCACGCGCGCCATCGACGGCCAGATCATCCCGGACGCCGATCAGCCATCGACCCAGATCCGTATCGTCACGCCCGGCTATTTCAAGACGCTCGGCATTCCGATGGTGGCGGGCCGCGCGTTCACCGAGACCGACCGCACGGGAGCGCCGGGCGCGGTGGTGGTGAACCAGGCGGCGGCCAAGCTGCTCTGGAAGGGGACAGATCCCATCGGCCACACCGTTGAAATCGGCACCAGCTTCGGGCTCGGACGCGGACGTGCCGGGGGCGAGGTGGTGGGTGTCGTGCACGACGTGCACGACGAGGAGTTGCAGACCGCGCCGCGTCCCATCGTCTATCTGGCGCACGCGCAGTATCCGGTTGGCTATCTGAGCATCGCGGCAAAGACGGCGCCGGGTCTCGACCCGGAACGGCTGGCCACGGCGGTGCGGGCGCAGGTGCGCGAGCTCGACTCCAACCTCCCCGTGCTCGGCTTCTCGTCGATGACGCGCATCGTCGGCCAGTCGGTGGAAGACCAGCGGTTCGCCATGACGTTGCTGGGGATCTTTGCCGCGCTGGCGCTGCTGCTGGCCGCAATCGGCGTGTACGGCGTGATGGCGTACGTCGTGGGCCAGCGCACCCGCGAGATCGGCGTGCGGATGGCGCTTGGCGCCAGCGGGCCGACCGTCATCGGCGAGACGGTGCGCCGCGCCGCACCGGCCGTGGTACTCGGCCTCGCCGTGGGCGTGGTCGGCGCGCTCGAACTCACGAAACTCATGACCCACCTGCTCTACGAGGTGAACCCGGGAGATGCCGGCACCTTCTTCGTGATGACGGGCGCGCTGGCCGCCATCGCCGCGCTCTCGGCGTGGCTCCCCGCGCGCCGCGCCAGTCGCGTGGATCCGGTGATCGCGTTGCGGGCGGAATAGACCGCGCAGCCGCCGGCGGCGACCTACGCGCTGCTTGCGGCCAGCGCGGCGATCTCGACACCCAGCCGGCGGATGTCGTCGGCGTTGCTCGCCATCCCCACCGACGCCCGCACGGCCCCCACGGCGACGTCGGGCCCCATGCACTCGCCGAAGCGCTCGAGCGTGAACCCGTCGGCCGTCTGCTCGAAACAGCGGGCGGCACGCTCGGCCGGCAGTTCGAGCGCGCGCTCACCCGCGCCCGGGTTACAGAAACACCCGCCCCGCACCGAGATCCCGGCGTCGCGCGCGCAGTCCTCCACGCGGGCGTAGGGAATCGGACGTCCGGCCGCGTCGAGCACGTTGAACGCCACCGTGCCTCCGCGCCGATCGACCGTGCGCGGTCCATAGATCACCACCTCCGGGGCCCCGTTCCCGTGCCGCAGCGAGGTGAGCGTTTCGAGCAGCGTCGCGGTGAGCGCGTGGACGTGCGCTGCCAGCTCCTCCATGCCGAGCTGCTCCATGAACGCCAGGCCCGGAATCAGAGCGGCGAGGCCGAGGAAATCGGGCGTCCCGTCCTCGAACCGCTCCGGCCCTGTCCGGAGCTGATGCACGTCGTTCTGCACCGAAGCAAAGTCCACCGTGCCCCCGGCGAACCACGGCCGCTGGAGCCGGGCGAGCGCCGAACGCCGCACCACGAGGGCGCCGACGCCGGTGGGATACCCGAACACCTTGTAAAACGAGATCACCGTGAAGTCGGCGGGAATAGAGCGCAGGCTCAGCCGGTTGGTCGGCACGAACGCCGCCGCATCGAGGAGCACGTCGAACCCGAACCCGCGGGCCGTCTCCACCAGCGACAGCGGGTGTTTGACGCCCGTGAAGTTGGATTGCGCGGGATACGCCAGAAGCCGCGGATGCGAGCCGGTCGCCTGAGCCACCGTGCGCAGCACGTCCTCCGGGGACTCCAGCCGGAGGTCCGCGTCCAGCGGCAGATAGTCGATTCGGGCCCCGGCCCGCCGCGCGAATTCCCGCACGCCGTTCACGGAGTTGTGGTTGTCCTCGGCGAGCACGTACGCACCGCCGGCGGCAAAGGGGTAGCTCTCGCCGACGAGCTTGATGGCGCCCGAGGCATTGGCGGTGAAGACCACGCCGTACTCGCCGGGGTCGGCATCCACGAACCGGAGGACGGCGCTCCGCGCCTCTTCCAGCAGCGCCGTGCTCGCCTGCGACGGCTGGTGCCGGGAGTGTGGATTGCCGAGCAGGGACCCGCGCAGCGTCTCGACATGCTGCTCCAGCAGGCACTCAGGAAAGAGGCCGCTTCCCGTGTAGTCCAGGTAGGCGTGCCGGTGCCGGTCGAGGCGTGCGAATTCGCGACGCCGGAGGTCGGCAAACTGGGATCCGATGCGGGAAGCGAGGTCTGGCATGGGGAGAAAACAGCACGATCGCCGCCCCCAGGTCAAACCTCCCCGGGAAACGCCTACCGCCCCAGGGCCGACAGGGCGTCGTGCAGCCGGACCATGGCCAGCGTATCGACCGCGCAGTAGGCGAGCAACTGACGGCGGTAGCGCTCCCATTCGTCGTCGCCAATCCGCCCCAGCGCCCGCAGGCCGGCCACCCCCGCCGCGTCGTCGCCATTGGCGATGCCGAGGCCGTGGTAGGTGAGATCCGACTCGGGCACGAAGACGGGGAGCACCCGCTTGATGGACAGGCTGCCGTGGAAATCGGGGTGAGCGACCGCCGCCTGGACGATGGGATAGAGATCGACCAGCCGGCCGACGGCATCCTCGAGATCGGCAGCCAGGGCCGGCAGGTGCGCCGCGAGCCACTGCAGCCGCTGCTTCTCGAAGGAGGAATAGACCACGATCGACGAGGCGCCGTCGAGCGTTTCGAGCAACTGCCGGGCGAACGCCGGCAGGTCGGGGGCCGCGGGATCGAGCAACAGATCGGCGTGCACGAGGTCGCGCCCCGGCGCGCGCCGGTGCACGGAGTACTGGATCGGGATCACGTCGTACGGAGCCAGCCCGGGAAAGGGCGGCAGCGCCAGCGACAGCGTCTCGAAGTCCAGATACGCGATCGGCTCCGCCACCTGCCGTACCCGTTCCAGCGCCGCGGCGTCGGTGATCAGCGCGCCGGCGACGACGGCCTGCCGGTGGAAGTGTTGCAGCGCGGTCAGCTTCGCATCCTCGGGCACGTCGACGATGCGGGTGATCCCGCCGGCGATCCATTCGTCCACCTTCTTCGACCGGATGCCGGGCAATTCGAACACCGGGTCGGGCGGCCCCTCGACGAAACAGCGATCGCCGCGGAATTCGCACTTCCGGCAGGCCGAGATGAGCGCCTCCGGTGGAGCGCTGTCCGCGGCGACGGTGGCGTAGACGGGTTCGAGGAGCGGCCCGAACTCGGCCGCGCGTTCGCGCGCGGCGTCGGACACATCGTGGCGCCTGACCGCCGGCTCGTCGTTGTCGACCCGCCAGTCGGGATTCACGAGCGCGAGTTCGGCGCCGGCAATGGGGAATCCGCCTCCCTGCAGCACGGCGACGGTGTAGGCCAGGTCGTCGATCAACTCCGGCTTCACCGACTTCGCGGACTTCACCTCGACCACGCGCCAGCCGTCGCCCTCGCGCAGCAGGATGTCGGGCCGGGCGATGGCGTGCCCGGCGACCACCGGCAGCTCGAAGGCGGTCACGACGCCGGGATCGGCAATCGCGCGGCGCCCGGTGTCGATCCATGCCGCAGTGGCCGGCCCCCGCATATCGAGTCCCTGGCCGAACAGCCCGCGGGCTAGATCGCCGATCTCGTTGCCCTGGATCAGGCGGAACTGCTCTCCGGGGGTCGGGGGGGCCTCATGGCGCTCGGCGTGATGCAGCAGCCATCCGCGACGCGGACACACGCGCGCTTCCAGGAAGACGTGTTTGGCGAGCCAGGGGCGAGGCATGTCCTATTCTAGCACCGAGCCTGCGTTCCATGCTTGCGCGTATTCCCCGCCGCCGCCCAAGATTCACCGCGTGACTGCCTCCTCCCGCGATCGCGCCGGCGTCTCCCCACCGGAGTCGCGCCCCGGAATGTCGATTGCCGTCAAGCTGCCGCTGTTCATCGGCGGTCTGGTGGCGGCCGTGATCGCGCTCAACACATGGGGCGACTATCGCAACGGACTGGAGGAAGCGCGCGCCGAGGCTGCCGGCCGCCTGCGAAGCGTCGCCCGGGAATTCGCATCCTCGCTCGAACGCGCCCAGCGCGGAATTGCCGTGGAGGTGAGCGCCCTGGCCCACGAGCCCGCCGTGGCTCAGTATCTGGCCGGCCGCGCCTCCACCCGCCTCCAGGCCGTGCTGCGCGATCAGCTGGGCCAACTCGAGGCTGCACCGCAGCTCAGCGCGGTCGAGCTTCGCGACCCCGAGGGACGCGTTCTGGCCCGGGAAGCGCCGTCCGCGGCGCCGGAACCCGCCGTGCTGGACCCCGCATTGCTGCGTCGGGCGAGCACGAGCGATTCCGCGGTGACGGGCCGCCTGCACTTCGTCGCCGACACGGCGGTCTTCCCCACCGCGGTGCGGATCCTTCGCGAGGGACAGCTGGCGGGATTCGCCGTCGAGTGGCGCCGGGTGGCCGCACCGGCCTCCACCCCCTCCCAGATCTCGATGCTCATCGGATCGGGCGGGCACGTCTTCGTCGGCAATGCCGACGACAGCGTGTGGACGGACCTTGCCGCCCGCGCCGCCGCCCCACCCGTTCCGCTGGCGGCGCCGCTGGCGCTCATGCAATACACGCGGCGGGGAACGGGCGCCGTGCTCGCCACGGCGGAGCCCGTGCCGCGCACCCCCTGGTCGGTGCTCGTGGAGTTCCCGGCCGACACCGTGATCGCCCCGGTCCGCGGCGACGTCCGGCGGCTGCTCGTGGTCGATCTCATCGCGCTCCTGTTCGGACTCACGGGCGCCTGGCTGCTGAGCCGGCGGCTGACCACCCGGCTGGGGCGGTTGACCGCGGCCGCCGAGTCGATGGTGGCCGACGCCGCGGCTCCCGGCCTGCCGCCGGTGGCGACCGGCGACCAGATCACGCGCCTCGGGCGATCGTTCGAGGCGCTCCAGGAACGGGTCCGCCAGGCGCTGGCCGCATCGGAAGTTTCGGAGCAACTCTACCGGCACCTGTTCGAATCGGTGCCGATGCCGCTGTACGTCGTCGATTCGGAATCACTCCGGTTCCTGGCCGTCAACACGGCGGCCGTGGAACACTACGGGTATTCACGCGGAGAATTCCTGGCGATGACCCTGCGGGACATCCGGCCCGCCGAGGACGTGCCGCGGCTGGAGACCGCCATCGCCGACATGGGCGGCGAGCCGGCCCCTCGGGGCACCTGGCGCCACTTCAAGAAGGACGGGACGGAGATCGCCGTGGATGTCGTCGCCCACACGCTGATCTTCAACGGCCGGCCCGCCCTGTTGGCGCTCGCCACCGACGTGACCGACCGCAACCGGGCGGCCGATGCGCTGCGCCGCTCGGAGGAGCGGTACCGGCGCCTGATTCAGGAAGCCCCGTACGGCATCGAACTCACCACGCTCGACGGTCTCCTGATCGACGCCAACCCGGCCCTCGCCAGGATGCTTGGCTACGACCGGCAGGAGCAGCTCATCGGCCGCAGCATCGTCGACGTCTACGTGAACCCGTCGGAGCGGGAAACCAGCCTCCGCGACGTCCTGGCGCACGGTCATACGCACCGCGAGTCGCTCCACTGGAAGCGTCGCGACGGGCAGGTGATCACGGTGCGCTTCAGCGCCCGCCTCGTCCGCGACACCGAGCGCGCCGAGCCCTATATCGAAACGATCATCGAGGACGTGACCGACCGACTGCGGCTGGAAGAGCAGTTCCATCAGGCGCAGAAGATGGAAGCCATCGGCCGGCTGGCGGGCGGCATTGCCCACGACTTCAACAACCTGCTCACCGTCATTCTCACGACCACCGAGTTGCTGCTCGACAGCGAGACGAGCGACGGGCCGCTGCACGCCGAACTCCAGGACGTGTATCGCAGCGCGCAACGTGGGGCCGACCTCACCCGCCAGCTCCTCGCGTTCAGCCGCCGGCAGGTGCTCACCATCCGGCCGATGAGCGTCAACCAGTTGGTGAGCGGCGTGGAACGGCTGTTGCGGCGTCTGCTGGGAGAGGACGTGGAATTGCGCGTCGTCGCCGGCGCGCAGTCCGACATCGTCCGGGCCGACGCCGGGCAGTTGGAGCAGGTGCTGATGAACCTGGCCGTCAACGCGCGCGACGCAATGCCGCACGGCGGCCGACTCACCATCGAGACCAGCCAGATCGAATTGGCGGAGACGCTTCGCGAACACCGGGTGGCGATGCCCGCCGGCGCCTACGTAATGCTCGCCGTGAGCGACACCGGCGAAGGCATGCAACCCGACGTCAAGGAGCACCTGTTCGAGCCCTTCTTCACTACCAAGGGGCGCGACAAGGGGACCGGGCTCGGCCTCGCCACCGTGTTCGGCATCGTGAAGCAGCTGGGCGGATTCATCTGGGTGTACAGCGAACTGGGCCAGGGCACCACGTTCAAGATCTACCTGCCCCGCGTCGAGGACGCGCCGAGCGCGCAGTCGGCGGCCGCTCCGTCACGCCGCGACGAAGTCACCGGTGCCGAAACCGTCCTGCTGGCGGAGGACGAACCGGGCATTCGCCACCTGCTCAGCCGGGTGCTCAAGAGCCGCGGCTACACGGTGATCGCCGCCGATGGCGGAGCCCACGCGATCGAGCAGATGGCGGCCCACAGCGGCCCGATCCACCTGCTCGTCACCGATGTCGTGATGGCGGGGATGAGCGGGCCGGAGTTGGCGCGCGAGGTGGCGGCGCGTCATCCCGAAGCGCGGGTGCTCTTCGTTTCGGGATACACCGACGAGGCGGTCGTCCAGCACGGCCTCGCCGCGCGCAAGGTCTCGTTTCTGCAAAAACCCTTCACCCACAACGTGTTTCTGGTGAAGGTGCGGGAGGTACTCGATGAAGTGCGGGGGTGAGCCGGCGGGGCCGTCGTGGCCCCACCGGCCCGTCACCCTCACATGCCCTTCATCACCTGCCCCCGGATCTCCCCACCCGGATGCGCCGCCGTGTGCACGTTCACGTATGCGTCGCCATTGTTCAGCAGCGTCTTGAGCGAATCGCCCGACACGCCCTTGCTGACTTCCTTGGTGAGATCGATATCGCCTTCCGCCAGCGTGCCCGACGCCATCTTCTTGATGTCGAAGCTGTAGACCGGCGGACCCGCGGCGCCCTTGGCGCCGACGTGGATGTGCGCCATCGTCGCCGGCCCCGAGAGGCCGTTCACGGTGACCGTGAAGTGCAGTTCGTTTCCGTTCAGCACGAAGTTCGCGGTGCCGGTGGCCGTCGATGCGTTGGCCGGGGTTTCGCTGGCCGCGTTCATCGTCGCCGTGTAGTGCACCGCCTGCCGGACCGCCGGCAGGGGCTGCCTGGGTGCGCTCCAGGCACCGATGGCGACGAGAGACGCGGCCAGGACGAGCGTGCGAGATTTCATGGATTTCCCTCCGTGGTTTGGATGCGGGGTACGGACCGCGGTACGATGACCACGGCGCTCCCGCGGGAACCGGCCCCTGGGGGACGGGATCCGGCAGTCGACAACGGTACCATGTCGAGTCCGCAATCCACCAGTACACCATCATGGCCCCGGAGTGCCCGACGCGCTACGGGCCTCCCCGGAGTCGCTAGGCGAGGTCCGACCACTCCGCGTACGGGTGCACGACGAGATTGGCGTTGAAGTACCGGGGATCGTCCGACACTTCCCGCCCCGCCCACGGCGGCAGTTCCACCGCCGCCTCCGGCGACGGCAACTCCACCTCGGCGAGGAGCAATCCGGCGTTGGCGCCGCCGAACTCGTCGACCTCCCAAGTCCGCCCCGCGTAGGGCACGCGGTAGCGGACCTTCTCGATGAGCGGGCCGGCACAGAGGGTGTCGAGCATCGCCTCCGCGTCCGCCAGCGGGATCGGATACTCGTACTCGTCGCGCGCGATCCCCACCGCCCGTCCCTTGATCGTCAGAAATCCCTCATCGCCGGCCACGCGCACCCGCACCACCGGCGACGGGTAGCTGGCCAGGTACCCCTGGCGATACGGAACGCCCGTCCGGGGGTCGGCGTGCCAGGCGTCGCGCCGCACCAGAAACTTGCGTTCGATCTCGGTGGCCATGCGTGCCTCGAGGAGTGAGCCGGTGCGGGTAATGTAGCATCTCCGTCCGGCATCCCCCGGCGACGGCGGATCAGAGCACGGGCAGGATCCGCGGATCGGACGAATGATCCGGCAACCCCAGAATACGCTTCAACGCGCGCGGGTAGTCTTCGTTGGCCATCGGATCGAGCCCCAACTCGCGCAGCGCATCGAGCACCAGCCGCGAGTCGGTGGCCTCCACGGACACGGTGTTCCACCGGTGGCCGCCGATGGTGATCTGCGCCCGCTCGCCCTGGCAGGGACCCACCGTGATCGGAATTCGCCGCTTCGTGAGGGCCGCGATTCGCAACTGGCGGTGGGGCACGACCACACGCTCCAGCAGGTCGCTCAGCGAATGCGGCGGCGTGTCCGGCGGCACGACGGGAATGCCCCACGCCGCGCACGCGGCGGCCAGTGTCGAGGCGTCGATCGGAAATGGCGCCTGCAGAATCGGCTGCCAACGCTGCAGGCCGGTGTCCGACACCCGCTCCAGCCGCTTGATGTCCAGAAGGCCGTCGCGGACCTTCACGCTGTGCGGCGACAGGAGCGACAGGAGGTACGTCTGCTCCACCGCCGGCGTCGCCGCCGGCTCCTCGTCGGCGGGCATCGAAAAACTGCGCTCGAAGACGCGCCACTCCCACCGCGGCCTGACCGGGTCCATCACGGACTCCGGCACGCCGCGCCGCACTTCCATTCCTGCCGCCTTCTCATCGATGGGCACGCATGATCCTGGACTGGTCGCCAACACGATGGGCCCGCCGCGGCTGGCGCTCCATAAGGAAGTCCCCGCCCCGCGAGCGGGGGAAACCCGACGGGAAAACGGGGGATTGTCCTACGCCCGGCATTCGCCGCGCCGCCCACCCTCCCCGGTCAGAAGCGTCCGCCCAGCCAGAGACCCAGCACCACGGCGGCCGCCAGCGCCGCGAATCCCGGCGCCACCGCCTTCCGGAAGCGCGGCGCCCCGAGCACCAGCGCCACTCCCAACTTGAGCGCGGTGTTCGACAGAATCCCGATCGCGATGCCCTGCGCGGCGAGCGACGCCGCGCCGCCGTCGGTCACCGACCGGCACATCGACACCGTGAGCGCGTCCACGTCGGTGAGTCCGAGCGCGGCCGCCGAGGTCAGCACACCCATCCGTCCCCACAGGCTCTGGGCCCAGGCCAGCAGCAGCATTGCCAGTTGGAAGGCCACGGCGAGTTGAATCGCCGTCCACAGCCGCAGTGGACTCTGCCGGTCGGGCTGCGCGTCGGGCGAGGCGGCGGCGGGCCAGGGATGCCGGAGGGCCCGCCAGATGAGAAAGCCGCCGACGACCGCCGACGGGAGCAGGTAGAGCACCAGCTCGCGGGCCACGGCAAGATTCAGCACGGCGGCGGCCGCGAAGACGCGCCCCACCAACACCGTGCAGGCGCCGATCACACCCAGCGCCAACGGGGCACTCAGCGCGTCGTCGCGCCGGCTCAGGCGGGAGAACTGGAGAGTGACGGCGGTGGACGACACGAGGCCACCGAGCAGTCCGGTCACGCCATAGCCCCGGCTCGGCCCCGCGGCGTGGCGCGCGATGTGCCCGGCAAAGTTGAGCCCGGCAAAGAAGAGCACGATGGCCCAGAGCGACCGGGGGCGGATGCCGCCGAAAGGTCCGTACGGGCCGGTGGGCAGCAACGGGAGCACCACCAGCGCCAGCACCGCGAACTGGAGCGTGGCGCGCATCTCCCGCTCGCCGATCTTGCGGACCACCCAGTGGAGGCGCTCCTTCTCGCCGAGCGCCAGAAGCACTACCGCCACGGCGCCGGCCGCCAGTCCCATCTGTCCCACGCCGGCGAGCACGCCGAGCGCCAGCACCACGAGCGCGGCACCTTCGGTAGTACCGTCGAGCGGCGCGTCCGCGCGGCGGACCGCCATCGCATACGCCACCACGACGAACGCGGCGCCCGCTGCCAGCAGCACGCTGCCGGCCATGGCGTAGTCCCACGCGAGGCAGAGGCCCGCCGCGCCCCCGAGCATCCCGACCAGCAGGAAGGTCCGCATGCCGGCGAAGCGCGCGTTGGGGCCTGACGCATGGCCCGACCACTCGCGTTCGGTGCCCACCGCGAGGCCAATCAGCGTGGCGATGCTCAACCGGGCAGCGGCGGCGAGCACCGGCGTTGCCTCCGGAATTCCCTGCAACGGCGTCATCCCTGGCCCCCGGTGCGTTGATGGGTCCCGATGGGGTGAAAGTAGAGCCGGCGAGCCGTGGCGTCTGTAAGGATTCTCCGGCGCCGGGGATCCTTGCCGCCCCGCACACGAGACCACAGTTTGTGGAACCGCAGGCGCGCCCGTCCTGCCGGCGTTCGTGCCTGCGGTCCCGCCCCTCCCTCCCCCGCCCCCACCATTCGAGGCGAAGCATGCGTCGTCTCCCGCTCTCCCGACTCCGGGCCGTCCGTCTGGCGGCCGCCGCCCTCTCGCTCGCCACCGTTCCCGCCCTCGCGCAACAGAACGGGACGGCCGCCGACTCCAGCGGCGGACCGGGGTACAACCTGCCCGAGCGCCCCACCCGGCCGCTGCGCTTCACGACCAGCGAGGGGACGTGGATGTCCCTCGACGTGTCGAACGACGGCCAGTGGGTGGTGTTCGATCTCCTCGGCGACATCTACAAGATGCCGGTCACCGGAGGGAAGGCCACGCGACTCACCAGCGGCCAGGCGTTCGACGGGCAGCCGAACTTCTCGCCCGATGGCAAGACCATCGTGTTCGCGAGCGACCGGAGCGGTTCGGAGAATCTGTGGCTCATGGACGCCGACGGCGGCCACGTGCGGGCGCTTTCCAGGGAGAACGATCACAGCTTCGTCTCGCCCACGTGGACGCCCGACGGCCGCTACGTCGTGGCCTCGCGGTCGAACAGCTTCTCGGGCGGATCGTTCAACGTGTACATGTACTACGCCGGCGGCGGGACCGGGCTGCAACTGACCGGCACCGACACCGCCGGCGCGGGCGGACGCGGCGGCCGGGGCGGCGGCGGCGGCCTCAACAATTTCGTGGGCCCGGCCTTCGGTCCCGACGGCCGCTACCTGTACGTCGCGGCGCGCAACGGCGGGGGCGGCTACAACCAGACATCCCTCGGCTGGCAGATCGCCGTCTACGACCGTGAGACCGGCCATACCTACATCCGCACCGACGCGCCCGGCTCGGCGATGCGGCCCGAGGTGAGTCCCGACGGCAAGTGGCTGGTGTACGCCACCCGCGAGGACTCGGTGACCTCGTTGCGCATCCGGGCGCTCGACAGCGGCGATGAGCACTGGCTGGTGCACCGCGTGCAGCGCGACGACCAGGAATCGCGGTTCACCCGCGATCTCGAACCGCCGTTCGCGTTCACGCCGGACAGCAAGGCGATCGTCGTGGCCTATCTCGGCCACTTCTGGCGCGTGAGCATTCCCGACGGCCGCGCGACGATGATCCCGTTCAGCGCCGACTATGACGAGATGATCGCCGGCGCGATCAAGGAACAGTATCCGTTCGACGATTCGACGATCACCGTGCACCAGATCCGCGATCTGGCGCCGTCGCCCGACGGCCGGCGGATGGCCTTCACGGCGCTCGACCGGGTGTGGGTCATGGATCTACCGGACGGCGCCCCGCACCGGCTGGTCGCCTCGAGCAGCGTGGGCGAGTACGCCCCCGCGTGGTCGCCGGACGGCCGCTCCATCGCCTACGTGACGTGGGACGACGCCGCCGGCGGCGACATCTACCGGATGAATGCCGACGGCACCGGATCGCCGCAGAAGTTGACGACGCAGCCGGCGTACTACGAGGAGTTGACCTACTCACCGGACGGAAGCCGGCTGGTATTCGGCCGCGGCCCGCGCGACATGCGGCGCGACCGCGACGAGCTCGAGCGGCCCAACGCGCAGGCCACCGGCGTCGAACTCGACTGGATGCCGGCGTCCGGCGGCCCGGCCACGATGATCGCGCCGCTGACGAGCTTCGGACACCCGCACTTCGGCCCCGACACGTCGCGCATCTATCTCTTCCAGGGCGGCCAGCTCACGTCCATGCGCTGGGACGGCACGGACATCAAGGAGATTCTGCGCGTCGGCGGCGGGCGGCGGGGCGGCGGCGGTGGTGGGGGCGGCGCGAGCAACATGCTGCTCTCGCCCGACGGCTCCCGGGTGCTCGTCCAGTCGGGGGTGCAGGCCTATCTCGTGGATGCCGTGCCCATGAAGGGCGGCGCCGCCCCGGAGGTCTCGCTCACCGGAGAGTCGGTGGTGCCGGTGCACCGGATGACGACCGTGGGCGGGGAGTTCGGCACCTGGACGGCCGACAGCAAGACGATCTACTTCTCGCTCGCCCACACGCTGTTCACGTATGACGTGGCCGCCGCGGAGGCCGCGATCGCCGATTCCACCGAGCGGGCCGATTCGTCGGCCGCCGCGCGCGGAGCCAACGGCCGCGGTGGACGGGGTGGAGGCGCCGGCGGCCGGGGCGGGCGCGGTGGCGCGGGCGCCGCCGGCACCGCCAACAAACCGGCGTACGAGGCGACGGAACACGACGTGGTGATCACCGCACCGCGCGACGTGCCACGCGGCACCGTCGTGCTGCGCGGCGCGCGCATCATCACGATGAAGGGCGACCAGGTGATCGCCAACGGCGACATCGTGGTCCGCGACAACCGCATTGCCGCCGTCGGCGCGCGCGGCCAGGTGGCGATTCCCGCCGGTGCGCGGGTGATCGACGTGTCCGGCAAGACGATCATGCCCGGCTACGTGGACATCCATGCCCACATCTGGCCGGCCTTCGGCGTCCACCGGTCGCAACCGTTCGAGTACCTGGTGAATCTCGCCTACGGCGTGACCACCACGCGGGACCCGCAGACCTCCGCCACCGACGTGTTGTCCTACGAGGACATGGTGGCCACCGGCGCCTTCATCGGCCCCCGCATCTATTCCACGGGACCGGGCGTATTCGCCGCCGAGGACATCAAGTCGCTGGCCGACGCCCAGCTCGTGCTGTCGCGCTATTCGAAGTACTACCAGACGAACACGATCAAGCAGTACATGACGGGCGACCGCCGCGTGCGCCAGTTCGTGGAGATGGCGGCGCGCGAGCAGCACCTGATGCCGACCCTGGAGGGCGGACTCGATTTCAAGAAGAACCTCACCGAGGCCATGGACGGCTACTCGGGGAGCGAGCACACGCTGCCCATCGCCCCGCTCTACAACGACGTGGTCCAACTCTACGCGACGGCGGGCATCACGTGGACCCCGACGCTCATCGTGCAGTACGGCGGCCCGTGGGCCGAGAACTGGTGGTACGAGCACACCGACGTCCTCAACGATCCCAAGCTCAACCACTTCACGCCGCGCGACGTGGTGGAGCGCAAGGCGTCGCGCCGTCCCGGGTGGTGGGATCCGACGCAGTGGTCGTTCCCGCTGTTCGCCGCCCAGGCCGCGAAGGTGGTGGCCGCGGGCGGACGCGTGGGCATGGGCAGCCACGGCCAGTTGCAGGGGCTGGGCGCGCAGTGGGAAGTCTGGAACATCGCCTCCGGCGGCATGCCGCGCATGGACGTGCTCCGCGTGGCGACGATCTTCGGCGCCGAAGCGATCGGTCTGGAGAAGGAGCTGGGCTCGCTCGAGCCCGGCAAGCTGGCCGACCTTCAGGTCCTGGACCGGAATCCGCTCGACGACATCAAGAACACCAATACCATCCGCTACGTGATGAAGAACGGGCGGCTGTACGACGGCAACACGCTGGACGAGATCTGGCCGCGGAAGAAGGCGGCGCCGGCGCTGTGGTGGAACCAGCCGTGACGCCGGGTGCGCGCGGGGCCGTACCCGGCATTGGGGTACGGCCTCGCGGCCTCACGATTCAGTCCCCTTCCATGCGGTAGCGTTTCAGCTTGTCGTAGAGCGTGCGCAGCCCGATGCCGAGCTGCTCCGCCGCTTCGCGGCGGTTGCCCCCGCTGGCGGCGAGGGCGGCGGCGATCGCGTCGCGTTCGATGGTGGCCAGCGCACGCGGCCCGTGGTCCCCACCCGCGGCGGCGAGCGCGGGCCGGCCCGCCTCGGCGATACCCGGCGATTCGATATCGACGTCGCGGATCACGGTGCCCGACGCCAGAATGGCGGCGCGTTCCAGCGCATTCGCCAGCTCGCGCACGTTGCCGGGCCAGGGCGCGTGCTGGACCACGGCCTTGGCGTCGTCGTCGAGCTCCAGATGCGCCCGCCCCATCTGCGCCCCGATCCGGCGCAGCAGGTTCTCGGCCAGCGGCAGGATGTCGCGCCGGCGGTCGCGCAGCGGCGGCAGGTGAATGGGGAACACGGCGAGCCGGTGGTAGAGGTCCTCGCGCAGCAGGCCGGCCGAGCGCAGGTCCGCGGGCTCGCGGTTGGTGGCGGCTACCCACCGCACGTCCGACTCGATGGTGCGCGTGCCACCGAGCCGTTCGAACCGTCGGTCCTGGATCACCCGCAGCAGCTTGGCCTGGACCTCGAGCTTCATCTCGCCGATCTCGTCGAGGAAGAAGGTGCCGCCGTCGGCGAGCTCGATGCGGCCGCGCCGCGACGCGGTGGCGCCGGTGAACGCCCCCTTCTCGTGTCCGAACAGCTCGCTCTCGAGCAGCGTCTCCGGCAGCGCGGCGCAGTTGACGGCCACGAACGGCCCCGCTGCCCGGGCGCTCCACGCATGCAGCGTGCGGGCGGCGACTTCCTTGCCGGTGCCGCTCTCGCCGATGAGCAGCACGCTGGCGTTGGTCGGCGCCACCTTGCGCAGCGCCTCGACCACCGGCTCCATGGCCGGGTCGCCGTACGATAGCGGTGGCAGGGGCTCGGCATCGCGCGCCGCCCGGTCGCGGGCCGCGAGCAGGGTGCGCCGCTCCAGCGCCCGGGCCGCCAGCAGCCGCAGCTCCCGCGGACTGCTGATCGGCTTCTCGAGGTAGTCGAAGGCGCCGAGCTTCATCGCTTCCACCGCGCTCTCCACGGACCCGTGCGCGGTGAGCATGATGACCTCCATCTCGGGCTGTTCGGCGCGGGCGTGACGCAACACTCCGAGGCCGTCGAGCTTCGGCATCTTGAGATCGGTGATCAGCAGGTCGAAGCTCTCGCGCGAAATGCGGCGGACCGCTTCCTGGCCGTCGGCCGCCGTCTCCACGGAATGGCCGTCGTCCTCCAGCGCCTCGGCTACGAATTCGCGCAGCCCCTGTTCGTCATCGGCAACCAGGATCTTGGCCATCGGCGGCTCAGGCCCGGGGCAGCGTGATGCGGAAGACCGCGCCGCCGCCCTCGTGGTTCGTTGCCTGGATCGTCCCTCCGTGCAGCTGCGTCACCCGCTGGGCCACCGAGAGCCCGAGCCCGGTGCCGGTGGTGCGCGTGGTGTAGAACGGGGTGAACAGCTTCTCCTCCTCGCCGGCCCGGATGCCGCTGCCGAAATCGCGCACCGCGATCTCCAGCCGGCCGTCGTGCTCCCGCACCGTGACTTCGGGCCGGGTGCCCGGCGCCGTCGCCTGCTGGGCGTTGCGGAGCACGTTCGTAACCGCCTGCCGCATCCGCGTCGGATCGAACGGCCAGGTGGCCGGGGCCCCCGTGGTGTCGAGGGTGAACGCGTCGGCGTCGACCTCCTCCACACAGGCCGCGACGAGCGCCGCGGGGTCCGACGGCTGCAGGTCGATGGGGCCCGACCGCACGAAGTCGAGCAGGTCGGTGGTGAGGGCTTCGAGCCGCTCGGCCTCTTGCACCACGCGGTCGGCCTTCCGACGCTCGGCGTCGTTGCCACCGCGCAGCCGCTCGGCCAGCAGCTGCGCGTGTCCCTTGAGCGACGCCAGCGGATTGCGGATCTCGTGCGCCATCACCCCCGCCATCTCGCCCAGCGCGCTCAACCGCCGCTGGTCCTCGAGGCGGCGCTCCGCCAGTTCCTGCTGCACGGACAGCCGCCAGAAGATGAACGCGGCCCCCAGCAGCGCCGCCGCCACCAGCGCCGACAACAGCAGCGTGCTCGTGGAGTCCGCCGCCATCTGCTCGGCGACCACGGGCTCGAACTCGACGGCCA
This sequence comes from uncultured Gemmatimonadaceae bacterium, assembly GCA_963728115.1. Classification (GTDB taxonomy): domain Bacteria; phylum Gemmatimonadota; class Gemmatimonadetes; order Gemmatimonadales; family Gemmatimonadaceae; genus JAGWRI01. Next base: position 633,648 of record CAVSJE010000003.1, read on the forward strand.
GCACGCGGCGGCGCCGCCGTTCGTCGCCATAGGCATTGCGGGGCGGCGGCGCGGCGCCCGTGATCCGGATGCGCGACCCGACTTCCTCGGACCCGGGCGGGCCCATGTCGAAGTGGCCGTGCTCCAGGTGCACCGTGCCCACCGCCTTGCCCGCCTCGGCAATCGGCGCGCCATCGAAATCGAACACGCCGACGTACCGGAGCCCCGCGTCCTCGCGAAGCCGGAGCAGCGAATCGAGCTGGGTGGCGTTGATCGGCGACGGGAGATCGCGCACCAACTGCCGCGCCGACTCGAGCAGCACACCGGCCTGCCCGCGGTTCAGCGTGGACGCCGCGCGCACCACCCGCATGCGGCTCGTCCATGCCGTGGCCACCAGGGCGGCGCCCATGGCGAAGGTCGTGGCCAGCCAGCCCCAACGGGCCCACCGGCCCAGGCGAGAGGTCCGCATGAACTCCCCGTCGGCCCCGCCCCGGACGGAGGTGTCCGGGGCTGAATCGCGAATATACGACGCCGACGGGATGGGAGCGACCATCGCGTTCCCCCAGCCGGTTCTCTCCGAGCTCCCGCGCACCCGGCTACTCGTATCGAAGCGCCTGAATGGGATCGAGCGCCGCCGCCTTCCGGGCCGGGTAGTAGCCGAAGAAGATGCCCACCGCGGCCGAGAATCCGATCGCGATGCCCACCATCGCCGGCTCGATGGTGGTTTGCCATCCCGTGGCATGCTCCACGATGGCCGACCCGGCATAGCCGAGGGCGACCCCGAACAGCCCGCCGATGATGCTCATCACGATCGCCTCCACCAGGAACTGCGTGAGGACGTCCGTGCCCCGCGCTCCGATCGCCATGCGGATGCCGATCTCCCGTGTCCGCTCGGTGACGGAGACCAGCATGATGTTCATGATGCCGATGCCGCCGACGAGGAGCGAGATGCTCGCGATCGCCGCCAGCAGCAGCGTCATCACGTCGGCGGTGCCCGACGCCGCCTGCGCGAGGTCCGTCTGGTTCCGCACCGTGAAGTCGTTGGGATCGTACGACGACAGCTTGTGCGCGCCGCGCAGGATCTGGGTGATCTCCGCCTCGGCGGCGGGGATCTGCTCCTTGGTGGCGGTGCTGGCGATGATCTGGGGAATGAATTGATGCCGCGACATCCGCGTCCGCACCGTGGTGTAGGGCGCCAGGATCACGTCGTCCTGATCGTTGCCCTCGGCCGTCTGCCCCTTGGCTGCCAGCACGCCGATGATCTTCACCGGCACGCGGTTGATGCGCACCTCCTGCCCCACCGGATCCTGATTGGGCCAGAGATTGTTCGCCACCGTCTTGCCGATCACGATCACGCGGGCGTTGGTGTTCACGTCGGCGGCGTCGAAGAACCGGCCCGAGGTGACCTTCCAGGCGCGGATGTCCGCGAAGTCGGGCGTCACGCCCTGGATGCCCGTGCGCCAGTTGCCGGTGCCGCCCACGATGTGGGCGAAGGTGATGACCACCGGCGATACATGCTGCAGGAGGAGCGCCTGCTGCTTGAGCACCGTGAAGTCCTCAATCGTCAGCCGGTTGGAACTCCCCGCGCCCTGGCTCACGCCGCCCTGGTTGAGCGCGCCCGGTGTAACGACCACCATGTTGGTGCCGAGGTTGTCGATGCGCCGCTGGATTTCCGACTTGGCGCCCTGGCCGACGGCGACCATGACGATCACCGCGCCCACGCCGATGATGATGCCGAGCATCGTCAGCAGCGTCCGCATCTTGTTCTTCAGGATGCTCTTGCCGGCGATGTTGATGAGTCGTGAGGATTTCATGTCAGGCCACCACTCCGGCCACGGTCCCGACGCTTGCGACGTCGTCCGCGGCAACGCGACGGGTCAGGATCGGCTCGTCGCGGATGATGTGTCCGTCGCGCAACTCCACCACGCGGCGGCAGTACTCGGCAATGTCGTGTTCGTGGGTCACGAGCACGACGGTGATGCCCTGATCGTTCAACTCCTGGAACAGCGCCAGCACCTCCACCGAGGTCTGCGAATCGAGATTTCCGGTCGGTTCGTCCGCCAGCACGAGGGCCGGCTGGGTGACCAGCGCCCTGGCGATGGCCACGCGCTGCTGCTGGCCGCCCGACAGCTCGCTCGGCTCGTGGTCGAGCCGTTCGCCGAGCCCCACGCGCTCCAGCGCCTCGCGGGCGGCCTGGCGCGTATCGCGCGCATGGCGCCCCGTCCGGTCGTACAGCAGCGGCAGTTCCACGTTGTCGAGCGCCGAGGTGCGGGCGAGCAGATTGAAGCCCTGGAAGACGAATCCAATCTTCTCGTTGCGGATGTCCGCCAACTGATTCTTGTCGAGGCCGTCCACGCGCACGCCGTCCAGCCAGTAGCTGCCCGACGTCGGCTTGTCGAGACATCCGAGAATGTTCATGAGCGTCGACTTGCCGGAGCCCGACGCGCCCATGATCGCCACCATCTCGCCCTTGCTCACCGTGAAGTCCACGCCGCGCAGAGCGTGGACCTCGGTCTTGCCGGTCGCGTACACCCGCTTCAGCGACTCGACGTGAATGACATGATCGTCCGGGGGCGCCATGCTAGAACCCTCCCCGGGGACCGCGCCCGCCCCGGCCCTGCTGGCCGGAGAACGGATTCTGCGGCGACGCCGACGCCGTCGTTCCGCCCGTCACGGCGGCGATGATCTTCATGCCGTCCTGCAGGTCGGGCCCCGACACTTCGGTGTACTGCCCGTCGGTGAGCCCGGTGTGCACGCGGGCCACCGCCAGCTTGCCGTCCTTGCCCGTGTACCAGAGCATGCCGACGTCGCTGGGACGCTGCCCCCCGGCGCCGCCACGACCGGCGCCGTTCCCGCCGCGTCGCGCCGCACCACCCGGGCCACCCGGGGCACCCGCACGCGCCGTCTCACCGGCCGGCGCGCCCCGGCCCGCCGAATCCTCGCGCCCCGCGAACTCGGCGCGCATCTGCGCCATCATCTCCTGCGTCGGCTGGAAGCGGAGGGCGCCCGTGGGCACCTTGAGCACGTTCTTGGCCTGCGCAATCTGGAAATTCGCGGTCGCCGTCATGCCCGGCAGCAGCGTCCCGTCGGGATTGTCGACGGCCACGACCACCGGATAGTTCACCACGTTGTCCGAGGTCGTCGACTGCAGGCGCACCTGCTTCACCGTGCCGTGGTACACGCGGTCCGGATACGCCTCCACGGTGAACGTCACGTCCTGGCCGTTGTGGATCTCGCCGATGTCCGACTCGTCCACCGAGGCGACGATCTGCAGATGCTTGAGATCGCCCGCGATGAGGAACAGCTCGGGCGCCGAGAAGCTGGCGGCCACCGTCTGGCCCTCGTCCACGCTCCGCTTGATCACGATGCCGTCGATGGGGGCGTAGATGGTGGCGTAGTTGAGGTTCTGCACCGCTTCCTTCAACTGCACCGAGTCCGACTTGAGATTCGCCTGAGCCACGGCGTACGCCGCGACGGCCGACTCGTAGTCGGTCTGCGTGGCGGCCTTGGTCTCCAGGAGGCGCTTGGTCTGCTCGAGCGCGAAATTCTTCTGCCGCAGGTCGGCCACGCCCTGCGCCGCCGCCGCTTCCGCGCGATCCACCGAGAGGCGCAACACCGTCGTGTCGAGACGGGCGATCACCTCACCCTTGTGGACGTGATCGTTGAAGTCCGCGTACAGCGCCTCGATGCGCCCCGAGACCTGCGTGCCCACCTGGACCGAGTCCACGGCACTCAGGTTGCCGGTGGCGCTCACGGTCGACTCGATGTCACCCCGGGTCACGGGTACGTACAGATAGGTGGTCGGATCGGCGGCGGCCTGCCGCTTGAAATAGAACACGCCGGCGCCCACGGCCCCGACCACGACAAGTGCGATGATGATTCGTTTCATGACAGGTTGCATCCCTCGAATGTGAGTCACCGCGCTCCGGGGCGCGGTCGGCTGTCCCCTTCCAAAGGCAATACGTATGCCATTTGCTAAGTGTTGGCACCAAAACGACTTCCCAATTTTGCGGGCCGCCACGACGATGCCGAACCCGCAGTCGGAGGTGCGGAAATCGCACTCCCTGCGTGGATTCCCGGACTGCGGTATCGGCGTGATGGATCGCCCGGATCCGCCGAGTCGCCGGCCGCGGGCGGGCTGACCGGACCGTCAGTGCCGCGCCGCGTACCCGGCGGCGCCCAGCAGCCCGACCTTGGTATTCATCACCACATGAACTGGTGCCTTGGCGACCAGCGACCAGAGGCGCCCCTGATCGTGCAGCGCATCGCGGAACGCGGAACCCCGCAGGCGCTCCACGATGCGGGGGGCGATCCCACCGGCAATGAAAACGCCGCCCGTGGCGACGGCGATCAGCGCGAAGTTGCCGGTCACCGCACCGAGCACGGACACGAACAGGTCGAGTGCGCGCGCACACAACGCGTCGTCGCCGGCCAGGCCGTGCCCGGTCACGACGGCGGCCGGATCGCCCGCCCGCATCTCGCGCTCGATGGACGGCTGTGGGGCCGCCTCGCCGCCGGCCGACGCCAGATAGGCGTAGAGATCGGCGAGCCCGGCGCCGGAGAGGATGCGTTCGTTGGACGCCCGCCCGTACTTCGCTCGCAGGTACTGCAGCAGGCCGTCCTGGAGCGGCGTCCTCGGCGCGAAGTCCACATGCCCGCCTTCGGAGGCATACACCCGGTACTGCGCGCCGTCCCACAACCGGAATCCGACGCCGAGGCCGGTGCCGGCACCCAGATAGGCCACGGGTCCGTGCTCAACCGGTTCTCCGTCCTGCAGCGTCGCGAGATCGCCGGCGGCGAGAAATTCGAGGCCGATGCCGACCGCGAAGAAGTCGTTGATCAGGCCGAACCGCTCGATCCCCGCTACGCGCGCGACCTCGCCCCCGTGCACCGACCACGGGAGGTTGGTGGCCTGCACGCGGTCGTCCACCACCGGCCCGGCAATGGCGACGCATCCGCGCCGCGGCAGCTCGCCCACGTCGTCGGCAAATCGGGTAACCAGTGCGGCCAGCCCGTCGGCCTCGCCGCTCGCATAGTCGCGCTCCTGCACCAGGCGCGCCGCCCCATCGCCCACCTCCACGATCGCCAACCGCGCGTTGGTGCCGCCCACGTCCCCTGCCAGAACTCGCATGTTCGTACGATAGCAAGTCGCGGCGCGGAGTGCCGGGCTACGGGTCGCGCCTGCTCCTGGCGGGTGCGCGCTCCTCGCGCTCATCGTCGGACAGGTCCACCGACATCGGAAAGAAGAGCGCATGCCGCACCGCCGGATACGGCGTCCGCCAACCGCGCACGTCGTGCCAGAGGATGCGGTTGAGTTCGTCGCTGGGCGCCGCGTCGGGCACGTCGAAGCGCATGCGCGACGACGCCAGCGCGGCCGCGCGCGCCGGGCCCGTGAGTTGTCCGACGCGCCGGTTCACCTCGTAGATCGACTGCTGCGGCACGATCGCGGTGTAGGGCGTGAGATCGGGGGCCGCGCCGGCGTCGAGAAAGCTGGCGCGCATGTCGGTGGCCACGAGATCGAACATGCTCATCGCCGGCAGGCCCAGCATCAGCTCGATGGTCTTCACCATGCTCGGCTGGCTGTAGAACGTGCTGTCGATGACGTGCCGGCGGGCGAAGGGGGAGATGGCGAGCGCCACCGTCCGGTGTCCGTCGATGTGGTCCACGCCGTTCTGCGCGTCGTCCTCCACCACCAGAATCGCCATCGACTTCCAGAATGCCGAATGCGACAGCGCCTCCACCATGTGCCCGAGCGCGAGGTCGTTGTCGGCCACCGACGCCCGCGGCGTGCTCCACCCGGGCGCGGTGCCGTTCGTATGGTCGCTGGGCAGAATCACCATCACCAGGTTCGGCATCGTGCCCGCCGCGTTCCATTCCTTCACGTGCTCGTCGAAGATGTCCGCCTTCACCACGTCGGGCATCTCCTGCGTCCACCCCGGATACTCGCGCACCAGCACCTTGTCGAGCGAGGGGATGTCCGAATGCGTGTCGTACATCCGGGCCGCCAGCCTCCGGAAGTCGGCCGGTGTGTGCGCCGTCGAGTCGCGGTACTGGGCCAGCAGGTCGCGCCGCACCGATGAGATCGAGTCCGACGGCGCCGGCGCGTACTCGCCGAACACCGTCACCGCCCGGCCCTTCGCCTGGGCGGTCTCCCACAGAAATCCGCCCAGCGAGTAGGTGAGCGCGTCGTCGCCTTCCGACGGATAGCTGCGCCCCTGGTACAGCGGCCACATCGGGTACTCGGTCTCGTTGGCCTGCGTCAACCATTGGTGCCCGTCGGCGGAGTTGCCGCCCGACGCGAAGAAATGATCGAGCAGCACGTACTGCTCGGCCAGCGCGTGCGCGTTGGGCGTCACGTCGCGGCCGTAGATCACCAGCGAACTGTCGCTGGCGCCGCGACCCATGTCGCCGAGCACCTGGTCGTATGTCCGGTTCTCGCGGACGATGAACACCACGTGCTGGATGAGGGACGGCTCGCCCGGACGCTCCGGCACCGCGCGCGGCGGTTCGCCGGCCCGTGCCACCGCCGACGCGGCCGCGCCGCGCCCGCTCAACGTGAGGCGGTTGTTCCGCGCCACCGACGTGGTGTACGCGGCCAGTTCGGCGTCGGTCGGCACCGGAATCACGTTCACGGAACCCCGCACGGCGTACACCTGCCGCCCCGTCTTGCCGGGAGACCCCGACGTCGTCCCCGTGCCGGCCCCGACGCCGAGCAGTGTGCCGACCGCCAGCGTCGTACCGTCCGCGCTCACGTCGAGCGACGACGGGTACCATCCGGTGGGAATCAATCCCCGGAACACCGCCCCGGTCGACACGTCGTACACAGCGACCGCATTGAGCCCGCCCAGGGCGACGTAGAGCGTCCGCCCGTCGGGGGCGAGCGCCACGGCGGTGGGCGCGAGTCCCGCTCGCGTCTCGGTGAACGGGGCGACGCGGACACTCGCCGTCACGGCGGCCGCGCGGGTGTTCACGATCGTCACCGCGTCGGAGTTGCCGTCGGCCACGTACAGGCGCTGGCGGCGCTGGTCCCAGGCCATGCCCGTGGGATGGCGCCCGACGACCACGCTGGCGTCGATCGTCCCCGTGGCGAGATCGAGGCGCGCCACGGTTCCGGGTTCGGCGATGCCGCGCGCGTCGACGCGAACGGCTTCGGCCATCGGGTCACAGCACTGGCGCGCCGCCCGGTCGCCACTCGCCGGTTTGGGCCCGCCGAAGTTGCTGATCCACGCCGTCCGTCCGTCCGGATCGATGACCGCGGCCACGGGAAGCACGCCCACGTCGAGCGTGCGCAGCACGGTGCCCGAGTCGGCGTCGAGAATCGCCACCTGGTCGTTGGCGGGAAGGGGCAGCACCGCCACCCGGTGTCCCGACGCGTTGGGCCGGCGGGCCACCGCCGGTCCGCCCGCCATGTAGGACCCGAGGGCGCCCGAGCTGATGACGGCGGCGGCCGAATCCGCACTCCCCGCCACCGGAGCGAATCCCGTGAGTTGCGCCACGGCGCGCCCCCGACGCATCGCGCCCGTGCCCGGGGTGCGGCTGTTCTCCATGCCGGCGGGCAGCCGCCCCACCGACGACACGAGCACGCGTCCCGTGGCCGCATCGACCGCGAGGCCGTGCACACCCGGGGTGCCGTCGAAGTGGGCGGCGGCGAGCACACGGTTGTCGCGCCAATCGAGCTCATACGCCGCGCGCGGCACGGCCACCCAGAGCCGGTTGGACGACTCGGCGAACCGAACGGCCGCCACGCGCCCCGTGAACACGGTCTGGACGCCGGCGGGCGTGACCTGCTGGTCGGTGGCGATGACGCCGGGATCGGGCACGGTGCGCCGCGGCTGCTGGGCGCCGGCCTGCTGCAGCGCGGCGAGGAGGAAGGCGGTGAGGATCATGCGCTCGAGTCCATGGCGTGGGGACGGGGTCGCGGGATGCGCCCCGTCACGGGTTCGTGCCGGCCGGAGCCGTCATTGGTGATCGTGCATCATCGGCTCTCCGCGCGCCAGCGCCAGATGGTGCATGGGGTGGTGGTCCCCGTCGGCGAGGACCCCGATCACCCCGAGCCCACGGAGCTGGTCCACCATCCGGCGGTCGGTCGAATCGAGAGCGGTGACGACGAACCGCGCACCGCCGGCAATGGGCGTCGCGGCGGCGTGGTAGCCACCCATCATCTCCATCATCCGGCTGTGTTCGGTGAGCATCCGACGGATGGCATCCGCCGTCCGCCCCTGCCCCGTGACCTCGGCTTCGAAGCCGCCGGCCACGTCGTGCTGCGCCACCCGGGCGTGGAGGACGACGTCGTCCATGTCGATCAGGTGCTGGCGCAGCGCCTCGAGATTCACCTTCGACCAATCGGTGGTGGAGTCGGCCTTGAGGATGCGCACGATTTGCTGGATGGCGGCGAACGCGCCCTGTCCCGCTTCCGTTGGCGTGAGGCTCGCGGCCGGTTGCGCCCGGTCCATGGCAGCGTGGTCGTGCTGGGCGGCGGCGGGAACGGCGCACAGCCCGAGAGCGGCACTGCAGGCCGCGGCAACGATGAATCGCTGAATCTGCATTGGGGGTCTCCTCCGATGTCGTGAAGTGTCACCCCGGGACGCCCGCCCCGCCATCCCCGGCGCCCGGGGCGGGGCGCGAATATCTTCCGCATCCACCCACCGGCCGTCCGAAACCGATCATGCCTGCCGAACGCTCCGCCCTCGACGCGACGCTCACCGCCGACACCGCCACCCGGTTCGCGGGCGCCGCGCTCGGGCACGTGACGCGGGAATTTCCGAACAAGCTCGACCACGTGCTGAACGGCGCCGCCGACGTACAGGCCCCGCGGGCGCTGCACCCGGTGTTCTACGGCAGCTTCGACTGGCACTCCTGCGTGCACGGGTACTGGATGCTGGCGCGGCTGTACCGGCGGTTTCCGTCGCTGGCCGACGCCCCGCGCATCGCGGCCCGGTTCGAGGCCGCATTCACGCCGCAGGCGGTGGCCGGTGAGATCGCCTATCTGCGGCAGCCGTCGCGCGGCGGATTCGAACGTCCCTACGGCTGGGCCTGGCTCCTCATGCTCGGCGGTGAGCTGGCGCGCCATACGACTTCCGAGGGCCGCCGGTGGGCCGCTGCCCTGCAACCGCTGGTCGACGAATTCGTGGCCCGGTTCCGTACCTTCCTGCCGAAAGCCACCTACCCGGTGCGCGTCGGCACGCACTTCAATACGGCGTTCGCCCTCACACTGGCCCTCGACTACGCCGAGACGGTGGGCGACCGCTCCTTCGGCGACCTGCTGCGCGAGAAGGCGAACGCGTGGTACGGCGATGACGCCGACTGCCAGGCGTGGGAGCCGGGCGGCGACGACTTCCTCTCGCCGGCACTGATCGAGGCGGAGTGCATGCGCCGCGTGATGCCGGCAGTCGGATTTCGCGAGTGGCTGGCGCGGTTCCTGCCCCACATCGAACATCGCCGGCCGGCCACGCTCTTCCGGCCGGCTCACGTGAGCGATCGGAGCGACGGGAAGATCGCGCACCTGGACGGCCTGAACCTGGCCCGTGCCTGGTGCTGGCGGTCGGTGGCGGCGGCGCTTCCGCCCGGCGATGCGAGGGTGGCGGTGGCCCGCGAGGCGGCGGCTCTGCATCTGGCCGCCAGCCTCCCACACGTGACCGGCGACTATATGGGCGAGCACTGGCTGGCCTCCTTCGCCGTCTTGGCACTGGACCGGTAGCCGCCGCCGCGCGCGCGGAGGACGGCGGAACGACGTGGTCCCGGCGGGTAAACACCGTGTAAGGATGCGGGGAACCATTCGCGCCCCGGGGCGAATTTTGTAATGTTCTGCGGCAATGCTATTCCCGCCCGCTGATGAGGCCGCCTTCATGCGCACGCTACGCATCGTCCACGCCGCCGCCGCTGCTCTGCTCGTCACCGCCGCGACGCCCGCACGGGCCACCGGCCAGGCCGTCGACAGCGCATTCAAGGGCTCGGTTCTGGCCCACCTGGTGGCGCACCGCGATACCGACTTCCGCTACGCGGCGTACATCCCCCGGCGGTACACGGGCGAACATCCGGTGCCCCTGCTCATCGTGCTCGACCCGCTGGGTCGCGCCGAGTACACGACACAGCTGGTTGCCCCGGCCGCCGAGCGCCTCGGGTGGGTGGTGATGAGCAGCTACGATTCGCGCGGCGGGGCGGCCGCGGCCCCCAATCAGCGGGCCGTGAATCTCATGCTCGACGACGCCTTCGCGGCGTTCCGCATCGACACCTCGCGCATCTATCTGGCCGGGCTCGCCGGCACGGCGCGCGAGACCTGGGTGTTCGCGTACGGCGCGGGCGGCCACGTGGCGGGCATCCTGTCGGTGAATGCGTCGATGCCGGGAGACACCGCCTGGCGCCGGAAGTTCGGAGGCAAACCGCCCTTCGACGTCGCCATGATGGCGGGAGACCGCGGCTTCAACTACGAGGAGGTGATCGGCACCGCCGATTCGCTGGCCGCCCTCGGCACCCCGATCAGGAACGATCTCTTTGCCGGAGGGCTCGAATGGCCGCCGGGCGCGCTGCTCGAGCAGGCCATGGGATGGCTCGACGCCCGGGCCATGGCGCGGGCCATGCGTCCCGTCGACTCCGTGCTCGTCGATTCGCTGTTCGCCGTCGACTCGGCGGGCGCCACGGCGGCCGCCGATTCCGGGCGTACCGGCGAGAGCGCCGACCGCTGGCGCAATGTCGCAACGGCGTGGCAGGGAATGCACGACCTCTCGTTCGCGCGCACCCGGGCGGCAGAGCTCGAGCGCGATCCGGCGGTCCGGCGCTGGCGCGCCGAGCGCGACTCGCTGCGCGGCGCGGCCCCCGCCGTGCGGACCCGGACGAACGCCGTGCTGAGCGCGCTGCGAAAGCGCCCCGGCGTGCCCGATCTGCGCGAATTGGTGACCGACCTGCACATCGTGCAGCTGCAGCAATGGGCCGCCGAGCCGCACGACTCGCTCCGCGCCATGTGGGCCGATCGCCGGTTGGACGAGGTGTACGTGCAGGTGTCGGAGTCCGAGCCCGAGGCGTACATCGGCGTGGGCGAGGCGGCGCGCGCGCTGGCCATGCTCTCGGTGGCGGAGATCATCCGCCCGCGCGCGCCCGCCATCTGCAACGAACGCGCGCGTGCCTACGCCCTGCGCGGCGACGCCGAGAGCACGATGGACGAGCTCCGCTGCGCGCTCGAGGGGAAGGTGGTCACCATCGATCAGATCATCAAGGATCCCCGGTACCGGTTCCTCCGCTCGCTGGACGCGTTCGGCGACCTGATCAAGCGCTTCGGCGGCTGAACCGCGGCGTCGCCCCCGGGGCGCGCAAACGGTTCCCGATCGCCATTTTCAGGAATGTCCACTTCCGCCGAGGTCCGCTCCGCCTACGCCGCGCGGGCCGCCGAGCTCCGCGCCCTCCGCGTCAGCGAGGCGGCCACCGTCGACTGGCTGGGCAACCTCCGGCTGCTCGCCTTCGCCGCAGCCGTACTCCTGGTGGCCCGCTGGGCCACTACCGATGTGCTGCGCAATCTCTGGTTGGCGGCAGCCATCGCCGCGTCGGCGGGATTCCTCTTCCTCGTGCGGTCGAGCCGCCGGGCCCGCGCCCGTTTGCAGCGGACCGACGACCTCATCGTCCTGGCCGACGAAGGCGTGCACCGGGTGGCACGCGAGTGGGACCGGATTCCATCGCGCCCCTGGCTGGAAGAACCGCCGGGCCACCCGTACGCCGTCGATCTCGACCTGTTCGGCGAGGCATCGCTGGCGCAGCTCATGCCGGCGATGAGTGGCGCGCCGGGCCGCAGCACGCTCCGCGACTGGCTCGTGGCACCGGCCGACCCGGCGACCATTCGCCACCGTCAGCGGGCCGTGGCCGAGTTGCGCGATCGCGCCGGGTTCCGCGAGGACCTGACGCTCGCGGCCATGCGAATCATCGGCAGCGGGGCCGAGCTGGAGGACCTCACACGATGGGCCGCCGGCCCCGCCTGGCTGCTCGGGCAGCCCGGAGTCATCGCCCTCTCCATACTCATTCCCTTCGCCACCATCGCGCTGATCCTTCTGCAGGCCACCGGCGTCGTTCCGCACCCGTACTGGATCGCGCCCGCCGTGGCCGGTTGGCTGCTGGTGAGCCGGTATTCCCGGCGCCTGACCGAGTGCTTCAAGCCGGTGGTGGGACGCGCCAACACGCTGCGCCGCACCGCGACCATGGCGGGTCTGGCTGCGACGCAGCCGTTCGAGACGCCACTCCTGCGCGGAATCCGCGACCGGCTGCGCACGCCGTCGTCCGCCGACGCGGAGATGCGGCACCTGACCGCACTGGCCGACTGCACGGAGCTCCGGCTGTCGCCGATGTTGTACTTCGCGGTGAACACCCTCACGCTCTGGGACTTTCACGTCGTGCACCTGATCGAGCGCTGGCAGCGGCGGTCGGGAGTCCACGCGGCCGACTGGATGCGCGCCCTCGGCGAACTGGAGAGCCTGTCGGCGCTGGCGACGCTGGCGCACGACAATCCGGAGTGGACCTTTCCCGAGATCGTCGAGGAGGCGTCGCCCGCGGTGCGGGGCGAAGCGCTGGGGCACCCGCTGCTCTCCGCCGAGGCGGGGGTGCGCAACGACGTGACCGTGGGACCGGCGGGCACGATCCTCGTCGTCACCGGATCGAACATGGCCGGCAAGAGCACCCTCCTTCGCTCCATCGGGCTCAACCTCGTGTTGAGCCAGGCGGGCTCGGTGGTGTGCGCCGGCCGGCTGCGCCACCCGCCCGCCCTGCTGTATACGAGCATGCGCGTGCAGGATTCCCTGCAGCGCGGGGTGAGCTACTTCATGGCGGAGCTGGAGCGCCTCAAGGCGGTGGTCGACGCCGCGGACGCCGTCGCACCCGGCGACGGCCGCGTGTTCGTCTACCTGCTGGACGAGATCCTGCACGGCACCAATTCCGCCGAACGCACGATTGCGGCCCGGCACGTGCTGCGGCACCTCGTGGGCACGGGCGCCATCGGCGCCGTCTCCACGCACGATCTGCAGTTGGTGGACGACGCCGAACTGGCCGCGCAGTCGCGGCACGTGCACTTCCGGGAGGACTTCTCGCGCGCCGGCGGTGCGGCGGCGATGACCTTCGACTACCGGCTGCGGCCCGGCAAGGCGACGTCGAGCAACGCGCTGAAGTTGCTCGAACTGGTGGGGCTCAAGGGCGCCGATCCGTCGTAGACGTCGTCGCCGAAGGGGACCAAGCCCTCCTGGCCGGCATAGCCCAGGTGCGGCAGCCCGAAGATGTCCTCCACGCTCCGCAGCATGGAATAGTGGTTGTACGGCACGTCCGACACCGTGCCCGGCCGGATGAAGGGCGAGAGCAGCACCGTACCGGTGCGCCCGCCACCGGGCCCCCCGGCGCCGGGCGACGTGGTGTTGGGACCGGTGGGCTCGTTGCAGCACGCTTCCTTGTGCCCACTCTGCGCCTCATCGAAGGTCACGATGATGAGACCACCGTCGCGATAGGCGGGCGAGCGCATGATGCGCGGCACCCATTCGGCCAGGAACCGGTCGGCCGACACCAGACCCCCCGGTTCCCCGTTGCGGCAGGGGGTGTCGTGGCCGTCGTGGCAGAGGTTGGGGGCGATGAACGCGTAGTTCGGGGTCGTGCTCGCCGACCGGAGATCGTCCGCCAGCGGCGCGAGCGGCACGACGTTGGTCTGGCAGATGGGCGCGTCGATGATGGCGTGGAAGTACACGAAGGGATTGTGCTTGGCCGCGTACTGGTCGTCGGGCGTGGCGCGCTCCGTGCGATCCACCTCGCCAATCGTGGCGTGGCCGCATGTTGCGGATTCGCGCGCCGGATCCTTCCCCATGTCCTCCATGTACGCCTTCCACGTCAGATGCCGCGCCATCAACTGGTTGGCGATCGTCGGAATGGCGGCCGGATAGATGCACCCGCGGCCGATGGGCTGCCCGTCCGCCGCCGTCCCGGTCTGCACGAATTCCACGTAGCGGCCGCAGTCGCCCTGCGTGTTGCGGTTGGGCGCGATCCCGCTCACCATGGCGATGTAGTTGTCCAGGCTCGCATGGCCGATGCCGTAGTACTGGCGGAGGAACGCCCCCTGCCCGACCAACGTGTCGGCCAGATAGTGGGCCGGCGTGTCGGCGCCGAAGGTGGATTCGTACGCCTGGTTCTCCAGCACGATCACGAACACGTGCCGGATGGCCGGCGGCGCAGCGGGGGCCGGACCGGCGCCCGCAAGACCGAGCGCCAGCCAGGGAGCAAGGAATTTCAGCATGAAGCGGTAGTGGTCAGGGAGTCCCGAGTTCCTTCATTCGCGCCCGCACGGCCCCGATGAACCGGTCGGCATCTTCCTTCCGAAAGGTTTCGTCGGCCCGTTTGCCGTTCACGTGCGTGTCGTTGAACATCGTCTGGTTGCCGCCGGATTTCCACTCGAACACCAGCCGGCCGTTCTCGTAGCTCACGTCGCGCAGATCGGACAACCGGTACACGGCGTGCGTGCCGATGGCGCCTGACACCTGCTTCTTGACGAGTTGCGCGATACTTCCACCGAGCCCCGTGTCCGCGGCCTGCGACGAGTCGAGGTCGTTGCGCACCTTGGCCACCGTCTGTGGCGACAGCCCCGCCCAGATCCGATCGCCGGCCAGCACCAGATCCACGCTGCTGTCGGCATTCAGGATCCGGATGTCGCCAGGCCCGAGCGAATCCGGCACCGCCGCCAGCCCGGACACGTGCGTCTGGTGGCGCGCCCGCATGAAGTGCGACCGGATCCAATTGCCCGCCAGCGCAAGCGTGACGAGAACGAGCCCGAACTGGATCGCGCGGCCAGCCCACTTTCTGGACGAATCGGACATCGAAACCTCGACCGTTGGATGCCGCTCCGGCACGGGGGGTCGAACCTCCCCCGCGTTCGGCGGCCGTTTTCGAACGTATCCGGCACGATCATACCCCGCCATTGGCCGGGTGCGCCGTGCCCTCGCCTGTCCTACGCCGGAAGGGGGAGCGAAGTTGCGCCGCCCCCCAACTCTCCCGGATTCACCCCTCCGCCTCCTCGTCCGCCGGCCCCGCCGGCGCCCCCGCCTCGGTCCCGGCCGCGGCGCGCTCTTCCCGATTCCGGCGCTTCCAGATGACGGTCCCGATCACCGCCCCGACGGCCAGGAGCAGCACGACGACAATGGCACCGGCCACCTCGGGATCGTGAAAGGCCCGGCCCGCCGCCGAGCGGATCATCTGCGTCACACCGGCACCGAGCAGGTATCCCAACCAGTAGTAGATCGCGGCCCACAACACCGACGCGGCGGCTGCTCCCACCAGGAAGGTCAGTCGTCCCATCCGGAGCGCCCCCGCCGCGACCGTCAGCACGATGCGGAATCCCGGCACCAGGCGCCCGAACGCCACCGTCACCGCGCCGTGCGTGGTGAGCCAGACCTCGGCGCGGTCCGCGCGCTCCCCGCTGAACCCGAACCGGTGCCCCACGCGCCGGAGCAGCGGGTGCCCCACCCGGCGCGACAGTTCGAACAGCAGCGCGCTTCCGCTCATCGTGGCCGCGAACACCACCAGCGTCGTCATCAGAAAGCTCGCGTGTCCTGCCCGACCGGAGGCGCCGAGGGCGGCAATGAACACATCCCCCGGCACGGGAAGCGGCACCCCCGCCTCTTCCAGAAAGATGCCGACGAACGCGCCGAGATACTGCCAACGAGCAAGGAAGGAGAGCACGGCTGGTATCATGCGGCCCCCACGGGCCGGGTGGCACCCCCGCGGCCAAATTCGTGCAGCGAGGCGCCGGCATCGTCGAGCAACAGATACTCCAGCCGGGTGCGCCGCAGCCGGCCGGCGTTCGCGTACGGGTCACCGGCCGCGAGATGCCGCCGGTGGTTGTGCCCGAACACGCCGAACGCACACTCCGCACGTGCTACGAGCGCCAGACATTTGCGCCGGAACATCCGGTCCACGGGCCCCGACAACGCGCCGGCCACGAACGACTCGGCCACCCACGCCGCCCCGCGCACCAGCCACAGATGGCCGAACCGCCGCGAGATCCCGTCACCGAAGCTCCCTACCGACGACGCGTGCACCGGATCGGCCAGGTGCCCGTGCGCCACCAGAACGCGCCCCAACGCCGGATTGTCCAGCACCACCGACGCTGCGCCGCCGCCGGGGTCGTGATTCCCCAGCGTGCGGAGCAATGTGCCGCGGTGCGCCAACTCGGCGATGAGCGCCGCCACCTCGGGATGCGCGCGCTCGGCGCGCTCGGGCGATTCGAACAACCCCTCGAAGATGTCGCCGTTGAGCACCACCAGATCCGCCGCGCCGGCGGCCCACTGGAGAAACCCGAGCGCCAGTTCGCGGTGCGCGGGCGGGCTGTACGTGCCCAGATGCCAGTCGCCCGCGATCACGGCCCGCGTCATCCGCGCCCGCCCCGTTGCGCCAACAGCCGGTCGTAGAGCGCCTGCGTCGCCGCCCGCACGCGCTCCTGCACCGGCTTCAAGACGCTCACGTCGCGCGCCCGGTCGGGATCGCGCGCCACGGCAATCGGGGTGCCGATGGCGATGTCGAGGCGCACGGGCAGCGGCAGCGGACTCCAGAAGGAGAGCCGGCCCAGAGTGAACCCGGGATACGCCGCAAAGCCGCCCACCGTGGCCAGCGGCACCACGGGAACCCCGGTCTGCACGGCCAGGCGGGCAAATCCGTACCGATCGTTCCAGCGCAGGCGGTAGCCCCGGGCACGCGGTGTCGATTCGCGGCTCCCGCCCGGCGTCAGCAGCAGCTGCTGCCCCTCGTCGAGGGCGCGCAGGCAGGAGCGCGCCGAAGGGTCGATGAGCCGGATGTCGCGCTTCAGCCGCGCGATGCCGGGGATTGCCCGTTCGAGCGGATTGCCCTGCACCGCCGCGATCGCCAGCGGCCGGGGGTCGCCGCCCCGTTCGTACCAGTCGGCCCACGCCAGGTGATAGACGGCAACGCCGAGGTCGGCGCTCAGGTAGCCGGCGCCGTGGTGCGTCACGTAGATGCACGGGCCGGTGGCCGGGGTGCCCTCGACGCGCGTTCGGTGGTAGCGGGACATCCAGCGCGCCAATCGCAGATACCCCGAGCCCCGGCGGTAGAGCGTCGGGTTGAGCGGCGCCGGCGACTCGTGCGGACTCGTCACGCGCCGGACTGGAGGGCGGCGGTCATCAGGGTGCGGGTCGCCGTCTCGACCCGTGCCGCGAAGGTGGCCGCGTCCTCACCCTCGGCCGGCGCCAGCGGCTCGCCGAAGTGGTAGTCGAGACGCACGGGGAGCGGAACGGGGGGCAGCCAGAGACTCGCATTGCCGAGGGCGAGCCTTCCCCAGTGCTGCCGGTCGGCGCCGGCGATGACGAAGGGAAGCACCGCCACCCCGGCGGCGATCGCCAGCCGCGCGAACCCGGTCCGCCCACTCCAGCGGATCGTATCCCGAGGACCGTAGAGTTCGCGGGCGCCGCCGGGAAAGATCAGGAGCGATTCCCCATGCCGCAGCGCGTCGAGTGCATGTTCCTCCGTGGCCGGGACGGCGTTCACGTTGCGACGCATCCAACCGAGCACGGGGGTGCGATGAATGGACGTCCCGGTCTTCTCGAGCACGCGAATGGGCGGCCGGTCGTTGTCCCAGAACGTCATGATCGCCAACAGCACCGTTTCCAGATAGAGAAAGGAACGCGGATGCTTGGTCACATAGATGACGGGGCGATCGGCGGGAATGTGGTCATCGCCGAATGCGCGCGCGCGGTAGTACCAGCGCCCCAGGACGCGGGCGAAGGGAATGATGATCCGCGACAGGGCGGGGCTTCTGACGAACCGGGTGGTGACGACCGGACCGCCGGTCACGCCGGGACGCCGACGGCGTCGCGGCCGACCACCCGCATCGCCGCCACGTCTTCGTACAGTTCGTTGAGGGAAAGGGCCACGCGACTCCACGCCAACTGGTGCGCCCGGTGCCACCCGCGCCCCACCACCGAGTGCCGCAGCCATTCGTCGTCGGCCGTCCGCACGATCGCGTCGGCCAGGGCCTCGGGGTTGCCGGGCGGCACGAGGATCGCCGCGCCCGCCGTGGCGTCGCGATAACCGGGGATGTCGCTGGCCACCACGGGCCGGCCGCTCGCCATTGCCTCGATGAGCACCACGCCGAAGCTCTCGCCGTGCGTGGACGGGGCGCAGAACAGGTCGCACCAGTGGTACATGGCGGCGAGTTCGTGGTCGTCCACCCGTCCCACGAATCGGGCCCCCGACCGCACGGCCAGATCACCGAATGCGTACGGATCGCCCGGGCCCACCACGCGCAGCTCGAACTCCCGCCCGCGTTCGCGCAGCAGCGCCGCCGCGCCCAGCAGGTGGCGAAGGCCCTTGCGCGGCTCGTCGAAGCGCCCCACGAACAGCAGCCGCAACGGCCCCGGCACCCGCGGCGCCGGCCCGGCACCGTCGGGGGCGTGCGGCGCGTGCGGCTCGGCGAACGCGGTGGGGTCGATGCCGTTGGGGAGCACGCGAATGGGGCCGCTGAAGATCCGGCGCGCGTAGTCGGCCGCCGGATTCGACACGGCAATGCCGAGACTCAGCCGGTGGAGCGGGCGGGCGAGCATGCGCCGCGCCATCGACGCCATGCGCGGCTCCGATTCCGCAAACGTGTGGAAGGTCGCCACCAGCGGAATCGGCGAGCACTGCACGGCATAGCGCGCCGGCCCCGGCACCCACGGCTCGTGCACGTGCACGAGGTCAAAGCCCCCGCGCTCGAGGTAGCGGCGGACGGCCCGCTTGGACGACAGCAGCCCCACCCGCGCCCGCGATCCGTTGGCGCGCACCGGCACGACGCCGGGAATCCCGTCGCAACGGGCCGGCGTCTCGCCGCTCGCCGGACCCAGCACCCGGACGTGGTGCCCGAGCCGGCGCAGCGCCTGGGCCAGGGTGATGACATGTCGGTTGACGCCGCCGTCATGCGACAGATCGTATGGCGTCACCAGGCAAATGCGCATGTCGGCGGGGTTGGAGGGCCGAGCAGTTGAGCGGCGGACGGCGAATGGAGCGAGTCTCCCTGCACGCACGTCGCGTCGGCTGGTCGGGACGGCCGATCACGCCTGCGGGAAGTGATGCCCGGAAAGTATAGCCCCTGCCCGTTGGGGATCAATCGGGACAGTGGCGCGAGTTTCCGGCGCCGGCTCAATTGCTTGCCCGGGCACCACTTGCCGGGCGGCCGCGCACCCTCCTCGGGCGGGCCTCAGACGCGTCCGGTGCCACGGCTTCGCCATCCCGACCCATCCCTTCCCCTTTCACGATTGCGGGGATTTGGAGGACAGTACCGGCGCCGCGCCTGCCGTATGGTGCACTGGGACCGCTCGGCCGGGGCAAGGAACCCCGGCGCCATTTGCGGTTACCGATTGCTGACACGCACCGTGGAGCGTCGCATGACGCAGCAGACCCGTGCCCTCGGACTCACTCCGCGATCCATGCGCCGGCGGCTCGTCCCCGCCCTGGTGCTCCTTGCCGCGGCCGGCCCGCTCGCGGCCGCCCAGCTTCCCGACTCCGACGGGCCTCCGGGACGCGTGGCCCGCATCAGCGCCGCGGAGGGCGCCGTGTCGTTGCAGGCCTCGGGCGACACCACCTGGAGCATCGCCCCGGTCAACTACTCGTTGACCACCGGCGACCGGCTGTTCGCCGACACCCGGTCGCGCGCCGAACTCGAAGCCGGTGCGTTCACGTTGCGCGTCGGCGACGCCACCGATCTCACGATCACCAACCTCACCGACCGGCTGGCGCAATTCGGCATCGCCCAGGGGACGCTCCGCCTCACGGTGTACCGGCTCGACTTCGGCGATACCATCGAGATCGACACCCCCAACGGCGCCGTCACCGTGCGCGATCCGGGGCACTACCGCGTGGAGGTTCCGGCGAACGCCGGCTACACCCTGGTCGGCGTAGACGATGGTGGGGTGGACATCGAAGGGCCTGGCCTCGGGCAGACGCTGCGCGGCCACCAGACCGTCCGCCTCGACGGATTCTCTCCCGTGGATCTGGCGGTCACGAACGCGCCGCCGTTCACGTCGTTCGACGCCTGGAGCGCCGACCGCGACGCGAACTACCAGGCGGCGGACTGCAGCCGCTACATGAGCGCCGAGATTCCGGGGTGCGCCGACCTGCAGCGGTACGGCCGCTGGGAGAACACGCGCCAGTACGGCTTCGTGTGGTATCCCCCGCCCGGCATTCCGGGCTGGGCGCCGTACCGAATGGGCCACTGGGTGTGGGTCGAGCCCTGGGGATGGGTGTGGGTGGACGCCGAACCGTGGGGGTTCGCGCCCTCTCACTACGGACGCTGGGCCACGCTCGGCGGCGCCTGGGTGTGGGTGCCGGGACCGTTCGTGCGCCCCGTCTACTCGCCGGCGTTGGTGGCGTTCGTGGGTGACGGGCGACTCGGCGTCGGCATTCAGGCCTGGTTCCCCCTCGGCCCCCGCGATCCGTTCATTCCGTGGTATCACTACGGGCCGCGCTATCTGCGCCGCGTCAACGCCGCCAACGTGCGCGGCGTGACCAACATCAACATCTTCGTCAGCGTCACCGACGTGTCGCGCATCCGATACGCGCACCGCGTCAACGGACTCACCGCGGTGTCGCGCGAGACATTCCGCGACGGACACCGCGTGGACGGGGCCACGGTGCGCGTGCGCGGCAGCGACGGCCGCGTGCAACCCCATCCCCCCGTGATGCCCACCGGCCGGTCGGCATCGGGCGGCCCGCCGGGCCGCACGGCGCAACCGCGGTCCGGCACGGCGCACCCGATCATCACCAAGCGTCCGCCACCGCCGCAGACTCCGCCCTTCTCCGACCGCGCCAAGGTGATGAAGTCGAATCCCGGGCGCCCGCTCGATCCGCAGCAGATGGAGAAGCTGCGGAAAGCGAAGCCGGCGCCGAAATCGGCGCCGGCCAGGGGCGAACCGCGCAAGGCATCGCCCCCCGGCAAGGGATCCACCGGGAAGGCGTCGCCCTCGAAGGCGAAACCGAAGCCCGGACGCGGCGGGGGCGGCGGCTAGTACGACACCTGGATGCCCGCCGTCAGCACACGGTCGGTGGTGCCGAAGTTCACCGGCGGCTGGCTGTTGTAGCGGATGGCGTAGCTCATCTTGATGCCGATGTGCGTGGAGACCGGCGCCACCAGCGACGATTCGGTGTTCACGCGGTAGCCGCCGTTCGACTGGAGGTCGGGCAGATACTCGGCGAGCTGCTGGAAGTAGGCCAGCTTGCTGAACACGTGCTTGTAGTTTGCGGCGGCGCGCGCGGAGGGATAGTCCTGCGTGGCGCCGCCGACGTCGGTTTCCTGCGTGAGCACGCCACCGGCATCGATGCTGAGCGAGTCTTGCGGCGCCACGACGGCCTTCCACCGCACGCCGGCCAACTCGCCGGTGCGTCTGGTGAAGCCCGCGTACGGGTTGCGCTCGTACGACACGCCGGCGAACAGCCCCAGCCGCGGTTGCAGCGCGAAGTCGGCGCGCCCCGACACCACGAGCTGGTTGGCGCTCTCGGTGCCGTTCGTCTTGCCGTACACATAGGCGGCCACCTGTGCGAGCGTCCACCGCCCGTCGGTGTGCACGATCTTGTCGCCGATGCTGAGCGTGGTGAGCTTGGTGTTCCCCGACGCGCCCACGTAGCCCAGGTCGCCGGTGAACGACGTCGTGGGTTTCGCGTCCTGGGCGCCGAGCAGCGCCGCCGAAGCGGCGAGAGCCACGACGTGGCCGAAGAGGGCCACGGCACGATTTCGGAACAAGGGAGCCTCCAGATCGAGTTTGGGGGAAGTCGAGGAGCCCGACTTCTGCTTGGGTTCGGTGACTGGAAGATACTAGTCGGACCGGAGGATTCGCCGCTGGAGCGGCGTCCGCTGGACGTGGCGCGAGCCGGGGGGCTGGAATGCTCAACGGACCGAGCTTCCCCTTGCACTTCTACAAGACGTCGATAGCTTGGTGTCGAAGTGCAAGGGGAACCCATGACCAATCCACGACTCGACCTCCCGCAGGGCACGCTCGACCTGCTGATCCTCAAAGCCGTATCGCTCGGCCCCCAACACGGGTGGGCGATCGCCGAGCGCATCCACCAGATTTCGCGCGAGGCGCTGCGCGTGCAGCAGGGCTCACTCTACCCTGCCCTGCACCGGCTGGAGCGGCGGGGGTGGATCAAAGCCACGTGGGGCGCTTCGGAGAACAACCGACGCGCCAAGTACTATCAGCTCACCAACCGCGGACGAGCCCAGTTCGAGACACAAGCCGATGCCTGGGAACGCTTGGCGGCAGCGGTGGCACTGGTACTCCGGACCAGCTGAGCCGGCGCCGACCCCGATGCTCGCCGACCTGTTGAGCGACCTCGCCCATCGGCTGCGCGCGATCTTTCGCCGCGCCGAGGTGGAGCGCGAGCTGGATGATGAACTGCGAGACCACCTGGAGCGCGCGGCGGCGGCTAACCGGGACGCCGGCCTGCCGCCGGACGAGGCCATGCGACAGGCACGCGTCGCGTTCGGGAGCGTCGAGAACGCCCGCGAGGAGAGCCGCGACGCGCGCGGGGTGCGGTGGATCGAGATCGTGTGGCAGGATCTCCGCACCGCCGCACGTGCCCTCCGGGCGCAACCCGGGTACACCGCCATCGCCGCGCTCTCCCTCGCGGTTGGCATCAGCGTCTCGGCCGGCGTGGTTTCGATTTTCGCGGGCTTGCACGATCGGGCACTGGCGTTCCCCAATGCGGATCGCGTTGTCGCACTCTACGACCGGACACGCCCGAGCCGGGTCGGACGCTTCTGGAGTCTCTCTCCGGCATCGGTCGACGCGGTCGCGGCCCGCGCGCTCGACTTCACCGGATTCGCGGTGTACTGGAATTCGTCGGTCACGGTCCGAACCGCGGACTGGGCGACATCCAAGGTGGCGATCTTCACGACCCCATCCTTTTTCTCGATTCTCGGCGTGCATGCGGAGCGCGGACGACTGCTGACGGCCGCCGATGCCTTTCCAGGCGCCCCTGCAACCGCGGTGATCGGCCACGACTTCTGGGTCGGACACTTCGGGCGCGATCCCGGCGCCATCGGCCGATCCGTCACCATCAACCGGAAGGACTACGTCATCGTTGGCGTGCTTCCACGCAAGGCCAGCTTCCCGGAGTTCGCGGCCGTGTGGGCCGTACAGTCACCGGGCACGGCTCCCGACGATTCCACCGGATCACTACGCGTCATCGCCGGACTGAAGACCCCCGGCGCCGCTACCCGAGCAAACGCGGAGGTCGGCGCGATCACGGCGGCCGACCGTCGGGCAAGTCACGACTCCCGCCGGCACACGCTCCTCGGCGCCGAGTCGCTCCGCGGGATGCTGACCGACTCGCTCTGGGATGGGCTGCTCGTGATGGGCATCTTCGGGATCTTCGTGGCCCTCATCGCGTCGGTCAATTTTGCAACGCTGATGTTGGCTCGTGGCATGCGGCGACGCGACGAACTCGCCGTCCGGGCAGCGCTTGGCGCCTCGCTGCCGCGGCTACTGTCGCACATGCTCACCGAGTGCGTGTTGGTGAGCCTGATCGGCGGCGTATCAGGCGCGTTGGCAGCACCATTGGTCGTTCGGCTCGTTGCGTCCTTCTTCCCGAAACTCACGCCCGTGTGGATGTCCGTTGCCTGGGGGTGGCGTGAGTCGCTCGTCGGCCTCGGCCTCGCGGTCGCACTCGGCGTCCTGTTCGGTACCGAACCTGCGCTCGAGCTGGCACGACCGGCGGTTCTGGAGTGGTCGCGGGCCGGGGCATCGCGCTCCGTCGGCGAGCGCCGACTGCGCGCCCGGCGGCGGACCCTCGTCGCGTGGCAGGTGTTCCTCGCCGTGGCGCCGATCGTCTTCATTGCCATCGGCGTGACGCAGGGGCTGCGATGGGGCGAGGCCGCCGCCGGATACGACACGCACGACCTCTATTCGGGCTCGGTCGTACTGTCCGGCAACGGCCGCACGGAGACGAAAAGCCGTGAGCGAGCACTGCTCGATGCCATCCGGCGGGCACCGGGGGTAGAATCCGCCGCATTCTCTCAGGCGGGGATCCTGGTCGGACCGTTGGTCGGCGTCGATACTACGATCGGCTCGCGCTCCCCCGCAGGCGACTCCACGTTCCAGCCCGTGGGGCTGCGGGCCGTGACGTGGAACCGGGTGAGCTCCGGATATTTTTCGGTCGCCCGCATCACGCCGATCGCCGGGCGGCTCCTCACGAGCGAAGAAATCGACCGCGGCGCCCAGGTCGTCGTCGTCACCCAGAGCGCCGCCCTGGCCATGCGCGGCGACGACCGCATCGGCTGGCGGATCCGGATCGCGGGGGTGGACTTCACCGTGATCGGCGTGATGGATGACGCGGGCGAGGATCCGAAAGCCGCCCGGATCGCACCGGCCATCTTCACGGCGGCCACGGGACACGAGTCGCGGCTCGGTACGGTCTTCATCCGTGCACACCCGGGCACGCACCGGCTCGCGCCGAACGTCTACGCCACACTTCAGGCAATCGCCCCAGCGCTCACCGTCACCGATCTGGAATCGGTGGAGGTCGCTCGCGCCCGGGCCTCACTCGAGCGGCGGCAGGTACTCGGTTTCCTGGGACTGGTCTACGCCGTGGCGCTGGGACTCGCGGCGGTCGGAGTCTACGGCATCATGTCGTATGCCGCGGTGTCGCGCCGGCGCGAGATCGCGGTGCGGGTTGCCCTCGGCGCCCAGCGGAGCTCCACTGCCCTGCTCGTGATGCGCGAAGCCGCCACGCAGAGTACCATCGGCCTCGTCCTCGGCGTCGGCGGAGGCATCCTGGCGTCCCGGTACTTCCTGTCGGAACTCGGGGGGCCCGCGCCCGACATACCCCCGGGACCAATTCTCCTGATCGTCGGCGCCCTGGCCTTCGTGGTGCTCGTGGCGTCGGTGGTGCCCGTGCGGAGGGCATGGTGCCTCGATACCGCGACTGTCCTGCGCGAAGACGGGTGACCGCCGTTCGCTCCGTGGGAAGTCCACCGGCGGGCGACGAAATTCCCTCCGTCGCCCGCCGGTCCCGTACCCGCCTCGAGGTCAGTGCTCGTAACTGCTGTTGATGAAGGCGTCCACGTCCTTGTGCAGCTTGTCGTCCGCCTTCTGGTCGATGTACACCATGTGCCCGGTGGGGTAGTAGGCAAAGCTGATGTGCTTGCGGATCGACGGCTCCAGCATCATGTGCGACACGGTCTGTTCGATGCCGTTGAAGGGCGTCGCCAGATCGTAGTAGCCGGCCAGCACCAGCACCTTCAGCGAGGACTCCTCCGTCATCGCCGACCGCAGCACCTCGGCCACGTCGGTGCCCCCCGTCTGATCCCACGGCCGCACGTTGCCGCTCACCAGGTAGTGGGCCTGGCTCTTCCAGCCCAACTCGCGGCTCACGTAATCCTGGAAGGCGGCCTCGTACGCCCCCTCGTACGACGCCTCGCTGGGATCGTACTCGGCGCGCTCCGACGCCGCGTCGCGATTCATGCCGGTGAAACGCGAGTCGAGCCGGCCGATGACGAGCCGTTTGTCGCGCTCCAGTTGCACGAACCATCGCTGCGGACTCACCCGCAGGTTCGCCCGCTTGATGTAGTCGGGTGAGAGCGCGGTGAGCTTGGCCATGTCGGCCACCACGGTGGCGTACTCGGCCGGCGGGATCTCGTCCCCCTTCTCCAACGCCTGCGCGTATTCGCCGTGCGCGAAGTCGCGGGCCCGCTGCGCAATCTGCTCCATGGACAGCGCCTGCAGATCGGGCGACAGCAGGTGGTGATACCACGCCGACGTGATGTACGTGGGCAGGAAGAACTCGGTGCGGTCGTCGGCGCCCCACGGCGCGAAGGCGACCGTGGACAGCAGCACGATCCCGTTGAGATACATCTGGTGCCGGTGCTGCAGCACGCCGGCCAGCTCCGCCGAGCGGGTGGTGCCGTAGCTCTCGCCGATCAGGAACTTGGGTGAGGCCCACCGCTCGGTGCGGGTGACGTACTGATAGATGAAGTCGGAGAACCAGTTGGCGTCCTCGATCACGCCGTAGAACTGGGCCGGGTTCTGGCCCGCCGCCGGGCGGCTGTACCCCGTGCCGATGGCATCGATGAACACGAGGTCGGTGGCGTCGAGAAAGGAGTCCTCGTTGTCGGCAATCCGGTACGGCGCCGGCATGCCGTGCCCGTCGGGGGTGAGCACCACCTTCCGCGGCCCCATGCCCATGTGCGTGAACAGCGACGCCGAGCCGGGGCCGCCGTTGTACACGAACGCCACCGGCCGCTGGGCGATGTCCGGGACCCCGTCCCTGGTGTAGGCGACGAAGAAGAAGCTGGCCTTGGGCCGGCCGGCGTCGTCGCGCACGACGTACGTGCCCGAAGTCGCGGTGTAGTCGAGCTTCTGTCCGCCGATCGTCGCCGAGTGGTGGGTGACCACCAGGCTGTCGACGGCGGGCATCTGCGGGAAGGCGCCACCGCCCGGTTCCTCACCGCGCGCGGCGGACATGGTGGGCGTGGCCGGATTCCCGCCGCGGCCGCGCTGCTGAGCGCGGGCAGTGGAGGGAACGGTCCCCGCGAAAACGAGGGCGGCCATCGTGCCGATGGCGAGCGTGGTGGATTTCATGATCGGTCCCGATGAGGATGGAAGCAGGGCGCGGCTCCGTGTGCGTCCCCTTCGGCGGGGCGTACGACGGCGGTTGGGGGACTCGGCCGCTCGGAACCGGGGCGAAAATGGCCGCCGGACCGCGGAGGGTCAATGCAGGGCGGCGGCTCCGTGGGCGCGCCGGATTGGCGACATCCCGCAAACTCGGGTATCGTGTTCCGAACGCAGGCCACGGCGCGCTTCGATCACCCCCATCGCGAACCTGATGATCCGGGTCATGCCAGCATTCTGAGCAACGGCCGCGGCCGACGGCCGCGCCACGTGCACGAGTCCCCGATCGCGCGCCTCCACGCCCTGCGCGCCGACTGGTCCGCGGGAGCGGAGAAGGTCGTGCTCATCGACGGCATCCTCCGGCAACCGCCGCGCGGCGTGCGCCAGGTGGTGCAGTTTCACGACGACCTGCTGTTCCTCCGCGCCTTCCCCGACTCCCGCGCCACCTTCGACGCCGCCGGGCGTGCGCTCGCCGCGATGGACGGCGTGGTGCGGCGCCTCGGCGCGCGGCGGCATCGCGCCGACGAGACCGGCCTCACCTGCACCGACAACCACGACGCCTACTCCTTCGTCGCCGCGGAGTGGATCGAGGCGTCGTTCCCGGGAGAGCTCGAGATCGACTGGCCCAACGTGGCGGACGAAACGACCATCGACCCGCTCCTCCGGCTCGGGGTCCAGCGCGCCGAGGAGGACGCGTTCGACAGCGGCCAACTGACCACGCGCGAGTGGATCCGGCTGAGGACGGGTCGCCGGCCGGAGACCAACCTGGCCTGTCTGCTGCGTCTGGCGCCGCGCCGTGGAGACGCACGGCGCCTGTTCGAGACGATGTACGACGCCGCCGTCGTCCCCCTGCGCTGGCGCCTCGACGGCTCGGCGGGGTCGGTCACGCACCAGACGCTGCCCGTGGCACGTCCGGTGTTCCGGCGGTCGATGCGGGGCGCGCCATTGCACGCGGTCCGTTTCGTCGCGTCGCCGACCCGCGCCGTCCGCCTCCTTCCGCTGCCGGAAGCCCGGAGAATCATCGACGCCTCGCGCGCCGCGCTCGCGGCGCGTGGCCGCGAAGTCTTCGCCACCTTCAACCCGAATCCCCACGAGGTCTATCTCGGCGACCTCGGGCAGGGCGCGTCGATCGCGGTGATCGGACTGGAGGTCGGGCGGCGATTCAGCGTGGAAGCCAATTATGGGTACATGATGTTCTCGAACGGCGTGCCCATCGCATACGGCGGGGTGACGGCGTTCAACCGGCAGGCCAACACCGGTCTCAACGTCTTCCCGGCCTTCCGGGGGAGCGAGGCCGCATTTCTCTGGGCATCCGCGCTGCGCGTGTTCCGGTCGGTGTTCGGCGTGAAGCGCTTCGTCGTGAATCCGGTCCAGGTGGGCGAGGGCAACAGGGAGGCGCTCGCCAGCGGAGCGTTCTGGTTCTACTACAGGCTCGGCTTCCGCCCCGCCGATCGGGACACGCGCGCGCTGGCCAGGCGCGAGTACGCGCGGATGCGTGGAAGCCACCGGCGCAGCAGCCCCGACACGCTCAGACGGTTGGCCGTCGGCGATCTGCATCTCGACGTCGCTCCGATGCGGGCGTCGGAGTTCTTCGACGAGGACTGGTTGGTGAACGTCGGGCGCGGCGCGTCGGCACTGCTGGCGTCGGTGGATGCCGACGACCCTGCCGCCGCCGCGCGCGCCCTCGCCGATGACCTCGCCCGCACGCTCGGCTGCCGGCGTCGGGACCGGTGGCCCGCCGCGGAGCGGACGGCGTTCGTGCGGCTGGCGCCCGTGTGCGCGCAGATCCCCGATCTTGCGCAATGGCCGGCGGCGGCGCGGCGCGGCCTCGTGGAGTTGATGCGCACCAAGGGGCACCCGCAGGAGCGGGACTTCGTGTTGGCGACGCAGCGGCATCGGCGCTTCTTCGCGAGCTTGCGGCAGGTGGCGCTGTCCAGCGAGCAGACGCGTTAATTGCCGCCTGGCGCTACGGCGCGCCGAACACCTCGCCCAGTGGGATCGTCAGCGGCTCCGCCGCGCCGGCGGGCTGCCAGGTGAGCGCGTCTTCGGCCGCGACGTCGGGTTGCCCCGGTCGCACGACGAGGATCGTCCGACGTTCCGGATCCACGATCCAGTATTCCCCGACCGCTTCTTCGACGTAGAACTCCCGCTTGTGCTGATGGTCCCGGCGCCGGGTGGTGGGCGAGAGGATCTCGACGATGAGGATCGGCGTTGGCGCGACGTCCCATCCCCGGTCGGTGTCGATGGGCCGGCTAACCATGAGGTCCGGTTCGACCTCCGAACCGTGGCGCCGGAACACGGCGCGCGGGTGATACACGTAGCCCAACCCGTGGGCGGCAACATACGGGTCCAGCAGCCGCGTGAGGCGCGCGGCGATCGTCTCGTGAATCGGCGCGGGCGCCGGCGTCACGAACAACTCCCCGTGAATGAGTTCGTACTTGTTGCCGTCGTCGGGAAGGCTGTGCAGCCGATCCAACGTCCATTGCGTAGTGCTCTGGGCCATGGGCATCGCTCACCCCTCCTCGTGATTCGGCGACGCGTACGCATGGGACGAGGATACCGGATGCGTCCGCCGGGCACGGCACCGGAACCTCCCCGGCATCATCCGGGGGCTGCTGAATCGGGCCGGCACCTTTGCCGAGCGTACGCTCGGCGCTGGCGCCGAGTCAAGCGCCGCGGGCGCTCCGGTGCCGACCGTTGCGCGAGAAGCACCGGCGCTACAGAACGGCTGTGCGGGTGGCGCGCCTGCGAGATTCTCCCTGGAATCACTCCAAAGCAAAAACCGGAGCGCCTGCTTCCAGGCACTCCGGCTCTAAATGCCACCTATTCGACTTACAAGATCGGGACGGCGGGATTCGAACCCGCGACCCCCTGAACCCCATTCTGTTTTTCCGTCGATCCTCGCCATTCCGCGGATACGACAACATCGCCGGTTTCCCTCTGGGAACCTGTTCTTGCGATTCCTCGTCGGTCCGGTAGATTCTTCCGTCGTGGGTACCCGGTGGGTACCAGAACATGATCGGCTCAAGGGGGCCAGGTGGCGGTCAAGATTACCAAGCGAGTGGTCGACGGGCTGAACGTTGACCGCGGAAGGACACTCGTCTTCGATACCGAGCTACCCGGCTTCGGCATTCGAGCCACGCCTCGTGGGAAGATGTTCTTCGTCCAGTATCGCGCCGGCGTCGGCAGGTCTGCGCTGAAAAGACGGATGTCCCTCGGTCGTTACGGCCCGCTGACCGTTGACCAGGCCCGGCAGCTCGCGCGGGAGACCCTCGGTGCGGTCGCACGTGGCGGCGACCCGGCATCTGATCGAGATGCCGCCAAGGAAGCTCCAACCGTCGCCCAGCATGGCGTCGACTTCTTGGCGGATGTCCGCGACAGGCGGAAGGCCAGGACGGCAACCGAGTACGCCCGCATGTGGAACCGACATGTTGTCCCCGCACTCGGTGGGCGTCGGGTAGCTGATGTGACGCCGGCGGATGTAGTGCGGCTACATCGAAGCCTGCGGAAGACGCCTTACGGCGCCAATCGCGTACTTGCCCTGCTCGGCTCCTTCTTCGCGTTCGCGGAGCTCCACGGCGTGCGTGCGAAGCATACGAACCCCGCGCACGAAGTCGAGCCCTACAAAGAACACTCGCGAGAGCGTTTCCTCACCCCGGAAGAGGTAGTCCGCCTCGGAAGCGCGCTGAACAAGGCCGTGCGCAGCGGGCTCCCTCCGGCGCCTACGCGGCGCAGGAAGCGGAAGACAGGACCCACAGCCAAGCATCGGCCCAAGTCAGCCGACAAGCTGGTTCCTGCGAACCCCTTCGCGGTCGCGGCGATTCGATTCCTGGTCTTGACTGGCTGGCGTGAAGGAGAGGCGTTGACGCTTCGGTGGTCAGACTTGGATCTGGAGCGTGGGCACGCCACCCTGCCGGATACAAAGACGGGCAAGAGCGTGCGCCGACTGGGTGCGCCCGCTCGGCTTCTCCTATCAGAACTCCCACGAGCGGACGGCTCGCCGTACGTCTTCCCAGGGCGATCACCCGACCGGCCGCTGGTCGAAATCAACCGGGTATGGTATGCCGTGCGCACGGCCGCCAAACTGGACGATGTTCGCTTGCACGACCTTCGCCACTCATTTGCGTCGGTGAGTGCTTCAATGGGCGGCTCGCTCTTGGTGATCGGCAAACTATTGGGCCATCGCGATAACGCGACCACTGCAAAATATGCGCACCTGTTCGATGACCCTGTTCGCGCGGCCGCGGATGCGACCTCCGGCCAACTAGCGAATTGGCTCACGGGGCGAGGAGTCAACGAACCGGCGGTGCTCTCAACACGAGTTCATTCTCGGTAGACGCCTCGTTCAGCGGGCCCGCGCAGCGAAGGTGGCCCCCCTCCAATCACAGCCGCGTCCCGGGTGCGCTACCGCCCGAGCTGTTGCAACGCGCCAATGTCGACCGCTGGTTCATCTCCTTCACGGGTAACGAAAGGAATCAACTCGGCAGACGCATCAAACATCTCGTAGAATTTCGTAAGCAGCTCGTAGGTCACCGCGTTGGGCCGCTCTATTAGGCGATTGGCCCCCACAGTGTGTTCCGCGGTCGCGTCGGTATCATGAATCGGGAACAACTCCGGGTCGAATACTTGCGCCACTCCGTGCTTATAGTACTCCGTCATAGCAAGACGCCTCCCTTCGACCTCGGCACCGGCGAATCGGAGCGTAAACAGCACTGACTTCGGCGGCTGAACGAACCATGAATATATACGCGCATACAGATGCACAAACGACGCATGGACCTCCACAACGGCCACCGGGTTGAGCGCTGGTTGTTGCGCAAACCCGACGACACTCTGCCCCCAACCCAAGAAGCCCTGATCTGCTCGTACCCGGAAGATCAACGTGCCGTCTTGGTAAAGCTGAATCAATTTTCGATCCCCTCGCTGGGCTTCCCAGCGGTCGCCGTCCGAGAGCTGAGCAATGCTTCCGATTGACACGTCAAAGCCAGCGTACCGAAATGGAATCGGCTCGGTTAGTAACCACCCGGGTGAGCTCCTACCCTCGCGAAAGAACCCCTTGAGGCGGCTCGCCGGCTCGGCGGCAGCAGCGAGCACATAGAATGGGGTGCTCATTGAACCTTCTCCAAGACGTCGCGAACCCGGGCGTGCAGTTTGTCTCTAAACTCGTTAAACGCTGGACTTCCCGTGGCCGCGGGCAACTGAGGCATACTCGCTAGCAAGGCCGTGACTTTCTCGTCCAAACCGGTCAGTCGCTGAGCAACCGTGAGCGTGCCCGTTTGCATGGCTCGCTGGAGCTGACGTACGTCGTGCGGGATTGAGTCGGCGCCAACACGCCTCGCATAGCCAAACACGATCTTCTTGATCGGGCCGGTCTCGTCGAACACCCGCGTGATCAGGAACGGCTTGCGATCATTTGATTGTTCAGGTATGTCGATTACGCCGACGCCGAGTCCCGGCTCATGGTTCCCCGGCTGCCAATAGACTCGAAGCCCAACAATCTCTGGATATAGATAGTCCCGCAGAACGCCACGGATTTTGCCTACGTCGAAGCCTTCCACCGGAATCGCATCCAGGGACGTAACGCGGTCCGTCTCATCCACCGATGACCGGGAAGTCGCAAGCCCCACCACAATCGCCCCGCCGCCTTCATTGGCGAAGGAGGAGGCATCCTTGGCCAGCTCGAACCGTCCGGCCTCGACGTCCAAGTCATACGGGTGTGCTGCCTTGGCATCGAAGACTTCGCTCTCGTCGAGGCCGATCATACTCTCGAACGCACCTGCGTCGAGCAGGCGTCGCACTTCGTCCAACGACTCGACAGACATGGGATGGCGGCGTCCTTATGCGTTTGTGTTGTGTCGGCTACACCTAGCTATTCCGCTCGGCAATGCCCAGCCCAGCTAGCGCGCTTAGCCCAAAGGCGGTCTCGATGGATCATCGACTCAAACGTTCGACAATTGCGAGAACCGCTCGTAGGGTAAACAGAGCGTCATCACGAGTAACCGGCTCAAGCGGTTCTGTCGCATGCCGTCCAGCATGCGCAAAGTCATTCAACGCGTGAACCAAGGCGTCGAAGTTTGCGCGCATCGATTCCCCCTGAAATGTCCGCGCGAAAAGGGTTTCGTAACCAGACTTGACCTTCCCTTCCCCAGCCACCTTCGCCATGCTCTCCAATGCGCTTCGCGCGTGGCCTAGGGTCGCCTCATAGTCATGGTCATGAAAACTCTTCTCGGCTTTGCGCAGCCACTCATACAGCCGTTTGAACTCGGGAAGTTCGCTCCGCGGGGTCAGGGAGATCTCAAACAGCTCAACTTCGCTCCAACGCCATCGCCGTAGGTACTTGATCCACTCCGATGCGGCGACCCTCGTATTGATCAGGACATCGCCCCCGCCCTCCACCAGTTGGCATTCGATCGGAGGGCCAAGTATCTCAAGATCGCGAGTGGCCGCGGCCCCGCTTACACGCCGTGTCTCCGCGGGTGACGCTAACTGGAGGACGTTTACGGGCGAGATCAAGGCGTGGCCCGTAGCAATAATGCCAACCCTATCCGTTCTTTCTCGCTCACATGCCGCGAGAACCTCCGATGCTATTGGAAGCGTCAAGCGTGCGATAAGCTTGCCGCTGGCCGGGAGGGTTGCTGGCTGATGCAGGCGGTGCTGCTGATCCATCAAGTAGCCTTTCCCCAAATCACCACCAGGGTCGAGCTTGGCATCGATCCAGCAACCGAGGATCACGCCGGCTAGCGGCCCCGAATGATGGAGTTCGATATCGATCTCAAGGCGCCGTAGGGGCGGGCCCCACGGCGTCGTGCGCACGATGTCGACCCGGAGTTGTTTGAACAGTCCAGCCTGATCAGCCATCTTGCCCTCGTGGTCGGCCACAAGAGGAGTTTACTAGTAGTCCGATCCGATGGTAAGTTGATTAGCCACACCCCTTTTCACTCTCCCAGATCACAACTCCCCTTGCTTGAAACACGCCCGGCCGGTGCCGCTCGCCTGTCTTCCCAAATGTCCGGGAGCCCGGGACGGCTACGAGCTGATCGAAGGTTCTGAAGCCCACTCAAGCCCTGGCGACCGTGGACAAACGCACCCTCAGCGAACGCGACATCTGCACCAAGTTCATCACCCCCGCCCTGCGCCAAGCGGGCTGGGACGAGATGCTCCAGATCCGGGAGGAGGTCAGCTTCACCAAAGGCCGAATCATCGTGCGGGGCAAGCTGGTTACTCGCGGCAAGGCAAAACGTGCCGACTACATCCTCTATTTCAAGCCGAACATCCCGCTGGCCCTGATCGAGGCCAAGGACAACAACCACAGCATCGGCGACGGGATGCAGCAGGCGCTCGGATACGCGGCCACCCTGGACATCCCGTTCGTGTTCTCCTCGAATGGCGACGGCTTTGTCTTTCACGATCGCACCGCCGCCGGCGGGGCGGTCGAGACCAATCTGGCCCTCGACGCCTTCCCGTCCCCCGATGACCTGTGGGCGCGCTATCGCGCCTGGAAGGGGCTATCGTCGGACGCAGAGCACATCGTACTCCAGGACTATTTCGACGATGGCAGCGGCAAGGGTCCACGATATTACCAAGCCAGTGCCGTCAATGCGGCCATCGAGGCCATCGCCAACGGGCGCGACCGCATCCTGCTCGTCATGGCGACGGGCACCGGCAAGACCTACACGGCCTTCCAGATCATCTGGCGGCTATGGAAGGCGGGCCGGAAGAAGCGCATCCTCTATCTTGCCGACCGAAACGTCCTGATCGACCAGACCATGGTGAACGACTTCCGCCCCTTCGGCGGCGTCATGGCAAAGCTGAGCACCAAGTCGAACACCATCGAAAAAGCGGACGGGACGGTCACCGAGCTGACGACGGCGATCGATCCAACCCGGCAGATCAACAAATCCTACGAAGTCTATCTCGGCCTCTATCAGGCGATCACGGGGCCCGAGGAGCGGCAGAAGCTGTACCGGGAGTTCTCGCCTGGATTCTTCGACCTCATCGTCATCGACGAGTGCCACCGGGGGAGCGCCGCCGAAGACTCTGCCTGGAGGGAAATCCTCGAGTACTTCTCAGCGGCCACGCAAATCGGCATGACCGCAACGCCCAAAGAGACAAAGTACGTCTCCAACATCGCGTATTTCGGAGACCCCGTTTACTCGTACTCGCTCAAACAGGGCATTCGGGATGGGTTTCTCGCGCCGTACAAGGTCATCAAGGTTCATATCGACCGCGACGTAGAGGGCTACCGGCCCGAAAAGGGCCAACTCGATCGCGACGGCGAAGAGGTTGAGGACCGCATCTACAACCTGAAGGACTTCGACCGAACACTGGTGCTCGACGACCGCACCAAGCTGGTGGCCCGAAAGGTCACCGAGTTCCTGAAGGAGAGCGGCGACCGCTTCCAGAAGACCATCGTCTTCTGCGTCGATCAGGAACACGCCGCGCGCATGCGCCAGGCGCTCATCAACGAGAATGCCGATCTCGTGGCTGAGAACCACCGCTATGTCATGCGCATCACCGGCGCCGACAAGGAAGGCCAGGACCAACTTGGCAATTTTATCGATCCGGAGTCCAAGTACCCGGTTATCGTCACCACCTCGCGGCTGCTCTCCACCGGCGTAGATGCACAGACTTGCCGGCTGATCGTGCTCGACCGCGAAGTCGGGTCGATGACCGAGTTCAAGCAGATCGTCGGGCGCGGCACCCGCGTCCACGAGGACACCAAGAAGTACTACTTCACCCTGATCGACTTCCGTGGGGCCTCCAGCCACTTCGCTGATCCCGAGTTCGATGGCGAGCCGGTTCAGATCTACGAGCCTGGACCGAATGATCCCATGGCGCCGCCTGATACCGCGCCGGCCATCAGCGAGGACGACGAGCCGCTCCCAATCAAGCCAGGTCCCGATGAGATCATCGTCGATCTGCCTGGAGTGGACTTGTCGACGAGCCCGCCCAAGAAGATCTACGTGGACGGCGTCGAAGTGCGCGTGGTAGCCGAGCGGGTCGAGTATCTCGATGAAAACGGCAAACTGGTGACGGAATCGCTCCGGGACTTCACCAAGACGGAACTCAAGAAGCGGTTTGTCAGCCTGGACGACTTCCTCAATCGCTGGAACGCGACCGAACGAAAGCAATCCGTTGTCGATGAACTGGAGGCCGAAGGACTACCGCTTGAGCCTATCGCCGAGGAGTTTGGCAAAGACCTCGATCCGTTCGATCTCATCTGCCACGTGGCTTTCGGCAAGAAACCCCTCACGCGACGGGAGCGCGCCCAGAACGTGAAGAAACGTGACATCTTCACGAAGTACGGGCCGCAGGCCCGGGCTGTTCTCGATGCGCTGCTCGCCAAGTACGCCGACGAGGGCGTGCTCGATCTCGGCGACGCAAACGTATTGAAGATCCCGCCCTTCACCGAAATAGGAACGCCCGTGCAACTCATCAGGGCCTTTGGTGGCCTGCAAGGCTTCGAGGGCGCCGTTCACGACATCCAATCCGCCCTCTACCAGGAAGTCGCTTGACCATGTCAGTACGCACAGTCGTCAAATCGATCCAGAACATCATGCGGCAGGACACCGGCGTCGATGGCGACGCCCAGCGCATCAGCCAGCTGTGCTGGATGTTCTTCCTCAAGATCATCGACGATCAGGACCAGGAACTCGAGCTCCTCAAGCCGGACTACCGCTCACCGATCGCGAACCAAGTACCAGTGGCGTACATGGGCGGCCAACCCGGAGGGGATTACCGGTGAGGAACTACTCGCTTTCGTGAATGACGACCTTTTCCCTGCCCTGAAGGACCTCCCGACATCAAGCCGGCCTGGCGATCGGCGTCGAGTGGTCAAGGACGTATTCGAGGACGCCTACAACTACATGAAATCCGGTCAGTTGATGCGGCAAGTAGTGAACAAGATCAACGAGATCGACTTCAACAATCTCTCCGAGCGCCAGCACTTCGGCGATATCTACGAACAGATCCTGAATGATCTACAGTCCGCGGGCAATGCGGGTGAGTATTACACACCCCGCGCGCTTACGTCCTTCATGGCCGGTCGCATCGATCCGCACCCTGGCGAGGTGCTACTCGACCCCGCATGCGGCACCGGTGGCTTCCTGACGAGCGCCATGCAGCACATGCGTGATCATTATGTCAAGCGGCCCGAAGATGAGCAGACGATGCAGGCGGGGCTGCGCGCCGTGGAAAAGAAGCAACTGCCGCACATGCTCTGCGTCACCAACATGTTGCTCCACGGGATTGAAGACCCAAGCTTCGTCCGGCACGACAATACGTTGGCGCGCCCTTACATCAGCTACACGCAGTCCGATCGTGTTGACATCGTGCTCACCAACCCGCCGTTTGGAGGGCGGGAGGAAGACGGCATCGAGTCGAACTTCCCGAAGCAGTTTCAGACGCGCGAGACAGCAGACCTGTTCCTCGCCCTCATCGTACGGCTGCTCAAACCCGGCGGCCGGGCTGCGGTAGTCTTGCCCGACGGCACCCTCTTTGGCGAGGGTGTGAAGACCCGGCTCAAGGAGCATCTGCTGGAGGAGTGCAACCTCCATACGATCGTCCGCCTGCCCAACTCTGTGTTCCGCCCGTACGCCTCGATCGGCACCAACCTGCTCTTCTTTGAGAAGGGCTCGCCGACCAAGGACATCTGGTTCTGGGAGCACAAGGTGCCCTCAGGCCAGAAGGCCTATTCGATGACCAAGCCGATCCGCCTGGAACATCTCAAAGGCTGCGTCGACTGGTGGGGCGGCAAGACTCGCAAAGGCCGGACCGAGCGGCCGCTCGCATGGAAGGTGACCGCCGACGAGGTCAAAGCCCGTGGATACAACCTGGACATTAAGAATCCGCACACAGCTGCGGACGACTTCGGGGACCCCGAAACGCTACTCGCCGATCTCCAAAAGGCTGAGGCCGAGACGGGGAGCCTGCGCGACCAGTTGAAGTCCATCCTGGCGGAAGCGTTGGCGCGATGAATGCCAGCCGATTGCTGACGCATTACGAGCAGATCGCCGACGCGCCAGATGCAATCCCTCGCTTGCGCCGCTTCATTCTTGATCTGGCAGTGCGCGGGAAGCTACTGCCGCAGCACCCGAATGACGAGCCCTCGTCCGACCTCTTGAGGCGGATTACAGACGAGAAGGCACGGTCGGTAAAGGCGGGGGAAATCAATGACAGATCCTCCGCAGCGGGAGCCTCTCTTGCGAAGCCGCCGTTCCCGATCCCGCTGACATGGAGTTGGGTGCGGTTTGCCACCATTGCCTCATTCTCAGCGGGCCGGACGCCATCGCGAAATGACCCATCGTTCTGGAATAACGGTGACCACGCCTGGGTGAGCATCGCCGATCTGGAGGATGGTCAAGTTTTGGCCGCGACAAAGGAAACGATCAGCGATAAGGCGCGCGACAAGGTATTCCGATCAGCTCCAGAACCGCCAGGAACCATCTTGATGAGCTTCAAGCTGACCATCGGGAAGATTTCGCGGCTTGATATACCAGCGTACCACAATGAGGCCATCATTTCGATTAGACCGCACCTTCCGGATATCGACGCTTACCTGTTCAAATTTCTTCCGCAGTTCGCACGCCAGGGACACACGAAGGGGGCCATCAAGGGTGCGACCCTCAATCGTCAGTCCCTCTCAAATATTCTGCTTCCTCTCCCACCCCTCGCCGAACAACACCGTATTGTCGCCAAGGTCGATGAACTAATGGTCCATTGCGACCAACTGGAGGCGGCACGGACGGAGCGAGAAGCCACACGCGACAAGCTGACAGCCTCAAGCCTCGCCCGGCTGAGCGCGCCCGATCCACAGACCTTCCAGGACGATGCCCGCTTCGCGCTCGACGCGCTGCCCTCCCTGACTAGGCGCCCCGACCAGATCAAGCATCTGCGTCAGACCGTTCTCAACCTTGCTGTGCGCGGGAGGTTGGTGCCGCAAGACCCGAACGACCAGCCAGCTTCGGAACTGGCGGTTCGAATGGCGATGAAGAAGGCGAGCTTGGGCATGAAGCGGACCACCTCGCCACTTGGCCCGGACGAAGCGCCATTCGAGCTCCCGTCCGGATGGACTTGGACTCGCGTAGGAGAGGTTTGCACAAAGACCGGCTCGGGGAGTACCCCGCGCGGAGGCAAGGAGGTCTACAAAAGCTCGGGCGTCCTCTTCTTGCGGTCACAGAACGTATATGATGATGGTCTCCGTCTAGACAGCGTCGCCCGTATCGATGCAGCAACTCATGAGCGCATGAGCGGTACGCGCGTGCTCCCTGGGGACCTCTTGTTGAATATTACTGGCGGGTCGATGGGGCGCTGTTGCCGAGTCCCGGAGCATCTGACAGAAGCAAACATCAGCCAGCACGTGGCGATACTGCGGGTGGCAATTGAAGGCTTGGAGCACTTTCTCCACTATCTTGTGCTTTCTCCCTACTTTCAGGCGTTTGTTTTTAAAGAGCAGACGGGCGCTGGTCGAGGTGGACTCCCGAAAAACCGAATGGACGATATCGTGGTTGCGCTACCACCCCTAGCCGAGCAACACCGCATCGTCGCTAAGGTCGACGAACTGATGGCGCTCTGCGATGGATTGGAAGCGAGCCTCAACGCCAGCACGACGACTCGCCAACGACTGCTCGAAGCATTGTTGGCGGACGCGCTGGCTCCGGGCGACCTCGAAGCGCAGGCGGCGAAATGACTGACAAGGACCTTGGCCGCTTGGAGAAGGTTGAGCTTCGCGACATCTGGCGGGACGAGGCCGCCGAGTTTACGCCGTGGCTCGCCGAGAAGGCGAACTTGGAAATCCTAGGCGCGACCCTCGGAATCGATCTCGAGTTGGAAGCGCGGGAACGCCCGGTCGGCCCGTTCCGCGCCGACATTCTCTGCAAAGACATCGGAACCGATCGGTGGGTGTTGATCGAGAATCAGTTGGAACGAACGGACCATAATCACCTCGGACAACTACTGACCTATGCCTCGGGACTGGAGGCCGTAACGATCGTCTGGATCGCGGCTCGCTTCACCGAGGAACACCGGTCGACCCTCGATTGGCTGAACCGAATCACCGACGAAAGCTTCCGCTTCTTTGGGCTCGAAGTGGAACTCTGGAGGATCGGGGATTCGCCGGCCGCGCCGAAGTTCAATGTCGTCTCCAAGCCAAACGATTGGTCGCAGTCGGTGGGTCAGGCCGCTCGGGCCCTGGACGATGCGGAACTCTCCGGGACGCGCGCCCTGCAGCGCGAATACTGGGGAGCGTTTGATAGAGTACTCGTTGCAGCCGGTGGCCCTGTCGCCGGCGGCAAGAAGCCGCAACCCCAACCATGGATGGCCTACCCCATAGGCCGAAGTCACCTCCATCTGGCGGCTGTCATGGTTCGGCCAAGAGCCCAGGTCCGGGCCGAGCTCTATTTCTCGGGCGCCAACGCCAAGGCGTTCTTCCATCTGCTGGCCGCGCAAAGGGACGAGATCGAACGCGATCTCGGGTTTGCACTTGATTGGGAAGAACTTCCTGAGGGACAGGACAGCCGAACTTCGATTTGTTTGAATGACGCTGACCCGGAGGACGAATCCGACTGGCCCCGTCAGCATGATTGGCTCGCAAAGCATCTGAACGAAATGCATCGAGTCCTTTCGCCTCGCGTCAAGGCGCTGGATCCGGATTCGTGGCGGCCCGAGGCTCAGTGATCGCCGCTTAGCGTTGAAGTACGACCGCAACAACCTTCCCCGATGACAAAGATCTTTGTCCCCTCCCGTGGCGCCTCCGACTGGAAGGGCCTTCTTGCGCGCCCTGATACACACTGGAAGGCCGGCTATTCGGCAATGTGCCTCGCCCAGTGCTGGGAAGAGGCAAGCGGCGCGCTCCCGCCCGAGGTCGCCCAACTACTGCGCACTGGCTCGCATGCCGCCCTTGAGGAGCCGGAGTTGATCTTTGCCGTTCCGGAGTTTCAAGTCCAGCTACCAGGCGGTAGCCGCGCCACGCAGACCGACATATTCGCTCTCGTTCGAGGGACAGGCGGGCTGGCCGCCTGTGCGGTCGAGGGGAAGGTCGACGAGGAGTTTGGCCCAACGATTGCCCGCAAACGGGATGAAGGCGCGGCAGAGCGACTGGCGTACCTTCATGACCTATTGCAGGTGGACCCAGCGACATCGGGCCCGCTGCGTTATCAGCTGTTTCACCGCACTGCCGCTGCAATCTTGCTGGCGAAACGCTTCTGTGCTCCTGTCGCAGTTCTAGTCGTCCATTCCTTCAGTCCAAAGCATCGGTGGTTCGCCGACTTCGAGGCATTTGGAAAGGCACTCGGGGTGCCTGTGGGGCGCAACACCCTCGCCGCGGCTGGGCAACGGGCCGGGGTCGACATCTACCTCGGGTGGGCCACCGGCTCGCAGCGATTCCGGATTGACCTGTCCGGGGCAGCCGTCTAGCGCGGAGTTAGCGAGTACGGATCAGCTCGAGCGAGCCGACGGATTCAGTGCCAAAGCCACGGCCTCCGCAATCCGCTCCACGTCCGCGCCCACAACGGCCTTTGGCTTGCCGAGCCCCCTAATGATCTCTGTCTGACGACGGGAGTCCACGGTGCCGTAGTTCCGGAACGTCGTCATGACGCTCTCGTGGCCCAGGTTCTGGCTCCACGCCTTGAAGTGCTCGGGCGTCTGGCAGGTGGTTTCGCCGAGCCTCACCAGGGTATGCCGGAAGCTGTGTGGATTGAAGTACGGAAGCCCGGCGGCACTGAACGCAGCCCGGAAGATCGCACGCATGGGAGAGGCGCTGCTCCAGTGCTCCCGCTTGAGCCCCACCGGTCCGAACAGCTGGTCCTCACCTACTGCGACAGCAGTCGCCGGGAATAGGGGGTCATTCTCCCCCCACAACCGCACCTCGCGAAGGTGAGTCACCCAGTCTACCACGATCTCGCGGATCCCACCGCCGACCGGGAAGAAGTCGGTGTGGAACGTCTTGCTGAACTTGGTAGTGACCTCGCGAGCGTCCTGATAGACCCGGTCGGCCTTGAGGTCCACGTGCTTCAGCTTGAGCGAAACAATGGCGGTGTCTCGCGCGCCGGTCAGCAAGGTGAACGCAACGAGGGCGCGATTCCGTCGCTCGATGTCGGTCCCGGCGGGCATCGTACCGATCGCGTGCCTGATCTGCTCGACCGTCGGGCATGGACGCTCGCGCCGGGCGGTGGCCACGCGAGCCTCCTTTTCCGAGAGGTTGAGGAACTCCGCGTCGGAGGCGGTCAGCCGGGATCTATAGCCAGGCTGCCCAGCGAGCCACTGGAAGAACCGCTTGAGGTGGCCCAGGGTGGCGTT
This sequence comes from uncultured Gemmatimonadaceae bacterium, assembly GCA_963728115.1. GTDB lineage: Bacteria > Gemmatimonadota > Gemmatimonadetes > Gemmatimonadales > Gemmatimonadaceae > JAGWRI01. The sequence goes on from CAVSJE010000003.1 coordinate 675,515, forward strand.
CAGGGTGGCCGCGCTCAGCTTCTCCCCGGTGGCTTGGCTGTCCCGGTCTGCAAGCCGCCTTTTGAACGCGATTGCCTGTTCGGACCGGAAGCTCTTGAAATCCCGAAATCGCGTGTCAGCCTCGAACCGGGCCAGCGCCATGGCCACCTGGTCCACGGTCGCTTCGCTGTACCCCTTCGCATCCTTCAGGTAGGCGAAGTAGAGGTGTTTGATTCGCTCATTGTCGGCGCTGTACGTCTGCATAGGCTTTGGTCTCCTGCTCGAAGTAACTGTTCACGGAGGGGTGGAGGCTCTCGTCTAGTCGTCGTAATCCTTCCTCGGGCCGTGCATCGAAACGGGCTTTGAATCCTCGTCGCCGGACCTGCGGCCAGCGTCAGCGGCCACAATCACCGGGCTCGAGGCCGTCGGGCTCGGGAGGTTGCCGGCGAGTAGGCCGAACTTGGTGAGCACCGCTATGGGGTCGGGCGCGTGCCGCAGGGCGGCGCGAAGGGCCTCTGTGTCGCTTGGCGAGACCTCCGCCCGCGGCATTGCCTTGCGGGCGTCTCGCGGACGCTCAGCGGCATCGGCTCCGGCTGGCGCTAGCATCTTGACCATCAGGCCGCCGCGGACGGTCTGCAGGGTCGCCAGCGACACGCGCCTGAAGATCATCGTGTCGCAGTTCGGGCATGCCCCCACCAGGTTGCCGGCTCCTGGGGTAAGCGGCCGGTACTCTGCCCGAGACCCCGCCGGTGCCTGGGGAGATTTGCATTTCACGCAGTAGATCTGTCCGGGGGCGCACGGTCGCTTGTTCTTCTGGCGGCGCTTGGCATGGAACGAGACCAGATCCTGGCCGCGGACGATGGCGGGTCGTCGTTGGTCGATCGTCGGCAACCCCTCGCGGATCCACCCCCGCACAGTGTTTCGGTGCACCCCGTGGAGGCGGGCCACCTCGTCGACCGTGTAGGAACGGTGGATCTTCGGAAGCCTGTGGCTGTGCCGGCGCCTTCCCATCGGCTTCGCCTCAGGCCTGGTAGGAGCTTGCGGTGGAGCCAGTCGGCATTTCCGGCGGGCGCCTAAACAACTTCCGACGTGGAGCGGCGCCGCGGCTGAGCCGCGAGCCAATCCTGGACATCGTCCACGCGGTATCTCACTGCCGCTCCAAGCTTTACGAAGCGCGGACCATCCCCGCGCAGCCGCATCTTGGCCAGGGTGGAGCGGGCCAACCCGCACTGTTCTGCCACTTGGTTCGGCGTCAACAACGTTAGAGCCATGGTCTTCCCCTTTGTCACCGTGATTGCCTGCTAGTCCCCGTGCGTGCATGTTCCTCCTGAGACTTGCGGGGGGCAAGTGCAGTCGAGCGCAAAGGTCAACTCTTGCAGGGGGGGCAAGTAGTCGATGCCGAACAGGTATGCGCGGATCAAGGCAATGGCCCGGAACGACCCGATGGTCCCGATCGTCGGCACGCGAGTCGACGCCGCGCTGCGCTGGCGGGGGAAGTCACAGGATGAGGCAGCCAAAGCCGCGGGGGTTACGCGGCAGGCCGTTTCGTTGATCGCGAGCGGCAAGACGGGCAAGTGCCGCCAATCCGTCAGGAGCGCGATCGCTCAGCTGTGCGGCCGGCCCATCACCGCCAGTTACCTTGGCGGCGAGGAGACCTTGGCCCTCCCCCCGCTACCCATGATGCCGAGCGGTGGCGAGCCCGCTGCGAGCATGCCGATTGACAGCGCAGGGTTCGCTACCGACTGGGCCCGGGTCACGGTCGAGAGCGCGCCGCTGTACGAGCTGGAGGGCTACGCGCTTGGGCGCACGTTGGCGTCCGCACCTAGCCTGTTCCGGGCGCACGGGGACCAGTGGCCACACCCCAACGTCGAAAGTGCGGCGCGCTGGATGGTCAGCCTACCGCTTTGGAGGGAGTTCTTGTTCGAAGAGCAGTCAGTTCATGCAGTCGACGGCGCGTCCTACCGAGAGGAGGCATCCGAGTTCGCTCGCCACGTCGCCGCGGCCATGCGGATCCTGTTCCGGCCGTGGATCGAGTCCGGAAAACCACTGCGCCCTGCAGTACTGCGGCGATGGACGGATCTCCTTGACGCGGTCCAGAACGAGAACATCATGGTCAACTTCGCACGGGAGCGGGGGGAGGAGTCCTGGCTCGCGATCTTCGAGATGTCCGGCAACGACCGGCGGCTGAGAGATCATTACGAGCGGTATCGGGACGAGATGCTGGCGGAGGGGATGACGGAGGTGGAGATTGCGCGGCGGATACGTAGCGGCGCAAACGACGAGGACGCAGAACAGCGAGAAGAGTCCTCGACCTAGTCATCGCTCCGCCCACTCGCACGCTGCCGCTTGCCTCCGCGCGTTCCACGTCTGGCCTTTTTCGCTTAAGCTGCAGGGCAACCGATTACGCTTCCGCTCACGTGGGACGACCCAACGGCGTGGAGCGCCAAAGCGCCGTCCAGTTTGTCGCATCATCGGTGCCGTGGCAACAAACGCCCCCAGCGCCCGCTCCCGCTACTTGCCAAACCGCCATGCGGATTCGAGAATAGACTCGGCACGCAGGCATATACAGCGACTGTCAGGTCGTTGCCACCGGCGACGGCAATGGACCTTACTAAAGGAGATCCACTAGTGAGCCCCAATGATTGACTTCGGTGGCGATGCTGAGGCGCGCTTTAGGAAGTGCCCGCCAGAGATCCAACGTGACGCGAGCCCGGTACTTGAGTTTGTGTCATCTGGCTTTTCGGTAACTTGGTTTGCTGATGCCGGGCCGCGCATCTGGCTGGCCCTGATCAAGCCTCACGCGAACATATCCGACTACTTTGCGATGAAGCTGGAGTATCTGGTCATCGGCCATGGTTTTGATACCGACTTTCAGCAGCGCACGCTACTCCGGGATGCGCCAGCAGAAATAACCTACCGAATCGACACGCGAATCCGGTTCATAGCGTCGGCTGCCCCGAACATGAAACAGGCCTGCGCCCTCTGGGCGATCCGCCAGCGGACCGCAATAGTGCCAGTTCCCACGGCCCACCTCCCCAGTGAAAGCGACGCAACCGGCGCACTATATCGAATGCTGGCTGAAGCCCTTTGGCGGCGCGACATCTTTGACGACTCAGAGCCTGTCACGGATCCTACAGAGTTCTTCGGTCGAGAACAGAGTGTGCAAGAGTTAGTTGGGCGGGTGTCGCTAGGGCAATCCGCAGCTGTCTTTGGCCTAAGGAAGATCGGCAAGACCTCTCTGCTTAGACGGGTACGAGACCTCCTGCAGGCAGATGCCAATTCAGTCCACGTCACAGCATTCATTCAGTGCAACGCAACGAAATTCAAGGGCGGGCGTTGGCACGCGGTCGTCAAAGAACTAATTGGCGCTTGGGCTCAAGCGATTAATAGGAGCGCTGAGGATGCCGGCTTGAAGACGGAGGCCAGGCCTGAGAAGCTCCGACTCTTGTTTCAGGGAGGACGGCCAACGCCAACCGATGGCCAAGTCGCGGAAGCGTTCGAACGGGATTTTCATAAAGTCCTGAAGGCCGCACAGTCGATAGGCTGCGCGGCTGGGCACGGGTCTATTCGGCTCATTGCGATGTTTGACGAGGCAGACGAGCTGTATCCTACACGCCCCGATGCTGGCTACTGGAAAGGCGATTACTTCGCGCTATGGAACACGCTACAGACGCTCAAACGCGGCCTGGATGACCCCGACGAGTTGCTATTCTTTCTCGGCGGGGTGAATCCCGCAGGTGTCGAAAGTGGCGCCCTCCTCGACCGGCCGAACCCGCTTTTTGAGCTTAGCAAACTCTACCTTCGGCCCCTTTCGCCGGAAGATAGCAGCGCATTAATGTCGGGACTTGGCTCGCGAATTGGGCTGTCCTTCGAGGCTCAGGCACTCAAGCGGTGCTATGCAATCACGGGTGGCCACCCGTGGCTACTTAGAAAGTTGGGCTCGCAGATCCACAAGGCCGATGCCACTCCCGCAGTGAGGAGGATCGTCACCGAGCCTGACGTTGAACGCGTCTTCGAGCGGACAAAACGGGCGTTCTACCAACACGTCGAATGGATACTGCAGCACTTGAAGTCGGTGGCTCCGGACGAATATCGGTTGCTGAAGGACATCGCACAGGGCGGTGCTGTTCGCTACCTGTCGGATTGGGCGGATGAGGAGTTTCGCGATACATTCGCCGAACATCTGTCGCAGTACGGAATTGTGACCTTCCAGGGCGAGCTGCCGTTTATAACTGTCGGACTGATCAGCGACGCCCTTCGGGCGCCCAGCCCATCCGAATTTGTCGACCAGAAGGCCCGGATTCGAGATGCGGCGGACCTCCTCGAGGGCACGATTCGAATGCGCCTTCTAACGGACGTTGGGTCAGGACGCACGGCGGAGGAAGCAATCGAGTACGTGATTGACTCCATTCCGCGCGAGGCGGCCAACCGGGCTTCGACCCGAGAACAACTTCGTGCGATCGGCGCCGAAGGCGGAATGCAGGCACTCCTTGAGTCCCTAAACTGGGGTGACTACGTGCTTCTGCTCCTCAAACCAGAGTCCGGAATCTCTTGGTCCGGAAATGACTTTCCGATTGAGTCGAGGCGTGAAGCTTTGCAGCGCACCATTGCCGTGCTTCATCTAGCGCGGCACAACAACGATGCGTCGTTGCGCAAACACATCCAGACCCGGGGCTATGGGGAAATCATGCGAGATGTCTCTGCTTCGCTTGAGATGCTCGCTGCGGTGTAGGGACTGAGTGCTCAAAACGGTGCTTCAGTTGCTCGAGATGTCACTCATCGAGCACACGACGAAGCCGCCCGAGGGCCCAATCGAGCACGACCCGAAGTCGATCAGACGGCCGCATCGGGAGATTGACCGCTCGCCGGTCTGCCCAGATACTCCGCTCCATAGGCGTGAGGCGGGCGTTGGCTTTTCCGCATTCCGCCTGAAGGGCCATGAGCGCCTCAACTTGAGCCGGCGAGTAATGGACAAGATCATCGCAGAATTTTGTTGCGCGCTTCGCTGTTCGCGAGATTCCCGCCAGAACCTCCTGCTGCCCGTCTAGCAGCCCCGGGGCATGCAACTCGACAATCCGTCTTGCGAATCGTCGCGAAACCGGCCCCTGCCCCTCGTCCAGCCGTCTCAGAGCTTGACGAATCTCCTGTAAGCCTGCCGTCGCGGCATCTGCTCTCGCATCCAGTCGAACAGCAAACGAGGCGAGTGCGAGATGTCGCTTCCGCCGGGACGTCAGTTGGCTCCGTACGTATCTCCGCGCCGCATCAAACTCACCACGAGTGAGATATCCATACGTCACCGTTGTGGTGTGGACTGCGTCCCGGCGATGCTCGGTCCTCACCACGACCCGTCCCCGCGCCACTATGTCTCCGAAACCCGCCACCAAAGGCACCAGGTCGGTGAATTGCTCGCTCTCGCGTTGTGGATGCCGCAACGCATGAAGAAGCACATGGGCGAGTTCGTGCGCGAGCAGCGTGACTAGCGTGTGCAACGGCATTCGGTCGAAGCCTGGGCGGAGCCGAATATCGATGACGTGGGCTCCGAATGCCGCCGTGCCGTACATCGGGAGGTTGGCTGGAAGGGCGACTTGCGCAATGATTCCGTGTGTGCCATGACCGGACGCGTCGGTCGTCGACAGCGCCGTCGTGGTGAAGCGTTGACGATCTGGCGCCGAAGCTGATGGAGAGACGGTGGTCAAGCGCACAGCATTGGGCAGCCCCATTCTGCCGGCGATCGCCATACAGAGCTTCGTGTGCTCCCTCCGCGCATGCAGGGCGGCGAACGTTTCGAACCCGACGGCCGGCTTGAGGCCGAGACAGCGGTCGAGCTCCTCAATGTCGCGACGAACGGAGTTGATCGTCATGCCGCACGCTTTCCGCGGGGGGAAACGCTCGTGTCAGATCGAAAGGGCGGCCAACGATCCCCGGCACCCGCATGATGCCGCGGCGCACCGCTTCGAAACCTTCGCGACAATTGCGGTCCTAGAGCTCGGCGAACGGGAAGGTCATGCCACCAGAGCAAGGCCGGCGCCTTAGCTCTCAAGATGGACTAAGACTATAGTCTATGGTGGCAAGTGTCGAGTCCCGGCACGTTCGCCGCCATGAAACGGCGGAAGCTCCTCACCAAGTCCTTCGGGCTCGTAATCCGAGAGGCGCGAGTCCGCGCGGGCCTCTCCCAGGAGCGACTCGCCTTCGCTGCCGGTGTGCATCCGACTTATGTCAGCCAGCTTGAGCGTGGGCTGAAGTCTCCGTCGCTGGAAGTCGTGGACGCTTTGGCGAAGGCCCTTCAGCAGCGGCCACATGTCCTGATCCAAACCGCTGAGGAACGCCAACCGGGGGCATCTCGCGTCTGACGAGTCGGTACTTGAATTTGAACGACCCTACGAGCGCCAAACGCCCGGGCGTTCCACCAAGTTATTGCTACGAGGAGGGCCGAATGCGCGAACGTGTTCAGCGACAAGGAGGGCTCGTGTCCTTTCCGGTCGGTGATTGCGCCGGTGCACGGTACGACCGCGCCGTAGGGCGCCGCGGTGACGGGCATCGAGCTGACGTGCTCCCGCCGTAGACCGAGAATGATGCTGATGCGGTGCCCGGCGTGCCGGTCCAAGTTGTCCAGGAGCACCGCGAATGCGGGTGGGAATTGTCGGGGCACCGCTTCGGGTTTTGCGTAGCGGCCGGGCTCACATCCGATAGACGGGACACATCCTGATTCGGCGTCGCAGGCCCGCGCGCGCGCAAAGAGATTGTCCCGCGAAAGGTCTTCCCCGATCGCCCTATTCACGGCAAACAGAACATCCGGCGGCTGACGCGCCTCACGAACGGGCACAGCACGAAGCTCGACAATCATATTCATGCGATGGCCCTCTGGATCTCGGCGTACAAATTCTGCCGGAAGCACTCGACGCTCACGAAGGGCGCCCGGGGCGTGCACACCACCCCGGCGATGGCGGCGGGCGTCGCCGACCACGTTTGGAAACTGACAGAGGTCCCCGCCTTGTTTTCATAGCAATGTCATGTTTCCATGACCATTCACAAGGCATGGCGTCCTGTCGGAAATGTGGCAGGAGGACAGAAAATCCGCCGACCCCCTAGACGGAGGCCGGCGGATCGGGTATACTGCCCAATAACACTACCTGACGTTCCCGAGGTCTAATTCCGTGTGAGAGCGGGTTGCGGACCTTGGGGCGTCTCCCGGAGGTGAGGTCGATGAAACAACCCTAGCCCCGAAAACGAGCGGGGGGTGGGGAAACCTACCCCCAAGACCACCCGTTTGTCTTGTACCCCGAAACATAACCACCTTCAGTGCCGGAGACAACGGTGCCTGACGTAACTGACTACGGCCCCACCATAGCAGACCTTGAGCGGAAGCGCGATGACATTGACCGAACCATCGCGATGCTTCGCGCGCTTTCTGGCATGCCGGCTACCGAAACCACTCAGTACGGCGGTGGCCCTACGGGTGCGGTGGAGTTCACCAATAAGCACTTCTTCGGTATGAAGGCCCCCGAGGCCGTCCTGCTCTACCTGGAGACGGTGAAGGAGTCACGCAGCGCTACACGCATCGCGCAAGATCTGGTGGAGCACGGGTATACAACGACCGCCGGACTTCCGGCAAACACCATTCGCACAACGCTTCGGCGGTTGGAACGGACCGGAGACGTAGTGCAGGTTAAGAAGGAGTGGGGTCTGCCTGCGTGGTATCCAGGCCTCAGGCGAAACCTTCGTTCCAGCGATGGGGGAACAGGCACCGAAAGCCACAAGGTGTCGCGCAAGACCGACCCCAAGAAGGCCGCCGCCAAGGCGAAGGGCGGGAAGGCCCCCAAGGGTGCCCGAGGAGGTCGCAGAAAGAATCCGTGGCTCGCCTTTTATGCCGATCAAATCGCCAACGGAAAGACGATGGCCGAGGCGGCCGTGCTCTGGAAGGAGCGAAAGGCGAAGGGGTAGGCCGGCCCCTCGGCCTTGTTGTCAGCAGGGCACCGAGGGCACCGGGAGCAGGAAGGAACGGCGGCGGCGCATCCCAGCGACGACCGGGCCGACCTGACGAGCCGGGGTGGCATAAACCAGCCATCCCGGTTTCCTGTTTTACTCGCTATCCCGTTTGTTCCAGCGAGCTTGAGCGGCCCGCTTAGCTATCTGACGACGACGGGTAGAGCTGGGTTTCTTCGCCCACCCATCGCAGCGTTTCTTCGCGACCGGGTCCACCGTTACGGGCCCCGTATCTTCCGCCTGACCCGTGGCAATCCTGCCGATCTGGTCACCCAGTTGCATCGCGTCTCGCACTCGATCCGGAGTCTTCTTTCGGGCCATGGATGGTAAGGTACGCCAACACACCTGCTTACTCAACGGCCTCAGAGAGGTCCCGGTCACGCGGTAGCAGTGCCGACGAGACCAGAGAACACAACGTCGCAAAGTCGAGCCTCAGCTCAATTCATCACTTCCAATTCTCCGATTGTATCTGCATTTCTCCCAATGGCTAGCGACGACGACGCCTTCCGGAATCATGTCACGCAGTCGATCAGCTAGGCACCCACCCTTTTGTTCTCGTCGGTGCTTGAGCAAATGGCCACCCTCTCTGCCACGACCCTGCTTTACCACCAGGTAGCTCTCGCCGATCACTCCGACGAACACTGCTGCCAGGTCCTCCCGACAATCCGGTGCAGAACCGGCCCTTCCGCATCGGATCCTCCCCGCCTCAGGCGGCCCAGCAGCCACAATCGGTGGTCCTCAACACGTAGGGAAGGTCACCATCTCAGCCATGGCCGTAGGTCCACAGCACCTTATCGATCATTCTTGGCGTCCATGATTCTCTGAGCCCCTCGGTTAAAGCGGCGGCTTTGCGTCGCATGATCAGCACGAGAAGTTCGCCATCAGCTGCTGTCAAGCCATCCGGATTCATTTTTGCGATCGCGGCGTCGCTTGCAAATTCCGGGATGGCCCGCAACGCTTTCACCACAAATTGATCGACGGTCCCGAACGCCATCGGATACATCAATGCGAGCAGCCCCGAAGCACCTGCCGTACCGAGGCCGGGAATTGCGGAGGCCGTCTCGATCGAACGGCGAATGCTGTCACTCGCATTGATGCCTAGGAGCTGATCGCGACTTCGCACCAGCGTTTGTCGGCCCGTTTCGTCTCCTGCCTTACGACAGAGTGTCCTCGTTGTGGTCGAATAGCGATTGGGGGCCGTGTATTTCCAACGAAAGTACTCGTCGTGGAGAAAGGCGAACCACTGGTCGGCATTCAACGAGCGAAGGCGCTCGACATCCAGCACCTCCATAGCCCGCTCGAGTTGGCGATTTCGCGGCTGAATCAGGCTCCAGTAGTGGTCGAGAGCAGCATGCCACAGGTGAGCATCCGTCGAGTTCCATAGCTCGGCAATCGTTGGTCGCGCCACGGATGCGGGATGGCGCCTAGCGCCGCGAAGCTCTGCTGCGGCATACCATAGGAAGCACGGCCCTCCAGCGAAACACACCGGCCGCCTCCCTACCCCACGCCACCAGCAGCAGCGCATCATTATGCGGCTCGCGAATCACCCTTTACCGCCTGAAAGCAGGAGCAACACGGCGCCAATAACCCCCATCGCGCTCATCGCGTCTCGGACATCCTTCTCCTTGACCCTGGCGACGAGGTGTTGATAGAGCCACTCGACGGCGTTTGCTGGATCGGCATAGACGGCGAGATACTTCAAGTCGCTGATGAAACCAGGTAGGGCAAGATCGGCCTGCAGCACCACGGGCATGATTGGCTTTCCGGCGCCCCTCGCAACTCCAATCTCCTGTGGCACCCAGTCAGACCCCTTCGCATTGTTCGACCAGAGCAGAAGAAACAGGTCGGACGACTTGATCGCTGCCATGATGCTCGTCGCAAGCGGGGTACCTGCAGCAACAGAGTACTCGGCGATGAACGGTATCGCGCCGGCCTTCGCGACCCACGTGGTGAGGGCTTCGGCGCTAGCAAGATCACGCGTTGAGTAACTGATGAAGACGGCGAATGACATGGATGGCGTAGATGTCCGTATAACGCCGCGGCGTTCCGCTGCGGCGTCCTATCATGATTGCGGCCCGCGAGTGCAGCGAGCGGGCCGCTTCCAAGGCCCACACCGACGGCGGCAGCGCCTCGTTCGACAGCCGCTTGATCAAACCCAACCCCACTCTCTTACGACCCGCGCGGCCTCGGTTTCGATTTGAGCGCGATCGACACCGTTCCCCACAACGTATTCTTCGATGGCTTCCGCTACCAACTTCTGTACAGCCAAGGCCTCGTCGGCAATCGTGGCCAACCGGGCGACCAGTTGATCAAACTGCTCGCTCTTGAAGAGCACTCCTCGGCTCTCGCGCTTGGACCGGTGCACGAGCCAGTTTCGCTCTTCGAGAAGCTCCTCTATGCGCCCTTGGAGGGCGGGCGGCAGCACGCCATTGTCTCGCAGTTCTTTCAACAATGAACCGAACGTTCTCCGGCGCACACTCTCAAGGAGCTTCGTCCCTGGCTCCTCGCCCATGCCCTTCGTCGCTTTGAGACGCACCACGAGATACTGCGCTACCGCATCTTCGCATTCCGATAGCTGCCAAAAGGTGTAGCCAACCCGCTCAAGCAGCGCGGTTAGCAACCCGGCGCGCGCCATCCGCATTTCAAAGTCGTCGCCGAGCCATTCACCTGCCATATCTTCGTGCCTCGTGGCTGTCTAACGTTTGCTTCTGCTGCGAGCGCTCCAATAAAATGCGGTGGTGGGGCCGCCGCAGTCCTTCCATGAAATGGAGCGGCGGCCCCACAACCGCTACACTAGCTGCGCTCATCGGCAGGAAGCGTCGTTAGATCGTGGGCGCGCCGGAGATTAGGGTCAGGGTTCGCCGGCAGTAGCTCTGAAGCTCGGCCAGATTGGGTTCCCCGGCGCCTGCCACGGGCCCGTCATCGTGGTGATACCGCTTCGAGTAATTGTTTATATCCTCAATCTCCTCGAGCAACGACTGCATTCGGAACAGGGGACTCGACCCATCCGCTTCGCGAATTAGCCGAATGAAACCGCCCAGCCACTCCCCACTTGGGAACAGCCTTGGGAAACGCATCCGCAAATTGGCCTCGAGGACGGGTCGAAGCACGCCGACGGTCGCAAGTCTGCTCTGTGATTGCTGCCCGTTGACGCAATCAATGAGCATCTCACAGCGCAAAAAGTATTCCGTGTGCGTCGCGCTCACGATGTCCCACTCGGCGATGACAGTGCTGTCTCCGTCGGCACGCAAGATGAGGGACGTCTTCGGTGGCGCAACGGAGTCCCACACTTCTCTGGCAAAGAGAGCGTCATGACTCAGCAGGATAACCTGCTTGGCTGATTTGGCGAGCCGTGCCACACGTTCTCGGGTATATGCACGCCTATGCGCGTCCAAGCTGGTCATTGGATCATCAATGACTACGATCTTCTCGCTCAAGCGGGGGTCTAGGTCTAAGCGCGCCAAGAACAGAGCGAAGGCAAGGGTGCTTCTGTCCCCGTCGCTCAATGTGTTGCCAAAGTGTGGTGCGAGAGGATTGGTCTTTGGCCGTGCGAGATCAACCGCCTTGCCGTTGAGCTGTAGCTGATACTCAGTGCGAGGTTTCCCGCCCTGGTACGCCGTCTTCGTTCCGGTAATGCGATAGGCGCATCCTGACCGTTCCAGGTGCTTGTTGATTGCACCCTCAAACTTCACGAACAGTTCGGTCGAGGAGGCGTCAAGCGCAGCGCGGGCCTTGGTCTTGGACGCCTCCTTCTCGGTCTTAGCCCTCCGGAGTGCAACCACTTTATCGCAGTCGGCACTCACAGAGGCGGTTCCACGCGCCACTGCCGCCACGAGCCGAACGAGAGAAGCCTGTTCGTTCGAAACCGTCACAACTCCCGCCGCACTTTTCTTGGCTTCTATTGATGCATTCGCGGTGGCCACCGACGCGTTGTATGCAGTCACCGAATCGAGGGCCGAGGCGAACGAAGCGAGGGCGGCACTCTCGTGCGCTGCGGGGACAACCGCCGCAAGGATGTCTAGGCGCTTCCGCGCAATCATGGCCGAAAGGGCTGCGCGTGCGCTCTTCCAATCGTGCTCAATTGTCGCCAGCCCAACCTCAGCGGGAGCCGGCACCGCATGCTGTGACCAGAACGGAGCTATTGCCCGATTTGACCGAATGGCTGCAATTGCCTGCTCGGCATGCTCCGTCGACCACTCCGTAGCTAATGATACCTCAATCGCCTCCACGGCGCGGAGGTGTGCGTCATACTCTTGTGAGAAGAACTGTCGATAGTCGGAAATGAGGGAGCTTCCCTGGGCGGCCTGACCGCAAAATGGACAGTCCGGTCCATCGCCCAAGTAGACCATTCCGCGCTCCAGCCAATCGATGCCCTCCTCATCAAGGTGATGAGCAGCGTGCTCCTTGACGCGCCTTTCGGCATCCGAGGAAAGAGGCTCGAGCGACACCGCCAGAACCGAGAGAACACCCGAGGTGTCCAGTTGGGGCACATCGACAGAAGAATAGGCAGGAGTGCTGATAACGGCTGCACTCTGCTCCGCGAGCGCAAGTCTGTCGCGCTGATTCGCAACTAGCTGAGCAATGTCAGCCGGTGGAGTGAGCTTGAGAAACTCTTCGATGGTGTACGCCTTGCCAGCTATCGCGCCGAGTCGCCCCTCCCCTTCGCGGAGCAACGCGCCGATCTGTCGAATTTCGGCATCGAGCTCGTCGACGGCATGCGCAAGCCCGACGTTCGCCGCACCGAGAACAAACTTGTGCAATTCCCGGCGCTGCTCAGGGGCGACAGCGTCACCGGAGTAGACATTGTCACTAACGAAGCGCGTATCAAAGATACTCGAAGTCGGGAAGTGAAGCGTTCCACTGCGCGCCATTGAAAAGGCGCGTTTCAAGGCCGTGTCCTGCGTCAACAAGTAGCTCGACGGAGGGGGGAGTCTTAGCTCCAATTGTGGCGCGCTCAAGCAACAGTGCTGGGTCGCTCGCAGACAATGACCGCAACATTGCCGCGAAGGATGTCTTGCCCCGGCCATTTTCCGCGTAGATCACGGTCGTTGAGAGGAAGTTCGCTCCCTTGTCCGTGTTCCATCGCGTGATTCCCTGAAGCCGATTGAGGCGAAGAAGCATCCCTAGTCCTATCTCAGTGAGTGAAGAAGTGTCCCCAACGATCTAACGCCCCAGTTGAGCTGCGGGCGAATCAAATATGAGCGCGGCGCAATTCTTGGTTCGCCCGTCAGCTCCAACGATCGTCATACCGAGGCGCATCGGACTCTGACGAGCGACCCGTAAGACGGGCATTGAGTTCGCGGAGTGCTGCCCGACTGCTCTCCCACTTGAGCAGGTCAAGCCCCTCCCTGAAGTGGACCCAACGGACGGCAGTGTGCGAATCTGAGAGGCGAAGCAACTGGTGGTCAACGTCAAGGCCGAAGCTGTACTCTGGGATAGCATTAAGCGACGGATCCCAAGACTGGCGATCTGCGAAATGCTGGACCGAAATCGCCGCGGTGCTTGCAGGACGCTGGAATACTGACGATCGCGCAATGGCAGCTTCTTCAAACGCCTCTCGCCTGGCGCATCGGCAGGCATTTCCTGATCTTCGCCGCCGCTGGCGATGCCTTGCCAGACTCCAAGGTCCGCCCCTCGAAATACGGCGTACTCAACGCCAGGTCCGGACCGCCGGAACGGGACTACGAGAACGTGAAATGGGCCCCGAGCCATATCAGCCGCGATGTGTGTCGGGGTCTAACTACTGATTCGGTGTCGTGGGTCTGACGCGAGCTGCGCGAGATTGTGCTATCCGCGCTGCATATTCTTCTACGCTTCTCGTAGGCTCGCAAGGGAGCCCCCGCATCAATGTCGTATTAGAAAGATTAGTAGGGGCGTCGGTTTGCGCCGATATTTCGGGGCGGCCTACCCCCAACCAAGCGAGATCGTCCGCGAAGAGAGCGGAATATTGGCGGAGGGCCGACGGCCAGCCCCTCGATTTCCAATCCGCGGTTGGCCCCCGGCCATCGCTCCGAAATGGGCTGCAACTCTATGTATCCCCGGCTGGTGGGTACCTGGTGGGTACCCATAGCAAACGCGCCGACCTTGAATGCCACGGATCGGCGCGTAAGTTATTATTGATACATCACTTACTCTA
>CAVSJE010000004.1:0-134993 GCA_963728115.1 uncultured Gemmatimonadaceae bacterium
TGGGTCTGCCAGAACACCCCGCCCCGCCCGTGGCCGAGCTCGCGGGCCTCCAGCATCGAGGCGATGGAATCGTTAACGCCGAGGACTTGGCGGTTTTGCCGAGGATCTTGACCAGCCCGGCCTTGTGCTCCGAGAACAGCGTGGAGTTCTCCCGACGAGGTCGAGCAGTCGAGAACAGTCGCAGGCGCCGCGCAGCATGACCTCTAGCGACACGCGGCGCGGCTGGTCCTCGCGCTCGACGCGCTTCCACTCGAAGAATCGGTCCCAGTCAGCTGTGATCGATCCGACGCGGCTGTCCGTGCCGTTGCTGGCGATCAGGAAGGCGTTGTACCAAAGGAGCGACGGCAACTCGCGCTTGTAGTGCGTCAGGTTGTCGTCAAACGCCGCGCGCGCGGGACGCCCGGCTTCTTCAGCTCGATCACAACCCAGGGAAGACCGTTGACGAAGCCCACGAGATCGGGGCGGCAGGTGTAGAGGTCGCCGACGACGCTGAATCGGCTGACGAGCAGGAAGTCGTTCTGCTCCGGGATTCGCCCAGTCGACGACGCGCAGGCGCTCGGCCTTTGCCCCCCGAGTTCGCGGTCGGCCACCGAGACCGGGATGCCGTCCTTGAGCAGCCGGTAAATCTGGCGGTTGGCTGCCTCCAGGCTCATGGCCGAGCGGTCGCGCGTCAGCTCGTCGATGGCAGTGTCGATCGCCTCGGGCGGTACCGACGGGTTGAGCCGGCTCAGCGCAGCGCGCAGCCGATCCAGCAGCACGACCTCGCCCTTCGCCTCGCGCCCCAACGTGCCGCCGGGGCCGAATGTCTCCTCCATCGCCGACGCCGTCTGCCAGTCAAGAGCCGCGAACAGCCCGATTGCGGGCTGCTCGACGAGTTGGTCTTCGGTGTAGGCGTGGGCGACATGGTTCAGGCGGCCTCAACTCCGAGTTGCCCCGACATCAGACGCGGAAGTAGCAGGTCGCGGGTGCGGCGGAGGCACTGGATTTGCGTTGCGAGGATTCCGATCTGATCAAGCATCGGACCTGCAAACGCTTCGAAGTGTCGCGCGACAGCATCGGATGGAATCGGAGCCGGCATTCTCGGAGACGCCCCATTTGATAACCGGCATCTTCGTCCCCGTGCTCTGACTATCCGCCCAACGAATTGTCTCGGTGTCGCTCGCGAGAACAGCCACGAGGGAGCGGAAATTGGGCGTCGTGGGGCGGAGCACGAGAACTGATGTGTTCGTAACTCCTTGATAGTGCACGAGGTTGACTTTGTGTAGGTAGCACCGAATCGCGCCAAAAAGCGTGTCTCCGGGCTCAAACACTATCCTGGATGTTGTCAGCTCGCTGGCATTTCCAGTGTCCCCCGGCGCGAGGGATCGCTGAGGCATGCGCGAAAGATCAAGGAGTGGTCGATCAGAGTGCTGACGATCTATGAAACGATCTCTCCTCAGAGCGCATAGGCCTGCAAGGTGCCCCTTCTCGACGCCTTCGCCCCTCAGGAACCCCGGCAACCCTTCGCTAACGAACCACTCGCGGTAGAGAGTGCGGGCCATCGCCTCCAAAACCCGGATGCGCCGCCGGCTGTTCTCGATCAACTCGTCGTAGGCCGATAGGATCGTCCCGATGCGACGCTGCTCTTCAACATCCGGCGTGGGAATAGGAAACGACAGCAACTTGTCGAGGCTGAGGTTGTCTTGGGTCGCGCCACGGCTGACAGCCAGAAACCGCTGACGCATCATATCGAGCGAGTACTTCACGAAGTGAATGTCTGACTTCGTTTGGTCCGGGACAAAGCCGACAATGCTGTCCGGAAAGCACGCTTCGATCCTCATTATGGCTGTCTTAGCAGTGTTCGCCCCGGCGATCGTCATGCAGAGTGTGTCCGGTGGCCACAGCTTGCTCTGCTGAAGCCCAAATCGGTAGGTCTGCGAGTAGGTTGTGATGTATGGTCCGCTTCCATGATGTCCGCCGTTTGGATGAACGGATATGGCCCGCCGTAGAGGCGCGCATCGTTGCGAGGCCGATGCCGCGACTTACCACGACCGACGAAGCCGAGTTCGTCCAGCCGCCTCGGCTTCCATTCAACCTATTCGGTTGTCATGGTTCCAACAACTCCGCGACAGTCCGGGCGATGATCGTCTCCAGGTCATGGGCTTGGGCGTTCAGGGCCTCGAGTTCCTCACTCAGCGCCTCGAACCGCTGCCCGAAGTCCTGATCGCTGACCTCCTCGCCGGGCGCGATGCCGACATAGCGGCCGGGGTTAAGCGACCAGCCCTGCGTCTCGATCTCCTCAAGCGTGGCGGCCTTGCAGAGGCCGGGCACGTCGGCGTAGACGGGTTCCTTGCCGAAGATCTCAATGAGCTTGGCCTCGGCATCGGCGCCACCGTATGTACAATCAAGATCTTCGCCGCGGTAGAGGTGCACGAGGTTGGCAAGGAAACTCGATCTGCGCGCGCGTCCAATCCCGGTGGGCGCGGTCCATCTGACGGTAGATGTGGCGGGCGTCGATGAAGAGCACCTGTCGGCCCGCTCGTGTCCGCCTTGCCCCGGTCGAGGAACCAGAGCGTGCAGGGCAGGGTGACGGTGTAGAAGAAGTTGGAGCCGACGGCGACCATCACATCCACGGCCCGGTCTCGATGAGCTGCCGGCGGATCTCCAGCTCGGAGCCGCGGGCGTCGGAGGCCGAATTGGCCATGACGAACCCGCTCGGCCCGTGTCATTCAGCGCCGAGTAGAAGAGCTGGATCCAGAGATAGTTGGCGTTGTCGGTGCTGGGCAGGCCGAAGGGGAAGCGGCGCCGCCGATCGTCCTTGAGCCGCTCCTTGTCCACGCGCGTTGACATTGAAGGGCGGATTGGCCATGACGAAGTCGAAGCTGGCCGATGGCAGCGTGCGGGTCGTCGTAGTAGCTGTTGGCCTCGGCGGATGTCGCCTGCGAGCCCGTGCACGGCGAGGTTCATGCTGCAGAGGCGGACCGGTCTCGTCGATCTTCTCCTGCGCCGTAGATGCCAGATCTCGGCGCCGGGGTTCTTCTGGTGCTCGGCGACGAAGCGGGCGCGACTGCACGAACATGCCGCCGGAGCCGCAGGCCGGGTCGAGGATGCGGCCATGGAACGGCTCGATGATTTCCACGATCAGCTCGACGATGCGGTGGGCGTGAAGAACTCGCCGCCCTTCTGGCCCTCGGTCATGGCGAACTCGCCGAGGAAGTACTCGTAGATGCGGCCGAAGGCGTCGAAGTCCACGCTGGACGGAATCTCGGAGACCTTTTTAAGCAATTCCTTGAGTAGCGTGCCGTTGAAGAGGTTGTAGGACTTGGGCAGCACGCCCGCGAGCTGCGGGTTCTGTTTCTCGATCTCGCGCATCGCCTCGTTCACTTCGCACCAACATCTGGCGCCTCTGGCAGCGTCAGCAGGTGCTCGAAGCGCGCATCGGGAGCGAGTAGAGCACGCCTTCAGCGTGGTACGCGACTGGCTCCCCGACCCGGCTGCCCCGGCGAGACGAGGTTTTGAGCGCCCCCAGGTTGGCGCGGCAGGCCGCAAAACGCACGTCCGCAAAGCGGAGGAAGATCAAGCCGAGAATTGGGCCCGAGTATTCCTGGGCCTTGAGTCCCGAATTGGCCCGCAGCTGGTCGGCAGCGTCCCAAAGGCGCTTCTCAAGAGTGACAGCAGCGGCGTCCTTGTCGGAAGGTGCAATCCAATGCAAGCGGTACTCCTCCTGGAAATGAGTGGTGCCGACGACCCCTTGGTCCTGCCGGACGCCGGTTTAGTCGATATCTCGTCGCACCGCAGATTTGAGACCCTGAGTTGTCAGTCCGACACGGTCGGCCCCGGCAGAGGCAGCTGGCGCTCCTCTGGCGACCCCATGTAAACACTCCAATGTTTAGTGAACCGCTTCTCCGCACGTGCCACGGTCCATCGATCCCACGGCGTCGGCGGCCTGCCCCGCAGGTATGAGCGCCGGATCATCTTATCCAACGCATCTCGGAACGCATCGGCATCGCGCAAGAATCGCTCAATGCGATCCGGTAGTCCTTAAGGTGACCGTACCAACTCGGCAACCGCGCGATGGTGCCGAGCGCCCCATGCACTCCCCACAAAGGATATCGCAGCCGTTCGCGCGCACGCTTCAGGTCGGTCGCTGCGCAGTCAGCCTTCTCCCGCCACCCTGTTACCTCCTGGCCTTCCACAAAGCGATACGCCATGACGTTCGTTGACGCCACAAGCTGATGAAGCGACGCGCTGAGCGCGGGGAGTTCCTTGGCCAGCAACTTCCGATGAGCGGCACGCATTTCGGATTCTCTTCCAGCGATGAAGCCGGTCGCGGCTACGACGATCGCCGCCACAATTGTTGCCAGAGCTTGCATTGTCGTGGGGTCAGCAGAGATCAAGCGGAGACACCTCCGGCATCGGCTGTGGGTATGGGGTGGCGTCTGAAATCACTTCTTGCGTCGCCGCCTTGGAGCCTCGACAGCCACCGCTGGCGTACTTGGTGAGCTTGGATCGTGAGCATCGGAGCGGATTTTCTTTCCCGTAGAGCGTCGCTTCTTCTTCACGACGGACCTCTCTGCAACCGGCCGCATACTCTCGAGAACAGAATAGTCTCGGCTCGGGAACAAGAGGTAGTCAATGGCTCGGACCACGTTCGTCGTGAATCGCGGAGGGAGTACCAGAGGCAATAAAGGGAGAATTTCGGGGTGCACCCAGACAACCGATGGGAGCTCGCTCTTGTCTAACATTAAGGAGTCAGCTCGAAGGGCATTCCAGCTTCCAGGTTGCTTCGGCATGCGCATATCGAGGATTCCGTCATCGTCGCCGATGGTAAGGAGCCGTGAGGGAACTGATGGCACGAATTCGCACGTAACAACTCTGGTGTAGGCCGGCCACAGAGATGCCACTGACTGCCTACGCAGTCGTCGGGCAAGTGCCTCAATCAGCGGACGGGCGGTAAATACCCGCCCATCGATCCTCTCGCCGCTCAACTGTTCATCGGTTTCCAGATCCAGACTGCGCGCCAGCATCTCACCGACCGAATGATACGGGTCTGCAAGCGCGTCCTGGCCGTCCGGCTGATTCTTGTGGAGCAAAGCTCGCGTGTACCTCTCGATGATGCTTTCGCCCACCGGCGCCGACTCCAGAAAAGTGACAGCGCATGCAACTGCAAACATGTACGGTGCTGCTGACTCACCCAGCACGCGCACATACTTGAATTCTCGGCGTAGGAGTCGAAGCAACTTCGAAGGGCCCGTCTCGGCCTCGCGCATGAGTCGCTTGGCCAGGAAGAGAGCCGACGCATATCCGCAGACGAGCAGGGCCCGCGTTCCGTAGAATGCGCCCTCCGCCAAATCCGGCAAGCTTAGGTCCTTAGCATTAGCGGCCTCGTCTGTGAGGCGTTCCAAAGCCGCGGCTGCCGCGTCGAAGGCAAGTTCGTAACTCGGCTCCCAGTCCTTCTGACGTACCGACTGCTCTTCGGCGATACGAAGTACAACAAGGCTGAATACAAGCCAGCCCTGCGCGACGGCCAGATGATTCTCGGCGGCATCCCAGCCTCGAAGCGCGTATGCCGTAAACAACGCGGCACTCGCAATCGCACGCCGAATTTCCGTCGGTGTTGGAGTGCCATCAAACAGAATTGACTCTTCAAGGAAGGAACGAAGCTTCTCTGTCGGAAGAGGCCCAAGGCCGTCGTCCGAGTACAAGTCGACCAGTTGCCGGAAGCTCGCCGGTTCACTCGGTAGGTACCGACCATGCACGGCCAGCAGTCGTGACACCAAGTGGTCTCGTTCGAGGTAGTCGAGTGGGGGAAGGTTACGGGCCACGAAGCCCGCTGAGATTTGGTTCAATCGATCCCGCACTTCGGGCCGGAGGACACCGTTAGTGACGACGCAGACCTTGTCGGCAAGTCGAGCAGCGCCAACGGCGGGATGGAGATAGCTGCCATTGCGAGTGCTTCAAGCTGGCCTTGGTATCGCTCGAGGCCCTTTAGGTCCGAGATCTCATTGGGACCTTTGAGCTGATATGCCGACAGTCTCCCTCGCGAGTCAACGGTTAGGATGTCCTTTCCATGCTCGAACGGATGGTGAACCGGTCCCTGCAACACACGGTGCCCTTCCGCCATCAACATCTGGGTAAAGGGGACCTGATATCCGAGTTCACCGACGCTAGTCAGCCAGTATTCGACGAGCCTCTCGAGCACGCCAGTCCTCGCGCTGTTGATCTTCGATCCGATTTAGTTCGGCTATGAACAATGGGTCCTTCTCCCACTGCTGCATCTTGGCGACGACCTTCGCAGCGGTGTCAGGATGCATAACCCAAGCTCGTCCGGGTTTTGGCTTGTTGGTCAGCGGGTCAAAGTCAACCTGCAGCTTGCGCATCACCTCGAGGACGTGCTCTGGTCTAAGGTCACCGCCAGCGTTGACTTCGTTTCCCACAGCCGTTGCGGCCTCTCCAACCCGCGTGAGCATTAATCGACTTTGATGCGCAGCGAGCTGCTCTGCGAGTTCCATAAGGCGCCGCTTAAGTGCTTCGATGTCCAGTACGCGCATCTCCTCTTTCGGGAGCTCGAACTCAAAGTGAGCCGCTTCAAACGTTGTCGAGTCCCGAGACTCGTCAGCGCGAATCAAGTCGCCGCGGCTGCCTTCGTGCTGCATGTA
The DNA here is from genome assembly GCA_963728115.1 of uncultured Gemmatimonadaceae bacterium. Lineage (GTDB taxonomy): Bacteria > Gemmatimonadota > Gemmatimonadetes > Gemmatimonadales > Gemmatimonadaceae > JAGWRI01. The sequence goes on from CAVSJE010000004.1 coordinate 6,639, forward strand.
GGAGGATACGTCTCGTAGTAGCGGCGCGAGCGCGGGCACTTGCTCGCGCACGAATCGTAGCAGTCTCGTATTAACTCGTCTCTTTAGGTGGGGAAAGTCGGGCAGCATGTCGTCCTGCATGGGGAGTACAATTTCAGCCGACGCGGAGATATCCGTCCGCAGGGGCGCCAAGTGCCGAGGGTCGGGCGCTTTTCTATGAGCGCGCCAAATTCCGCTGTCCAACATCGCAGTCATTTCAGAATTCTGCAATCTTGGTTCACTTGCCGCCCTCGCTCGCGCGGTTGCATTCAGCATTCCCATGCGAAATCGGAGACGGCTTTGTCAAGCGCGCAGTCAACCGGACAGTCGCTTGCCGGCGAGCAATGCCAGATGATCGAGCGCGGCACCCCTACCCCCCATCGACCCAAGTGCCGGACTCAGGTTCGGAGCCTGCGATCGCCGATTCCCGACAGCCTCCAAGCAGATCGCGCAACCCGAAGGGCTGAATCTCTTCATGGAGCACGTTGAATTCGGGGGAATCGAGCAGCAGGAGCGGAAGATGACTTGCTGTCGTGCCACCCCCGTGCCACCCCCAAAAGCAAAAACCGGAGCGCCTGCTTCCAGGCACTCCGGCTCTAAATGCCACCTATTCGACTTACAAGATCGGGACGGCGGGATTCGAACCCGCGACCCCCTGAACCCCATTCAGGTGCGCTACCGGACTGCGCTACGTCCCGTTCGCGAAACCGGATGTCCCTGTGCAGCCACCCCTCGGCTGCCACCCGGCTCCAACGGCAGAACGCGTAACCTAACCTGCGCGCCCTGGTCCTTCAACTACGCCAACGTCGCACAGTCCGGTCGGGCCAGACCGCGCGCGGAGCACCTTCCCTAAACTGCATCGGCACCCTCGCAACTCGACCCGCCCACCCCTGTTCTCCCTTTGGAGAGGAGCACTGCACCTGCACTGAGTGAGACACGGCAACGGCCCCAAGGGTTCCCTGCTACGGCGCCACCGACCGCCGCCGCCCAAGGCCGAACACCTGCTTCACGACCCAGAACACGACGAACACCGGCAGAACCACGAACAGCGCCAGCTTCAGCAGCCCGATCGCCAATCCGAAAATCGCCGCCAACACGGCGAACGCCACAACGGCAATCACGGCCATGATGAGAAACGGCAGCCCGACCAGAAAGAGCACGCCGAGAATGACGGCGGCACACAGTCCGATCAGCGCATTGACGAGCGTGAACATCGCGTGAACCTCGCGGATAAGGGGCACCCCTCCCTACGGCCGGCGCCCCCGCCGCGTTTCACGCCAGCATCGCCGGGTGCTCGGCGTCGGTGAGTTCCTGCTCGTACCGGCAGAACCGGTCGTCCCGCTGGAACCCCACCGACTCGTACACGCGCTGCGCCGCCCCGTTGGCCCGCTCCGTGATCAGCTCCAGGTGCGACGCCGACGTCCCCACTGCCATCGTCCGCGCCGCCGCGAGCAACAGGTGCGCCACCCCCGACCGCCGGCGCTCCGGGATCGTGTACAGATCGTTCAACACCCACATGCGCGACAGCCGCAGGGACGAGAACGTGGGATAGAGCTGCGCGAACCCCACCGCACGCACCGATGGCCCGCTCCCCTCCAGCGCCACGAACAGCGCCGACTCCTTGCGGAGCAGCCGTGCCGCCAGAAAGGTCTTCACCCGCTCCCGATCGTGGTCGCACCGATAGAACGTCAGGTACGCGTGAAAGAGATCGGTGAGCATCTCCAGATGCCGCCGCGTCGCTCGCACCACGCGGTAGCCGTCGCCACTTCGAGTCGCCATAGCCCGAGATAGAAGAGATTCACATACGCCAGCGCACCGGCCACCGAAGCCCGGTGCGACCCTATGTCTGAACCCTCGCTCCGGAATGGCGCGTTTACAAGCTCCACGAACGACGGAATGGACCAGACCACTTTCCAGTTACGCTAGGGGGAAACGGGGCGATGAACGAATCAACTGGTCTCCTGGTCTTGCGCAATTGATGACTTTTTACCATACCAATTATCCCACAGCTGGTTCCCACCGCCACCCGCGGAGTTGCCGTGCCTCGACGCGCCCCCAGCGCCATGCCGCTATTCGTGAACCTCGAACCCAACTCGCGGCGCACGCGCTACCGCCAGATCTTCGACGCCATCCAGCAGAGCATCCTCGCCGGACGCCTGCTCCCCGGTACCCAGGTGCCCTCCACGCGCGCCCTCGCCGCCCAGCTCGGCGTGGCCCGCAGCACCGTCGTCCTCGCCTACGAGCACCTCATCGCCGAGGGGTACCTCACCGGGTCCACCGGCTCGGGCAGCTACGTGGCCCGCGACCTGCCCGACCTCCGGCCGGCCCCCGTCCGCCCCACGCGGCCCGCCGCGCGCCCGCGCCCAAAACCGGCCGGCCGCCGCCCCGTGGCCACCCGCGCCGAGCGCTACGCCAACGCCGTCATCGGCGCCCCCTTCTCCAACCGGTCCCCCGTACCCTTCCGCATGGGGGAACCCTCCGTGGACATGTTTCCCGTGAAGATCTGGCGCCAGCTCTACCAGCGCCGCTGGCGCGTGACTCCCCACGCGCTCATGCGCTACGGCGACCCGGCGGGCTTCCGGCCCCTCCGCCAGGAGATCGTCGACTACCTGGGCGCGGCGCGCGGCGTGAAGGCCTCCCTGGATCAGGTCATCCTCGTGCGCGGCACGCAGCAGGGACTGGACCTCGCCGCCCGCGTGCTCCTCAACCCCGGCGACCCGGTCTGGATGGAGGACCCGGGCTACATGAGCACCCGGGCGACGCTCGACGCGGCGGGGGCGCGCATCGTGCCGGTGCCCGTGGACGCCGAGGGGCTGCTCGTGGATGAGGGACAGCGTCGCGCCCCGTCGGCGCGGGCCGCCTTCGTCGCGCCCTCGCACCACTACCCGCTGGGCGTCACGATGTCGTTGGCGCGCCGCCTCGAGCTGCTCGATTGGGCGCGCCGCGCCGACGCCTGGATCATCGAGGACGACTTCGACAGCGAGTTCCGGTACGCCGGCCAGCCCCAGCTCGCCCTGCAGGGCCTCGACACCGAGGACCGCGTGATCTATCTGGGCACGTTCAGCAAGACGCTCTTCCCCGCCCTGCGTCTGGGATACATGGTGGTGCCGCGCGACCTCGCGCGCGCGTTCCATATGGGACGCACGCTGGCCGACTACCTGTCGCCCACGGTGGAACAGGCGGTGGTGGCCGACTTCCTGGCCGAGGGACACTTTGCGCGCCACGTGCGGCGCATGCGTACGCTGTACGGGGCCCGGCAGCAGGCGCTGGTGGACGCGGCGGGGCGCGAGCTGGCCGGACTGCTGCGCATCGAACCGGCCGCCACCGGCATGCACGTGGTGGGATGGCTGCGCGAGGGCATCGACGACCGCGCCGCGTTCCAGGCGGCCCTCGACATCGGCATCGAGACGCCGCCGCTCTCGCGCTACTGCCAGGAGGTCACGCTGCAGCCGGCCCTCCTGTTCGGATACTCCGCCATCACCGAGCGCACGATTACCGCCGCCGTGCGTCGCCTGCGGCCGGTACTGCAGGCCCTGGCGGCCAAAGCGCGGACCGGCGCCGGGCGCGGCACCGGCGCACGGGGTGGCGCCCGCTAGGCGGGATAGGAGCCGGCCGGCGGAGCGGCTCCCGGTAGCCCTGATGGGGGCCGGCAGGCGAAGCGGCTCCGGGCCGCCCGCCGGCTCCCCCCTTGCCCCAGGGAAACCCGTTCACCATGTTCCCCGTACCAAGTAAGGGGAACGACATGGCGGCCGAATCGCTCGATCTACTCCAGGGCACGCTCGACGTGCTCGTCCTTCGCACCCTCGCCTGGGAGCCCATGCACGGCTACGCCGTGTCGCGCTGGATCCGCCAGCGCACCGAGGGCACGATCGAGATCGAGGACGCACCGCTGTACAAGGCGCTGCACCGCCTGGAACAGGCGGGCGCGGTGGAGGCGGAGTGGGGATTGTCGGAGAACAACCGCCGGGCGCGCTACTACAAGCTCACCGCCAGCGGCCGTCGCCGGCTCAAGTCGGAAGAGGCGGCCTGGCGCCGCTATGCCGAGGCGGTGACGAAGGTGCTGGCGCCCACATGAGGCCGGTCCAGGATCCGCCGGTGAGCGCCGCATGAAATTCCGCCGCCTCTTCCGCTTCGTTCGCCGCACCTCGCGCGACATCGACGCCGACGTGGACGCCGAGTTGGGCTTCCATCTGGACCGGCGCACCGAGGAACTGACGGCGGCCGGACTCGCCGCGCCCGCGGCGCGCGCGCAGGCGCTGCGCGAGTTCGGCGACCTCGACGACGCCCGCGCGTACCTCGGCGCCGTGGACCGCGAAACCGAAACCCGCCAACGCCGGAAGGACACCATGGGAGAGCTCAAGCACGACCTCGTGTTCGCGTTCCGCAAGCTCCGGTCGAGCCCCGGCTTCGCCCTCGTGGCGATCCTGACGCTCGCCCTCGGCATCGGCGCCAACACGGCCATCTTCTCGATCGTCGATGGCGTGTTGCTGCAGCCGCTCCGCCTGCCGCACCCCGAGCAGCTCGTGCGAATCTGGTGGGCCGATCACCACTCGGGTGATCTGCGGAACCCGGTATCGGCGGTCGACCTGGACGACTGGCGCGCGCAGCACACCGACTTTTCGAGCGTCAGCGGGTTCTGGTTCACCGAGGGCCGGAGCGGGATGGACCTCACCGGCGGCCCCGAGGCGCAGCGCCTCTCCACCGCATTCGTGGAACGCGACTTCTTCACGACGCTCGGGGTGAACGCCGAGCGGGGGCGCCTGCCCCGCCCCGATGAGCTGGTGCGCGGCGGAAACATCAACGTGGCCGTGCTCTCGCATGGCTTCTGGGAGCGCGAATTCGGTGGATCCCCCACGGTCGTCGATTCGACGCTGACGCTCGATGGCAGTCCGTATCACGTGATCGGCGTGCTCCCGTCCGACTTCCACTATCCGTCGGATCACGTGGACGTGTACGTCCCGTTCGCCACGATCACCGATCAGAGCGCGCCGCGGATGCGATGGAACCGGTTCGCGACCGGGTTCGCGCGACTCAAGCCGGGGCTCACGATCGGGCAGGCGCAAGTTCAGGCGAACGCGGTGGCCCACACGTTGTCGTCGCAGTTCGTGGAGGACTCCACCTTCGACGGCGCAACGCTGGAGTCGATGCAGGCCGCCATGACCGGCCCCGTACGGTCGAGTCTGCTCGTGCTGATGGCCACGGTGGGGTTGGTGCTGCTGCTGGCGTGCGTGAACCTCGCAAGTTTGCAGCTCGCGCGCGGCATGGCGCGCGCCCACGAAGTGGCGATCCGGATGTCGCTGGGTGCCACGCGGGGGCGGATCGCGCGGCAGCTGTTCGCGGAGAGCCTGCTGCTGTCGATCGTGGGGGGCACGGCCGGGCTCGCCCTCGGGGTGCTCGGAACGCGGGCCCTGCTGGCGGTCGCCGCCGGCCAGATCCCACGAGCCGCCGAGGTGGGGGTGGACGCGCGCGTGCTGTGGTTCACGCTGGGACTCTCGTTGGTCACCGGGCTGCTGTTCGGCCTGGCGCCGGCCCTGCGCGCGTCGGCGGGGAACCTCCAGCAGACCCTTCGCGAGGGCGGGCGGGCAATCTCCGGCGGCAATCGCCTGCGCAGCGGGCTGGTGGTGTTCGAGGTCGCGCTCGCAGTGGTGCTCGCCGCGGGGGCGTCGCTCATGGCACGGAGCTTCGACCGGCTGTTGCACATCGATCCCGGGTTCCGCCCGGACCATCTCGTGGCCGTGAACTTCACGATCAACAGTTCGCACTGGACCGATTCGTCCGGCTATCAGGGCTTCTACCATCGCGTGATCGACAGGGCGCGGGGGCTACCGGGGGTCGTCTCGGCCGGCGCGGCGCAGTTCGCGCCCTTTCAGGGGATGGGAGAGCGCGGGACGTTCCGGCCGCAGGGGATGTCGACGCCGGCCGACGGGCAACTGCCACAGATGTACGTGCAGCGGGTCAGCGACGGCTACTTCCACACCATCGGCACGCCGTTGATCTACGGTCGGGACTTTGCGCCGGGAGAAACCCAGCGGTCGCCCGCCGGGCTGATCGTGAACAAGACGCTGGCCGATCGCTATTTCCCGGGGCAGAATCCGGTCGGAAAGACGCTCTCGTTCGGCGCCGGGCCGATACCGATCGTCGGCGTGGTGGGCGACATCCGCCAGAGCGCGATCGACGAATCGCCGCCGCCGATCGTGTATGTGAACAACATGCGGTCGCCCCGCGTGAAGGTGACGCTCGTGATGCGCACGCGCGGCGACCCGCTGGCGACGGCGCGCGGCATTCGCGGCGTGATCCACTCCATGGACCCCGATCAGCCGGTGACATCGGTGTTCACGTTCGACGATCTGGTGAGCGATGCGGTGGCGCGGCCGCGTGCGCTGACGACGCTGCTCGGTGCGTTCGGGGCCATCGGTCTGGTGCTCGGAGCACTCGGGATCTACGGCGTGCTGGCGTACCTCGTGAGCCAGCGCCGTCGCGAGATCGGGGTCCGCATGGCGCTGGGGGCCGGAAACAGGCGCGTGCTGCGGATGATCGTCCGGCGCGGATTGATCCTGGCGGGAGCCGGCGTGTTGATCGGACTCCCGGCGGCGCTGGAATTCGGGCACCTGATGCGGGGTGTGTTGTACGGGGTGGCGCCCGAGGATCCGGTGAGCTTCGGACTGGTCGCGGCAATGTTGATGGTGGTGGCGGCGGCGGCGAGCTATCTGCCGGCCCGCCGGGCGGCGCGGGTGGACCCGGCGATCGCGCTGCGGGCGGAATGAGGCCGGCCGGCATGCAGATCGCCCCGCCACCGGTGGTCCAGTGGCGGGGCGACTGAGAACTGCGGGCCGCCCGCGGGAGGCGGACGGCCGTCCGTGCGGTGTTACTTCTCGACCGTGATCTGGGCGACCATGCCCATGGCGAGGTGCGGGGTGCAGTAGTACTTGTACAGCCCCGCCGGGACGCCGGCGAACGAGACGGTGTAGGTCTCGTTGGGGTTGATGGTCATCGGCGCGGTGAGGGGCGCCGTGTGGTTCGGCATGTTGGCATCGAGCTGCGCCTCGGCGCCGCCCGGGATGCTGTCGGCCCAGAAGGTCACGTCGTGGGGTCCGCCGGACACCATGATGAACTTGACCGCATCACCCTGATGGATGGTCAGCGTCTTGGGGTCGAACCGGTAGCCCTGGGCGTCGCCCAGCATCTTCACTTCCCAGGTCTTGCCGGTGGGCGCCATGTAGGACGCCGAGCCACCGCCCATCGCGCCGGCGGACGAATCAGCGGCCGCGGCCGGAGCCATGGCCGTGGTGTCCGTCGCCGCCGCCTTCTCGCCGCCGCCACCACAGCCGATCATCGCCAGCGACAGCATGGCCGCAGCCACGCCCGCACCAAACCGAACGTTCATCACAGTTCCTCCCCAAGGTGTCAAAGGGGCCACCGGCCCCGCCAATGCACGAACCGAGAAAACTAAATAGATTGGATGGTCTGGAACACTTCCAGCGCATGAATCTAACGCCGAGGGCCGTTTTTGCCCGGGCGAGCCCGCATCGCTGTGCCAGCCATAACCGAACCGGCGTCCGACGCCCCAAAATCTAGCGCAGTCGCCGTTGCCCGGAAGTTCCTCCGGCGCAGCGTGGTGGTCGCCAAGATCGTCTGGGACGAATTCGTCAAGTGGTTCAACGCCCGCGAGTTCAGCGAGAACTGGGTGCTGCTGGGCTTCGCCGTGGCGATCGGGATCGCGGCCGCCCTAGGCGTCGTCGGGTTCTACAAGAGCATCGACGTGGCGTACCAGGTCTTCTACAACTGGCCCGCCAACTACATCCCCTCGATCACCGTCAACGCCTACCGCCCGGTCATTACCGGACTCGGCTTCGTGGCGGCGTTCTGGATCATGCACCACCTGGGCCAGGGGCACGACGGCATGAACGTGCCGGACGTCCAACTGGCGGTCGTCAAACGAGGGGGATTCATCCCCTCCCGTCCCGCCCTGGCCCGGACCGCCGCCAGCGCGGTAACGATCGGCAGCGGCGGGTCGGCCGGCAGCGAAGGCCCCGTGGTGGTGCTCGGCGCGCTGATCGGGTCGTGGCTCGGCCGGCGGTTCCGCTTCGAGCCCGGCCGGGTGCGGGTGCTGGTCGGATGCGCCACCGGCGCCGCGATCGCCGCCGCGTTCAACGCCCCGCTCGCCGGCGCCTTCTTCGCGCTGGAAGAGACCCTGGGCACGATGTCGGGCATCTCCTTCGCCCCGGTGGTCGTGGCCAGCGTCATGTCGGCCGTGGTGTCGCAGGCCTTCCTCGGCAACCACCCGGCCTTCGAGTTGCCCTCGGCGAATCTCGACGCGTTCACGTACAGCCACGTGAGCGAAGTGCTGATCTTCTTTCCGCTCCTGGGGTTGATCACGGGCCTGATGGCGGCGCTGTTCGTGCGCACGTACTTCGGCGTCGGCGAGCGCGTGAAGAAGCTCAAGTACGGCCGGCCGGTGATCGCGGCCGGCGGCGGTGCCCTGGTGGGGCTCCTCGTGTTCGCCTCCCAGGGCCAACTCGTGGGATTCGGCCACCTGGCGATCAACGTGACGTCGTTCACGACGTACAGCTGGTACGCCCTGGCAGCGCTCGCGGTCGGCAAGATCATCGCCACTTCCCTCACCCTGAATACCGGAGGCTCCGGCGGGGTCTTCACGCCTTCTTTGTACATCGGCGCCGCCACCGGCGGCGCGGTGGGAAGTGCGATCGCCGCGGCGTGGCCTGCGGGCAACATCCACTCCGGCATCTACGGGCTCGTCGGCATGGGCGCCATGATCGCCGCCGCCACCGACGCCCCGATCACCGGCATTCTGCTCGCGTTCGAGATGACGCACGATTACGCGATCATGCTGCCGCTGATGCTCACGGTCGTGATTGCGCATACGATCGCCCGGCGCCTCGAACCCGACTCGCTGTACAGCGGGTGGCTGCGCCGCCGCGGCGAGAGCGTGGCCCACGGCGCCGACCGCGACACGCTGGCCGGGCTTCGTGTGGCCGATGCCTACGACCGCGAGGCGATGACGCTGGACGAGGATGCGCCGGTCCACAACTTCCTGCGCCAACTGGGGAACAGCGATCAGACCTACTTCCCCGTGGTCAGCGAGGACCGCCAACTCGTGGGCGTGGTGGCGATCTCCGATCTCGGAGAGGTGGCGGCCAATTCCGGCTATCTGGCCGAGCTGATCATGGCCGCCGATGTGGCCCGCCCCACGGAAACGGTCACGCCGAACGACACGCTGCTCGACGCGATCCGGAAGATGGGCGTGCGGGGCGCGGGCGCGGTGCCGGTGGTGGACGCGGACGACGGCAGCTATCTGGGACTCATCACGCGCAGCCACGTGCTCAATCTCTACGAGCGCACGGTCACCGAAGCGAAGATCCAGCAGCACCACGCGGCGTAGCCGGCTCCCGGCCACACCGGAGGGTTACACGGCGCTGTCGTCGCCCCGGTTGCGCAGCCGGGCGCCGAGGGTCTGCACGCGTTCGTTGAGATTCGGGTGCCGCACCAGGTCGAAGCGCGCGAGGACCATCGGATTGCCGATCTCCCGGTCGGCCGCCAGATCCTCGGCCACCGAATCGGCGAGCCCCGGCCAGTCGGCCTCGGCAATCGGACCGCGGGGCCACCCGTTGTTGCGGGCGTCGATCCATCCGTCCCAGAAGGCGAGGGCGATGTGCAGCTTGGCCAGTTCGGGCGACGTCCCGGTGGGGAACTCGTGCTCCACGCGATCGAAGCGGCGCCCGATGGCGTCGTACTGGCTCGCGCGGTGCGACGCCGCATCGGAGCGGAGCTGCTGGACGAGCGTGTCGCGGGCCGCCTGGTAGGTGAGCATGCAGGAAGCTACTCCGGGCGCCGGGCGGGCGTAACGGCGGGGTCCGGTTTCGGGAGGTTAGACTGCAAACGATGACGAATACGGACAGCGGAAAGATCGGCCTCTGGGGGGTCGTGGCAATCGGGGTGGGCGGCATGGTCGGCGGCGGCATCTTCGCCGTGCTCGGGCTGGCCGTGCAACTCGCGCACGGCGGCACCCCGGTGGCCTTCGCGCTGGCCGGCGTCGTCGCGCTGCTCACCGCGTACTCCTACGCCAGGCTGAGCGTGGCGTATCCGAGCCGCGGGGGAACGGTGGCCTTCCTCGATCGAGCCTTCGGCTCGGGCATGTTCACGGGCAGCCTCAACGTGCTGCTCTGGCTCAGCTACGTGGTCATGCTCTCCCTCTACGCGTTCGCGTTCGGGAGCTACGGGGCCACCTTCCTTCCCCAGGCCTGGCAGGCGGTGGGGAAGCACGCGCTGGTGAGCGCTGCCGTGGTCGGCATCGCCGGGCTCAACCTGTTGAGCGCCAAATGGATCGGTCGCGCCGAGGACTGGATCGTGGGCCTGAAGGTGACGATCCTGCTGGTGTTCGTGGGGGTCGGCCTGTTCGGCATCGACGGCGCGCGGATCGCGCCGGCGGCGTGGACACCGCCCCTGCAACTCGCGGCGGGGGGGATGATCATCTTCCTGGCGTACGAGGGATTCGAGTTGATCGCGAACACGGCGGAAGACGTGCGCGACGCCTCGCGTACACTGCCTCGCGCCTACTACACGGCGGTGGGATTCGTGGTCGGGCTGTACATCCTCGTGTCGCTGGTGACGGTGGGGAACCTGGCGGTAGACCGCATCGTGGCGGCCAGGGACTATGCGCTGGCCGAGGCCGCGCGCCCCTTCCTGGGGCAGACCGGATTCACGCTCATCGCCGTCGCGGCCCTGCTCTCCACGGCGTCGGCCATCAACGCGACGCTCTACGGCGCGGCCCGGCTGAGCTACGTGATCGCCACCGACGGCGAACTGCCCGCGGAGCTGGAACGAAAGGTGTGGGGACGGCCGGTGGCCGGACTCCTGATCACCGCCGCGCTGACGCTCTTCATGGCCAACAGCTTCGACCTGAGCAGCATCTCCACGCTCGGCAGCGCCGGATTTCTGGTCGTCTTTGCGGCGGTGAACACGGCCAACGCCGTGCGGGCCCGCGACACCGGGAGCCGCTGGTGGATCTCGGCGGCCGGTACGGCCGCCTGCGTGGCGGCGCTCGTGGCTCTGGTGGAGCACACCTGGACCACCGATCCCGGCAAGCTCTGGGTGCTGGTGGCGATGGCCGTCCTCGCCGCCGGCATCGAGGGCAGCTACCGGCTGGCGGGCCGGGAGTTCAGGCCGCGCGGGTGAGCCGTCAGCACCCCTCGACCAGACGGATCCGATCGGGACGGTTGGGCACGACGCAGAGAAATTCGAACGGCGCCTCGAGCACCTCGTAGCTGTGCGGCACGCCGGCCGGAATGTACAGCGTGTGATCGGGCGCCACTTCGTGCACGGCGTCGCCGATGCGGATGCGCGCCCGCCCGCGCAGCACGTACTGCTCGTGCTCCACCTCGTTGGTGTGGAGCGGCATGCCGCCGCCGGCCCCCATGATGAAGCGGCGCAGCGCAAAGTTGGGAGCACCGGTGTCGGGCCCCACGAGCACCTGCATGTTGGTGGCGGTGCCGGCCTTCACCTCGTTGGCCGGCAGCGCGTCGGCCGGCGACACGAATGGAGTATGCTGATCAGACATGCCTGCACGTTGTATCGAAGGGCGTGGCGGAGCAAGGGCGCGCCCGCCGGCGGCGGTCTACCCCCCCGAACGTCTGGACGATGGTCTGGCGCACGGGACGGCAGTTCGAGGTGGGCGCCCGGAACTCGGCGCCCCGGAGCCCGCTGCGAATGGCCTGCTCCAGATCGGGATCGACGTTGCTGAGAAACTCGATGGAGCCGGGATCCACCGACCCCGCCTCGGTCACGTCGTACCGCACCGTCACCCGGGGCACGCGACCCTGGAATCCGGAGGGCGTGGACACGCGGAGTGTGTTGGGGACGAGGGCGATGGGTGTCTGCACCGCCGCAAAGCGAATCGATCCCGACGGCTGGCTGGAGTCCGGAGCGAGACCCAGCGCGAGGTGCACGACGACCGAATCGCCGGCGACGCCGGCCGGCAGCGGCGGGAACCCGGGCGACGCCGGCATGGGGTCATCCCAGATCGACTTGAGGGAGTGGTCGAAGTCGCCGTCGCCGGAAGACGTCACGACCCGGCCGCGCCCGCGGTCGTCTCCGCGATGGAACACGATCTCGATCCGCGCGGTGTCCTTGCCGGCCGGGCTCCAGTCGTCGGCCCACCGCGGCTCGGGCGGCAGCACGCGGTGCTTGACCCGGTCCCACCCCGTGTACGAATTGCGGCGGTGGCTGGGCACGCGCCACCGATAGGCGGCGGCCGAGGCGACGGCGGTGAGCCAGGTCGCGTCGGGCGAGGGCTGGCCGGGTGCGGTGGCCACCACGGGGTACCCGGTGGCGGGATCGACGTTGGGACAGCTCTGCGCCGCGGCGGCGCGGGCGCCCCCGGCGGCGAGGAGGACCGCGGCGATGGCGATCTTCATGCTTTCGGCTCCGTCCGCACCGGCACGGTGGACTTGTTGCCGTCGCGCATGGACAGATAGGTCGGCGACATGATCTCGACGTCGCCGTCGGAGAACGCGTCCTGGATGGCCGCGTGGAGTTTGGCGTAGAGACTCGGCAACTGATCCGACTGTGCGGCGTCGATTGCCGCGTTCACCTGGTACTCGACGTACGAGTCGTCGAGCGCCCGCTGGAGCACGAAGGGTGCCGGCTCCCCGAGCACGAAGTCGAGGCTGGTCGCGGCCCCGATGAGCAGTTCGTGCACCCGGCGCCAGGGGACGTCATAGCCGATGGTCACCGACGAATAGATGAGCAGTGGGTGTCCGTACTCGGTGGCCGCGCTGTAGTTGGTCACCGCCGTGCCGATCACCACGGTGTTGGGGAGCGTGACGACCTCGTTCTTCGGCGTCCGCATCTTGGTGGCCAGCAACCCCAGCTCCAGCACCGTGCCCTGCACCTCGCCGGCCTGGATGTACTGGCCCACACGGAAGCTGCGGGAGTACATCAGCACCAGCCCGCTCATCGCCTGCCCCACCAGCCCCGCCGATCCCAGGGTGATGAGCAGGCCGCCGAACACCGAGACCCCCTTGAACGCGTCGGAGTCGCTGCCCGGCACGTAGGGATACGCCACTACGATCGCGAACATCCAGAGCAGCGCATTCGCGATCCGTCGCGTGGGCAGTGCCGTGTCGGGATGGATGCCCGGGATCAGGATCCGCTTGGCCGCCACTGCGTCGAACAGGGTGCGGAGCACGTTGGTGGCGAGCCGCGTGACAGCGAAGATCAGGAAGATCGTGAACAGCTTGGGCACCGCGTACAGCAGCGAACCGCCCAGATGGAGCAGCTTCGAGCTCAGATAGTGCCCGAGGGCCTCGCCGGCGGGACGCGTCCAGGGAAACCGGGTGAGCACGTAGCCGGTGTAGACGTACAGCACCAGCAGCACGAGCGCGGCATTCATCCAGGTGATGGTGTGCCGCAGCAGCTTGGCGATCTGGTTGGCACGCATGAGCGGCGTGCCGCGGAACTCCAACTGGGGCGCGGCCCGCGCCGAGAACGTCCGCACTCGCGCCAGCAACGCCAGGCGTGCCTTGAACAGGAGGCGGAACAACAGGACCACGACGGCCGTAGCCAGCGTCGCCAACAACAGCCCGATGAGAATGGCCTTGATGCTCCTGGCATCGCGCGCATCGCGAATCGACAACCGCAGCGTCTCGGCGGCCGAGCGGGCCGCCAGCACGAGGGAGTCGCGGTTGGCCGCCGAATCGCGGGCCGTGGCGTGCACGTCGCCGGGCGTGACGACGAACATCGCCACGCCGCCGGCCCGCACCAGCAACCCCTCCGCCGCCGGCGCCACGTCCACCGAATCGTGCCCCTGGGCGACCGCCGTGTCGATGCGCACCATGGCCGCCGCGGCGCGCTCGGCGGGCGAGAGCGCGCCGAGCGGCGAACGGAACACGGTGACCGTCCGGTTGGCCACCACCAGCCGCGCCGTGTCCGCGGGGGTCTGCGCCGGCGCCGTCGCCTGCTGGGCGAGCAACAGCAGTAGTGTCACGAGCATGGGTCGGCCTCCTCCCTTTCGTCGTGTCGGTGGACGGTTCCGCTACTGCCCGGCGGACGGACGCAATCCCCGCACCCAGGCCTCGGGTGCGGCCAGCCTTCCCACGTAGAAATTGCCGAACGCCCCGTAGCGGGCGCTCGCCTCGTCGAACCGCATCTCACTCACGATCTTCTTGAACTCCAGCGGGTCGGCCGCGAACAGCGTCACGGCCCACTCCCAGACGTCGAGGCCGATCGACCCGCTGATGATCTGCAGCACGCGGCCGGCATACTTCCGGCCGGTGAGCCCGTGCCACTTCATGAGTTCACTGCGCTCGTCGATGGGCAGCGCGTACCAGTTCTGCCCCGTCTCGCGCTTCTTGTCCATGGGATAGACGCACACGTACGGCATCGCCTCGCCCGGCGGCGGCGGATAGAGCCGCTTGCGCACGTGCTCGGTGGCCAGCTCGGCGTCGACGCGCTTCTTCAGCTCGGCCTTGTATTCGTCGTCGCCCACCTTGCCGCCCCGCGCCGCGGCGGCCTTGGCGAGCTGGGCGGTGATGTAGTAGAGCCCCGCCTCCGAGACGCTCAGGAAGTACTCCACGGGGGTCAGGAACTCGGCGAGCCTGGTGTCGGCGAGCCGCGTCTGAGCCGCGCCCAACTCGTCGAGGGTGGGGCGAAAGTGCATGACCAGCACATCGGCGCGGGAGCCGACGAGCGGCACGAGCGCGCTCCACCCCTGTGCGCCGTCGCCTCCCGACAGCTCCCGCATCGCGGTCGTGAAATCGCGCGCCAGGGCGTCGTAGTCTCCCGGCCCGAGCGCGCGCAACGAGGGACGGTCGAGCGTGAAGGTCTGGTGCAGCACGTACCAGCCTTCGAGGGTCTCCGGAGCCAGCGGTGCAGTCGTCATGGTTGCAAGATCACTCCAATCCCCCACGAAGCAAAGGGCATGGCGTGGTGCCATGCCCTTGCGGCGGCTAGCGGAGCGCCTGCAGCGACGTTCGCAGCCGCGGGATCAGGTCGCGCACCCCCTGCGGCGACACGGCACCCGCCGAGAGGCGGAACCATCCGGTGTCTCCCCGCTGGCCGAACGCCTGGAAGGGGACGATCGCCATGCCCGCCGCCTGCAGCAGGTAGCGGCGCACGTCCTCGTTGGTGCGCAGTTCCGCGCCTTCGGGGGTCCGCTTGCCGTGCAGCGCAAAGTGGGCGCTCAGGTAGATGGCCCCCTGCGGCGCCGTGCTCCGTACCGGAAATCCCTCGCCGCGCAGCCGATCGATGCCCTCGGCCAGCAATCCCAACCGCTCCTGCACGTCGCGGATCATCACCGCGTGGTACTCGCGGATGTCGTCTTCGGCGCACAGCAGCTCCCCGGTGGCCATCTGCTCCGGACGCGGCGCCCAGGCACCGATGTGGGTGAGCAGGTCCGCCATGCTCTTGATCACGTCCGCCGGTCCCACGCCCCAGCCGACGCGCAGCCCCGTCGCCGCGAACGCCTTGGAGATGCCGTCCACGAAGATCGTGTACCGGGCCATGTCCGGCCGCAGACTCACCGGATTCACGTGCTTGGCGCCGCCGAAGGTGAGCATCCAGTAGATCTGGTCGTACAGGACGTACAGCGGACGGTCGTTCTCGCCGCGCCGCGCGTTCTCCTCGAGTACCAGGTCGCAGATCTCCGCCAACTGACCGGCGGAGAACAGGGTGCCGGTGGGATTCGCCGGCGAATTCAGCGCCAGAAGCACGGCCCCGCGCACGTGATCGCGCAGCATCGCCGCCGTGGGCAGAAAGTTGGTGTCGGCGCCGCAGACGATCTCCACCGGCTTCGCGCCGACGAGACTGGCGTAGTGGTTGTTGTTCCAGCTCGGCACGGGATACACGACCGTGTCGCCGCGGTTCACCACCGTCTGGTAGGCGCCGTAGATCACCGGGCGGCCGCCGGACGCGATCATGACGCTCTCGAGGGGATAGTCGAGGCCCAGGCCGCGCTTGTAGAACGCCGCCACCGCCTTCCGCAACTCGAGCACGCCGTTGGACGGCGGGTAGTTGGTCTGTCCCCGGGTCACGTTGTCGGCCACGCCGCGCGCCAACCGCTCGGGCACCCGGAACTCGGTGGGTGAGAAATCGCCGACCGTCAGATTGCAGATCGGGCGCCCCTGGGCGATGAGTTCGCGCACTTCGGCGGCGATCTTGAGGATCTCCGATCCGATGAGACCCTGGGCCAACTGCGACAGACGAGCGCTCATCGAACCGCTTCCTCATTCGGGGTGGCCCGCGCCCGCCGCACCATGCGGAAGCGCCCCCGCAAAATGGGCGATCGTGGGGCGCGATGGAAGCGGCTGCGCCGGAGGCGGACCGCGGACGGGCGCGCGACCCGGCGCCGGGAGAGTGGAACCGCCTACCCGCCCGCCAGCGCCGCCGGATTCAGGACCACCAACTGGCCGTGCATCATGGGCAGGTGGGCCGGGATCGCGCAGGCGAAGGGGTAGATGCCGGGCGCGCGGGCCACGTACGTGGTGTCAACGACGGTCTGGCCGGGCAGCTTCACGAACAGGTCACGGAGCACGAAGTTGTGCTCGTCGTCTTCGGGATTCACGAAGTGGAAGTGGATGGTGTCACCGGCGGCCACGGTGATCGTGCTCGGCTCGAACCCGTACACCTCCTTCCCGTCGAGCACGCCTCCCCTGGCGAAGTCCTCCTTGAGGAAGGGAAGGACCCCCGCGTCCTCCTTGACCATCAGCGCCACGGTGGTGACGGTGACGTAGCGCGATTGGGGTACATAGGCCGCACGCCCGGTCGTGGACGGCTGCGGAGCGCATCCGGCCGCGAGCAGCACGCAACCGGTGGCGACGACGATGCCTCTGAAATCGAGCACGGAGACCGATCCGAACTGGGGACGATGCAACCTCGGTCCGGTTCACGCCGCGTGCAAGGGCGCCAATGCCGGGGCGGAAACGCCGAACGGGGCGGGAGCCGAAGCCCCCGCCCCGCCGGCGCCGGATCGGACCCGATGCGGGCCCGGCCGGTCAGTGCAGATTCGGGTTCGACGCCAACTCGCTCGACCCGAAGGGCATGCACGTGTCGCGCCCGCTCAGGAAGTTGTTGGTGCCTTCGGCGTACCAGCGCCGCAGGTCCCACAACCGCCGGGCTTCGAGCCAGAGGACGGCACCGCGCTCCTGCTGCAGCAGCGTCCAGGCATCCGCCGTGGTGGCCGGTGTGGCGACCGCCGCCATGCCGTACTCCGCCCGCTCCAGGTTGACGTAGTTGGTCATGCCCGGAATATCGCTGTTGCGGAGCGCGGCCTCGGCACGGACGAGCAGCATCTCGGTGCCCTTGGTGAGCGGGATGTTGCTGTCCAGCCCGGTGTACTTGTCCTGGCGGAAATAGGGCGTGGTCCCGTCCTGCCCCGTCTGGATGCTTCCGCTGGACGTGAACACCGTGTCCCACGGGGTGCGCGGATCGGCGTCGGTGGCCTGCCACTGCGTGCCGTAGACGCTGAGTTCGCGCCGCGTGTGAGTCTCGTACGCCAGATCGTTGTTCTCGCGCGACGTGTTCAGCGAGAAGATCGCGTCATACTCGAACGACGCCGGCACGAGGGCGGCGTCGGCGTCGGCGCCTGCCCAATCGCCGAGCGCGGCCCGCACCGAGGCTCGTCCGCCGAGCGCCGCGGTGGCCACCGCGGTGTTGCTGTGGGCGCTGGCCAGGGCGTTGGCCCGCGTGAACAGGCTCTCGGCGCGCTGGAAGTACACCGAGTCGCTCTGGGCCGCCCCGCCGTCGATGACGGCCTGACAGCTGTTCTCGCCGAGCAGGCGGTTGGCGAACCCGGCGTACAGGTAGGCGCGCGCCGCGTCGGCATTCGACTCGAAGGCCGTGCCGAGCACCGTCTGCATGCGGCGCAGGCCGTCCTCGGCCACCCAGCGCGCCGACTGCATGTTCTGGTAGTCGGCGTCGACATCTTCGGGCCGGATGATTCCGACCGCGAACTCGTTGGGCGCCGCGTAGTTGCCGGAGTGCGTCAGCTCGTCCGTCATCACGGTGTTGCCGATGAGGAAGTTGCCGATGGCCAGCGACAGATCGCCGGACATGCCGTTGACCAGCGCCGGCACCGCATCGGGTGTATTGAGCTGGCTGTCCTGCAGCGGGCCCGGATTGGTGACCGACAGGTCGCACGCCGTGCACGCGAGCACGGCCAGGACCGCGGGAATGGATCGTGTGAGTTTCATATGAATGGTCTCCGTCCGGGTCAGAAGCCGAACCGCAGGGTGGCCGTGAACGTCCGGAACGTGGGGAATACGTAGTAGTCACGCCGGGAGAAGCTGCTGGTGCGGATGTCCGCGACCTCGGGATCGGTGCCCGTGTACTTGCTGTTCGTCCACAGGTTGGTGCCGGAGAGCGAGATCGAGGCGTCCTTGAGCCCGCGGGCGTACCGCGGCGGGATCGCGTAGGTCACGGTCACGCTGCGCAGCTTGAAGAAGTCCGCGGGCTCCACCCAGTAGGCGTAGTCGCGGGCCGAGCTGCTGAGCGTGCACTTCATGCGGTCGAGCGCGGTGACCGTGCTGAGGTCGCCGGCGCGCATGGCGTCCTGCGCCGCGTAGCACGGCTGCCAGACGTTGTAGTGCGCGTTCTGATAGCCGACGGCGTTCAACAGGTGGCCGCCGAGCTGCCACTCGCCGATGGCGTCGATCTTCCAGTTCCGCCAGAGCGTGATCGACGTGGACGGGCTGATGATCCGGTCGGGATAGGTGGCGCCCAGATACCCGCTGGAGTCGATGATCGGATTGGCGATGTCGTTGGGGTTGGTGACCTTGTAGCCGAAGTACGACGGCACCGGATACCCCTGCTTGACGTACGTGCGCGACAGGTCCTCGATGGTGATCGTCTGGCCGCCGAGGTTACCGGCCTTGCTCTTGTTGTAGGTGTAGTTGAGGCGCGCGCTCCAGTCGAAGTTGTGCACGCTCACCAGTTCGCCGTTCAGCGAGAGCTCGTAGCCCGAATTGTCGAGGTCGCCCACGTTCTCGAGCTGGCGGTTGGTGAATCCGTTGGAGGGCGGCTGTTCCACGGGAATGAGCGCGTCGAACGTGTGCTGCTTGTAGTACGTCGCGTTCACGCCCAGCCGGCCGTCGAAGGCGCTGAGGTCGAACCCGGCCTCGGTCTCGCGGGTGCGCTCGGGTCCGAGATTCGGATTCCCGACCTGCGACGGCGTGAACGCCGGCTGGCCGTTCTGGGCCGCCACCGGATTCCACGTGCGGACGGCGTCGAAGGCACCGGGCGCCTTGCCCGACTCACCGAGCGCGGCGCGGAGCTTGAACGTCTCCACGTGCGGCACGTGCCACCAGGGTTCCTCGGACATCACGTACGCCGCGCTGAGCTTGGGATAGTTCTGCAGCCCGAAGCTCTTGCCGAATGCGCTGTTGCCGTCGGTGCGCAGCGCCGCGGTGACGAACAGGCGATCGCGCCACCCGACGACCTCCTGCACGAAGAAGCCGGCGTTGATCACCCGCTCCTCGGTGGCGCCGTTGATGAGGCGCAGCGAGCCTGACGTCAGCACGGGCTGTCCCGGCCCCGCGAAGTAGTCGGACTCGAGGTCGACGCTCTCGTTGCGGTTGTCGAACATCTGGCCGCCCACGGAGGTCGTGGTCTGCCAGTCGCGGCCGAAGCCCTGCTTCCAGTTCGCCGCGAAGTCGGTCGTGATCAGGGTCTGCGTACGCGGGGTGAGCCAGATCTGGCCCAGGTCCTGCCGCGGGAACCCGAACGGATACATGCTCTGCAGCTTCATGTCGATGTAGTCGTACCCGACGTTGAGATGCGTCGTGAACGGCCCTTCGGCATCGTACTTGGCGGTGAACCCCGTGATGTAGTGGTGTTCCCGCGTGTAGCTCGTGACGTCGAACAGCGTCCCGTTGTCGAGACAGACGTCCACCGGATCGGGGCAGTTGGTTCCCGCCTTGAAGTTGGAGTTGGCGCCGCGCGAGATGTTGAGCAGCACGCCGTTGGCGCTGTTGCCGTCGGGCACCCAGTCCACGTGGCGGCCGGTGAACTGCGAGCTGAGCCCGAACTCGAGGCCGTTGCTGGGGCGGAAGGAGAAGTTGCCGCGCACCCCACCGTCGCGATTGCCGCCCTCCTGGAGCACGCCGAGCTGCTGGTTGACGTTGGCGCCCAGATAGTAGCTGACGTCGGCGGTGCCGCCGCGGACGTCGGCGCCGTAGCGCTGCACCTGGCCGTCGCGCAGCCAGGTTCCGCTGGACGGACAGGTCGGATCCTCGAACGTCTTGCCGGCTTCGTTGGTGTGGACGCCGGAACAGCTATTGAGGAACAGGCCGGTCGGGTCGCTCTTGGGGCCGACGTGTCCCATGCTGTTCATCCCCTCGCCCACCTCGACGTGCCACTGCGGGCGGCCGGCCACGCCGCGCTTGGTGAAGATCTGGATCACGCCGCCCGACGCTTCGGTGCCGTACAGCGTGGTCGCCGCCGGCCCCTTGATGACCTCCACGTGATCGATGTCGTTGGCGTCGATATCGTTGAGCGGGCGCACGTTCTGGCGGCCCAGAATGCTCGTCCCGGTGCTGCCGTTGTAGATGCGGACGCCATCCACGTAGATGATCGGGCTGTTGCCCTGGCTGATGCTGTTGATGCCGCGCAGGCGGATCGTGCCGCCGGCGCCGGGCTGTCCCGAATTCGAGATGACCGTGGCCCCGGTGGTGCGTCCGGTCAGGATCTGCTGCACGTTCACCACCGGCGCCCGGGCGAGCGATGCCGCGTCGATGGTCGACGTCGCCGTGCCGAGTTCCTTGGTGCGCTCCTCACCCGTCGCCGTCACGACCACATCGGCGAGCGCGACGGCGGTGCGCTTGAGCTGGAAGTCGGCCGTCGTCGTCCCCGCGGTCACGTCCACCACGCGCGTCACGGGGCCGAAGCCGATCATCTGTGCGCGGACGGTCACCCGGCCCACGGGCACCCGGGCGATGGTGAACCGCCCGTCGGCGCCGACCAGCGCCCCCTGGTGGGTCGACGGAATCGAAACCTGAGCGCCGGCCAGCGGCGCGCCCGAGCCGGCATCCGTGACCGTCCCGGAGATGGTGCCCGTCGCGCTCTGTGCCAGCAGCGCGGCCGGGGCCACGATCATCGCGACCGCGGCCAGGCACCAGCATCTGATTGCTCGTGACTTCATTTGAAGAGTTCCTCCATTCGGTTGCTGCACTGGCCTTCCCTCGCAGAAAGGCCGACGATGAACGGAACCGCCATCCGGCGTTCCATTCGACACTCGATACGCGTCCGCTCCTGAGCCTCGGGCATCAGTAGCCCCGCGCCTCACCATCACGCCGCGGGTCGGCGGCGCCCACCCAGCGGCCGTCGACGCGCTGAATCACCGTCACGCCGCCGAATCCCATGTCCACCGGCGGCGCCGTTTCCACGGCGTATCCCCACTGCCGCGCCGCCGCGTACACGGCGCCGGCAAATCCGTCCTCCATGCGCAGCTGCGTCCCCACGGTCGGGATCACGCGCGGCATCCGCAGCGCCGCCAGTGGATCGAGCCCGTAGTCGAGCCCGTAGACGATCGTCTCCACGATCGCCGGCGGAATGGCCGCCGATCCCGGCGATCCCACCACCATCTCCACGTGCCCGTCGCGCAGCACCACCGTGGGCGCGATCGTGGACGCCGGCACCCGGTGCGGCCCCACCGCATTGGGACCGGAATCGTTGCGGGCGAAGTTGAACAGCGCGCTGTTGAAGAACACGCCGTCCACCCACGTGCCGGTGCCGAACCCGAGCCCGAGCGTGTTGGTGAGCGACACGGCGTTTCCGTCGGCGTCGACCACGGTCATGTGGGTGGTCTCGGCGAACTCCCCGTCGCCCGGCACGCCCAGCGACGCCACGCGGGGCAGCGCCGAGGGGCCGCCCGGGTGCAGGCGCGCGCACCCGCCGGGCGGCGGGGCGTGATCGTCCACCCACGCATCGCCGGGCTGCAGCCGTCCGCGCACGGCCGAGTCGACGAGCGCCGCGCGCCGGGCCGCGAAGGCCTTCGACGACACGCCCGCCTGGGGAACGCCCACATGCCCCGGGTCGCCCACGAACGCGTCGCGATCGGTGACGGCCACCCGCATCGCGCCCGCCAGCGCCCGGAATGCCTCGGGCGAGCGGCTGGGCAGACCCAGTGCCGGGAGCTGTTGGTCGTCGAGCAGGTTCAGCGTCTCGAGCACTTCCATGCCCGACTGCGGCGCCGGCGCGGAGAGCACGACGCGTCCGTGGTAGGTGGTACAGAGCGGGCGCTTGTCGCGGGCCTGGTAGTTGGCGAAGTCCTCGCGGCTGATCGAACTGCCGCCCGCCCGGAGCACGCGCACGATGTCGTCGCCGATGGTCCCCCGGTAGAAGACGGCGGGCCCCTGCGCGGCGACGGCCCGCATGGTGGCCGCCAGTTCCGGCTGCACCACCCGGTCGCCCGCCCGCACGGGATGTCCGTCGGGCAGGAAGATGCGGCGCGCCCCCTCGTAGCGCGCCACCTTGGCCGAGTCGGCGCGGACCTCGCGCTGCAACAGCGAGTTGGCCACGTAGCCCTCGGCCGCCAGGCGGATGGCCGGCGCCAGCACCGCGGCGCGCGAGAGCTTGCCGTACTTTGCCTGGGCGCCGAGCAGGCCCGCCACCGCGCCTGGGATCCCGACCCCGCGGGTCGTGATCGAGGTGCCGAGTTGGCGCAGCGTGGAATCGGGAACGCTCCCCGCCTCGCTGTAGAAGTCGACGTACTGTGCCTGCTGCGTGGCGGCGTCGTAGAAGAGCAGCCCGCCGCCGGCGCCGAGGCCGCTCATCATCGGCTCCGTGACGCCGAGCGCGAACGCTGTGGCGACCGCCGCATCCACCGCGTTCCCGCCCTGGCGGAGAATGGCGAGGCCCGCCTCGCTGGCGTACGGATTTCCGGACACCACCATGCCGTGTGACGCCACCGCCCGTTTGCCGACGTCGGGGCCGACGGATGGGTGGGCTGCGACAGAACGCGCTTGCGTGCAAGCGGCCAGAAGTATGGGGACCAGCAGAAGTCGATTGTGCACCGATCGGGGGAGAGGCGGCGCACCCGCGTCGCCGGCCCCTCGGTATCTGGAGGGGCGGCGGCCGCGTCCGTCTATCGGGGGGCGCGCCTGGTCAGTGTTGCCTGGACTGACCGGAACATGTGTGGCGTTGCATGGGAACGCAAACGTTCCGTGTCATTTGGTTGACTACGCGGGCAGGCCGAACGTTGGGCCCCGCGTCCGAACACGAGGAGAACGAGGGCGGGGCGGTACGATGGCGCGATGCTCGCGAGCGGGTGGCGGCCGCCGGGGCCTGAAAGCGGTCTCGATTCGGCCTCGGGCGAAGAGACCAGCCGCTGCGGGTGACCCCACAACGGCTGCGGACGAGCGCACCGCGCGATGTCCGCCGGGTGCCAGGCTCGGGGTACGACAACCGAATGCCAGCGGCGGGCTCATACGTTGCTGCACCTGCTCCGCGCTGCCGGGATCCTGGTCCAGCCTGGCGACCACGACCCGACGGCGCCGACGGTGCCGACCCATGCTCCCTTACCGCACGAAGGGTACGACGAACGGGAAGCCGGGACTGTCGGTGAAAGGTGCACGCCGGCGTCGGGCGTTGACCCGAACCGGCCCGTGGTTCAGCCGGGGCCCCGCGGCCGCCGCGGGCTCCGGCGCTTCGATCTCGAGCGCGACCTCGGCGCCGTGCACGAGCGTGTTGTGGGCCGGGCAGCTTCGCGCCACGCGTTCAAGCATCTCCGCATACTGCGGGGGGAGCGCCTGCGGCAGCATCACCCGCACCACGAACCTGGCGATGCGTCCCGGATTCTGTGCACCCACCTGGTCGAGTTCCACCCGCATCCCCTCGTACGGCAGCCCGCGGGTCGCGCAGAACTGTTGCACGTAGAGCGCCACGCAGGTGCCGAGCGACGCCCCGAGCAATTCCAGGGGCATGGGGCCGGCGTCCTCCCCGACCCCCGCCGGCTGGTCGACCACGAGGCGGTGCGACCGGATCTGGGCCGCGAACCGGAGACCTCCTTCGTGCGTGATCACCATGGGCGCGCGCCCGTGCGGTCTGGCCATCGTCTATATCCTCCGATATGCGTATATGCCGATGTAGCAATATATGAACTCTAGCCCACTCCCCGCAGGAAGGGAAGCCGGGTCAGCGCGGCGGCGGGCGCCCGCCGTCGCCGTCGGGAAGCGGATAGAGCATGCTGCGGCTCAGGTTCCCGTTGGCGTCGGCGTGGATCTCGAGCATCACGTGCTCGCCCGGCGATACCGTCAGCGCACTGGTGATCCACCGCGTCGTGGTGCCGATGGCGTGCAGCTGCATCTGCAGCACGCCGCCGGGCTGCAGTTGGAGCGGCCGCAGCTTGAGCGAGGCCTTGGCGAAACCGCCCACCGTGGTGAGACGAATGCCGCCGGTGTTGGGCGACGGGAGCACGTACACGTCGATGTCCGCAAACGCGTGGTTCGTGATGTCGAGTCGTACGGGCTCGGGCTCCGGAATCGGATGCTTGGGCTTGGAGAAGCAGCCACCGGCCACGAGCGCCGTGGCCACCGCGGCCAGCATCGCGCTACGTCGTGCACTCCGTCGAGCCGGCATGCGTCCTCCTGAAAGTCGTCGCGGCGCCCATCGATTCCACGTTCAAGTCTACCAGAAATCGGCGCTCGTCGCCCAGCCACCCGCCTGCCGCCCCCCGGGGGCCTCAGCTCACGGCCAGCCTGGCCGCGGCCACCACCGCCTGTCCGTAGCTGACGGCACCGTCGTTCGGCGACAGCACCTTTGGCGCAAGTACTTCGAGCCCGATCGCTTGCAGGCGCCGGGCGAGCGAGGCCAACAGCCGAACGTTCTGGAAAACGCCGCCACCCAGCGCCACCCGGGTGATACCCTCCCGTGCCGCCAAGGAGCCCACGAACTCGGCGGTGCCTTGGGCGATGCTCTCATGGAAGGCGGCCGCCAGCCGGCGGACGTCCTCCCCCCGCCGTGCCCGCAGCCCCAGGGCCACCAGCAGGGGCAGCGGATCGAAGCATGCCCTGCCGTCGGCCGCCATGGTGATCTCGTACGGCAGGGGATCGGCGGCTCCGCGGCCCGCACAGGCCTCCAGCCGCATGGCCGCCTCGCCCTCGAAGTGCGACTCCCGGCAGACGCCGAGCACCGCCGCCGCGGCATCGAACAACCGTCCCATGGACGAGGCGAGCGGCGCATTCACCCCGGCGTCGAGCTGCCCTTCCACCAGGTGGCGGGTGCGCGGATCCACGTCGGCAAAGGCGAGCTCGAACGCGTCCCCGTGCTCGGGCGCCAACGACCGGTAGCCGAGAGCCACGCGCCAGGGCGACCGGGCGGCGACGTCTCCGCCGGGGAGCGGTGCGTAGCGCAACTGCGCCGCCCGGCGATAGGTCACGAGGTCCGCCACCAGAATCTCCGCGCCCCACGTGTTGCCGTCGTCGCCGTACCCCGTGCCGTCGAACGCCACGCCGATCACCGGGTCGGTGACGCCGTGCTCCGCGGCCACGGCGGCGATGTGGGCATGGTGATGCTGCACCGGGATCACCCGCTCCAGCCCCAGGTCCTCGGCGAGGCGCGTGGACAGGTACTGCGGATGGAGGTCTCGCGCGGCGACCACCGGTTCGATTCGGAACAGCTCGCGGAACGAGGCGTACGTCCGCTCCCAGTGCTCGGCCGTGTCGAGCGTCTCCAGGTCGCCGATGTGCGGACTGACGTACGCATGGTGTCCCGTGGCCAGCACGAACGTGTTCTTCAGGTGCGGACCGACGGCCACCAGGGGAACCGGCGCCGCCACGGGCAACGACACGGGGAGGGGCGCGAACCCGCGTCCGCGGCGCATGAGCACGGCGGAGCCGAGCACCGCGCCGTCGGGGCGGAGCGCCGCGGGAACGACCCGCAGCACCGAGTCGTCGATCCGGGCGACGATTTCCCGGTCGTGCGTCAGGTAGGCGTCGGCCACGTCTCCAAGGTCGCGCACCGCCTCGGCGAGCGACGCCGCGAGCGGCTCGCCGCTGCGGTTGCCGCTGGTCATGACGAGCGGAGTCCCCGCGGCTTCGAGCAGCAGCAGGTGAACGGGCGTATAGGCGAGCATGAGCCCGATGGTGCCCAACCCGCCCGACACGGGCGGGGCAACGGGGGAGTGGTGGCTCGCCTGGAGCACGACGATCGGCCGGCTGGGGCGCTCCAGCCACGCGGCCTCCTCGCTCGAGATTTCCGCCAGGCGCCGCCCCTCCTCGACGGACCGCACCATGACGGCGAGCGGCTTGCCGTCCCGGTGCTTGCCCCGGCGCAGCCGTTCCACGGCCTCCACCGCCGTGGCGTCGCAGGCCAGGTGGAAGCCGCCCACGCCGCGCACGGCGACGATGCCGCCGGCCCGGAGCCGGGCGCCGGCCCGCGCGATGGGATCTCCGGCACCAACCGGGTGGCCCCGGCGGTCGAGGTACGACAGTCGTGGCCCGCACAGCGGACAGCTGTTGGTCTCCGAGTGATAGCGCCGGTCGCCGATGTTGGCGTACTCGCGCGCGCAGGCGGGGCACTGCGGGAACGCGCGCATGCTGGTGCGTTCGCGGTCATACGGCATGTGCTCGATGACGGTGTACCGCGGCCCGCAGTTGGTGCAGGTGATGAACGGATACCCGTAGCGGCGGTTGGTGGGATCGAAGAGTTCCGCCTCGCAATCGGGACAGGTGGCGACGTCGGGGGAGACCCACTGCCCCTCCTGGCCGGAGCCGTCGCTCTCGACGATGCGGAAGGCGCCGAGGATGGCGTCGCCCAGGGCCTCGCGTTCCACGCGGTCGATGCGGGCCAGCGGCGGCGCCTCGAGGCTGAGGGCCCGCACGAAGCGATCGACGTCGCAGGCGTCGCCGGCGACGGCGATCTCGACGTCGCCAGTGGTGTTGCGGACCCACCCGCGAAGGCCGTGGCGCACGGCCAGCCGGTGCACGAACGGGCGGAACCCGACCCCCTGCACCACCCCGGTCACACGAAGGCGGAGTCCGTCCGTCAGCCGCCCGGCCCTCGACTCCGCCCCGCCCGCTTCGACCGCCCGGTGCATGCGCTAGGCGCGCGCCGCGGCCGGCGCGCGCTCCGGTGCTCGCCGCGCGCGCGCGGTCCGGCGGATGAAGTCGTACCACGCATCGAGGCCGGTCCCCGTGGTGGCCGACGTGAAGTAGAACTCCAGCGCCGGATTCACCTCGCGGGCGAACGCGACGGCGCGGTCGACGTCGAAGGGCACGTAGGGCAGCAGATCCATCTTGTTCAGCACCGCGTAGCGGGCCTCGCGGAACATCTTGGGATACTTGAGCGGCTTGTCCTCTCCCTCGGTCACCGAGAACACGACGACTTTCGCATCCTCGCCCAGGTACCACGACGCGGGACAGACGAGGTTGCCGACGTTCTCGATGAACAGCAGGTCGGTGTCGTCGAGGTCCACGGCCTCGAGCCCGTTGTCGATCTGGCGGGCGTCGAGGTGGCAAGCGCCACCGGTGACCACCGCCTGCACGAGCCGGTTGGTGTGGCGGGCCAGGCGTTCGGCGTCGTTCTGCGTCTGCACGTCGCCGGTGATGACGGCCATCCGCAGCTCGTCGCCGAGCGCGTCCAGCGTCCGTTCGAGGAGCAGCGTCTTGCCGGCGCCGGGCGACGACACGAGGTTGAGCGCCGCGACGCCGCGGGCGTCGAGACGGGACCGGATGTCACGGGCAATGGCGTCGTTCTTCTCCATGACGCGTTCGCGGACGTCGATCGTTCTAATGGCCATCGTCCAACTCCAGGTAGCTGACCCGCAGCACGTCGCCGGGCTTGCGGTCGAGGAACGGTTTGGCGCCGCCGAAGTGCGGCTGCGAGAGCAGCGCCTCGAGGCAGAATTCCAGATTTTCGATTTCGAGTCCCGCGTCGTCGCCGACCTCGACTCCCACCGTCACCAGGGTGCCGGCGTCGCGGTCGTACTTCTCGTCCACGATACGGCAGATTTCCATGGCGACGCTCATCTCGTGCATGATGGCGTCCCCGGCGCCGCCGGCCATCCGGTGGTCGGGAGCGCCCAATCGCCGGCCGGAACCCGACGCCCGCCCGTGCGCGGCCGGCAGACGTGGCCCCACGACCGGAGCTGATCCACCGCCAACTCCACCAGCCGGTCGATCTTCTCGGCGACGCGGGGGGAGAGGCCGTCGCCCATCTCGAATCCCGCCGGCTGGAGGCCGATGGCGACGGTCACCGCCGGCAGGGTGCCGCGAAGCTGCGCGACGGCCAGCACGTCGCGCAGGTCGAGCTGGTGCGGGGAGAGCTTCATCGCCAACGCCCGCGGAATCTCGTCGCCCTCGAGCACCGCCTCGGTCCCCGGCGGCATGCCGGTGCGGATCGCGTCCAGAAAGAGCACGCGGTCCGCCGTCTCGATCATCGGCAGCAGCATCATCCCCCAGGTGCCGCCGTCCACCAACTCCACGCTCTCGGGCACCCGCCACCGGTCACGCAGCCGTTCCAGCGCTACGAGACCGGTGCCGTCGTCCCCGAGCAGGGGATTCCCGAGCCCGATGACCAGGTCGCCGTGGCGGGGTTCAGCCGTCGGCATAGTGCTCGTCGGTGGGCACGAACCGTCCCCCGCTGACGATGGACGACATCGTGCCGCTGCGTTCCAGCAGGTCGGCACGGATGGCGAGGTACACGTGCAGAATGATGAAGAACGGGAAGTACCAGGTGGCCACGTGGTGGATCACGCGCACGCCCTGGAATCCGCCCAGGTACGGCGCGAGGTGGCCCACCGTGTGCATGAACACGCCGTGCGGGTTGGCCTCACCGAACATGATGAACCCGGTGACCACCATGATGCCGGCCACCACGTAGGTGAAGGTGTAGGCCAACTGCTGCAGGGGATTGTGGCCGAGGTAGCGCGGCGAACGCTCGGGATGGATCATCAGGTAGAACTTGACCATCTTGACGAGGTTCACCCAATCCCGTTTGTGCACCGGGAACAGCGCCGGGAGCCGCTCGAAGCGATTGCCGGCGAAGAGCCAGTACACGCGGACGATCGCCGTGGCCACCAGCACGCCGGCGGCGATGAAGTGGACGAGGCGCACCCATTGCAGCCCGAAATTCGGGCTGGGTCCGACGGACAGGAAGTATGGCCGCCCGATCCAGAGCCCGGTGACGACGAGCGTGACGATGCTGATCGCCGCCGCCCAATGCATCGCGCGAATGGGCCAGTGCCACAGGTACACCCAGCGATGCTCGGGGTACCCGCCGCCGAGCGGTTGCTCATAGGTCGTCGTCAGCGCCCGCTGATCGATGGACGGCCAATGCGGTTCCCGCTGCTGCTTGGCGTCGCGGGGGTTCATTGCACGCGCACCTCCGTCACCGTGTCCCCTTCGGCATCGAGCACGTGGACGCCGCAGGCGATACACGGATCGAACGAGTGGACCGTGCGCAGGATCTCGAGCGGCTGCTCGGGGTCCGCGAGCGGGTGGTTGTCGGTCAGCGCGGCTTCATACGGGCCGAGCTGGCCGCCGGCGTCGCGCGGCGACGCGTTCCACGTGGTGGGGACCACGCACTGGTAGCGCGAGATCTTGCCGTCCTCGATCTCCACCCAGTGGCCGAGCGCGCCGCGCGGCGCATCGAGCACGCCGTAGCCGCGGCTGGTCTTGGGCCAGCTCGAGGGCTCCCACTTGGACTTGGCGAAGGTCGAGACGTCGCCGGCCTTGATGCGGGCCACGAGATTGTCGAACCAGACGCTCATCCGGCGGGCCAGCAGCACGGTTTCCATGCCGCGGGCGGCGGTCCGGCCGAGCGTCGAGAAGAGCGCGGCGGGCGGGGCATTCAGCGCCTTGAGTGTGTCGCCGACGATCTCCTTCACTTCCTTGTGACCGCTGGCGTAGGCCACGAGCATGCGCGCCAGCGGACCCACTTCCATGGATTTGCCGTCGTACCGTGGCGCCTTCATCCACGTGTACTTCTGCTCATCCTGGAGGTACGTCCAGGGAGCCGCCGGGCCGGTGTAGTGGGGCTTCGTCTCCCCTTCCCACGGGTGCAGCGCCGCCTCGGGCCCCTTGTCGTAGTCGTACCACGAACTGTGGATCGACTCGGTGACGCTCGTATGGTCGTACGGCAGCACCTTGCTCAGATCCTTGTTCATCACGATCCCGCGCGGCAGGTACAGCGAGTTGACGTCGCGGATGTCGGTCTCCGGGAACTCGCCCACGGAGAGGTAGTTGCCGGTGCCGCCGCCGATACCCGCCCACTCCTTGTAGTAGCCGGCGATGGCGACGAGATCGGGCCAGTACACCTGCTCGACGAACCGCTGGGCCCGGGTGATCATGTCCTTGATCTCGGTGAGCTTGGCGGCGTTGATCGTCGCCGTACCCTCGAGATTGATCGCGCTGGCCATGCCGCCCACGAGGAAGTTCGGGTGCGGGTTCTTGCCGCCGAAGATCGTGTGCAGGCGGATGACGTCACGCTGCCAGTCGAGCGCCTCCAGATAGTGCGCCACGGCGAGGAGGTTGACCTCGGGCGGCAGCTTGTAGGCCGGGTGGCCCCAGTAGCCGTTGCTGAAGATCCCGAGCTGTCCGCTGCCCACGAACGTCTTCACGCGCTCCTGCACCTCGCGGAAGTGCGTGGGGGAGTTGTTGGGCCACGGCGAGATCGACGCCGCGATCTTCGCCGTCTGCGCTGGATCGGCCTTGAGGGCGCTCACCACGTCCACCCAGTCGAGCGCGTGCAGATGATAGAAGTGGATCACGTGATCCTGCACGAACTGCATGCCGTGCACGAGATTCCGGATCGTATTGGCGTTCGGTGGAATGTGGATGTCGAGCGCGTCCTCCACGGCGCGGCACGACGCCACGGCGTGCACCACGGTGCAGACGCCGCAGATGCGCTGGGCGAACGCCCAAGCGTCACGCGGGTCGCGGCCCTGGAGCACGATCTCGATGCCCCGGAACTGCGTGGCCGACGCCCAGGCGTTGGCCACCTTGCCGTTCTCGGCCTGGGCCTCGATGCGCAGGTGCCCCTCGATGCGCGTGATCGGATCGATCACGACCTTAGTTTTCGCCATGGCTGTCCTCCCGGCCGGTTGCGCTCGGCGAGTGATCGGCGCGCGCTTCGGCGCGCCGCGAACGGATCTGATACAACCCCGTCGCCGCCGCGTGAGCGGCGACGCCGGCAGCGGCTCCGACGGCCAGCGCGGCCCCGAGGATGTCCGCCGTGTGCTCCACGCCCACGCCGGCCACGTTGGGCAGGCGGTTGTAGAACGGCGTCATCGTATCCCAGAAATTGCGCTCGGTGCAGCCGATGCACGGGTGCCCGGCGCCGATCGGGAAGTCGGTGTGCGAATTCCACATGAAGATCGGACAGGGCGAGAACGTGGCCGGCCCCTTGCAGCCCACTTCGTACAAGCACCAGCCCTCGCGGGCGCCATTGTCGTCGAAGGTGCGCACGAACTGGCCGGCGTCGTAGTGGGCCCGCCGCGGGCACTGATCGTGAATCCGGTTGCCGTAGGCGAACAGTGGCCGTCCGTCGGAATCGGTCTCGGGCAAGCGCCCGAAGGTGAGGAAGTGCACCACGGTCGCCGTGATCACGTCGGCAATCGGGGGGCAGCCGGCGATGTTGAGCACCGGCTTGTCCTTGATGATTTCCGAGACGCCCACCGCGCCGGTGGGATTCGGCTTCGCGGCCTGCACGCTGCCCCAGTGGGCACAGGCGCCCACGGCGATCACGGCCGCCGCGTCCTTGGCGGTCTCCTCGAGGAGCGTGCGCGCCGTCTTCCCGGCGATGGTGGTGTAGATCCCGTTCTCGTTGGTCGGCACCGAGCCGGTGACGATCAGCACGTACTTGCCGGCGTTCTCCTTGCGGGCATTCTCCAGCGCCTGCTCGGCGTGGTGCCCGGCCGCCGCCATGAGGGTATCCATGAAGTCGAGCGAGATCGTGTCGAGCACGAGGTCGCCGATGGTCGGATCCGCGGTGCGGATGACACTCTCCACGCACCCCGTGCATTCCTGCAATTGCAGCCAGATGACGCTGGGCCGCTTCAGGGCTTGCATGGCCTCGGCGATTCGCGGCACCGCCAGGCTGCTGAGTCCGAGGACAGCGGCCATCTGTCCACAGAATTCGATGAAGTCGCGCCGGCTGATGCCGCGGCGGCCGAGAAATCCGCCAAGCGCCTCATCGTCTGACCACGCGTGCGTGGTTGGCGTGAGCATGACACAACCCCCTAGGATGGGTTGGCGTAGCACGGCACCGCACGGTCGGCGTTTCCGATCCCGGATGCCGTTTGAATGGACGATCGCGTGTGTACATGATCGGGGGCCCCGCGGAAGGGGTACAGAAGCGAAAGCCTGAACCGGGTGCGGGGTTGCGCCGACGGGCCTGTGGGGGAAATGCTTACTCCGGGGGCGGCAAACGTCCGGCTGCGTCGGAAGCCCCCGTTCCGCGATACTCCTGCCCAGTCAGTGCAGCTTTCGTCGCCCACGACCCGAGGTCAGTCATGTTCGAGCATTCCCGCGGCGCGTCGCGCGCCATCGGTCTCCTCGCGCTGCCGGCGCTGCTCGCCGCCGGCGCGTGCAAGCAGCAGGGCCAGGATCCGGCCAAGTTGCCCCTGTCCGCAATGGCGGCGGGAAGCACCGGGACGGCCAATCCGCACACCACGATGTCGCCCGAGGCCCGGGCGGCCCTGGACAGCGGCAACGCCCAGTACCGCGCCGGCAACTACGCCGCCGCCCTCAAGAGCTACCGCCAGTCGTCGGACCTCGCGCCGCTGAACGCCGCGCCCTTCTTCGGCATCTACATGGCCGCCGACAAGCTGGGCAACAAGGCGCTGGCCGACAGCGCGAGCGCCGAGATCAAGCGGCGCGAGAGCACGAGCACCGAGATGCTCACCGACAGCGCCCTCCGGAAGATGCACGAGACAGGCGCGAAGAAGCCGTCGGCAAACTGACCGCCCCGGCGAAGCAGCGAGGCACGGAGTCCCGGTTCGGGCTCCGTGCCTCGTTTCGTACCCCCACTCAATGGCCGGTCCGCGCCGGTCGGCGCCTCACTTCTTCAGCGGATTGGTCAGGTGGCACACGAGGCACATCTGCATGTTCCGCGACCCCATGGCCTCGGCGTTGAAGTCGGGCCCGTGCGGGTTGACGTGCAGCCCGAGGCTCGAGTGGCAGCGCAGGCAGTCTCGCTGCTGGTGGCAGGCAGTGCACGAGGCGAGCCCCTGGCGCGCGGCCTGTCCGTGCTGGAGCAGCCAGAGCGGCTGTCCGGTGTGCGCGGTGCCGCGGACTCCGCCGGTGTTGGCGATCCCGGACTTCTGGTGGCACGACCGGCAGAACGTTTCCACGCGGTGACAGGTGCTGCAGTTCTGTTCCTGCGCGTAGGCGCTCGTGGCGTGCCGCGCCATGAAGTCGGCCGGATGGTAGTTGCCGCGGGTGGAGACGCCGTCGTGACAGGCGGTGCAGTCGCGGGGCTGGTGGCAGCCCTGGCAGTTCAGCTGCCCGCTCGCCGCCACCGTCTTGTGGTTGGTGGCGAACCCGTCGGGATGGACGTGGACCACCGCTGACCGCACGGTGTCGCGGCCGCTGGCCAGCAACACCGGCCCCGCGGCCGCCGCCGGTGCCGGCGCGGACCGGGCGGCGAGCATGGCCGGGCCGGCGGCGGGCGGCGCCGCGC
Source organism: uncultured Gemmatimonadaceae bacterium (assembly GCA_963728115.1). Classification (GTDB taxonomy): domain Bacteria; phylum Gemmatimonadota; class Gemmatimonadetes; order Gemmatimonadales; family Gemmatimonadaceae; genus JAGWRI01. The sequence continues at coordinate 40,284 of CAVSJE010000004.1, forward strand.
GCTGGCCGGCGTGGATGAGCACGACCCCAGGGGCGCGCCCGGGCTTGGGCTCGGGCAATTGGTCGATCACGTCGCGCCCCATCTGCCCGGTATGGCAGCTGGTGCAGCTGGTGCGTGTGTGACAGCTGGCGCAGGTCTGCGGCGCGGCGCGGGCGCCGGCCGCGTGCGCGTAGCTCCAGGTGTACGCCTTGTGGGACGCCGGTGTGAAGTACGCCGGCTCGACGCCGCGCTCCAACTCGGCCACCCGCGCGTCATGGTCGAGCGCCTGGATGGCGGGGAGCCGTTCCGCGTTCGCGTGACAGCGTTCGCAACTTTCCCGGGCGTGACAGATGGCGCACTGGGCAATCTGGGCGTCGTTCTTCGGCGCGTGCGTGGCCAGCCAGGTTGGATCGCTATGCGACGCCGGCTTCGGGAACGCCGCGATGGTGGCCGCCGAAAGGTTGGCCGCCTGCACCAGCGTCTTGTGGCAGGTCTTGCAATCCGCCGAGGCCGCCAGATGCTCCGGCGCCTGATGGCGGTGGCAGGCGATGCAGGCGCTCGGATTGGCACCGGCCACGTGCATCCACGCCGTATCGGTCCCCGCCTGCTGGCCGTGACAGTTCACGCACGTGGCGGGCGACCCGCCCTGGGCCGACATCAATTCATGGTCGGTGTGCGAGAACTTGAGATTGGTGGCGCGTTCCACGTGCCCGCTCCACGCCACGCGGCGGACGTCGGTGCCGTTGTGGCACTGGGCGCAGGCGTCCGATGTCGGAAACATGCGGGCCGAATCGCCGTCGGTGATTCCGGCATGGCATCCGGCGCAGGTCGGGAAGAGTTTCGCGTGCCGCGCGTGCGGAAACGCTCCCCGCGGCTGTTGGGTGCCGAGGGTGGCGGTGGCCACCGCGAGCACCAGCGGGACGAGCAGGCGTCGAATCTTCATGGCCGCCTCACCGGACCGACGGTCCACGAACCGGTCCCCGGTTCCCCGCCCACCCGCCACTCGAGGCGCAGGCTGGCGCGGCGCTGGTTCCAGTCCGCGAGGTCGGGTTCGTTCCGGCCCGTGTGGTGATACAGGGTGGCATCGCCGACCAGGCGCAGGTCCGGCCGAATCCGGTAGGCGCCCTCGAGGCCGGTGCCCCACACGCGCCCCTCACCCACCGAGAATTCGTAGATGTTCTGGAACGCCGTCCCGTGGACGGCCAGGGAACCGCGATCGCTGGGTTGCCAGCGGATCGAGACATCGCCGTCGGTGCTCGACGCCCCGAAATTGATGTCCATGTCGTAGCTGCCCTGCACCGACCAGGCATCGGTGGCGCGGAGGGAGCCGTTGGCCCCCACGCGCCAGCCGCTGGTGCGGAGCGGGAGCGAGGCGACGCCGGTGTACGTGTCCGCGTATGAGCGGTATCCGCCGGTGAGGCCGAACGCCATCCGGGTGCCGGGCGTGCTCCAGTTGAGATTCCCGGTCATCTCGTTGTAGCCCACCGGTGAGAACGCCCCCCAGATGGTCCACAGATCGAAGTAGGGTGAGTAGTGACGGAATTCGAGGCGGGACCCGATGCGGTGCCAGGGATTGAAGGCGACGTGCGCCGTCAGATCGTTGAAGGTCTCGGTGGCCAGATCGCGCGTCGCCGCCCCGCCGAAGCTGGCGAGCGAGGAGCGGAATTCGGCGGTCGCCGCCAGTCGCTCCGAGTACAGCGCACCCCGATCGTTCCGGATCTCCCGCTGGTACTGCACCTGCACGGCGGTTCCCGGTCCCGGCCGGAACTGCATGGTACCGCCCACCAGGAACGACTTGTCCACGGGCGGGATGTCCTCCACCGGGGAGAGGGCGGCGGCGCCGAGCGGGCGGTCGAGCCCCTGCACGAGCGTGCCGCCGCCGTAGGCACTGAGGCCCAGCATCGGAATCGGGCGCACGGTCACCGACGCCCCGTCGAAGTTGAAAACGCCGAGCGCGGAGGTGACCCACTGCCGTCCGAGGCGGGCCAGCACCGGCGCGCGGTCGTACTCGGCGTACGCGGCCAGGACGTCGAAGTTCTGGTTGGCCTGCGGCCAGAGATCGCGGGCGTCGCCCTGGGCGGTTCGTCCTCGCAATTGCGCATGGATGCTGAGCCCGGGCCGCAGCCCCCACGCCGTCACGTCGAGGTCCTGCATCAGCGCCGTGAGGCTGGCGCGTGGTGCCGAGCGGTAGAAATAGCAGTACGGGTCGCCCACCGTGCACGTGGTGATCACGCCGCTCGGCGTCCGGCGGAAGAGCGTCGACACCGAGTCGGTGGAGCCGAACGGCACACTGTCCGTCACCAGGGGCCGCATATCGAGGAACTGCGCCCAACTCGAGCCCTGGATGACGTATCCCTGGGCACGTGCCGGCGCCGCCGACACCGTGGGCAGTCCGACGGCGAGCGCGGCCCAGAGCATGCGCCGCGTCCATCGAGCCAGCCCCTTCGGTCGAGATCCACGGCCACTGGCGTCGTGTGCTCGATCGCGCGCGATCATCGTCGCCTCCGGTACCGCTGCACCGGTTCGAGGTCCGGGCACCGGGCCCTGGGGCCCGGTGCTGGTGCGGGCCGGGAAGGTGTTCGTTCCCGGCCCGCACCGAGTGAGTCTACTGCGTCATGCCAGCCCCGCCCCGATCACTTGTGGAACATCGTGGGCAGGATGTTGTTGAGGTTCACGCCAACCTGCGGCGCGATGCCATAGTCCTTCTGCATCTGGTTGATGCTCGCCGTCAGCAGCGCCTCGATGAGGAACGGGTTGTGAACCACCGACCCCGGCTCCTCGGCGAGTTGCAGATTGAACTGCGCGCCCTTGGCGGTGGTGAGCGTGGTGCTCACCGCCAGCTCCGCCGGATCCACCTGCGCCAGCTGGTGCGCCAGCGTCGAGTCGAGGAGCGCCAGGCGCCCCCGCGTGGCCGTCAGTGCCGACTGGGCGACGGCGTCGCTGCCGTGGCAGCCGCTCGCCGTGCAGGCGCTGAAGGAGCGTGCCGAGATATCGCACGTGTTGTCCGTGGTCGGCAGCCCGCTGGCATCGAGACACGGGATGGCGACGAACAGGTGGCCGGTCGCCTGGAAGGCGAAGTTGCCGGTGTTCGGATCGGTGACCGTGAAGCGGTTGACGTGACAGGTCACGCAGAGGCCAGGATTACGGCTCGACCCGTGGGTAGCAACGATGGTGTCGGGCAGATTGAGCTGGGTGCCCGGGGGCCACCAACCAGCGGTTCCGATGAGGAGTGGGCCTTCCGGCGAGTGCGGCCCGTGGGTGTTGGTCGGGTCGGCCACCGCGTTCCGCTGGTGGCACTTCATGCACAGGTTCTGCGTCGGGTCCGTGCTGTTGATCGGGAACCGAAGCTGGGCCGGATTGTCGCTGCCGTGCGGATCGTGGCACACCGCGCAGACGATCGGCAGCGGGTTGGTGGCGACCTGGTCCTTCTCGAGATAGGCCGTGTTGACGTTGAAGGCCGCCAGCGCACCTTGCGCCGTGTGGCAGGGCTGGCAACTCGCGTTCCCCATCGCGTGCGAGTTCATCTGCCCGTGCATCGACTGCTTCCACTCGTCGACGAACGGTTCGTGCGTGCCGCTGTGGCATTCGCCGCAGCCATCGCCGAACGCCGCACCGGTATCGACGGCGATCGAGGCCAACGGACGATTGCCGAGCCCTGGCGAGGTGATGTGGGCCAGCCCCGGGCCGTGGCAGCTCTCGCACTGCACGTCTTCGTAGCGCGCGTCGTGCGTGGAGGTGTAGCCGACCTGATCCTGCGTGACCGCGTTGCCGTTCTTGCTGATCGTGTGGCAGGGTTCGCAGGAGGCGCCGGCGTGCCCGCTGGCCTGCAGGTCGGCCCATGCCGAGGCGTGCTTCGTGCCGGCCCACTGCCCCTGCTTCTCGACGTGACAGTTGCCGCAGACGGTCTGCTTGGTGACCGTGTCGGAGTACCCGACGAAGTCACCCGCCGCCGTCGGGGGCGTCGTGAAACTCGGCTCGCTCCGGTAGACGATCTTTTCGCTGGTACACGAAGAGGCGACCACCGCTGCGATCAGCACCGCGGTAAGCCGCCCCAAAACCGGATTTCTCGAGACTCTCATATCTACTCTCCGCACACCGTTGGGGGACGTGGGATCAGACTGCCCTGCGTTCGCTACTCCGGCTGCTCCAATTCGATTCGTTCTCGTAACGCCTTCGAGTGACGCGAAATGTGGTGTCTGCTCGAATGCCCCACCGTCGGAGGATGCCGGAGTTTTGTGGGGGAAAGCCCTACGCGCGCGTCATCCGTTTCCCACTCCCGGCGTTACTATAGGTAGCACCGTGACGGCAGACGGCAATACCGGTTCTCCCTCAGTCCATCCGGCTGCGGGACGACGACAGGGGGTGGAGCCGGTATGCTGGCTTCACCCCCTGCCGCCCACCCATCCCCACTCGTTAGCGGTAGTTGGCCGCTCCCTGCGGCAGAATGTTGGCGAGATTCACGCTGATCGTCGGCGCGATCCCGTAGTCCGTCTGGATCTGCTGGATGCTCTTGGTGAGCAGCGTTTCCATCAGGAACGGATTGTGGACTTCACTGCCCGGCTTCTCGGCCAGTTGCAGATTGAACTTTGCCCCGATGGCCGAATTCATGGTCGTGCTCTGGAATTCGGTGGCCGGGATCTGAACGAGCTGGCTGTTCAGCGCCGAGTCGAGCAGCGCGAGCCGGCCGGTGACCGCGGTCCAGGCCGACCGAGCGGCGGCGGGGCTGCCGTGGCAACCACTGGTGGCGCAGGCCGAGAAGGAACGCTGCGAGATGTCGCACTCGCCCGTGGTCGGGACGCCGTTGGCGTCCAGGCACGGGGCGGCGGCGAACGTGTGCCCCTGGTAGCTGACCACGAACCCACCGGTCGAGTCGGTGATCGTCTGCGTACCCATGTGGCAGGTCACGCAGAGTTTCGCGTTGGCCGATGAGCCGTGCGTGCCGATGATGGTATCCGGCCCGGTGTAGTTGGCCGGGAAGTAGCCCGCGTAGCCGAGGAGGACCGGACCTTCCGGCGCCATCGGGGCGTGGCTGCTCGCCGGGGCGACCGGCTTGCCATTCCGCTGGTGGCAGCGCATGCAGAGGTTGGCAGCGGTGTCGGGGACGTCGACCGGGTAGCGCAGCTGGGCGACGTTCGGACCGCCGTGCGGGTCGTGGCAAACCGCGCAGGTGATCCCCATCGGGTTGGTGGCTTCCTCGGTGGCTTCCTTGTAGTTGGTGTTCACGCCCCAGGCGGTCAGGGCGTCCTGGCCGACGTGGCAGTTCGTGCACGCGGCGTTGCCGAGCGCGTGCGCTTCCAGATGCGCGTGGCCGGCATCCTTGGTCTGGACCCACTCGTCGACGAAGGGATCGTGCGTGCCGGTGTGGCACTCCCCGCACCCGTCGCCGAACGCGGCGCCGGTGTCGACCGCGATCGAGGCCAACGGGCGGTTGGACAGCCCGGGCGCCGTGACGTGCGTCAGGCCGGCGCCGTGGCAGCTCTCGCACTGGACGTCCTCGTACCGAGTGTCGTTCGTGGAGAGGTAGCCGGACGCCGAATCGGGCGAGGCGTTGCCGTTGGAGTTCACGGTATGGCAGGGGGCGCACGAGGCGCCGGCGTGGCCGCTGGCCTGGAGATCCGCCCAGGCATTCGCATGCTTGGTGGTGGACCACTTGGCCTGCTGGTCCACGTGACAATTGCCGCACACGGTCTGCTTGGTGACCGTGTCCGCGTACCCGACGAAGTTCGCGGCCGCCGCTGGCGGCGTCGTGAAGCTCGGTTCGCTCCGGTAGGCGATTCGTTCGCTGGTACACGAGGAGACGACGACCGCGCCGACCAACAGCGCGATCAGCCGTCCCAGCACCGGACTCGTAGAGGATTTCATGTTTATCGTTCTCCGCACTCCGTGGGGGCGTGGGGGGACTGCTCGGTGAAACTCGAGTGATGGTTCGTACTTGTCCTGCAGCATTTCGTATCGTCACCTGTTGCTGCGGAGTTGAACCTGCCGTTCGCACTTCCGCGCGACCGTCGGCAAATACCGGAGTTTTGTGGGGAGCGCACCGACGACCGTGTCATGCGACTTCCCCTATGGTCGTCGGATGCCGACGGCGCGTACGGCTTTCCCTGACACGAACCACCCCGCTGCCTGACTGACGGACGACGGTGCGATTCCCAGCTTGGGCCCATCGCGCGGGGTCTCGCCCCGCCCGCACCAGGGAGGAACGATGTGCCTCGGGGTTCCCGGCCGCGTACTGGAAGTGGATGGACAGATCGCGCAGGTCGACTTCTTCGGCATTCGCCGCGAGACACGACTCGACATCATCGATGAGCCCGTGGCGCCCGGCGACTACATCCTGAATCACGTCGGGTTCGCCATCCGGCGGATTCCCAGCCACGAGATCGCCGAAACGCTCGCGCTGTACGAACTGCTGCTGCGCGAGGCGGAGAACGACATGATGGCGGCCGACGTGCGCGGCGAGATCGACGCCACCCGCCCATCGGCCGGCAAGCCGGCAGGAGCGAACGGTGCCTGACGCCCCGGTGGCGGCGCCCGTGCTGCCGAAGGGCGCGGGCGAGCTGAAGTTCCGCGACCCGGCGCGGGCCCGCGACCTGGCGGGCGCCATCGGCCACATGTGCGACCAGATCGGGCGCGCGCCGGTGACGGTCATGCACGTGTGCGGCAGCCACGAGCAGGCGATCGCGAAGTTCGGGTTGCGGCAGACCTTTCCAGCCGCGCTCGACGTGATCATGGGCCCGGGGTGTCCGGTGTGCGTCACCGACCTCCCGGAAGTGGACGAGGCGGTGGTGCTGGCCGAGGACGGCGTGCGGGTGGTGACCTACGGCGACATGCTGCGCGTGCCGGGGACGGTGCGCTCCCTGGCCGAGACGCAGTCGATGGGCGCGAACGTGGACGTCGTGTACAGCGCCGCGCAGGCGGTCGAGATCGCGCGCGACACCGACGAGCCGGTGGTGTTCTTCGCCAGCGGCTTCGAGACCACGGCCGTGGCCACGGCGGCGATTCTGGTGGCCGACCCGCCGCCGAACTTCTTCGTGCTCTCTGCGCACAAGTACATCCCGCCGGTGATGGAGATCGTAGCCGAGATGCCGGAGACGCGCATCGAAGGGTTCCTCGCCGCGGGCCACGCGGCCACGATCACCGGTTGGGGGATCTTCGAGCGATTCGTGGAGCGCCACGGGATTCCCGTGGTCGTCGCCGGGTTCGAGCCGCTGGACATCCTGGCCGGCCTGGCGCAGCTCGTGGAGCTGATCCGCGACGGGCGCCACGAGGTGGTGAACACCTTCCCGCGCTGCGTCACCAAGGAGGGCAACCGTGTGGCGCAGGAACAGCTCTGGCGGGTGTTCCGCACCACGGGCGGCAACTGGCGCGGCATCGCGCACGTGCCGAACGGCAACCTGCGGCTGCGCGACGAGTTCGCGCGCTTCGACGCCCGGCGCCAGTTCATCATCGACCTCAAGCGGCTCTGGACGCAGGCGCCGGCGGCGCTCACGCAGCTCTGCATCTGCGGCGACATCATGGCCGGCATCTCCTCGCCCGAGAAGTGCTCGCTGTTCGGCAAGGAATGCGTGCCCGATGCGCCGGTGGGCGCCTGCATGGTGAGCAGCGAGGGCACGTGCCGCATCTGGCACCAGTACGGGGGACATCCGAAACTATGACCAGCGTCGTCAACGAGGCCGCCGTCCGCGCGCATTCCGGACGCCGCGACCCCACGATCGTCATGAAGCACGGCGCCGGCGGGCGGGCCATGCGGCGCCTCATTCAGGAGACGCTGACGCGCGGCTTCGTCGACGTCGAGGTGGACGGCTTCGGCATCGCCGCCATGGACGACGGTGCGGCGCTGCGCGTGGGCGATCGCTGGCTCATCGTCACCACCGACTCCCACGTCGTGCAGCCGGTGTTCTTTCCCGGCGGTGACATCGGCCGCCTGGCCATCGCCGGCACGGTGAACGATCTGGCGATGATGGGCGCCACCGAACCGATGGGCCTCACCTGCGCGCTGATCGTCGAGGAGGGATTCACCTTCCCGAACCTGGAGCGCGTGCAGCAATCGATGTTCGAGACCTGCCGTCAGGCCGGCACCACGGTGGTCACGGGCGACACGAAGGTCATGGGGCGCGGCGAGCTGGACGGCGTGGTCATCAATACCACGGGCGTCGCGATGACCGACACCCTCGTCCGCGACTCGGGGCTTCAGGTGGGCGACCACCTCATCGTCACCGGCACCGTCGGCGACCACGGCATGGCGCTCATGGTACACCGGCACCGGCTGCAGATCGACGCCGAGCTCAGGTCCGACGTCGCGCCGCTCAACCACATGATCCGCGACGCGCTCCGCGCGCGGCCGGGCGCCGTGGTGGCGATGAAGGATCCCACCCGCGGGGGCCTCTCCAGCGCCCTGCACGAGATGGCCGAGAAGGCGGGCGTCGGCATCCTCGTCCGCGAGGCGGACGTGCCGGTGAACCCGGTGGTGGCCGCGGCCGCCGAGATGCTGGGCCTCGATCCGCTGCACGTGGCCAACGAGGGCAAGGCGGTGATCGGCGTGCGCGGCGACGAGGCGACGGTCGAGGCCGTGCTTGCGGCGCTGCGCCGGCATCCCGAAGGCGCGAACGCCGCGGTGATCGGCACCTGCGTGCCGACGCGGCCCGGCGACGTGGTGCTCGATACGGGACTCGGCAAGCGACTGCTCTCGGAGTACGAGGGTGAACTGCTCCCCCGCATCTGCTGAGGACGCGCCATGGCCATGGAACACATCCACATCGAACGCGACGGCCCGGTGGGCACGCTGGTGATCGACCGGCCGGCGCGGTTCAACTCCATGGACGTCGAGACGGCGCGCGACTTCCGGAAGGCCGGGCTGCAACTGGCGCGCGACCGGGACGTGCGGTGCGTGATCGTGCGCGGCACCAACGGCATCTTCTGCAGCGGCGCTGACCTCAAGTACATCCGGGCGCAGGGATCGCAGGAGGACTTCGGCTACCTGCGGCCCGAGGGCACCGCCGAGCCGCCGGGATTCGGCGAGGGGTTCAAGGAGATTCTCGAGTATCTGCACAGCACGATCTCGGAGATCAAGCGGGCCCCGAAGCCGTTCATCGCCGCCGTGGACGGGGTGGCCGCCGCCGGCGGGTTCGGCATCGCCATGGCGTGCGACCTCGTGTTCGCGTCGGACGACGCCACCTTCGAGTGGGCGTACCACAAGACCGGACTCACGGGCGCCGAGAGCTCCACGTTCTTCCTCCCCCGCCTGCTGGGGCTGCGGATGGCGATGGGCCTCGTACTGCTCAACCCCCGGCTGTCGGCGGCCGAAGCCAGGGACATGCGGCTCATCAACGACGTCCTCCCCCGCGAGCGCTTCGCGGCCGATGTGATGGAGATCGCCCAGCGCATTGCGGCCGGCCCCACGGCGTCGTTCGCCGTCGCCAAGCAGCTCATCAACCGGGCGGCCGGCGTCGAACAGTTGGACTATCACCTCGACGAGGAATTGCAGCACCTGACCCGCTCCGCCGACGGCGCGGACTTCTCCGAGGGGCTCAACGCCTTCTTCGGCAAGCGCGCCGCCGTGTTCGAGGGCCAGGGATGATGCATGACACCGTCGTAGCGCCGCGCGTGGCGGAGTCGATGACTGGAAGCTGGCCGGGGCCCGGTGCCACGGGGTTCAGCGTGCCGTTGACGTGGCCGCGCGAGGCATCGCGCGAGTGCTGCACGACCACCGGTCGCCGTCAGGCCGCCTGGATCACCTGGCGGCCCGGACCGATGGTGCCGTACACGCCCACCGGGGACGCGCCCCTGAGCACCAGCCGGGCGTCGCACTACGCCATCCTCCACGTTGCTCCGCCCGCTCCCGTCATCCTGCCGTCGCTGCCGCTGCCGGTCCGGTCCAGCTTCGATACCCTGGCGGCCGGCCGCCTCGCAGCACTCCGGGCGGCGGTGCGACGGCTGGCCGTTCGCGCCGCGATCGTCAGGGCTTCGGGCGTCAACTAGTCCCGCGCCGGGCGCCCGCGCGGCGCCCACCAACCACCGGGCGCGGCCCGGTCGGTGAAACCCCGACGGTTTCGGGGCACAGTCCCGATGCCTCCCCCCGCCGCTGCACCGGTAACTACACAGTACGGCCGAAGGCCCGCTGGGGAGCCCGGACACAGGGGAGCGAGCGATGATGAGATCGAGCAAGAGGCAGGCAATGGCCGCCGCCGATCCGTCGGCCCTGGATGCACTGCTCGACGCGGAACGCGCGGTATCGGCCGCCCTCCAGGAGGCGGAGCGGGAAGCCGCGCGCCTCGTGCACGATGCCCGCGATGCCGCGCGAGTGGCCGACGAACGCGCCGCGCGCGAACTCGAGGAGACCCTGCGCCTGCTCGACCTGCAGGCCGCCCGGCAGCGCGACGCGGATGAGCGCGAGATTCGCGCCGACGCGGAACGGCGCCGCGAGTTGTACGCGGGCGCGGACGATGCGCGCATTGCCGAGATCGCCGCGCGACTGGCGGCGGCGGTCGCCCCCGTTGCGCCGCCATGATCATCCCCATGGCACGCGTGCGCGTACTCGGCCCCAAGGACCGGTTCGACGCCGCGCTCGGCGCCGTGCAGGACTTCGGCCAGCTCCAGCTGGCCGAGGCCCCGGCGCGCGCCGGCGTGGAGGCGGCGCGCCTGGAACCCGACATCGAGCGGCGCCGCGCTCAACTGACCCGCGTACTCGACGAGGTGGACGAGGCGCTGCGGTTGCTCGACGCCGCGGCCGCGCTGCCGAACACGCGCGGGGCAACGGTGGACGACTTCGCGCACTGGGCCCGGCTGGCCAATCGCTCGGCGCGGGACGCACGCGCCCTCCGCCAGCGAGAGAGCGCGTTGGGCGAGGAACGCGCCCTCATCACCCGCTACCGGGATTTCCTGTCCGCCATCCTGCCCGCGGTGCGAAAGGTGGCGGGTTCGCCGCGCCTCACGAGCCACGCGGTCGTGGTGCCGGCATCGGCACGCGCAACGGTAGAGGCGCTGGCGGGTGCGTTGCGCGACCAGCTCGGCGCCGCGTTCACGATGACGACGCACGACCTGCCGGGGGGCGACCTCGCCGTGCTGCTGGTGCTGCCGCGGGAATTCAGCGACAAGCTGGACGCCCGATTGGCCGAGGCCCGGGTGCCCGAAGTGCCGCTACCCGAAGGCTACCGGAACATGCCGCTCGAGCAGGCCGTGCCCAGGATGCTCGCCCGCCTGGTAGAGATTCCGGATGAGATCGCCGCGTGCGGACGCGAGCGACGGGCGCTGGCGGCGGCGCGCGGACCGGAACTGCGCCGCGCCCGGGCCGCGATCGAGGATTGGCTGGCGGCCGTTCAGGCCCACGAGCGGGCCGCGATGACCCGGTTCGCGTTCGCCATCGAAGGGTGGCTCCCCGAGCGCAGCGTGGCCGAACTCGCACGCCGCGTGACCGGCGCCGCCGGCCCCGCGGTCGTGGTCGAGACCGTGGCCCGGGAACAATGGGGCTCCGATGACGCGCCCGTCGTGCTCTCCAACCCGCGGCTGTTTCGTCCATTCGAGAAGCTGATCGCGCTGCTGCCGCTGCCGAAGTACGGCACGATCGACCCGACGCCGTTCGTGGCCGTGTTCTTCCCGCTGATCTTCGGCATGATGCTGGGTGATGTCGGGTACGGCGTCCTGCTCGCCGTCCTGGCGCTCGCGCTGCACGCCAGAGCGAAGCCGGGATCGCTGCTCCGGACCGCCGCCGAGATCGCCGGCCCCTGCGCGGCGTTCGCGATCATCTTCGGTGTACTGTTCGGAGAATACTTCGGCGATCTCGGGACGCGCCTGTTCGGGATTCACCCGATCATCTTCGACCGCGAGACGGCGGTCTTCGCCACGCTCGCCCTGGCCGTGGGGCTGGGCGTCGCCCACGTCGTGCTCGGGCTCGTGCTCGGGGCGATCACGGCATTCGCCCGCGAACCCAAACAGGCCCTCGGGCGCGGGGTCTCGGCCCTCATGGTGCTCCTGGTCGTCGCCGCACTGCTCGCCGCGTTCGAGGTGCTCCCCTCGCGGCTGTTCACCCCGGCCGTGATCGCCCTGTTCGTGGTCTTTCCCGTGCTCGTGTTCGCCGAGGGGCTGATTGCGCCGGTGGAGCTGTTGGCGACACTCGGGAACGTGCTCTCCTATGCGCGTATCATGGCCATCGGCACGGCATCGGTGATGCTCGCGATCGTCGCCAACCAGATGGTGGGAGCGGTGGGAAGCACGATCGTCGGGCTGGTATTCGCGCTGCTGTTTCACCTCGTGAATTTCGCGATCGGGCTGTTCAGCCCGGCCATTCACGCGCTCCGCCTCCACTACGTGGAGTTCTTTGGAAAATTCTACAGCCCGGGTGGGCGCCCGTACGAGCCGTTCGGACACCGACTGGCGCCGCCCGCATCCGAATCCTCGAGGAGAGCCTCATGAACATGATGTGGATCGTGATCAGCGCGGCCGCCGTGCTCAGCGTCGCGGCCCTGGCCACCGCCTGGGCCCAATCGAAGATCGGAACGGCCGGCGCGGCGGCGCTCGCCGAGAAGCCGGAGCTGGCCGGCACGATCATCGTGCTCGTTGCCATTCCGGAAACGATGGTCATCCTCGGGTTCATCGTCGCCGTTCTGATCATCCTGCGCGCCGGCGGAGCGTAGGGGATGCCGGCGGAAGCCGGGCCGCTGCTCGCCGAACTGCAACGAGACGCGGAGCGCATGATGGCGACGCGGGCCGCCGAGGCCCGCGCCGAGGCCGCGCGCATCCGCGACTCGGCCGCCATGCAGCGGGAGCGGCGGCGGGCGGCGAGCGTGGGGGAACGCGAGCAGATGTTGGCCCAGCGGCGTGAGGCCGCGCGCGCCGCGGTGGTTCAGAGCACGTTGCACGACGTCCTCACCGCGCGCGAAGCGTTCGTGACGCGCGCGTTCGCGGAAGCCGAGCGCCAGCTGGATGCGCTTTCCGCTTCGCCCGACCTCGCGGATCGCCTGGCTCCACTGGTGGCCCAGGCACTGGCCTTTCTGGATGCCGACGACCTTCGGGCGCGCTGCGCGGCACCGGCGCGCGCGGCCGTGCAGGGGGCGCTCGCCTCCGCCGGGTGTGCCGGGGTGCCCATCGAGCTCGACGCGACGGTGGCCACGGGGGCCGTGCTCGAGAACGCGGCGGGTACCGTTCGCGTGGACGCCACCCTGGCCGCGCGCCTGCGCCGCCTGAAGCCCACGCTCGCCATCGATGCCGTCCGTCAGCTCGAGGGGGCGACACCATGAACCGCTGGGGCCCGTTGCTCACGCGTGCCCGCGGGCTCGGCGGCCACCTGCTCACGCCGGCCACGATGCGCGTGCTGGTTGCGGCCGGCGATCGCCGGGCATTCACCGGCACGCTCGTGGGCATCGGATACCTGGCCTTCGCGCCCAACGCGCCGCCGCCCGACGAGCGAGCGCTCGAGGGCGCCATCCGCCGCGTCGCCGCGCGCCGGTTCGCGGTGCTGGAGCGGTGGAGCCGTGAGGCCGGAGACGTACTGCGGCCGGTGATCGCCGACGAGGAGCGGCGCTCGATTCGCGCCATCGCGCGCGGAGCGATGGGCAGTGTGGCCCCGGCGCTCCGCACCGCCGGTCTCATTCCGACGACGCGACTTCCGGCGCGGGCCCTCGACGAACTGGCGTTGCTGAACGACCTCGGCGCCATCGGCGCGGCCCTGATCACGCTCGGGCATCCGTGGGGGGCCGTAGTCGCCGATCAGGCCCGACGCGAGCGGCCGGATCCGTTCGCGCTCGATCAGGCCCTGGTTGCCGCGTGGGCGACGGGTGCCGTGCACGCGACCCGACATGGCGACCGTGCACTGCGCCGGTACGTCGAGCGCGGCGTGGACCTGGTGAACGCCACCGCCGCCCGGCTGCTTGCCGAGCAGCGTGCGGACGCCGAGCCGGAGGCGATGTTCGTCCCCGGTGGCCGCGTGGTGACGCTCGACGACCTGCGCTACGCCGCCACCACCGCGAACCTCGATGCGCTGCGCGACCGCATGCACTCCCGGGTGGGTGGCACCCCGCTGGCGCCGGCCGTCGAGCCCGGCTCGGAATCTCCGGACGATGCCGTCCAGCACGCCCTGCTCGCCGAATTTCGCGCGTTGGCGCGGCGCGAGCCGCTCGGGTTGGCGCCGGCGCTCGTGTACGTGATGCGCCTTCGCGCCGAGTTCCGGGCGCTGCAACGGATCCTCTGGCAACTGTCGCTGGGCGTCCCCGTCGCGCTTCGGAGCCGCGAATGGGAGACGGCGGCATGAGCTATCGAGTGCGCGCCGTCGCCTCCCCCGCGCTCGCGGCGGGACTTCGCCTGGCCGGGGTGCCGGTGGACGAGGCCGAGACCGTGCTCGCGACCGCCGACCGCATGGCCGCGCTCGCCGCGCAACCGGATGTGGGGATCGTCCTCGTCGAGCAACCGCTCTTCGACGCCCTTCCCGCGGCCGTGCGGCACGAACTCGAGAATCGCGCCCTGCCCATCGTCGTGCCCGTGCCCCACGCCACATGGGGTGCACCCGCCGACCGCGCCGAAGCCTATATCCTGGAGCTGCTGCGCCGGGCGATCGGGTATCGGGTACGGCTGCAATGAACGCCGCCGTCACCCGTATCGCCGGTGCGCTCGTCGAGGCGCGCCCCTGCGCTCCCGCGCTCTACGAGTTGGCGTACGTGGGCGAGCATCGGCTCCTGGCCGAGGTCGTCCGCCTGCAGGGAGACCTCGCCACACTGCAGGTCTACGAGGACACGACGGGACTCCGGCTCGGCGCCCCGGTGGAGTTCTCGGGCACCACGCTCACGGCACAGCTCGGCCCGGGGCTGCTCGGCGCGGTGCTCGACGGCGTGGGCCGGCCGCTGGCCCGGGTCGCCGAAGCGACCGGCGATTTCATCGCGCCCGGCGCCGCCGCCGACACGCTGGATCCCGGCGACCTCTGGGCGTTCACGGCAACGGTCGACGCAGGAACCACCGTGGGTCCCGGAGACGTACTCGGCACCGTTCCCGAACGCGCCGGCTTCACGCATCGGGTGCTGGTTCCGCCCGACGTTCGGGGCCGGGTGGCGCGGCTGGTCTCCGGCTCGTACCACGTGGGTGAAGTGATCGGCGAACTCGACGACGGCACGCCGCTGCGGCTCGCCCATCGATGGCCGGTCCGGATTCCCCGCCCCGTCGCCGAGCGACTGGGGTACGAACGCCCCTTCGTTACGGGTCAGCGCGTCTTCGATCTCTTCTTTCCGGTGGCCGAAGGAGGAAACGCGGCCGTGCCGGGAGGCTTCGGCACCGGCAAGACGATCATCGAACAGTCGCTGGCCAAGCATGCCGACGCCGACATCATCGTGTACGTGGGATGCGGAGAGCGTGGCAACGAGATGACCGACGTGCTCACCGAATTCCCGGCGCTCGTCGACCCGCGCACGGGTCGTGCGCTGATGGAACGGGCCGTGCTCGTCGCCAACACCTCCAACATGCCGGTGGCGGCGCGGGAAGCGAGCATCTACGTCGGCGTCACGATCGCCGAGTACTTTCGCGACCAGGGCTGCCGGGTGGCGTTGATGATCGACAGCACGTCGCGGTGGGCCGAAGCCCTGCGCGAGATGGCCGCCCGCCTGCAGGAGATGCCGGGAGAGGAGGGGTATCCCACCTACCTGGCCAGCCGCCTGGGGCAGTTCTTCGAGCGTGCGGGCCGCGCACGGGTGAACGGCGTTCCCGAGCGCGGCGGAGCGGTCACGATCATCGGCGCGGTCTCGCCGCCGGGTGGAGACTTCTCGGAGCCGGTCACGCAGGCATCGCTGCGCGTGGCCGGCGCGATGTGGGCGCTCGACCCCGCGCTGGCGCACCAGCGCCACTTTCCCGCCGTCGACTGGGAGACGAGCTACTCGCTCTACGTGGAGCGCATCGCGCCCTGGTTCACCGACCAGACCGGCGCCGATTGGCCGGCGGTGCGCGTGGGCCTCATGGATCTCATGCAGCGCGAGCGGGAGCTGCGCGACATCGCGAGCCTCGTGGGCCCCGATGCGCTCGAAGACACCGACCGTCTCACCATGGCCTGCGCCGACCTGGTGCGCGACGTCGTCCTGCGGCAGAACGCGTTCCATGAACACGACGCACGGTCGAGCGTGCAGAAGACCCACGCCCTCGCCGGCGGGGCGTTGGAAGCGCACCGCGCCGGCGTGCGGGCGCTGGAGGCCGGCACCGCCTTCGCCGCGCTCGACCTGGCGCCGGTTCGCCGCGCCCTGAGCGCGCTTCGCGACTGCCCGGAAGCGGAGGTCGCCGCACGCGCCGCCGAGGCCATGGCCGCCGCGCGCCGCCTCTCGCCGGCGGGCGCCGCCGCGGCGAAACCCGCGGGAGCCACGACATGAGCATCGCCCCGGAACGCCGCTACCACGGCGCCGCCGCCGCGGCGGGCCCCCTGCTCTTTCTCGAGCGCACCCGGCACGTGGCGCTCGGCGAGTGGGTGCGGGTGGAGATGCCCGGACAGCCCGACCGCCGCGGCCAGGTGATCGACGCCGGCGAGCGGATCACCACCATTCAACTGCTGGACAGCACCGTGGGCCTGGCCCCCGACCGCGCCGACGTGGTGCTCACCGGCGACGTGGCGAGCACCGTGGTCGGGCGTGAACTGCTCGGCCGCGCCTTCGACGGGCACGGCGCTCCCGTCGACGGGCTGCCGGCACCGATCGGCGACGCCGTGCGTCCCATCAACGGGGCACCGATCAACCCCATCCGCCGGGCGCGGCCGCGCGACTTCATCGAAACCGGCATCAGCGCCATCGACGCCATGAATACGCTCGTCCGGGGGCAGAAACTCCCGGTGTTCGGCGGCCCCGGGCTTCCGGCCCTGGATCTCGCCGCCCGCATCGTGGAGTGGGCACGCGCGCCGCGCGGAGAAGCGTTCGCCGTCGTGTTCGCCGGCGTCGGCATCACGGCGCGCGAGACGCGCGAGTTTCTCGACCGCGTGCGGGCGAGCGGGGCGATGCCGCGCACGGTGCTCTACCTCAACGAAGCCGCGCATCCGGCCGTGGAACGCCTGCTCGCGCCACGACTGGCGTTGACGGCCGCCGAATTTCTGGCGTTCGATTGCGGCATCCACGTGCTGGTGGTGATCGCGGACATGACCCACTACTGCGAGGCCCTCCGGGAAATCGCGACGGCGCGCGAGGAGATTCCAGGCCGGCGCGGGTACCCGGGCTACATGTACACCGATCTCGCCACGATCTACGAGCGGGCAGGCATCATCGCCGGCAAGGCCGGGTCGATCACGCAGATCCCGATCGTCACGATGCCCGACGACGACCTCACGCATCCGATCCCCGATCTCACCGGCTACATCACCGAAGGACAGCTCGTGCTCTCGCGCGAACTCCACCGCGCCGGCATCGTCCCACCCATCGACGTGTTGCCGTCGCTGTCGCGCCTCATGAACGCCGGCATCGGTGCCGAGCGTACGCGGCCCGAGCATCGGGAATGGAGCGATCAGCTCTACGCCACCTACGCCCGTGGCCGCGAGGCGCGCACGATGGCGGCGATCGTCGGCGAGTCGGGACTTCCCGACGTGGACCGCCGGGCAATGCAGTTCGCCGAGCGGCTCGAACGCGAGTTCGTGGGCCAACCCGACGGGCGGCGGACCATCGCCGAGACCTTCGAGCGCGGGTGGGAGTTGCTGGACGCGCTCCCGCGTGACGATCTGGTCCGGATCGACGACTCGGTACTTGCCGCGCGCCGCGACGCGCTGGCCCGACGGGCGGCCGAAGCCGAGCCGCCGGCGGGTCCGGAGCCGGCCGCATGAGCGCCGGCAACCGCCTGCCCCCCACGCGCGCCGGATTGCTCGGGGCGCGCCGCCGCCTGGCGCGCGTGGTCAAGGGCGCCGCGCTCACCCGCCGCAAACGAGAGGCGCTGGTGGCGGAGCTGTTCAAGCTGGCGCGGCCGGCCGTGGACGTGCGGCAGCGGCTGGCCGAGCACGCCAACGACGCCGCCGCGGCGCTGGCCGACGCGCTCGGCATTCACGGTATCTCCGGGCTGTCGGCCATGGCGTGGCCGGTGGGCGAACCACGCGTCGAGATCCGGCCGGCCCAGGTGTGGGGCCTGGCCGTCAGCGACGTCACCGAACGGCCGGCCCTGCAGCGGACCCTCGACGCGCGCGGGCTGGCACCGGGTGACGCCGGGGTTGCCATGGAGGACGCGGCGCGCCGATACGAGATGTTGGCAGAGTTGCTCATCGAAGCGGCGCCGCGCGAGCAGCGGGTTCGCCGACTGAGCGACGCCGTGGCCACCACGTCCCGCCGGTTGCGCACCCTGGAGCAGCGCGTCGCGCCGGCGCTCGAGTCCCAGATCCTGCGGGTGCGGCGGGATCTCGACGAACGGGCGCGGGAAGAACGACTGCGGCTGCAGCGGCTGATGGCGAAGCGACGGAGCCCGACGGAGAACTAGGCGTCCGCCGTCAGCAGGTAGTCCAGCACCTCGCCGGCCGCGTAGTGCGTCCGCCCGTGCAGGAACGGCGCCATGGCCATGAGATCGTCGCCGCTCGTGAGCAGCGGGAGTTCGTCGTCGGATTGCCGTCGCACCTGCGCCTGGCCGATGTTCGCGAGCAGGGCGTTGCACAGGCACCGGCGCCCCTCGGTCGCCTCGGGCGCGCCCCCCTTGGCCACGAACGCGTCCACCGGCTCCGCCGGGCACCGGTATCCGATTCCGCCGTCGGCCTTCCGGTACGCCGTCCGCAGGTATCCCAGATCGCAGACCCGCGCGCGGCCGGCATCCTGAAAGCTCGCTTCCTCACCCGCGACCTCGACGAGCTTGAACGGATATCCGGTGGGCGAGGCCCGGGGGTCGGTGCGCACACGCACGGCACCGTGGTTCACGCCCGCCAGCACCCGCGACTTGAGGTCCGGCGTCACCCCCGATTCGTCCGCGAACGCGAACAGGGTGCCCACCTGGATGCCGGCCGCGCCGGCGTCGACGGCGGCGCGGAGGGCCGCCGGCGAGCCAGTGCCGCCGGCCAGCCAGAACGGGAGGCCGAGGTCGCGGACCTTTGCCAGATCCACGGCATCGCGATCGCCGTATACCGGCTCACCCGTTTCCGACAGTTGCATCGTGCCGCGCGGCGGGGCGTTGTGACCGCCCGCCGTCGGGCCCTCGATCACGAAGCCATCCACGCGGCCGTTCGCCTTGCGGGCGAGCGTGGTGGCGAGCGAATTGGCCGAGACGATGGGGTAGAACTTCGGGCGAGTGAGGGGCGCCGTGTCCGTCGGAACCCCATGCGCGCCCGGCTCGAAGGTCAGGACGTCGGTGTCGCCGCCCGGGCCCTCGACGTCGAATCGAATCTCGGCCGGCCGGTGGTTGGCGAGGGCGTCGAGCGCACCGGGGATCTCGCGGGGGATGCCGGCCCCCATCAGCACCACGTCCACGCCGGCCAGCATGGCGCCGTAGAGCGTGGCGAGGTTGGGCATCTGGACCTTGGTGAGCAGGTTGATGCCCACGGGATTGCCATGCCCCTCGCGCGCCAGCCAGACCTCGACGAAGCTGGCGAGCATCGTGAGCTGTTGGCGGGCCACGCTCACGACCTGCTTGTACGTGGGGAGCGCCCTGTACGGGGTCCCCGGCGCGCGCCCCTCGGGGTGGAAGTAGCGTTTGAGCGCCGCTTCGGCCACCGGCGGACAGGGAAAGTGCGCCATCGCGCGCCGCAGGTGTCCGCCCGGGTCTCCGTCCTGCAGCCGCCGGGCGAAGATCGTGTCGATGACGGTGCCCGACACGACCCCCAGCTGTCCCCGCAGGGACACGGCCCGAGCGAGCATCCAGTTGGAGACGCCGGCGCCCATGCCCCCCTGAATTACCCGGGGGAGCTCAAATCCCGTGGCGGCCATGCCGTTGGTCATCGGTAGTTGGTCATCGAGTATCAGGGGATCGTGTGTTCGCGCACCCCAGGCTAGCGAAAGTCCCGGCCGCTCGATGTCAGGGAATCCCTCGCATTGGTTGGGGAAAAACGCTGAATGCGCCCCGGGACATTCCTGATCAGGTTGGTCGCAACCCAAGCACGACTCCAGCAGCGACCGCACGCGACCGATGGGCGCGCAGCCGCCGGCGGGAGCCCCGTGGTGCCACTCATCATCAGCCTCTCACCGGACACTCCTCGATGACGCTCTCTGAAGGCGCGGCGGACGCCCCCGGCGCCAGCGCGACGCGCCCGCCGAACGTCCCACACGTCACGTCCGTGGGCCTGGACTCGTTCTCGTACGACGACGACATCGTCCGCAAGTTCATGGTCGCCACCTTCGTGTGGGGCCTCGTCGGGATGCTCGTGGGTCTGGTGATCGCGCTCCAGCTCGTGCTCCCGTCGCTGGACTTCGCGCCCTGGTTCTCGTTCGGCCGCCTGCGGCCGCTGCATACGAACGCCGTGATCTTCGCGTTCGCCGGCAACGCATTCTTCACCGGCGCCTACTACTCGACGCAGCGGCTGTGCAAGACGCGGATGTTCTCCGACTTCATGGGGCGATTCCACTTCTGGGGATGGCAGTCGATCATCGTCGCCGCGGCGATCACGCTCCCCATGGGCTTCACCCAGGCCAAGGAGTACGCGGAGCTCGAGTGGCCCATCGACATCGCGATCGCGATCGTGTGGGTCGTGTTCGCCGTGAACTTCTTCGGCACGCTCAAGAAGCGGCGCGAGCGGCATCTCTACGTCGCCATCTGGTTCTACATCGCCAGCATCATCACCGTCGCCATCCTG
This sequence comes from uncultured Gemmatimonadaceae bacterium, assembly GCA_963728115.1. GTDB lineage: Bacteria > Gemmatimonadota > Gemmatimonadetes > Gemmatimonadales > Gemmatimonadaceae > JAGWRI01. The sequence continues at coordinate 60,952 of CAVSJE010000004.1, forward strand.
CACATCTTCAACAACCTCGTCATTCCCGCCGGCTGGCTGAAGAGCTACTCGCTGTACGCCGGCGTGCAGGACGCGTTCATGCAGTGGTGGTACGGGCACAATGCCGTCGCGTTCTTCCTCACGACGCCGTTCCTCGGGCTCATGTACTACTTCATGCCCAAGGCCGCCGAACGCCCGGTCTATTCGTACAAGCTGTCCATCCTGCACTTCTGGTCGCTGGTGTTCATCTACATCTGGGCCGGCCCACACCACCTGCACTACACGGCGCTGCCCGAGTGGGCCTCGACGTTGGGCATGGTATTCTCGGTGATGCTGTGGATGCCGAGTTGGGGCGGCATGATCAACGGCCTGCTGACCCTGCGCGGCGCCTGGAACAAGGTGGTCGAGGATCCCGTTCTCAAGTTCTTCGTCGTCGCCGTCACGGCGTACGGTATGTCGACGTTCGAAGGCCCGATGCTCTCGGTGAAGAGCGTCAACGCCCTGGCGCACTACAGCGACTGGATCATTGCCCACGTCCACACCGGCACCCTGGGGTGGAACGGGTTCATGACCTTCGGCATGATCTACTGGCTGCTCCCGCGGCTGTTCCAGACCAAGCTCTACAGCAAGAAGCTCGCGGAGTGGCACTTCTGGATCGGCAGCTTCGGCATTCTGCTCTACGTCGTGGCCATCTACAGCGCCGGCGTCACCGAAGGGCTGATGTGGCGCGCCTTCGACCAGACGGGCCGGTTGGCCTATCCCGACTGGATCGAGACGGTGGTCAAGGTCATTCCGATGTGGTGGATGCGTGCCGTGGGCGGCGCCCTCTACATCGTCGGCATGTTCATGTTCGGCTGGAACATCCTCATGACGTGGCGCAACCGGCCGGCCGTGTACGACGTGCCGGTCATCCAGGCGCCGCCGCTGACCGCGCAGTACGTGGAACAGCCGCATCGCGAGCGCCCGGCCAGTGCCTTCGGGCGGTTCGTGGACCTCGGCTGGCACCGGATGTGGGAGGGGCGGTGGCTGCTGTTCACGGTGATGGTGATCGTGGCCGTGGCCGTGGCATCGCTGTTCGAGATCATTCCCACCTTTCTCATCCGCGAGAACGTCCCCACCATCTCCTCGGTCAAGCCGTACACGCCGCTGGAGCTGGCGGGGCGTGACATCTACGTTCGCGAGGGCTGCTTCAACTGCCACTCGCAGATGATCCGGCCCTTCCGGTGGGAAACCGAGCGGTTCGGCGAATACTCGAAGCCGGGTGAATTCGTCTACGACCACCCCTTCCTCTGGGGCTCGCGGCGCATCGGCCCCGATCTGGCGCGGGAGGGGGGCAAGTATCCGGACCTCTGGCACGTGCGGCACATGCAGGATCCGCGCTCGATCACACCCAAATCGATCATGCCGACCTACGCGTTCCTCCTGACGCAGGATCTCGACTTCGCGTCGATCCAGTCCAAGGTGGACGCGATGGCCATGCTCGGGGTGCCCTACGGCCCCGCGGTGCTCCAGGGCAACGCGCCCCGGTTGGCGCGCGCCCAGGCGGCGCTGATCGCCGACACGATCGCCCAGCAGGGCGGGCCGAAGAACCTGCAGGGCAAGGAGATCATTGCGCTCGTGGCCTATCTGCAGCGGCTCGGATGGGACGCCACCCACGTCTCGGCGCCGGCCGCGACGACGGGATCGGCGGCGGCGGCACCGGCCGGCAACGGCGGCGGCACGCCATGAAGTCGCTCTCCGACGTCGTGGCGGGTGCCGGCCTGCACATCTATGCCGACATCGCCCTCATCATCTTCCTCGCGGTGTTCGTCGCCATTCTCGCCCGCGTGATGCTGGCCAAGCGCTCCACATGGGAGCACGAGGCCAACCTCCCGCTGGAGGACGACACCGCTTTCCCCGAAACGCCATCGCACCGCGGACAGGGACATGACGACCAACCGTAACGATCAGGACCGCCTGCTCGAGCACAACTACGACGGCATTCAGGAGTACGACAATCCGATGCCGCGGTGGTGGGTCTGGATCTTCTGGGCCACGATCGTGTTCGCGGTCGTGTACGGCCTCGACCCGTGGCACGTGCTGCGCGGCCCGGGACGCATCGCCGACTACAATGCGTCGGTGGCCGAAGCGGCGAAGCTCTTTCCGGCACCGGCCGCGGGCGGCGACGCCGTCGCGCTCGCCGCGCTCGGCAGGAATCCCCAGGCACTGGCCGCCGGCAAGCAGACCTTCGTCACCACCTGCGCGCCCTGCCACCGCGCCGACGGCGGCGGCATCATCGGTCCGAACCTCACCGATGACTACTGGCTGCATGGTGGCACGCTCACCGATATCCACAAGACGATCACCGAGGGCGTGCTCGACAAGGGGATGCCCAACTGGGGCAAGTTCCTCAAACCGTCGCAGGTGGACGACGTGGCCGTCTATGTCTACTACGGATTGTACGGCACCAATCCGCCGAATCCCAAAGCGCCCCAGGGCGTGAAGGTCGAGCGAGAGAAATGATGAGCGCCGCCCCCACGCCGGCCCCGGCCCCGACGGGCCGGGTGCTGCCGACCCTGAACGAGGACGGATCGCGCCGGTGGATCCGGCCGAAACCGTCGCCCGGCAAGTTCTGGCACCGGCGGCGCGTGGTGGCGTACGTGCTGATGTTCGTGTTCTTCATCATCCCGTACCTGCGGATGCACGGAAAGCCGCTCGTGCTGCTCGACCTCCCGCGGCGCCAGTTCACGCTGTTCGGCACCACGTTCCTGCCCACCGACACGCTGCTGTTGATGCTGCTCATGGCGAGCATCCTCATCGGCATCTTTCTCATGACGGCGCTCGCCGGCCGGGTCTGGTGCGGCTGGTCGTGTCCGCAGACGGTATATCTGGAGTTCCTCTACCGGCCCATCGAGCGGCTGTTCGAAGGCGGCCGGAGCGGCTCGATGCAACTCGACCGCGAGGGCATGCGCGGCCAGCTGCACGGGCGCCGGATCGCCAAGTACGGCGTCTACCTGCTGCTCTCGCTCTTTCTGGCGCACACCTTCCTCGCCTACTTCGTGGGCATCGATCGCCTGGTGGAGTGGGTCCAGCAGTCGCCGTTCGAGCACCCGACGTCGTTCGCCATCATGGCACTCACGACGTTCGGCATCATGGCCGACTTCACCTGGTTCCGGGAACAGACCTGTCTCGTGGCGTGTCCGTACGGCCGTTGGCAGTCCGTCCTGCTCGACCGGCAGTCGCTGATCGTCGCCTACGACCGCACGCGCGGCGAGCCGCGGGCCAAGGGCAAGGATCGCACGGACGCCGGCGACTGCATCGACTGTGGGGCCTGTGTCATCACCTGCCCCACCGGCATCGACATCCGGGACGGCCTCCAGATGGAGTGCATCCATTGCACGCAGTGCGCCGACGCGTGCGACGCGATCATGGCCCGCGTGGGCAAGCCCCCCGGCCTCATTCGCTATTCCTCGCAGGCCGCGCTCCAGGGGGAGAAGGTCCGGCGCCTCCGGCCGCGGGTGGTGCTCTATCCGGCGGCGCTCGCGCTCACCTTCGGTGGGTTCCTGTTCGCCCTCGGCACCAAGGCGCCAGCCGACGTGACCGTGCTCCGCGGACGCGGCGAGCCCTACGTGATCGAGGCCGACGGCCGGGTGGCCAACCAGCTCCGCGTGAAGATCACCAATCGCTCGTCGCACGATCAGCAGTACCGCGTCACGGTGACCGGGGCCGACGAAGCTTCAGTGATCGCGCCCCAGAACCCGCTGGCAGTGGCGGCCGGCGCCACCGAATCGATGGGGTTGTTCGTGATGCTGCCGCCGTCCGCCTTCCATGACGGGGCGCGCAACATCACCATCCGGGTCAGCGACGGCGGGAAGTTCGCCGAGGGCGTTCCCTACCGCCTCGTGGGCCCCGAACACGACGACGACGACCACGGCACCCGCCACCCGGAGGATGGAAGACGATGAAGCGAGGATTCGGCTGGCCCCTGGGCGTCATCGCCATTCTCACGGCGACCGTCGGGCTCAACATCTGGGTGTTTCGCGTGGCCAACGACGACCCCTCGTTCGCCATCGAGCCCGACTACTACCAGAAGGCCGTGAACTGGGACAGCACGATGGCACAGCAGCGCGAGAATCTGGCCCTCGGGTGGCACCTCGCCCCGACACTCGGCGCGTTCACGCCGCACGATGGCGCCCGGCTGCAGGTAACGCTCACCGACGCGTCGGGGGCGGCGATCGGTGACGCGACGGTGAAGGTCGCCGCGTTCTTCAACGCGCGCGCCAACGACATCATCGACACGACGCTGCACCGGGACTCCGCCGGATACGTCGCCACGCTCCCCGTCACGCGCGGCGGGGTGTGGGAACTGCAATTCGACGTGCGGCGCGGGACCACGCGCTTCACCGCGACGTCCCGCATCGAAGCCGTTCCGGCCGGCCCCGGCACGTGACCCTGCTGTTCGGCGTGCTCGTCGCCAGCCTGGTGGGGAGCATCCACTGCGCGGCGATGTGCGGCGGGTTCGTGTGCATCTACTCCGGAGCCTCCGCCCCGCGCGGGCTCGCCAACCTGCCCGCGCATCTGGCGTACAACGGCGGGCGGCTGTTGTCGTACGTCGCGCTCGGCGTGCTCGCCGGCGCGATCGGCGCCCGCGTTGACGACCTGGGCCGTCTCGCCGGATTCAGCCGCGGGGCCGCGGTCCTCGCCGGCGCGCTGATGGTGCTCTGGGCGCTGGGGATCATCGCCGCTTCGCTCGGCGTCCGGGTGCCCGGCACGCTGGCGCCGGCATGGGCCAAGCGCCGCCTCGGGGGAGCGCTCGTCGCGATGCGCGACCGCCCGCCCGTGGCGCGGGCCGCCGTCACCGGCCTCCTGACCACGCTGCTGCCCTGCGGCTGGTTGTACACCTTCGTCGTGACGGCCGGCGGCACCGGCAGCCCGCTCGCCGGCGCCGGCGTGATGGCCGCCTTCTGGCTCGGCACCGTGCCCATCCTGCTGGCGCTCGGCCTCGGCGCCCAACGGCTGCTCGGTCCGATGGCGCGGCGACTGCCGCTGGCCAGCGCCGCGCTGGTGCTGGTCCTGGGGCTGCTCTCCATCGCCGGCCGCGTGCATCCGCCGGCCATGCACATGGGCGCGCACGCCGCGCCGCCGGTCGCGGGACATGTCGCTCGCTGAGCCCACCGCATTCGCCGCCGGCGCGATGCCGGGAGCGCGCACGCGCGCCGGCGTCCACTGCACCCACTGCGGCCTCGTCGTCCCGAGCGGGCTCGTCGTCGAGGGCGCCGATCGGCAGTTCTGCTGCACGGGATGCCGGTGCGCCTTCGAGATTCTGCACGACCATGGCCTCGATCAGTACTACCGGCTCGGCGAGCTGCGCGAAGCCGCGGTAACCCCGACCGGGCGAACGTACGAGGAGTTCGACCACGACGCCTTCCAGGCGCTGTACGTACGCGGATTGCCGAACGGACTCGCCCAGGTGGAGCTGTATCTCGAGGGCGTGCACTGCGCATCGTGCGTGTGGTTGGTAGAGCGCGTGCCGCTGCTGCTGCCGGGCGTGGCGGCGGCGGAGTTGGAGATCCGACGGTCACTGGCCCGCGTGATCTGGGATCCCGCCGCCGTGCCCCTGTCGCAGGTTGCCCGGATGCTCGACTCGCTGGGCTATCCGCCGCACCCCTTCCGGGGCGTGCAGCGCGACGCGATCCGGCGCCGCGAGGACCGAGCCATGCTCGTGCGGATCGGCGTCGCCGGCGCCATCGCCGGCAACATCATGCTGGCCGCGTTCGCGCTGTATGCGGGATGGCTGGGCGGCATGGAACACGAGTGGCAGCAATTCTTCCGCTGGCTCAGCCTGCTGCTGGTCACGCCCGCCCTACTCTGGCCCGGCCGCGTGTTCTTCTCCGGTGCCTGGGCAGCCCTCCGGACGCGGACCCTTCATATGGATGTGCCCGTGGCTCTCGGGCTCGCCGTCGGATATCTCCAGGGCGCCGTGAACACGGTGCGCGACTCCGGCCCGATCTACTTCGACGGCCTCGCGCTGCTGATCTTTCTCCTGCTCGTGGGGCGCTACCTGCAGCAGCGCGGCCAGCGGGCGGCCGCGGACGGCGCCGAGCTGCTCTACTCGCTCACCCCGTCCACGGCGCGTGTAGCCGACGACGCCGGGCAGGTGCGCGAGATCCCCTCCGACGCCCTCCTCCCCGGCATGGTGCTCGACGTACGGCCGGGCGAGACGCTGGCCGCCGACGGCGTGGTCACGCGCGGCGAATCGCGGATCGACACCGCCCTGCTCACCGGCGAATCGCGTCCCGTCCCCGCCGCCGAAGGCAGCGCGGTGTTCGCCGGCACGGTGAACCTCTCGTCACCGCTGCGCGTGCGGGTCGAACAGGCGGGTGAGTCGAGCCGCGTGGCCAGAATCCTCCAACAGGTCGAAGAGAGCGCACGTCGACGCGCTCCGGTGGTGGAGACGGCCAACCGGATGGCGGCCTGGTTCGTGGGTGCGGTCCTGCTCCTGGCGGGAATCACCTTTGTGATCTGGGAGATCCGCGATCCCTCCCGGGCCGTGGACAACGCCATCTCGCTGCTCATCGTCACCTGTCCCTGCGCGCTGGCGCTGTCCACCCCGCTCGCGGTCTCGATGGCCATCGGACGGGCGGCGCGCCGGGGGATCTTCATCAAGGGCGGCGACGTCGTGGAGACGCTCGCCCGCCCCGGCACGATGCTGCTCGACAAGACGGGGACGATCACGGAGGGAAGCACGGCGCTGGTCCACTGGGAGGGGCCGGATTGGGTGAGGCCTCTCGTCCTCGGTCTGGAAGCCGAGTCGACGCACCCGCTGGCGGCGGGCTTTCGCGCCGCGTGGGCCGAACTGCCGGCGCCGCCGGCGGAGCGGTCGACGCACGTCGTGGGCGGCGGCGTGGAGGGAGTCGTACGGGGCCACGCCGTCGTGATCGGCTCGCCGGCGTTCGTCCGCTCGCGCGCGACGCGCGCCGAGCTGACCGACGCGCTGGCCGGCACGCTCGATCCCTCGCTCACGCCGGTGCTCGTGGCGGTCGATGACCGGGTGTGCGCGGCCGCCGGCTTCGGCGATCCGCTGCGCCCCGACGCCGGCGAGGCCGTGCGGGCACTTCGCGCGCGTGGCTGGGCCGTGGGCGTGCTGTCGGGTGACGCGCCGACGGTGGTCGCGCGCATCGGTCGCGAACTCGGGCTGCCCGCCGACGCCTGCGTCGGCGGCGCGTCGCCGGAGGACAAGATGCGGGCGGTGGAAGCGGCGCGGGGACCGCGTCCGGTCGTCATGGTCGGCGACGGCGTGAACGACGCGGCGGCGATCGCCGCCGCGTCGGTGGGAATCGGCGTGCACGGCGGGGCCGAAACCTGCCTCGCGACGGCCGATGTGTATCTCACGCAGCCGGGGCTGGCCCCCCTGGTCCACCTGATCCGCGGCGCGGAGCGGACGATGCACGTAATCCGCCGCAATCTGGCCTTTTCCCTCGCCTACAACCTGGTCGGCGCCGGGCTGGCCATGGCTGGCGCTATCAATCCGCTGGTCGCAGCTTTGATGATGCCGGCGAGTTCGCTCACCGTGGTCGTCAGTTCGTGGCGGACGCGTACGTTTGACGGAGGCGGGCATTGAGTGTCATCTACATCGTGGTGCCGCTGGCGCTGCTCGTCGTTGGTGCGGCGGTGGCGGCGTTCGTGTGGGCCGCGAACCGCGGCCAGTTCGACGATCTCGAGACGCCGGCGGTGCGAATGCTGCACGACGATGAACAACGAACGCCCCCGGCGACGAAACGTGGACCCCGGGATTGACCCCGGTGGCAGTGCCGGCGGGCCCTACACAGATTCAGGTGTTTCCCGACACCTGGGTGTCGGGGGACGGATAGGTTCAGCCGCGACTACTAGGAAGCACCGCCGGACCGGGCGCCAGTCGCCGGCGCCGGCGATGCGCGAGACGCCGGAGCATTCGGCGCATGCAAACTCATTCCGGATCGGAACGATGAGATCTCGCATGGAAGGAGCGCTACGCTCGTGACCTCTCCGGCGGCGGACCCCGACAACGGCGGCGTGTCATGGGAGGCCGGTTTCAGCGAGCACCTGCTCGGCGGCATCATCATCCTGATGGTGGTGGCCGCGGCGCTGATCGGCTTCCTGTACCTGCTGCCCCCCGAGCGCCTCCAGCTTCCCGAACTGCAACCCGCGTTCGTCGTCGCCCCGGTCGCGCAATTCCCGGTGGGTGCGAGTCGCGTGGTGGACTGGGGGGAACAGGTCATTCTCGTCGTCCGGACGGGCGAACAGGCGTACTCCGGCGTGCAGGGCGCTTCCCCCGCCGACGGATGCATCCTGGACTGGGATCCGACCTCGCTCCGCGTGCTCTCGCCGTGCAGCTACATCGTCTATGATCTGCAGGGCAACGTCGTCCGCGGATTGACCACGGTGCCGCTCCAGCGGTACCCGGTGTTCGTGCGCGATTCCGTCGTCTACGTGGGGAGGCCATAGCATGCTCGGTCGTGCATGGAAGGCCGTGATGGCCTGGGCCGGGCGGTTCTGGGACGATCTCAAGTCGAGCACCGACGCCAGCCTGCTCTCGTTCCTGCGATTCCTGGGGCTGCTGTACGGGCGCATCGACACCCGGCTGCCCATCGATCAGGCGTTCCGCAAGGCGCTGAACCACAGGATGTCGCGGCACACCGGCTGGCGGCAGGCCTTCGGCGGCATCACCTATCTGCTGTTCATGGTGCTCGTCGTCACCGGTGTGTTGCTCTCGTTCTACTATCGGCCGTCGGCCGAGGAGGCGTACCAGAGCATCCAGCACGTCGTCACCGGGGTGAGCCTCGGCTGGCTCATGCGCGACATGCACGTCTGGGCGGCCAACCTCGTGGTCCTCGCGGCGCTGGTGCACATGGGGCGCGTGTTCTTCGATGCCGCCTACAAGCCGCCCCGCGAAACGAACTGGCTCATCGGACTGCTCCTGCTGTTCGTGATCTTCGCCTTCGGCGCCACGGGCTACCTCCTGCCGTGGGATCAGTGGTCCTACTGGACGGTGACGGAGGGGTTGAGCATCCTCGGCCACGTGCCGCTCGTCGGCGGTGCGCTGGTGGAGATCCTGCGCGGCGATCCCCTGGTTACCGGGGCCACGCTGAGCCGGTTCTTCGCCCTCCACGTGATCGTACTGCCGTGGCTCGCCCTGGGGTTGTTGGTGCTGCACTTCGCGCTCGTACGGAAGCACGGCATCGCCCCGCCCCGGGATCTGCCGGCCGACGAGGCCGGCGCGCCCGATGCATCGGGCGTTCCGTTCTTCCCCAACCATTTCCTCCGTTCGCTCATCGTGGGCGTGCTCGTGTTGACGGTGGTGATCACGGCCGCGGCGCTCTATCCCCGCGATCTGGCGGCGCCGGCAAGCGCCGCCCAACCGCCGGAGACGCTGCGTTCCACCTGGATCGTGGCCGACGTGTCGCGGGCTCTGTTCTACTACCTGGGGGCCTGGGGCTTCATCGGCTTCGTCGCCCTGGGAGCGGTCATGGTGCTGCTGCCGCTCTTCGATCGATCGGCGGAACGCCGGCTGCGAAAGCGTCCGTTGGTGGCCGGGCTCGGCATCGTCTTCTTCGCGGGATTCTTCGTCGCGTGGGCCGCCGGATGGCAACTCCGGTCGGTGCCGGTCGCGACCTCCGGCGAATTGGCGCCGGTCATCCAGCCCCTGTCGGCGCCGGGGCCCACGCTTCCGCGCTTCACGCCACTGGCTCCGACCGCGCAACCGGCGGGCACGACGAGCACGAGGGTTCCGAAATGAGATCCGCCGCGATCAGCACCCTGTTGGCGGTCGCCGTCCTCGCCGTCCATCCCGCTCCGACGCGGGCCATGCAGGCGCCGGTGGGCCAGAGTACGACGGGTGTCGATTCGACCAACGGCTGCCTGGCCTGCCACGCCGCCCAGCGCGAAGCGGCGACCACGGGTGTGCACTCGCAGCACGGCATCCGCTGCGTCGACTGCCATGGCGGCGACGCGTCGGTCCGCACGCTGCCCGGCGCCCATCGCGGTGGATTCATCGGCACGCCGGACAAGCTCCAGACGGCGCAGCTCTGCGGCTCCTGCCACTCCGACCCGAACCGGATGCGCGAGTACGGCCTGCCCACCGGCCAACTCTCGCAATTCCGGACGAGCCGGCACGGCCAGCTCCTGTTCGGCCAGCACAACACCGACGCGCCGACCTGCACCGACTGCCACGGCACGCACATCATCTATCCCCCGTACGACGCCCGGAGCCGGGTGTACCCGACCAACATCCCGAGTACCTGTGCGCACTGCCATTCGGATACCAAGCTGATGGCGAAGTACCATCTGCGCACCGACCAACTGGACCAGTTCCGCAACAGTGCGCACGGGGTGGCGCTCTTCCAGAAACAGAACTTCGCGGCGCCCACGTGCATCGGCTGCCACGGCGCGCACTCCGCGCTGCCACCCAAAGCCACCGAGGTCGCCAGCGTCTGCGGCCAGTGCCATGCGCTCGTCGATCAGGCGTTCGAGGCGGGGCCGCACGGCACCGCCGCCCGATCCGGCAAGCTTCACGGCTGTCTGGGATGCCACACCAATCACAGCACCGAGCGCGTGGCCATCGACAAGATCGGGGCGACGTGCGACCAGTGCCACGCGGCGAACACCCGCCTGCATCAGATGGGCGTCGACCTGCAGCGGAGCGTCTCGCAGGCGAGCGACGACATGCAGTCGGCGCGGCGAGCGGTGGACGAGATGGCCGTAGCCGGCAAGCAGGTGGGCTACTACCGGTTCCGGTTGCAGTCCGCCCTCACGAGCTACGAACAGATCGCCCAGGCGCAGCACAGTCTCGACCTCGAGCGGGTGGATGCCCTGGCGCGCAAGGTGCGCTCCATTTCCGTGGACCTGAACGACGCCGCGAACACCACGCGCGACGACCGCTGGGAGCACAAGCTGTTGCTGGTGCCGGTGTGGTTCCTCTCGCTGTCGGCCGTGGTGCTGGCGTGGCTGGCCCTGCGGGCGCTGCGCAGAGCGGGCGACACCCGCCGGGACGGGTAGGGTCATGTCTCCCGCCGTCCGCCGGCGCCTCTCCCGGGTCGCCCGCGTCCTGATCCCGGTTGGCATCCTTTCCGTCATCCTCGTGACCGTGGGGACGGTGACGTTCGTGCAGGTGTCCAGCCAGCCCTGGTTCTGCGGCAGCTGCCACATCATGCAGCCGTACTACAAGTCGTGGAGCACGTCCACCCACCGGAACGTGGCCTGCATCAAGTGCCACATCGCCCCCGGCGTGAAGGCCGAGGCGATGAAGAAGTTCCAGGCCGCCAACATGGTAGTGAAGGACTTCACCGGGCAGACGAAGACCCGCCCCTGGGCCGAGATCGAGGACGCCTCCTGCCTCCGCTCCGGGTGCCACACCGACCGGCTGATCGAGGGCCGCGTCGACTTCAAGGGCGTGAAGTTCGACCACACCAAGCACCTGGGCGAGGTGCGCGAAGGCATGCAGCTGCACTGCACGAGCTGCCACTCGCAGATCGTGCAGGGCACGCACATCGCCGTCACCGAGGGCACCTGCTTCCTCTGCCACTTCAAGGGGCAGCCGGCGGGGCGGCCGCTCGGCGGCTGCATCGGCTGTCACCCGTCGCCGCCCACGGTCACGTCGCCGGAAGGCTACGTCATCGACCACACCCAGTACGTCAAGAACCGGATCGACTGTCTCTCCTGCCACAACCAGGTGACCCAGGGCACCGGCGCCGCGGACCAGGCCCGGTGCGTGAGCTGCCACAACGAACCGGCCCGCCTGGCGCAGTTCAACGATCCGACGATGCTCCACAAGGTGCACGTCTCCACGCACAACATCGCGTGCATCCAGTGCCATACGTCGCTCGATCACCGCATCGTGGCGCTGACGACGAACGTCGAGCTGGATTGCAAGAGCTGCCACACCGCCGTCCACAAGGACGAGCAGAAGCTCTACGCCGGCATCGGCGGGCACGGGGTGCAGCAGACGCCGAGCGCGATGTACATGGCACGGGTGGCCTGCGTGGCCTGTCACAACCAGGCGTCGAGGCTGCCGGGGCACGACACCGTGCACGTCACCAGCGACGCGTCGTGCATGTCGTGCCACGGCATCAAGTACGCCAACGTGCTGCCGGGGTGGGAACAGCAGATGGAGCGCAAGGTGCGGTTGGTGGGACCGGTCGTGGAGGCCGCCCAGAGCGCCGCCGCCACCCTGCCCCTGCGCAGCCGCAACCGCGCCGACAGCCTGCTCGGCATGGCGCGCGAGAACGTGGAATTCGTCCGCGCCGGCAAGGGCGCGCACAACATCGTGTACGCCGACCAGCTGCTCCGCGCCTCGGTGAGCCTGGTGCGGCAGGCCGTGAAGGACGCCGGGGTGCCCTATCGCATGCCGGCCGTGGATCTCGGACCGCCGGTGAGCGAGAACCAGTGCCTCCAGTGCCACCTCGGCGTGGAGCAGCAGAAGGCCACCTTCGACGGGCGCAATTTCGACCACACCGCGCACGTCCTCCAGGGCGGACTGCAGTGCAGCACCTGCCACACGCCGTTCGCGCAGCACGGCGGGATCACCCTCACGTCCGCCGCCAGCTGCGACGGCTGCCACCACCCGACGGTGCAGCCGGTGGCCAACTGCGCGCGCTGCCACGCCGGCCCCGGCGGCGCGCCGACCGACACCTTCCACCTCGCCAAGGGTGACTTCTCGCACGGCGCCCACGTGGCCGCCAACGTTGACTGCAAGGCGTGCCACACGGCGCCGGTGATGAGCGCGCGGACCCTCGACTGCGACAACTGCCACGAACAACACCATCAGCCGCAGACCGCGTGTCTGAGTTGTCACCGCGGCGGCGTGCTCGCCAAGCACAAGGTCACGGATCACGTGGCGTGCAACGCCTGTCACAAAACGGTGCCCGACCTCGGCCACTGGAGCCGCCAGGTCTGCACTGCCTGTCACGCCACGCGCACCGATCACTTCCCGGGCAAGGCGTGCGAGACCTGCCACCGGGTCCCGGCCATGGGCACCGTGCGTTCCGCGAAGCCGGCTCCGGGGAAAGCGGTCCAGACGCCCCACCCCATGTGACGCGCCCGCGGCGGCGCACGGCCTCCCCCAGGGCGCCGCGCGCCGGCCGCGACAGCGGCCGTGAGTCGAGGGAAGGAGATTGCGCGCAGTGAGTCAGCCGGACGTCGTTCTCATCCATCCGCCGAGCATCTTCGACTTTCGCGACCGCACGATCTTCTACGGCCCGATCAGCGACGTCGTGCCGTCATCGCCGATCTTCGAGATGTACCCCATCGGGTTCGCGACCCTGGCGGCCTACCTCCGCCGCCACGGGTACCGCACGCGGATCGTGAATCTGGCGCTCCGCATGATGCGGAGCCGGCGGTTCGACGTCGAGCGGTACCTCGCGCGGTTCCACCCCACGCTGTTCGGCATCGACCTCCACTGGCTGCCGCATGCCCACGGCGGCCCCGAGATCGCCAAACTGCTCAAGCGCCTGCACCCCGACGTTCCGATCGTCTTCGGCGGCATCTCGTCCAGCTACTTTCACGAAGAACTGATCCAGGATCCGGCCGTCGACTTCGTGCTGCGGGGCAGCGTCACCGAACCCTGCCTCGTGGCGCTGCTGCGCGAGTTGGAAGGGGAACGGCGGTTCGAGCGGGTGCCGAACCTCACGTGGAAGGACCGCGGACAGGTGCGGGTGAATCCAGCCTCGTTCGCCCCGCCCACGCTCGACCCGTACGACCTCGACGCCGGGATGATCATCGGTTCGGTGGTGGGGCATCTCGATTTCTGGACGAGCATTCCCTTCCACGCCTGGTGGCGGCACCCGATCACCGCAGTGCTCACCGTGCGCGGGTGCGCGCGCGGGTGCGTCACCTGTGGCGCGTCCAACGGCGCCTTCAAGCGCTTCATGCAGGCGCACCACCCGCTGCTCCGCGGGCCCGAGGCGATCGCCTCGCAGATTCGCCAGTTCGCCTCCTTCACCCGCGCGCCGGTCTTCCTGGTGGGCGACATCAACGACGGCGGACCGGCGTATGCCCACGCCGTGGTCGACGCGATCGGCCGGCAACCCGTCTCCAATCGCATCATCTTCGAGTTCTTCGAGCCGCCGCCGGCCGATCTCCTGCAGCGCATCGACGCGTCGATTCCCCACTGGGGGGCCGAACTCTCGCCTGAGAGCCACGACGAGGCGGTGCGGGCCCGATTGGGCAAGGCCGACTACACGAACGCCGAACTCGAGGCGGGCATCGCCCGCATGCTGGCCCTCCGCTGCGAGAACCTGGACATGTTCTTCATGATCGGGCTGCCGGGCCAGACCTACGACAACGTGATGCAGATGACCGACGCCATCGAAGGGCTCTTCGAGCGCTTCGACCGGCGCCTCTCGGCGTTCATCACGCCCATGGGACCGTTCATCGACCCCGGCAGCGAGGGCTTCGAGCACGCCGAGGCCCAGGGCTACCGGCTGCGCGCCCACACGCTGGCCGAACATCGCGCCCTGCTCGAGGACGGCCGCGACTGGGAGTCGTTCCTCAACTACTCCACCGACGCGATGTCGCGTGCCGAAATCGTGGACGCCACCTATGACGGCGCCGAACGCTTGAACGCGCTCAAGCAGCGGTACGGACGCATCGACGCCGCGCAGGCCAACGCGGTGGCGGCCCGGATGCAGGGCGCCCGCGAGCTGCGGCGGCGGTTCGGGGAGGCCGGCGGCCGTGCGCTCGATCCCGCGCTGCACCGCGAACTGCTGGGCGACGTCCGCGCCTATTCCGAGGACACGGTGAACGCCAAGGCCGAGTTGTTTCCGCCCGGGGCGTTCATCCGCAACTTCCGGCTGGGGGGGATTCTCCGCCTGCTCGCCCGCGAGGCGTGGCTGAACGTCGGGCGCCGCCGGCGGCCGGTGCCCGCCGTCCCCGCAGACTGACCGGCTACGGCCGGCGCCCGAGGATCCGGGCCCGAACCTCGGCCGGCGACATCTGCAGATGACAGGGCGCGCACTCGCGGCTCGGGTGGTGGTCCCGGCGGTCGGCGTGGCAGGTCAGGCAGAACGTGCGGTCCCCGGTGAGCAGGGCGAGCGTCTCGGTGGCGTGGCACTCGGCGCAGGCGAAGTGGTCCGCGGACTTGTGGACCGCCGCGACCGTCGTCCCGTGGCACCCCGTGCAGTCGCGGGCATCGCGGTGGTGCGACGCGTGACACGTCGCGCACGCGGCCACCGTCCCGATGGCCGACGGCGTGGTGTGGCAATCCGCGCAGGCTACGGCGGCATGCGCGTCGTGCCGGAAAACGACGGCGCGGCTCGCCGGCGCGCCGGCGGCTTTCAGACGCAGTGGCAGCGTCACCGGTTCCGGACGGCCCGCCAGCACGGCCGGTGGATGGCAGGTGGCGCAGGCCAGCGTCGAGGTCACGTGGTGGCAGCTGTTGCAGGCGGCGGCAGTCACCGTGGTCTTCCCGTGGCCCAAGTCGACGTTGTGGCCGCCGGCCGCAAAGTACGTGGCCGCGGAATGGCATCCGCTGCAGGCGAGCCCGGCGTTCACCACGTGGCCGCCGTGATTGAACGGCTGGCCGAACGCGGTGTCGCGCCCCGCTTCGATGCCATAGTGACAATAGGCGCACACGTTGGACGCGGGATCGGGGCCGAGCGCCGGAACGGGCGGCGCCTGTTCCCCGGCGCTTCGGTACGCGCCGGCGGCCGAACCGAGCGCCGAGCGCAGCAACGCATCGGCCCCCGCCACGTTGTGCAGGGCCACCCCCCTGCGCACCAGCCCCAGCGCCGTCGCGGCGTCGCGCAGTTGCGCCTGCGGCTGCGAACGGCCGGCGAGCGCCGCATCGCCGTTGGCGGCGGCTACGTACGCCTCCACGGCTCGCATGCGCCAATCCAGTCCCGCCGCCCAGCGTGGCAGCATCGAGTCGAAGCGAGCGCCGTGGCACGCCGTGCAGGCACGGCCGATGGCAGCCAGCCGGGGGGCGCCCGGCCGGGCAGCGAGCGCCGAATCGGTATGGCAGCCCCGGCAATCGACGCGGGCCAGGGACATGCGGTCGGCGCGCACCGCCGGGTCGGCGCGATTCCCATCGTACAGGATCTTCACGGCGTCGTGTGCCTGCGCGTGGCAGGTGACGCAGCGGGCCGCCTTTTCCCGCGCCGTGCCGACCATCGTGGCGTGGACCGCCGGATGGCAACTCGTGCAGTCGAGACGGCCGCTATCGCTCGACGCCTGCCCCTGTTGGGCGGGCGCCGGCGGTGGTTGGCGGTTCGGCGACCAGCCGACGAGTGATCCCATGGCCACGACGGCCAGGAACCCCTCGACGAGTCGGCGCCGAACCTCAGTCATGGCATCAGCTCAGCAGGGCGTAGATCACGAGCAGGACGAGAAACACGCCGACCGCGAGCGAGGCAAAGCCGAGCCCCATGGACCAGAGATACGTGGCGCGTGAGGGTTCCGGCGCCTCGAGCTTGGCGAGACTGCCGTCCTGTACTTCACGCTCGTACTCCAGCGGATGCTCCTCCTCGAAGTACTCGGCGCGCGCCCGCCCCGTGAAGATCACGAGATCGATGGGGAACTTGCCGGGGCGCAGATGGACGTTGAAGAAGTGGATGGTGAAGATGAACCCGAGCGCGAGCAGCGCCTCGTCGCCGTGCACGATGGTGGCCACGTTGAACAACCAGCCGGGCAGGAAGCGCGCGAAGAAGGTCGGGAACCAGAGCAGGAGGCCGGAGCCGCCGATGATCGCCACCCCCCAGAACACCGCCCAGTAGTCGAACTTCTCCATGTAGCTGAAGCGGTCGAACTTCGGCTGCGGGCCGAGCCCCAGGAACCACTTGAACATGCCCATGACGTCGCGGATGTCCTTGGGTTGGGGCACCATGCTCCGCGGCCCCCAGAAGATCGACAGCTTGTGGTCGGTCCTGATCAGCTTGCGGACCACCGATACCAGGTGGATGAAGAAGTATCCGAAGGTGATCGCGGCGCACACGCGGTGGATGAAGGCCGCCGACGCGGGGCCGCCGAGCACCTTCATGAGCGGCGTGGCCCACCCGGCGTACGCGAAGCGCAGCGGCACGCCGGTGATGACGAGGCCGAGGAACGAGATGATCACGAGCGCGTGGGTGGTACGCTCGATGGGACCGAAGCGGGTGATGTACGGACCCTTGCCCTGGTCCGAAACGGCCATGGGCTTTTTCATGGGTGGTCCTCCTGCGATCCGGGTCCGGCCTGGCCCGGCGGGGGCGCGTCATGGGGGCCGCGCCCGCGCACACGGTCCAGAATCAGGCGTCCCAGCCAGAGCAGGGTGTGCGCGCCGAAGAAAACGAATACGCTCACCAGCAGCGTGGTCATGAACAGCCAGGTCCAGAACAGGAGCGGGAACCCGGTCCGGTCCTTCGGATCGCCGTGGGGCTGGTACTTCACGAAGTTCGCGTTGGCGTTCGGATGACAGGCGCCGCAGGTCGCCACCAGATTCGCCGGATTGGTGGACGACTTGGGATCGGTCACGGGCCGCATGTCGTGCGCCGTGTGGCAGTCGCTGCACTTTGCCGTGAGTCCGAACCCGAGTTCGGTGACCTGGCCGTGATACGTCTCGAAGTACGTGCCGTATTCCTTCTCATGGCACGATCCGCACTCCTGCACCACGCCACGGAACCAGACGGGGTCCGACGCCGGCACCAGATGGTGCGCCGGATGGCAGTCCACGCACACCGGCGCGCTGTGCCCGGTGGGGGTGGTGGCGCCCGTGCGCCGCGCCTGTCCGTGCGACGACTGGTTGAAGGTCTCGAGCACGCCGGCGTGGCACTTGCCGCAGGTCTCGGCGATGTTGTCGCGGTTGATCGAGGACTGCGCGGAATCCGGCGGCAGGATGAGGTGCGCGCCGTGGCAGTCGTTGCAGGTGGCCGATACAACCAGCCCCGCCTTCGTCATCGCCATGCCGTGCACGGTCTTGTAGTACGCATTGACGGCGGTGCGCGCCGCCGTGTCCTTGGGCTGATTGAAGTAGGTGCCGACGATCTGAGGATTGGCGTGACAGCTGCCGCACAATCCCGCCACGTTCAATGGATACGTCGGCGAACGCGGGTCGGTGGCCGCAAGCACGTGATGGGTGCCGTGGCAGGTGGCACACGTGGGCGCGTTGCCCCGTGTCACCGCGTCGAGCGCATGGATCGAGCGCGCCCAGTCGTCGCCTTCCTTCTGGTGGCAGCTCTGGCAGGGCACGGCCACCACGGTCGTCACGCGGTGCGGATACCCGTTCGCGAAATCCGGGTGACAGCTCGCGCAACTGAGCCCCGCGTGCTTCGAATCGCGGAGCACGGAGTCGGGCACGAACAGTACGGAGTCGGGCTTGACCGAACGGCCCTTGCCGATGAGGAATTCCCGGTTCGCGTGACAGTTGCGGCACGCGACCACGCCGTCCTGCCGCTGGGCCGCGGCCGGCAATGCCAGCGTGAGGCCGAGGGCGGCGGCGGCGATCGCGCGCATCGCGCCCGCTACTCTCCGCTCCGGCCAATGACGAGGGCGTGTCCTACTGCGATCGGACCCGCCCTCCGGTTGCAATCGTTTCACGGTGACCTGTCCGCTGTACGTTCGCGTTTGGCTCGCCTGGATTCTCGAAGCACCTGCTCGTTCATCAGTTTCGGCCGTCCTGCAGCCACCGATAAGGAACGGCCGCGGGTGCATTGCAACTAGCGGAATTGCCCTGAGCCCACGTAGGGGAATTGCCGCGTGCGCCGAGCCCCGGCTTCGCAGGGCGCCGCGCGCGGCGCCCGCCACAGCCGATGGGCCAAGGGAAAGCCCTCACGAAGTATCAGGCTTCGGCTGATGCGGACGCCCACCCGCGAAGGGAAGATTGCGCACACCCCAAACGGACGTCGAAGGTGTGAGCCATGACACGTGCCATTCGTGACCGCAGCATTGGGGTGCCGGCGTCGATGCCGGCACATCCGCGGCACCCCGACATCCTCGATCAGTATCTGTTCGAGGTCAATCGCTACCCGTTGCTCACAGCCGCCGAGGAACTCGCGCTCGCCCGCCGCATACACGCCGGCGACACCGCGGCGCTCGACGAACTGGTGCAGCGGAACCTGCGCTTCGTGATCTCCGTGGCCAAGAAGTACCGCCACCGCGGGCTGTCGCTCCTCGACCTGATCGAAGAGGGCAACATCGGCCTCATGACCGCCGCCCGGCGGTTCGATCCCGATCGCGGGGTCAAGTTCATCTCGTACGCCGTGTGGTGGGTACGCCAGTCCATCCTCGCCGCACTCGCGCGGCAGAGCCGCACGGTGCGGTTGCCGCTCAACCGCACCGGCGACCTGTCCCGGGTGGTGAAGACGTCGGCCTCGCTGCGCCAGGAACTCGACCGCGAGCCCACGGAGGAGGAGTTGTCGCGGGTGACCGGCCTGTCGCAGGAGGTCGTGCGATCGTTGGTCGGCGTCAACCGGAACGAACTCCGCCTCGACGCCCCGTTGAATCGCGAGGGCGACCGCGCCCTGGTGGAGCAGTTCGTCCACGCCGAAGCCCCGGATATCGAGGAGGAGGCCGCCCGCCACCTGCTGCGGGACGATCTCGAGTTCGCCATGCAGGCGCTCTCGCCGCGCCACCAGCGCGTGCTCCGGCTCTACTTCGGATTCGACGATGGCCGCGAGCGCACGCTGGAGGAAATCGGGGAACTGTTCGGGGTCACCCGCGAACGCATCCGGCAGCTCCGCGACCGGGCCCTCAAACACCTGCACGACGGCCGGTCCGGCCGGGCTCTGGAGACGTACGTGGGATGATGCCGCGGCGGGGATGGTGCCGCCGCGTCGCCCCGGCCCCGCCGGCCCACCTCCTCCGCCGCCCGGGTCGACGGCCGTCTGTCAGGGAATCCCCGGCAATTCCTACCGGGAATTCCGATTGTTCTGCTTCCCTCGCCGGCTACTCTTCGCTCAGCGCTGGAGCGGGTCGCGGCCGGCGCTGAGGGTGGCTTCCGCGGCCCCAGATCGCCCGCAATCACCGTGCTGAAATTCTGGAGACGTCGGCCTCACATCCCGAGCCTTTCGAGCGCGCGGTTCACCTGTCCGGAGGACTGTCCGCTCGCGGCGTGTCCGATCGGCTACTGCGCGCTCGTGGTGGGGCTGTCGTGCCCCGTGGAAGAGGCCCGCCGCCTGCGCACCCTGGGAGTGTTCGAAGGGGCGCGCGTGGGCATCGTCGATACACGCAGCGGCATCCTGCTCGACGTGCGCGGGTCGCGGCTGGCGCTCGACGTCTCGGTGGCACGTACGATTCGCGTGCGGCCCCTGGCGGCATGAGCGCGGCTGCCGGGCTGGCGCCCCTGGCCTCCCGGAACGACCCGTCGCCGCGCCCCCTCCGCATCGCGCTGGTCGGGAACCCGAATTGCGGCAAGAGCACGCTGTTCAATGCGCTCACGGGACGCCGCCAGCGGGTGGCCAACTTCCCCGGCGTCACGGTGGAGCGCGCCGAGGGTGAGTACCGCACCGAGTCCGGGTCGGTGTCGGTCATCGATCTGCCGGGCACGTACAGCCTGTCCCCCGAATCGCCGGACGAGGCCATTGCCCTCGAGGTGCTGGAGGGCCGCGCCGCCGGCGTCCCCGCGCTCGACGTGATCGTGATCGTGGCGGACGCCGAGAACCTCGAGCGGAATCTCTTCCTGGCCACCGAGGTGCTGGAGCTGGGACGCCCCACCGTGATCGCGTTGAACCGCGTGGACCGGTTGGAACGCGCCGGACTGCAAATCGACGTCGTGGAACTGATTCACGAGCTTGGCGTGGTGGTGGTGCCGGTGGTCGCGACGCGCGGCGAGGGGATCGACCGCCTGCGGCACGCCATCGACCGGGCAGCCGCCCTCCCCCGCACGGCGCTGCACCTCACCGGCGACGACGAGACGGGCGACGCCGACCGCGATGCCCACCGGCGGTACCGGTGGATCTCCGAGGTCATGGATCGCACCGTGACGCGCCGTGGCCCGCGGGCGCAGTCGCTGAGCGACCGCGTGGACGCCGTCGTGCTCCACCGGGTGTGGGGACCGGTCATCTTCCTGGCGCTCATGCTGCTGGTCTTCCAGGCGATGTTCAGTTGGGCGCAGCCGCTGGCGAACGGCATCCAGGCAGCGGTGGGACTCACCGCCGGCGGGGTGCGTGCGCTCGTACCGCCGGGCCAGTTGCGGAGCCTGCTCGTGGATGGAGCGCTTGGCGGCGTCGGGAGCGTGCTCGTCTTCCTGCCGCAGATTGCCATCCTCTTCCTGTTCATCGGCCTCCTCGAGGATTCGGGATACATGGCGCGGGCGGCGTTCGTGATGGACCGCTACATGCGGCCCCTGGGCCTGCACGGCAAGAGCTTCATCCCCCTGATCTCCGGCTACGCGTGCGCGGTGCCCGCCATCATGTCCACGCGCACCATCCAGCATCCCAAGGAGCGGTTGGCCACCATCATGGTGGTGCCGCTCATGAGCTGCTCGGCGCGGCTGCCGGTGTACACGCTGCTCGTGGCGGCGTTCGTTCCCGCCGTCGCGGTCGGCGGGCTGTTCAGCCTGCAGGGGCTGACGATGCTCGGCATGTATCTGATGGGGACGGTCGCCGCGCTCGCGGCGGCGGCGGTATTCCGCCGTACGCTTCTGCGCTCCGACACGCGCGCCCTGATCATCGAACTGCCGGCGTATTCCGTGCCGAGCCTGCGCGTGCTCCTCAACTCCGTGTGGCAGCGGGTGCGGCTGTTCCTGCGGCGCGCGGGCACCGTGATCTTCGCCATCTCCATTCTGCTCTGGGGGCTGGCCAGCTACCCCAAGCCGGCCGCGGCCCCCGGGCAGCGGATCACGCAGGAGCAGCAGCTCTCGCAGTCGGCCCTCGGCCGTCTGGGCCACGCCATCGAGCCGGCGGTGCGCCCCCTGGGCTACGACTGGAAGATCGGCGTCTCGATGGTGGCGTCGTTCGCCGCCCGCGAAGTGTTCGTGAGCACCATGGGGACCATCTACGGCGTGGGCCACGACGGGGACGATACGCAGGCCCTGGCCCAGCGCCTCCGCGAGGAACGCGACCCGGCCACCGGGCGGCTGGCCTACACGCCCCTCATCGCCATCGGCCTCATGGCGTTCTACGTCTTCGCCCTCATGTGCACCAGCACGATCACGATCACGCACAAGGAGACCGGCGGCGGCTGGCGGGGCGCCCGCTGGGCGGCCCTGCAGTTCACGTACATGCTGCTGCTCGCCTACGGCGTGGCGTTCCTGATCTATCACGGAGGCCTGGCGCTCGGCCTCGGAGGCGCGGCATGAGCAACGCCGTCGTGCAGAACCTCCTCGTCGCCCTGGTCATGTGCGCGGCCGGCGGGTATCTGGCCCGCCGCGCCTGGGTACGCCTCCGGCGCGCCCGCGCGCCGCAGTCCGGTCCCTGCGGACCGAACTGCGGCTGCGACGGCTAGGCCGGCTCGGGGCGGACGACCAGCAGCGCCCGCGGTCCACCGCGGAGCACCTTGTCGGCCACGCTCCCCATGACCAGACGCGACATGCCGCGGCCGTGCGTGGTCATGGCGACGATGTCGGTGCCCTGGGCCGCGGCCGTTTCGAGAATCACCCGGGCGGGCGAGGCCTCGGTGCGGATTTCCGTCTGGATATCCAGCGTGGCGTGCTGGCGGCGCAGCTTGGTGGCCAGCGACGAAACGTACGACGCGGCGCGCTCCACAAGCGCCTCAGTGGCGTCCAGCGCGTACTCCTCGGGCGGTGCGTAGGTACCGGCGATCTCCAGCGCCGGCGTGAACGCGGGTGTGAACACCGGCTTCACCACCTCGAGCAACAGGACCTGGGCCTCGGTGAGTTCGGCGAGCGCCATCGCATGCGGCACGACCTGTTCCGAGTATCCCGACCCGTCCAGCGGCACCAGCATGCGATGGAAGACGCCAAGCGGTTCGAGGATCCCGTCCGGGGCTTCCTCGGGGCGCAACATCAACACCGGGCTCGACGTCTGTCGGATCACGCCGTCGGCCACGCTGCCCATCCAGGCACGGCTGAATCCCGTGCGGCCGTGCGTGGACATCACCAACAACGCGTCCTTCAGGTTGCGCACGAATTCGCAGATGGCGTGCGCCGGCGGCCCATCCACGATCTCCGTGCGCGGCGTCAGCCCGATCTCCCCGTGAATGCCTTGGGCGGTCCGGTCCAGATAATCCTCCGCCTCCTCGCGCATCGCCTGCTCCAGCACCACCTGATCCCCCAGATCGTGGAGCATCAGTTGGTGCGCCCGCACGAGCACGACCTCCGCTCCAGCCCGCTCGGCAAGCATGGTGGCGGTGGCAATCGCGTGCTCGGCCAGTGGCGATCCATCCAGCGGCACTACAACGGTGCGAAACATGGGTCCCTCCTCCGCCCGCAGGCGGCCGTGTGTCAGGACCAGGGCTCGCGGAACTCCCGGTCGCGATTGAACACGTACGTCCTTCCACTCACCTTGCGCTCGGCCACGGCGCGCGCGATGTCGGACACAGTCACGATGCCGACCAGAGTCCCGTCATCGACCACGAGCACGCGGTGAATGCCCGCGCGGTGCATCAACTCGGCCGCCTGCTCCACCGTGTCGTCCGGCCGCAGCGCCCAGAGCCGGCGGGTCATGACCTCGCGCACCTCGTGCTCCTCGAGGGTGTTCCATTCGGGGCCATCCGCGCGCTCCATCCGCGCCGACACGTCGGCACCTGCGTCCTCCCACAGATCGGTGAAGAATTCCGCGGACGGATCGTTCTCCTCGTCGCTGCGATCGGGGAGCGGCAACTCGCTCCAGTCGCGCCACTCGGTGTCCTCGGCTTCCTCGCGTTCGCGCGGCACCCCGGGGTCGGAGGCGGCGAACCCGATCAGGTCGGCGGCCGACACCACGCCCACCACGCGGTCGCCCGCCAGCACCGGCGCGCCACTCACGTGCTGCCGCGCCAGCAACTCCATGGCGTCACGCAGCGTGGTCAGCGGCGTAACGGAGACGACGTCGGTCGTCATGATGTTGCGGAGCTTCAGCATGGTCACCTCCCGCCCTCTCGGGCCGAGTGCGGCGGGCCCCAACGCCCACCGGTGCGTATGGAAGATGCCCACGCCTCCGCGACGTCTCTGTCGGCAGGGACCCGCGAGTGTGTAGGGGATTGGCGGCAGGCCCGTCGCCGCCCGGCGCGCGTGAGCAACCGGCGCGCACGGCCGCAGCCGTAAACGATTGGCGGCCGGCCGGTCACCGCGTGCCGCGCGCCGTCAGTCTCCGGGCTCCGTGGGCCTGAACGAGAGGTCCCACGCCAGCCAGATGCAGCGCGTGAACGGGAAGGTGAGCACCGGCGCGAGCACGGCGAGCAGCGGACCGACCACCTCCAGCACCGTCCACGGGACGCCGGGAAACGTGACCACGATCAGGATGACCACCGTGCCCATGCTGAGCAGTTCGGCGGCGATGATGTTGAACATGAACCCGCCGTACCAGTAGTCCTCGCCCTCTCCCCGCTCCAGCGCCAGTGCGCAGGTGGGGCACGCCGGCCGCATGTGGAACCACGACCGGAACACGCCCCGGCCACCGCACCGCGGGCAGCGGAGCAAGAGGGCGCGGAGAAACGAGACGAAGACGCGGTTGCGCAGAGCCATGGGAAGCGGTTGAGGATGATTCGGTCTCGGTCGAACGCGGATCGGCGGAATCCGTTGCCGGCGGGCCCTCGACGGTGGCCCACCAACGGACGCCGGTGCGCGCTCAGTATCCGTTCCACACAATTTACGGTAAGATGAAGCGATGATGTCCTCCGGCTCGCTTCAGCTCCTGATCGGCACCGTCCATCTCGTGCTGGCGATCGGCGTGACGGCCCACATCGTGCTCACCAAGCACGACCCGCGGGCCGCCATCGGCTGGATCGGCCTGGTGTGGCTCACGCCGGTGATCGGATCGGTCATGTACGTCTTTCTGGGCGTGAACCGCATCCGGCGGCGGGCCGGCGAACTGCGCCGCGACCGCGTGGGCGCCGGCGCCAGCCCCACGGGATCGCACGCTCTCCCACATGTGGGCGCGCCCGCGGAGACGATTCCGGCGTCCTTTCGCCCGATGGCGGCATTGACGGGCCGCATCACCGGCGCCCCCCTGACGCACGGGAACACGGTGGATCCCCTGGTTGGGGGCGACGAGGGCTACCCGGCGATGCTCGAGGCGATCGACGGCGCGCAGCGCACCGTGGCGTTCGCCACCTACATCTTCGACCGCGGCGTGGTGGCGGACCGCTTCGTGGACTCCCTGGCCCGGGCCGTGCAGCGCGGCGTCGAGGTGCGCGTGCTCATCGACGGCGTGGGCGCGCGCTACAGCCGCCCGTCGATCGTCGGCTCCCTCCGCGGGCGAGGCATCCGGGTGGCGGAATTCCTCCCCTCCGCATTCCCCTTCTCGCACCCGTACTTCAACCTGCGGAATCACCGCAAGTTGATGATCGTCGACGGGACGATTGGATTCTGTGGCGGGCTGAACATCCGCGACGCCTGCATGCTGTCGCTCCATCCCCCCAACGCCACGCAGGACGTGCACTTCAGATTCCGGGGCCCGGTGGTGCGCCAGTTGGCCGCCGCCTTCGCGTTCGACTGGCAGTATGCGGCCCGAGAATCCCTCGATCACGAGGTCTGGATTCCGCCCATCGAACCCGACGGTCCGGTGCTCGCCCGGGGCATCCCCGACGGGCCGGACGAGGACTTCGAGGCTCTCCTGTTCACCTTCCTGGGCGCGATCGCACAGGCCAAGGAGCGGATTCGCATCGTCACCCCGTATTTTCTCCCCGATCCGCCGATCATCGACGCGCTCAAGGTGGCGGCGCTGCGCGGCGTGTCGGTGGAGATCATCCTCCCCGAGCGCAGCAATCTGCGCACCGTGCAGTGGGCGCAGACGGCGCAGTTGGGCCGGGTGCTCCGCGGCGGGTGCGACGTGTTCCTCACCCCACCACCCTTCGACCACTCCAAGCTGTTCACCGTAGACGGCACCTGGTCGCTCGTCGGGTCCACCAACTGGGACCCCCGCAGTCTGCGTCTCAACTTCGAATACGCCGTCGAATGCTACTGCGGGCAGTTCGCGTCGCGAATCGACGCGATGATCGACGCCAAACGGGCCGCCGCCCGCCCGTGCACGATGGCCGACTGGCAGCGGCGCCGGCTCCCCGCCCGGCTGCGCGACGGACTGGTCTGGCTGGCGCAGCCGTACCTATGAGCCATTCCGAGCGGACGGATCGAACACCCGCCCCGGCCGCGGCGACGCCGCACGTGCTGGGACTGGACGTCGGCACGAGCGGCGTGAAGGCCCTGCTCGTGCGGCCGTCGGGCGAGGTGACCGCCGCCGCCACGATGCCGCTCACCATCCAGACGCCGCATCCCGGATGGGCCGAGCAGGACCCGGTGGCCTGGTGGGAGGCCGTCGGCGGCGCGGTACGCGCCGTGCTGGCCAGGGTGCCGGGCGCGTCCGTCGACGCGATCGGAATTTCCGGGCAGATGCATTCCTCGGTGTTCCTCGATGCGCGCGGCGAGGTGATCCGCCCCGCCCTGCTCTGGTGCGACGGACGCACCACGGTCGAGTGCCGGGAGATTTCGGACCGCGTGGGCGGCGAGGACCGGCTCCGCGACCTGGTCTCCAATCCGGCCCTCGAAGGGTTCACGCTGCCCAAGGTGCTCTGGCTCCGCCGCCGCGAGCCATCGGCGTTCGCACGGCTGGCCAAGGTGCTGCTGCCCAAGGACTACATCCGCTACCGCCTCACCGGCACGCTCGCCACGGAGCCGTCGGACGCGTCCGGCACCCTGATGTTCGACACGGCGCGGCGGCGGTGGAGCCCCGCCGTGCTCGACGCGCTCGAGCTGCCGCACTCGCTGCTGCCGGATGTCGGCGGTTCGGCGGAGATCCTCGGCCGGGTGACCGCGGAGGCCGCCGGATTCACGGGGCTCGCACCGGGCACCCCGGTCGTGGGCGGTGGCAGCGACAACGCGTGCGGGGCGGCCGGGGTCGGCGCCGTGGCCCCGGGCAATACCGTCGCGAGTTGGGGCACGTCGGGCACGGTGCTCGCCCCGATGAACGAGCCGCGCGTCGACCCGCGCCTGCGGGCCCACACCTTCTGCCACGTGGCCGACGACCGCTGGTACCTGATCGGGGTCGTCCTCTCGGCGGGCAGTGCCTTTGCCTGGTACCGGGACCAGTTCGCGCGCGAATACGGGGATGCGACGGCGGCCAGTGAGGCGTTGCGGGATGAGGCGGCCGCGATCCCACCCGGCGCCGGCGGCGTGACCTTTCTGCCGTACCTGCAGGGCGAGCGCACGCCGCACCGGGACGCCGCGCTGCGCGGCGCGCTCCTGGGACTCAGTCTCGCCCATACACGGGCCCACGTTACGCGCGCCGTGCTGGAGGGCGTCGCGTTCGCGCTGCGCGACTCGGTGGAGATCCTCCGGGAACTCGGTCTGCCCCTGGGCGAGATGTTGCTCACCGGAGGGGGTGCCCGCCACGCCCTGCTGCGGCAGTTGCAGGCCGACGTATTCGGCCTGCCCGTGGTCACCGTGAATCGCGAGGAGGGATCGGCCTACGGCGCGGCCCTGCTCGCCATGGTCGGCGCCGGTGCCTACCCCGACCTCGACGCCGCGGCGCATGCCACGATCACGCGACAGGCACCCGAACTGCCGCAACCGGAGGCCCGGGACCGCTACGAAGAGCTCTTCGCCCGATTCCGGAGCGCCTACCTGCCGGGTGGCGTCCGTATTGCCTAGAATTGGGCGGGACCAGAAGCCGGAGAGCCGGAAGCTATGACCGACGTATTCGAACCGGTGGCGAAGCGGGGCCTTGCCGATCGCCTGGCGTTCCGCATCCGGGAGCTGATCCGGGACCGGCCCTACGCGCAGGGCGACCGGCTCCCGGCGATCATGGAAATGGCCCGTCAATTCGGGGTCGGCCATCCCACCATCCGCGAGGCGCTCAAGAAGCTCGAGACGATGGGGATCGTCGAGATCCGTCACGGCTCCGGCGTCTACGTGTCCCGTTGCGACGAAGTGCTGCTCGTGGCCGCCCCCGACTATGCCGGTGCGGTGACCAAGAAACTGCTGCTCGACCTCGTGCGCACCCGGCTGCCGCTGGAACTCGTGGCCGTGAGCGACGCGGCGCGGAACGCCACACCGGCCCAGGTGGAGGAGATGCGTCGCATTCTCGAGGTGGTCGGGCGCGGTGGCGCCGATCCGGACGCGATGCGCATGACCAACCTGGCTTTCCACCGCCAGATCGCGCTCGCCTCCGGCAATCGGGTGCTCGCGCAGCTGCTTGCCGTGCTCCACGACCTGTTCCCGCGCGAACAGAAGCTCGTGCTCGGCATCGGGGGATCGCGGGCCCGCGACCACGAGGAGCATCTGGCGATCCTTGCCGCCGTGGAACAGCGCGACGAGCCGCTCGCCGTGGACCGCATGCGGAAGCACATGCGCGGCGTGGAACAGGCCGTCGAGCAGTGGGACCCGGAGCAATTTCCCGTCGCGGAACTGCGGGACGCCGGGTGAACCGGCGCGGCGGCACTCCGGGCCGCGCACCGGCGCGCGCGGTGACGATCGCCGGCACCTGTTGCGCCCTCGCCGTCGTCTTCGCCCCGCCGCTCCACGGTCAAACGCCCACCCGCCAGCCCCAATACCTCGACGTGCGGCTGCCGTTCGCGACGCGCGCCGACGACCTCGTGGCGCAGATGACGCTGCCCGAGAAGATCTCACAGATGATGAACGACGCGGCGGCGATTCCGCGGCTCGGCGTTCCCGCGTACGGGTGGTGGAACGAGGCCCTGCACGGCGTGGCGCGCGCCGGCCTCGCGACATCGTTCCCCCAGGCCATCGGCATGGCGGCCACCTGGGACACGGCCCTGGTCCACGACGAGGGGCGCGTGATTTCCAATGAGGCCCGCGGCAAGTACAACGATGCCGTCGCCCACGGGCGTCGCGCGAGCTACGAGGGCCTCACGTTCTGGTCGCCCAACATCAACATCTTCCGCGACCCCCGCTGGGGACGCGGCCAGGAAACCTACGGCGAGGACCCGTTCCTCACCGCGCGCATCGCCGTCCAGTTCATCCGCGGCGTGCAGGGCGACGACCCGAAATATCTGCAGGCCGTCGCGACGGTGAAGCACTACGCGGTGCACAGCGGGCCCGAGCCGGGCCGCCACGTCTACAATGCCGTGGTCAGCGCCCGCGACCTGTACGAGACCTACCTGCCGCAGTTCCGCGCGGCGATCGAGGAGGGCGGCGCGTACTCGCTGATGTGCGCCTACAACGCGCTGTACGGGCACGCCGCCTGCGGCAGTTCCCTGCTCCTCGACAGCATCCTCCGGCGGCAGTGGCGATTCCCGGGCTACACGGTGTCCGACTGCGACGCCGTGAGCGACATCTACCGCACCCATCGGTTCGCGGCCAGCGCCGCGGCGGCGAGCGCGCGGGCGGTGGCGGCCGGCACCGATCTCGACTGCGGGCGTACGTACCGGGCGCTAGGCGCCGCCGTGGACTCGGGCTTCGTCTCCGAAGCCCGGATCGATACGGCCGTCGACCGGCTGTTCCTCGCCCGCATGAAACTCGGCATGTTCGATCCGCCGGATTCGGTGCCCTGGTCGACGATGGGAATGGACGACGTCGACACGCCGGCCAACCGCGCCCTCGCCCTGCGCGCCGCGCGTGAGTCGATGGTGCTGCTCCGAAATCGCGATCACGCGCTGCCGCTCGAGAAGTCGCTGGGCACGATTGCCGTCATCGGCCCCAACGCCGACCGGGCCGAGGTGCTGCTGGGCAACTACAACGGCACGCCGGCCGACCCCGTGACGCCGCTGCGCGGCATCCGCGACGCGGTCTCCCCGCAAACGCGCGTACTGTACGCGCCCGGGTCGGCGCTGGCTCCGGGACTGCCGGGAACCGCGGATACCCTCGCCGACTCGGTGCTGCTGGCGAACGCCGTGGACCTCGCGCGGCAGGCCGATGCCGTCGTGCTCGTCCTCGGGCTCACGGCGCGCATGGAAGGCGAGGAGATGCGGCTGCACATCGACGGATTCGACGGCGGCGACCGGACCAAGCTCACGCTGCCCGATCCGCAGGAGGCCCTGCTGCAGCACATCGTCGCCCTCGGCAAGCCCACGGTGCTGGTGCTGCTCAACGGAAGCGCGCTCGCCATTCCGTGGGCCGACGATCACGTACCGGCCATCCTCGAAGCGTGGTACCCGGGCCAGGCCGGCGGCACCGCCATCGCCGAAACGCTATTCGGCGATTACAACCCGGGTGGGCGTCTGCCGATCACGTTCTACCGCAGCGTGAACGATCTGCCGCCGTTCGACAGCTACGACATGGCGGGGCGAACCTATCGCTACTTCGACGGCCGGCCCCTGTATCCTTTCGGCTACGGTCTGAGCTACACCACGTTCGCGTATTCGGACCTGCGCACCAGCGCCGACTCGATCGGCGCCGGCGACACCGTGACCGTGCAGGTGGACGTGCGGAACACCGGCGCGCGGGCCGGCGACGAGGTGGTCCAACTGTACGTCCGGTACCCCGAATCGGTGGTCGCCCGCCCCAACGAGGATCTGCGCGGCTTCGCCCGCGTGTCGCTCGGCCCCGGCGAGATCCGCACCGTGCGGATGCGGCTGCCGGCCGCGGCGCTCGCGTACTGGAATCCGAACGCCGGGGCGTGGCGCCTGGAGACGACGCCGGTGGAACTCGCCGTCGGCGCCTCATCGGCGGACCTCCGCCTCCGGACGACGCTCCGGGTGACCGGGGGCAGGTAGCGCTGCGCCCCCACCCCCGGCCCCCGATTGCCCGTCAGCGCCTGAGCGCGAACTCGAACCGCTGCTGTACCACCTGGCGCACCCGGTGGCCACGCACCTCCGCCGGCCGATAGCGCGAGTGGCGCAGCACATCGCGCACCGCGTCGGCAAACAGCGGGTGCGTGGCCGCGATCACGTGAATCGACGCCGGTTCGGCACGGCCCGTCGTGTCGACGATGAACTGGACGTCCACGTGCCCTTCGAGATGCGCCGCGCGCATCGTCTCCGGGTACACCGGCAGCGGGTTGCCGGCGTTCGGCACCGCCGCGCGGTCCACCGTCGACACGTCCCAGGCGCCGTTCACCGGTCCCGACGAGAGACCCGACCCGGGCGTTTCGCCCCCGGCATGGGGCGGCGCCGGCTTCGTGTCGTACCAGTGCTGGTCGACCACGATCGTCGCCGGATCGATCGTCGGCAGCGTCGTCGGCACCGTGGTCGGCGCGATCATCCGATCGGGAATTCTCGGCATCGGAACCTCAGGCGGGGTCGGGAGCGACGGTGTGGGCGCCGGATCCGCCGGCGCCGGCGCCGGAGGGGTAACCACGTACACCAACGGCGTCGCCGGCACCACGGGGCGCGGCCGTGGGGTGGCGCGCGCCGTCATCACCACGGCGAGACCGATGATCGACGTGTGCAGCGCAATGCTCACCAGCGTCCCGCCCACCCGGCGCTGCCGCGCGCCCCGCGTTTCGATGAGTGTGCCCAGCATGATTCCTCCCGTGTGAATCCCTCATTCACACGATTGCGCATCCGGCCGCGCAGTGCATGGAGAAACGATGACCGGGCGATGACGTGATGCTGAACGGGCGGTGAAGTTCCGCTGAACCACGGATGACGATTCGATGACGGCCGGGAACCCGTGCGGCGCCCCCCCCCCGGCCTCGTGTCGTGCCCACGCCCCGGACCGGACCGCCCGACTGGCCACGGCCGTGCCCCGGCCCCATACTCTTGGCATCGCAAACCCAGCCGCTCCGGCACGATCATCCCGCGCAACCTCACGAGGTCGGTTCCCGTGCGTTCTTCCCTGCTCCGTCGCTCCCTCATCCTGATGGCCCTGGCCGGCTCCGCGGCCATCGCGACCGCCCAATCGCCGGCGTTCTATTCCGACATGCACTGGCGGGAAATCGGCCCCACGCGGGCCGGCCGCGCCCGCGCGCTGGATGGCGTGCCCAGCGAACCCAACGTGTTCTACATCGGCTACGACAACGGCGGCGTCTGGCGGACCACCGACTACGGGTCCAGCTGGCATCCGATCTTCGACCAGGAGCCCACCGGGTCGATCGGCGCCATCGGTGTGGCCGCGTCCGACCCGAACATCATCTACGTGGGATCGGGCGCCGGCATCATCCGCCCCGATCTCTCCACGGGCGACGGGATGTACAAGTCCACCGACGGCGGCAACACCTGGACCCACCTCGGCCTGCGCAACACGCAGATGATCGCGCAGATCGCCGTCGATCCCACGAACCCGAACCGCCTCTTCGTGGCCGCCCTCGGCCATCCGTACGGGCCCAACGAGGAACGCGGCATCTTCCGTTCCACCGACGGCGGCCGGACGTTCCAGAAGGTGCTCTACAAGGACGAGTACACGAGCGGCAACGACGTTCGCATCGATCCCAGGAACCCGAACGTCGTCTACGCCACGCTCTGGCAGCAGCAGGAAGGCTTCTATGAGAACGGCGCGTTCGGCGGCGCCGGCAACGGCATCTTCAAGTCCACCGACGGCGGCGACACGTGGACCCAACTCACCGAGGGGCTCCCGGCGGTGATCCAGGCCAACCTCGCCATTGCGCCCAGCAATCCCGACATCATCTACGCGATGGCCGCCGGGGCCGGCGGGCCGGGCGGCCGCGGTGGCAGCACCACCGGCACCGTCGGGTTCTACCGCTCCACCGACGCCGGCGCCCACTGGCATCTGGCCGTCGACGATCCGGCGGTCGCCGCCGGCGCGCGGCCCGACCGTCCCGATCCCCGGCCCCTCGGGCGCATCGGCGGCGGCGATCTGCCCACGATCACCGTGGACCCGCAGAATCCGAACGTCGTCTACAGCGCCTCGACCGTCATGTGGCGCACCGAGGACGCCGGCCTCACGTGGACGGCGGTGCGCGGGGCGCCCGGCGGCGACGACTACCAGAAGGTGTGGATCAATCCCGAGCATCCAAACATCATCCTCGCCGTGGCCGACCAGGGCGCCGTGGTGTCGGCCAACCGCGGCGAGTCGTGGAGCAACTGGTACACCCAGCCCACGGCGGCGATGTACCACGTCACCACCGACAACGCCTTCCCCTACCGCGTCTGCGGCGGGCAGCAGGATTCCGGATCGGCCTGCGTGGAGAGCCGGTCGATGGATGGCGAGATCACGTTCAACAATTGGCACCCGGTGAACATCCAGGAGTACGGCATCGCGGCGCCGGATCCGCGCGATCCCGACATGGTGTACGGCGGCAGTCGCAACAACGTCTCGCTCTACAACCGGCGCACCGGGCAGACGCGGAACGTCGGCCCCGACATGGGGCCGCGCGGCGGCCCCTTCAATCGCGACGTGCGGACGATGCCGCTCATCTGGTCGCCGGTGGATTCGAGCATGCTCTTCTACGTCTCGAACGCCGTGTGGAAGACCACCGACCACGCCCACAGCTGGACGCGCATCAGCCCCGATCTGGCGCGGCAGACGTGGCCGGTCCCGGCCAACGCCGGCAAGTACGCCAGCGAGGTGGAGGTCGCGCCGCGCGGCGTCATCACCGCGCTCTCGCCCTCGCCCCGCGACGTGAACGCCATCTGGGCCGGCACCGACGACGGCAACGTGCAGGTGACGTGGGACGGTGGAGCGCACTGGAACAACGTCACCCCGTCGGGCATCAAGCCGTGGACCCGCATCTTCAACATGGACGCCGGCCACTTCGACACGAAGACGGCGTACGTGGCCGCGAATACCATGCGGCTGGACGACATGAATCCCCACTTCTGGCGCACGCACGACGGCGGCAAGACGTGGACCGAGATCGACGACGGCATCGCGCCGGGCGCAGTCGCCAATTCGATTCGCGAGGACCCGCGGGTGAAGGGCGTGCTCTATGCCGCCACCGAGACCCAGGTGTGGGTCTCGTTCGACGACGGCGACCACTGGCATTCCCTGCGCCTCGACATGCCCGCGGTTTCCGTTCGCGACATCACGATCAAGGACGACGCCACCTGCCAGTGCGCCGATCTCGTGGCCGGCACGCACGGGCGCGGCTTCTGGATTCTCGATGACATCACGCCCCTGCGGCAGATGGCGGCCGCCCAGGCCGCGCGCGACGCGTACCTCTTCGAGCCGGAAACGGCGTTGCGGGTCCGCTTCGGTACCAACGATCCCACGCCCTGGCCGCCCGAAGTGCCGGCCGGCGAGAATCCGCCCCCGGGCGGCATCATCGACTACTACCTCGCCCACGATGCGTCCGGCCCCGTCACCCTCGACATTCTCGACGCCGCCGGCCGGGTGGTCCGCAGCTACGCCAGCACCGACCCGGTGCTCGATCCCGATCCCGCCGTCGACCCGGCGGCGTACAACAAGATCTGCCAGGCCAATCCGGGCGCCCCGGATTGCTCGGTGCCGTTGTACTGGGCGGCCCCGCAGATGGTCGTCTCCACGAAGACCGGCATGCACCGCTTCAGCTGGGATCTGCACTTCGATCCGATCGGCGAAACCCGCGGACCGCAGACCGAGGGCGGCGCCACCGGCGCCGTTCCGCACCGCACCTATCCGTCCGTGAACGCGCCCTGGGCCCCGCCCGGCCGCTACACGGTACGCCTCACCGTCAACGGAAAGGCCTACCGCCAGCCCCTGACGCTCAGGCTCGACCCGCGGGTGAAGACCCCCGCCGCCGGCCTCGCCCAGCTCGCCTCGCTCACGCGCCAGATGTACACCGGCGCGCAGGAGACTCACGCGGCCTACGAGCAGGCGCGGGCGCTCGTGGCCGAGCTCGACAAGCTGCAGGGCGCCGGCGTCGATGCCTTCAAGAAGGACGTCGAAGCGCTGGCGCCGGCGCCCCCGGCCGGCGGCCGGGGCCGGGGCTTCGGCCGCGGCTTCGGGCGCGGCGGCGCCCCCGCCGGCCCCCCGTCGCTGCAGAGCGCGCAGTCGACGCTGATGTCGGCTGCGATGGCCATGCAGGCCGCCGACGCCACACCCACCGCCGCCGAGGTCGCGGCGTGCACGAGCGCGGCCGCCGAGTCGCGGAGCGTGATGGCGCGGTGGACACGGGTCCGGACGACCGAACTCACGGCCTTCAATGCCAAACGGAAGGCGGCCGGACTTCCCACCGTCTCCCTCCCATCGCGATGAGTACGGTACCGGCGTCACTCCGCGAATCGGTGGTGGATCGCTTCCTGCGCTACGTGAAGATCGACACGCAGTCGCAGGACGGCGCGTCCACCACCCCGAGCACGGAGAAACAGTGGACCCTGGCCCGGATGCTGGCGGACGAGCTGAAGCAGCTCGGCGCCGCCAACGTCCGCACCAGCGACCACTGCATGGTATACGCATCGATTCCGGGCAATCTGCCGGCCTCCGCCGACGTGCCCGTGATCGGGTTCATCGCCCACGTGGACACCTCGCCCGCAGTCTCGGGCGCGAACGTCAAACCGGTGGTCCACACCAACTACCAGGGCGGCGACATCGCGCTCCCCGGCGATCCCTCGCAGGTGATCACGGTGGCCCAGAACCCCGTGCTCGACTCGATGCACGGCGACGACATCATCACCACCGACGGCACCACGCTGCTCGGCTCCGACGACAAGGCGGGGGTGGCCGCGATCATGACCCTCGTCGACACGCTCACCGGCCATCCGGACATTCCGCACGGGCCGATCGCCGTCGCGTTCACCGCCGACGAGGAAATCGGGAGCGGCATCGAGCAGTTCGATGTCGGCGAGTTCGGCGCCCGGTTCGCCTACACCGTCGACGGCGGCATGCTCGGCGGCATCAGCGACGAGACGTGGAGCGCACGACTCGCCACCTTCACCTTTCACGGCAAGAGCGTGCACCCGGGAACGGCGAAGGGCGTGATGGTCAATTCGATCTACGCGTTCGCGCATTTCCTGAGCAGCATGCCCGGCGACATGCTCCCCGAAACCACCGAGGGCCGCGTCGGCTTCGTGCACCCCTACCTTGGAAGCGCCGACGTGGAGGAATCGAGCGTCCGCGTCCTGCTGCGGGACTTCGAGCGGGAGGGACTCGAGGCGAAGGAGCGGTTGCTCCGCGACCTCGCGGCGGCCACCGAACGCGCCTTCCCCGGCGTGACCGTCACCGTGGAAATGAAGGACAACTATCGGAACATGAAGGAAGTGCTCAAGGACCATCCCCAACTCGTCGCCAACGCCATGGAAGCGGCACGGCGCGCCGGCCTGAAACCGTTCAACGAACCCATCCGCGGCGGCACCGACGGCTCCCGCCTCACGTTTCGAGGGCTGCCCTGTCCCAACATCTTCACCGGCGGCCACAATTTCCACGGCAAGCAGGAGTTCAATTCCCGCCGCGGGCTCGAGAAGACCGCCGAGACCCTGGTGCACCTGGTGCAGGTGTTCGCGGAACAGGCGGCGTGACCATCGGAATCGGTGCGGTACCGGGCGCGCAGCGGATCCTGCCGCTCGCGGATGTCGATCGCGGCTCCGGAAACCAATTTCGCCGGCGTCATGATGCCCGCTCCCGCCGCGATCCGGTGGGGACCGGCGCCAGCATGCTCACCCGCTGGCGATACCCGCGGTAGGCGTCGCCGAAGATCCGGATCAGGTCACGCTCCTCGAGTTGGATGGCGACCAGCATGTAGCCCAGCGTACCGACGGCGAACACGAGATGTCCCACCGTCATCCGCGGCGTGGCCCAGAAGGCGATCACGAACCCGAGATAGAGCGGGTGCCGCACCCACGCGTAGAACCCACGCTCCGACAGCTGCGGCGCGGGGATCCGGCGGCCCGTGGCGAATGCCCACGCCTGCCGCACGCCGAACAACTCCAGATGCCCGGTGAGAAACGTGCTCACGAATACAATCGCCCACCCGGTCAGCGAGAGCCCGATCAGCACCGCGCGCGCAGTGCCGTGCACGTCCCACACGGCGCCGCCGATGGGGCGCCACTGCCAGAAGACGAGCATCAGCGCCAGGCTGGCGGCGAGCACGAACGTGCTGCGCTCGATCGCGGCGGGAACGATTCTCGTCCACCACCGCTTGAACCCGGCGCGCGCCATCACGCTGTGCTGCAACGCGAACACGAGCAGCACCGCCGCATCGATGGCCAGCGCGGTTCCCAACGGCGCGGGCGGACCCTGATCGAGGCTCCTCGGCACCCCGAAGTTGGCCGCGAACCCGACCGCATAGAGGAACGTTCCGAAGAATACGAAGTAGCTGATGAGCGAGTAGACGACGAAGAGCGTGCGCTTCATTGGACCCCCTCGGCAGGTGCGCCGGTTGTGGATTCATTGATATACCGACTGGTCGGTATAGTTCCCATGCAAAGAAAAAACTGCGTCATGTGGAAATGGAGGGACTCTGGCGCTGGATCCTGTCCTGGACTGCCCCCCGAAAGCGTCGGACACCGTCGGCGATCCGCTTCGGGTCGCGGTGGGCGCGCGCGAAGATGATCGATCCCTCGATGACCATGAGCAGCTGTTCGGCAAGCTCCATCGCCTCGCCTGGATCGGCGGCGATCGGCGCGAACAGCGGGGAGAGGCCGGCGGTGAGCTCGGTGAACACCTCGTCCACCCGCTTGCCGATCACCGGATTCGATTCGCACAACTCCGTGGCGAAGTTTCCCATGAGACAACCGTGCTCCCACAGATCCGGGGCGATCGTTTCGAGATGATCCAGCAGTCCCAGCAACCGGTCCGTGGGGTCCGCAATGCGGGCGTACTCGCCGCGTCGAACGCGGCCCACGCCGTCGTGGTAGAACGCATTCAGAACCGCCAACCCGAGTTCCTCCTTCGTGGGAAAGAAGTGGTAGAAGCTTCCCTTGCTCACCCCCGCCCGCGAACAGATCTCGTCGACCGACGTGGCCGAGTACCCGCGAGATAGCATCAGTTCGCGAGCCGCATCCAGTAGCTTCTGCTTCGTGTCACCCTTGGGCATGTGGGGCTATATTGGGCCAACCGGTCGGTTTAGTCAAGTCCGGTCATTCCCCGATAGCATCCGATCTCGGAAATCGGCCTCCCCTTCCCTCAACCGTCGGGCCACCGTCACTTGGGTCCGCGAGGCGCCCGAAGTTCCGCCCGCCCCCGCAGCCCGCAGCCCGTACCTAAACGAGGATCCGATGGCCACCCGGAGTCCGATCGCCGCAATCCTGATCGCCGCAACCCTCTCGGCGAGCGCTGCGGCCCAACGCCCCACGCGCCAGGCCGAACTCGCCACCCTGACGTCGCTCCTGTCCATCCCGAACGTCGCCACCGACGGACCCGATATCGCCCGCAACAGCGCGTGGCTGCAACGGGAATTCGAGCGCCGGGGGTTCCGCATGACGGTGGTGCAGACGCCGGGGTCGCCCGTCCTCATCGGCGAGCTGGCCGCGAACGGGACCAGCTCGCGCCGTTCGCTGACGTTCTACTTCCACTATGACGGGCAACCGGTGACCCCATCGGAGTGGTCGGACGCCGGGCCGTTCACGCCCGTCTACCGGAACCGGCCGCTGGAAGCCGGCGGGCAGGTGGTCACGTTGCCGGCCTCCGGCCCCGTGGATCCCGAGTGGCGGCTGTACGCGCGCTCGGCGGCGGACGACAAGGGTCCGATTGTCGCGTTCCTCTCGGCGATCGACGAAGCCCGCGCCGCCGGCACGCCGTTCACCTCCACCATCCGCGTGTTGATGGAGGGCGACGAGGAGGCCGGATCGCCGTCGCTGGCCACGGTGGTGCACGACCAGGCGTCGCGCATCCGGAGCGATCTGGTCCTCCTCGTGGACGGCCCACAGCATCCCAGTGGCCGGCCGACGTTCGTGTTCGGCGCGCGCGGCATCATGAGCGTCGAGCTGACGGTGTTCGGCGCGCGTCACGATCTGCACAGCGGCAACTACGGCAACTGGGCGCCCAACCCCGCCCTCGCGCTCGCGCGGCTGCTGGCGTCGATGAAGGACAGCACCGGGCACGTCACGATTCCCGGTTTCTATCGCGACGTCGTGCCGCTCACCGCCGGCGAGCGGCAGGCGATCGCCGAGATCCCCGACGTGGACAGCACGCTGATGCGCCGGTTCGGATTCGCGCAACCCGAAGTTCGCGGGCAGCGGCTCGAGGCGCTCGACAACCTGCCGACGCTGAACATCTCGGGACTCGGAGCCGGGAGCGTGGCCGGACAGGGGCGCACGGTGATTCCGGCGCAGGCCGTGGCCCGGATGGACCTCCGGTTCGTGAAGAACGTGACACCCGATGCGCAGTTCGCGCGACTCGCGGCATACGTCAGGGCGCGGGGCTTCCACCTGATCGCCGGCGACGCCCCGAGCGACACGGAACGCGCGGCGTATCCGCACCTCGCCAGACTGCGTCGCATCGGGGGGTATCCGGCGGGGCGGACCCCACTCACCAACCAGGTGGCGCGACAGGCCGTGGCCGCGGTCGCGGCGGCCACGCACACGACGCCCGCCCGCATGCCCTCGCTCGGCGGATCCACGCCGTTCTATCTGTTCTCGGACGACCTCGGCGCGGCGACGGTCGGCCTGCCGGTGGTGAACTTCGACGACAACCAGCACGGCCCGAACGAGAATCTGCGACTCGGCAACTTCTTCGATGCGATCGCGACGATGCGCGCGATCCTCACGATGCCGGCAACGCCCGCAGCGCGGCCGGGCGGCGGATCATGACGTGGTCCCGACGGCCCCTTCCTGCTCGGGAACCCGGGCCACCAGCAGCGCCAGGAATACGCTCATGGGCCAGAGCTGCAGGATCAGACGATCGAGCGACCGGTGGATCTGCACCGCCAGATCGTTCGGCGATGTGACGTATACCGCGAAGTATCCGGCGGCGAGGCCGGCCACGACGAACGCGGTGACCCACGCGGCGCGGCGGACGCGTCCGTCGGCGTGAATGCCGACGATCGCCAGGAAGATCGCCAGCGGAACGATCGGAAAGCGCGGTGCGACACGGAGCACGGAGCGCACGACGAGCCAGTACCGGGACGGATCGAGCAGCCGGGTGAGCGTGCTCGTGCCCTGGCCGCTCACCAGGTCGTTGGGCGGCGCCAGGGTGACCTTGAAGTACGCGATCACCAGCAGCACCGGGAGCAGGCCGGCGAGAAAGGTCACGAGCGCGCGGCGATGCACGGCGGACCGGCGGAGCTGCCGGTGCGCGGCCACGAGTACGAACGAGAGGACGAGGACGAAGAGCAACCCCTCGTTCTTGGTCCAGGCGGCCAGCCCGGCGCAGAATCCCGAGCCCGCGAGCAACCAGCCGGCCTCCGCGTCCCTGCGCTGGGCCAGCGCATGGAATGCGACCGCCGCCACGAAATAGTACGCCAGCGAAAGGTCGGCATACTGCGATGCGGCCGCGGTGAGCAGGAACGGGGTGCCGAGCAGCGCCAGCCCGGCGAGCGCGGCGTGCCGGCGCCCCCGCACCATCCAGAGCGTCGCGGCCACGAGCCCGACGGCCGCGTACGCGAAGAGCACGCTCACAACGGCCGGTACGACGGACGTCCAGCGCCCGGTGTACAGCCAGCCACGCACGGCGGCGCCGGGCAGCAGCAGCGGGTAGTCGGGGTGAATGCCGAGTCCGGGAGAAAAGGCTCGGTGCCAGGACGGCCCGCCGAGGAAGATGAACCGCGCCGTCAGGTTGTAGATGCCCCAACCGTCCCAGTCGCCCTGCGGTTTCTGGAGCGCATACGACACGGTGGCGACGGCGGCGACGGCCAGCAGGGCAAGCGCGCCCCAGCCGATCGCGCGGTCGAGCCGCTCCGGGCGTGGGCGCGGCTCGGCGATGGCCGGCGCTTCCGCCTCCCACCGCGGGCGTGCCCGGACCAGCAGGATCAGGCAG
Source organism: uncultured Gemmatimonadaceae bacterium (assembly GCA_963728115.1). Lineage (GTDB taxonomy): Bacteria > Gemmatimonadota > Gemmatimonadetes > Gemmatimonadales > Gemmatimonadaceae > JAGWRI01. Next base: position 101,636 of record CAVSJE010000004.1, read on the forward strand.
ACGACGGTCACCGCGTCAGCGGCGAACGCTGCCGGCCGCTGCGGGCCGAACAGCACCGTCGCGATGAAGAAGCCACAGGACGTGACGCCGAAGCCGAGCCCGATCGCCAGCGATGCGCGCAGAAGCCCCTCCGCGGAACGCCAGCGGGTCGGGCCGGGCCAGAAGACGAGGCTGGCCAGGTACCCCACGCCGACCGTCACCAGAAGCCAGATGCCGACCGCGGCGATCATGGAGCGCTCCTGGCGAGGAGGAACACGCCACTCCCGTACGCGTGGACCACGCGCAGACCCATGGTCGCGAACTGCACGCTGTCGGGGGCCGGGCCCCGGAAATCGCCAATGATCAGCGGAAGCGTATCGGTATCGAGGGCCAGGTGAGGCGCAATCGCGGACTGCGCCTGCACGAGCCCCGTCTCGAAACTCGACACGGCGTCGTCGCGCGGGAGATCGCTGACGAACCCGACCGGCCGATCCGCCGGCAGGTCGGTCCGGATCCGCGCAAACCGTGCGGCGTTCTCCCCCACGGAATCGACGAGGGTGCCCGCCGCCGCCTCGCGGAACGCCCAGAGACTGCCGCGCATCGACCGCACGGCCGACAGGCCGCACCAAACCACGAGGACTCCGGCGCCAATGACCACCCGCAGGCGATTACCGGACATCGGAACGCTCCGGCCGCCGAACCGCGGTTCCCGTTCGGTCCCGCACCACCCGGCCACCCTGCACCACGAGCCGAATCGTCTCCGGTGTCAGGGCATGGATGTTGGTCAGCGGATCGACGGAGGTCACTGTTACGTCGGCCAGCTTTCCCGCTTCCAGGGTTCCGAGCTGACCCTGCCGCTCCAGGCACTCGGCGGCGGTCCGCGTCGTCGCCACGATCGCCTCCATGGGCGACATGCCGGCATGGTCGCACATCAGCCCCAGTTCCCGCAGGTTGGTGCCGTGCGGCATGACGCCGGCGTCCGTCCCCATGGCGATCCGTACCCCCGCCTGGTGGGCGCGGCGAATGCTGTCTCGATGGGCCTGCAGTACTTCCTTCGACTTGCGCAGCGCCCACTCCGATATCGTCCCCGTCTGCTCCGCCTGTTCGATCACCGCCTGCGGCGCCAGCAGGGTGGGCACCAGGAAGGTCCCCCGCTCCAGCATCAGCTCGATGGCCTCGTCGTCCAGATAGATCCCGTGCTCGATGGAATGCACGCCCGCCCGCACCGCATTCTTGATGCCGTCGGCGCCCTGCGCATGTGCCATCACCTTCACGCCGCGCCGATACGCGCCCTCCTGCACCATCACCGCCAGTTCTTCGGGCGTGAACTGGGTGAACTCGGGATGGTCGGTGGGACTCAGCACGCCGCCGGTGGAACACACCTTGATGATGTCGGCGCCCGCGCGCAGCACCTCACGCACCTTCCGGCGCACCCCGTCCACCCCGTCGCAGATCCCGCTCGGCATTCCCGGATGCGGTGTGAACAGCCCCACTTCTTGACCGGACGGCAGCCAGAAGTCCAGATGCCCGCCGGTGATTGAGAGTGGAGTGATGCTGATCTGCAGCCGCGGTCCCTCCACGATTCCCAGTTCGACGGCGCGCTTGAGCCCCAGGTCCGCGCCGCCGGCGTCGCGCACCGTGGTGATGCCGGCGTCGAGGGTGCGGCCCAGGTACTGCGTGGCCAGATAGAAATTGAGCGAGAACGGGGTCGAAGCATGCTTGAGCATCCCCTCGTTCTGCAGCATCACGTGGACGTGCGCGTCGATGAGGCCGGGCAGGATCGTTCCCCCACCGGCGTCGAGTTCAGTGACCGGCCCGTCGGGCCGTGGCATCGTCGCGCGGCGGCCGACCGCCTCGATCCGGTCGTCGTGGAGGAGCACCGCCGCGTCGGGGATCGGCGCGGCGCCGGTGCCGTCGATGAGGGTGCCGTTCTGAATCAGGGTGTAGGGCATGGCTCGGAAGGAAGAAACGCGGTGGCCCGCACGGACCGACCGAAGATGCCCGGTCGCGCGTCAATGCGCGAGAAGGACCGAAATCGGCCGCCCAAAGCCCGGGATCGGCGAATTCGGGCCATCGAAGTCGACATTTCGGCACTCGGATGGATGCTGCCCGCCAAACGGACGACGCGCCCACTTGCCGATTCTGCCCGCATCGCGCAAGTTGCCGTCGCTTCCAAACCGCACCGTCCTCCCCGTCGACCTTTCGAGTTCCGTCATCCCTGCGGAACGGGGACTTCCCACCTCGGACGGCGCCGGTTGCACGAGCCGCACCCCCGGAGGAACCGTGAATTCCCGCCTTTCGCTCTGCCTCGCCGTCGTCGGCTTCGGGCTCACCGTGTCGTCGGCCAACGCCCAGAAGGTCCCCAACCGCCCCGAACTGCCCGCCACGGCGGACACCAACGATGCCGCCGCCTATTACAACTTCGGCCTCTCGACCATCGAGAAGGATCCCGAAAAGGCCGCCGACGCGTTCTACTGGGCGACGCGCCTGAACCCGGCAACCGCGGACGCGTTCTACGCCCGCCGCGTGGCGCTGCTGCTGCAGGATCCCCGTCGCCTGGTCCGCTACTGGCAGGGGGACAAACGGGTGATCCAGGCCAAGGACATCCGCCGCATCGACTCGCTCTACTATCACGCGCTGACCCTCAACCCGTTCGTGTCCGAAGGGCTGGAGCACGTCATTTTCAGCGCCGTGCTGGATGAACTGTCCGTGGAATTGGAGGATCAGACGGGCGAATCGCCCACGGAGATCCGCTCCGAGATCCAGCGCTACATGTTCGATGCGCCGCCCGAACTGCAGGCGTATCAGGCGCATGCCGAAGGACGCATGCAGGACGCGATTCGCCTGTACGCCAAGGCCATCGACGCCGCGAAGTTCAAAGCGTCGCTGCGCAGCGAACGGGCGACGACGTTCTACGAAATGGGCCAACTGGACAGCGCGCTGGCGGAACTGAACGCCGCGGCCACCGAGATGAAGAAGCGCGACAACAAGGATCTGGTATACGTCTACGACTCGAAGGCGCTGCTGCAGCAGCGCATCGCGGTCATCGATCTCCGGCTCGGGAAGCTCGCGGCGTCGCGCGACGCCCTCGGGGAGGCCCTGCAGGAGGACCTCTCGTATTCTCCGGCGCACGTCTACCTCGCCTACCTGGCCGGGCAGGCCAGCGACACGGCGACCGAGATGAGCGAGATGGATCTCGCCGTCCAGCTGCGCCAGAACGACCCGGCGCTGCAGTTCGCGTACGGGTCGATGCTGGTCAACGCCGGCCGGATGGACGACGCCGAGTCGCACCTCCGGGCGGCGATCAAGCTCGACGACGTGTACGCCGCGCCGCACTTCCTGCTGGCGAGGGTTCTCGACCAGCGGGGAAGCGCCGCCGATGCGGCCGCCGAGTACTCGGCCTTCCTCGCCATGGCCCCCCAGAGTGCCGGGGAGCGAAGCGTGGCGCAGACCCGACTGACGGCCCTCAAGCCGGGCGGCGCACCGGACCGCCGACCGTGAGCGCGCGTCGAGCGGCCGCACTCGCCGCGGCACTGCTCGTCGCGGTGGCGGCCGGTGCCGGGGCTCAGCAATCCGACTCCCTGCGCGCGCCCGTGCAGCATCGGACGATCGCCCAGGACCTGCTGATGTTCAGTCAGGTGCTGAATCAGATCCGGGTCAATCACCCGGACTCACTCGATCAGCACGCCCTGCTGATGTCGGCCATCCAGGGCATGGTCCAGGCGGCCGATCCCCACTCGTACGTGATCCCCGCGGCACGGCTGGACCCCGCCAAACAGCAGGCGCTGGACGAGGGGAAGCTGGTGCCGGTTCCGATCACGTTCTCCTATACCGAAGGGGCGCCGCTGGTGGTCGCGGTCGCGTCCGGATCGCGCGCCGTGTCGCTCGACATTCTCCCCGGCGACGAGCTGGTGGCCGCCGACGGGCATCCCCTTGCCGCCGAGTCGGCAGAGGAACTCGACCTGGCGCTCGCCGGCGCTCCCGACTCCCGCGTGAATCTGGAGTTCGTGCGGCGTCGGCTCGATGGGTCGCTGGCGCACCTTCAGCGCACCGTCCAACGTCAGCGCGTGGACGACGAGTCGGCCGTGCCGGTGGCCGTGATGCTCGACTCCGCCACCGGATACGTTCGCGTGACCACCTTCGAGGGCGACAAGGTCGCGGACGACCTGCACGCGGCACTCGGCCGACTCGAAGACCACGGCATGCGGGCCCTGGTGCTCGACCTCCGTGACAATGGCGGCGGCCGCGTCGATCAGGCCGCGCGCATCGCCGGCGAATTCCTGCCGCGTGGAGACATCGTCTACACGTCCACGGGCCGCAAGGCGGCGGTCACCGATACGGCGCGGGTGGGCCGGTCCTTCTGGCGGAGCGAACGCAAGTATCCCGTCGTCGTGCTCGTGAACCGCGGCACGGCGAGCGCGTCGGAACTGGTAGCGGGCGCGCTGCAGGACCACGACCGCGCCCTGATCGTCGGCCGGCCGACGTTCGGCAAATCGCTCATCATGCAGACCTTCCCCCTCACCGACGGATCGCTGATGGTGCTGGTGGTGGGCTGGCTCAAGACGCCCTGCGGGCGCGTGATTCAGCGGCGATACCGCGGGACCTCGCGGCGCGAGTATTTCGAGCAGGCCGGCGCGGCCTCCGACACCGCCGGGCGCCCGAGTTGCCACACCGATGGCGGCCGCGTGGTGTACGGCGGCGGCGGCATCGTGCCCGACGTGATGCTCCCGACCTCCGCCACGCCCCCCGAGTGGTTGGCCCGTCTGAACGAGTCCGGGACCGTGCTCACCTGGGCCAATGGGTACGTCAGCGCCAATGCCGCCGCGCTTCCCAGCGTCGATTCGCTGGCCGCATCGCCCAGGCTTCCGGCGGCCGCGCTGGCGGAGTTCCGGAGCTACGCCGCCCGTGCCGGCGTCACCGTGCCCAGCGACAGCGCGAGCGAGGTCTGGTTGCAACGCGCGCTCGTGGGGGAGACGGCGTTCGTCCGTTTCGGCGAGGCCGGATACTACCGGATGGTGGCGCTCACCGACGGGGCCGTCCGGGCCGCGGTCGCGCAGATGGGAAAGGCGGAGACGTTGGGCGCCGGCCATCGCTGACCGGCCGGCACCGTCCACGGGGTGAATCGCCCGCCGGCTTGACGCCGGCGCCGGCACGCCGCAGACTTTCGGCGTGCGCTCGGGGCGCCCGCGGGTCCGCGCGAAGGACTGAGTCCTCCCCGGAAGTCCACGTAACTGCACGGCTTTCTCCGTGCTGGCCAGCTTGCGGACCGCCGGCTCTCAGCATGGAGGTCGCATGACGGCCAGGCAGTTACCCGAGCGCCCGAACCTCGAGCAGCTCAAGCGGCAGGCCAAGGACCTGTTGCGCTCCGCCCGCGCGAACGCGCCCCAGGCGCTGGCGCGTTTCCGTACACTCCCGGCATTCGCGCACGCGTCCGACGCGGTCCTCGCCAGGGCACCATTGGCGCTCCACGACGCCCAGTCGGTGATCGCGCGCGAACACGGCTTCGCGTCCTGGAACGCGCTCCGCGAACGGGTCGAAACTCTCACCCTGGAATTCGGCGCCGCGGCGGTGGCGTTCGTCGAAGCGGCGACCGATGGACGCCTCGATCGCGCCCAACGGTTGCTGGCACTCCATCCGGACATCGTCAACGCGGACCTGTACGCGGCGCTGGTCGCCGGCAACGCCGCCCGGGTCGAGGCGCTGCTCTCGGCCGACGCCGCCCTCGCCACGCAGGCCGGCGGGCCCCGCGGGTGGGAGCCGATCCACTACGTATGCCACTGCACGGTGGCCGGCGGCGCCGGCGCCGACGACCGGCGCCAGGGCCTGACGGCCATCGCGCGCCGGCTGCTCGTCCTGGGGGCCGACCCCAACACCCGCTTTCCCTGGCGCCATCACGGCGTGCAGCGCCCGCTGCTCTGGGGAGCGGTGTGCGTGACCGGGCTCCTGCCGCTCGCCGAACTCCTGCTCGACGCGGGAGCCGATCCCAACGACGGCGTGACGCTGACGCTGGCTGCCAGCGGCGGCAACGTGGCGGCACTCGAACTGCTGGTCGCCCACGGAGCCGACGTGTCTCATCCGTGGGCGACTGACGGCGCGCGGCCGCTCCACGCCATCCTGACCTGGGGATCGGATCCCGCCGGGCCGCGGTGGCTGCTGGAGCATGGCGCGGATCCCAACTCGGTGTTCGCTGCCGATGGGGAAACGCCGCTGCACGTGGCGGCGCGCAGCTGGGATGCGACGATGGCGGAACTGCTCGCGAGCCATGGGGCGGATCTCACCCGGCGGCGCGCCGACGGGCGCACGCCACTCGCCGTGGCTGAACTGAACGGCAATCGCGAGGTCGTCGATTGGCTGTTGGCGCATGGCGCCACCAGCGACCTGTCCCCGGTCGACCGGTTGGTCGCCGCGTGCGCCCGCGGCGATCGCACCACGGCGGATGCCATGCTCGCCGCCCGCCCGTCGCTCCGCGACGAGCTCGGCCCCGAACACTATCTCGCCCTGCAGCGGGCGGCGGAGCGCGGCGATACCGCCGCCCTGGAGGCGCTCCTGCAGTGCGGGTTCGACCTCGACCGGGGTGACGAGTCGATCGGCAAGACCCCCCTCCACGTCGCCGCCAGGGAGGGCTGGCCCGACGCCGTCCGGCTGCTGCTCGCGCACGGCGCCTCGGTCACCGTTCGCGACCGGGAATTCCACGGGCAGCCGCTGGTCTGGGCGGCCGACGGATGGCGGGAGTCCCCCCGGGAGGGGCGGGATCACCGGGCCGTGGCCCGGATGCTGCTCGAGGCGGGCTCTCCGATGGACTGGGAGCCCGGCGACGAGCCGTCGGGAGAAATCCTCGAGATCCTGCACGAGTGGCAACGGGGGGATCTCACCAGCGGCGCCCGAACTCCGTAGTTTCGACGCGACCTTCCATCTCCACCCCAGGAGGTAACCCATGTTCGATGTCTCCCAAACGTCCACACACCGCCGCGGATTCCTCACCCGTCTCGCCGGCGCGGCCGGGCTGGCCGCGATCGCCCCGACGAGCCTGCTCGCGGAATCGTTTGCCGGCGGGACGTCCCCCGAATTCGAGGCCTGGCTCAACAGAATTCGCGGCACGCACCGGATGGTGTTCGATGCGCCGGGGGCCAACGGCGGCATGCCCGCCATCTGGCCGCGGATCTACATGAACACCATGGACGCGACGTACGGCACCAAGGACGACACGGCCGTCGTGATTCTCCGCCATGAGGCGGCGCCGCTCGCGCTCGGCGACGCGCTCTGGGCCAAGTACAAGCTGGGCGCGCGCATCAACGCCATGGACAACGGGCACCCGGCCACCCGCAACGTGTTCGCCACGATCACCGGGCTCCCGGTGGACGGGGTCGGCGTGCTCGAACTGTTGAAATCGGGCGTGCTCATCGGCGTCTGCAACATTGCGCTCGCCGTCCTCGCCATGTCGCTGGCCGGCCCGAAGGGAGATGCCAACGCGGTGACCAAGGAACTGATCGCGGGCGTCTACCCGGGAATCCAGGTCGTCCCGTCCGGCGTGATGGCCGTGGGCCGGACGCAGGAGAAGGGCTGCAACTACTGCTTTGCCGGATAGCGCTGGCCGGCACTGGCGGTGAAAACGGCCGGTCGCGCAGCTCGCGGCCGGCCGTTGCCGTTGCCCCCATAGCGGCTGCGGCCGATGGCCCCAGCCGCCACCGTATCGCCATCGGGCGTACTTCGCAGTAATTTCGCGATCCTCACCAGCCCCGAGAGTTCCGCCGTGCCCAGAATCCCCCGCGTTCACCCCCGCCCGCTTCGCGCGCCCCTGTTCACCCTCGTCCTGGCGGCCGTCGCAAGCGCCGCCGGCTCGTCGCCTCTGCCCGCGCAGCGCGCGGCCGGTGCGGCAATGGCCCAGGCCCCGGCCGCCGACTCGAGCACCGGAAAGGTGCTCACCGTCGACGACTACTCGCGTTGGCGGACGATCGAAGACGACCACATCTCGAGCGATGGGCGCTGGGTGACGTACACGTACCGCTTCACCAACGTGACGGCGCGCGACGAAAAGCCGGAGTTGCATATCGTCGATCTCCAGACCGATCACGACGTGGCGATCCCCGACGCGTCGGGGGGCGTATTCTCACCGGACGGACGATGGCTCGCCTATACCGTGGACTCGCAACCGCCGCGTGGCCGTGGCGGGCGCGGTGGTGCCGGGGCGACCGGAGTGGCCCCCGGCGCCGGCGCCGGGGGCACGGCCGCGGGGCGTGGGGCCGCCCGCGACTCGACCTTCCATCGGGTGGAGCTTCGTGAGTTGGCCACGGGAAAGATCCGGACCTGGCACGACATGCAGTCGGTGACCTTCTCCGAGAACTCGAAGTTCGCGCTCGTGCGCAACCGCCCCGCGGCCGGGGGCGGCCGCGGGGGCCGGGGCGGCGGGCGCGGTGGCGGCGGCGCGGAGCCGGCGAAGCACGGATCCGACGCCGTACTCTACGAACTGACCACCGGTCGCAGCCGGTTCATGGGCAGCGTGGACGACGCGGCGTTCAACCGCGCGGGCGACATGCTCGCCTACACCGTCGATGCCGAGGTGCGGGACGCGAACGGAGTGTTCGTGACCGACCTCGCGACGGGCAACACGCAGGCGCTCGACAACAGCGGGCGGATCTACGGCCGGCTCGCATGGAACGAGGCCGGCACCGGCGTGGCCGTACTCGCCGGCGCCGAAGTGCCGAAGCAGCGGGAGCGCGCCAACGTGCTGGTGGTGGTACCCGACGTGCGGGCCGCGATCGCGAAGCCGGCCACCGCTCCGGACACGCTCGACGCATCCGCGGCCGGCTTCCCCGCGGACTGGGTGATCAGCGACCGCGCCCCGCTCAGCTGGAGCGAGGACGGCGCGCGGGTGTTCTTCGGCGCGATGCCGCAGACGCCGGCTGCCGACACGGTGACTCGCAAGAGCACGGATTCCACCGCCGACGTCGATGTCTGGCGCACCGCCGATCGCTACCTGCAATCGGCGCAGATGATCCGGGCCCAGAGCGATCGGAACTTCACGTATCGGGAAGCGTTCGCCGTCGCACCGGCACGGTACGTGGCGCTCAGCGACTCGACGATGCGCGATCTGGAGATTTCCCTGGACGGACGATGGGGCGTCGGCCGCGATGCGCGCCCGTACATTTCCGACTACAAGCCGGCCGCCGCGGATTTCTATCGCGTCGATCTCGCCACGGGCGAGCGCACGCTGATGTTCAGGGATCAGCTCACGCAGGGCGCCACCTTCGGCATCGCCCCCGACAGCCGCACGTTTCTCTACTGGAAGGACGGGAAGTATCAGACCTACGACCTGCCGACCGGGGCCGGGAAGACGCTGGGCCCCAACGCCCCGAGCTTCGTGGACACGACCTTCGACCACCCGGGGCCCAAGCCGTCCTGGGGCGTCGCCGGATTCACGAGCGACGGCAAGAGCGTCATCGTGGGCGACCGGTACGATCTCTGGACCCTGCCCGTCGACGGCGGAGCGGCCACCAACATCACGAACGGGTTCGGCGCCCGGAATCGCATCACACTGCGCCCCGAGCACCTGGCGCCGATCGACCCGACGGCGAGCCGCCGGGTGCGGACCGGCCGTGAATACGATCTCTCGAAGCCGGTCACGCTCTCGGCGTTCGGCGAGCTGACCAAGAAGGCCGGGTCCTACCGGCTGTCGAAGGGCCGCCTCGACGAACTCGTGTACGACGACGCCTCGTTCAGCACGCCCGACAAGGCCGCCCACGCCGACCGGTTCCTGTTCAGCCGCGAGACGTTCACCGAGTCCCCCGACCTCCGCGTCTCCGGGCCGGCGCTCGCGGATGCCAGGCAGATCACGCACTCCAATCCGCAGCAGGCGGAGTACCGCTGGGGACGCGACACGCTCTTCGATTTCACCGACCGGTACGGCCACAAGCTGCAGGGCCTGCTCTGGCTCCCCGACGACTACCGGCCGGGGGAGAAGCGCCCGATGCTGGTGACGTTCTACGAGAAGAACTCACAGATCCTCAACCGGTACCCGATGCCCGAGCTGCTGGTCAGCATGGGCCGGCCGGCCATCGAGGCCGTGAGCCGGGGCTACATCGTGATGATCCCGGACATCTACTACAACACGGGGTCGTCGCACGACGACCAACTCGATGGCGTGGAAGCCGCCACCCGACGGGTGATCGCGATGGGATACGCCGATCCGCAGCACATCGGGCTCCATGGGCACAGCTACGCCGGCGAGGGCGCCGCGTACATCGCCACCAAGTCGCGCCTGTTCGCGGCCGTGGGCGAGGGAGCCGGCGTCACCGACCTCTACACCGACTTCAGCCAGGAATGGGGGTGGTCGTACCAGGTACACGGCGGCTCGGGCGACAACGGGAATCAGTACTACATCTACGGCCAGGGCCGCTGGGGCTTCTCCCCGTGGGACAAGCCGAACGTCTACCACGACGAATCCGCGCTGACCCACGTGCCCGAGGTCACGGAACCGATTCTCATCATGCACGGGACCGCCGACCCGACGGTGTCGTTCATCGAGAGCCTGAACTTCTTCAACGCGCTCCGCTACAACGGGAAGGAGGCCTATCTCCTCGCCTACCTTGGCGCCGGCCACCACGTGAGCACGCTCGCCGACCGCAAGGATCTCACCGTGCGGTTCTTCCAGTTCTTCGACCACTATCTGAAAGGGGCACCGGCGCCCAAGTGGATGACCGACGGCGTGCCGTTCCTGAAGAAGAACGCGTTGACCGATCCGGGGCCCGACCGACCGTGAGACAGGAAGGATGAGCCCCGGTGATCAGGCGCCGGATCGTCCAACAGCCACGATCAAAGCAGTAGGCCCCGACTCGTCCAAGGATCCCGTCCAGTCAGTGCGGCGTGAACCCCTTCAACGGCTTCGCGCTGTCCGGCATGGCGTTGATTCTCCCGGGCGCGGCTCCCCACGGGGGACGGCGATGGCCGAACGCTCGGCCATCGGGTCCGCGCGTTCGTGGTGAGATACTGCGCCACCCACGCAACTCGGTCAAAGGGTACCGCCGGGACGAGCCCGCGGTCACCATTGCTCGCTGGAACGTTGGAGCGGCGTTCGTCGCCGAAGTTGCACATCAGACACCTCTGACTCGCAGTGTGGAAGTCGCGCGTGGCATGCCCTTCCCGCGGGGCCGTAGATGAGGGTAGCAACGATTGCAAGGTTTCCCCATCGGCTGAATGGGTGACATTCGGGCTAGCTCGAATTGGGGGCGCGCTCGCGATGGCCCGCGGGGTTGCGATCGTTAGCCGACCGCGGGCTCACCGGTCGAGCGTGGCTCCGCCGCCCGCGGGTGTCCGGAGAGCAGCGGCCCCAGTCCGGCCTTTGAGGAGGCCGAGAGGCGCACGGCACTAGTTCCCCGTTCATCCGTTCGTGCGATGGCTCGGCGCGCCGGCGCACCCTAAGCTGATCATGGGCGCGATGACGATCGGACCGACGAACGGAGCCGGGGGTAACCAGCGCCCGATCTCGTGAGCAATCGAGGATCCGATGGCGAGCGAAGCGAACCCGAAGGGCCAGGCGGTCCGGCACACCGATTGGTCCACCACCATCACCCCGCGTCCGCCGCAGTACAGTGCGGCGAACGTCGGGGTATGGGCAAGGCTGTCCCCCCTTCGACCCTTCGGCCGATGACACCCGCCCTGTCATCCTGGCTCCCGGCGATGATCCTTCTCGGACTGGCGTTGGTGTCCGCGTGGTCGGAGGGCCTACTCCCACACGACGGCCCGTCCGCGCCCCACGACACGGTGCCTCCGCCCCCGCATGGCAGCCCATGCCCCGGTGCATACCATCCGCCAGGCCATCGCGAAGGCTCCTCAGACATCGTGGACCACGAACTGCGCCGCCGCCCCCTGCCGCGCCGGAATCTTCACAGCGGCCGCCGGGTTCCACGACGGAGCCAGACGCTCCGACTGCCATCCCATCTGCACGCACGCCCGGCGTTCAGACTCCCCATGGGCGCTGCACCGACGACCGTCGCCGAGTAGCGGTCGGACGTTCGCGGTTGCGAGCGAGAATGGCCCCGGACCGGCCCGTTCGAAGACGTCGGGAGTTCGCGTGCACGGCCATATTCGGAAGTGGCACACACGGGAGCGCAGCCCGGCGGCCCCCACACGTCCCGCGCATCACCGGCGAGAACCTCCGCGGGCGCATGCAACCGCTCGTCATCGGCGATCTTCGCGTTTGCTCAGGGTTCGTCGTAAAGTTCGTTCCATCGTCGCGGCCGCACCGGCGAGCGCGCTGCCCGGAGAATCTGCCGTGTGGGTCACCGCGATCGGGTCGAGACCGGCGGGGCGCGCCTCGATCACGCAACGCTTGTCTCGAGCTCCACCCTTCAGGCTGCCGTTCTCATCGGTCAGGTGGACCTCGATACGCGTCAGGCGGTGTTCGAACCGGCCCAGCGCCGCGCGAACAATCGTCTCGATCCCTGCAATGAGGCCCGGGGTGTCCCCGAAATCGCTCCCGGCATTGACGTGAATCTCCACAAGCATCTCTCCCTGGGCGGCCAAGCGGCCCATGAGTAAGGAATGGCGAGCGGTCGGGATCGTCGGGGGCGTCGCCGGAATCCCGGCCGGCGCCGGACGCACCCCACGGGTCCACCGAGCGCACGACGACGAGACTCGTCACGCACCGCCGCCAATCAAATGCCGTACTCCCGAAGCTTTCGCGCGAGCGTGTTGCGGTGAATGCCGAGGATCCCCGCCGCGCTCAACACCACCCCTCCCGTATGTGCGATCACGCCGGCAATGTGTTCGGCTCTCACGAACGCCAGGGTGTCCTGGGGCGGTGCCGCCCGGCCCCTGGCGGTCGCCGCATGGAGCCGGAACTCCCGAGGCAGGTGTTCGGCGGCTACCACGCCGTCGGCGGCAAAGACGACCGCGCGTTCGAGCACGTTCTGCAGTTCCCGCACGTTGCCCACCCACGTATGGGCCCGCAGCAGCTCCAGGGCATCGGCGGAAATCGTCCGGATGTGCTTGCGGTACTGCCGGGAGAAGTCGTTGATGAAGTACGATGTCAGCAGCAGCAGATCGTCCTCCCGCTCGGCCAGTGGCGGCAGACGGATCGTGAACACGGACAGTCGGTAATACAGGTCCTCCCGAAACGTATTCTGGGCGATGGCTTCCCGAAGGTCGCGATTGGTGGCCGCAATGAGCCGGATATCCACCGGAATGGCCGTCCCACCCCCGACGCGTTCGATCGCCCGTTCCTGGATGCCGCGCAGAATTTTCGCCTGCAATGCGACGCTCATGTCGGCGATTTCATCCAGGAACAGCGTGCCACCCACCGCCATTTCGAACCGTCCGGTGCGCCGGGACACCGCACCCGTGAACGCCCCCTTCTCGTGACCGAACAGTTCGCTCTCCAGCAGCCGGTCCGGAATCGCGGCGCAGTTGACGGCGATGAACGGGCCCGCCGCGCGCGGGCTGGCGGCGTGGATGGCCCGCGCCACGACTTCCTTCCCGGTTCCGGTTTGGCCAACGAGGAGCACCGTGGCGGGACTCGGAGCCACGCGGGCGATCATCCGGTACACGTCGACGATGGCGGGACTCTGCCCCACCATCCTGGTGCGCCCCACCGGGTGCGCCTCGACGGGGAGGAGTGGGACGCACACATCCACGGCCGCATGGTGAATCCGCTCGAGCAGTCGAGTCAGGTCATCGCGGAGCGCCGGGAGCGGTAGCAGATCGGACACCGACAGCTGCTCCGCGCGAACGAGCAGCGGCATCGAGACGCACCGCGCGAAGGGGACGATCCGCGGGCCCTCGTCGAGATCGCGCACCGTCCTGACCCACCAGTCCAGGTCTTCAGCGGGGTGTTCGCCGTCCAGGACTACCGCGAACACATCCCAACGGTGGGCGACTAGTTGCCGCAAGGCAGCGGCCACATCGGCCACGATTGCCACGGCGTGTCCGTCGGCGTGCGTCCAACGTTTCAAGGCCTGGAATGCATCGGGCTCGAGATCCGTCACCATCGCGAGAATTCTGAGCCGCCCCGCATCCACGGCCCCGCCGACACGCCGGACACCCGCGCCCGGATGCGCGCGCTCGGGACGCGTCATGGACGGACTGGAGGGCGGAGCGATCGCGATACCCGCCCCCTCACGCAGCGTCCGGACGGTCTGTAGGCATTCGGCTCTCACGATTCCGGCTCCTCATCGTCGCGTCGCGTACGCTACATGCGGACGCAATCGTCGCGGTGGTGCGCCACGCCGTTCGGAGGCCCAGGGCCCCCGGGAGACCGACCTGCCGCGGAAGTGCAGCAGTCCGGCATGACTGATTGAGGATAGAGCCTGGCGGGAGTCTCGGTTATCGCCCGATTGGATGACTCGTGGCGTAGTTCCTTCGGACGAAGCGTCGCGTCGGCGCACGCATTGGAGTTTGCCCGGCGCGCGAATACCGGCCGCACCGGCGCCTCCCCCATTCGGGCTAGCCCAAATCTCACTCGATCGGCGGATGCCGACGGCGGGTGGATGGGCGCAATGTAGAGTTGCCGTCGCCGACACGGGCGGCCACCGCTCGCCTACCCCCCAAGAGACACGCCCAGGAGGCCCATATGCTCGAGAGAGCCACGAAGCTCCTCGGCTACAAACTCAGCATCGGCGCGGGGGACGTCGGTAAGCTCAAGGACTTCCACTTCGACGACCGACACTGGGCCATCCGGTATCTCGCTGCCGACATGGGGACTTGGCTCCCCGGCCGCCAGGTGTTGATCTCCCCGTATGCGCTCAACGCGGTCGTACGGAAACGCCACCGAATCGTACTCGGCCTCACCCGGCGCCAGATCGAGGATGAACCAACGTTGGCTTGCGACCACCCTGTATCCCGGGAATTCGAGGATGCGTATCACCGCTTTCATGGATGGCCGCGATACTGGATCGGTCCCTACACGTGGGGACGGTCGCCGGACTTCGACCGTGGCCGACGAAACTCGACGGATAGTTCGCCCGCCCCGACCAGGCGTGCCCGGCCGGTGCGCAGCACCGGCGATGTCCGCGGCGCATATGTGCAGACGCCCGATGGCGAAATGGGGCACGTCGCCGATCTCGTCATCGACTACGACGCATGGGTGATCCGCTACCTCATCATCAACGCGCAGAACTGGTGGCCCGGCGAACGGGTGCTGCTTGCTCCGCAGTGGGTGCGTGGTGCGCGGTGGGATCGGCGGGAATTGTTCGTGGCACTCCCCGCGGAGGCGATTCGGCAGCTGCCCAGGTACACGAAGCGCCGGAGCGCGGCGCCGACTACGGCCTGATCGGCTGCTTCAACCACGGGAGCACGTCCCGCGGCCGCGTCAACCAGGGCCCGGATCGCGCGGATCTACCGCTCGACGTCGCTGGGCGCGTGCCGCCACCTCACAGATCGTCCGCGCCGCCATCCCGGCGTCGCGGAGCAGATCGTGCCCCAGCGAATCCGGGGCCGTCACCAATCGGGCGCCGGGGATGCGCTGCAGGTAGGCGCTGCTCGCCGCCATCGCCACACGCGTGTCGCCGGCGGACCAGACGAGCACGGTGGGTACGTGGATGCTGTCCAGCGCCGCGGCATACGCGTCGTTGTATGACACCGTCAACGTCAGGCTCTGGCGCGCCAGATTGAGCGGAAACAGCACGCCGAATCCCGGCACTCGCGCCAGCCAGCGGGCCAGGGTGGCTGGAACCGGTCCCGACTGAATCCAGCCCGCCACACCGGGCAACTGCAGGTCCTTCATGAGACCGGACGGGGCGAACAGCGCCAGCCCCGCCACCCGCGTGGGCGATCGGGCCGCGAGCAGCGTCGCCACCGCGCCGCCCATCGACGCGCCGGCGAACACCGCGCGATCGATGCCGAGTCGGTCCATCGCCGAGACGACGCGACGTCGCTGGCTCTCGAGGTCGTACGACACGTTGGGACGCCCCGACGCGCCGAAGCCCGGCAGATCGAACACCACCACGCGCCCGCATCCGATGGAATCCGGCACGCTGCCCCAACTCTCGATTCGCCCGCCGAATCCGTGGAGCAGGACGATCGTGCGTTGCCCCGCCCCGGCCTCGCGATACCGCATCCGGATTCCGCCGGCGCTCACGAACCGGTCACCGGGCGCCGGGGTGGCCACCGGCTGGTCGTAGAAACTCCACGCGAGCACCAGCCAGCCGGCAACGATCAGTGCCACCAGCGCGCCGACCGAACCAAGCGCCCAGCGGAGTGCACCGGGCCGCGTGACCGCCATCAATACACCGTACCTCGCAATATCAGTCGGCAGCTCCGATCCACCGTCACCTCGGCGGGCAGTCCGTCCGCCCGCAGCGACCAGCCGACCGGCAGCTCCCCGGCGGCGTGGCGGATCGTGAATCCCGACGACGCCGGATCGGCCCCCAGATGCTCGTGCACCACCGTACCAGGAATCCGGCCGGCGAGCGCGAGCGTCGCCGCGCCGGTGACGGCGATGCTCGGATGCAGCCGGCGTTCTGCCACGTACACGATCCGCGCGCTCAACCCGCCCGCGCCGTCCGCCGCGACGACGCACACCTTGAGCAGCGAGACGGGCGTGGGCCAGAGCGCGCGGGCTCGCGCCTCGATCTCGTCCAGCAGTTCGAACGCGGCGTCGGAGAACGGCTGCGCGGCCGGATCGGCGAAGCCGAGCGCCGCGGCGTCGACGAACAGATACGGGTTGAGGCCGCGCACCAGCGACACCGCAATGTCCCGGCCGGCAACGGGGATCGCGTGCCTGGGCTGTCCGGACGGCAGGGCGTCGGCGACCGTTTCCGGCGCCACATCGGTAAACGTGAGGCGGATGGCGCCGCCGGTGTCCGTCCAGTTCTTCCACCGCGCCAGTACGCGCTGCCCGGTGTTCGCCAGATGAATCCAGCTCTCCCCCGCCGCTTCGGCGGAGCACCATCCCCACAGCCGCCCGAACAGCGGGACGCCCGCCGCCGTATTCCCGCACTCCACCGTGCGGTCGATCGCGGACAGCGTCGCGTTCACCTGGCCGAACAGATACTCGAGCACGGGACGCCCGTCAGGGCCGGGCGGAAGCGGCCGCACGATCGCCGTCTTTCGCAGCACCGGATTCTCCCCGCCAACGCCGTCGGCAAGCAGCCCGGATTCGCTCCCGAAGGCGCGGAGCACCACCGCATCCCGATCGGCCGCAGCCACGGGCAGATCTTCGGCACGAAAGAACGCCCCCCGGCTGGTTCCGCCGCGAATGATGGCGATGGGCGTTCCGTTCACGACTCACTCCAACGACGGCGCAGCAGCCGGCCGATTCGGCCCATGCCGGCGAGCCCGGGACGCGGATCGTCCACGGCCAACCTTGCCAGTGCCGGTCGCCGCGGCGGCGGCACGAGACAGGCGAGCCGGTCGCGCCACGCCGCGCCCCGCTGGCGGAGATTCGACCAGTCCCCGGCCGCGTCCCACCAGTACACCCCGTCGCGCTGGCGCAGCCGCGGCGGTTGGGGCAGCACGTCCAGTGCATCCAGGTACGCCAACACCGGCAGATTCACACCGGCGCGTTCCGCCAGCTCGCACCAGGTACTGTACCGCGGATTGATCTCGATGAGAAAGAGCCGCCCCGTTCTCGCGTCGCGTTTGAATTGCAGAAGCGCGTAGCCCCGATAGTCCATGCGCGTGAGGATGTCTTCCGCGAGATCCGCCGTTTCCTGGTCCCAGGCACTCCGCGCCAGCACGCCCACGCCGTCGCGCGGTGGCGCCGTCCGCAACTTCTGGCCCACGAAGCATTGCGTCCAGCGTCCCGTCCGATCGCGATAGGCGTGCACGGAGTGCAGGCTGTCGGCGTCGCCGGCAACGAATTCCTGCACGACCCACGGGTAGCCCTTGGCCAGTGAACTGCGCACCAGCTCCGGAACCTCGCGCACGGTCTCAGCGGCAAACCCCTTGATTCCGGCCGCCGCATCCCGAGCAGCCGGGTCGCCCACCCAGAGCCGGTGCCGGTTGTCGGGCTTGATGAACACTTCACCCAGTTCCTGGATGGCCTGCCCCAGCGCTTCCTCGCTCGTACAGGTGCGGGTGCGGGGCACGGGGATCTCGAGTTCGACGCAGAGATCCGAGAAGGCGGCCTTCGACAGGCACGCGGTCACCAGGCGCTCGCTCGCCAGATGGTGCATCACGTTGGCCGGAAGCTGGGCGCGGCGTGGCGACACGACGCCGGTGGTGAGGTCCCCAGTGCAGAACATGACCATCGGCCGCCCCTCGGACGCGGTCCAATCGGCCAGCGCGCGCATGTAGCCCTCGGGGTCCGACTCCACGGCAGGCACACGGTGGAAGCGGCGCACGTACCGGCTCCCTCCGGCGAGCGCCTCGGGGTCGGGCCCGGCCAGCCACACCTCGAGCCCCGCGCGGCCAAGCGAGCGCACCACGCCGAGGCCCGTCAGCCCGCGTCCGTCCAGCACCAGCGCCACTGCCCGCCCGGAAACCGCCCGGGCTCCGGCATTCAACGCTCGCACGTCGGTCAGTTCCGTCAACGCGATCCCCGGTCCGTCGTCCCGTTTCGATGGATGTCGTTCACTCCCCTGCGGGAGACCTGCACGGATCGTGCCGCCAACATGACCCCGGTGCCGCCTACCGCGCCGGCCCCGGCATCTCCGCCGACCGCTGCAGCATCCACCGATAGACAAAGACCAGGCACGTAATGAACGCCGCCACGCCCAGCCACGGCGCCGGCCCGAAGCTCGCCGACACGAGGCCGATGGGCGCCTCCTTCGACAGCCCCACGATCAGCCCCGCGTTGAGCACCCCCCACAGGCTCTCGCCCACGATCAGCCCCGACGCCACGAGGGTTCCCAACCGTTGCGAACGCTCCGGATCCGGGAGACGGCTCGCGCGCCGGTCGTACCAGTACGACAGCAACGCGCCGACGACGACGGCGAACGTCGCCGACATCGGCAGGTAGATCCCGATTCCCACGGCGAGCGGCGGGATACGCAGCTTGTGCATGGCGCCGAGACCGGCGTCGAGGAGGATGAGGCCGACGCCCACCAGGGCACCGACGCCGATCATCGTCCAGTTGAGGTTGCCCCCGATCACCCCCTTGGCGAGCGCCGAGATGAGCACGGCCTGCGGGGCCGGGAGTGCATGGTCGGGCACGAGCACGCCGACATTCGGGGCCCCGGCAAAGCCGTACGCCCTGGCGAGCAGGTTGAGCACCCACGGAATCACCGCGGCGCCGGCACCCACGCCCACGATGAGCGCGATCTGCTGCCGCCGCGGCGACGCGCCCACGAGCTGGCCGGTCTTCAGGTCCTGCAGGTTGTCGTTGGAAATCGTCGCGCACGCGAACACGATCGCCGTCACGAACAGCGAGAAGGCCACCAGGGCCGGCTTCGACGCATCGGCCGGCCGCACGACCATCACGAGCACCGAGGCGCACACCACGATCGACAGAATGCCGACGCCCGAGATCGGACTGTTGGACGCGCCGATCAGCCCCGCCATGTAGCCGCAAATGCCGGCGATCACGAACCCCACGATGACGACGAAGGGAACGGCAACAGCGGTGAGCCGCCCGGCATCCGGGGCCAGCACGGTGCCCGCCGCAAAGTGGTAGGCCAGCGCGCCGGCGACCAGCGCGCACCCGATGGCCAACCCCACGATCCAGCCCGGTGAGAGGTCGCGGTCGCGCTCGTCGCCTACCGTCGCCGCCCGCGACGCCACCAGCGTGCTCACCAGGCCGCCGACTACGGGCTTGGTGAGCGTGGCCAGCGTGTAGATGGCCGCGACGCCGATGGCGCCGGCGCCGATGAAGCGCACCTGCGTGCTCCAGATGTGCGCCGTGCTCGAAGCGAGGGTCATGCCGGCGGGAATCGTCCCCTGCATGGAGGTGAGGATCGGAACTGCGATCCCCCACGCGATGATCAGCCCGGCGAACATCGCCATGCCCACCGAGAGACCCACCAGGTGCCCGGCGCCGACGAGCGCCAGCGACCAGGCCATGTCGTATCCGCTCGCCGCCGATACGCCCACCGGGAAGTAGCCGGTCAGCTCGCCGGCGGCGATCTGCGTGGCCGTGAGAATGGCCAGCCCGGCCGACGTCGCCCCGCCGAGGATCACGGCCCGCAACCCCTCGCGCGCTTCACCCGAGTCGTCCGCGGTCTCGCCGCGGGTGCCGGAGCCCACGCGAAGCACCTCGGCCGCCGCCACCCCTTCGGGATACGGCAGATCCGAATTCGTGACCAGCGCGCGCCGCAACGGAATCGTGAACAGTACGCCGAGCACGCCGCCGCTCGCGCAGACGAGGAACGACTCCCAGAACGGGAAGCCATTCCACCAACCCACGATCACGAGACCCGGCAGCACGAAGATGATCGCCGACAGCGTCCCCGCCGCCGAGGCCACCGTCTGCACGATGTTGTTCTCGAGAATCGAGGAGTCCTTCACCATGCTGAGCACGGCCATCGAAATGACGGCGGCCGGGATGGACGAGGCGAAGGTGAGCCCGACCTTGAGGCCGAGATACACGTTGGCCGCGGTGAACAGCGTCGTGATCAGCGCACCGAGGACGAGGCCGCGCAGCGTCAGTTCTTTGGGTTGCATGCGCCAGGTGGTCGCGGAGAGGAATGGATGACCGGGGGGACCGCCAAACTTGCGGGCGGACTCCCCCCGGCGCCAGAAGGCTCTGGAAGACCCTCCCCATGGACGCGCCGGTCGTCAACCGTCCGAAACGCGCGCTTCCGGCCCTCCGAACAGCGCCCCGGTGAGCGTCGCGGTCAGCCACGCGCGGTAGCGGCGTACCGTCCAGCCGCACTCCTCCACGAACAACCGATAGTTGTCGGCGCCGGTGAGCGCCCAGACGACGTCGAGCGCCTGCCGCTCGGACAGCCGCGGACGCAACACGCCGCGGCGGCGCCACGCCCGGACGACGGGGGCGAGCCCGGCGCGCCGTCGCGCCTCGCCCGCCCGCCAGAGCTCCGTCAGATCGGCGTCGGCCTCTCCGGCGCCGCGCACCATCGCCATCACGCCGGCGGCCCGCTGAAACAGCCGAACCTCGAACGCCACGATGGCCGCCGCCTGCCGGCGCTCGTTATCGGCCGCGACCTGCAACTCGCGCCTGAGCGCGCCGAGATCCGCGTCGGCCTCGAGCGCATCCAGCATCGCGAGCAGGATCGCGCGCTTCGATCCGAAGGTGGCGTAGACTGTCTGCACCGCCACGCCCGCTGCGCGGGCGACCGCCTCGATGGTCGTCGCCGCATAACCCTGGGCGGGGAACAGCGCCCGCGCGGCGGCGACGACCTGCTGGCGAGTTGCCGCCGCCCGCGCGCGCCGCGTGGGTGAATCATACTGCCGCTTCTGGGAACGCTTTCCGGCCACCGGCCTCCCGGCGTCGAGGATTGACACCCGATATTCGATAGAGTATCACTCTATCCATTCTCTTGTCAACCGAAAGGAGGCACGGATGTCCCGGATCGTGTTGGGGTTGTTCGTCGTGGTGCTCGGGGTCGACATCGGCGCCGGCCTGTACGAGTCCCGCGTCGTGGTACCGCTCTGGTCGCGCGGCATTCCGACAACGCTCGCGGCCGGCAACCCGTTCGGGCAGGTGGCCATCAACGCCGGCATGGGCTTCTGGGCGTTCGTGACGCCGGTCGCCGGGCTCCTCGCCCTGGGAGCGCTCGCCGTCGCCTGGCGCTCCCCCCAGCCGGTCCGGACCTGGATCGTGGCCGCGTCCCTGCTCGAGTTGGCGGCCTTCGCGAGCACCATGTTCTACTTTCGCCCGACCCTGAAGGGGCTGTTCCTCGGGCACGGCGCCGGGATGTCCGAGGCAGCGGTGGCCGTCGTGGTCCACCGCTGGGTCGGCTGGAACCGGGCCCGCGTCGCGCTGAGCGCCGTCGCGTGGGGCGCCGCCGTGGTCGCCCTCGCGCTGGTGTAGCGGCGGGCCCCGGTCCGGCCGGCCGGGCAGCCGCCTACTTCGACTCGACGGTGATGTGCCCAACCATCCCCAGGAGCGCGTGCGCGTCGCACTGGTAGAAGTACGTGCCGGGCTTGAACGTCACCTTCACGTCGTAGGTCTGGCCGGGCAGTTGCAGATAGTCGCTCGCCGCCGGCAGCCCGGTGGCCCCCGCGTTCGAGTCTGCGGGGAACGACGCGTTGTGCACGCCCGATCCCAGCACGAACCGGATCACGTCGCCCTGGTGCACGGTGAAGTCCTTCGGCTTGAAGTAGTTCCCGTTGGCGTCCGTGTACATGCCGACGCTGTCGATCCTCCCGCCCGCGTCCGGCGTCTGCGGACCCGCGGGCGCGGCCGCGGCGGCGGGTGCGGGCATCTGCATCGTGTCCGCCGCCGGCTGGGTTTCCCCGCCTCCGCAAGCGAGGACCGAGGCCGCCGCAGCGAGCGCGGCCACCATTGCGATATTGCGCTTCATGATCGAAGTCTCCTCTTGAATGATCTGGGCGGTGCGCCGGAGGCGTCCACCCGCTGCGCCGGACCGGCGCATCAGAAGTCCTTGCGCCGGAAGGCGCGCAGGCCGAAGGCAACCGGCGCCGCGATCCACACCGCGAGTGCCGTGAGCGACACCAGCGTTCCGCTGATGCCGGTGAAGAACTGGCGGAACACCGCACCCGTGTAGCCGAGGAGCGCGGACGCGTCGAACTGCAGCAAGAGCAGCACCCGGGCCAGGTCGAGCGGGTTGACGAACATCGCGGCCAGCATCGGCCGCTCCAGGGGGTAGTCGCCGAACACCAGCACGGCCACGAGCACCAGGCCGTCGTACACCACCGCCGCGGCGAGCCAGGCGGCGATTGCGATCCCCAACCCCTTGAGCCGGTCCTCGGTCCACGTCGCAATCAGGAACGCCACGGCCGTGAAGATGGCGGTGAGCGCCGAGCCGACGACCAACAGCATGAGCAGCGGCACCCGTTGCGCGGGATCGTCGAGCCCCTCCAGGGCCAGCGGCACCGCCACGCCGGCCACGAACGCCAGCCCGAGCGGGAGGGTGAGCCCGAGGTACAGCCCGCCGAACAGCTGGCGGCGGTTCACCGGGTGCGCGAGCAGCAGCTCCGTGAACTCGCGCGCGTTGTACAGATACACCGTCCCGAAGACCAACGAGACCAGGGGAACGATGAACAGCGTGATGCTCACCAGACTGAGCAGCGCCTTCTCGGTGCTGCCCCCGAACCGCACGAGCGCGTCGGCCACGACGGCGAAGAACAGGCCGTACCCGAGCAGCCACCGGCTCCGCACGAGGTCCCGCACGTCGTACTTGAGCACCTTGAGCATGACGTTCATGCCGCCTCCTCCGCGCCGCGCCGCATCATCACGGCCACGGCGCGCTCGAGCGTGGTCTGCCGGGTGCTGGCCATCAGGTCCGCCATCGCCCCGGAGAAGCGCACGCGCCCATCGAGCAGGAAAGCCACGTCGTCGGCCAGTTCCTGGAGTTCGCTCAGCACGTGCGACGTGATGAGACAGGTGCGCCCCTGCGCGCGCAGGGCGAGGATCTTGTCCTTGAGCACGCTGCTCGCCACGGGGTCGAGACCGGCCGTCGGTTCGTCCAGGATCAACAGTTCGGGACGGAACAGCACGGCGAGCACGGCGTTGATCTTCTGCCGCGTGCCGCCGGACAGGGTGCGGAGCCGTTTGTCGAGTTGCGGCTCCAGCGCGAACGCGGCGATCAGGTCGTCGTCGCACGGGTCCGTCGCGCCCCGCAGGTCGCGCACCATCGCGATCAGTTCGCGCCCCGTGAGGTTCTCGGGGAACCGGGCCAGCTGCGGCATGTAGCCGATGCGGGCCCGATAGCGGCAGTCGCCGTTCACCGCTTCGCCGTCGAACAGCAGCGTTCCACCGCCGGGCCGCGTGAGGCCGAGAATCATCTTCAGGAAGGTGGTCTTGCCGGCCCCGTTGGGGCCGAGGATCGCCGTGATCCGGCCCGGCGCCACCACGAGATCGACCCCGCGCAGCACGGAGAGCGCGCCGAACTGCTTGGTGAGGCCACGGGCTTCGATCATCGGACGGCCCTCATCCGGGGGGCGGAGTCGGCGAACGCGGCCGGCGTCAGCGCCGGGATCACCCGTTCGCCCGCATCCACCAGGTGCACGAACGCGCTGCGCAGCAGGATGAGGGCGGGTTCGTTGCGGGCCACGAGCACCGCGAACAGCCGCACCGGCCGGAAGGGCACGTCGCCCACGCCGTCGCGATCGAGGTCGTAGCCCTCGTAGTGGTCCCAGTAGTTCCCGTTGACGGTGGTCGAGAGCACCCGCCCCGTCGTGCTCACGTCGAAGGTGTTCCCGGTGAAGTTGTTGGACGAGAACCGGCCGTCCTGCGTACTCCCGTCCAGCTTCAGCGCCCACCCGTTGTCCACGAAGTCGTTGTGCTCGGCGACGATGCGGTTGGCCCCGTCGATGAGGATGCCCGTGGTGTTGCGGCGGAAGACGTTCCCGGTCACCCGGCTGTCGAAGATCTCCTTCAGGAGGAGGCCGTAGGCGGCGCTCCCCCAGTTGTCCTCGAACCGGTTGCCGGTCATCGTCACCCGGTGCGCGTACATCACCGCGACCCCCGCCCCGTTCTCGCGGAACGTGTTGTTCAGATAGCGGCAGTCGTCGGAGTACATGAAGTGCAGACCGTAGCGCAGATTGTGCTCGCTGGTGTTGCCGCGCACCTCGGTGTCGTGGCTGAACTCCAGGTAGATGCCGTCGCGCTGGCCGCGCACGTCGTTGCCAGCCACGAGCACGCGCTCGGCGCCCCACAGGTGAATGCCGTTGCCCGAACTCGTTTCGTTGCGGGCCAGCCCGCGAATCACGTTGCCCTCCACCCGGCAGTCCACCGCCTTGGCCAGGTAGATCCCGAAGAACGCGTCGTCCACGGTGTTGTCCACGATCGTGCAGCGGCGGGCGTCCACGACCTTGAGCGCCGCCCGGTCCTCGGTATAGCTCGTGCCTACATGCGAGAACCGGAGGCCCCGCACGGTGACGTCGTCCGCCGTGACGGTCATGATCTGGTGCGACGATTGGCCGTCGAGCGTCGGGCGGCCGACGCCGACGATCACCAGGGGGCGGTCGACGACGATCGTCGGCTCGCGATAGGTGCCGGCGCGAATCACGATGGTGTCGCCGGCCCGCGCGTCGCGGATGGCGGCCTGCACGCGCCGGTATGGCGTGCCGCCTGTCGGCGCGACGACCAGCGCCCGCTGGGCCCGCGCCGCGGGCGCCCCGCACGCGAGTCCCGCCACCGCCAGCGCCGCGATGGCCATCCGCGCGCTAGTGGACACCGGAACTCCTGATCATGGGCATCGGCGCCGTACCGGAAGGCGCCGGGTCGCGCCGGTCCCACTGTTCGCGCTCGGCGAGCGCGAGCACGTCCTCCCACGTCATCGGCGCGCTCGCGGCTGAGCCGCGGAGCGCGTCGAGGTCGGCCGCACGCGACACGGCGAGCATGCCGCGGCCCATCGGACTGCCCGGGCCGGCCACGCGGAGGAACGACGCCGACGGGGCGGCGATGAGCGTGGCGGGATGGGCGTAGTCGGACACCCACATCGTCTCGACGCCGGCGCGGCCCGCCGCATCCAGGCGGCGATAGTACGACACCAGGCACTCGATGGAATCGAACGTGTACACCTTGCCGGTGTGGGTCACCAGTTCGGCGGCGTACCGGGCGTCGTTGATCTGCATGAGGCAGTACGCGCACCCGTCCTGCCCGAAGGCGATGGGCCGCGGACCCGGACGACAGGCGGCCAGCGCCAGGAGCGCGAGGGCCGCGCCGACGACGGGGACGCGGGATGCGGCGGCGAGGCGGCGCACGCTCACCCCTGCGGCACCGGGGCCGCGGCGCCCGGGCGCCGGGCGGCGGCGATGGCGAAAAGGCCGAGCAGGAACGCGGCGCCGGCAATCCAGGCGCCCCAATCGGGCAGCGAGATCGCCGTGAAGTTGAGCAGCTGCCGGGACCCAATGAGGGGCGGCTGGTAGCTCATGCCGGGGATCTTGATGATCGCGTTGGCCATGTCGAGATGGTGGCCGTAGTCGTATTCCCACCACCAGAACACCGCCATCCCGGCGCTGCAGAAGGCGAAGAACGCGGCCATCCACGCGTACAGGAGGCGCCGCCGGCCCACCAGCGCTACGAGCAGCCCCGCCGCCACGAGGCCGGCCACCACCCACGGCATCACCCGAAGCACGGGGATCGTGCCCGGGTCGATCACCTTCATCCCGATGTAGTGGTTGAGTTCATTGATGTTCTGCAGGTCGTGCTCCTTGGCGCCGGTCACCGTGGTGAGCATGATCTTCATGCCGAGTCCTTCCGGGTACTGCGGTGCCCTGAGACTGATGCGCCAGAGCGGTACGGCGTAGACGGCGAGGAGCAGCACGGCGGCGAACGCCGTCAACGTGCGGGACCTGAGAGACATGGATCTGGTCATGACGGACTCCCGGATTCGTCCGGACGCGGGGCGCGGCGCCGGAGAGCGCTCACCGACCCACGCCCGCGCGTCGGACGCTCCCATTAGTGGCTCCCGGGCTGGCCGGAGGCCCCGCCCATGGTGGCGGCAGTCTTCCGGCTCACATTCGCCGTGAGCGGCGTGTTGGCGCCCGCCGGCGACACCCGGATGTAGCCCTGCATCTCCTGGTGCAACGCCGAGCAGAAGTCGGTGCAGTAGAACGGGTAGATGCCGGGCGCCTGGGGCACCCACGTCAGGGTCCGCGTCTCACCCGGATTCAGGATCAGCTCCGAATTCCGGTTGCCCATCACGGCGAAGCCGTGGAGGATGTCCCAGTCCTGCTCGATGTTGGTGACGTGGAAGTACACGGTGTCGCCCACCTGCACGCCCTCGAGGTTGTCGGGTGCGAAGTGGCTGCGGATGGCGATCATCTTGACGTCCACCCGATGGCCCGTGCGCGAGATACCGCCCGCGTCCTCCGACTTCGTGACCCAGGGGTCCTTGCTCTCCGAGAGCTTGAAGTACTTCACCTGCTTGTCCTTGATCAGGCTGGCCGGAATCGCCTGGGCATAGTGCGGCTCGCCGATGGTCGGGAAGTCGAGCAGGACCTTCATCTTCGGGCCGCTGATGTCGATGAGCTGCGCCGACTGCGACATCTCGGGCCCGGTGGGCAGGTACCGGTCCTTGGTGATCTTGTCCAGCGATACGAGGTACTTGCCCCACGGCTGCTTGGAATCGCCGCCGGGAATCATCAGGTGGCCGGGCGAGTAGTAGACCGGGATGCGATCCTCCACCTGCCACGTGCCGAGCTTCCACTTCACGATCTCCGACGAGATGAACATCGTCGTGTAGGCGTTGCCCTTGCCGTCGAACTCGGTGTGCAGGGGACCCAGGCCGGGGTTTTTCACCTCGCCGGCCAGCACCGCCTCGTAGTTGAGCACCGGGATGTCGTCCACCGTCGTGTCGAACTTCCTGGCGGCGATGGCGGCCATCATCTTCGTGAACGAGTGCACCGGGATCACCGTCGACAGCTTGCCGCCGGCCACGATGTATTCACCCGTGGGATCGATGTCCACGCCGTGGGGCGACTTGGGCGTGGGCAGGAAGTAGACCATGCCCTCGCAGTTCGCGGGGTCGAGCAGTTTGACGCTGGTCTTGACCTCGCTGTGGGCCTGGCGGGTGGCCGGATCCACGTAGTTGTGCACGTACCGTGACGGGAAGTCGCGGGCCTTGCCGTCGGCCACGCACTGCTCGGCCTTCTTGTAGTTGATCGCCGCCACGTAGTCCTTGTCGTTCTTCGAGGCGTTCAACTCGAGCTTGGTGTGCGCCTGCTCGGTGTTGTACGACGTGAAGAAGAACCACCCGTCGGAGGGCCCCTTGCCGGCGTGCCCGAGATCGTAGTCGAACCCCGGCATGAGGATCTGGAACGCCACGTCCATCTTGCCCGGCTCGTCGGCGCGGACGAAGGAGATCGTGCCCTTGAACCGCTTGACGTAATCCGCGATCGGTACGTCGGCCTGCGGGATCGGCAGGCTGAACCGTGTGCCGCTCACGATGTACTTGGTGTCGGGCGTGGCGAAGGGCGCGGCATGCGCGCCGGCGGCGTTGGGGATCTGCAGAATCTCGTCGGTCTCGAACCGCGTGAGATCGATGCGGGCGAGCCGCGGCGTATTGTTGGCGTTGATGAACATCCAGCGGCCGTCCGGCACGCCGTCGGTCATCGACATCTCGGGATGGTGCGCGTCGTCCCAGGGCACGAACCCGTACGTCGTGTTCAGCATCGCCTTCGTATCCTCGTCGTATCCGTACCCGTCCTGCGCGAACTGGGAGAACACGGGGATCTCCTTGAGCAGCCGGCCCGACGGGAGACCGTAGACGTTCACCTGCCCGCTGTAGCCGCCCGAGAAGAAGGCGTAGAACTCGTCGTAGCTGCCGGGCGGCACGTAGACGCGCGACGCGGCGTCACCGGCCGCCAGTCCCTGCGGCCTGGCATTCGTCTTCGCACACGCGGACCCGAGCAGGGCCGCTCCGCCGATCAGCAATCCAGCGATCCACCGTTGCACTCCGACCATTCGTATCATGGGGGGCCTCACACACCGAGAGAGCGTGTTGTCGATTGCAGGCCGCAGTGGCGCGCACCTGGACGCGTCTGGCGTCTCCGGAGCTTCGCCAACCCGCCCGCCGCACCGCGTGACTGTTGTCACACGGGATGTGCGCCCGCGCGCCGGGGCCTCAGAAGCGTTCACCGGCCGCCTCCCGCGCCTGGCTGCCGACGGCGCGAATCCGGGACCACATCGTGTGGAAGAAGAGCCCGATCCCCGCGATCTGGAGGAACGCGCTCGCCACGACGGCCCACCGCAGCCAGCCGTCCGCCATCGACGTGCGCAACAGTTCCCCCACCACTCGCGCCGCGGTTCCCACCGTCACCAACCAGTACGCCGCCGCCGCCACGCCCGGCCGGTAGCGCGTATCCGCGCGCTCCGGCCGCGGGAACAACCAGAGCGCCACGCCCATGATCATCATCATCACGAAGCCGATGAAGATCGCGTGGGTGTGCGCGCTCACCTCGTAGGGCGCCGGATACCGCTGCCAGAGCTCGCGGCGGACGATCATCCAGCCGCCGATGCCGAGCCCCGCGATCAGGAATCCGATCGCCGTCTTGATGTACCGACGGACGAGCGAATGCATGCGCCGCTACTGCCCGCCGCCGGGCCGCGGCGCGATGGTGGCCAGCACCACGAACGGTTCGTCCACCGCCCGCATGCCATGCCGTTCGCCGGGAGCGTAGGCCACCGCATCGCCGATCTCCGCGCGACGCTCGCCCTCCGGACCGGAGACGACGCCCGTACCGGCAACCACGGACAGGATCACGGTGGACGCACTGGTGTGCGGTGCCACGTCCTGGCCCGGCTCGATCCGGAACACCACCAGGCGCACGTCGGGTGAGTCGTGCACGATGGCCATCGCCGGACGGTCTGGACGCGCCGCCGGCGCTCCCGCCGCAACGGCGGCCGGTCGATAGACGTTCACGATGCCTCCGCGGCCGAGCGCAGCGCCGTCAGTAGCACGTCGAGTTCCACCCCGTCGCGCCGCGCGGCGTCGGCCACCGGTACGCCGCTGCCGCAACAGGTGTCCATGCCGAACTGGTTGAACACCGCGATCGTGCGTGGCTCGCGCGCCATGATCTCGTTCACGGTGAGCGTGGGGTCGAACGTGGGGCCGGTCGCCATCTTGATTTCCTCGTCGGTTGAAGGGGCCCGGCGCAGTCGGGACTCGGGCACTCCTCCAGTCTGCGCGGTCCCGCGCATGCACCGCGTGACTGTTGTCACGCGCCCCTCCGCTCCCGGCGCGCGCTCCGCGATGCGGGCCGGCGCGGCCGGCGCCCCCGCCACGCGCCCGCCCGCCGTGCGACATCCGTCACACCCCGGCCGCGGCGCCCCGGCCACCATTCCTCCGGACCGAACAGGAGCCCGTGCATCGTGAAGGTCGAACCACTCCGCAGCCGAACACCTCTCGCCACCGTTGCCCCGGTGGTGCCGCCCGCCTCGGCGACACCCGCCGCACCCGCCGCACCCGCCGCGCCTGCCGCACCCCGTCACGCCCCGCGGGCGTCCGGGCGCCTCGTGGGCGAACACCTCGCCGCCGCCTCGCTCTATCTGATCGCCGGCGCGGCGGGGCTCGTTTGGATCGCCCCCGCCCTTGCCGCGGGCATGTACCTCGATCCGCGCGTCGCGGGTATCACGCACCTGTTCACGCTCGGCTGGCTGACCCTCACCATCTTCGGCGCCCTCGGCCAACTGCTGCCCATGGCGCTCGGCGCACCCATCTGGTCCGTGCGGCTCGGCCACGCAGCGTTCTGGCTCCTCGCGCCCGGCATCGCGCTTTTCGCGTACGGTGTCACCGCGGGCACCCTGCCGGCGATGATCCCCGGCGTGCTGCTCGTCGCCGCGGGGATCCTGCTGGCCGTGGGGAATGTCGTCGCCACGCTCCCGCGCGGCCGTACGCGCGACGTCACCTGGGCGGGGATCGCCCTCGGGGTCGCCTTCCTGGCGCTCACCCTCGCCTTCGGGTTGGTCCTGAGCCACAACCTGCACAGTGGATTCGTAGCCGCGGCGCGCGTCCGCATTCTCGCCGCGCATCTGCACGTGGCCCTCGTGGGATGGGGCCTCATCGTGATCGTCGGCGTGTCCCGGCGGTTGCTGCCTATGTTCATGGTCGCGCACGGCGCCGACGGTCGCTGGAGTCGACGCGCACTCATCCTGCTGGCACTCGGCGTTCCGACACTCGCCGTTGGACTCCTGGCGCAGGTGCCCGCCGCGGCGTGGACGGGCGCCCTGCTGCTCGACGCCGGCGTCGCCGCATTCCTCTGGCAGACGGCTCTGTTCTACCGCGCGCGGGCGCGCCGGCTGGACACCGGGATGCGGTTCGTACGCGCCAGCCTGCCGTTCCTGGCGGCATGCGCCGTCCTCGGCCCCGTGCTGCTCGCGGCCGGACCGGCGCATACGCGGCTGGCCACGGCCTATGTCGTCACCGGCATCCTCGGCTTCCTGGTCCCGTTCGTCACCGGCTTCCTCTACGAGATCATGCCCACGCTGGCGTGGACTGCCCGCTTCGGGGGACGCCTCAACCGGGGACGCGTGCCCGCCGTGACCGACTTGTATTCGGCACGCGCGGCGCGGTGGCAGTTGACATTGCACGTGGCCGGCGTTGTGTTGCTCCTGACGGGTGTTGCGACCTCCACCATCGGCGTCGCCCGCGGCGGCGCTCTGCTCTTCCTTCTGTCGGCGCTTCTGTTCGCCTCCCAGGTCGCGCGCATGCGCTGGGGGGCGCCACGAGCGCCCACATCGCCACCGGAGCCGGCATGAGCCAGATTTACGCAGTCACCCCTGACGGCGCGTTCGTCGAGCTGCCGGCCGACGCACCGGTCACCGAAGTGGACGTGCGCGAGGATCTCCGTATGGGCCGCGAGCCCTTCTCGAAGATCATGGCCGCCGTGGATGCCCTGCCGGCCACGCACGTCCTGCACGTCCGGGCCACGCTGGCGCCGGTGCCGCTCATCGGCATGCTGTCGGAGCGGGGCTTCGTGTATCACATGGAATCGCACGCCGACGACGACTGGTCGGTGCGGTTCTGGCGGCCGGGGTGAGATCCACGCGTAGCGGGTGGCCGGTCGCCGGCGCCCGCCGCAGCCCGCGTTGCCGTCAGGTGGGGTAACTGCCGGGCAGCAGCACGCTCCGGTCCACCTGGCCGATCTGCGTGCGTCCGCAGAACGCCATCGTGAGATCGAGTTCGCGATGGATGATCTCGAGCGCCCGCGTCACGCCGGCCTCGCCCATGGCGCCCAGTCCGTAGTTGAACGCGCGGCCGATATAGGTGCCGCGCGCGCCGAGTGCCCACGCCTTGAGCACGTCCTGGCCGGAGCGGATGCCGCCGTCCATGTGCACCTCGATGCGCGAGCCCACCGCCTCGACGATCGCCGGCAGCGCGCGAATGCTCGACTCCGCGCCGTCGAGCTGGCGGCCGCCATGGTTGCTCACGATCAACGCATCGGCCCCCGAGTCGGCGGCGTGCTTCGCGTCCTCCACGTCCTGGATCCCCTTCAGGATCAGCTTGCCCTTCCACAATCCCCGGATCCACTCCACGTCGCGCCAGCTCAGCCGCGGGTCGAGCTGGCCGGACGACCACTCCGAGAGCGAGTGCAGGCTCTGCACGCTCTTCACGTGCCCGAACACGTTGCCGAACTGGTGGCGCCGCGTCCCCAGCATGCCCAGGCACCATCGCGGCTTCGTCATCATGTTGGCGATGCTGGCCGGGGTGAATCTGGGTGGCACCGAGAGGCCGTTCTTCAGGTCCCGGTGCCGCTGGCCGAGGATCTGGAGATCCACCGTCAGCACGAGCGCGCTGCACTTGGCCGCCGCGGCCCGGGCAATCAGCCGTTCGATGTAGTCCCGGTCGCGCATCACGTAGAGCTGGAACCAGAAGGGTGCCGTGGTGTGGGCGGCGACGTCCTCGATCGAACAGATGCTCATCGTGCTCAGCGTGAAGGGCACGCCGAACTTCTCCGCCGCGCGGGCGGCGAGAATCTCGCCGTCGGCGTGCAGCATGCCGGCCAGGCCGGTCGGGGCCAGCGCCACCGGCATCGACACCGGTGTGCCGGCCATGGTGGTGGCCGTACTCCGGTTCTCGAGGTTCACCAGCACGCGCTGCCGCAACTTGATCGACTGGAAGTCGTTCACGTTGGCGTGCAGGGTGCTCTCCGTCCAACTGCCGGAGGCCACGTAGTCGTAGAACATCCGCGGCACCCGCCGCCGGG
This sequence comes from uncultured Gemmatimonadaceae bacterium, assembly GCA_963728115.1. Classification (GTDB taxonomy): domain Bacteria; phylum Gemmatimonadota; class Gemmatimonadetes; order Gemmatimonadales; family Gemmatimonadaceae; genus JAGWRI01. The sequence goes on from CAVSJE010000004.1 coordinate 134,282, forward strand.
CCAGGCGGCGGAGGTCTTCGATGTTGGTGATGACGGTCATGGGCGCCCCTCGGGGCGTGTGGAAGAGGCCTCCAGTTTCCCCGTCTGCACCACGGATGTCAATCGACCACGTGGGCTGCCGGCGACGTCATGGGGCGACGAACACCATCTCTCGGAGCTCGCACTCCCCCTCCCACTCCGGCCAGTTGGTCTGGTGCAGCTGCATGAACCGGCGCATGATCTCGAGCGCGGCGTCGCGGGACGGCGCTTCGAGAATCGCGTAGCCGCCCACCATCTCCTTCGCCTCGGCGAACGGTCCGTCGGTGAGCCGGAGCTTGCCACCGGACTGGCGAATCCACGCGCCGTCCGCCGCCGGCGCCAGACCGCCGGTCTGCACGAGTGATCCGTCCTTGAGCGAGGCTTCGATGAACCGGTCCATCGCCTCCATGAGCGCCGGCGGCGGAGCCCCCTGGCCCTCTGCCGTCCGGACGAGTCCGAGATACCGCATCACGTCCTCCTGTTGAGTAGTGCGATCCGGCCAACCCGGTCGCACCCATGCGACGAACGATGGCGAAGAAATTCGACATCCGCCGCCGATTCGGCGACGGCGGTCCCCCACCGCGGCCCCCGGAATGACGACGCGCCCGCCGCTCGGGCGAGCGGCAAGGCGCGTGATATCAATGGGTTGGTTCAGAGCGGGCGACCGGACTCGAACCGGCGACGTCCAGCTTGG
>CAVSJE010000005.1:0-339901 GCA_963728115.1 uncultured Gemmatimonadaceae bacterium
GGCGTGCGCCTTAAACCACTCGGCCACCCATCCACACGTCGGCGCGCTCGCGGAACCCGCTCGAGCGCGCCGACCAGTTCATTCGATTGCAAAGCGGACGGGGTGAGATTCGAACTCACGATACCGTTGCCGGTATGCCGGTTTTCGAGACCGGTGCCTTCAGCCACTCGGCCACCCGTCCGGGAGCCTCAAAAAATAGTCCGCAAGTCGTGCAGAGTCAACGCGATGCGAGCCGCCACCGGCTACTCTGCATCACCGGCGCCGCGCCGGGCCTCGAAGAAGGTGCGCAACACCGCTCCGCACGCCTCCGCGGCCACGCCGGCACGGACTTCGGCGCGGTGGTTGAGCCGGGCATGCCGCACCAGATCCCCCACCGACCCGACCATCCCCGCCTTCTCATCCCAGGCGCCGAACACCAACCGGTCGATGCGGGCCAGCACCAGCGCGCCGGCGCACATCGCGCACGGTTCCAGCGTGACGTAGAGGGTGCACCCCGTGAGCCGCCAATCGCCGAGCGCCCGGGCCGCCTGCCGGATGGCCAGCAACTCGGCGTGCGCGGTGGGATCGTGGTCGCGGACGGTACGATTGGAGGCGCGGGCGACGACGACCCCGTGGCGCACCACCAGTGCGCCCACCGGCACGTCTCCGGCCGCGCCGGCCGTGCGTGCCTCGGCCAGCGCCGCCTCCATCCACTCCTCGTCCGAGACCAGCGGCCGTGTCGTGTCGAGCCCCGTCACGCCGTGGCCGTCGCCTCCACCGGGGCGGTCACCCGTTCGAAGGCGAGGGCGCCGTCCGGCCCGCGGGTCACCCGCACGTGGTCGCCCTCCGCAAACTTGCCTTCGAGCACTTCCATGGCGAGCGGATTCTGCACCAGCCGCTGGATGGCGCGCTTGAGCGGCCGGGCCCCGAACGCGGGATCGTACCCCTCCTCGGCGATCAACTGCTTGGCCTCGTCGCTCACCTCGAGGGTCAGCTTCCGATCGGCCAGGAGTTGCTCCAGCCGCAACAGTTGCAGGTCCACGATCCGCACGATCTGCTCGCGCCCGAGGGGACGGAACACGACCACGTCGTCCACCCGGTTCAGGAACTCGGGGCGGAAGTGCTGACGCAACGCCTGGGTGACCTGGCGCTCCGTCTCCTCCCAGTCGCCCCCGGTGTGCTCGAGGATGTAGTGGCTGCCGATGTTCGAGGTCATGATGATGACGGTGTTGCGGAAGTCGACCGTCCGCCCCTGGGAGTCGGTGAGGCGCCCGTCGTCGAGGATCTGCAGCAGGATGTTGAACACGTCGGGATGCGCCTTCTCGATCTCGTCGAACAGCAGCACCGAATACGGGCGGCGGCGCACCGCCTCGGTGAGCTGCCCGCCCTCCTCGTACCCGACGTATCCCGGCGGCGCACCGATGAGACGGGCCACGGCGTGCTTCTCCATGTATTCCGACATGTCGATGCGCACCATCGCCCGCTCGTCGTCGAACAGGAATTCGGCCAGCGCGCGGGCCGTTTCCGTCTTTCCCACGCCCGTCGGGCCAAGGAAGATGAACGACCCGATGGGCCGGTTGGGATCCTGGAGGCCGGCGCGCGACCGCCTGACGGCGTTCGCCACAGCTTCCACCGCCTCGTCCTGCCCGATCACACGCTCCGACAACTCCTCGTCGAGCTTGGTGAGGCGTTCGCGCTCGCTCTCCAGCATGCGCGACACTGGAATGCCGGTCCAGCGGGCGACCACCTCGGCGATGTCGTCGGCGGTGACCTCCTCCTTCAGGAACTGCGGGCGGCCGTTCTGGCTGGCGAGCTTCTGCTCGGCCTCCTTCATCTGGCGTTCGAGCTGGGGGATCCGCCCGTACGTCAACTCGGCGGCCTTGGTGAGGTCGCCCGTCCGCGTCGCCTGTTCGGCCGCGACGCGCGTCTGATCGATCTCCTGCTTGATCTTGCCGACGTTGCCGAGCGTCTGCTTCTCCTGCTGCCACTGCGCCTTCATGCCCGAACTCTTCTCCTTGAGCTCGGCCAGCTCGCGCTCGATGGCCTCGCGGCGCTCGACCGACGCCCGGTCCTTCTCCTTCTTGAGCGCCGTGCGCTCGATTTCGAGTTGCATGATGCGGCGCTCGACCTCGTCGATTTCCTGCGGCATCGAGTCGATCTCGATGCGCAACCGCGACGCGGCCTCGTCCACGAGGTCGATCGCCTTGTCGGGCAGGAACCGGTCGCCGATGTAACGGTTGGAGAGGGTGGCGGCCGCGATCACGGCCCCGTCGGTGATCCGAACGCCGTGATGCGCCTCGTACCGCTCCTTGAGTCCGCGCAGGATCGCGATCGTGTTCTCCACACTCGGCTCCCCCACGTACACCGGCTGGAAGCGGCGCTCGAGCGCGGCGTCTTTCTCCACGTGCTGGCGGTACTCGTCCAGCGTCGTCGCGCCGACCACGCGCAACTCACCGCGAGCGAGCATCGGCTTGAGCATGTTGCCGGCGTCCATCGAGCCCTCGGCCTTGCCGGCACCGACGAGCGTGTGCAGTTCGTCGATGAACACGACGAACTGCCCCTCGCTCTCGGTGAGTTCCTTGAGCACCGCCTTCAAGCGCTCCTCGAACTCGCCGCGGAACTTGGCGCCGGCTATCAACGCCCCGAGGTCCAACGCCACGAGCCGCTTGTTCTTGAGGCTTTCGGGCACGTCGCCGTTCACGATGCGCTGGGCCAGCCCCTCGACGATCGCCGTCTTGCCCACACCGGGCTCGCCGATGAGCACCGGGTTGTTCTTGGTGCGGCGCGACAGCACCTGGATGACGCGACGGATCTCCTCGTCGCGGCCGATCACGGGATCGAGCTTGCCACGACGCGCGGCGTCGGTGAGGTCGCGCGTGTAGCGCTGCAGGGCCTGATACTGGTTCTCGGGACTCTGATCCGTGACGCGGTGCGTACCGCGCACCGCCTGCAGGGCCTCGAGCAGCGCGTCCCGCGTCGCGCCGGCGCCGTTCAGAATCCGGCGGCTCTCGGTGTTCTTGGCGTCGGCCAGCGCCACCAGCAGGTGCTCCGTAGAGACGTACTCGTCGCCGAGTTTTTTGGCCTCGTCCTCGGCGCGATCGAACACGCCGCTCAACTCGCGGGAGACGTTCGGCTGCGCGTCGCTCTGCGTGGGCAGCCGGCCCAACTCCTGCGCCACCGCCTCCCGAATGCCCGTCACGTTGGCCCCGAGCTTCTGGAGCACGGGGACGACGATCCCCTCGTCCTGCGCCAGCAGCGCCGACAGCAGGTGGAGATCGTACACCACGGGATTGCCGGCCCGGCGCGCCTCGGAAACGGCGTCGTTCAGGGCCTCGGCGGATTTGACGGTCAGTCGGTCTGGATTGATCATGGCAGTCTCGGTGTGCGCGCCGGCATGGCGCGCCTACGCAATCTCATTGCAATCCCGGTGCCCCGCGAACCCGCCATACCGGCGGGAATGCCCGCGGCCCGCTGCGCCAGACTCGCGGGCCACTGCCGGGGGGGCGGACCCCGGCGCGGCGACCCGCCGGGACCCGTACCTCGCACGGCCCGCTAGGGGCGATGGCCCGGGGCCGCGCCCGCGGCCGGTCCCACCCAGACCCGCCCGTCGCCGCGGCGTTTCGTGAGCCCCGCGCGATCCGCGTATTCGAGCAGCGGAATCACGAACTTGCGCGACAGGCCGAGTACCTCGCGAACCTCGGTCGGCGCCACCTCGGCGTCCGGCGAAAAGTGTTCGTCCAACGCGGTGATGATCTGGTCGAGGTGAGATACCGCATAGTACCGATTGACATCGACTTGAACAACTTCACCGCGTGCGTCTGCCAGGCGCAGCAGGTCGTCGGCTCCGGCGCCGAACTCCGAGCTGATTTCGGAAACCGAGGGCGGCTCCCTCCCGGCGTCGCGCAGCCGGCCGAGGATGGCGTCCAGCATGCTCGCCTGCGCGGGGGTCAACGTCGGCGCCCACCCGGCCTTCCGGATTTCGGCCCCGTCCGCCTCCACCGTTGCGGCATTCGCTTCGGCCTGGACGAGAGCATCCGAGAACTCCGCCGGGAGCCGCAAGCGGGCGCGGAGTTCCTGCCGCGATGCGCCCGAGACGAGCGGATGATCCCGGTGGTAGGCGTCGAGGAATTCGAGCATCCGCGTACGCGCCTCATCCCACGCGGCGCGCGAGAGCAGGCGATCGCTGCCCGGGACCCCGACCGCCCCGGATCCGGCGACCGCCGGGTCCACCTCCGCCGCGGACTCAGCCACCCGCACCAGCAGCGACGCTCTGGAAACTCCGCGCGGGCCGGCCTCGCTGAGCAGGCAGGAGAGTCGCTCGGCCGGACCGAGGCCGACGGCGGCGAACGGCCGGCTCCGCCGGGTGGCGTGCGGGTCGGTCACCGTTCCGCCGCCGATGGTCGTCGGGGGCGACGGGAGCCGCAGCACGAATCGGTCGCCGGCGCGGGCCGTCACCGGCGCGTCGAGCACGACCCGCACCGGGCGGTGCTGGCCCGCCTCCAGCGGTCCGCCCTGCGCCACCAGCCGCGCTCCAACCTCGGTGGTCCCGAGATGGAAGCGGACGCTGGATCTCGGTCCGAGCGACGCCGGTGCGTCGCCGAGCAGCGCCACGTCGGCGCGCAGCACGAGCGACGGCTCCCAAGCGGCGTGCTGCACGATCACGTCACCGCGGTGGACGTCGGAGACATCGGTGCCCCCGAGAGCGATCGCCGTGCGTTGGCCGGGGAGCGCCCGATCCGCCGCCGCACCATGCACCTGCACGCCGCGCACGCGAGCGGACCGTCCCGCGGGCAGGATGCGGACCTCGGAGTCCGGTGCCACGGTGCCCGACCATGCGGTACCGGTGACGACGGTTCCCGTGCCGCGGATGCTGAAGACGCGGTCGACGGGCAGGCGGAACGGCTCGGCGGGATCGCGGGGCCGCGCGGCGCGGAACGCGGCGCCCAGGGCTCCACGAACGGAAGCGAGCGCCGACTCGTCGCCGGGGGAGACCCGGATCACCGGCGCGTCCGCGAACGCCGTACCGGCCACGAGCTCCCGGACGTCCTCTTCCACGAGGTCGATCCAGTCCTGTTCCACGAGATCGCACTTGGTCAGCGCTATCACGCCACCGCGCACGGCGAGCAGCTCGAGAATCGCCAAATGTTCGCGGGTCTGCGGGCGGACCCCGTCGTCGGCGGCGATCACGAGGAGTCCGACGTCGATGCCGGCGGCGCCGGCGAGCATGGTGCGCACGAACGCTTCGTGGCCCGGCACGTCCACCACCCCGACCGTCCCGAGGCCGTCGAGGGCGAGGGGGGCGAAGCCGAGTTCGATCGTAATGCCACGCCGCTTCTCATCCGGCAGCCGGTCGGTGTCTACCCCGGTGAGCGCGCGCACGAGGGTGGTCTTGCCGTGGTCGATGTGGCCCGCCGTACCGACGATCACGCCACACTCCAGTTGGCGCGCTCCCAAAGTTCGAAGGCGCGCAGCGGGCGCCCGTCCACGACGTGGTGCTGGAGAAACTCGCGCAGCAACCGCTGGTGCGCCCGGGCCGCCGGTTCTTCGAGCGGGACGGCGGTGCCGTTGGACATCCACACCCGGAGCGCGCGCCTGGCGTCGGCGGGCATCCGCCGCCCGCCGGGGGCGAGCGCCGCGCACCGCGGGCACAGCACGCCACCCGCCGGATGGCTGAAGACGGCGTCCCCGGTGGCGTCGATGGGCGCGTGACACTCGGCGCATTCGGCCAGCGCCGGCGTGAACCCCAGGGCCGCGATCACGCGCCAGGCGCCGGCCAGCGTAGCGTCGACGGTCTGTTTCGGTTCCGCCGCGGCGATCCCGTCGAGCGCGCTCTCGATGGCGTCGAACAGCGTAGGGTCCGCATGGTCCGAGGAGAAGTGCAGCACCAGTTCGGCAATGGCCGAGGCGCCCGCGAACCGGCCGAGATCGAGCGCCAGGCCGGGGCGCGATGCGGCGATGTCGAATCCGGTCATCGTATCGAGGTCGCGCCCGGGTTTCGTGGAGAGCTGCACGGAGCCCTGCGCGAACAGATCGAGGGCACTGCCGAAGCGCCGCTGGGAGCGCCGGGCGCCCTTGGCGAGTGCCGACCGCACGCCGCCGTCGCGGGTCGCCAACCGGACGATGCGCGACGACTCGAGGTAGTCGAACGCGTGCAGGACGATGGCGTCGCTCACCAGCAGGGGCATGCCGGAAAGATAATCCGGCACGCCCCCGCCCCGCCCGACTGCTACATGGTGGCGCGCAACCCGACCAGTACGGTCCGGCCGGACGCCAGAAAGTTGAAGACCGACTGATACCGCGTCCCGGTGAGGTTCTCGACCCGCAGGGTGAGCGTGACCCCGTCGCCGGCGGCGGTGGCGCGCACCGGCAGGATGCCGCCCAGATCGGCCCGCAGGTAGGCGGGCATCGTGACCGCCACCGCGGGGTAGCTCCGGAAGTCACGATCGGCGCGACGCCCGACGTAGGTCAGGCGAAGATCGAGGGAGCCATGGCGGGGAGCGGCAGCCGTGAACCCGGCGTTCCAACTCGTTGCCGGCCGGCGGATGAGCGATTCGCCGCGGTGGTACAGCCCGTTGCCGGTGGTGTCGAAGCCGGCCGTCAGCACGCGGGTATCGAGGTGCGTGAGTCCGACCCGCGCCGAGAGGAACGACGCCAGTTCGGCGGTTGCCGAGTACTCCACGCCGGCGGCCCGCGCCCGCGCCACGTTGCAGTAGCTGTACCCGCAGGCCGTCGTGCCCCCGGTATAGTCGATCATGTCGCGAAAGGTCTCCGAGAACACGGTGACGCCGATCGTGCCACGACCCGTGAACACGGATTGCTCCGCCCCCGCCTCCCAACTCAGGGCGTGCTCGGGGCTCAGGTCCGGATTGCCGGTCACGTACCCGGTGGAGAAGTTCTCGTAGAAGGTCGGCGCCCGGAAGGAGGTGCCGACGGAGGCCCGGAGCCGGGTGCCGGTCGGCGCGACGTAGTTCACGCCGCCGCGGTAGGTGCCGAACACCCCGAATGCCTGGTTGTCGTCCACGCGCGCGCCGGCCACGGCCGTCACGCCTGCCGCCCCGCGCCACAACAGCTGCGCGTACGCGGCCTGATTCCGCCGGAAAGCGCCGAAGGTCGAATTGTAGGCGAAGCCGCTGGCCAGGCCCTGCGACTCCGAGCGCTCGTCGGCCGCCGAGATCGCGGCGCCGAGGGTCAGCACTTCGCGTCCCTCCCCACCCCGGAGGTCGACCCGGGCATCCACGCTGTGTCGCCGCACGTGGTCCAGCGACAGGTACGCGTCGCCGCCCGTCGTGTCGGGCCGGTCGGTGGCCCCGCCACTCGTCTCGTCCGACGCCAGATCGACCTCGACCGAGGCGACCGGCGAAATGGCATGTGCGTAGCTGGCGCCCACGACCACGCGATCGCCGGAGTTGAAAGCGTTGTGGTCCACGACGTCACCGGCGCTGTTCGTCGGGTAGTGGTATCGCGAATCCGTATAGCGGAAGGTGGCCGCCAGCCGATCGCCGGGCCGGGGAGAGAAGTCAGCGCGACCGCTCACCACGGTCTCCGCAAATTGATTGTTGAAGGCGTACAGGCCCTCGGTCTGATGCCGCGCGACGGAGAGGGAATAGCCGGCGGTGGCGGGTCCCGCGAGCGGCCCGCCGCCCCGTATGGTGGCCGACGCATCGCCGCTTCGGTACGTGCCGCCGCGCGCGTCGACCGTCAGCCGCGGGGAGGTGGTGCCGCCCCGGGTGAAGATCGAAACCACGCCGCTCACGGCGTCGGCGCCGTACAGCACGCTGGCCGGACCGCGCAGGATCTCGATGTGATCGACGTTGTCCGTGGTGAGCGTGGCGAAGTCGAAGGCGCCGCCGGGGTCGTTCACCGGCACGCCGTCGATGAGCACCTTGACGTACTTGCTCTCCCCGCCGCGCAGAAAGAGCGAGGTGACGCCGCCGGCGGACCCGCTCTGCGTGATCATGGCGCTGGGCGTGCCCGCGAGCGCGTCGGCGACGGTGGTGATGCCGAGCGCCCGGAGCTGGGCGCCCGAAATGAAGGTGACCGACGCCGGCACATCATGCGCGGAGACGGGGATACGGGTGGCCGTGGTGACGACGGGAGCGACGTGGGCGGTGTCGCGCGCCTGGGCCGCGAGAGACGCCGGGGTGGCCAGGGCGGCGGCGAGTGGGGTGAGTGCAAGCACGAATCGGTTCATGACGGTCCGGAAGTGGAGGTGGGTGGGGACGCCGCGCGCGGCGATCTGCGCAACGGCACGAGTGCCGGCGCCCCCACGGCGGGATCGCGCGTAACCACGAGTGGCCACCCGTACACGCGCTCGAGCACCTCGCCCCGCATCACGTCATCCGGCGTCCCGGATGCCGCAACGCGCCCACCGTGGAGCAGCACCAGCTGATCGGCAAACCGCGCCACCAGATTCAGCTGGTGGCTGATCAACAACACCGCCATGCCGTCCCGCGACAGGCGGCCGAGCAATTCGAACGCTTCCATTTCATGCGCGATGTCCAGATACGTGGTGGGCTCGTCGAGCACCACGCCGTCGCCGCCCTGGGCCAGCGCCCGGGCGATGCGCACGCGCTGCCACTCGCCGCCCGACAGCGTGTCGACCGGACGGTCGAGCAGCGGGCCCACGCCGGCAAGTTCGACCGCGCGTGCGATGGCGTCCCGATCGGCGGCGACCGTACCCCGCCAGGCGCCGCGGTGCGGGAACCGTCCGAGGGCCACGTAGTCGCGCACGGGCGTCGGGAACGCCAGCTCCTCGCGCTGCGTCACCACCGCCACGCGGCGCGCCACCTCGGCCCGCGACAGCGCTCCGAGGTCGGCCCCGTCGATTTCGATCCGCCCCGAGACCAGCGGCTGACGGGCCAGCAGCGCGTGCACGAGGGTGCTCTTGCCGCTTCCGTTGGGCCCGACGATCGCGGTCATCGTTCCGCGCATCGCGCGGAAGCTCACGTCGTGCACGGCGTCCCGGTCGGCTCCCGGATAGCGGACGACCACCCGATCGTAGGCGATCACCGGAGCCTCCGGAGCTGGAGCAGGAAGAAGGGCACGCCGATGACGGCGGTGACGGCGCCGAGCGGGAGTTCGGCCGGCGGCAACGCAACGCGGGCGATCAGGTCCGACGCCACGACGAGCGCCGCCCCGATGACGGCGCTGCCGAGGAGCACCCCGCGGTGCGCGCCGGCGCCGAGGCGGCGCGCGATGTGCGGCACGACGAGTCCGACGAACCCCACCAGTCCCGCTGCGGCCACCGTCGCGGCCGCCACCAACGACGCCACGAGGTAGACTCGCCGCGCCGCCCGGTCGGCCTCGAGCCCGAGCCCGGCCGCCGAGTCCTCACCCAGCGAGAGGATGTCGATCTCCCGGGCCCAAGTGAGGAGCAGCCCACCTCCCACGCCCACGTACGCGGCCAGCCATCCGATTTGCGTCCAGGTGGCCCCGCCCACCGATCCCATCATCCACCACAGCGCCCCGCGCATCGTGCTCGGGTCGGCGTTGGCGAGCAGCAGCATGATGGCAGCGTTCGCAAAGGCGCCAACGATCACGCCCGCCATGAGCAGTACCCGGGCGTCGCCGCGCCCCGGCGCCGCGTGCGCCACCATGAACGCCACGGTCACGGCCACGATCGCACCCACGAACGCCGCGACCGGCACCACGCCCGCCGGCGCGCCCATCGCGACGGCGATGACGGCGCCCACCGCGGCCCCACCCGAGACGCCCAGCAGGTACGGTTCGGCGAGCGGATTGCGCATCACGCCCTGCAGCGACGCCCCGCTGATCCCGAGTCCGGCGCCCAGCAGGACGGCGAGCATCACGCGCGGCAGCCGGAGGACGCGCACGATCGTGACGGCGGCGGGATCGCCGCGCCCCATCACGGCATCGAGCACGGCGTGGGGGGAGAGCGCGACGCTCCCGAGGCCCACCGAGAGCAGCGCGAGAGCGACGAGCACCATGGCCGCGACGATCCAGCGCCCCCGCGCGCGGGTCACGGGAGCACGCCCGGGTGCAGCAAACGGGCGATGGCGACCGCGGCCTGGCCCATCACCACCGACGGTCGCCCGACGACGGTCGTATCGAACGCGAGCACCCGCCCGTCGCGGACGGCGCGCACGGCCTGCCAGCGCGGATCGGCCAGCAACCGCGCCCGGCCCACCGGGCTGGCGAGGACGATGTCGGGATCGCGGCGCACGACGTCTTCAAGACTGACCGTCGGCGACGGCGCCGCCACGTCCGCATAGACGTTCCGGCCGCCGGCGATCTCGATGAGCTGGCTCAGAAAGCTCCCGCCGCCGATCGCGATCACGGGATGATCCCACGTCTCCATAAAGACGCTCGGGTGCGCGAGGTCTCGCGTCGCCGCCCGCACGCGGTCCAGCGTCGCCTGCACCGAATCGACGACCGCGGCGGCCCGCGCCGAGTCGCCGAGCAACCCGCCGATGTCGCGGGTGGTACGGCGGAAGTCCTCGATGCGGTCGGTGCGCAGCGCCGCCACCGCGATGCCGGCCTCCCGCAGCCGCGCGGCGGCCGGCTGGTCGTCGGCGCTCGCGTAGAGCAATACCAGATCGGGGTGCACCGCGAGCACGGACTCCACGTTGGGCCGCACGGCGGGACCGAGCGAGGGCACGAGGAGGGCGGAATCGGGCCAACTGTCCCACTGCGAGCGCCCCACGAGACGCGCCCCGGCGCCGATGGCGAAGACGATTTCCGTGGTCGTGGGGTTCAACGACACCACCCGGCGCGGCGATTGCGCCGGCGCGCGGAGCGTGTCGCCGAAGTCATCGACATCCACCACGCGTCCGCCCGCCGGCGCGCGGGGCGGCGGCGCGCAGGCGAGCACGAGGACGACGAGAAGTATCAGGGCGCGAAAACGCAAAACGGACATCCCTGGTTCGAGGCAGGATGTCCGCAGAGCCGGTGGTACCGCGCAACGCGCGACCGGAACCGCCACAGGTCCTCCCCCGAGAACCGTTGATCGTGGCGCGAATGCAGGTCGTCTCCTGGCTCCGGGCCGTTCCACCCGCCTTCCCGACTCCCGTCAGTGGCGTGTTGGGGGAACGTGTTGCCCGTTACAGTGGCGGGGCCGCACCGGCATCACACCGGTTTCCGTATCCCGCACTCGCGTGCTTCAGTTGTGTGGCGCGAATCTAGGGCGCGCGCTCCTCTTCGGCAAGCGCGGCCGCAATTTGGGCCTTGAGCGCGGAGCGCTCGGCCGCGTGCCGCTCGGTGCGCTCCGGTCCGGGATTCGGCTCCCGCGCGAACGCCGCGTCGAGCTGCGCCAACTCGAAAAGCAACGCCTCCGACGGCGTGGCGTTGATGAGCACCGGAGCCACCGGCGCCGTCCCAACGACCGGCGCAGGGCGCCCGCCGCGCCGGCGAATCGCAATCGTGAGTGCCACGGCCATGACGATCGCCATCGCAAATGCAATGCCCGCGAACAGGCGCGACCGCGAACCGCCGCCGCTGCTTCCGACGTCGATGCGCAGCGTCGCCCCGTCGGGGACGTCCTGCGCCAGATAGCGCTTGAAGGTGCGCCCCTGCGAGTTGACCGAGCTCTGCTGCGCCAGCCCCGGCAGGCTGGGCGCGGCCGTACTCTCCTCGAGCAGCACCTCGAGCACACCCACGCCGCCGGTCATCGGCAGCGCCACCGGAAATGCCGACGCGGGGAGCTGGAACCCAATGGCGAGCTGGCGCACTCCCGGGCTCACCGGCGCGAACATCTGCACCTGCGACCCGACGAACCGGACCGCGCCGGCCGCGACGTCCCCGCCGCTCACGCCCGGCGAGACGGCGCCGGCCGGCAGTTGCGCGGTCCAGAGCGGCGTGGCGGTGTCCGGCGCGATATAGGTCTTCGTTCCGCCGTTGCCGAGGTCGAACACCTCGGCCATGTCGCGCATGCCGCCGGGTCCGGGGGCCCCGAGCACGATGTGCCGCCCCTGCAGGGTGAGGGCGATCCCGCGACTCGTCGTATCGAACACCATGATGTCGGCATCGGGACTGCCGACGGCGGCGTTCTGGAGCGGCTCCGTGAAGTACGCGATGCCATCGTACGTGGTCGACGCGAAGTACACGGCGTCGGGCGATCCCGACGTCCGGTACCGAAAGTGGTATTCGCCGGTCGGGCCGGTGAACGTCGAGTCGAGCGGGCCGGCGGTGTCCTGCCCCACCCGGTGCAGCACTACCCGTTGGTGGACGGCGGCGGCCGGCGCGCCGTCGGCTCCGGGATGGCGCACGAGCCCGCGCACCGTGCGCACCTGCCCGAGCGGCACGGTGGGCGTCTGCGCCGCCAGGGGGCCGGCGGCAAGCGCGAGCCCGGCGACCGCTGCCAGCAGCCGCCGCATCATCGCCCCGGGGAGCATGGGCCGGCGCTCCCGGTCAGGGATTGAACTTCCCGAAGTCTTCGGGGCGAAGCCGCTCCAGGTAGGCCTTGAGCTTCTCTGCCGAGAGATCGGGCGCTTCCGGGCCGCCGGGCGTTTCGGTGGTATTCCATTCTCCGTCCGAGTCGGCGAGCAGGGCCTCGGCCGCGAAGATCGGGGCATCGAGCCGGAGGGCAATGGCGATGCTGTCCGAGGGGCGGGCGTCTATTGTCATGTGCGTCCCGTCGCGCGCGAGGTGGATTTCGGCGTAGAAGGTGCGCTCCTCGATGCGCGTGATCTCGATGCGTTCGAGTTCGGCGCCCAGGGATTGGATGAGACTCCGGCAGAGGTCGTGGGTGAGCGGACGGGAATGCGCGATCTGGTGCATTTCGATGATGATCGATTCCGCTTCCGGCTGCCCGATCCAGATCGGGAGCACGCGTTCGCCATCCTTTTCCTGGAGGATCACGACGTACGCGCGGCTCGTCGCATCGACGGCCAGTTTGGAAACCACCATTTCGATCATGCCACCTCCCGCTCTATCTCATCGCACGGCGCGCTTGAGGGCCGCGGCCCGGTCCGTGCGTTCCCAGGTGAACGTCGTCATCGCCCCCTTGCCACGCCCCAGCCGCTCCGACGCCCGGCCGAAATGGCCGTACGCGGCGGTGGCGGAAAAGATCGGCTTGCGGAGCGTCAGCGCCTGGCCGATGCCCCGCGGCGTGAGGTCGAAAACTTCGCGCACGGCCTGGCGGATCACGGAGTCCGGCACCGTGCCGGTGCCGAAGGAATCGACCATCACCGAAACCGGTTCGGCGACGCCGATGGCGTAGGCCAGCTGTACCTCGCACCGCGTCGCCAGCTTGGCGGCAACGATGTTCTTGGCCACCCAGCGCGCCGCGTACGATCCGGAACGGTCGACCTTCGACGGATCCTTGCCGCTGAACGCCCCACCGCCGTGCCGGCCCATGCCGCCGTACGTGTCGACGATGATCTTGCGGCCCGTGAGGCCGGCATCGCCCTGCGGACCACCCACCACGAACCGTCCCGTTGGGTTGATATGGTACTTCGGACGCTTGGTAACGAGTTCGGCGGGCAGCGCCGGTTCGATGATGCCCTCGATCACTTCACTGCGGATGCGGCGATTCGACACGCCCGGGGCGTGCTGCGTGGACACGACGACCGTATCGATGGCCACCGGCCGGTGGTCCTCGTAGATCACCGTGACCTGCGACTTGCCGTCCGGCCGAAGCCAGGGCATCTCGCCGCTCTTCCGCTTCTCCGCAAGGCCGCGGGTCAGCCGGTGCGCGAGCATGATCGGCATCGGCATCAGCTCGTCGGTCTCGTCCGACGCGTACCCGAACATCATGCCCTGGTCGCCCGCGCCGCCGGTGTCCACGCCCATCGCGATATCGGCGGACTGCCGGTCGATGGTGCTGAGCACCGAGCAGGTATGCGAATCGAATCCGTAGCCGGCGTCGGTGTAGCCGATGTCGCGGATCGTGTTGCGGACGATGTCGGGAATGTGGACGTACGTGTTGGTGGTGATCTCACCGGCCACGCAGGCCATACCCGTCGTCACCAGCGTCTCACAGGCGACGCGCGCGTTGGGGTCGTCGGCGAGGATGGCGTCGAGCACGGCATCGGAGATCGCATCGGCCACCTTGTCGGGGTGGCCCTCGGTGACGGATTCGGACGTGAAGGGGTGGCGGTCGCGCACGGGCGGCTCGGTTGAAGGTGATGCGAACAGGATCGGCGCGCCGAAGCGCGCCGTGTCTGAGGGAGAATAAGGGGGGCGACGACGGTCGGGCAACCCGCGATCAATGCAGGGCCAGGTCTCCGATCGCATCCCGGAGGCGCCGGAGCAATTCCGCTTCGGCGTCGGCGGCGGTGGAGGCGTGGAGCGCCGCCGTGGCGGCAATCTCGGCGTCGCGCACGCTCACGCTTCGCACGATGCGTTTGACGAGCGGGAGCGAGCGCGGCGCCACGCTCAGTTGGCGCACGCCCAACCCCAACAGCGCGTAGGCCATGAGCGGCTGCGACGCCATCTCGCCGCAGACCGCGACCTCGAGTTTGGCCTGCTCGGCCATGTCCACGACGCGCCGGATGAGCCGAAGCACGGCGGGATGCAGCGGGGTGAACCGGTTGGCGAGGTTCGCGTTGCCCCGGTCGACGGCCAGCGTGTACTGCACGAGGTCGTTGGTGCCGATGCTCAGGAACGCGACCTCACCCGTGAAGGTGTCCGCGGCGACGGCGGCGGCCGGCGTCTCGACCATGATGCCGAGCGGCAGGTCGTCGCGGAACTCCACGCCGCGTTCCCGCAGTTCGCCCGCCGCTTCGGCCATCAGCGCGCGCGACTGCCGGACCTCGGCCACCGACACCACGAGCGGGAGCATGATGCGCAGATCCCCGTGCACGCCGGCCCGCATCAGGGCACGCAATTGCGTGCGGAAGATGGCCGGCTGGTCCAGGCACATGCGGATGGCGCGCCAGCCGAGGAAGGGGTTGGGCTCGGTGGGAAATCCGCCCACGGGCAGTTTGTCGCCGCCGATGTCGAAGGTGCGGATGACCACGGGCTTGCCGGCGAACGCCTCGACCACCCGCCGGTAGCTCCGGTACTGTTCCTCCTCGTCGGGCATCGTGGCGCGGCCGACGACGAGGAACTCCGTCCGCATGAGCCCCACGCCTTCGGCGCCGCTCAACCGCGCCGCGTCCGCCTCCTCGGGGAGATCGACGTTCGCGCGCAGCGTCACCGGGATATGGTCGAGGCTGACGCTCTCCAGGCCCGACAGCCGGCTCAGTTCGGCCTCGACCACTTCCTCCTGGCGGGCCCGCTCCCGGTACTCGTCGATCTCGGCGTCGCTGGGACTGATCGCCAGGCTGCCGTTCGTTCCGTCGAGAATCGCCCGCTCGCCGCCCGACAGCGAGCGGGCCGCGGTGCGCAATCCGACGACGGCCGGGAGATGGAGCGACCGGGCGAGAATGGCCACGTGCGAGGTCCGCGTGCCGGCGTCCGTGGCGATGCCGACGATCGCCTCACGATCGAGCTGCACGGTAAGGCCGGGCGTGAGGTCGTGCGTGACGAGGATCGCCCGCTCGCCCCGGGCCAACCCCACTGGATCGTGGTCGGGGAGGTCCAGCAGAAGCGACAGCACCCGGATGTGCACATCGGTCAGGTCGCTGACCCGCTCGCGGAGCATGGCCACCGAGTGCCGGGCGAAGCGCTGTCGCCATTCGAGCATCACGAGGTCGAAGGCCTTCTCGGCGGCCAGCTTCTGGCGGATGAACTCCTCGACGCCGGCCAGCAGATCGGTGTCCTCGAGGATCGAGTGTTGGACGTCGAAGATCGCCGCCTCCTCGCGGCCGGCGGCCGCCTCGACCCGCGACCGGACCTGGTTCAGCCGGTCCTTCGCTCGATCGACGGCGGCGTGGAAGCGGCGCAATTCGGCCGGCACCTGATCCTCGGGGATCAACCGGTGCGGGACGTCCGGGACCTCCCACCGCAGCAGGTGGACGGTGCCGACGGCGATGCCGGTGGAGGCCGGAATTCCGGTGAGGACGCGATCCATCAGGCTTCTCCGAATCCGTCGGCGATGAGCTTGGCCAGCGCGTCGAGCGCCGGCTCGGCGTCTTCGCCTTCGGCCCGCAGCAACAGCGAGGTGCCGTGCTCCGCGGCGAGCATCATGACGCCCATGATGCTCTTGCCATTCACCTCGAGGTCGTCGCGGCTCAGCGTGATGTCGCTCGTGAACTGCGACGCCAGCTTCACGATCTGCGCGGCCGGCCGCGCGTGCAACCCGACCTTGTTGACGATCGTCACCGTGCGTTCAGCCATCAGCCGACCACCGAGAAGAGGACGAATGCCGAAACCACCAGCAGGGCGAAGCGCCAGCCTTCGAGCCGGCTCTGCGCCTTGACGACGACCACCGCGCCGACCACCGTCGCAAGCACGATTTCACTCAGCAGGGTGCGCCCCGGACCGACCACCCGCGCGAACGCCAGCGGGAGCGCCAGCCCGGCGGCGAGCGCCGCCGCCCGCGCGATCACGGTCGGACCGCGGCGCAGGATCGGGTGGCCGAGTCCCGCCGCGACGGCGAGCCCCTGATTCCACCCGGTCCGCAGCCCCCAAACGAGCAGGGCCAGGTGGCCGGCGTTGTAGAGCACCAGGAAGCTGACGGCGACCACGGCCGCGGACTGGCCCAGCCCGAACAGCGCCAGCGCGAGCAGCGACGAGAGGGGCAGCCACCCGGCCCACACGAGCCGGTCGCCGACGCTCCCCAGCGGGCCGCAGAGGGCCGTGCGGAAGCGTTCGATGCGCTCGGCTGGCTCGCCGTCCAGCTCCGCGCGCGCCAGCGCGCCGACGGCGAACGCGGCGAGATACGGATGGGCGTTGAAATACCGGCCCTGCCGGGCGATCGCGGCCTTGAATTCCGGCGTGTGGACGCCGCCCGGCAGTTGGCGCAGCGCCGGTTCCAGGCAGAACGCGATTCCGTTGCCCATCAGCGTCTCGTAATTCCACGACCCCTGGATGGCGAGCAGCCGGATCAGCATCGCCGTCCGGACGCCAAGTGGCGGCCGCGGCGGAGGCACCACCGACGCGGGCGTCACCGGGCCCCCAGCACGAGCAGACCGAAGCCGAGGCCGCCGAGGAAGAACCACCGCGCGCCGGCCGTGGAATGGAAGAGCTTCCAGGTGGACCCCAGGGCGACGCTCGCGGCCGTGGCGACGAGCACGGCGCGCGACCACTGTTCGGGGACCGACCAGTGGCCGAGCACCAACCGTTCCGCCGGTGCCAGCGCCACATAGGCGACCGCACTCAGCACCAGGGCGCGCAGAAAGTCGGCGGTGAGCCCTGCCAGTTGCACGTCGAGCACCGTGCGGCGCGAGCCGGCGTCGAGTCCGGCCCGCCGGCTCCGGGCCACGGCGGCGTTTCGCTGCCGCAGGGTGACCATGGTCCAGCCACCGATCCATGCTACGACCAGGGCGCCGAGCACCGCGACCACGAGCGCCCCGGTAACGCCGGGATCCGTCCGTCCATAGAGGGCGCCGGCCACCACCGATGCCGATCCCCATTCCGGGTAGCGCGACGCACCCACGGGCAGCGTCTCCAGCGCGATCAACTCGAGGACGGCCCCGATGAGAAGCCCCGAGGCCGGCGCCCCCACCATGGCCCCGCCCATCGTGGCCGCCACGAGCGGCCGCGAGATCATCGCCTGCGGGAAGCTCACGGTATCGAGGCCGGCAAAGCCGCCGAGCACCGCGATCGGCACCAATTCGGCGATGTTCACGGCGCGTGACTCGCGGTGAGCAGTTCGTCGAGGGGGACGGGCCGGGCCGACGGCACATCCTGCGCGGTCACGGTGACGCCGCGCGACGCGATGTCCCGCAGGGACCGCTCCTCGTCGGGCGACAGGAAGACATAGCGCAGCCGTTGCGTGCGGTCGCCGCGATGGTGGATCCCCCCCACGTTCACGGCGGGCACCGCCCCCAGCTCGGCCACCGCACGCATCGTGTCCACGTCGGCCGTGAGCAGGATTCCGGCCCGGGGATCGGCGCGGTAGCGCTCGAGCGCCCCCGCACACTCGCCGGTGGTGTGGAAGTACACGTCGGTGCCGGGCGGCACCGCCATCCGGTACAGTTCACGCTCCCACTCGCTGCCCGCCACGGCATCGTCCACCAGCACGATGAACCCCGCGTCGAGCGGCTGTCCCCATCCCAGCACCACCTGGCCGTGGATCAGCCGGTCGTCGATGCGGTAGAGCGAGAGGCTCACGGCGTCCCCTCCACCGCGGTGATCGCGGAGCGCCCGCGGTCGGCGGCGTGGCGGGCCGCGGTCACCGCCGGTTTCGACTCGGCGAACGCGAAGTCGAGCAGCGCCGGCAGGTTCGCGCCGGACACGAGCACGGCGTCGGGCATCCCGCGGAGAATGCGTCGCGCCGCCATCGTGCAACTGCCGGCGTGGAGATCGGTGAACAGCACCTTCGCCCCCGTGCGTTCCATCGTCTCTCGCAGCAGCGCCTCGATATCGGCGGCGCTCAGTTCGGGCACCGCCACCGGATGGAAGAGCGCGCCACGGCCGGTGATGACTTCCACCGCCGACACCAGGCCGGCGGCAAAGTCGCCGTGGCCGGCGACGATGGCTCGCGGGGCGCTATTCGTCATCCTGCTGCAGGTACCGCTTCACGTCGGCGGCCTCGCGCATGCGCCCGATCAGCCGGGCGTTGAATCGTTCGGCGGGATCGAACCCGCTGTACTTGAGCAGGTGGTTCATGGCGATCACCTCGGCGACCACGGTGATGTTCTTGCCGGGGTTCAGGGGCACCGTGATCTTCGGCAACTCGACGTCGAGAATCGGCGTCGTCTGGCCGTCGAGGCCGGTGCGTTCGATATACGTATCCTGGTGCCACTCCTCCAGCTGGACCACGACTTCGATGCGCTTCTGCTGGCGCACCGCCCGCACCCCGAAGATGGCCGGCACGTCGACGAGGCCGATCCCGCGGATCTCCATGCAGTGCCGCTGCATCTCGTGCCCCGTGCCGATCACCACGTCAGTGCCGCGACGCTTGGCGAACACCAGATCGTCCGCCACCAGTCGGTGGCCCCGCTCCACGAGGTCGAGCACGCACTCCGATTTGCCGATCCCGCTGCGCCCCACGAACAGCAGGCCCACGCCGAAGACGTCGGCGAGCGACCCGTGCAGGCTCGTCGTGGGGGCGAACTCGTCCTCGAGCCACGGCTTGATGCGCGTGTAGAACTCGTTGGTCTTCAGCGTCGAGGTCAGGATGGGGACGCGCGCCGCGCAGGCCGCCGTCACCATGTCGTCCGGCGGCTGGAGCCCCTTGGTGACGAACACGCACGGGATGGCGTGCGAGAAGAAGAGCTGCAGTACCCGCACCCGCTCCTCGGCGTCGCGGGTCGAGAGGTACGTGACCTCCGTTTCCCCGAACACCTGCAGCCGGTGTCCCGGAAAGCGCTCCGTGTACCCCGCCAGCACGAGCCCGGGGCTGGAGATGTTGGGGCTCGTGATCTCGCGTTCGAGCGTGCCGGTCCCGTCGACATGTGCCAACTGGAGCGTGTCGCGCATGCGCTCCAGGAGTCGCCCGGCCGTGAGCGGTGCCTTCTTCACGGCCGCGCCGTCCGGCGCGCCAACCGCTTGCGGCGCTGCGTTTCCACCTGCGTCTCGAGCCGGTCGAGCGCCGCCGTGAGGGCCACCCCCGTATAGCGCTGGCTGGCCGTCGCGACCAGTGGTTTGCGCCGCGGTGCGTGCAGCATGATCTCCACCCGGCGCGCCGGCCCGTCGTCCTCGAACCGGATGACGGCGTCCACCGGGCGACCCAGCCGCTCGGCGAGCTTGGTCACGCGCTGCCGCGCGCGGTGGCGCATGCGATCGGAGATCGGCGCGTGGTGGGCATGGAATATCACTTTCATCGAGCAGAAACCTCCTGCGCAATTACGCGAGTCAGGTGCTCCTCCGTCTGGTCGGCCGCCCGCTCCCAAGTGAAGGTCTCGGCGAACCGGCGGGCCTGCGCGCCGAGGCGCTCGACGAGGCCCACGTCTCCGGCAAGCCGGTCCATGACCTCAGCCATTCCCCGCGTATCGCCGTGCGGCACCAGGAATCCCGTTTCGCCATGCTTCACCGATTCGCGGATGCCCGGCGAGTTGGAGGCGACGACCGGGGTGGCGCATGCGGCGGCTTCGAGATTCGTAATACCCCACCCCTCTTTCGGGGACGCGAACGCCAACCCCCACGACCGGCGCAACAGCGCCAGCTTCTCCTGCTCGCTGATACGCCCAAGAAACCGCACCCGCGAAGCAAGGTCAAGCGACGCCGCAAGTCGTTCCAGCTTTGGACGATAGTCGCCCGCCCCGGCAATCTCCAGCACCGCCTCCCGATGTTGCATGGCCGAGAAGGCGCGGATCACCAGATGCACGCCTTTGTAGTGCTTGAGGCGGCCGAGATAGGCGAACGTGGGTGTCGCGGCGCGCGTCCCGGGGGCCGGCGTGTACGAGACGGTGTCGATGCCGGGGTAGATGACCTCGACGTGCGATCGCGGGATCCCCCGATGGACGAGGTCCTCGGCGGTGCTCCGGCTGATCGCCTCGAACGGCGTGCCGTGGTAGACCCGACCGAGCGGCCGTTCGGCGAGCCAGACGGCGGCGGCGAGGGGAGCGGCGAACTCCCGGAAGGCCGTCGCTCCGAACAGGTGCGGCACCAGCGTCATCACCCGGCGGGCGCCCCACCGGGGGGTGTAGAGCGGAATCTTGTTCACGTCCTCGACGAGCACGTCGAACGCCCCGGCGAGATGGCGCGTGTAGTAGCGGCGGGCGAAGAACGGGAAGCTGTGCCGCGTCCCCACCCGGTGCACCTCGATCCCATCGAGTTCCGTTCGAGGCGGGGCGCCGGGCCAGCCCCCGCAGAGCAGCGTGACGTGGTGGCCACGGGCGGCGAGGCGGCCGAAGATCTCGTGCAGATGAATTTCCGCGCCTCCGGCCAGCGGATTCTCGCGGTCCTGCCAATTGACGACGAGGACGCGCATCAGAGCCGGCCCATGCGCCGGGCCAGGGCATCGAGCACGCCGTTCACGAAGCGCGCGCTCTGTTCGCTGCCGTACCGCTCGGCGAGCCGGAGTGCTTCCTGGATGACGACGCGCGCCGGTGTCTCGCCGCGATGCAACTCGGCGGCGGCCACGCGCAGCACGCTGCGCTCGATCACGCCCAGGCGCTCCAGCCGCCAGTTGGTCGTGACGTCGGCCAGCTCGCGATCGATCTCCGCGCCGTGCTGCTGCAGCTCCCGCACCAGAAGGCCGGCCAGCCGACGTTCCTCGGGGGCGATGCCGAGGTCGTCCCAGATCGTCGTCGCCACGCGCTCCAGGTCGGACGCGCCGCGCAGATCCCACGCGTACAGGGCCTGCAGCGCCCGGGCCCGGGCCCGGGTCTCAACCCTCATGCGATGCGTCCAGTCGATCGAACAGGTCAGCCATTTCGAGCGCGGCGAGCGCGGCGTCCCAGCCCTTGTTGCCGTGGGCGCCTCCGGCCCGGGCCTCGGCCTGCTCCATGGTGTCGCAGGTGAGGAGGCCGAACCCCACCGGGACCTCGAACTCGGCCGATGCCTGGGCCAGGCCGCGGGAGGCCTCGCCGGCGACGTAGTCGAAGTGCGGGGTGTCGCCCCGGATCACGGCGCCGACGGCGACCACGGCATCGTATCGTTCGCTGTCCATCAGGCGGCGCACCGCGGCGGGCAACTCCCACGCCCCGGGCACCCACACCATGTCGATATCGGCCGCCGCCACGCCGTGGCGAACGAGGGCATCCGTCGCCCCGTCTGCCAATTTGCTCGTGATGACGTCGTTGAACCGGCTCGCCACGACCGCGACCCGACGGCCCTGGCCCGAAGGCGACCCAGAAAATTCTGCCATTTAGGAGACGAGGAGGTGGCCGAGCTTCTCGCGCTTGGTCTTCATGTACCCGGCGTTCTCTTCCTGCGCCGGCTGGACGATCGGCACCCGTTCCTCGACCCGCAGGCCGTAGCCCTCGAGGCCGACCATCTTGCGCGGATTGTTGGTGATCGGGCGGATGGATTTGAGGCCAATGTCGAGCAGGATCTGGGCGCCGATGCCGTAGTTGCGTAGATCGGGTTTGAAGCCCAGCCGCTCGTTGGCTTCGACCGTGTCGATGCCGGTGTCCTGGAGTTCGTACGCCTTGAGTTTGTTGAGCAGGCCGATGCCCCGCCCTTCCTGGTCGAGATAGACGATCACGCCGCGGCCCTCCTCGGCGATCATCCGCATCGCCGTGTCGAGCTGCCAGCCGCAGTCGCACCGCTTGGAGTGGAAGACGTCGCCGGTGAGGCACTTGGAATGCATGCGGACGAGCACCTTCTCGCCATCGGCCACGTCGCCGTACACGAGCGCCACGTGCTCGTGGTCGTCCACGTCGTTCCGATAGCCGACGATTTGCCAGGTGCCGTATTCGGTGGGCAGCCGGGCCTCGGCGATGCGATGCACCAGCCGCTCGTTCTTGAGCCGGTGCGCCACCAGCTGGGCCACCGTAATGAAGGTCAGGCCGTGCTGCTCGGCGAAGGCTTCGAGGTTGCTCCGCCGCGCCGCGCTGCCGTCCTCGTTCAGGATCTCGCAGATCACGCCGGCGGGGTACAGCCCCGCCAGCCGGGCGAGGTCGACGGCCGCCTCGGTGTGCCCCACGCGCTGCAGCACCCCGCCCTCGCGCGCCCGCAGCGGGAACACGTGGCCGCCCTGGCGCAGATCGGTGGGCGCCGTGGCCGGATCGACCGCCACACGAATGGTGGTCGCCCGGTCCCGGGCGCTGATGCCGGTCGTGACGCCGAACCGCGGCGCGGCATCGATGCTCACCGTGTACGCCGTGCGGTACTCGTCGGGGTTCGTCTCACTCATCGGCGCCAGGTCGAGCTGGTCCACCCGTTCAGGCGGAAGCGCCAGACAGATCAGGCCACACGCCTGGCGGATCATGAAGTTGATCGCCTCGGCGGTGACGAGCTGGGCCGAACAGATGAGGTCGCCTTCGTTCTCGCGATCCTCGTCGTCGGCGACGATCACGAGCTTGCCGGCCTTGATGTCGGCAATCGCTTGGTCTACGGATCCGAAAGTCATATCGCTCGCGTCCGGTAGGACGTCATCAATCGCTGCACGTATTTGCCGATCACGTCCGCCTCCACCTGCACATCGTCTCCCTCATGCAGCGCACCGAGGGTGGTGTGGCGAATCGTGTACTCGATCAGGGACACCTGCACGGCGTCGGGCGCCGGCAGCGCATTCACGGTGAGGCTCACGCCGTCCACCGTCAACGATCCGTGCGGAACCATAAGTTCCGCCACCTCCGCGGGCAGAGCAAGGTCGACCAGGCGTGCATCCGCCCGCTGATCCACGCTCGCGACGCGGGCCACGCCGTCCACGTGCCCGAGCACGAGGTGGCCACCCAGCCGGTCCGCGGCGCGCAACGCCCGCTCGAGATTCACGCGCCGGCCGGCGGCCCACATGCCGGCCGTGGTCCGATCGACGGTCGTCGTGACGGCGGCCACCGTGAACCAGCCCGGGCCATGCTCGCGAACGGTCAGACAGGCCCCGTTGACGGCAATGCTTTCGCCGTCGGCGAGGTCGTCGTACCGACAGGCAATGCGAAACTCGCGTCCCGCCGCCGTGTCGGCCACCCGTTCAATGGTCCCGACGCTGTCAACCAGCCCGCTGAACACTAAGGCGCTCCCAGCGAATAGATCGTCATCACGTCGTCGCCCAGACTCCGGCGCTCCAGCAAGGGCAGGCGCTCCAGGCGCGCGACGT
Organism: uncultured Gemmatimonadaceae bacterium; assembly: GCA_963728115.1. Lineage (GTDB taxonomy): Bacteria > Gemmatimonadota > Gemmatimonadetes > Gemmatimonadales > Gemmatimonadaceae > JAGWRI01. The sequence goes on from CAVSJE010000005.1 coordinate 23,633, forward strand.
CCGCCGGCGGGGCGAAGGCAAAGGCGTTGAGCGATCCCTCGCCCAGCACCACCGGCGCCCGAAAGATAATCAACCGATCCACCAGGGCGTGTTTCAGGAAACTCCCCGCCAAGCGCGCCCCGCCCTCGACCAGCAGCGACCCGAGACCGCGCCGCGAGAGCGCGGCCAGCCCCTCGGCGAGCCCCGCCGCCGTGACGATCTCCACGCCGGCGGCCTGGAGCGCCCGGGCGCGAGCCGGCGGCGGATCGCGAGCGACGAGGATCACCGGGGCCTCGCGGGCCGTGCGGGCGAGCGTCGAATCGACCGGGGTGCTGAGCGCGGAGTCGAACACGACGCGCGTGAGCGGCACACGCGGGGACTCCCACGCACGCACCGTCAACTGCGGGTCGTCCGCCAGCACCGTTCCCACGCCGACAGCGATCGCGTCATGGCCGGCCCGGATCCGGTGTACCTCCCGCCGCGTCTCGGCCCCGGTGAGATGCGTGGTCGTGCTGCGATCGGCGGCCGCGATGGCGCTATCGATCGAGACGGCGAGCTTGAGCGTCACGAACGGGCGCTCGGGATGCGCGAAGCGGTGGAAGAACGCGGCGTTCAGCTCCCGAGCCGCGTCGGCGCCGTCGTCGAACTCCACGGCCACGCCGCCGGCGCGCAGCCGCCCGGCGCCGCCCGCGGCCGCCGGGTTCGGATCGGCGGCGGCGACCACGACGCGCGCCACGCCGGCGGCGATGATCGCCTCGGCACACGGGGGCGTCTGTCCATGATGTGCGCACGGTTCGAGGGTGACGTACATCGTGGCCCCCCGCGCCCCCTCCCCCGCGGCTTCGAGGGCCATCACCTCGGCGTGGGCGCCGCCGAACTCGGCGTGGTACCCCTCGCCGACGATCGTCCCGTCGCGCACGACGACGGCGCCGACCAGTGGGTTCGGCGCCGTCTTCCCCCAGCCCTCACGGGCCAGGGCCAGCGCCCGGCGCATGAACGCCGAGCCGCCGCGATCAGTCACGAGCTACCATGCGAAGCGGAGCCCCACGGACCCATAGAGGCGCGACGCGTTCGCATCCTTGTTGGCGAACGCGTTGTACGTGGCCACCGAGCCGCCGGACACCTGCCCGATCTCGCCGACCAGCTTGAGGATCGGCAGGTTCAGCGAGAGGTCGGCGAACATGTTGGTGCGCGTCATGTCCTGCGTCAGCGCCACCGTGCCGGAGCTGACGTCCTGCGGCAACCCACTCGCCGACGCGGGAACGGTCGCCTGGACGGCGCCGTTGGTGCTGTACTTGTCCTGGCCCACACCGGCGGCGAGCCCGAACAGGATGAAGTGCTTGCTGGCCACCACGCGCCAGGCGGTGGTCCCGATGTCCATGTTCGACACGGTGAACGAGCCGACGTTGGCGGACCCGTCGAGGGTGAACGTCGGCAGATCGCGCTTGAGATACGTGAACGCCACACCCGGAACGGCCAGCGACTCCTTCAGAATGCCCACGCGCGCCCCGTAGCCGAACTTGAGCGAGCCGTTCGGCGTCTTCACGCTGAACCCGTTCTCGTTCACTTCCGGCACATACGCGACGTTGACCAGCACGTCGAGGCCGAGCACGTTCGTGACGCCCAGCGGGAGTCCGTTCCAGACCCCGAACGCCGCGTCCACCACGGGCATCGGCAGGGGCTGGTTGTCCTTGGTCGGCAGCGTCTGCCGCTGCGCGCCGGTCACGCTCTGCGTGAACTGGTCCACCTGCGGCAGCGTGCCGTCCACGGCGTTGGCGCGGATCCCGAGCGAGAAGTGCCCGAATCCGCCGAGAATGCCGCCCTGGCCGAGCGTGGCGTTGCCGCCGGCAATCGCCGTGCCCAGCTGCGGCGCGATGTACTGAAAGACGTCCACGGCCTGCTGGCAGAGATCCTGCGTGGCCAGCTGGGCCGCCGTTCCCGAGGGACAGGAGGGCGACTGCGCTCCGGCGACCGACGCCGCCAGCAACATCGCGCCGGCCCACCCGATCACACCCCTTGCCTTCATAACTCCTCCGCGTGGTAAATGTTCGGGCGACCCGAGCCGCGCACCACGCGGCCCACCTGCCACCCCTCGCATCCAGCGGCTGCGACGGAGGCCAACACGGCCTCGGCGTCGGAAGGCGAGACGATCACGACCATCCCGATCCCCATGTTGAACGATCGGTACATGTCGGCCGTCGGCACACCTCCAGCCCGCTGCAATTGGACGAACAAGTCCGGCACGCGCCACGCACGCGCGTCGACGTCCGCATCCAATGTGTCGGGGATCACCCTTCCCAGATTGCCCGGGAGCCCCCCGCCGGTAATGTGGGCCATCGCATGAATCCGGCCCAGCAACGGGCGGAGCATGCCGAGATACGAGCGATGCACGCGGAGCAGGACGTCGGCCACCGTGCCCTCCTCGCCGGGAAACGGATCGTGCATCCCCAGATGCATCCGTTCCGACACGATCCGCCGGGCCAGGGAGTACCCGTTGGTGTGCAGTCCGCTGCTGGCGAGCCCGAGCAGGACGTCTCCCTCACGCACGCGGTCGGCGGAGAGCACGGCGTCCTCCTCCACCATACCGACGATGAAGCCGGCCAGATCGAAGTCCGGCGGCGTGTAGAGGCCGGGCATCTCGGCGGTCTCCCCGCCGACGAGCGCGCACCCATTCTCGCGGCAGCCGGCAGCCACGCCGGTCACGATCGCCTCGACCACGGCCGGGACGAGCACCCCGAAGGCCACGTAGTCGAGGAAGAAGAGCGGCGACGCGCCCTGCACGAGGATGTCGTTGACGCAATGGTTCACGAGGTCGTGGCCGACCGTGTCGTGGCGGCCCGCCTCGATGGCCACCTTGATCTTCGTTCCCACGCCGTCGGCGCTGGACACGAGCAGCGGCCGTTTGGCGTGCTCGGGCAGGCGGAACAGCCCGCCGAACCCACCGAAGCTGCCGCGCGCGCCGGCGGTGAACGTCGATTCGACGATCCGCTTGATCCGGTGCTTGGCGTCGTCCGCGGCGTCGATGTCCACGCCGGCCGACCGGTAGTCGAGCGGCGCGTCGGTCATCCGAGCAACTCCGCCTCGAACGACACCAGCCGGTGGAACTCCCGCACCCGGCGATCCACGTCCGCCGGTTCGATCTCGAGCAGCCGCTCAACGGAGAACTTCTCGACGGCGAACGAGCCCATCGCGCTGCCGTAGATCACGGCCCGCCGCAGATTCTCCTCGGATACGTCGTCGGTGTGCGCCAGATAGCCCATGAACCCCCCGGCGAACGAGTCGCCGGCGCCGGTGGGATCGAACACCTCCTCCAGCGGGTACGCCGGCGCGAAGAACACCGAGGTCGGCGTGAACATGAAGGCCCCGTGCTCCCCCTTCTTGATGATCACCAGTTTGGGCCCGCGGTCCATGATCCACTTGGCCGCCTTCACCAGATTGAACTGCTCGGTGAGCTGCCGGGCCTCGCCGTCGTTGAGCGTGATCGCGTCCACGCGCTCCAGCAGGGCCAGCAGTTCGGGCCGGCGGCTCTCGATCCAGAAATTCATGGTGTCGCAGGCCACGAGCGACGGCTCGCGCACCTGTTCCAGCACGTCGAGTTGCAGCCGCGGGTCGATGTTGCCGAGGAATACGAACGGCGAATCGCGGAACTGTTCGGGGATCTTCGGATGGAAGTTGGAGAACACGCCGAGATGCGTCTCGAGTGTTTCCGCCACGTTCAGGTCGTGCCGGTACCGGCCCCGCCACCGGAACGAGGGACCGTCCGCCGTCTCGACGCCCGCGAAGTCCACGCCCCGCGAGATCAGGGGCTGGAGCCGGTCCATGGGATAATCGTTGCCGACGACGCCCACCACGCGCACGGGCGCGAGGTGGCTGGCCGACGCCGAGAAGAAGTTGGCCGATCCGCCGATCACGTTGTCCGCCTTGCCGAACGGCGTTTCCACCGAGTCCAGGGCGACGGAGCCGACCACGAGCACGGGCTGCTTCACATGCGCTCCGGGGCTGAGATGCCGAGTAGAGTGAGGCCGTTGTGCAGGACGATCTGCGAGGCACGGGCCAGCGTCAGCCGGGCGCGCATGAGGGCCTCGGGTTCGTTGAGCACGTGGGCGGTGTGGTACCAGAGATGGACCTTGCCGGCGAGATCGTGCAGGAAGGTGGCCACGCGGTGCGGCTCGACGGCGGCGGCGGCACCCGCCACGAGCGCCGGATAGTCCAGCAGCGCCTTGATCAGCTCGGCCTCCTCGGGACGCGAGAGCTGCGCGAAGTCGACGTCGGCCCCGGTGACCGACGCGGGGTCGATCTCGCCGACGCGGAAGATGCCCGACATGCGGGCGTGCGCCATCTGGATGTAGTACACCGGATTCTCTTCCGACTGCGAGCGCGCCAGGTCGACGTCGAACTGCAGCTGGGAGTCGCCCTTCCGCATGAGGAAGAAATAGCGCACCGCGTCGCGGCCCACCTCGTCGATCAGGTCACGGACGGTGACGTAGCTGCCGGCGCGCTTGGAGATCTTCACCTCCTCGCCGCCCTTCATCACCGTCACCATCTGGTGCAGGACGTACTCCGGGTAGCCCTCGGGGATTCCGATGTCGAGCGCCTGCAGGCCGATGCGCACCCGCGTGACCGTGCTGTGATGGTCGGAGCCCTGGACGTTGATGGCGCGCTTGAAGCCGCGTTCCCACTTCGTGACATGGTACGCGACGTCGGGCACGAAGTACGTCGGTTCCCCGCCCTTCTCCGCGCTGCGGCGCATCACGCGATCCTTGTCGTCGCCGTAGTCGGTGGTCTTCAGCCAGAGCGCGCCGTCCTTCTCGTACGTATGGCCGGCGGCCACCAGGCGGCGGATCGTCTCGTCCACCTTGCCCTCGGCGTACAGCGACGATTCGAGGAAGTACACGTCGAACTTGACCCCGAACGCCTGCAAGTCGCGGTCCTGCTCCTTGCGGAGCTCCTGCACGGCGAAGCGGCGCACCGCGTCCAGGTGGGCACCGTCGGGGTCATCGGGGTGGGCCTCCACGTAGCGCTGCGCGATCTCGCGGATGTACTCCCCGTGGTAGCCGCCCTCGGGGATCTCGGCGCCGCGCCCGCGCTGCTCCGCGATGCGCGCCTGGACGCTCGACGCCAGGTTCATGATCTGCGCGCCGGCATCGTTGTAGTAGAACTCGCGGGTGACGTGCCAGCCCGTCGCCTCGAGCAGCGCCGAGATCGCGTCCCCGAGCGCGGCCTGACGCCCGTGCCCCACGTGCAGCGGGCCGGTGGGATTCGCCGAGACGAACTCGACGTTCACCACCTGGCCGGCCGCCGATTCGTCGCGCCCGTAGGCGGCGCCGGCGCGCACCAACGCCAGGAGCCCCTGGGCCAGCAGGTCGGACGCAACGCGGAAATTGATGAACCCCGGGCCGGCGATCTCGGCGGAGCGCACGCCGCCCCGCCCCAGATCCATGGCGTCGATCAGCTGCTGGGCGAGGTCGCGCGGCTTCTTCCCCAGCGGCTTGGCCAACATCATCGCAAGGTTCGTCGCCCAATCCCCGAACGCGGGGTCGCGGGGACGTTCGAGCAGCGGCACCACGTCGGCGGGCGCACCCAGCGCTCGCGCCGCCCGCGAGAGCTCGGCGCGGAGCAGTTCTTCACCGGACATCAATCGTCTTTCTTGGGTGTGGACTTGGTCCCGCCGGGCGAGCTTCCGGAAGACTCGCGGCCCGATCCGCCCGCTGGTGAGCCCGACGCCGACTCCCCGGCCTTCTTCGCCGACTCGGCCGAGGCGTTGCCGCCGTCGCCCGATGACTCGGTTTTCCCGCCCTTTTCATTCGCGGGCGAAGGCTTTGTGTTTCCACGGTTTGCGTGGGCGTTCTTCCCGTAGTCCGTGAGGTAGAATCCGGAGCCCTTGAACAGCAGCCCCGCCCCGGCCGACATCTGCCGTTCTCCCATCAATCCGCATTCAGGACACACGACCGTGGGTTCGGACGCACTGATCGTCCGAAAGAACTTCTCGAAGTCGTGACCGTTGGGACAACGGTAGTCGTAAGTAGGCATTGCGTTGGTACTTAAGTGAGGGAAAGCTACCCGTCGCTTGAAGTCCGTTCAAGGGCGGAAACGAGCCGGCGTGAGGGTGCCATGTCGTGCCCACCACCGCCGGTTCGCCAAGGCGGGCGGCGCCCCGCAACTCAGGCCGGCCGGTACTCGCCCCAGCGGGCGCGCAGCGTGTCCGAAATCTCGCCCACGCTGGCGCGGGCCCGCACGGCATCGATGATGGCCGGCATCAGGGGGGCGCGGCTGTCGATGCTCGCGCCGTCCGCGTACCCGTTGGCGGCTTCGCCCAGTGCCGCCAGGGCCCGCTCGACGGCGGCGCCGTCCCGCGTCGCCTTGCACGCCTTCAAACGCGACACCTGGCCCCGCTCGAGCTCCGAGTAATCGGGGGTCGGAATGACGGGCGGGGCGTCGTCGTCACCGAACCGGTTGACCCCCACGACGACGGTGTCGCCGCGTTCGACGCTCAGCTGGTAGTCGTAGGCACTGCGGGCGATCTCCTCCTGGAAGAATCGCCCGTCGATGGCCCGCGCCGCGCCCCCGAGTTCATCCACGCGGGCGAGCAGCGCCGTTGCGGCGCGCTCCAGTTCATCGGTCAGCCGCTCCACATGGTAACTGCCCGCCAGCGGGTCGGCCGTCAGCGCCGCACCCGATTCGTAGCCGATCACCTGCTGGGTGCGGAGCGCCAGCGTGGCGGCCTGTTCCGTAGGAAGGGCGAGCGCTTCGTCGTAGCCGTTGGTGTGCAGCGACTGCGTGCCCCCGAGCACGGCCGCCAGCGCCTGGACGGCGACGCGCACTACGTTGTTGAGCGGCTGCTGCGCCTGCAGGGTCACGCCCCCGGTCTGCGTGTGGAATCGCAGGCGGCAGCTCCGGTCGTCGGCGCCGAACCGCGCCCGCATCAGGCGGGCATACATCCGGCGGGCGGCGCGGAACTTCGCCACCTCTTCGAACAGGTCGTTGTGGGCGGCGAAGAAGAATGAGAGGCGGGGTGCGAACGCATTCACATCGAGACCCGCCTCCACGGCGCGCGAGACGTACTCCACCGCGTTGGCGAAGGTGAATGCCAGTTCCTGCACCGCCGTGGCTCCGGCCTCGCGCATGTGGTAGCCCGATACCGAGATCGGGTTCCAGCTCGGCACCTCGGCGGCACAGAACCGGAACACCTCGGCGATCAGCGCCAACGACGGCTCCGGCGGAAAGATGTACGTGCCGCGCGCCACGTATTCCTTGAGGATGTCGTTCTGGATGGTCCCGCTCAGCCGATCGCGCGCGATCCCGCGCTCCTCGGCCACCACGATGTACATGGCGAGCAACGTGCTCGCCGTGGCGTTGATGGTCATCGACGTGGAAACGCGCTCGAGCGGCAGGTCGGCCAGCAGCGTGTGCATGTCGTCCACGGTGTCGATGGCGACGCCCACCCGTCCGACCTCACCGAGCGCGCGCGGCGAGTCCGAGTCGATGCCCATCTGGGTCGGCAGGTCGAAGGCCACCGAGAGGCCCGTCTGCCCGGCGTCGAGGAGCATGCGGAAGCGCGCATTCGTCTCCGCCGCCGTCCCGAAGCCGGCGTACTGGCGCATGGTCCAGAGACGGCCGCGGTACATGTCGGGCTGGATGCCGCGGGTGTACGGAAACTGCCCCGGGTCGGCGAGGTCGGCGGCGTAGTCCACCGGCGCGTCGTCCGGTCGAACCACGGGAGGCACGGGAAGGCCGGACGGCGTCGATTTCGGTGTCGAGGACATAGGACCGGGAACAAGCAGGACGGAGAACCGGCGCTAGGCCGTCGCCATCGCTCCCTTCAGCGTCTCCTCGGCGAGCCGGACGTCGTCGCGGCTCCCGATATACAGCGGGGTCCGTTCATGCAGCTCCGTCGGCTGCACGTCGAGCACGCGATGTGATCCGTTGCTGGCCAGGCCTCCCGCCTGTTCGACGATGAACGCCAGCGGATTGGCCTCGTAGAGCAGGCGGAGCTTCCCTTCCGGCGACTTCTGGTTGCGCGGATACGCGAAGATGCCACCGCCCAGGAGATTCCGGTGAAAGTCGGCGACCAGCGACCCGACGTAGCGGATACTCAGCGGTTTGCGGCCTCCTTCCAGTCCGCGGTAGCGGCGCATCAACAGGCGCACGTCGTCACTCCAGAGCTGCTGGTAGGAGTCGTTCACCGACAGGTAGCGCCCGACCGGCGGGATCTGGATGTTGGGATGGGAGAGCAGGAACTCGCCGATCGACGGATCGAGCGTGAACCCGTGCGCCCCCTGCCCCGTGGTGTACACGAGCATCGTGCTCGAGCCGTAGATCACGTATCCGGCCGCCACCTGGCGCCGCCCGGGCTGGAGCATGTCCTCCATCACCCCGTCGCGGCCGCGCGTGATCTTGGGGACCACGGAGAAGATCGTGCCCACGGGCACGTTCACATCGATGTTCGACGACCCGTCGAGCGGGTCGAAGAGGAGCGCGTACTTCCCTGTGCGGAACTCGCGGGGAATGGTGACGATCCCCTCGACTTCTTCCGACGCCATGGCGCACAGCCGCCCCGTGTGGTCCATCGCCTTGATGATCGTCTCGTTGGCGTACACGTCGAGCTTCTGCTGAATCTCGCCCTGCACGTTCTCGTGGTTCGCCGACCCGAGAATGTCCACGAGTCCGGCACTCCGAACCTTGTTGGTGATCAGCTTGGCGGCGAGCGCGAGATCATAGAGAATGTTCGACAGATCCCCGCTGGCCTCCGGGTGCTGCCGTTCCTGCTCGATAATGAACCGTTCGATCGTGACGACCGACGTCGAACTGTGATTGACCACGGGCGGTCCTCATTGGGGGGAGGAATGTCGGAAAGTGGACGGGTGGCGCACTCCGGGCAAGCCCGGAAGCCTCAGGCGTGAACCGCGGGGCGGAGGTGGTCGAAGATCAGCTCCGTTTCGATGTGCCCGACCTCGGGCCGAGAGAGGAATCGATCGAGCGCCAGATCCCGCAAATGCTGTGGGTCGCGGGCCACGACGTGGATCAGGAAGTCGATCTCTCCGCTCACGTGATACACGTCGAGCACCTCGGGGATCGTCGCCACGTACTCGCGGAACGTCTCGAAGGTGCGGCGCGAGTGCTGGGGCAGCCGAACGGCAATCATCGCCTCGATGCCATAGCCGAGTACCGCGGGATTGACCTCGGCGTGGAACCCGACGATCGCCCGGCTGTCGATGAGCCGGCGTACCCGCTCGTGGCAGCTCGACGGCGCCAACCCCACCCGCGCCGCCAGCTCCTTGTTGGAGAGCCGTGCATTGTTCGCGAGAGCCGCGAGAATCTCGCGATCCGTTTGGTCAAGTGTCCGATTTTCCACTGAAATCTCGGCAATTATTCGTTGGACATTCGTATGTACCGAATCGTATTCTACAATACGAGCATTGACCGAGGCAAGTTCAATGATACCGTTCAATATCGATACCGCCGGCGTCCACGCCGGCCGCGAAGACTTCCGCGAGATCGGGGTCCACGCAGCCCCCCTCGACCTCTCGACCACCTATCCCATCGGTGAGCTCGCGGACGCCATCAGCGATATCGACGCGATGATCAGCGGCGGGCGCCCCGAGGCCAACCCGATCTACTCGCGGCTGGCGAACCGAACCGTGGACTGCTTCGAGCGTGCCTTCGCGGAACTCGAGCGCGGCGACGACTCGGTGGCGTTCGGCTCCGGCATGGCGGCCGTCACGGCAGCCTTGCTGGTGGCCCGTCAGCGCGGCTCGCACGTCGTGGCCGTGCGCCCCCTCTACGGCGGCACCGATCACCTGCTCGCGTCGGGGCTCCTCACGCTCGACGTCAGTTGGGCGACCGCCGACGAGGTCTCCCTGGCCATCCGACCCGAGACGGCACTGGTGATCGTCGAGAGCCCGGCCAACCCAACCCTGGCCCTCGTCGACATCGCGGACATCGTGCGCCAGGCGGGCCGCGTTCCCGTACTCGTCGATTCGACGTTCGCCACGCCGGTGCTGCAGCGCCCCCTGGATCTGGGCGCCACGCTGTCGCTGCACAGCGGCACGAAGTATCTGGGTGGGCACGGCGACGTGATGGCGGGCGTGATCGCCACCAACGACGACTGGGCGCGCGCGCTGCGCCAGGTGCGGATTCTCACCGGCGCCGTGCTCCACCCGATGGGTGCCTACATGCTCCACCGCGGCCTGCAGACGCTGGGCGTCCGCGTCCGCGCGGCACAGGCGGGCGCGATGGTGATCGCGCGGCGGCTCGCCGCGAGCGATGCCATCGAGCGCGTCTACTATCCCGGGCTTCCGGACGGAGATCCCCGCGGACTGATCGGTCGCCAGATGAGCGGGCCCGGAGCAATGATCAGTTTTGAAGTGGCCGGCGGCTTCGATGCCGCAGCGGCGGTGCTGCGGTCGGTCCGCCTGCTCACACCCGCGGTGAGTCTCGGCTCCACGGACTCGCTCATCCAGCACCCGGCGGGACTCACCCACCGGGTCATCGGCGAGGCAGCGCGGGAGGCGGAGGGTCTGAGCCCCGGCATGCTCCGCGTGAGCATCGGGCTCGAAGCGCCGGACGACATCTGGGAGGATCTGGACCAGGCGCTCACCGCGGCGATGGAGGCGGTGCACGCGGGGGGCGAACTGGCGACCGTCTGACCGGAACGCGCCATGAGTCGCCGCCGGCCTCCACCTCGAGCGTGCGACCATCGGTGCGCACCACGACGTCGGATTGCCGATCGGTGCGGAGTACCTCTGCGCCGGCCTGCGCCAGACGGCGCATGACCGCCGAGCTCGGATCCTTCGCCCGGTTGCCCGCCCCCACCGAAATGAGGGCGACCCGCGGCGCGACCGCCGCCAGAAACTCAGGCGACGGTCCGGGCGCACCGCCATGGCTGGCCACCTTCAGCACGTCCGCCTGCAGCAGGCCGGGCTCATGGGCGACCAGCCAGTCTTCGGCGGCCCGTGCCGGCCCGCCCACCAGGAGCATCCGCACGCGCCCGACCCGCCAGCACAGGATCGCGCCGGAAGCACTCGCCCCCCGGGGCCGTGCCGACCAAGCGGAATCGGGGCCTAGGAAGGTCAGCGTCGCTTCGTCGACCACCAGCGAGTCGCCAGGCCGGATCCGGCGCCACGTCGCGCCAGCGGCCCGGGCGGCGACGAGCGACGCCCGGTAGGGTGCGTCGCGCCGGCCGGCGGCGATGTCGTAGTAGAACCGCGGCCGCAGCGCGCGGATCACGCTCGCGGCACCGCCAACGTGATCGGCGGCCGGGGCGCTGAGTACGAACGCGACGAGATCGCCCCCGCGATGCGCGATGTAGGGTACGACCGTCGATCGCCCCGCATCGCCGCTCCGCCACTGCGGGCCGGCGTCGACGAGCACCCAGCGTCCGCGGGCCGACCGCAGGGCGATGGCGTCGCCCTGCCCCACGTCGAGCATGTGCAACTCGGTCCGCCCACTCCCAACCGGCGCCACCGGTGCCCAGACGATAAGCGTCAGCGAGGCAGCGCACACGAGCAGCGCCCGCCCCGGAAACCGGCTCACGCACGCCGCCACGAGCGCCGCGGAGAACGCGACGCCCAGGGTGGCCGTGAGGGCCGACGGCGTCACCGCCACCGACGCCCCCGGAACCGCCGCAGCCGCCGCGGCCACGAGGCGGAATGCGCCGAGCAATGGATGGGCGGCGTCGGCAAGCCAGCGCGCCACGTGAGCAGCCGGTGAGAGCGCCAACGCCAGGAACAGCATTGGTTGCGCGAGCGCCATAATCGGCGCCGCGAACACGTTGGCGAGCGGTCCGATGAGACTGAGCCGGCCGAAATTCCACGCCACGAGGGGCGCGGTGACGGCGGCGGCCATCGTCGACGCGAGCGCCGTCCCGACCACGGCCCGGCGCCAGCCGCGCAGACCCGTCATCCACCGCCAGCGCCGGGCCAGCCGCGACGCGCCGACGAGCGCCGCGACGCCGGCCATGCTGAGCTGGTACCCGACCCGCGTCACCGCGTGCGGGTCGGCCAGCGGAATCGCGGCGCCGAGCGCGAGCACCGCCCACGGCGATGTCGGCCGCTGCCACCACCGTGAGCAGGTCCAGACGGCAAGCATGACCGCCGCCCGGAGCGCCGGCGGCGGGAAGCCGAGCATGGCGACGTACGCCCCGATCACCGCCAGCGTGGCGGCGTTGGCCCGGTGCCGCGGCAGCCGCAGGAGCTGGAACACCAGGTCCACCGCCACCGCGATCAGGGCCACGTGCAACCCGGAGATCGAGAGCATGTGCGATAGTCCGGCCGCCGCGTAGCGATCGCGAAGTTCGGACGGAAGCCCCGTCCGATCGGCAACCAGCAGCGCCCGGGCGAGCGGCGCGTCGGTCCCGAATAGCGAGTCCACCCGGCGGCCCGCGGCCTCTCGCCACCGCCGCATCAGCGAGCCGGGCCGCGGATCGCGGAGCGCCGCGTCCTGCATCAGCAGACCCGCGCGGCTCGCCGTCACCGGCCCCGAGGCCGTCACCACGAATCCCGCCCTCGCGCTGCCGGTGGCCACCATGAGCGACACCGCGGCGTGACAGCGCTGTGCCGTCGCCCGCGCGAACCCGCCGGGCGCGGCCGCCGTGACGAGTTCGACGCGAATCGTCCGGCGGGCGGCGAGGGTCCGCAGACACGCGGCGTCGGAGGCGCTCGTGGCGCGCGCCACGAGGGCACCGGCGGCGAGCAGCAGGGCCGCGGCGGCAGGACGCGGGCGCCGCCGCTCGATGCCCCAGAATACCGCGGCAACGGCCGCGAGCACCGGAAGCACGACGTGCCCGGCAAAGCCGAGCAGCAGTCCAGCGATGTAGGCGAGCACTCCAACAGCCGAGAGCGGCATCGAGCAGCGGGGACGAAGTCGACCGCCGCGGGCCGGCGCGAGGCTACGGCTGAGGCGCGGTCTCCGGCGGCGGGCCGTGGCGCGGCGCGGCCGCCACGCGGCGCATGGCGTCCATCACCTGCACGGCGAGCTCGGTGCGGCCCTGATCGCTACGCAGCGCGAGATTCGCCAGCGCCCACCCCTGGGCGGTATTCGCGTAACGCGGACGAAGTTGGTTCAGCACGTACGTCGTGACGTCATCCGCGCACTGCGCGCAGGTACAATACGGCCCACCGCGCTTGAGCAACTCGGCGTGGATCTCGCGCACGACCTCCTCGACGAGATTCTTCATCCGGCCATGGGAAGCGGCGGCCGCTGGGGCACCACGGCGCCGGTGAACGTGGAGCCGGTGGTGCCGGTCAACTCGACCGTGAAATACCGGCCCAGCAGGGTCTCGTCCCCGGGAATGAGGACGGTCTTGAAGTCCCGCGTGCGGGCCTGCACCAGATCCCCGCCCCGGCGTGCCTCCTTCTCCACCAGCACTTCGACGCGGCGGCCGAGCAGGTCGAGGTTGCGCTGGCGTGAGCCGGCACGCACGGTGTCCACCAGGCGCCCCAATCGCTCCGCCGCCACCTCGTCGGTCACCGTATCGGCAGCCGGCAGCCGGGTGGCGGGTGTGCCTTCGCGCGGCGAGAACTTGAAGGTGAACGCGTCCGCGAACTCCACCTCGCGGACGGCGCTGAGCGTCTCCTCGAAGTCGGCCTCGGTCTCGCCCGGAAAGCCGACGATGATGTCGGTGGTGAGGCTGAGCCCGGGAATCGCGGTCCGCAACCGCGCCACGCAGTCGAAGTAACCCTCGCGCGTGTAGCGTCGCAGCATGCGCTTCAGCACCCGGGAGCTCCCCGACTGCATGGGCAGATGGACGTGCTCGCACACCGCCGGCACGTCGGCCATGGCCGCGATCACCCGGTCGCTGAAGTCGTTGGGGTGGGGACTGGTGAAGCGGAGCCGCCGGACGCCGGGCACGGTGCCGACCGCCCGGAGCAGGTCGGCGAAATCGTGGGTGCCGTCGTGGTACGAGTTCACCGTCTGGCCCAGGAGCACGACCTCGCTCATTCCCTCGGCCACCACGCCGGCGGTCTCCCGCACCACATCGGCCAGTTGGCGGCTCCGCTCCGGCCCCCGCGTCGTGGGCACGATGCAGTAGGTGCACCGGTAGTCGCACCCGCGCTGCACCGGAATCCACGCCTTGACCCGGTCGAACCGGCGCGGCGTGAAGTCCTCGTAGTGTTCTTCGAGATCGAAGCTCGTGGCCGTCGTGCGCTGGCCCTGCCGCGCGCCGTCCACCAGCGCCGGCAGCGCCCGATACCCGTCGGGACCGATCACGAAGCTGACGTGGCGCGCCGAATCGAGGAGTCGCGGCCCCAGGCGCTGCGCCATGCACCCGGTGACCCCCATCACCGACCCCGCCTTCATGTCGCGCTTCAACTCACCCAACCGCCCGATCACGCGCTGCTCGGCGTGGTCGCGGATGGCACAGGTGTTCACGAGGATCACATCGGCGCTCCGCGGGTCCGGCGCTTCCGCGTAGCCGCCGGCCACGAGCGACCCGAGCATCAACTCGGAGTCGCTCACGTTCATCTGGCACCCGTAGGTCTCGATGTAGACGGTGGGACGCGTCGTGGCGGTCATGAATTCAGGATCGGTCGCATCACAAGATAGCGGCGTCACGCGGCGACGAGCGAGCCGCCGGCAGTGCTCCGTAACTGCCCGACGAACCGGGCGCCACGCGGCAACGCCCCATCGGCCAGCCCGACCTTGAGGTAGTCCTCGGTGACCCCGTGACGGCGCGCACCACCGCCCACCACGACGACGTCGGCGGAAGTTCCCGCGCGGCCGGCGGCGTAGGCGGCCGCCTTGCGGTCGGCGAGGGCGCGCAGCTCGGCGGCACGCTCGCGGGCCACCGCCGGCGCCACCGGCTCGGGCAGCCGTTCGGCCGCCGTTCCCGGTCGCGGCGAGAAGGGAAACACGTGGAGATAGGTGAACGGGAGGCGCTCGCACAGCGCCACCGTCTCGGCATGGTCGCGCGCGGTCTCCCCCGGAAATCCCGTGATGACGTCGGCGCCAAGGCCGAACGCCCGGCACCCGGCAGCCACCCGTTCCACCGCCGCCGCGTACTCGGCCGGCGAGTACCAGTGGCGCCCCATCCGGCGAAGCAGCCGGGCGGACCCCGACTGGAGCGGGGCATGGAGGAACGGCGCCAGCCGTCCGTCGCGCGCGGTCAACAGCGCCGTCAGTCGATCGTCCACCTCCGTCGCCTCGACGGACGACAGCCGGAACCGCGCCGACGGCACGCGATCCACCAGCAATTCGACGAGCTCACCCAGCGACGATCCGAGATCGCGGCCGTAGCCGCCGATGTGGATCCCGGTAATCACGATCTCGGGATGGTAGGCGGCCAGCGCCGCGGCCTCGTCGAGCACCGTCTCCACGGGGCGGCTGCGGCTGGCTCCGCGCGCCAGCCGCGTCGTACAGAACGTGCAGTGCTCGTCGCATCCGTCCTGGATGCGGAGCAGCGCCCGCGTCTGCTGCTGGCGCGGGTGCACCGCCGCCACAGCGGCGATCCCCAGCGCACGCGCGACCGCCGGCACGTCGCCGCCGGGCACCACCTCGTGTACGGTGGGCAGCGCCCGCAGCGCGACGTCGCGATCGGCCAGCCCGGCCACGCATCCCATGACGACGCTGCGCAGGCCCGGCACACGGCGGGCCGCCCGGCGCACGGCGCCGCGGACGTCGGCCTCGGCCTCCGCGGTCACCGCGCACGAATTGAAGACCGCCCAATCCGCGCCGTCGGGCGACCGCACCACCTGGTGGCCGGCGGCGGTGATGGCCGCGTGCAGCGCCTCACTGTCGGCATGGTTGGCGCGGCACCCGAAGGTGCGCAGATACACGTTCACGCCGGCACTTCCGGGCTCGCTGCCGGCGGCGTATTCCGCGGCACGGCCTTGATCGGTACGATGAAGTGAAAGGCGCTGCCCTGCCCGGTACCGGCGCTCTGGACCCAGATCCGTCCGCCGTGGGCGCCGACCACCAGCTTGCAGAAGGCGAGGCCCAGTCCCGATCCGCGCAGGTGCGGCGCATTGGGCGTGTGCACCTGCTCGAACTTCCGGAAGATCACTTCCTGATACTCGGACGGAATCCCGGGGCCGTTGTCGGCCACCGTGAACAGCAGGTGCGCCCCCTCGCGGCGCGCGCTCACCTGCACGGTGACGGGATGCGACGAGTGGGAGATCGCGTTCTGCAGCAGGTTGCCGAACACCCGGCGCAGGAGTGCCTTGTCGCCTTCGAACACGGGGGTGTCGTCGGCCACGTCCACGACTGCCGTCGACTCGGCCTGCTGGAGCCGGGTGCGCCACTCGTGCACCACTTCGCTGAGGAACGCCGCGGGCGCGATCGGTTCGGGCTTGATGGCCACCGAGGTCTCTTCGATCCGGCGAATCTCCAGCAGATCCTCGATCAGGTTGAGCAGGTCCTCGGCCTTCCCCTCGGACTCGAGCAGCGCCCGCCGCTGCCCGTCGGTGAGCGGGCCGAAATCCTCGTCGAGGAGCATCTCGAGGTTCGCCAGTACGCTCGTGAGCGGCGACTTGAGGTCGTGCACGATCATCTTCATCAGATCGTCGCGCAGCTTCTCCAGCTCCCGCATCTTCCGCGAGCTCTCCTCCAGCGCATCCATGGCACCCTTGAGGCGGAGCAGGCTGCGCACACGGGCGCCGAGCACGAGGCGGTTGTGCGGCTTCGTGAGAAAGTCGTCGCCCCCGGCCTCGATGGCCTTCACCCGGTCGGTGGTGTCGCTGAGCGCCGTCACGAAGATCACGGGCACGCGGGCCGTGCGGGGGTCGCGCTTGATGCGGCGACAGACCTCGAATCCGGTGTCGCGGTCGTCGCACCCGAGATCGCCCGCGGGCATGGCGACGTCGAGGATGCACAGGTCGGGCCGGTGCTCGTATGCCGCCTGGACGCTGCTCGGGCCATCGGTGGCGGCGATGGCGCGGAAGCCGAGCACGTGCAACTGGTCGAACAACAGCTCGACGTTGGCCTCCACGTCGTCGGCTACGAGGATCAGCGGTGCCTCAGCAGGTTGCGCGCGCGTCCCCACGGGTCCCGACTACGGCCGGATCGTGAAGCCGATGCTCAGCGTCCACGCCCGCTCCGAAATCCCGATGCCGGCGGTTCGCGACGCATGCACGCCGGCAAGGTCGAGGAGCGCGTGACCGCGCGCCAGCGTCAGGCCGAGCCCGCCGGAGAACGACGCTTCGTGCACCTGGTGGCCGTCGGCGGGGAACGGCAGGTTGCGCCAGCGTGTGCCGACGCGGAGGGCGAGGGGAAGCCCCCCGAACCGGGGCCCCGTGAATTCGGCGCCCAACGACGTGTCCCAGGCGTTCATCGCCGCACCGGTCGCCGAGTCCATGTTCCCGAGCGCGGCCCACCGGTCGTACGAGGTCCGCAGGGCGAGCGTGGTGCCGCTGAGCCCGTTGAAGGCGAGCCCGAGCCCGATGCGATCCGGGACTCGCGCCGCCTCGACCAGAGTGTCACCCACGTTCTGGTGCAGCTTGCCGCCGCGCCGATACGAGAGTGCAATGCCGCCCAACGACGGATCGAGAAATTCGACGCCCGCCGAGAGCGCGTTTCCGGAATACGTGTTCGACACCGTCTCGAGCGTATTCCCGTACCGCACCGTGTCCTCGAACGTCCGGCGCAACGCCACCACGTCCCGTCCGTTGATGGCGTGCATGGCGACGCCGGCCCGGAACCACGGCGTGAACACGTAGGCCGCCGTAAGGGCGAGGTCGTTGACCGACCCGTCGCTCTTGGTGGTCGAATTGAAGCGTACGCTGTCGCCGCGGATCAACTGCGTCTGTGGCGTCGTGGTCTGCCAGGTGCGATCCAGCAGCGTCGCCGACGATGCGCCGATCATGAACCGGCTGCCGAACGGCAGCGCGCCCACGAACACCGGAAACCGCTGGGTGCTCGAGTTGGCGACCTTGCCGTTGTCGGTGACGCGGCGGAACTCCGGTTGCAACTGCATCGAAAGCGCGGGCGAACCGAATTCGATGATCGACGCCGGATTGAGCGGCGACGTGGGGTCCATCTCTCCCAGCGCCCCGCCCGTCCCCAGGGAGCGTGCGCTGAGCGCGCCCGGCGGGTAGCCGAGCCCCTGCGCGCTCAGCGTTCCCTGCGCGACCGCGCCGGCGGGCCACGCCAACGCGAGGTACACGACCGCGGCCAGGCCGCCGGTCAGCCGACGGGCGGTCATGGCGTACCTCCCTTGGACGGCGGTGGTGCATACGTGATCCGGATCTTGGGCCGGAGGGCCGCCGGTCCGCTCGACGGCGTGAACCAGAACAGCTGCCCCGACGCGCCCTCGAATTCCGTCCGCAGGGCGAGGGCGCGGGGATCGGAGGCCGTGAGCGCGGCACTCCAGGCCCGTACGAGCTGCACCATCTCGAACTGGCGCAGCCCGCTGTCGGCCGGTGTGAACCGCTCCAGCGTGTCGAGTCCCACGCCGCCCACGGGCGACAGCAGCTGCAGCGCGCGCGTCAGGTCGGTGATCGCCGACGACGCGAGAATCGCCTGCGGCCAGACCGCCGCCGTGTCGTTCGCGTCGGGCGAGACCGGATTCGGGATCTGGTTCAACAGCAGCGTCGCGCGCACCACCGTCGTCGAGTCGACGATATTGGCCGGAAGGTCGAAGCGGAGATACAGGCGGTGCCCGGGCAGGCCACCGACCGCGAGCACCGGCGCCGCGGCGTTCGACGTGCCGCGCACCACGATCAGGAAATCCTGCAGGCTGCCGGCGATCGGGCTGCCGACCGGCGTCGTGGACAGGGGCGCCACGTACCTGGGTGTGACGCCGACCGTGTCACCGGGAGGCGCCGGTTTGAACACCAACTCGGCCGGCGTGAGGTTCACCGCCGTGCCGATTCTCAGCTGCGCGCGATTCGCGCCGGTGACCTGAACGCCGACGCGCAGCCGGCGGCCGTTGCTGATGTAGTCGAACAGCGAGTCGCTCGAGATCGGCACGCGCAGGCTGTCGGTGAGCGAGTCGGGGTCGAAGGTCGTCGACCCCAGCAGGCGGTCCGACGAAAAGAGCGGCTCGAGGACGGCGACGGCCGTGTCCGCCGCCGTGCTGTCGGGATTGCCGGTGTCGACGTCGTACACGCTCACCGTGATCGGCGCCCCCGGGCGCGCCGCCGACGTATCGACGCGCAACATCAGGTAGGCACTGTCCACGCCGATGATCGTGGTGTCGACCACCGAGTTGGTGCGCGTGAACGTCGTGGGCAGCGAGTCGAAGCGGAAGATGGCGCGCGTATCGAGGGTGTCGCCGCGCGTGGAGATCAGAATGAACGGTTCCTGGCCCAGCGACGGGAACCCCGACACCGAGGAGTCGATGACGACGGCGTCGAGCGTGGTATCGCGCAACGTCACCTCCTGGCCCGGGCAGAGCACGGGACAGGCCGCATTCGATTCGAGGTTGTCGCTGCACGCCGCCACGACGGCGACGGTGAACGCCGCGGCGAGGAGCGCGAGGTTACGACTTCGGGGCAGGAACACGAACACCGTCCACGGGTGGCTAGTGACGACTGTGATCGAGCGAATGCGGCGTGAACGCGTTCGGCAACAGGTCGGTCAGCGACCAGCGTGCCTCGTGTCCACCGCGGGTGACGCTCAACACCACCAAGTCAGGAGAGAACTCCACGAGGGCCTGCCGACAGATGCCGCACGGAGGCGTGGGGGCTTCGGCCTCGGTCGCGATCGCGATCGCCAGAAACTGCCGGTGCCCCTGCACCACGGCCGCCCCAAGAGCGACCCGTTCGGCGCAGACCCCGGCCGGGTACGACGCATTCTCGACGTTGCACCCCACCGCAATCGATCCATCGGCGGCAAGCAGCGCGGCGCCCACGCGGAACCCCGAGTACGGCGCGTAGGCGGCGTTCATCGCCGCGGCGGCCCGCTCCCGGAGTTCGGCCAGCGCGCCCGCGACCGCCAGGGCTGGGTCCTGCGCCTCCGTGGCCCGAGCGCTCATTCCGCCACCAGGGTCGCGAGGAACGACGTGCCCCGCCCGCGGAACGACAGCCCCATCCACTCGGCG
Source organism: uncultured Gemmatimonadaceae bacterium (assembly GCA_963728115.1). GTDB lineage: Bacteria > Gemmatimonadota > Gemmatimonadetes > Gemmatimonadales > Gemmatimonadaceae > JAGWRI01. The sequence continues at coordinate 43,587 of CAVSJE010000005.1, forward strand.
ACCGTCGCGCCAAGATCCGAGAACGTGGCGCGGCGACCGAGGTTTCGCGGCCGCACCCGCGGGCCGCAGGCGAGCAACGGGACGCACTCACGCGCATGGTCCGTGGACGCCGTTGTGGGATCGTTTCCGTGATCGGCCGTGATGAACAGCAGGTCTTCCTCGCGGAGGGCGGACAACAGAATGGGCAGCGCTGCGTCGAATTGGCGCAGCGCCCCATAGAACCCCGGAACGTCGTTCCGGTGCCCGAATTGCTGGTCGAAATCTAGTAGGTTGGCGAACAGGAACCCACCGGCTTCCGCCTGCAACCACTGCCGGATCGCCACCAACCCTTCGGCGTTGTCCGCGAAGTGCCGGGACGTGATGCCCCGGCCAGCAAACAGGTCGTCCACCTTCCCCACCCCGGCCGTCGGCACGCCGGCACGGACGAGCGCGTCGAGCAGCGTCTCCCCGGGTGGCTGGATCGAGAAGTCGCGGCGGTTCCGGGTGCGGGTGTACTGGCCGGCCTCCCCCACGAAGGGACGGGCAATGACGCGCGAAACGTCGTGCGGCGGCACGAGCATGCCGCGCGCTGCCTCGCACCCGCGGTACAGCTCCGCCAGGGGGATCACCGCCTCGTGCGCCGCGATCTGGAAGACCGAGTCCGCCGAGGTGTAAAGAATCCATTGACCCGTGCGCTGGTGCTCGGGACCGAACCGCGCGATCACGTCCGTGCCGCTGCCCACCACATTGCCGATCACTCCGCGTCCGGTGAGCCGCGCAAAGGCATCGACCACTTCGGCAGGAAACCCCCGCGGGTATGTGGGAAAAGCGCGCGCCAGGTGCAACCCGGCCAGCTCCCAGTGCCCGGTCGAACTGTCCTTCCCCGCCGATTTCGGTTCCATCAGCCCCCAGGCGCACGTGGCGTGGTCCGTGCGTTCGACACCGGCCAGCGGTGCGATGTTGCCCAGGCCGGCAGCCTGGAGATTGGGCAGATCGAAGCCGCCCGCGATGGCGCGCGACAGGTTGCCCAGCGTGTCGCTGCCGACATCGCCGTACGCCGCGGCGTCCGGCGCCGCCCCGATGCCGACCCCATCCAGTACCACGATCGCGGCGCGCCGGCTCATGCGGGGTCCCCATACAGTCGCGGCAGGCGCGAGTGCAACTCGGTGAGCAGTTCGTACGGGGAGAGGTGCCCGAACCGGGCGACGTCCTGCACGGTCAACAGATCGTCCCCGTCGCCCCCGATCAGCGTCACCACGTCCCCGACGGCACACGGGACGTCGGTGACGTCGAGCATCGTCATGTCCATGGTCACCGCGCCCGCCACCGGCACTCGACGTCCGTGCAAGAGGGCCCATCCGCGATTGCCGAGCGCGCGCCGATAGCCGTCGGCGTAGCCGAGCGGGAGGGTCGCGATGCGTCGCGGCCAATCCTCCGGGTGGGAGCCGGGAGCCGGATAGGTGGCGCCGTAGCTCACCGTGTCGCCGTCCCGAATGCTCCGCAACTCGACGATGCGGGCGCGCACCGCCACCACCGGCTCCGGATCGAGACCGCCCGCGGTGCCGACGCCGTAGAGGAAGATCCCCGGCCGCACCAGGTCCCAGGGCGAAGCCCCGCCCGCGTGCTCGACCGCCGCCGACGATTCCGCGTGGAGCAGCGCCGGGCGCTGCGGGAGCATCGCCACGGCGTCGCGAAAGCGCTGTGTCTGCACGGCGACCGACGCCCGGTCCTTCAGGACCGAGTGGTAGTGGGTGAACGCCCCCTCGGGCGGGTGCGCGGCGAGCAGGTCGCGGAGGGTGCCGATCTCGCGCCACGGCACGCCGGCCCGGTTCATCCCGGTGTCGATGGACAGATGCCAGGGCGCGCCGCCGTTGGCCCACGCGGCGATGGCCTCGCGATCGCCGAGCGCCGGCCGCAGGTCGGCCGCGCGGGCGGCCGCAAAGGTTTCCGGAAGGATCGGCGTGAGCACGAGAATCGGCCGCGTGATGCCGGCCGCCCGCAATTCCTCCCCCTCCTCGATCGTCCCCACGCCATAGCCCCAGGGGCCGGTGGATTCGAGCGCGCGAGCGACGCCGACCGCGCCCAACCCGTAGGCGTCGGCCTTGATCATCGGGAGCAGCGATACCCGGGCCGCGTCGGCGATTCTGGCGGCGTTGCGCGTCAGCGCGCCCAGATCGATCTCGACCCAGGCCCGCGTCATGGCCCTTATCATTGAGCTATCATTTGCAGGGCGGGTAGTATATCGGACGCGCGGAGGCGAGGCAAGTGAAACGGCCGCTTGAAGATACGCTGGAATTGATGCGGGATCTACGGAAGCGCTGCGAGTGGGATGCGGCGCAGACGCACGATTCCCTGCGCCCCTACCTGATCGAAGAGGCGCACGAGGTGGACGACGCCATCCAGTCCGGAGACGACCGGCAGTTGCGCGAGGAACTGGGCGACCTCCTCCTCCAGGTGCTCTTCCACGCCGTGGTCGCCGAAGAACGGGGCGCGTTCACCTTTCAGGACGTCGCCGACGGCTTCATCACGAAGATGAAGGGGCGGCACCCGCACCTCTACGGCGACGGCGCGCGCGAGCCGTGGGAACAGCAGAAGGCGAAGAAGCGCGACAGCATCGTGGACGGGTTGCCGGTGGGTCTGCCCAGCCTGCATCGCGCCTATCGGCTGCAGGACCGGGCCGCCGGTGTCGGATTCGATTGGCCCGACGTGGCGGGACCGCTGGAAAAGGTCGACGAGGAGCTGGGTGAGGTCCGAGACGAACTGTCCGCAATGCCGCCGCGCGCCGAGCACGGGCCCACGTACGACGCGGCACACGCGCGGCTCGAAGCGGAGCTTGGCGATCTGTTGTTCGCCGTCGTCAACCTGTGCCGCAAGGCCGGCGTGCATCCCGCGCTGGCACTGGACCGGACGAACGCCAAGTTCGTGCGGCGTTTCCAGGGCATCGAACGCAAGGCCCGGGAACGCGGCCTCGAGGTCGGCACCGCCGGGCTGCCGGCGCTGGACGGGCTGTGGGACGAGGTGAAGCGGGAAGAGGAGCCGCGCTGAACGGTCCGATGGCGGATGGCCGCGGCAGCGCCCCCGCCCGCTACCGGGGTTGATTCGGGTCGCTCAGCACGCGGACCTTACCCGTCGCGGTCGCCGCGCCGATGCGCACGTCGACTTCATAGGTGCCAGGCACCGCCTCCTGCAACGCACCCCGCCCGTCCTCGGTCTGTAGATCCCAGACCAGCGTGTTGACGCCGCGGGTTACGGCGGCCGTCCAGCGTCGCACCGTCCGCCCCGTGGAGTCGGCAACCGTGATCGTCGCCTCCCCAGGCGCGTCGGTCGCGACGCACATCGGTGCCACGTTGCGGCCCCTGCGCTCGCCGGGCACGGTTTCCCACTGGAACCAGTCGGCCACGACGTCGCGGATGGGATAGACATGCAGCGGGCGGGCAGCGGAGACGACGCCGCGATCGCGAATCGGATCGAGATCGAGTATCCAGGCGCCGCGACCGTAGCTCCCGGCCACGAGGTCGTGCGCGCGGCGCTGCACGGTGAGGTCCATGATCGGCGTCGACGGCAGCGTGGCGCTCAGCGACTCCCAGTGTCCGCCGCGGTCGCGGGAAGCGTAGACGCCGAGGTCGGTACCGACGTACAGCACGTCGGCGTCGTCCGGATCTTCCGTGATCACATTCACCGCTTCCATCGGCAGATTGGCGGCGATGGAATGCCAGGTGCGCCCGGTGTCGGTGGACGCGAAGACGTATGGCCGCGCGTCGTCCTCCCGGAAGCCGGTGAAGCTCACGTACATCGTGCCGGCGTCGTGCGACGAGAGCGTGACGCGGCTCGTCCAGTGCCGGGGCAGCCCGCCGTCGATGCGCCGCCAGGTGCCGCCGTCATCCGACGTGAGCCAGAGGCGCCCGCCCTCGGTGCCGCCGGCGATCATTCCGCGCACGAGCGGGGATTCGGCCAGCGTGGTGAACGCGCCCGTGGTCACGAGGTCCCGGTCACCGCCGGGCGGATCGCCCAGATCGGGACTGATCACCCGCCAGTGGTCGCCGCGATCCGTGGACTTCAGCACCTGGTTGCCGCCCGCGTACAGCGTGCGCGCATCGAACGGCGAGATGAAGAACGGCGTGTACCAGCCGAAGCGGATGCGGGGGGCTCCGCGCGGCGCGCGCGGCGCGATGTCGACCGCCGACGGGCCGCCGGTCAGCACCGACGTCCCGGTGATGTCCATGCGGCGCATGTCGCCGTTCTGATGCTCATAGTAGACGATGTGATCGTCGGTCGGATCGGGCAGCGTCACGAAGCTGTCGCCGCCCGTCCACCGGTCGAGGTAGACACTCCGCCAGGGGTCGGGCTCGGCATCGTCGAGCGACGCGTTGCTCGGTCCGTAGACCGCGGCATCGTCCTGCGTGCCGGCGAAGATGCGGTAGGGCGTGTGGTCGTCGGTGGCGACGAAATACATCTGGGACACGGGGATGTCGTTCAGATGCAGCCAGCTCTCGCCGCCGTCGTACGACATGAACAGGCCGCCGTCGTTGCCCAGCAACAGGCGGTCCGGATTGGCCGGATCGATCACCAACTCGTGCTGGTCGAGGTGCAGCGCCCGGCCATCGGTGTCGTGCACCCGCAGAATGCGATCGCCGATCCGGCGCCAGGTGGCGCCGCCGTCGAACGACTGGAATCCCCGGTTGCCCAGGATGTAGACGTGGTCCGCGTTGCGCGGGTCCACGTGGACGTCGGCGAACTTCCAGCCGAACACGCCGAACACGTCGTACAGGTCCTCCGTATTGGCCTTGCGCCAGTGCTCGCCGCGGTCGTCGGAGCGGTAGACCTCTCCACCGACGTACGGCCGGTTCTTCACCGTCGTGGGCCCGCGGTTGTCGAGAAAGATGTAGACGACGCGCGGATCGCCGGGCGCCACACCGATGTTGGCGCGGCCGAGCAGTCCGCCGGGCAGGCCGGCGGTGATGTGCCGCCAGTGGTCGCCCCCGTCCGTGGACTTGAACAGCCCACCGTGCCGGCCCTGCTCGATCTGCCAGCCCCAGGCGTACAGGGTCCGCGGGTCGGCCGGATCCATGGCCAGATCGATCACCCCGGTGGAATCGTCGAGGAACAGCACCTTCTGCCAGTGCGCGCCGCCGTCGCGCGTCCGGAAGACCCCGCGCTCGGCGTTCGCCGTCCACTGGTGCCCCATTGCCGCGACGTAGACGATGTCGGGATCGGTCGGGTGAATGAGCACCTTGCCGATGTGCTGCGTCTCGGCGAGCCCCATCGGCGTCCACGATTCGCCGGCGTCGGTGGACTTGAACACGCCCGTGCCCGGATACGCGTAGCCGGCGAACCGCGGTTGCGCCTCGCCCGTGCCCACCCACACCACGTTCGGATGGCTGTGTGCCACCGCCACGTCGCCGATGGCGAACGCGCTCTCGTGATCGAAGATCGGCCGCCAGGTGATGCCGTTGTTCACCGTCTTCCAGAGATTTCCGGTGCCGACGCCGGCGTAGATGGTCCCCGTGTTGCCGGGCGGGATGGCGATGGCCTCCACACGGGCGCCGGTCTTCACCGGTCCGTCGGCGCGCCAGGCGAGACCACGGAAGTACGAACTCCGGGCCATCGTCTGGTGGGTGGCCCAGGATGCGGCACGCGCGACGGCGCTGGTGCCCTGCTGCGCAACGCCGCGCGCCGGAGCCGCGGCGAGCATGATCGGAAGAACGAAGCTTGAGAGGAGGAAGGATCGCATGGGGAACAATCCTGCGTCCGGTAACGCGGATTGGCTACCGCCGGCCGCTACGGCCGCAGCCGGTACATCATCCGGGGAAACGCGATCACTTCGCGGATGTGCTGCAGGCCGCAGATCCATGCCACCGTCCGCTCGAGCCCGAGTCCGAAGCCCGAATGCGTGAACGTCCCGTACTTGCGCAGCTCCAGATACCAGCCGTACGCGTCCATCGGCAGGCCTTCGTCCTTGATCCGCTGGACCAGGCGGTCGTAGTCGTCCTCGCGCTGCGATCCGCCGATGATCTCGCCGTATCCCTCGGGCGCCAGACAGTCGTCGCACAACACGGTGCGCGGATCGTCCGGGTTCTCCTTCATGTAGAACGCCTTGGCTTCCTTGGGATAGTTGATCACGAAGACCGGGCGGTCGTAATCCTCCACCAGCAGTGCCTCGTCCTCGGCCCCGAGATCGTCGCCCCACTTCACCTTGCTCCCCTTCTGCTGCAGCGTTGCCACCGCGTCGGTGTAGTTGATGCGCGGGAAGGGAGCTTTCACCGCGGCGAGCTTCGACAGGTCGCGCTCCAGTTCCTGCAATTCGGCGGCCCGCCGGTCCACGCAGCGAGCCACCAGATAGGACACGAAGTCCTCCTGCAACGCCATGTTGTCGTTCGAGTCGTACCACGCCACCTCGGGTTCGATCATCCAGAACTCGGTGAGATGGCGCCGCGTCTTGGATTTCTCGGCGCGGAAGGTGGGCCCGAAGGTGTAGATCTTGCCGAACGCCGCCGCCGCGGCCTCGCCGTACAGCTGGCCCGTCTGCGCCAGGTACGCCGTGCCCTCCTCGAAATACTCCGTGGAGAAGAGCCCGCTGCGCTCGCCGATGGCCGCCGTCAGAATCGGCGTGTCGACCCGCAGGAAGCCGCGCTCGTAGAAGAAGTCGTGGATGGCCTGTTCGATCTCGCTACGCACGGCGGCGATCGCCCGCTGGCGCGGGCTCCGCAGCCACAGATGGCGGTGGTCGAGCAGGAAGTCGATCCCGTGCTCCTTGGGCTGAATCGGATAGTCCGTGGGGCTGGCGCCGATGATTTCCAGCGCCGACGCACCCAACTCGTAGCCCCCGGGCGCCCGCGGCTCGGCGCGCACCTCGCCGGTGATGGCCACCGACGTCTCGAGGGTGAGGGCACCGAACCGCTCCCAGGCTTCGGGCGGCACCTGGCTCTTCACGAACACCGCCTGCGCCACCCCGGTGCCGTCGCGGATCACCGCGAACGCGATCTTGCCCGAAGAGCGGACGTGCGTCACCCAACCGCGGACCGTGACGGCCTTGCCCACGTGCGCGCCCAGTTCCGAAATGCGAGGAGTCATGGGGGAGAACGGTATCCCCCGCCATCGGGGAAGTGAACCCCCGGCGCGCTCCCCCTGGCAAGGCCGGCCGCCCGCCCCCGCCCCCTGGCCCGGCGCGCCCGGCGATACCACATTTCATGGAGGAGGGCCGCCCAGGAGGCTCCATGAAGAAGCACCGTACGCAGGTTCCGGATTTCGCGCACAAGCGCGTGACGCGCCCCGACGCCGAAGCGCAGAAGGCACATCCGCACGCCCCGCCGCCGCCGCCAACGCCGCAGGTCAAGCCGCGGGCGACGTCCACCAAGTCGGGACGCCGCGGACAGTAGCCGGCCCGCCGACTTGCGATCCGCGTGTGCCGGCACAGGTTGTGTCGGAGCGATGCGGCAACTCACAAATCATCTCGTCGACGCCGGGTTCCGGCGTCCGTGATCGGCCGCGCGTGCATGGTTGGCGCGGCGGGGCGTTGGCGGCCGCGGGCGCGGGCGGACGTCCGCCAAGGGGAGTGCAGCTCACGCGCTCGGGGAGCACGGTGGGTGCCGAAGGCGCGCTGCTGGTGCGCGAAGTGGCGGCGTTCACGGCCGGGTGCAAAAGATCGCCGGGCGTCCGGTATTCACGGGTCAGGGCCTCACCATCCCCCTGGACCGCCCGGTGGCAGCGATTCCGGAAACCGGAGTGGTACTCGGAACACGCCCCGAACACGTGGAGCTGGCGGAGGGGCCGGAATCGGCGAATCTTCCGGGGACGCTGGTCGAACCGCTCGGGAACGCGCAGATTGTCCATCTGGCCCTGCCGGACAGCGGAGAACTCGTAGTGTCCACGTCCGGCCAATCGCCGGTGCGGCAGGATCAGGCACTCGCGGTGCGCATTCCGCCGCGGGCGGTGCACCTCTTTCATGCGGTAACTGGACGGAGAGTCGCGTGACCGCCGAATCCAACCCCCTGGCTGGTGCCATTCAGGCGGCGCCGGCCGAGCGCCCCCGCGATCACCAGCTCGACCTCTATGGGATGACGCATCCCGGCCGGGTTCGAGCGGAGAATCAGGACCACTTCCTGCTCGGCACCGTGCACCCGCAGGTCGTCATTCACGGGACGAGCCTGCCGCATCCGGAACAGTTGCCCGTGCGTGGACAGCGGCTGGCCACCTTGATGCTGGTGGCCGACGGCGTCGGCGGGGGAAGCGAGGGCGGCCAGGCGAGCCAACTCGCCGTCGAGGCAATCATGAACTACGTCTCCTCGACCATGGAGTGCTGCCACGCCGTGGTCTCGGGCCGCGAGGAGGAATTGCTGGCCACGCTGCGTACGGCGGCGGCCCGGGCACACGCCGCGGTGCAGGAAAAGGCGGCCTCGCTGAGCCTTCCCCAGGTGATGGCCACCACTCTCACGCTCGCGGTGGCGGTGTGGCCATGGGCCTACGTCGTGCAGGTCGGCGACAGCCGCTGCTATCACTTCACGCACGGGGCGCTGCACCAGGTGACGCGCGACCAGACGGTGGCCCAGGACCTGGTCGACATGGGCGTCCTCGCGCCCGAACGCGCCGCCGCCTCGCCCTACCGCAACGTGCTGGCGCGAGCCATCGGGGCCGCGGAAGCCACGCCCGAGGTTCACCGCCTCGATATTCGCGAACGCGGGTGCGTGATCTTCCTCTGCAGCGACGGGCTCACCAAACACGTATCCGATGCCGAGATCGCCGAGCATCTGCGTACGATGCGGTCGTCCGAACAGGTCTGTCAGGCGCTGGTGGAGCTGGCGCTGGCCCGCGGAGGATCGGACAACGTGACGGTGATCGCGGGACGGGCCGTCGGCGCCGACTGACGGTCGGGTCCCCCACAACGAGAGCGGCGCCGGCGAATCGTCTCGCCGGCGCCGCTCTGCCTTTCCGTCAAGCCATTCCCGCGCTCAGCGCGTGCCGCCACCCCCGCCGCCACGGCGATGCGCCGTGCGACCGGACGAGGACGATCCGCTGCTGCTGCCGGACGACGCACTTCCACCGCTGCTCGAACTACCCGACGACCGCGCGGGCGCGCTGGACTGGGTGCGTCCGCTGCTCCCCGATGCCGTGCCGCGCCCCACGTAGCCGCGACCCTTCACCACCTTGCCATGCGAGTCCGTGGCCCCCGGGTTCTGCACGATCACGACGGGCTGCGGGGTGTACCATCCGCCGTACCCATACCCGTAGCCATACCCCGGCCCGGCGTACCCGTAGTAGTACGGGTTGTAACCATAGTAGCCGTAGGTGCCGTACCCGTACGGGCCGTAGCCGTACGGCGAATAACCATAGGTCCACGGCGAATACATGCATTCGGTGCCGTAGTCCCAGCCGAACGCCGAGTACGGGCAGATCGGACGCTGCCGGTCCCTGGCCTGCGTCTGGCCCGCGACGCCCTTCAACTCGCTCGGGGCGACGCCGGTGCCGTACTGGCCATTCGCACCACCGGCTGCCGGTGCGAGCGCGAACCGGTCCGGATACGTGAGCGCGACCATGACGTCGATGACGTCCCCGGGCACGCCGCCCTTGGCCAACGCTTCGAGATCGTTGGCGTCCACCGACATCTGCTCGCCGCGGTTGGCCAGCCACGCCTCGACTACCGGCGCGTCGAGCTGCTTCGACGCCTCGATCACGTTGGCCGTGCTGACGGGGGCGGCGGCGGCCACGCGGGCCGCATCCACGGCCATCCCGCGCGCCTGCAGCGCCGACGCGACATCCGCCGGCAGCTCACCCGGGTCGGGAACCTCGCGATACGTGGTGACACGGACGCCGGTGTTCCGGCCGGCCTTCAGCCCCTGCACATCGAGCAGATCGCCGTCCGCCGACATCGCGATCAGCGCCGTCGACTGCTGGCGCACCCCGCCGGCGCAGGTGTGATCGGCGCGCAGGTACACCCGCTCGCCGTCCGGCGACCACACGGCGCTCTCCCAACCCTGGCACCCGTCATGGGTGCTGGCCACGTGGGCCCCGGTGGCGTCGATGTGCTCGCGGGCCGTCTCCTTGCCGTCCGTCACGGTCACGAGATCGACGGCCGACGTGCCCGACGCCGGCACGACGCAGAGGAGCGAGGCGTTCGCCCCGACGGGGGCGCCGGCCGGCTCCCAGCAGCCCACGAACGCATTCCAGCGCGCATCGGAGGGTGCTCCCTGCGCGACGGCGCGGGCGCTCGGGACGAGCAACAGCCCCGCGGTCAGGGCCGCCGCCAGGGCGGCCAGTCGCGAACGATGCATTCGGTTCTTCATATGCCGCTCTCCTCAGAACCTGAAGGTGAGGCCCGCCGTCACCGACAAGCCGGACAGGTCTACTCGGTGAAAGCCGGAGAAGTCACCCTTGACCGGTGCCTGCGCCCAAGAATAGCGCGCATCGCCGGTCAGGGCCATCGCCGGGTTGATGGTCCAGTCGCCACCCACGAACGCGTTCGCCATCGGCGTCCAGGCCGACGTTTCCACGACGTCGGAATAGACATCCGTGGTCTGGAAATCGATGAAGTCTCCCGCCTGCCGGAACTTGTACCACATCGTCCCGACCCCGAACCCGACATACGGCGTGAACTTTGCCGGAATCCAGGCGAACCGGCCCACCGAACTCCCGCGCGGGCCGAGGTAGGCCTTGAGGTTGACGGTCAACGGAACCCGGGTCAACTCGGTGCTCTGCTCGATGGGCAGATTGTTGTTGTCCACCCAATCCCGGTACTGCGTCTGGTTCGCCGACCGCGAGTACCCGAATCCGAACACAGCGTCGACCTGGGGATTCAACCGGAACGCCAGGTCCGCGGCCAGCGTCGGACTCGAGAAATCGGCGTGGTTCAGCGTGAAGTTGCTGGTCGCGTACGAGAACAGATCACTGTTCGCGAAGGCCCGATCGTACCCGGTGCGGATCGTGATCGTCGTCGTCGGCGCCCCGAACAGGAATCCATTACCCTGCCCCTGCGCGCCGGCAGGCGTGGCGACGAGGGTCGTCGCGGTCAGCGCAACCGCCGCGAGTCCGAGCCGTCGTCCGGCCGCCCGCCGCGCCCGCGTCACCACGTCGTGAACCGCGTAGAAAAACCTCATCGTATTCCTCCAATGTGGCGGTGAATTCGCCGCGGAATGCCGCGGCACCGCCATTGTATACAGTCGAGTATACCGGTGGGTTCCGGGCTTCGCAAGCCCGAATTCCCCATACGGTTCCGTCATTTCGCTGACAGCTTCACGCAAGGATTCTGTTCCCGCCCTTGCGCCCCGCGCCGGGGCGGCGAGCTTTCCGCGCGGCGCCCGATCGGGCACCACCGCGCCCACTCTCCGAGGTATCGCCGTGAAAGCGCTCCTGCTCGTGGTGCCGACAGTTGCCATCGCGGCGTGCTTGGGCCCCCACATCAATACCGGGGCCAGCCCGGCCAACCCGACGGCGACCTTCACCTGCATGACTACGGCGATGCAGGAGTTGGGATTCACGATCTTGCAATCGGCCCCCTCCACGGGATTTCTCCGGGCGCAGAAGCGTGACGTGGGTTCGCCCGACAGTGCTGAATACACCGATCTCGCCATTTCGATCTACACCAACCGCGACGGCAAGACGCAGTTTCTCGTGCAGGCCAGCCGCACCCTGGGTAACCCCTCCCCCACCGCCCCGGCGAGCGGACTCCCGACGCTCGATACCGACGTGAAGGCCGCCGACGCGGTCACCGCGCGCTGCGGCAAGAAGTCGTAGCCCGGCCGCTCCGAGAACGCCCCGCCATCGGGGGCGTTACGGCGCAACGGACGGGCGCGGCCTCCCGGCCGCCAGCTCGGCCAGAACCGAGTCGAGGATCTCCACCAGGAGATCGGCGTCCGACGCATCGAACGGCATCGGCGGCCGGATCTTGATCACGTTGTGATGGGGGCCGTCGGTGCCCAGCAGGATGCCGCGTTCGCGCATCCGGTTGGCGACGTACGACGCTTCCACCGAGGACGGCGCGAGCGTCAGCCGGTCGCGTACCAGTTCGACGCCCAGGAAGAAACCGGATCCCCGCACGTCGCCCACGATCTCGTGTTTGCCGCACAACGACGCGAGCGCGTCGCGCAGCCGGGTGCCGACCGCGAGGGCGTGCGCCTGCAGCCCCTCGTCACGCATCACGTCGAGCACCGCCAGGCCGACCGCGCACGACACCGTGTTGCCGCCGAAGGTGCTGAAGTATTCCATCCCGTTGGCGAAGGCGTCGGCAATGGCGCGCGTGGTGACCACCGCCGCCAGCGGATGCCCGTTCCCGAGCGGCTTCCCCATGACCACGATGTCCGGCACCACGTCGTGCGCGGCGAACGCCCAGAAGTCCGTCCCGATCCGCCCCAGCCCGGTCTGGACTTCGTCGGCAATGCACACCCCGCCCGCCGCCCGCACGTGCCGGTACGCCTCGGCGAGGTATCCGCGCGGCAGCATGAGTTGGCCGCCGACACTGGGGCAGGTCTCGGCCATGAACCCGCAGAGCGCGCGGCCGGACGCCTCGACCGCTTCGACAAGTTCCGCGACGTGCTCGGCGTACTTCGGTCCTGCGTCGGGATCGTCGCGCCGGTACCGTCCACGGAAGTCGTCGGGCAGCGGCGCCACATGCACCCAATCCGGCGCGCCGTGACCGCCCGGGCCGGCATGCTTGTACGCGCTGATGTCGATCAGCGTCGTCGTGTTGCCGTGGTACGCGGCCTCGAGCACGATCAGATCGCGCGCGTTCGTCGCGGCGCGGGCCAGTCGCAGCGCCAACTCGTTGGCCTCGCTCGCCGAATTCGTGAAATAGCACACCCGCAGCGGCTCCGGCAGCGTGGCCACGAGCCGTTCGGCGTACTCCGCCGGCCGGTCGTTCAGATACCGGGTGTTCGTGTTGAGCACGCGCATCTGCTCGTCGGCCGCCCGCGCCACGCGCGGATGCGCGTGCCCCACGTGCGGCACATTGTTGTACGCGTCCACGAACATCCGCCCCGTATCGTCGAACAGATACTGCTTCCATCCGCGGACCACCTTCACCGGGGTCCGGTACGCGAGGCTGAGGTTTCCGCCGAACAGCCGGCGGCGGTCCTCGAAGGTTTGCGCCGGCGACGGTACCGGCGGGGGAAACCGTTCCGGCGGGATCCCGACCAGCAGGTTCGGGTCGGGGCAGACCGCGGTCCAGAACTCGCGGTGGCGGGCCGCCCCCACACCAGGGAACGCGGTCCCGAGTCCGAACAGGTCGAGGATCACCTGCAGATGCAGGTGCGGCGTCCAGCCGCCGTTCACGTCGGCTGTACCGAGGGTGGCGAACTGCTGGCCGCGTTCGATCGCCTGGCCCACCTCCAGCCCGGCGAGCGATTCCCGGCTCAGGTGCCCGTACAGCGTGAAGAACGGCGTGCCGTCGCCGGTCTCGTGGCGCAGTACGATCACCGGCCCGTAGTCGAGCCCTCCCCCGTTGTCGTGAAAGGCGTGTACGCTGCCGGCCAGCGGCGCATGAACGCCGGCGCCCGGTTCTGCGAACAGGTCGAGCCCCAGGTGAATCGTCCGGCGTTCGTCGGTCACACGGTCCCCACCGGAGAATCCCGGGGTCACGTAGAGCAATCGTGCTTCGTCGTAGCGACCCACTCCTACGGCCGCCCCGGCATCGCGCATCGCCCCGCACAACCGGCGCGTGAGATGGGGCTCGTCGCGTTCGGCGGCGTCCCCGCTGACGAGCGGACTCGAGACGCTGAGGTCGAAGACGAGACACGGATCGACGCGCAGATCGACGTCCAGCACGGGCGCAAACGCCGGCCCGTGCTCGCGCAGCCAGGCCACCACCCGGTCGCCCCCGGGAACGGCGGCCAGGCCGCAGGCGCGGCGCAGCACCGCCGCGGCCTGCGGAAACGACACGGCCGCGAACAGCGGAAGCGCGGCCCGGATCCGGGTCTGGCTGATGCCGAGGTACTGGTTGCCGGGCTGACGGCTCATCTGATCGGCCGCGATGCACGCGCTCTGGCAGAGGCGCATGGCGGCGAGACCGAACACGGCGCCAAGTTCCGGTTCGGCGAGGGGGCGCATGGCGTGAAACGCCGCCACCACCGGGACCGCCGCGGCCAGCGGATCGGCGGCATCGAGCACCGCGTAGGCGACCGCGATCGCGAGATCCGCCACCGCGTAGCTCTCCAGCATGTCGCCGAAGTCCACGATGCCGCTCACGCCGAGGGCCGGCGGGGGCCCATCGGTCCAGGCGACGAGGACGTTGTAGTCGTTGAGGTCCCCGTGAATCACCGATCGCGGGAGCACCGGCAGCAATGGCGCGGTGTGGGCGTCGAAGGCCCGGCACACGGTCTCGATGGCCGACCGGAGCGCCGGGTCCGACACCAGGTGCAGCCGGGCCTCCACCGCGCGCCGGGCGCCTGCCAGATCCCACAGGAATTCGCGGTGGACCGCCGGGTGGTCGAAGTCGGCGAGCGCGACATCCAGCTCGGCGACGGCGCGGCCGAGACTCGCCAGAACGGCCTGGGAGTGCGGCGCGAAACCGGCGAGCGCCGCTCCGGGGAGCGCGGTCATGGCCCATGCCAGATGCTCCTGCCCGTCCGGCGCCGTGACCGGCGACAATCTGGTCCCGTCGCGGGCCGGCAGCACCCGCGGGGTGAGCGCGGATCGCGCGGCGAGATGGTCGAGCGCCGCCTGCTGCGCTTCGAGCAGGGCGCGCGCCTCGCGCGCGTTGGCGAGCTTGAGCACGGCATCCACCGCGCCCGGCGCGCCCCCGGCGCGTACCAGGAAGTTCTGATCGCGTTCGCTGAACAGCGACTGCACCGAACCTTCGAGGCCGTAGCGTTCGCGCGCCAACCGTGTGGCCGACGCGTCGTCGAATTGCGGGGCGGAATCGAGCATGAGAAAGGCTACACCGGCGCGCGAAGCCCGTCCATCGGCCGGCTGGGGTTGGCACGGACGCTACTCTTCACTCATGGCCAACACTTCCAACGTCTCCCTGTTCGAACCGCTGACCATCCGCGGTGTCGAATTCCGAAATCGCATCTTCGTCTCGCCGATGTGCGAGTATTCCAGCGTGGATGGTATGCCCAACGACTGGCACCTGGTGCATCTGGGCAGCCGCGCCGTGGGCGGTGCCGGCCTGGTGCTCACGGAGGCCACGGCCGTCAGCGCACAGGGACGCATCTCACCCGCCGACACCGGGATCTGGAGTGCGGCCCACGCCGAGGCCTTCGCTCGCATCGCGGCGTTCATCCGGGCGCAGGGCGCCGTCCCCGGCGTCCAGTTGGCCCATGCCGGGCGGAAGGCGTCCACGCAGATCCCCTGGCTCGGCGGCGGTCCGCTCAAGCCCGACGAGGGCGCCTGGCAGACGGTCGCGCCGAGCGCGGTCCCGTTCGATGCGGGGTATCACACGCCGCACGCCCTCTCCGTGGACGAACTGGACGGCGTGGTCGCCGAATGGGTGGCGGCCACCCGATTCGCCGAGGCCGCCGGCTTCGCGGTGATCGAGCTGCACCTGGCCCACGGCTACCTGCTGCATCAATTCCTGTCGCCCCTGAGCAACCACCGCGACGATGCGTACGGCGGCAGTCTCGAGAACCGGATGCGCTTCCCGCTCCGGGTGGCCACCGCCGTGCGCGAGGTGTGGCCGGCCCATCTTCCACTCTTCGTGCGCATCTCCGCCACCGACTGGACGCCGGGTGGATGGGACATCGATCAGTCCGTACAACTCGCGGCGCGGCTCCGGGAGCTGGGCATCGATCTCATCGACTGCTCCACGGGCGGCAACGTGCCGCACGTGAAGATCCCGGTTGGTCCCGGCTATCAGGTGCCGTTCGCCGAACGGATCCGCCGCGAGGCGAACGTCGCCACCGGAGCCGTCGGGATGATCACCGAGCCGGATCAGGCCAACGAGATCGTGGCGTCGGGAAAGGCCGATGCGGTGATCATGGCGCGGCAGTTGCTCCGCGATCCGTACTGGCCGCTGCACGCGGCCCGGGCGCTGCGCGTGGAGGTGCCCTGGCCGAACCAGTATCTGCGCGCGCGGGTGTAGCGCCGGGTTGGTGCCCTACCGCTCCACCGTCAGCACGATCTTCCCGACGTGCTTGCCGCGCTCCAGTTCGGCGTGGGCGCTCGCTGCGTCTTCGAGCGGAAAGACGGCGTGCACCACGGGCTTGATCGTGCCCGCGGCGAGCAACGGCCAGATGTGCTCGCGCAGCCGGGCGGCGATGGCCCCCTTGAACTCGGGCGCGCGATTGCGGAGAGTGGAGCCCGTGATCGTGATCCGGCGGGCCATTACCTGGCGGATGTTGAACTCCGCGTGGGCGCCGCCGAGGGTGGCGATGAACACCAGCCGGCCGTCCTCGGCCAGGAGTGAGAGCTCGCGCGGTACGTAGTCGCCGCCCACCATATCGAGAATCACGTCGGCGCCGCGGCCGCGCGTCGCGTCCTTGACGACGGCAACGAAATCTTCCGTCTTGTAGTCGATGGCCCGCTCGGCGCCGAGCGCCACACACGCGTCGCATTTGTTGGCGCTGCCCGCGGTGGCGAACACGCGGGCGCCCATGGCCCTCGCCATCTGGATGGCCGCGACGCCGATGCCGCTCGATCCACCCTGCACGAGGAGCACCTCGCCCTGGACGAGTTGCGCCCGGTCGAAGACGTTGCTCCAGACCGTGAAGAACGTCTCCGGCAGCGACGCCGCCTCGACCATCGACAGGCCGTCGGGAATCGGCAGGCACTGGACGGCCGGCGCCAGGCAGTACTCGGCGTATCCACCCCCCGCCACGAGCGCGCAGACCCGGTCACCGATCTCCCAGCTGGTCACGTTCTGCCCGAGCCCGACAATCGTGCCGGCGACTTCCAACCCCGGGATCTCACTCGCCCCGGCCGGCGGTGGATAGGCGCCCTTGCGCTGCAGGATGTCGGGGCGGTTCACGCCGGCGGCCGCGACCTCGATCAACACTTCGTCGAGGATCGGCCCCGGGCGCGACTGCTTGGCGACCGTGAGGACTTCGGGCCCGCCGGGCGCGTCGATCCGGATGACACGCATCGGATTGAAGTTTAGAACTCTTGCATCGGGCACGGCGAAACCACTCCGGCGTCAATGACACGTGATGTCTAGCATGCCGGAGCGCCGGGGGCCACCCCCGCCGCCCGGCCTCGGGGCTAGACGGTATGCCCGCGCACGGCGTGTGGACGATACGGCGCGTCGAGGGCGCCCAACTCCTCGTCGGTCAACGTCAGGTCGAGCGCGCGGAGCGCGGCGTCGAGATGCGGCAGCCTGGTCGCCCCCACGATCGGCGCGACGACCCCCGGGCGCGCAAGCAACCAGGCGAGGGCGATCTCGGCCATTCCGACCCCGCGTGCCGCGGCCGCCCGCTCCACGGCGTCCACCACCTCCCAGTCACCGGGCGTATCGTAGAGGCGCGCCGAGAAATCGTCGGAGCCGGCGCGAGTGGTTCCGCCGCTGCCGACCTTGGCGTCGGCCGGGCGCGGGCGGGTGAGCACGCCCCGCGCCAGCGGGCTCCAGGGAATGAGCCCCACCCCCTCGTGCCGGCAGAGGGGGATCATCTCCCGCTCCTCCTCGCGATAGAGCAGGTTGTAGTGATTCTGCATCGAGACGAAGCGCGCCCATCCGCGGCGCTCGGACGTACTCAGCGCCTGGGCCATGCGCCACGCCGACCCCGAACTGGCGCCGATGTAGCGCACCTTGCCTGCGCGTACGAGGTCGTTCAGAGCTTCGAGCGTCTCTTCGATGGGGACATCGGCATCGAAGCGGTGAATCTGATAGAGATCGATCGTGTCGATGCCGAGGCGGGCCAGACTGGCGTCGCACGCCTGCAGGATGTGCTTGCGCGAGAGCCCACCCATGTTCGGGCCCGCGCTCATCGCGAAGTTCACCTTGGTGGCGATCACGATCTCGTCGCGGGTGGCCATGGCGCGCAGGGCGCGACCGGTGACCTGCTCGCTGACGCCGAGCGAATACATGTCCGCCGTGTCGAAAAAGTTGATGCCGGCCTCGATGGCGCGGCGGAAGAACGGCTGGGCCGCCGCTTCGTCGAGCACCCAGGGTCGCCAGTCCGGGGTGCCGTAGCTCATGCAACCCAGCGCGAGCCGCGACACCTGCAGCCCGGTGTGTCCCAGTCGTACGTACTGCATGTCAGAACCTCGCCTGCCAGATGTTGTTCGACCGGTCGACGTCCGGCAGCACGTGGCGCGGGTCCACCTCGACCCGCGTCACGCTCTTGTGCTCGGGCACGCGATAGACGAACCCGCTCCCCAGATTCCACATCTCGATGGGAAGCTTCACGGTGGTCGTCGACTGGTCGGCAAAGGTCAGCGTGAGTTCCACGGGCATGATCATCGTCCCGCGGCTCCCCAGATAAACCCGCGCCCCGTCCGATCCGTTCGTCACGGAGTCGACGGCCTGATCGAGGCGGGCCGTCGAGTAGATCCATTCCCGCCAGAACCAGTCGAGATCCATCCCCGATTCGTCGCGCATGATGCGGAAGAAGTCGGCCGGTGTCGGATGCTTGAACGCCCAGGCCTTGATGTAGGCCCGGAAGGCGTCGTCGAACCGCGGCTGGCCCAGCACCTCGAACCGCAGCGTGCGCATCATCAACGCCGGCTTCTGGTAGCCGCTCCAGAACAGGTCGCGCACCTCGGTCGGGTTCTCGATCAGCGGCTGCTCGTTGCCGGGCACGCCGTGCTCGGCGTACAGGTGCAGCGGATGCGATTCGATGCTGTCGCCGTACGCCGTTCCCTTGAAGTACAGCGCCGCGTTGTGAAGGTCGATGAAGGTGTTGAACCCCTCGTCCATCCAGGGATACAGCCGTTCGTTGCTGCCCACGATCATCGGGAACCACTCGTGCCCGAACTCGTGGGCCAGCGCCCACTGCTGGTCCTCGCGCGTGGGACTGTTGGGCACGAAGGTGAGCATCGGGTACTCCATGCCCTGGATGGGCCCCTCGATGGTCGTGGCGTGCGACCAGGGGTAGTGGTACCACTGCTCGCTGAAGTACTTGATGGTCGCCCGCGCCATCCGGTTCGCCTCCGGCCACTTGTCGGCCGAGCGCCGGTACAGCGTCTCGATCAGAATGTTGTCCCACCCGCTCGCATCCCAGAGAAAGTCCGGGCCCGCCGCCCAGGCGAAGTCGCGGGTGTCGTGCGCCGTGAAGTGCCAGGTGAGCGACCCGTCGAGCCGCGGCCGAATGGCCGCGAAGTCGCTCAGCTCGCGGCTCGTGATCACATGGACCGTGGTATCGGACGTGCGGGCCAGCGCCAGGCGCCCGATCTGCGTGGGGGTGAGCACCGCCTCGGGATTCTGCAATTCGCCCGTCGCCCGCACGATGTAGCTGAACGGGACGGTGAGCGAGACGTCGAAGTTGCCGTACTCCAGATAGAATTCCCCCGCCCCGATGTACGGCTCGTGATTCCACCCATGGACGTCGTCGTACACCGCCATGCGCGGATACCACTGCGCCACCTCGTACAGCGGGCCGTCGTGCCCCATGCGCCCCCCGCCCTGCTCCGGCACCTGGAAGCTCCAGCTCGCCTCCAGATCGATGGCCGCGCCGGGCGCGAGCGGCCGCGCCAGATCGACACGCATCGTCGTGCCATAGACCGCATGTGTCGCCGGCCGGCCGGCGACGCGAAGGTCGTTCAACGACAGTCCACCCCGGAACCCCTGGCACGAGAAGTCGAACTCGCTGTCGAGAAATTTCAGCGGCGGCTGGTTGAGCGTGTTCGTGATGCTGCTGGACGCGCAGAGGTTCTGCTCCAGGAACATCCACAGGTAGGGGAGCGAATCGGGGGAGTTGTTCCGGTAGTGGATCGTCTCGTGCCCGGTGATCCGGTTGTGCAGCGGATCGAGGGTCGCCACGATGGTGTAGTCGACCTGCTGCTGCCAGTAGCGCGCGCCCGGCCGGCCGCTGGCCGTGCGGACGGCGTTCGGCGTGGGAAGCACGAGGGGCCGGAAGGGGGACGAATCGGCGACGGCGAGTTCGGCCCGCGATTGGGCGGCAACGGTGATCGGGAACATCGCGAGGCCGAGGACGGCCAGGATCGGAGTGCGCACGACGATTTCCGGTTCGGGAAGCGTTGAACGACACGGACGGGAGCCGACGGAAAGCATCGCGTGTGCCCGTGGCGCCCGCAATGCCGGCGCGTGCGCGGCCCGCAGCCAACGGCGTGGCCCCTGGACGGTCCGCGTGCGAAACGGGCATCTTGGGTCATGCCCCAGCCAACGCTCGCCGAACTCGCCGACCGACTCGACGCCTCGCCCGACTACCACGTGCTGCGCCGGTTCGATCCGCCGCGAAGTTACGCCACACCGGCCGGCGGTGAGCAGCTGCGTACGGCGGCCGCCCTCGACGTCGAGACCACGGGCATGGACCGGCGCGCCGACGCGATCATCCAGCTCTCGATGGTGCCCTTCACCTACGACGCCGAAACGGGACGGATCTTCGACGTCGGCGACACGCTCACGTACTTCGACGACCCGGGGCGCCCGATCCCGCCCGAAATCGTGGAGCTGACGGGCATCACCGACGCCGACGTGGCCGGCCAGCACATCGACGAGGCGGCCGTCCATCGCTTTCTGGAACCGGTGTCGCTGGTGATCGCCCACAACGCGGAGTTCGACCGTCCCTTCTCGGAGCGGCGGCTGGCCGTGTTCCGCGACAAGCCGTGGGCCTGTTCGGTACGCGACATTCACTGGCGGCGTCACGGGCTCTCGTCGTCGTCCCTCGAGTATCTGCTGATGAAACGGTGCCGCGCCTTCTACGGCGCACACCGTGCCGATCAGGACGCGCTGGCCGTGGTGCACCTGCTCGCCACCCCGTTCGACGACGCGACGATGCCGATGGCGCTGCTGTTGGAGAACGCGCGCCGCGGCACGGTGCGCATCTGGGCGGAAGGCTCGCCGATCGAGACCAAGGACCTGCTCAAGGCCCGCCACTACCGTTGGAACCCCGGCACCGACGGACGTCCCAAGGCCTGGCACCGCGAGCTGCCGGCCGACGAGGAATCGGGCGAGTTGGACTGGCTGTCGGCGAATGTCTACGGCGGCCGGCGCCCCACCCTGCGTATCGATGCGCTCGACGCCCGCCAGCGGTACTCGGACCGGAGTTGACGGGCCGCTCTTCCGGAAACCGGCGGGCGCCCCCCATCGTATGGAAGCCCGGGCCGTTTCCCCGCACCCCGCCCACCCGCCTCCGCGCCGAGGACTGCCGTGACCGAACCGATGCTTCAGGACATTCTGGTATTCATTGGCCTGATGGCCCTGCTGGGCACGCTCGGAAAGATCGTCCTGTCGCTGATCCACCGCCGGCGCGGCGGACTTCCGGCCGTCGACGCCAAACTGCTCGACGAGATCAACGCCCGGCTCGCCCATCTGGAACAGGTGACGGACTCGACGGCGGTGGAAATCGAACGGATCGGCGAGGGACAGCGGTTCACCACCAAGCTGCTGAGCGAGCGGGTGCCGGCCAAGGAGCGGAGCTAGCCCCCGAGCGTCATGCATCCCGGACCGCCCGGGATGGGGGAGTATTCGGGCACCAGCGTCGCCGCGCGGGCGTCCTGCACCATGCGCACGGTGTTGCAGGGGCCGAGCGCGCCGGGCTCCGCCGGGATCATCGCGCCCCGGTCGATGTAGCGCGTGATCGCGCCGGCCAGCGAGTCGCGCGCCGCCCCCGGCGCCAGAAGGATCAGCGTCCGATCGGTGAGGTCGAAGTTCCGCGCGCCGATCGCGTGGTAGGCGGCCACCATCAGGCTGTCGAGGTCGAACCGCCGACCCGACCAGGCCGGCAGCCTGGTTTCCAGGTACAGCGCCAGCGCGTATCCCTGCGCGTACGGATACTGGCGCACGGCGTCGTCGGTCCAGTAGCGCTTGGCCACATCCGCGCGCGTGATTCCGCGAACCCGTGAGCCGTAGTAGCGCCGGAAAACGGCGTTGACCCGATCGCGGTAGTCGGTGCTCGTGTACTCGCCGATATCGCGGAACATGCGGTCGGCGTAATAGTCGGTGAACCCCTCGGTGAACCACTTGAACCCGGCCTCGTTCACGGTGGCCGCCATGCGCTGGCCGTTCCATAAGTGAAACAACTCATGGGCCAGCAGCCGTCCGAGGTCCTTGATGCCGGCGGTCGTGTCGGAGACGGCGAAGAACCCCGCCGTGAAGGCGGTGCCGGCGACCGTGCCGCTGTTGGCGATCGGGAGCAGCAGCACGAACGGCCGTTCGTACGGCAGCACCCCCCAGAACCCGGCCTCGGCCTGCCAGAGCGTTCCCACCAATCGGCCGAGCGCCGCATCGGAGAAGTTCCACCGGCCTTCCGTCTCGATCGTGATCCCGCCGGTGGCGCCCGGCGCGGCCACGAGGCGGAAGTCGCCGGCCGAGAAGAACGCCGCCGAGAACTCGCGCCACGACACCGGTCCCGAGAACCAGGCCTTGGCACCGAAGCTCGTGAGAATGCGCCAGTCCGCCGGCAGCCCGCTCCACTGGTACTGCAGCAGCACCGTCGCCCCCGGCGCATGCAACGGGTAGACGAGCCCCGTCGCCTGGTTGAACACCACACGGCGATCATCGACGATGGGCCGGTGAAAGAGCGGGTAGCGGAGCGGGCCCGGCCAGTCCTGCTGCAGCACGTAATGGAGCCGGATGCGGGCGCCCGGGCGGTGCGTGAGCGTGCGTTCGCCCGCCTGCTCGGGTCCGATCGTCACGCCGTCGTCGGCCGTGAGACCGGTGATCGCGTCGTCCAGATGCTCCTCGCCGGCCCACGACGTCGGCCCGGCGATCCGCGTCCGGCCGCCGCGTTCGCCGCGGAACTCGACGTCCACGGCAATGCGAGGGGGCCCCTGGTCGCCGCCGACGAACCGGAACTCGTAGCGGAGGGTGTCGGTCTGCGCGCGGGCGCGCGCGGGCAGCGCCGCCAGAAGCGCCAGCAGGAGTGGAAGCCGCAGGTGCATGCCGGATGATCGCGCTTCGCGCCCCCCTTTGCCAGACCGAATCCGGGCCGCTAGAATGCGCCAGCTTCGGAGGTTCCATCGGATGCGCGTTGCGATCGTCGGAGGTCCCGGCATCGGGAAGAGCACCCTCGTGCGCCAGCTCGCCGACCTGTACCACAACGGCGCCTACGGTGAGGGGGAGAAGGGCGTGTGGGATCCGCGCGTGCTGGCCGACATCGAGGCCGGCCGCAATCCGGTGGGCGTCACGGCGTACTTCGGACGGCTGTACGACGCGAACTATCGCGACGCCATGGAGCACGACCGGCCGGGGCGTGTGATCTTCTTCGAGGGCGCCCGGATCACGCTCGAGGCCCACCTGGCCGAATACCCGGCCGAGCATCATGCGGAACTGCGCAACGTGCTCGCCATCGGCGATTGGTGGGAGCCCGATCGGGTGATCTGCCTGACGTCGAGCACCGACACGATCGAGAAGCACATCAAGCTGCGCAACCGGCCGCACGAGAGCGTCGACCTCATGGTGCACCGGTTCCGCCTCATCGACGGGGAGTTTCGCCGGCTGGCCGCCGGCAATCCCAATACCGTGGTGATCAACCGCGACAACATGGAATTCCACGAGCGCGACGATCTGCTGCGCATCATCGAGGCGGCGCGACTGCCGATGTTCAACGCCGTCCCCTACGAGGAGATCGAGCACTACCCGGCATGACGGTCGGCGCGCGGCTCGCCACCACCCGCCGCGCGTGATATACTCGGGGCGAAGCTCTCCGGTCCCTCCCGGCACCCGCACCGACAGATACCCGCGACATGCCATTGCTCTCCGTCCGCTCCACGACGCGCCTCGCCACGGCCGTCATCGTGATCGCCGCCGGGGCACCGGCCGCCACCGCGCAGTCCTCCGCTTCCGGCCCCACCGGCGCGGCCACCTTCGACTCCACCCATTTCGGCGGGCTGCACTGGCGCAGCATCGGCCCCTACCGCGGCGGGCGCGTCACCACCGTGACGGGCGTGGCGCAGGAGCCGCTCACCTTCTACATGGGGGCCACCGGCGGCGGCATCTGGAAGACCGACGACGCCGGCGCCACCTGGCGCAACGTCTCCGACGACTTCATCCGGCACGGCTCCGTGGGGTCGCTGGCCGTGGCGCCGAGCGATCCCAACGTGGTGTACGCAGGGATGGGCGAGCGCGAACCGCGCGGGCAGAGTTCGACCTGGGGTGACGGCGTCTACCGCTCCACCGACGCCGGCAAGAGCTGGCACTACACCGGGCTCGAAGCCACGAAGTCCATCGCGCAGTTGCGCGTCGATCCCAACGACCCCGACATGGCGTACGCGGCCGCCGAGGGGAGCCGCTGGACGTTCGGCCCCGACCGCGGGATCTACAAGACCACCGACGGCGGCGCGCACTGGAAGCTGCTGCTGCACCCCAGCGACAGCGTCTCGGCCATCGACCTCGCCATGAACCCCGGCAACCCGCGCGAGCTGTTCGCCGCGTTCTGGGACTTCCAGCGCCTGCCCTGGCAGATCCGGAGCGGCGGCCCGGGAAGCGCCATCTACCGCAGCACCGACGCCGGCGCCACCTGGCAGCGCGTGCGCGGCAAGGGCTGGCCCACCGGTACCGTCGGGCGCATCGGGGTCTCCGTGTCGGGCGCCAACCCGCATCGCGTGTTCGCGATCGTCGAGGCCGCGGGCGACACGGGCGGCGTCTATCGCTCCGACGACGATGGCGACCACTGGACGCACCTCAGCGACGAACGGCTGATCCGCTCCCGTTCCTGGTATTACACGCGCATCATGGCCGATCCGCAGGACGAGAACGTGGTGTACGTGATGAACGCGCAGATCAACAAGTCGATCGACGGAGGCAAGAGCTTCCAGGTGCTGCGCGGGCCGCACGGCGACAACCACGACCTGTGGATCAACCCGCGCCACCACGACGACATGATCAACGGGAACGACGGGGGCGCCACGATCACGCTCGACGGCGGGACGTCGTGGAGCACCCAGGACAACCAGCCCACCGGCCAGATCTACCGGGTGAACACCGACAACCAGTACCCCTACTGGGTGTACGGCGCCCAGCAGGACAACACGTCGATCGCCATTCCCAGCGCCTCGCCGGGCGGCATCACGAGCAACGACTGGTACCCCGTCGCCGGCTGCGAGAGTTCGCATCTGGTGTTCGACCCCGACGATCCGCGCTACATCTACGGCGACTGCTACCAGGGCATCCTCGAGGAGTTCGACCGGCAGACCCGCATGACGCGCGAGGTGATGGCATATCCGCAGCTCAACCTCAACGAGCCGTCGGATTCCATCCGCTACCGCTTCAACTGGAGTTCGCCGCTGGCCGTGTCGCCGCAGAATCCTCACGTGCTGTACGACGGCGCGCAGGTGCTCTTCCGGTCCAGCGACCGCGGGCAGACCTGGACGCCGATCAGCCCCGACCTCACGCGCAACGAGAAGGCGCACCAGGGATGGGGCGGCGCCCCGATCACCAACGAGGGCGCGGGCGGCGAGGTGTACAACACCATCTATTACATCGCGCCGTCACCCCACGACAGCAACACCATCTGGGTAGGCACCGACGACGGGCTGGTGCAACTCACCCGCGACGGCGGCGCCCACTGGACCAACGTCACGCCCAGGGGCGTGGGGCCCGGCTTCGTGAACGCCATCGAGGTGTCGCCGTTCGACGCCGGCACCGCCTACATGACCTACGACGGCTACAAGTGGAGCGACTGGGCCCCCCACATCTACAAGACCACCGACTACGGCAAGTCGTGGACGCCGATCGTGACCGGCATCCGCGACGGTGACCAGGCCCGAGTGGTGCGCGCCGATCCGGTGCGCCGGGGTCTGCTGTATGCCGGCACCGAAACGGGCGCCTACGTCTCCTTCGACGACGGCGGCCACTGGCAGAGTCTGCAGGCCAATCTGCCCCCGGTGCCGGTGACGGACCTCAAGGTGCACGACGGCGACCTGGTCGCGTCAACCGAGGGACGCGCCTTCTGGATTCTCGATGACCTCTCCCCGCTGGAGCAGAACGCCGAGCAGGTGGCCGCGGGCGACACCAGGCTGTTCACCCCGCGCCCGGCCTACCTCACTCAGTGGGGCGGCGGCTTCGGCGGACTCAACGCCGCGCCGGCCGGGGCCAATCCGCCCAGCGGGGCGATCATCTACTATCACCTGGCGACGAACACCGATTCCACGAAGGTGAAGCTCGAGATCCTCGACGGCTCCAACTCGGTGATCCGCACCTACGAGAGCAAGCCCAAGCCAGGCGAGCGCGGGGTTCCCGGCACACCGGGGCTGCAGCGCGCCGTGTGGGACCTGCGCACCGATCCGCTCGACGCCCCCCGCGGCGTGAACTTCTTCGGGTCCACGAGCGGGCACCTGGTGGCGCCGGGACCGTACACGGTCAAACTCACCGTCGCCGGCAAGAGCTACACGCAGCCGCTCACGGTGAAGCAGGACCCACGCATTCACCTCACCGCCGATCAGATCGCCGAGGAACAGCGCGTGATTCGCACCATCGAAGCGCGGGCAAACGCGATCTTCAACGATGCCAAGCGGCTGGACGACGTCCGCGACCAGGTGAAGGCCATCGTCGCCCACGCCAAGGACCTGCCGCGGAGCGACAGCGTGAGCAGCGTCGGCAACGCCCTGGCCGGCAAGCTCGACTCACTGAGCGTCTACCTCGTGCAGCCCAAGCACACCAATGGTCAGGACATCATCAACTTCCCCAACGGCATCGCCGACCAGTGGGCGTACCTGGCCAGTCAGGTGGACGGCTCCTACATGCCGGTCACCAACGGCGTCACCAAACGGCTGGCGGATCTGCAGGCGCAGTGGCCGGCCATCCAGGCCCGCATCGATGCGCTGCTCGGCACCCAGGTGAGCGCCTTCAACACCCTGCTCGGGGGCAAGGCGGTGGTGATCGTGCCGCAGCCCAAGACGAAACCGATTCCGTGAGCGTTCCGATGACCCGACTTCGCACATCCTTCGGCCAGTTCGCCGCGGTGGCGCTGCTCGTCGCCGCGCCGGTGACGCTGCAGGGCCAGCGTGGGCGTCCGCGCACCGCACAGCCCCGCCAGGCCGAGGACCCGCGCAACTCGCAGACCGAGAAGCCGCCCCTGTTCGCCAAACACTGGCTGGCCATCACCGGCAAGCCGCTGTCGGCCACGGCGGGCGCGATGATCTTCGCGAAGGGGGGCAACGCGGTGGATGCGGCCGCGGCGATGCTCGCCGCCGGCTGCACGATGTGGGACACCCTCTCGTGCGGCGGCGAAACGCAGGCCCTGATCTACGATCCGCACACGCACAAGGTGATCGGCATCGACGCATTGGGCGTCGCGCCCACCGGCGCCACCGCCGACTACTACCACAGCAAGGGATACGACTTCCCGCCCGAGTACGGTCCGCTGGCCGCGGTCACGCCGGGCACGGTGGGCGGGCTGCTGACCATGGAGGCGGAATACGGCAAGCTGTCGCTCAAGGAGGTGCTGGCGCCCGCCATCCAGATGGCCGACGGCTACGCCATCGAGTCGCAGCTCTCACGCACCATCGAGGCGTACAAGGATACGCTGATGCAGTGGAAGTACTCGCGCGCGGTGATGCTCACCCATCCCGGCACCGCGCATCCGGCACCCGAGCCCGGCGAGGTGTTCGTACAGAAGGATCTCGCCGCCACCTGGCGCAAGCTGGTGGAAGCGGAGCAGACCGCGCTCAAGGCGGGCAAGACGCGCAAGGAAGCCATCTACGCGGCGTACGACCGCTTCTACAAGGGCGACATCGCCAGGGAGATCGTGCGCGGCATGCGCGAGGAGGGCGGGCTGTTCACGATGGCCGACCTCGCCAACTGGAAGGTGCGCATCGAGGAGCCGCTGCACACCAACTACAAGGGCATCGAGGTCTACAAGCTCCCCATCTGGCAGCAGGGCCCGGTGATGCTGCAGGCGCTCAACATCCTCGAGAACACCGACGTCAAGTCGATGGGCTACAACTCGGCGAAGTACATCCACACGCTGTACCAGACGATGAACCTGGCCTACGCCGATCGCGATTTCTATTACGGCGATCCGTACTACCCGCCGGTCGAGCCCGTGCAGGGCCTGCTCTCGAAGGCCTACGCCAAATCGCGGTTCGCGCAGATCGACTGGGCGCACAACGACAGCACCGTGAAGCCGGGCGATCCGTACCAGTATCAGGACGGCACCAATCCGTTCACGACGCTGCTGGCGCAGTGGAATCCGCTGGCGTTCGAGCCCAAACCCAGGCAGCCCCGGAGCGGCGGGCAGGACCGGATGCCGGCCAGGGCCGACACGAACTCCGGCCGCCGGTCGGGCTCCGCCGAGTTCATGCCCGACAGCGCCTCGCCGGCCGACTCGGCGTTCAACGACGCGTTCTACAAGGGCACGACGTCCATCGAAGCGGCCGACGCCGAGGGGTGGGTGGTGAGCGTGACGCCCAGCGGCGGGTGGGTGCCGGCGGTGATCGCGGGCCACACCGGGATCGGACTGAGCGAACGGGCGCAGAGCTTCGTGACCTACGCCAAGGATGGGCCGTACAACGTGATCGAGCCGGGCAAGCGCCCGCGGGTGACGCTCACGCCCACCATCGCGCTCAAGGACGGCAGGCCCTATCTGGCGATGGCCGTGCAGGGGGGCGACTCGCAGGACCAGAACCTGCTGCAGTTCTTCCTGAACGTGGTGGAGTTCGGGATGACGCCGCAGGAGGCGGCCGAGGCGCCGAACATCAACAGCTATCAGATGCGCAGTTCGTTCGGGCTGCACGAGAACGAGCCGGGACGGATGATGGTCGCGACCTCCCTGCCCGACTCCACGCGCGCGCAACTCGTGCGGATGGGCTACCATCTGCAGCCCACGCAGCGGACGTCGGGCCCGATCAACGCCATCCTGTTCGACTTCCTGCACCACACGATGTGGGGCGCGTCGAGCAACCATGGAGAGGACTACGGGATCGCGTGGTAGACGGGGGAGCCGAGCGGCCGGCGGCGGGGCGCGGTTCATGACCGCGCGCGGCGAACGTTATAGTCAACCCAGTTGACTACCGCGACGGGCGGGATTATAGTCAACGCCGTTGACTACTACGACGGAGACCTGTCATGCCGGTACTTTCTGCCCCGCCCAGCCCGACGCACCTGCTGCCGGGCGCACGCTTCACGTCGCTCGCCACCCCGAGGCTCGGCGCCACCTCGACCAGCGTCTGGCGGGTGGAGATCGCGCCGGGCCATCCCTCCCCGCCGCACCAGGTGACCCACGAGGAGGTCTTCGTGATCCTCTCCGGGGCGGCGCGCGTTCGCCTCGCGGACGACGTGCGGCAGGCTTCCGCGGGCGATACGATCGTCGTGCCGCCCGACACCCCATTCGCAATCGACGCCATCGGCTCCGAGCCGATGCACGCGCTGTGCTGCATGCCGGTCGGCGGCCAGGCGCGCCTCGTCGACGGCACGACGTTCACGCCGCCGTGGGCCGAATGACCGCCCGGCGGCACCAAGCCGTCCCCCTGGCGCGCCTCCTCGCGCTGGCCTACCGCGAGTTGATCGAGAAGCTGCACCTCCGGTTGGCGGCGAGCGGCTACGCGGATGTGCGCCCGACGTTCGGCTACCTGCTGCTGGCGGCGCGCGAGCATCCGATTACCGGTGCGGAGGCGGCACTCCTGCTCGGCGTCTCCAAACAGGCGGCATCCAAGCAGATCGCTGCCATGGAGGATGGCGGGTACGTGCGGCGGCGCGCGCACGGCCTGGATGGACGCGCCAAGGAGATCGAGATCACCACCCGGGGCCGCAAGCTCCTCGCAACGGTGGAGGAAATCTACCGGGAGCTGGAAGCAGAATGGGCCGGCGTCACAGGCGCATCACGCCTGGAGGCCATCCGCAGGGATCTGCGGACGATCGTCGAAGCCGCTCACGACGGGACGCTGCCGCCGGTGCGCGCCACCCTGTAAGTCCGCGTTCTAGTACTCCTCCGCCTCCCAATCCGCGAACTCGTCCATCTCCTCGCGCTCGCCCTCACCCACGGCGAGCGGGGGCAGATCGATGCCGTCGTACACGTCGTCGAGCCCGAGCTGCAACCCGATCACGGGAAGCGGGATGACCTCGTCGCCGGCGAACTCGGCGCGCACCCAGACGTCGTCGGGGCCGCGCAGGTACATGAGTACCTGGCGGCGCCGCTGCGATACGATGAGATAGGCCTGCACCGACGGGAGCCGCCGATAGGCCTCGAGCTTCTCGCGGCGGTCGGTGGCGCGGGAGTGGGGCGAGGTCACCTCGACGAGGAGGACGGGCTGCTCGGCAAACAGCCCGGTGCCGGCGTCCTTCTCGCAGGAGACGACGACGTCGGGGTAATAGATCCGCTCGTCCACCGCGACCTTCACGTCGTTGACGAACACATGGCATCCACGGGCCCGCGCCCCCGGGTGCAGCCGCCGGCCAAGATTGAGCGTGATCACCGCGTGGCGTTTGGTAGCGCCGGTCATGGCGTACACTTCGCCCGCCACGTACTCGTGCCGGATCGGGCTGTCGTTCTCGAACGCCAGGTATTCGTCTCGCGTCATCAGGCGTCCGGTGCCGCCGGGGGCTCGCATGCGCCGAGCATAGGCTCGGCTCGGCCGCCGAGTCAAGCGCAAAATGCTGCAGGCGGCGAGGCCGTTGCGGGCTTCGTCGAGAGCGGCGCGGAGGAAGGGCTCCATGGGCGTGCCGGGTTGAGGTCGAGCGGCCGACGCCTGCCCCGTCGGTACCGGGACTCACTCAACCGACGGGCACGCCACTCTTGACAATAAAACTTGTCAATGCTACCATCCCTCCCATGCTCGACGTCCAGGTCATCGACGATCCCGCAGCGGCCACGGTCGCCCTGGAACCGGTGCGCAGCCGGCTCCTCTCCGAGTTGGCCGCCCCCGCCTCGGCGGCCACGTTGGCCGCCCGCGTCGGCCTGACCCGGCAGAAGGTCAACTACCACCTGCGTTCGCTGGAGACCCACGGGCTGGTGCGGCTGGCGCACGAACGGAAGTGGGGCGGCCTGACGGAACGGCTGCTCGTCGCCACGGCCGCGTCCTACGTCGTTTCGCCCAGTGCACTGGGCTCGGTCGCCGTCGACCCGGATCGGGAAATCGACCGGCTGTCCGCCGGCTATCTCATCGCCCTCGGCGCCCGGCTCATTCGCGAAGTGGGCGGCCTCGTTCGTCGCGCGAAGGCGGGCGGCAAGCGTCTGGCGACGCTGGCGATCGATACCGAAGTGCGATTCCGCTCGGCGTCGGATCGGGCGGCCTTCAGCGCCGAACTTACCGAAGCGATCACGAGCCTCGTCTCGAAGTATCACGATGAATCCGCCCCCGGCGGCCGCGCGCATCGCCTGGTGGTCGTGGCGCATCCCCTCCCCCAGCACTCTCAACCCCAGGAGCCGTTATGAGCGTGAAGAAGGAAGCCTCCGGTCGCCGTTCCACCCAGGTCGAGGTCGAGGTCCCCGGCACGCCGGAGGAAGTCTGGCAGGCCATCGCCACCGCACGGGGGATTTCGTCGTGGTTCGTGCCGGCCACGTTCGAGGAGCGGGACGGAAAGCCCGTGGCCGTGACACTGGAGTTCGGCCCGGGCCAGGACTCACGCTCCGTGGTCACGGTCTGGGATCCGCCGCGAACATTCGCCAGGGAAGGCTCGGGCTGGGTTCCGGGCTCGCCGCCGATCGCCACCGAGTTCAGCGTCGAGGCGCGTTCGGGCGGCGTCTGCGTCGTCCGCGTGGTGCAGAGCCTGTTCGCCAGCTCGGACGACTGGGACGGCCAGCTGACCGGGGCCGAAGAGGGTTGGCCCGGCATCTTCCGCATCCTGCGCCTGTATCTCGCGCACTTCCGCGGCCAGCACGCGGCGATCATGCAGTTCATGGTTCCCGTCGCGGGAACGCCGGCCGAGGCCTGGGCAGCGCTGACCTCGGCGTTGGCGCTGAAGGGCGTCGATGAGGGACAACGCTGGGCCGCCGGCGCGGGGGCCCCGTCGCTCGGCGGGGTGGTGGAGTACGCCAGCGAGACCCCGTACGGCGTCCTGCTGCGGCTCGACGAACCGGGCCCCGGCACCGCAGCCCTTGGCACCATCGAGTTCGGCGACACGGTCATGGCAACGCTGACCTTCTACCTTTACGGGGATCACGCCGACGCAACGGTCGCCCGTGAGACGCCGGTGTGGAACGCGTGGCTCAAGCAACACTTTCCGATGCCGGCGGGTCCGAACGCGAACGCATGAGACGCCCGTGCGAAGGGTGACGTCGGATATCAGGTGGGGACGATCCGAAAGGCTTCGCCCGCCGCATAGGTATCGAAGAACTCCTGGAAGCGCACGATCTTGCCGTCCCGAAACGTGACGACGTGTACGAAATCCGACTCGTACACCCGTCCCGTCTTCTTCGCCCGGCACCGCATATGACCGACGACGGCAACGGCATTCTCGTTGGAAAGGAACTGGGTCGGCGCGAGGATCTCGATGTCTTCGGCCTCGCGACCGATCTGCACCCATTGCAGGAAGCCCTCGTGACCGCGGTGCACGCCCGCGGCCGGATTGTACGGATTGTCCGGCTCGCACCACACGACGTCGGGAGCCAGGCAGGCCACCATGGCCTGGATGTCGCGCCGCGCGAACGCGGCATACAATTCCTTCACCACGTCGATACTCATCCCCGCCTCCGGTGTGCATCTGACGATCGCCCGGTGCCACGCTGACTCGTGGACCCGCTGCGTTCGGTGCGTCCAACGCCGCCCTCCAGTTCGGCCGCGTACTATACTAGTCGTGGCCTTGGCCAACGCCAGCCTACCCGACCATGATCCCTCGTCTCTGCTGCTCGAGCGAGCGCGCCCGATGACGCCCGCCCTCGTCGCACTCCGCGCGTTGGACGACGGCAAGCACCGCTCCGAGTTCTACGAGATGTGGCGGACGATGTATTCCGCCGGCTTTCCGCATCCCAAGTCGTTCGAGACGATGGGGGTGCGGCAGTCGGCCCTCACCGAGCAGATCCGGCTCTGGCTCCTGGCGGGGACGAATCGCCGGCGCTCGATCGCCGAACTCGTCAAGGCGGGTGGCGCCCGATTCGAGGAGTTCGAGGGGGCGCTGCTCACGCTCGGCGAGGAGTCGGGGCGCCTGGAGCAGTCGCTGCGGTTGCTAGGCGACTTCTATACGAAGAAGCACCAACTGATGATCTGGGTGAAGAAGAAGCTGGCGTATCCTTTCCTCACCGGCTTCTTCGCGTGCTTCATCGCGCCCTTTCCCCTGCTGTTTTTCGGGCACGTGCGCGCGTACTTCGCGGTCGCCGCCGGTGGCCTCGCGGCCGTGCTGCTCGCGTCGGGAGCGATTGTCGCCGCCGCGTCGGCGCACTACGGAAGGACGCCGGCGCTGGTGCGAGCGCGGATGGCGCGGGCGCTCGCGACGGCCATCGAGGCGGGGCTGTCACTGCCGCGTGCGCTGCGCCTTGCCGCCGACGCCTCCGCGAGCCCGGAGATTCAGGCGTTCGTCTCGCGCCTGGGCGAGCGGCAACTGGCCACGCAGTCCATCGCAACGACGCTCGCCGGATGTCCGCACATGACGCCGGAGTTCGCGGAGGTCGTTTCGACGTCGGAGCGAACGGGTGACTTCGGAGGCCTGGCGAAGCTGGCGGATCTCTATGAGGACGGGTTCCGGTAGAACACCGCTTTCGTAGCACCGACCGCACGCCTCCGGCGGGCGTTTCGGACCTCGGCGGCGGCAGGCGCATGTTCGACCGTACGATCCTGGACGTCGCGCGTCCGGTTATTCGTTCCTGACGATGTCGACCGAGATCTCGACCGCTGGAACCGATCCTCTGTTCTCGAGCCAGTGCATGGTGTTGCGATCCTCCGGCCAGCCCAGCCCGGGCCCATAGTCCATCGCGACCCCATTTCGATGGTCCGTGATCGTTCCCTGCAGGATGTAGACGGTGCCCGGCCGATCCTTATGGTCGTGGACCGGGCCGAAGACGCCGCCGGGCTCGATGGTCACCATGCGCATTCGAAGCTGGCGTCCGGCCATGCCCTCGATTTCGGGGCCGAGGTCAACCGTCGCGAGCAACTTCACCGTCACACCCTTGGTACTCGGTGCCACCTGTTCGCTGCTCATCGTGGGCTTCGCTCCGTGGTTATGGGGTCGAGTGCCGCGGCGTCCGGCGGCCCTCCAGTATGCACGCGGTCCGCGACGGGAGGGAGGTGACCCGTTCGGAAAGACGACTCGGGGAGCCTTGACTGGATCGCCCTGTGACTGTATATAACCTATACGTTATGCAACTGGAAGGTTATGCACACCTCGGAACACCTCGATCTGACCTTCGCCGCTCTGGCCGATCCCACCCGCCGCGCCATCCTGGCGCGGCTGGCGACGGGGGAGGCCACGGTGACGGAGCTCGCCCGGCCGTTCGAGATGAGCCAGCCGGCCATTTCCAAGCACCTGAAAGTGCTCGAGCGCGCCGGCCTGATCTCGGTGGACGTCGATGCGCAACGGCGTCCACGCAAGCTGGAACCGAAGGCCCTGGTGGAGGCCGTGGATTGGATCGAGCGCTACCGCCAGATCTTCGAACAGCACTACCAGCGCCTCGATGCCTTGCTCGGGGAACTCCAGGCCAAGCCGTCCAGGCGCAAACGAACCAGAAAGTAGCGCGTACCCGCCGGCGCGCTGTTGGCCCGTTCCTGTTCAGGGCGGCGCGCAATCACGTTGATGCACCACGGAGAACCCGATGCCCAAGCCCGCAGAAGTGACATTGCCGAGCGATCGCGACGTGCGCGTCACCCGGACGTTCAATGCGCCCCGCCAATTGGTGTGGGATGCGCACACCAGGCCAGAGCTCGCGCGGAAGTGGCTGACCGGCTACGACGGCTGGGATATGCCGGTGTGCGACATGGACGCCCGCGTCGGCGGCAAGTACCGCTGGCAGTGGAAGAACCGGGAGGACGGCAAGCGGTTCGGCTTCTTCGGCACGTTCACCGAGGTCGATGCGCCGTCGAAGCTCACACACGAGCAATCGTTCGATCCGGGCGATTTCGGCACTGCCATGCCCGTCGGCGAGCCCTCCATCGTGTCGGTCGAACTCAGCGAGCGCAACGGCGTCACGACGCTGGTCTGCAATATTGCGTATGCGTCGAAGGAAGCGCGCGACGAGGCCCTCTCCACCGGCATGACCGACGGTATGGAGTACAACTACGTCCACCTCGACGACGTGCTCTCCGCCGGCCAGGACGGCGCGACGTGAGGACGAAATGCTCAGACGCGATTTCCTGAAGACTGCCACGGCGAGCGCGGTGTTGGCCGCGGTCGGGTGCGATGCGGGGAGTTCGGCGAGGGAGCGTTCGCTTGGCAGCAGCTCGCTGGGGAAGCCGTCGACCCTTCCCGGTCGAGGCAACGCGACCCCCTTCACGCAGAATGCGCACTTTGCCGACGTCGATGGCCAGCACATCTACTACCGCGTGCAGGGCGCCGGCAAGCCGCTCGTGTTGCTCCACGGGGGCATCGACCCGGACAGCTTCGGGAGCAATCTGGCCGAACTGGCCAGGGGCCGGCAGGTGATCGCCCCCCATCTCCAGGCACATGGTCGCACGCCGGACACCGACAGGCCACTTCGCAGCGAAACGATGGGCGACGACATTGCCGCGCTGATCGGCCATCTGAACCTCGGCAAGGCCGACGTCATGGGCTACTCGCTGGGCGCCAGCGTCGCGCTGCAGACCGCCATTCGCCATCCGGACGTGGTCGACCGGCTCGTGCTCGTGTCCGCGGCGATGCGACAGAACGGCTTCTATCCGGACGGGGTGGCGGCCTTCGAGCAGATGGAGACCAACGCAGCCACGCTCGGCGCCGGCGTCAAGGCATCGCCGCTAGGGAAGGCCTATCCCGACGTCGATTGGACGAATCTCTTCAGGAAGGTCGGTGATCTGACCAAGCGGCCCTTCGACTGGAGCGCCGACGTCGCCAAGCTGCGGGCGCGCACAATGCTGGTCTTTGCCGACGCCGACGCGATCCGGCCCGAACACATGGTCGAGTTCTGGAAGGCGGTGGGAGGCGGCCGGCGTGATGCCGGGCTCGATGGCTCTCTGCGGCCGTCCAACCAGCTCGCCATCGTGCCGAACACGACCCACTACTCGATCCCCACCGACCCGATGCTGCCGGAGATCGTCGCGCGCTTCCTCGGGAGGGGGGCGAGCGCTGGTTAGCTGGCCGGGGATCAAGCCCGCTGCTCACGTCAAGACCTTGATCGGCACCACCGACACGAATCGCTTCGCGGCGGCGGCGACCTTCGAGTCGGTCGTGACCAGCGCGTCTGCCTGGAGCTGAGTCAACGCGATGTATTCGGGTTCAAAAGTGTCTGGCCACCCGAGTACTTCAGCCACCTGCCAGGCCTTTGCCTGAAGCACTCGGTCGCCAAGCAAGCGAATGCGCAGGCGGCGCACGTAGTCAAGGTGCTCGTCTGCCTCGGCTTTGGAGATCTTCTTCGCACGTACCAACTGGAACAGCAGGTTGAGTAGCTCCGACCGCATGAGGGTCGGCGCGAGAAGCTCGACGTCCAGGCGGATCTCGGCTCCCTGCTTCGCCAGTCGCAGTGCTACGTCCGGCCCAACAACGTACTTGGTCATGGTTACCATTCCGACTCCAGGAACCGGGGCATCGTCGTCGCGCGAGCCGATCGCCTCCCTACCCCGCGCCGTCGGCCGCAGCGCTCCGCCAGATGGCGTGGGCGCGTGCTCAGTGCCCGCCCTTCCTTGCCGCCCGCTGGCGCTCGCGTTGCTTCGCCAACGTCACCTTGAGATAGCGGCGATATCCCTCGGGACTCATCCAACCGATCGGACACTCGACCCGCGACAGCTCGCTCCCCCGCAGGCGGAGAAATTGGTGCGTCTTGCTCGTCCGGCGCTGAACCCGAACGCGGTACTGGCCCTTCTCCACGGCCCGGACTCGCCCAATGCGCCCGTCCGGCACCCGCACACAGTCGCCAATAGTGAACCGATGCCTCACAGTCCGATCCGTACCATCGTCACGTTCACGATCTCGCGCTCACCTGTGAAGCCTCGGAAATACTCGCCCGGTATGACTCCGATACGCGTCCCACGCGGAGCCGAACCGCTCCGCCAACTGGCGTTCTTCGACGGGGATTCTCACCGCGGCGATGCTGCCGACCAGTAGGAGCCCGGACAGACCGAGGAGCCAGTTCGCCGACACGATCAGCACCAGCAGCATGATCGCAGCGAACGCAAGGTACATTGGGTGCCGGATCAAGCGAAACGGTCCGGTCGTCACCAATTCGTGCGCTTCGTAGAGGCCCACCCCGCCACGGTAGCTTGTTCCGAGACTATTGACACTCCAAACAAAGAACAGGAGAGTCGGCAACAGTGACACAACACCGCACCAACGCGCTGTGCTGGGCAGGGGCAGATACGACCATGCACTCAACGGAAGGTCGAGTAGCCAAGTGGCCAGCGCAGCATAGAAGACCAAGCCCAGCGCGGCCCGAACGACCAGCAGGCCGGGAACCTCGTGCGCTAGCTGATTCAGTGAACCCCCGTGCCTTCGAGTGGCGCGTCGCGCTGCCGCAGCAGCGACAGTCGCAGCCGTGATGAAGGCGACGATAAAGGCGATCTTGAAGGGCAACTTGCTCAATCCTGATCAGTACGTCTAGCGCCGCGGCGCACTGCTGCGGCGTTTCAAAACACTTTCGGCCGGCGAGCGTAGCGAGCTGGCCGCTTCCCTCCGCCACGCCGACGGCAGCAGCGCCTCGTCAGGATGCGTGGGGCGCGGTCCAGCCCGCCAGCGCGGCACGACACCACTGGTTGAGCAACGTCGGATAACTGGCTTCCTGGAACGCACCGAGGTCGGCGATCGTGACCGTGAATGCCCCGCGTGGTCCCTCGGCAGGCAACGGCGGCGTTCCCCAGTCCGGCGTCACCTTGCCGCTACGTCGCAACGCGCGTGCGACGTCGCCGGGATCCCTGCCGGTCACGAAGACGGCGTACAGCATCAGCCATGCGCGCTCCAGCACCGGGCGGACGTGACGCTTGGGGTGCTGAAGAACGTACGCGCTGAACGCCAGCCCGTGCCGGCTGCCCCAGGGTTCGCGCCGCGAATGGTCGAGCGCGAGCAATGCGGCAAAGCGCGCCGCACAATCGGCGCCCTCATCGCCATACGTGGCTCCGCAATCGGCGCATACACGCATCGTTGAACGGACGATAGAGTCTGGCTGGTATCCTGACGCCGCGGCGCTCTGCTGTGGCGAGTGACAAGAACTGCAGCGTACGAGCGTAGCGAGCAAGCTGTCTCCGCTGACTTCGCCGCCAGCAGCAGCGCCTCGTTAGGCAACTGCCGCCCAGGCCTATCCTTCGTCGTTCGCCGAGCCCTGATACAGAACCCGGCCGCTTTCCACATCGACTAGCACAATGGTACTGGCGCGGAGCCCTGGGACCGGGCGCTCTGCATAGACAATCCAACACCGTTCAAGATCGGGGCCGCCATAGATCGCGGGCGCGCGAAATGGCAACTCGCTAAGGCGATAGAGCTCGCGGACGCCGGAACCAAGGGCGTGCGCGCGGATGGTATCGTTGGCGATCTGCTCCGCTTCGGCGCGAGAGATCATGTCGCTCGGATATTCATTGTCTGCCTAAGGCAAATTAGCCTGCGGAAATATCAGAACCAACATGCCCTTCCCTGCGAATTCCCGCAATCCATTCCGCCGGGCCTCCGCTCACCTCCGACGCACCGCATCCCACAGCAACGCCGCCACTCGTCGGCCCCGGAACCAATTCGGATCCCGCGGAAAAGCCTGCGAAATTCCGTCAGCCAATCCCGGTTCCCGAGCCGAGCATCGGCCGCGGGGCCCCGCGCCTACGTGCCGTCCGGCTTCGTGGTCCGATTCACCCACGTGAAGAACAGCCCGGTCATCACGCCGAACGTGATCAGCAGCCCGCCGATCTCCATGATCCCGCCAGCCACCTGCAGATCGTCCATGGCCGTGAAGCCGCGCATGGGCGGCGCCAGCTGATAGATGCTGTAAATGGGAAACTCGGCGAACAGCATCACCGTGGCGATCCCGGAGTGCACCAGCGTGGCGAGAAACAGGTACAGGATCTTGAACAGCACCGGGAACTCCCGCTTCGGCACGCTCAACACGACGGGCCACCAGAGTGCGACGCCCGCCAACAGCCACGAGAGATCGAGCGCGAACGACCCCCACTGCGACACCATGAATCCGTCGACCACCGCCGGCACGTGGGTGCCGCCCGCAATGATATTGAAGACGATGGCCCCGACGAGCGGCGCCGTCAGGAAGCGCAGCACCTGCCCCCGCGCGCCCGACGGCTCGGGACGCGACGCCAGGCCCGGTTCGAGACCGATCAGAATCAGCGGCGCGACCACCATGGTCAGCAGCAGGAACTGCAACGCATGCGCGCTGGCCAGATAGCCGGCCGCGAGCGGGCCCAGGGGCCAGTCGAGCGAGAGCCAGGCCAGCACCACCCCCGCCCACCCGATCGACCGCCGGCGGCGCGCCGACGGCGTATCGGGGCCGCCGCGCACAGCCGCCCAGTAGCCGCCGGCAATGGCGAGGGTGACGAGCCAGATGCCCGGATAGGGGCGCCACTTCCACGTCCAGGCCACGCCCTGGGCCGAGCACCACCACTGCACGGGTTGGGTCACGATCATCAGGGGTCCGCTACCGCCGAAGGTTCAGTGGGCCCCCCGGAGCAGCTCCGGAAGGTCGTGCGCCCAGTCCTGCTGCAGCGTCCCGAAGGGATAGGCGCGATGCGCGCTGTCGTCGGCCGTGAACGCGTACACCTGCGCCGCATGCCCCACGGTATAGCCGGTGTCGCCGGGCACGCTCGACTCCCGCTGCGCCAGCGCCACCCCCACCGCACGCTCGGCCACCGCAATCTGCGCTTCCGTGCCCCGCAGCCCGACGAAGGCGGGGTTGAAGTTGTCCAGCCAGCTCCGCAGACGCGCCAGCGAATCGCGCGGCGGATCGGTGGTGACGAAGACGACCCGGATGCGCTGCTGGTCGGCCCGCGACAGGCGGCGCATGGCGGCGGCAATGTTGGCCATCTGCACCGGACACACGTCGGGACAGTGGGTGTACCCGAAGTAGAGCAGCGTGAGCTGACCCTGCGTCTCCTTCCGGAAATCGTAGGGCTGGCCACGCGTGTCGGTGAGCGTGAAGTCGGGACGCGCGATGGGGGCCGGAAGCGCGGCGCCGTGCAGGGCCTGCGAATCGCGGGCCGGCCCCCCGCCCGAGCACGCAACTGCCCCCGCCCCGGTGAGGGCGAGGGCAGTCAGGATGCGGAAGTCGAGCAGCCGGTTCACACGGTGAAACGTAACGACGGCTATTCGATCTCGCGTGGGTCCGCCTTCATCTCGAAGGTCTGCTCCGTGGTCTTGCCGCCCACGGTGAGCCGCGCCGTGAACGTCCCGGTGGTCTGCGGCGGGGGACCCGACGGCGCCGCTCCGCGCCCGCGACGTCCTCCGCCGAAACCGCGGCGCCCGCCCGCCATCGGACTGAACACCACCCGGTGCATCCCCGCCGAGTTGTCGAACGGCTCGGGCGGTACCTGCCAGAGCGGCGAGACGTTCGGGATGCCGCCGCGGCCCCCGCGCCCGCCGAATCCGCGGCCGCCGCCGGCGTTGTTGGCCGGCGAACCGGACTCGTAGGTGGCGCGAACGGTACCGGCCGCATCGAGCACCTCGATCTTGGCGTCGGGCGAGTTGGCGCCCAGATAGAAGTCGATGTAGGCCCCCACCGGCGGGTTGGGCGTCTGCGGCTCGTCCTTCTGCAGCGGCGTGCCGTTGTCCCCGCCCTGCTGATAGTTGTACGCATCGGCGGGCTTGAACAGGTGGGCGCCCGACGCCGCGATGGAATCGTTGATCTGACGCAGCGTGCTGATATCGTCGATCACCCAGATGCCGCGGCCGTGCGTGCCGACGATGAGATCGCCGGCATAGATCTGGAAGTCACGCGTGGACGTGTGCGGAAGGTTGAGCTGCAGCGGCTGCCAGTGGTCGCCATCGTCGAACGACACGAAGGCGCCCCGCTCGGTGCCCGCGAACAGCAGCCCCTGACGCTCCGGATCCTCGCGCACCGTGTGCACGTACTGCCCCGCGGGCAGCCCGTCGGTGATCTTCGTCCAGGTCTTGCCCTGATCGCGCGTGCGATAGATGTACGGGGCGAAGTCCTGCAACTGATGGCAGTCGACGCTCGCATACGCCGAGTTGAAATCGAAGTGCGAGGCCTCGATCATCGTTACGCGATGCCACGGCTTGAGCGCCGGCGGCGTCACGTCGGTCCACGTCTTGCCGTCGTTGAGCGTGAGCTTGATGAGGCCGTCGTCGGTGCCGGCCCAGAGCATCGGGACGAGCAGCGGCGAGGGCGCCACGGTGTACACCACGCCCCCGTTGCCGCGGCTGGGATCGATGTCCTCGGCGCTCGCCTTGTCGAGCGTCGGCGGAACGGCCACCTCCTGGCGCGTGAGGTCGTCGCTGATGCGGGTCCAGGTCTGCGCGCTGTCCGACGACTTGAACACGTACTGATTGGCGTAGTACAGGTTGCGCGGATCGGCCGGCGACAGCACGAGCGGCTGCGTCCAGTCGGTGCGCACCTTCGCGCCGTCTGGCACCTGCGGGCTCGACGTGGGTCCGATGCTGCGGTTGAGCGCCAGATCGTAGCGGCTGCCCGTGCCGCCGTAGATGATGCCCGGGTGCAGCGGATCGCCGGCCGTGTAGCCGCTCTCGCCACCGGCCCCGATCGGCTCCCAGTCGCGCGTGGAGATCTCGCCGAACTTCCCGCGCACCCGGACGGCCACCGACCCCGAATCCTGCTGGGCGCCGGTCACCCAGTACGGGAAGCGGTAGTCCACGGAGATGTGATACATCTGCGCGATCGGCTGGTTGAGCCAGGAACTCCAGGTGACCTTGGTGGGATCCTTCTCCCGCGCATTGCGCGTGATGATGCACCCCTGGTCGCTGGCCTGGATCATCGTGTTCGGATCGTCGGGCGAGATCCACGACTGATGGTAGTCGTCACCGCCCGGCGACCCGCGGAGGGCGAGCCAGGTCTTGCCGCCGTCCATCGATCTCGCCACGTCCACGTTGGCCACGTAGACGATGTCGGGATCGGTGGGATCGCAGACGACGTGTTCGAAGTACCAGCCGCGGCCCCACAGCGCGCTGTCGTCGGACATCCTGGTCCAGTGCGCGCCACCGTCGTCGGACCGGAAGAAGCCGCCCTGCCCCGTGGCGCCGGCGCCGAACGACCCGGCCGCGGGCTCGGGCGGCTTGGCGCCCGGGGGCGGCTCGAGGTTGTCGATCACGGCGTAGACGCGGTTCGGATGGCTGGCCGAGACGGCGATGCCGCTCTTGCCCATGCCCTGGGTGGGGAGCCCGTTGGTGAGCTCCTTCCACGTGTCGCCGCCGTCGGTGGACTTGTAGATGCCGCCGCCCGGGCCGTTGCTCGGCGCATACACGAACCAGGGGGGCCGCCGCGTATTCCAGAGTCCGGCGTAGACGACGTTCGGATTCTTCGGGTCGATCTGCACCTCGATCGCTCCCACGTCGTTGTTCTTGAACAGCACCTTCTTCCAGGTCTTGCCACCGTCGCGGGTGCGGAAGATGCCGCGGTCGGGGTTGGGCGCGTAGAAGTGCCCGATGGCGGCCACGTAGACGATGTTCGGGTCGTGCGGGTGCACGGCGATCTTGCCGATGTGCTGCGTCTCGTCGAGACCGAGGTGCGTCCAGGTCTTGCCGGCGTCGGTGGACTTGTACATGCCGTTGCCGAACCCGGTGGAGTCGCGGAGCGTGCACTCGCCGGTGCCCACGTACACCGTGTCGGGCGCCGAGGGCGCGGTGGCGACGGCCCCGATGGAGCCGACGGGCACCGAGTCGAACACCGGTTCCCAGACTCGGCCGGCGTCGACGGACTTCCAGAGGCCGCCGTTCACGGACCCGAAGTAGAACTCGTTGGGGCGGCCGTGCACGCCGGTCACCGCATCGACGCGTCCGCTCCGGAAGGGGCCGAGCATGCGCCACTGGAGGCCGTCGAACAGCTTCGGGTTCACCGGTGCGCTGACGCCGCCGGTGAGGATGCCGTGGCCCAGCGCCTCCGGCGACGGCCTGGGCGGGGGCAGCACGGCCGGCGCCGAGCCGGTGGCGCGCGGCCAGAGGGACTTGCCGATGAAGGGGCCGGCGAGGGACGCGGCGAGGCCGAATCGGCCGGCTTTGAGCAGGAAGTCGCGACGCGACGTGGGCGACTCGTCGGCGGCGGCGTCGCGCGAAGGCTCGGGCGCGAGGGGATCGGCGTTGGTGGGCTTGTTGGCCACAGAAAACTCCCGATGCGCGGGGCATCGAAGGTCGTGGAGCACGAGACGGCAGGGGGACCGTGGAGAACGGTGGGGAGATACTTCCGGGGCCGGGAGGCGTCAAGCGATGGCGAATGCCAAACGCAGGGGGCGGGCCCCGTGAGGAGCCACCCCCGATTTCCCGCGATTCCGGCCTACTGGATGTCCTTGCCGATGATGCCCTCGATCTGGGCTTTCGCCGTGCGGGCGTCGAGCCGGGCCTGGATGAGTCCCTGGCGTGCCGTGGCGAGCAGGGATTGCTGCTGCAACACGTCGACGAGACTCGCGGCGCCGGCTCGATACTGGGCATCCTTCGCCGCGACGTTTTCCGTGGCCGATTCGATCTGGAGCTGCTGCAATTCGATCTTCGTCTCAGCCGTGTGGAATGCGGCGTAGTACTGCGCAATGTTCTCGCGCGCGGCCAGACGCGCATCGCGGAGCGAGGCCTTGGCGTTGTCGCGATTCACGTCGGCCTGCACCACCCCAGCCTCCCGCCGCAGTCCGTCGAACAGGCTGTAGCCCAAGCCGAACGAAAGGTAGGTGCTGTGGCCCGGCGTGCCACCGCCCAGCACGAAGGAATCCGTGTGCCAACTCTTGCCGCTGCTGTAGGACACACTCAGGCTCGGCAGGTACCCGGACAACGACGCCCACCAGTTCGAGCGGTTGGCCGATGCCAGGTGCTTGGCCTGCTCCACGGCGGGGCCGCGAAGGGCGAGGTCCACAAGGTTCGCGCTGTCCAGGCTGATCGAAGGCACCAGGCCCGTGTCGGATGGCAGGGCCGTAACTTCGTGCGCCCCGCCGACG
Organism: uncultured Gemmatimonadaceae bacterium; assembly: GCA_963728115.1. GTDB lineage: Bacteria > Gemmatimonadota > Gemmatimonadetes > Gemmatimonadales > Gemmatimonadaceae > JAGWRI01. The sequence continues at coordinate 87,648 of CAVSJE010000005.1, forward strand.
AGGCGCGTGAGCGCCGTGTTCGCGGTCACCAGGTTTCCCTGCGCCGACACAAGCGCCACTCGGGCCACGCCAACCGCGACCGCGCTGGCGAGCGAATCAGCACGCGACTTCGAGCCTCCCGCTACTTGCGCTGCGGTCACCGCCATCTGCCCGTTCGCTTCCTTGACCTGCTGTTGCGCCGCCGCCACCGCCTCCCGCGCCGCCAGCACCGCGAAGTACTGCTGCTTGACGTTCAGTTCGATGGCAAAACCCTGGATGATCTGATTCTGATCCGCCGCGTCGAGGTTGGCCTTTGCCGCCTGGAAGTCGAGAATGTTCTGCCCGCCATTGAAGATCGTCATGCTCGCCGAATAGCCGCGGTTGTTTCCCCAACCGCCGCCGGTCGGCAGAAGCACGCCCTGCACGTAGGTAAGGCCCTCACTACGGCTCGTGCCCTCGTAGAAACTCACGTTCGGGACAAATGCCGCGATGCGCGTCTTGAACTGTGCATTCGCCACGCGCGATTGCCCCAGCGCCTGCACGGTCGCCGGCGAAGTGGCCTTCGCCTGCTGCACGGCATCTTCCAACGAAATCGGAACCGGCCCGGACTCCCCCGCGCCCTGCGCCAGGAGCGGCGTCGGAAGGATCAGGAAGCAGGCGATCAACAGGCGAGCGCGGAATCGATGCATCGAGAATCTCCACTGGTTGGCGTGTACGTCGCCTGACGTGAGAGCAAGGGGCGTGCCGCGATGGGGCGACTATAAGACGCTGCCCCACAACGGGTTGGCTCCATCGGCGTAGGAACCATCCAGAGTCCGGTGGTCGGATGTGGGACTGGTCGTCCCAGGATCGGACACCGCTGGCGCCGGATTCGTTGGTCCGCGCGCCGCTCCCGGCTACACGACCTGCGCTTGGTCCAGGACCCGCCGCAACGCCGACGCCAACTCGTCGATCGTGAACGGCTTGGCGATGAAGTCGAAGGGACCCGCGATCTGGCGGCCGTCCTCCCCGTCCCCGGCCGACGACCCGCTGGTGAACAACACCCGGAGGTCGGGACGCTCGGCGTGGAGCCGGTCGATGAGATCGCGCCCGTGCATGCCCGGCATGTGGATGTCGCTGAGGACGAGATCGATGCGCCCGTCGTACTCCTGCGAAACGCGCAGTGCCTCGCCGCCATGCGCCGCTTCGAGCACCCGATAGCCGCGCCGGCGCAGAATCCGCATCAGGGTGCCGCGCAGCGCATCCTCGTCCTCCACCACGAGCACCGTCTCGCCCTCGCGGGCCATCGCCGGCACCGGCGCCGCTTCCGGGGTGTGGCGCAGCTCCGGCATCCCGCGGGGCAGCTCGGCCGGCAGGTACACGCGGAAGGTCGTCCCCTCCCCCACCACGCTGTCCACGCGCACGTGCCCCCCGGCATCCCGCACGATGCCGTACACCGTGGAGAGTCCCAACCCCGTGCCCTTCCCCTGCGGCTTGGTGGTGAAGAAGGGATCGAAGATGCGCTGCAGCGTCTCGTCGTCGATGCCGGTGCCGTTGTCCCGCACGGTGATCACCACGTGGTCACCGGGCTTCACCCCGGCGCCCAGCCGCGCCTCGGCGGCGTCCACGACCACGTTTGCCGCTTCGACGAAGATGCGCCCGCCTTCGGGCAGGGCGTCCACCGCGTTGATCACCAGGTTCATCAGCACCTGTTCCAGATGCGTCGGATCGATGTAGACGGTGCCCAGGGGATCGTCGAGCCGGAACTCGAGCTTCACCCCGTCGCCGGTGACCCGGCGGAGCATCGACTCCATCTCTCCGAGGGCCTCGCCCAACGCCAGCGCGCGCGGCAGAATCGCCTGCTTGCGACTGAGTGCGAGGATCTGCCGGGTGAGCGCCGCTGCCCGCTCGCCTGCCGACCGGATCTCGCGAATCTCCTCGCGCCCCTGCGCGCCCTCCGGCATTTCGAGCAGGGCCAGATCGCAGTAGCTCCGAATGACCGTGAGCAGGTTGTTGAAGTCGTGCGCAACGCCGGCCGCCAGCCGGCCCACGGCTTCCAGCTTCTGCGCGTGGTGAAATTGGGCGAGCAGCGTGCGCTGTTCGGTGGTATCCAGCGCCGCCACGCCGACGCCGAGCAGCTCGCCGGCCGCCGTCTTCACGGGATATGCGTTGAGCAGCAGGTGCCGCGTCTCGCCCGGCGGTCCGCCGTTGCGCAGCATTTCCAGGTTCCGCACCGGCTCATCCGTCTCCGCAACGCGGCGAAGCACCGCCTCGATGTCCGGGCTCAGCGTCGGATTCACGTCGCGCAGGGTGCGCCCGACGTGTTCGGCCGGCGGAATGCCGGTGATGGCGCCGATCGCGTCGTTGACCCGGATGTACCGGAGATCGCGGTCGAGGAGCGAGAGGCCGATGGGCGAACTGGCCATCGCCGCGTCGAGGAGCGCGGCGTGTCGCTGCCGTTCCCGCACCTCGACCTCGGCCTGGTCCCGCGCCCGCTTCTCCGCCGCCGCGGTCTCGGCCAGTTCGGTGTTGGCGACCTCGAGCTCCTGCACCTGCTGCTCGAGTTCCACGGCCTGCTCCTCGAGCTGATCCTGCTGGTCGGCCAACTGCTCCGCCTGGACGGCGAATCGCCGCCCGGTGGCGATGACGAGTCCCGCCAGCAGGCCTCCCGGCACCAGCATCGCCGCCAGCGCGAGCAGCCCGAGCATCAGGGCGTCCTCGCGCCGGTTGTCGTAGAGCACATCCTCGGCGGTCAGGAACCGGGCGAACGAGGTGCGCACGGGCCCGAAGGCCGAAACGTCGGCGTCCCGCGCCGCCGCCGCCGAGAGGCCGCCGCCCACCAGGGGCGTCACGAACGACGCATTCCACGCGGCCACCGCGGCGGTGATCTGGCGGGCCCGGGTCTGCTGCGCCGGATTGTCCGCCGTGAGGGCGGTCAGGGTGTCCAGTATCGACTCGAGCCGCGCCGCGCCGGCGCGGATGGCCGCCGTGTCGACGGCCGATCCGGCGACGCGGAATTCGTCGACCCGGCTCCGGCGCTCGAGCGCCAACAGGTACGCGTCACGCGCCACCCGGCCCACCAGCCGGCTGTGATCCTGCCACCCCTGCACCACCCGTTGGCCGACGAACAGCGCCAGTTCGGCGAACCCTAATGCGACGACGGCAAAGGCGAACAGCGCGGTATACCGCCGCATGCCGGCGATACCTCCGCGCTCCGACGTTCGGCTTCGTTGCCGTTCGGGCGATCCCATTGGCGCCTCAGCACTTAGTTAGCAAACAAATTAGTTCCTACGATTATACGAAGTCCCCGTTCACGCAAGGGGCTGCGCCACGGAAATTCCGTCGATATTAGGGTTTCTTTGCGACGACCGACCGGCGACGACGGGACGCCCCACGTACGCACGGCCCGACCGGAACTTTTTTCGCTCCGACACGCTATCACGCGTATCACGACTACGACGCTCTCCCGCTGGTCACACCTTCGGGTCACACCTGAGAATCCCGATATGCCGACGCCGCTCGCCGATCGCGCTCCCACTCCGCTCCGGCCGGCGGCCGGCGGCGCTCCGCTCACCCGACTCGTTGCCGGGTCCGCCCTGCTGCTCGCGGGCGCCTGCGGTGGCAGCAGCAAGAGTCCCACGACGCCCCCGGTGTCGTTCCAGGTGAATCCCTGTTCGGTGAGCGGCACGCTCCAGCTGGCCGAAGCACAGGCGGCGCGCGTGGACTGCAGCAACGGAGGGACCACGGTCACGGTGGCGGGCAACGGGGCCAGCTATCTGGTCGTCCCGGAGTTCGCGACCGACCAGGCGACGAATACGCCGGTCACGTACAGCCTGGCCGCCGGAGAAGCCGCGGCGACCGCCGTCGTTCCGGCGGCGTCGGTGATGGCGAGCGGTGCGGCGCGCGGCACGGTGCCGCTTCCGCATCCCAATCGGCGGCAGATGGCGTTCGACGCCACGATGCTCACCCGGGGCGCGCGCCTGGCCGCCACGGGAGCCTTCCGCACCACGAGCGCCCGGTTGCGGGCCTCGTTCTCCCGCGCCGACGCGGTCACCCCCGCACCCGGCAGCATCCGCAGCTTCCGAGTGCTGTCCAACGTTCAGAGCAGCAACTACCAGTGGAAGACGGTGGGGGCGAAGCTCGCCTACGTGGGCAACGACATCCTGCTCTACGTCGACACGCTGGCCCCGAGCGGTGGGTTCACCAATACCCAGCTCCAGCAGTTCGGCCAGTATTTCGACCAGACGCTGTATCCGATCGACACCGCCACCTTCGGCCAGCCCTCCGATATCGACGCCAACGGGCACGTCATCATGCTCATGTCGCCGGTCGTCAACGCCCTGAGCCCGGGCGCACAGTGCACCACGCAGGGCTACATCGCCGGATTCTTCAACTCCGAGGACTTCGGCCCCGTCGCCAACGATCCGAACTCCAATCAGGCCGAGATCTTCTTCTCCATCGTGCCGGATCCGAACGGGACGGCGAGCTGCACGCACTCCGCGGCGCAGGTCGAGTCGGACATCCCCGCCACCTTCCTGCACGAACTGCAGCACCTGATCAACTTTTCGCAACACGTAGTGGTACACAACGGGTCTGCCGAGAAGGGCTGGCTGGACGAGGGGCTGAGCCTCGTGGCCGAGGAGGAGGGCGCGGTGCACTACGAGAACCTCTGCCCGCCGCCGAGCTGCCGCACCGATCCGTCGCAGCTCTTTCCCGACTCGGCCGAGACCTTCGTGCAGGGTTTTCTGTACGACTCGTATCAGTACGCACTGCTCCCCGACACGTCGAGCGTGACGCTGCACTCCGACTCCGACAACGGATTCTCCTGGCGCGGCGGCGACTGGCTGCTGCTCCGGTGGCTGGGAGACCAGAGCAACGGGACCGTGTACAAGAAGCTCGAGGACACCGGCGCCACCGGCGTGGCCAACATCGAGGCCGCGACGGGGCAGTCGTTCCCCGAAATGTTCGCCGACTTCGGCCTCGCGATCTACACGGACAGCCTGCCCGGGCTGCCCCGCAACACCGCCCCCGCTGCCGACCGGTTCACCAGCCGCAACGTGTCGCAGCTCTGGGCACGACTGTTCACCACGGCGGGCCCGGCGTCCGACATCCCGTACGCACGGCCGGTCGCGCTCTTCCCGATCACCAGCGACACGTCGAGCTCCATCATGTCGCCGGGCACCACGTCGTTCTACCGGCTCGACACGCCGCAGGACGCCGCGACGGTCACCATTCAGTTCGCGGCGCCGAACGTCCAACCGTTGTCGTCGACGCTGAAGCCCCAGTTGGCCATCCTCCGCCTGCCGGCCGGCCAGTAGTCACCCGCCGCTCCCGCCACCCTGGCCCTTGGCGCGTTTGATGAGCGCCTGAACGGCCCGCCGGGTGTCGGGATGGACGATGGACGGTTCGGCCGCTTCCAGGCGGGCCAGGATCGCCGCGTGATCGGAACGGGACACGGCGATGCCCAGCCCCTGGACCACGAACCGGCGCACGCCGGCGCGCTCGTCGTTGACGTGCTGCATGAGGGCGTCCAGCGCGTGCCCATCGCCGCGCGCCGCGAGCACGCCCAGAACCTGGGCGGGCAGCCCGTCGAGCGCGAGCATGCGCTCCACGTCGCTCACACGAGCCGTGTCGTTTCGCTGGACGATCGCCTGCAGGGCCGCATGGCGGATGACTTCGCGGTACGATGCCATCCGGAGCGCCTGATCGAACACCTCGCCGGCGTGCGCCGAATCGGCGTCGGCCAGAGCGCCGACGGTGGCGGCGCGCACCTGGTCGCTGGAGTCGTGGGCAAAGGCGTCATGCAGGCGGGCCACGGCGCGATCGCCGCCCAGTTTGCCGAGGGCGGCCATGGCGGCGGCGCGGACCGATGACGAGGTATCATGTGTGGCGAGCAGTACGGCATCGAGCGCCGCCGGCGCCGAGAAATCGCCCAACGCCGCCACCGCCTGCTGGCGGGTGAGGTAGTAGTCGGCGTGCGCCGCCGCGTTGGTGAGGGCGGCGATCGCCGCCGTGTCGGTGGCCCGGTCGGCAAGCTGGCCGATCACCCACTCGCGGTTCCAGAGGTTGGCGTCACGGGTGAGTTGTGTGGCCAGCCAGGCGGTGGGCTCGTGAAAGGTGAGCTGCTTGAGCACGTGATTGCCGTCGTCGAAGATGACCATGGTCGGCGGGCTCATCACCCCGGGCACGGTGATCGTCTGGGCGCGCGCCGCGAGAACGTCCCGGTGCACGACGTCGCCGTGCGCGGTGCCGACGCGGATCGACAGCGGCATACGGAAGACCTGCGGGACGTCGAACTTCACGCCGTCGGGACCGGCCTTCAGCGTGTCGAGCTGCGTCTGCTGCACGTCGAGCGAGAGCGTATGGGCGGTGCTGTCGTAGCGGGCACTGACGTCGAGCTTCGGGTAGCCGGCGTCGTACACCCACTCGCTCCAGAACCAATCGAGGTTCTCGCCGGTGGCCGCGAGAATGGCCTGGCGCAGGTCGTCCGAGGTCGCGTTTCCGAAGGCGTGCCGGGTGAGGTAGGTGTGGAGCGACGCCCAGAAGCGCTGCGGGCCCAGGTAGTCCTGCAACATCTGCAGCACGAGCGCGCCCTTGGGGTAGATGTTGTTGGAGCCCCTGGACGCGAGTGCCATCGGGCGGCGGGCGTCGGTGGCGACGTACTGATGGTACTCGTCGTCGTAGTAGTCCTCGGCGGCATGCGCGCCGCGGGCGTGCAACCAGTACTGGCCGGGCATGAATTCCGCAAAGCCCTCGTTCAGCCAGAGGTTGGCCCAGTCCTCGGTGGTGACGTAGTCGCCGAACCACTGGTGGGCCAACTCGTGCGGGATCAGCAGTTCCAGATACCACGGGCGGTCCTGGTAGTCGCCGGCGTCGGGCAGCCAATCGACGAGCGTGGTGGCGCTCACGTTCTCCATGCCGCCGAAGAAGTCGGCCACCGTGGTCTGGGCGTACTTTGCCCACGGATACTTCACGCCCGTGAGGCGCGAGTAGGTGTCGATCATGTCGGGCGTATGATGGAACAGGCGCCACGCCCGTGAGCTGTCGGCGTGGTAGACGTAGTAGTCCACCGGGACGCCCTGCCACGAGTCATGGATTTTGGCGAACGGCCCGATGACCAGCGACACCAGGTAGGTGGCGGACGGCCGGTCCTCCCGCCAGGTCATCGTGTGCTGCGTCCCGTGCCGGACGTCCGAGACGAGGCGGCCGTTGGAGACGGCGACGTCGCCGCGATCGACCGTCGCCACCAGCTCCCACGATTCCTTGTCGTTGGGAAAGTCGTAGGTGGGGAACCAGAAATGGTTGTCCATGTCCTCGCCCTGACTCCAGAGCTGCCGGGGCCGGTGGGCGAGTCCGTCGGGCGTGATGTAGGTCAGGCCGCGACCGTTGTTGACCTTGCCGTCGTACGCAATCGTGAACCGCATCGTATCCCCGAACGCCACCGGGACCGCCGGGAAGACGACGAGCGTGTCGCCGTGGCGCGCCGTGCGGATGGCGCGCCCCCGGGCGTCGACCACGCGGGTGTTCCGGAGCAACGCCCCCTCGTCGAGGATCAGCGAATCCAGCCCGGCGCGCCGGGACACGACCGTGGTCGCGACCTCACCCTTGAACGACGTCGAGTCCCAGTCGAAATCCGAGAGGGCGATTCGCTGGTGCACGAGATCGTAGTCGTGCGACCGGGTGTACTCCCCGTTGACGATGCGGACGGCGTTGGATTGGGCGCCCGCCAGCGGTGCGACGAGCGACAGGCAGACGGCGGCGAGAACGAAGCGCATGGGACGGGACCTGGAAGAAATGAAATCCGGCCGGGGACACTCGGAGTAGAGCCATTCCCCAACCGGATTGCAAGTCATCCGCGCGTCGCCCCCGCCGGCGCTCCTCTGCCGCTAGGGGCGCCCCGCGCCGAGCAACCGGTCGGCGATGCGATCGGCCATCGCTCCGGCGTTCACGGCATCGCTGGTCGAGACGATGATGACCACGGCCCGCCGCGCCGGATAGGTGACGAACGCGTTGCGACCGCCCGCCGGCGTGCCGTACGCGCTCACCTTCCGCAGCCCGTGCGCGGTTTCCACGCGCCAGCCGAGGCCCCGCGTGCCGCCGGGGCGCGCCGGGGCGAAGGCGCTGTCGGTTCCCGCCACCGTGAACTCGGGATCGTCGAGGAGCCCGAGGTCCCAGCGGTAGAGTTCGTCGACGTCGCTCTCGAACGCGCCGTCGTCGCGGGCCACCGTCCGATGCGCCCCGATCGGGGTGAACACCCGCTGCGTCACGAAGCGGGGGAAGGTCGTGCCCGCCCGCGCGGCGATGAGACGCGCCAACTGTGCGGCGCCATCGGGGACCGGGGCCCCCCCGGCCAGATAGTCGCGGATCGTGACCGCGCCGCCGGAATCGAGCGGCTCGTCGAGACGGAGCTTCCCGTCGCGCTCGAGCAGGAGCGCCGCCGCCGCCAGATAGCCGTCGGCCAGTCCGCCGAGGGCGAACTGGGGCAGCGTGGTGGTGGGCATGAAGCGTGGCTGCGGCGGGATGTGGTACGAGCGATCCACGAACACCTCGCCGTTCTCGGCCACGAGGACGGCCGCCCCCGCGTCGCCGAGATCCGCGAAGACGGAGTCGACGAAGGCTCCGGTGAGCGGCGAATCCTCGATCGCGCGGTGCATCAGGTGGCGGGCCCCGAGGTCGTATCGATCGCCGGGATGGAGCGTGAGGAACGGCTTGCCGGGATCGGTGGGGTCGTTCCCGCCGTACACGAACGCCTTGTTGCGCCCCATGATCGTGGCCGTATCGCCCTCGACCAGCCAGGCGGTCCCCTCGTCTTCCGACATCCCGAGCAGTTCCGGGAAGCGCGGCATCACCGAGTCGGCGAGATCGGGCAGGCGTTCGCGCGCCACCACGTGTTGGTCGATGCCCACGCCGCGCAGGAAGCCGAAGCCCTGCCGATAGCGCGGCGCCACCATGATCGTGTTCCCGGACTGGGCGCCCCGGACCAGGAAACTGGCCAGAATGGACGCGCCGGCCGACGACCCGCCCACCACGCCGCCACGCGCGAGCACGTCGTGGAACGCCGCTTCGGTCTTGGTGCCGGCATACGAATCGACCAGGTGCCACTGGCGCCCGCCCTCGAACCAGACGCCGCCGGCGTGCTTGAGGGGCGCCACGAAGCTGTCGGCGTCGGCGACGGCGCGATCAATGGTATGGAGCACGACGACGTTCCGCGCGCCCGCCGCTTTCAGCCCGCGCGTACCGCGCCAGTCCGCCGGATACGTCGACGCGCCGCCCGCCGTCGGGACATCGACGATCAGCGCATCGGGCCCGCCCGCGAGTTCCACGAACTTGCCCCACAGCTCGGGCCCCATGGCTCCGCCGCCGACGACGAGGACGGCACCGCGGGGCGGCCCGACTCGCGGCGCGGGGGCCCCCGCGGCCGTCGCGAGGCACAGCAGCGCCGCGATCAGCGGGCGCCAGTGGGGAACGGCGATTCTCTTCGGCATCGGCATGGGACCGTCCTCCTGCGTGGTGGCTTACCAGATGTTCGGAACGCGCGCCCGCGGACGCACCATCGGATCGCCCGCCTTGCATCCGAACGCCTTGGCGAACGCCTCCATGTTCGAGAGCGGCCCGTTCACGCGCCACCGTTCGGGCGAGTGCGGGTCGACCTTCACGCGCAGCCGCATCTGCTCGGGCCGCGAATGGGCCCGGAAGGTCTGCGCGAAGGCGATGAAGTAGCGCTGCTCGGGCGTGAAGCCGTCGATGAGCGCCGGCCGGCCGTCGCGCTCCAGCGCCCGCTGGAGCGCGTCGTACGCCGTCAGCGCCCCGCCGTAGTCGGCAATGTTCTCGCCGAGGGTGAGGTGCCCGTCCACGTGGAAGGTATCGACCGCGATGTAGCCGTCGTACTGCCTGGCGTCGAGCTCGGCCTGCCGGTCGAACGCCTTCGAGTCGGCGGCGGTCCACCAGTCGCGCAGGTTGCCGTCCGCGTCGTAGTGGCGTCCCTCGTCGTCGAACCCGTGGGTGAGTTCGTGGCCCGCCCAGCTGCCACCCAGCGCCCCGTAGTTGGCCCCGTCGTCGGCGTTCGGATCGAACGTCTGGGGAACGAGGGCCCCGGCCGGGAACACCATCTCGTTCTTGGTCGGATCGTAGTACGCGTTCACGGTGGGGACGGTGATGTCCCACTCGCTCCGGTCCACGGGCTGGCCGGGCCGGTTGGCAATGCGGTTCCACTCGAAGCGATCGGCGGCGACGACGTTGAGCACGAACGGGCCCTGCGTGACCTGCAGCCTGGAGTAGTCCCGCCAGTGGTCGGGGTAGCCGACCTTCTCCCCCATGCGGGCGAGCTTGTCGAGCGCCTGGGCGCGCGTGGTGTCGGACATCCAGGTCAGCTTCGTCAGGCGCTCCCGGAACGCCGCGCGGATATCGTCGATCACGGACTTGGCCTTGGCCTTGGCCGCCGGCGGAAAGGTTCTGGCCACGTACGCCTGGCCCAGCGCCTCCCCGATCTCACCGTCCGTGGCGCGCAGACACCGCTTCCAGCGCGGCAACAGTTGCTTGGCGCCGGAGAACCGCTGGCTGAAGGCGAAGTTTTCGTTGACGAACGCGGAGCTGAGCCAGGGGGCGGCGCTGGAGAGTGCGTGATAGCGCAGGTAGGCGCGCCAGTCGGCGAGCGGCCGGTTGGCGACCAGCGCGTTCACCGTCCGCATGAAGGCCGGTTCGTCGACGTTCACCTTGGCGAGCGGCGCCGACACGCCGATGTCGTGGAAGTAGGTCGCCCACGGAACGCTGGGAGCGAGGCGCTCCAGGCCGCTCACCGGCATCTGGTGGTCGCTGGCCTTGGGGTCGCGCCGCGCCACCCGCGGGAGTTGCGCCTTCGCGAGTTCGGTCTCCAGCGCCATGACGTGGTCGGCGTCGCCGGCCGCCGCCGCGCTGTCCTCGCCGGCGAGCACGAACATCCTGGCCACGTGGGCCACGTACGCCTTCCTCGTGGAGTCCGCGGACGCTGCCTTGTTCAGATAGTAGTCGCGGTCGGGAAGTCCGAGGCCGCCGCGATCGACGTCGGCCACGTAGTGGGCGGCATCGTGGGCGTCCACGCTCGGGTAGTATCGGAACAGCACGTTGGCCCCGCTCATCTGCAGCTGCGCCACGAGCGGCACGAGCGCCTCGCGCCGGGTCAGCGAGTCGATGGCGGCGAGGGTCGGTTGCAACGGGGTGAGCCCCGCCGCCTCGACGGTGGTCGAATCCATGCAGCTTCCATAGAACGTGCCGAGTTTGTGCTCGGTACTCGAATCGGGCAACGACGGCGCCTTGGCCACGGCGTCCTCGAGCACCGACTTCACCACCAGCTCGTTCCGGTCGGCCATGTCCTTGAACACGCCGGACGACGAGTACGCGGCCGGGATCGTGTCCGTCTTCAGCCAGGTCCCGTTGGCGAACTCGAAGAAGTCGCTGCACGCCTTGGCGGTGGTATCCATGTACGCCACATCGACGACCTTGAGCGGCTTGAGGGCGGTCGTGTCCGACGCCGGCGGCTGCTCGGCGATCTTGCAGGCGGCCGCCCCGGCGGCGAACGCCAGTGGCACGAGTCTCGAGAGACGGCGCACGATGGACATCGGCTACTCCTTTCCGGTGCTGGCGGCCACGTGGCGGGCCGTCACGTAGAAGTTGTCGTCGACCTTGAAGTCACCGGGCGACGCGAGCGTCGTGGCCACGGTCTGCCACTGCTCGGTGGGATGGAGAAACGCATACGTGCCGGGCTGCAGCGTCACCTTCACCGGCATGTCGAATCCCGGGACCACGTGGGTCCAGCGATAGGACAGCTCGCGGCCGCGAAACCGGTATTCGAGTTCGGGCACCATCGTCGTGGTCAGGTATTCCTGAAACACCTTGCTCAGGTCGACGCCGGCCTGCCGGCTGATGTAGGCCTCCACCTGCGCCGAACTCACGGTCTGGTGGCGGAAGGTGCGCTGGATGCCCCGCAGGATGTCGCGCCACCTGGCGTCGTCGTTCACGATCTGGCGGATGGTGTTCAGCATGTTGCCGCCCTTGTAGTACATGTCCCCGGAGCCCTCGGCGTTCACGCCGTAGGCCGGGATGATCGGGCGATCGTTCTGGATGTTGGCCCGGGTCCCGATCACGTACCGCTCGCCCGCCGCCTTGCCGCTCTGGCACTCCTCGTACAGGCTTTCGGCGTAGTTCGCGAAGCTCTCGTGGATCCACATGTCGGCGTGGTCCCGGCCGCTCACGCTGTTGCCCCACCACTCGTGGGCGCTCTCATGGACGATGATGAAATCCCACGCCAGGCCGAGGCCGGTGTGCGAGAGGTCGCGCCCCAGATACCCGTTCTCGAACTTGTTGCCGTACGCGACGCCGCTCTGGTGTTCCATACCCAGATGCGGCGCCTCGATGAGCTTGTAGCCATCTGCGTACCACGGGTACGGCCCGAACCAGTGTTCGAAGCACTGCATCATCGAGGTCGCCTGCGCCCACTGGCGTTCGGCGGCCGCGCGGTGGTAGGCCAGCGGCCAGAAGTCCATCGTCAGCGCACCCGATTCGCCGCGGTAGATCGTGCCGAAGTGGGTGTAGTCGCCGGCGTTGACCTCGACATCGTAGTTGTTGATGGGCTGGGTCACGAACCACTCGTAGGTCGTGGTGCCGTCGCCGTTCGGGGTCACCGACCGCAGCCGGCCGTTGGAGACGTCGATCATCGGATCGGGCACCGTGATCGCGATCCGCTGGCTGTCGGGCTCGTCGGAGAGGAGATCCTTCAGCGGCCACCAGACGCTCGCCCCGAGGCCCTCGTTGGCCGTGGCCACCCATCGGTTTCCCAGGCTGTCGTGCTGCCAGATGTAGCCGCCGTCCCAGGGCGGCCGCCGCGCGGCCCGGGGCTTGCCGTGGTAGTACACCGTGACCGTGTGCCGGTCGTCGGCCCGCTGCGATTCGTCGAGGGCCACGAAGAAGGCGTTCCCGTCGCGGCGGTACGAGAGCATGCGCCCGGCCTGGATGATGCTGTCGACCACCATCGGCTGTTGCAGGTCGATCTGCATCTCGCGCTCGGGCCGGAGTACACGGTACGTGATCGCGTTGCGGCCCCTGATGCTACTGTCGGCGGGATCGACGCGGACGTGCAGGTCATAGAACTCGGCATCCCACCACGCGCGCGCGGGCCCATCGGTGCCGCGCAGCGTATCGGCGTGGGTGAACGCGGGCTCGGCGCGCTGGGCACCGGCGGCGGCGAAGGGGACGAGGGGGGCGAGGGCCAGGCTGAGGAGGATCGGAAAGCGGCGCATGGCGGGAGTGGGTTCGTGAACCGGCGGGGCGTGCCTCCATCTTACTCGCCGAACGCCCCGCTGTCATCGCGCCGGGGCCGGGGGACCGTCAGAACAGCTCCCCGAGGTGTTTGATGAAGTCGGCCTTGGCGCAGACGTTCGTCTTGTCGGCCTGCTGGGGGCGTGCCAGAGCATCGGTGAAGAACTGGAAGGTCAGCAGTCCCGCCAGCAGCAGGCGCGACCCGGCCCACCGCGACGCCCCGCCCCACCGGCGCCCCACCCACCAGCCGACCGAAACGAACGCCCACTCGAGCGCCATATCCACGACCGGCCAACGGTAGAGGTTGAGCCCGACCACCGGCCCGCCGGGCCAGAGCGCCTTGAGCCCCGTCAGGTAGTCGGCCAGCAGGTGGGACACCACGAGTCCGGCGATGACGAGCGCGGTGCGCCGGCGTCCGGATCGCCAGAGCGCCGCGGCGCCGAGGACGAGGGCGGTCACGGCGATCGCGATCAGCGAGTGCGTGTAGGCGCCATCGGGGTTGCACACCCCGGCCGAGGCGAGCACCACGTCGGCGATGTCCGGCGCGAACGTGGCGACGGCCAGCCAGCCGACCGGCGCCTCGGGGTCGACGGCGCGCGCGCCGAATGCCAGGCCCAGATGGCCGGTGATCACGGTCGGTCGAACGAAGGGGCCTGCGGCATCGTGGGCGGAATTTAACCGGGCCGGCGACCCGGCGGGTGGAGCCGGCGCCCCGCCCCGACTTGCGGATCGGCGCATTCACACCCATCGTTGGCCCGTCCACCCGCGACCGCCGCGGCCGCCCCAGCGGCCAGGGGCGGCGCCGCACCCGGCCCTCCACTCTCAGCGCTTTGCCGATGACGGCCACGACATTGCTTCGGGGAATCTCGCTGTTCGCCCAGCTCCGCGAGTCGGAGCTGGAACAGATCGGCCAGCTCGCGCACGTCCGCGACTATTCCAAGAACAGCATCATTCTCTCGGGCACCGGCCCCGGGGACACGCTCTACATCATCATCTCCGGCAAGGTCAAGTCGATGCTGATCGCCGAGGACGGTCGCGAGGTGATCCTCTCGATGCTCGGGGCCGGCGAGTTCTTCGGCGAGATGGCGCTGTTCGACGACGACCCGGGCACGACGACGGTGATCGCCACCGAGGAGTCGCAGCTGCTGCTCCTCCGTCGCGACGATCTGTACCGCCAGGTGATGGAGATGCCGGGCGTGGCGATCGGCCTGTTGCGCTCGCTGAGCCGCCGGTTGAAGGAAGCCGACCACAAGATCGGCGGGCTGATCCTGCTCGACGTCCCCGGGCGCGTGTCGCACCTGCTGCTCCAGCTCGCGGCCCCGCACGACGGCAAGCGCATTCCCAAGCCGCCCACGCATCAGGTGATGGCGCAGATGGTCGGGTCCAGCCGCGAAACGGTGTCGCGCGTGCTCGGCGAGTTCTCGTCGCACGGCATCATCTCCACGCCCAAGGGTGCGATCATTCTGGAGAATCGCGAGGCGCTGGAAATGGCCACCGGCCACCTGCGGCGGCTGTGGGCGCCCCGGCCGCCCTACGACGGCCACGAGGAACGCCGCCGCCTCGGCTGACGCTCAGGCGGCCCGGGAGCGGTCGCCCGGCTCGTTGGCCCCGGTCGCGGTGCGCTGCGTGAACGCCTGCATGGCCGCCTCGTAGACGCGGGGCGACCACCAGTGCCGGCAGCGCTCGATCTCGGCCAGTGCCACCTCGGGCGCGAGCGCGCCGCGATACGACCGCGTGGTGGTGAGCGCGTCGAAAACGTCGGCCACCCCCACGATCTGCGCCGACAGCGGGATCTCGTCGCCCCGCAGCCGGTCGGGATAGCCCGTGCCGTCGTACTTCTCGTGGTGCGAGCGAATGATCGGCTTGATGGCCCACGGGAACTCCACGTCGGCCAGGAGTTCGATGCCCCACACCGGATGCATGCGGATGATGTCCATCTCGGCGTCGGTGAGCCGGCCGGGCTTGTTGAGCACCTCATGCGGCACGCGCACCTTGCCGACGTCGTGCAGGTAGGCGCCGAGCCGGATCGTGAGCACCTCCTGCGGATCGAGCCCCAGCGCTTCGGCCACCGCCGCCGCGTTCTCGGCCACGCGCTCGCAGTGGCCGAAGGTGTAGCTGTCGCTCGACTCGATGGACTGGCCCCAGTCGCGTACCACCTCGAGGTAGGTGGCCTGCAGCGCTTCCACCTTGCCGTCCACGTTGACGAGGTCGACGCGGGCGTCGAGGCGGTGGAAGAGCCGGTGGGCGGCGTTGAGGAGCGAGAGGGCTTCCTGGTTGCGGCCGAGGGTCTGGTAGAGCATGGCCAGTTCGCGCGATCCCTCGGCCTCGGCGAGCACGGAGCCCGTGGCGACGGCGGTGTCGATGGCCGATCGGAGCCGTGACTCGGCGAGCATGGGGCGCCCGGTTTCGCGATAGACGATCCCGATGACGCGGTAGGCTTCGGACTTCGGGGCTTTGGCGCCGATTTTTTCGAACACGCGAAGCGCCAGATCGGCGCTGTGCAGCGCGTCGTCGTAACGCTGCCGCGCGGCGTGCACCTCGGCGTGGTTGGCGTGGGCCAGCCCCAGGAGATGCATGTCGCCCGTCTGCTCGGCGAGCAGGCGACTCTCGTGGAAGTACCGTCCAGCTTCATCGAACAAGCCGCGGTCCGCGCTGGCCATCCCGAGGTTGTTGAATGCGATGGCGCAGCCATTGTCGTCCCCGGCCGCCCGGTATTCTTCGAGTGAACGGCCGTACCAGGCCAGCGCCTCGTCGATGGCTCCCTGGATGTTCGCGAGAATGCCGAGGTTCTGTTCGATGCGGGCCCGCAGCGGTCGCAGCGGCCCCCCCAACCGGAGTGCTTCCAGAAACGCTTTCCGCGCCTCGTCGAGGGCTCCGGTGGCGATATGGATGCCCCCCATCGTATTCAACGCCTCGGCGGCGAGAAGCGCATCGCCAGATTGACGCGCTATGTCGTGGCTCCGGCGGCAGAGGTCCCGTGCAGTCCCGCCCTCTCCCCGGCGCAACTCATGGACCGCTAGCCGCCGGAGGGCTTCACACTGGACCCCATGATCGGCCGATATGGTAGGAGCCGAGACGATCCGTTGGTAGCTCGCGATTGCCAGTGCAATTGCGCCGTCGCGCTCATGCTGGCGCGCGACGGCAAGCAATTCGGCGGTGACCGGGGCGTCTGGAGGAGCCCCGCCATCGAATTTTGACACTGGCTTCGTTCTCCCTGGGCCGATCAGAACGCGATCGCGTATCCGGAGAAGTGCTTGATCCGGGCCGTCGCCGTCTGCCGGAGCAGATTGTCGAGGGCCGGCAGCAGTTCGAGAATCCGGAGGTTGTCGTTCGTGTACGCGATGTGGCGCGGCAGCAGCCGGCCGATCAGTCCGCAGTTCGCATAGCTCATCGTGAGCGTGGCCGCCCGCTCGAACTGCAGGCCCTGCGGCTGGAAGTTGACGACGTTCACGGGGCCCGACGGCGCCACGGCGGTGATCGCCACGCGCCTGCTGAGCGCGCCGGGGGGCACGTGGAACCAGTTGTTGCCGACGTGAATCGTGCCGCCGTCGGGGCCGATGATGCGCGTGACCGAGTCGTACGGCTGCGGCGTGCAGGCCAGGAGCCCGGTGGGGCCCAGCAACGAACCGAGGAGGGAGGCATCGGGCTGCACCGTGTCGGCGACCGAAGTCGCGGGGGCGGCGGGCGCAACCGGCGAGGAATCGTTACAGCTGATGCTCAGGATGGCGAACGCGGCCGTGACGGCCGCGATCAGTTTACGGGGTGTCTGCATCGGCACCGCTCCGAAAGGGTGAAAGTGACGGCGTCAGTTTATTGGCCAGCGGGTCTTTTCGCTGTGACCTGCGTCAGTGAGCCGGCTCACCCGCGCCAGTTCGCGCTCGCGTGACGAGCGTCACCGGGAATCAGACGCGATCGAAGCGGAACGCCACCGTCGCGCCGCCGCGCGGGCCGGGGGCCACCGACGCATGGCCGAGGACGCGGTTCAGCCAATCGCCGGGGTGCGCGTGCTCATACTGCACGGTCTTGACGCCGGAGAAGATCCCGATGCCGGCGCCGAAGATGATATCGCTGACCCAGTGGGCGTTGTTGTACAACCGCGAAATCCCCGATGCCGCGGCCGCCCCGTACGTGATCACGCCGACCCAGCGCGCCCGGTCCGGCCAGCGGTCGACTGCCTCGGCGGTCACGGCCGAGGCGACCGAAAAGGCGGCCAACGTATGCCCCGAGGGGAATGCCTGCCAGTTGCCATCCACCCGGATCCCACGCCCCAGGTGATAGCTGTCGGCGTCGGCGTTCGCCTGCCGCGGCAGGGGCCGGCCGACCACACCCTTGAGCAGAAATCCGGCAGCCGACGCCACGACGAGGGCCTCGCTCGCATGCAGGCCGATGTCGGTGAGCGTCGGGCTCCCCGACACCCGGCCCGCCAGGTACATCCCGGCGCCGATGTACACCGTGCCGGGGTCGGCGAGATCGCGAAAGACGGTCGACGCCCGCACGAGGCCGGGTTCCTGCTGATTCTGCGGGAGTTGCAGGTTGTGGGCCACCAGCTGGTCGAGCGGCAGCGCGGCAACGGTGGCGGCCACGAAGCCGACAGCGACCCATGCGTCGCGACGGGAGAACAGCGCCCGTCCGCCGGGCCGGCCGCCCTCCGGAGCGGGGCCGCCCGAATCGACGACCGCGCTCGGCGCCACCCGTTGGGCCCCGAGCACCGGGGACGTCATGGCGAGCGTCGTTGCTGCCACCGTCCACCAGCACACGACCTTCGCCATCCCCCTGCCGCCGCCAAATCGCATCGTCCAACTCTCGCTTCGCAGTGTATGTCCGGCCGTCCCGCGCGCCAACGGATCGTGCGTAGGACCCCGTTCGCCGGAGGTGGTTCCGCGGAGCCCGGCCACGCCCCGGCCCCGCGCGCCGCCCCCATTGACGCCGCCATCCGGGTGTCGCATCGTCATCGTCGTTCGTCCCCCGCCGGAGTCGTCCCCACCCACAATCGAGGCCGTCCCATGCGCGCCCGCATTCCCGCCGCCGTAGGCATACCCGCCGTACTCGTCATCCTCGCCGCTTGCGGCACGCAGGAGCAGGCCGGATCCACTGCGCAACCCGCCGCGCCCACCACCGTCACCGTCCACGCCAAGGACTTCGCGTACGAGATGCCGGACTCGATCCCGGCCGGCTACGTGACGCTCACGCTCGTCAACGACGGCCCCAGCTTCCATCACGCGACCGTCGTGCGTCTCGACAGCGCGAAGACGATGGCCGACCTGGAAGCCGCGCTCAAAACCCCGGGCCCCCTCCCGGCTTGGGCCGTTCCGCTGGGCGGACCGAATGCGCCCAATCCCGGCAGCTCGTCGAACGCGACATTGGACCTCGCGGCAGGCAACTACGCGATGCTGTGCTTCGTCGACATTCCGGACGGCGTGCCGCACTTCGCCAAGGGAATGGCGCACGCGTTCACGGTGGTGGCCGGTGGATCGCCGGGTGCCGCGCCCAAGGCCGACGTCGACCTGGCGCTCGTGGACTATGGCTTCGAGTTCTCCACCCCGCTCACGGCCGGTCACCACGTGGTTGCCGTGACCAACAAGGGGCCACAGCTGCACGAGGTTGAATTTCTCCGCCTCGCCCCCGGCAAGACGGCGGAAGACGTGATGAGCTGGATGCAGAAGCCCGATGGCCCCCCGCCCGCGAGCGGCATCGGCGGCGTCAGCTTCGAAGCGGTGGGAACCACGAACTACGTCTCGCTCGATCTGACGCCGGGGGAGTACCTCGCCGTCTGCTTCGTGCCCGACGCCAAGGATGGCAAGCCGCATTTCATGCACGGCATGGCGCACACCATCACCATCAGTTGATCCGTCGGCCGCCGGCGTCCGTTGGCGGACGTCGATCCGCGCACTGGCGCCGGCCGGCCGGCAGTATGAATCGCACGCGGCTCAGCGCGCACCCGCTCCGCGTCGTTCGGCTCCGACGTGCGGCAGGGAGGGAGAGGTCCTCGATCACCGTACGTCGAGCGCCGCATTACATTCCGCTGTGGCTACAGCGTTTAGGCGCTCGATACCCTCTCCCATCATGACCGAATATCCGAGATGCGCGTGCTTGTGGTGGACGATGATTCCACGATGGCTCTGCTCGAACGCCGACTGCTCGAGGAAGAGGGGTACGGGGTGGATACGGCGGTGGACGGCGAGTCGGCCCGACTGCTCGCCACGGCGAACGACTACGACGCCATCGTCCTCGATCTGATGCTGCCCGACGGCAACTCGATCCCGCTCATCCAGGAATGGCGCATGCAGGGCAAGGACACGCCGATCGCCGTGCTCACCGGAACGACCGATGAGTCCGTCACCGATCGGGCCCTGGACGCCGGCGCCGACGACTGCCTGACGAAACCGATCGTCTTCGAAGACTTCCGAACCCGGCTGCGTGCCCTCGTTCGCCGGGGTGGCGCGCGCCGGAGGGAGCAGATCGCAGTCGGCAACGTCGTGCTCGACCGCCTGACGCGGGAAACACTCGTGGACGGGAACCCCGTCCGCCTTACCCCGCACGAACTGTCGCTGCTGGAGCACCTGCTCCTCCACAGCGGGCGGGCGGTCAGTCGCGCCGAGTTGCTCGAAAAGGTGTTCGACCCCAACTTCGACCCCGGGCCGAACGTCGTCGACGGGACCGTGAAGCGGCTGCGTCGCAAACTGCGCGACGCCGGGGCGACGATGGAGATCCGTGCCCGGCGTGGACTCGGCTTCGAACTCGGGACGGACGGCGCATGAGATACCTCGGACGGTTCAGCTTCGGCGTGGCACTCGCGATGGTCGCGGCCTGCGGCCCCAAGCCCGAGGAAGCCTACGTCCGCGGCCATGGCCTGACGGTTGCCGACCTGCCGCTCCACGATCGCGCGTCGATCTACCAGGAGGCCATTGCCGGCGCGTTTCAGGTGGGCGACCCCTCGCTCTACCTGATGCTCGATCCGCGACTCCTGCCGCGCACGGGCGGCTACGGCCCCGGAGACGACGTGACGTCGGGCCTGCAGAACACGCTCCTCAAGAGCCACATCGTGCAGGGGGTCTGCGAGCCGGAGGGCGACGGCAGCAAGGTGGCGCACTGCTCGGCCCCGATGGCGGGATACGTGGTGCGTTTCTCGGACATCTTCCGGATGCCCGCCGACACGGTGAGCGTGAACCTCTACGTCCAACGGTTCTCGACGCCGACCAGCACGGGAGTAGGCCGGCTCCGGTTCGAGCGCATCTACAAGTTGGTCCACCGCCCCACGGGGTGGGCGGCGGTGGTCGAGGGGCGGATCCAGCTCGAGAGCCCCTGACCGGCTGCCGGCCGCCCCGCGGGCCATCATCCGGGTTGCGAAACTCCGGGCGCCGGTGCCACCGTAGGGAGGCCAGACCACCTGCCCGGAGCCCTGCCCCATGATTGCGGCCCTCATTCGTCTCTTCGCGCTGCGTCCCTTTCTGACGATGGCGATCCTCGGGATCCCGGTGATCATTCTGATCGCCGTGGGCCTGTTCACGATCTTCGCCTTCAAGTTTCTCGTCTTCATCGTCCTGCCCATCGCGCTCGTCGTGTGGCTGTTGCGGCGGGTGATGCGGCCCAACCGCGGCGCGGCCACCTAGCGTCGGCCTCGCCCGCGGGGGCGGGGGCGCCCTACCCCGCCGCGCGGCGCCGCCGGCTGATCTCGTCGCCGATGACCGCCAGCACGATGACCACGCCAAGCGCGATCTTCTGCACGTAGGGATCGACGTTGGCCAGATTGAGACCGTTGGTGAGCACGCCGATGAAGACCGTGCCCCAGAGCGTGCCGGCGATCGTGCCCCGACCCCCGAACAGCGATGCCCCGCCCACGACCACGGCGGCGATCACGTCCAGTTCGTACTGCTGCCCCGCGTTGGGCACGCCGGCCCCGAGCCGCGATGCCAGGGTGAGCCCGCCAATGCCGGCAAGGGCCCCATTGAGCACATACACCCACCAGATCACGCGTTTCGTGTTGACGCCGGCCAGCCAGGCCGCTTCCGTGTTGCCGCCGATGGCATAGATGTGCCGGCCGAACACCGTTCGCCGCAGCACGAACGATCCGGCGAGCATGACCGCCGCCATGACCAGCACCGGTGCCGGAATGCCGAAGACCACGGCGCGGCCGAGCGCGCCGAACGACGGCGGCAGGTTGCCGATGCTCCGCCCACTCGAGACGATGAACGCCAGTCCCCGCGCAATGGTGAGCATGGCCAAGGTCGACACGAAGGCCGGCACCTGCAGATACGCGGTGAGCGTGCCGTTCACGACACCGGTGGCCGTGCCCACGAGCACGGCGACGACGAGCGCCGTGGTGGCCGGCATGAACCCGTGCGCCGCCGCCATGGCGCCGGTGACGCCGGTGAGCGCCACCACCGATCCGACGGACAGGTCGATGCCCGCCGTGAGGATCACGGCCGTCATGCCGACGGCCAGAATGCCGGTCACGGCCACACTCAGCAGCACGTTGACGGCGTTGGCGAGCGAGAAGAAGCCCGGGGCGATGGCGGCGAACACCGCCCCCTCGACCACCGTGGCGACCACGAGCATGTAGTCGGCCAGGCGCTGCCAGCGCGCGGCGCCGGGGCTCATGCGGCGGCGCTCTCGCCGAGGATCAGCGCCGCGACACGGTCCTGCGTGGCGTCCTCCCGGGTCAGAGATCCCACGATGCGCCCGCCGCGCATGGCGATCAGCCGGTCGGCCATTCCCAGTGCCTCGGGCAGGTCGGACGAGATCATGAGAATGGCCGCGCCCTCGTCGGCGAGCCGCCGCATGAGCCCATAGATCTCGGCCTTGGCCCCGACGTCGATTCCCCGCGTCGGCTCGTCGAACAGCAGCACCCGCGAATGGCGCAGCATCCAGCGCGCCAGCACCACCTTCTGTTGGTTGCCGCCGGAGAGTTGCCGGACGGGCCGGTCGATGGACGGCGTGCGCACCGACAGCGCATCGATCCACCGGGCCACGCCCGCCCGTTCGCGCCCCCGGTCGACGATGCCGCGGGGCGACAGATCGCCCAGCGACGGCAGCGAAACGTTCTCCCGGATGGCGCCCATGAGCACCAGCCCCTGGCGCTTGCGGTCCTCGGGCAGCAGCGCCACACCGGCGTCGATCGCCTCGCGCGGCGTGCGCGGCGCGAACGGCGCACCGTCCAGCAGCATGCGGCCGCCCTGCACCGGGGCAGCGCCGAAGATCGCCTGCGCCAACTCCGTCCGGCCGGCGCCCACGAGCCCCACCAGACCGACGATCTCTCCCCGGTGCAGCGTGAGCGACGCGTCGCGCACCGGTCCCGATGATACGGCCTCGAGGCGCAGCAGTTCGTCGCCCGGCGGCGCGGCACGGCGCGGATACCCGGTAGCCAGCTCGCGCCCGACCATCAGCCGCACGATGTCGCCGCGCGACAACTCGGTCAGCGGCGCCGTGGTCACGAGCTTGCCGTCGCGGAGGACCGTGATGCGGCTGGCGATGCGGAAGATCTCCTCCAGCCGATGCGAGATGTACACCACCGCAACGCCCTCGTCGCGCAGCTGCTCGATCACCCGGAACAGCGCATTCGTCTCGGCCTGCGCGAGGATGGCCGTGGGTTCGTCCATGATCAGCACGCGGGCGCGGGCCGCTACCGCCTTGGCAATCTCCGTCATCTGGCGCGTCGCCAGCGAGAGATCGGCCACCCGGGTGTCGGGGTCGAGCCCGGTCTGCCCCAGCCGGTCGAGCACGGCGCGGGCATCTCGGCGCTGGCGGGCACGATCCACCACGCCGCGGCGTCGCGGCTCGGCCCCCAGAAAGATGTTTTCGGCCACCGAGAGTTCCGGCACCAGACTCAGCTCCTGATGGATCATCCGAATGCCAGCGGCGTGCGCGCGGTGCGGCCCCTCGAAGCGGACGACCGCGCCGTCCACGGCCAGGGTACCGGCGTCGGGAGCCACGGCCCCGGACAGCACTTTCATGAGCGTCGACTTCCCGGCGCCGTTCTCGCCGGCCACCGCGTGCACCTCGCCACCGCGCACGACGATGCTCACGCCGTCCAGCGCGAGCACCCCCGGATACCGCTTGACGAGCTCGTTGGCGGTGAGTTCCACGCGGCCTATTGCTTTGGCGGCATGGCGGCCGCCATCGCCTTCACCGAATCGGCGTCGACGATCCGCACCGGCACCGCGATCCGCGCCGGCGGGGTCTTCCCCGCCAGGTAGTCGGCGATCGCATTGATGGTCTGTTCGCCGATCTGGCCGGGCTGCTGCGCCACGTCCGCCTTGAGTTGCGTCCCGCCCGCGATCGCCTTCTGCGCCTCGGCCCCGGCGTCGTATCCCACGATCACGAGCTTGGTCGCGTGGTGCGACTGGGCGCTGGAGAGCGCGCCGAGCGCGGATTCGTCGTTGATGGCGAAGATCGCGTTCAGTGCCGGATGTGCCTGCAGCATGTCGTCGGCCGCCTTGAGGGCGTGGTCGCGCGTGCCGGAGCCGCTCAGGTTCGCCACCAGGTGGATGTTGGGGTATGCCTTGAGCGCATCCTTGAAGCCAGCCTCGCGGTCGATCGTCGACTGGACGTCCGGTTCGCCGATGAGGCCCACATCCCCCTTCCCACCGATCGCCGTCGCGATGTAGTCGGCGGCGAGCCTGCCCCCCGCCACGTTGTCGGACGCGATGTGCGCCACCACCTGCCCACCGTCGGCCCCGATGTCGGCGGTGAAGACCGGGATCTTGGCCGCGTTGGCCCGCTCGATGGCCGGCCCGATGCCCTTGGAGTCCACCGGACAGACGACGATCGCGTCCACGTGCTGGACGATGAAATCGTCGATCTGGGACTGCTGCTTGGCCAGGTCCCGATCCCCGGAGTTGAGCACCAGGGCGTACCCGTGCGCCTCGGCCGCCCGGCGAAGGCCCGCCTCGAGCTGGCGGTAGAACTCGTCTTCGCGCGTAAGCAGCGAGACACCAATGGTCTTCGTGGCCTTGCCGGAGGCCTGATCGGCGCCGCGACGGCAGGCCATCGGCACCGCCGCAACCAGCAGGACGGCAACCGCCCCGCCCAACCGCCGGGACAACGCAAATGGTGACATCTGGAATTTCACCCTGGAAGGAAGAATCGGTGCGAAAGCTCCCACGCGCGGCACCAAAGTTCAAGTTCGGGGCACGCCCCTTGCTGCGGGACGGCGGCCGTCCCGGCCGGCACCCTGAAAATCCGGCGATCCGGCGACGGCGTTCAGGCCCCGGACCCCCGCACCGCCCGGGCCGCCACATTAGCCGTTGAGGAACTCTTCGTTACGAGTTCATTAATCGTGATGCGGGCGGGGGCACCACTCCCCATATTGGCGCCGTCAGACCGCGTCGGGACCGCCGGCAGCGGCACACCGGTCCGGAGCGGAAGCGCTCTGCAACGGTTGGGCCGGTTCCGGTGTCGAACCGACGTCGTTGCGCGGTTGGTGAAGTGCGCGGAGCCGCCGCCGCGCGCGCCCGAAAGTCGATTCGTAGCTTCTTGCCCCCGGGGGAGGCGTCATGGCCGTAGTCCGCTCGCGCTGGTTCCGTATCGCCGCCGTGGTGGTGTTGCTCGGCATCCCCGCCACCTGGTTGTTCGCGCGGGCCGAGAGCCCCGGCAATCCCGCCCTCGTGGCCAGCGTGAAGCACGGCGACTTCAGCGTCCTCGTCACGACGTCGGGCGAACTGCGCGCCCGCAAGTTCGTGGAGATCTCCGCCCCCCAGGGCGCCATGCAGGCGCAGATCTACCAGATGAAGATCGCGTCGCTGGTGCCGGAAGGCACCGTGGTGAAGGAGGGCGAAGTCGTGGCGACCCTCGACCGCGCGACCGTGGCGCCGAAGCTGGCCGAGGTGACGCTGGCCGTCCAGAAGGCACAGGCGCAGTACGAGCAGGCCATGCTCGACTCCGCGCTCACGCTCTCCAAGGCGCGGGAGAACATCCGGACCCTCGAGTTGCAGTTGGAACAGAAGAAGATCGTGAAGGAGCAATCGATCTACGAGGCGCCGAGCATCCAGCGGCAGGCCGCCATCGACTACGAACAGGCCGACCGCGCGGTGACCCAGGCCAAGACGGACTACAAGACGCAGGTGCTGCAGGCGAAGGCGAAGATGAGCGAGGTGGGCGCGGAGCTTGATCGGCAGAAGAACCAGCTCGGCATGGTGCAGACCGTGATGGCCGGCTTCACCATCAAGGCGCCCTCGCCGGGCATGGTCATCTACGTCAAGGAATACAACGGCAAGAAGCGGACGGTGGGGTCGCAGGTCAACGCCTTCGACGGCACCGTCGCCACCCTCCCCGATCTCACGAAGATGGAATCGGTCACCTACGTCAACGAGATCGACGTCCGGAAGGTCACGGTCGGCCAGCCGGTGCAGATCTCGCTCGACGCCGACCCCACCAAGCACCTCGAGGGCACGGTGTCGAGCGTGGCCAACGTCGGGGAGCAGCGGCCGAATTCCGACGCCAAGGTGTTCGAGGTTCACATCAACGTGGAGAAGCCCGACACCGCGCTCCGCCCCGGGATGACGACCGGAAACGCGATCACCACGTTCAGCACGAAGGACGTGAACTACATCCCCATCGAGGCCGTGAGCACGGACAGCGGACTGCCGGTGGTCTACAAGCAGACCGGGGGCCGCGTCGTGAAGCAGGAGGTGGAAACCGGCCGGATGAATGACGACGACGTGATCATCACCCGGGGGTTGAACGCCGGGGATCAGGTGCTCATGGCGGCCCCGGCGGACCACGACCAGCTCCCGATCGTTCGCCTGCCGGGCTCCCACGCGCCGGCGACTCCGCCGAACGGCGACACCGCCCTGCCCGCGAAGCCGGTGCCGGCAGCGCCGGGCGATACCGGCCGCCACGCCGGAGGTTCCGCGCCCCCGACGTTGACACCGGCCTGACGGCGATGCCCTCCGAATCCGGAACGCTCGCCCGGTTGCGGGCGCAGATCATCGCGCACGTGGTGTTCAGCCTGCAGACGGCGGTGGAGGCCGTCGGGCACAACAAGATGCGCGCCGGCCTCACCTCGCTCGGCATCCTGTTCGGCGTCGCCTCCGTGATTGCGATGCTCGCCATCGGCCGGGGCGCCGAACTCGAGATCATCTCCCAGATGCGGTTGTTGGGATCGAACAACGTCATCGTGACGCCGATCGTGGCCCAGAAGGAGGAGAAGACCGCCGACGACGCCAACAGCGAGAAGGCCCCGGTGAAGTTCACGCCGGGCCTCACCTATCTGGATGCGCGGGCGATCGCCGACGTCGTACCGCACGTCGTGGCGACCAGCGGCGAGATCGTCCTCAACACCACGCTCACGCGCGAGGGGCTTCGCCGGTCGGGGAAGGTCGTCGGGGTCGATCCCGACTACTTCGACCTGCTCAATCTGCACATCGCGCGGGGCACCAACTGGGCGCCCTCCCAGGTGACCGACGGCAGCGCGGTGGCGATCATCGGCTGGGGTGTCCGGTCGCGGTTCTTCACCACCGAGGACCCGATCGGCAAGTCGCTCAAGGTCGGGAACGTGTGGCTCACCGTGGTCGGCGTGCTCGCCGACCGCCCGGTGAGCGCCGAGACCTCGCAACAGCTCGGCATCCGCGACGCCAACATGGACGTGTACGTCCCCACGCAGACGATGCTCGTGCGCTATCGCAATCGGACGCTGCTCACGCAGCAGGACGTGGAGGCGGCGGCCCGCCAGTTCACGGTCACCGAAGCCGGCGACACCACCGATGCGGCCACCCGCGCCGAACGCGCGAACCGGAACCAGCTCGACCGGATCATCGTGCGCGTGGACGACAGCAAGTACATGCCCCCGGTGGCCGACGTCATGCGCCGGATGCTGGGCCGGCGGCACAACTCGGTGGTCGACTTCGAGATCACCGTCCCCGAACTCCTGCTGCGCCAGGAGCAGCGCACGCGCTCGATCTTCAACATCGTGCTCGGCGCCATCGCGTCGATCTCGCTGCTCGTCGGCGGCATCGGCATCATGAACATCATGCTCGCGTCGGTGCTCGAGCGCATTCGCGAGATCGGGGTGCGGCGGGCAACCGGGGCCACGCAGAAGGACATCCTCTTCCAGTTTCTGAGCGAGGCCATGCTCATCAGCGTGGCGGGCGGCGTGGCCGGCATCATCGTGGGCGCCGCGATCAGTGGCGGCATCCAGCACTTTGCCGGGATCACCACCGCGATCTCCACACTCTCCGTCGTCCTCGCCTTCGGTGTGTCGTTCACCGTGGGCCTGGTTTTCGGGATCGTGCCGGCGTGGCGCGCCGCGCAGCAGGATCCCGTGGTCTGTCTCCGCTACGAATAGGGCACACCCATGACGCGACACGTACTCGCCGGCGCCCTCCTGTTGGCGCTCGGCGCGGCGGCGCCTGCCGCCGCCCAGGATTCGCTCACCCTCCAGCAGGCGATCACGCTGGCGCAGAAGCAGAGTCTCTCGGCGCAGTCGGCGCGCGAAGCGCTGGTGGCGGCCCACGCCCGCGACCGCGCCTACGGCGCCCGGCTGCTCCCCCAGATCTCGCTCAATGGGACGGTGCCCAACTACAACCGCTCCATCGTTCCCGTGGTCCAGCCCGACGGCTCGCAACTCTTCACGCCGCTCCAGCAGACCACCTCCCAGCTCGGGGTGAACATCTCCCAGAAGCTCCCGTTCACGGGCGGCAACCTCACCGTCTCCTCCAGCCTCAATCACTTCCAGGTGACCGGCGCCCAGCGGATCAGCACCTGGTCGTCGACGCCGATGACGGTGAGTCTCCAGCAACCGATCATGCGGCCGAACACCATCCGGTGGGATACCCGCGAACAGGATCTGCGCACCGAGATCGCCGAGCGGCAGTACCTGGAAGCGCGCGAGAGCGTGGCCGCGCAGACGACGAGCGCCTTCTTCGACCTCTACTCCGCCCGGTCCGCGCTCCAGAACGCCACGCACAACGCGGCCGTGAACGACACGCTGTACACGCTGAACAAGGGACGCTATCAGGTGGGCAAGATCGGCGAGAACGACCTGCTGCAGAGCGAACTGGCCCTGCTTCGGGCGCGGACCGCCGAGGACGGTGCCAAGCTGGACTACGACCGGGCGTTGGCCGCCTTCCGGCTGGCCATCAACGTTCCCGTGGACGCCAACGTCAGCATCGTGGTCACCTCCGACGTCCCCACCGTGCCGCTCGATACGGCACGCGCCGTGGCCGAAGCACTCCACAACAGTTCCGCCATCACCACGCTCGCCCTGCAGGACGTGCAGGCGCGCCGCGCGGTGACGCAGGCCGAACTCTCCACCGGCGTCGGCGCCACGCTGCAGGCGAGCTTCGGCTTCAACGCCAGCGGATCGGCTCCGGGCACCGCGTACCAGAACCTGCTCCAGGCGCAACAGTTCTCACTGGGGGTGCAGGTGCCGCTCATCCAATGGGGCGCCCACTCCGCCGACGTCCAGGCGGCGAAGGCCGACCAGCAACGGTCCGCTGCCACCTCGCAGGCCACCCGCGAGCAGACGATTCAGGATGCGCGCTTCGCGGCCCTGCAACTGGCACAGGCGGGACGCAACCTCACGGTCTCGGCCAAGGCCGACACAGTGGCGACGAAACGGTTCGACGTCGCGTACGAACGCTACGTGATCGGGAAGATCGGCATCGACAACCTGTACATCGCGCAGAACGACAAGGACCAGGCGCTGCAACAGTACGTGCAGGCGCTGCGCGGCTACTGGACGGCCTACTACCGCCTGCGGCAGCTCACCCTGTACGACTTCGTGAACGGGCATCGCATCGTCCCGTAGGGGCCCGGCACGGCCCGCCGGTGACGAGAGGTACGACGGCGCGGGCCACCCGGCCGGTCCCATACGGATTCTGGCATCTCAACAAATTGCTGTCAGGAACCGTAGGGATTGGTGGGAATCGTGTGCAGGAATGGATGCAACAGCCCATGCCCGCGCACGTCGCGATTTCGCATTCTGACGACTGGAGGTTGCCGCATGCCGCACCGTTCCGCGTTCGCCGCATCGCTCTTGGCCGTATTCGTGTTGGCCGTCCCGGCGACGGCTCAAACGGGAGGCATGGGCACCGCTGCCCCGATCACCGGCCTGGCCAATGTCGCCATCGGCGGCAACGCCTCCTGGCAACCCGGCGGAAAGTTCTGGGGGGCTGACTTCGGATATTCGCCATTTCTTAGTGAGCACCTGCAACTCGGTGCCGGATTGTCGTATTCCGGGTCCGAGTTCAATGGGCGCAGTGCAGTCCACGGCTTCACGGCGTCGGCGAACGCGCGGTACCTGTTCGGCGACAATCCCCGCTCGGCGCCCTTCGTCGCCGCGTCGGTCAACGAATCGGCCGGCCAGCATCAGTTCGGGATACTGTTCGGCTCGGTGGCCGTCGGGTGGCTCCGATTCCTGACGCCGCTCACGGCCATCGACGCGCGGATCAGTACGGCCGCCAACTCGGCCCGCGGCAGCAAGGCCGTCACCGGATTCAGCGCCTCCCCCCAGGCCTTCGTGTCGGGAATCTTCGGGAACGCGCCGGTGGGACCGCAGGAGCGCGGGGCCTTCGATTGGAGCGGGTCGGTCAACATCCCCTTCGCCCCGGACTACGGAGCCTCGGCGAGCGCCAACTACGATCCGTTCCTGGCCTCCTGGTTCCAGGTGGGCGTCGGGGGAGGGGTCGCGTACACGCCCTCGCAGAACGGGCTGCCGCGGCGGTCGACATTCTCCGGCAACGCGCTCGTGCGCGCGTACTTCCCGGCGACGCTGCCCCTCCAGCCCTTCATCGACGTGTTCGGCAACACGAGCACTTCGAGGAGCCCGGATCGTTCGGACTCGCGCACGCACGGCGCCTCGATCGGGGCTCGGCACTACCTCTCGCCCGAACTGGCGCTCGATCTGCGCCTCGCCCGCGAGACGCTCGACAACATCGCCACCCTGCAGTTCGCGGGCGGCTCGACCCGGTTCACGTCGCACATCACCTCCACGCGGCTCTCGCTCGGCCTCACGCTCCATCAACCGGCGCGCTGACCGGCCGGCGAACACGCCGGCGGGGGATGACGGACTCGTGGCCCGCTAGGGCGAGCCTGGCCATCCCCCGCCGAGCGCCTTGTACAACTGCACGGCGGCGGTGAGCTGCTGGAGTTGGGCCTGGCTGAGCGCCAGCTGCGCGGCGAACAGGCTGCGCTGCGCATCCAGCAGGTCCAGGTAGCTGGAGAGGCCCGACTCGTATCGCAGTTGGGCCAGGTCCAGCGCGTCGCGGAGGGCCTGCACCTGCGTCGCCTGGGCGACTTCCTCATCCCGCGCCGCGTGCACCGCCACCAGCGCGTCGTTGGCATCGCGCAGCGCGTTCAGCGCCGCCTGTTCGTATTGCAGGCGGGCCTGCGTCACGCGGGCGCTGGCCGCGGCGGCCTGGTCGGCCAGCCGCCCGCCGTCGAAGATCGGGATCGACACGCCCGCCTGCAGCTGATAGATGCGGGTGTTGCTCTGGAACAGGTCACCCGGCCTGGGCGCCTGGCTCCCGTACGACCCCGAGACCATGATCGTGGGCATGCGGGCCGCATCCGCCATCCCCAGGCGCGCCGTGGCCGCCGCGTACTGTCGTTCCGCCTGCTGCACGTCGGGCCGCCGGCTGAGCAGCGTGGCCGGCACCGAGTCGGGGACGACCAGCGCCTTCACCGCGTCGGCCAACGTACCGCCGCGCGGAATCGGGGCCGGGGCCTCGCCGAGCAGCACGTTCAGCGCGTGCGCCGCCTGTGCCCGCTGGCGCTCCGTCTGCGCCAGCGTGACCGCCGGCGCCGCCACCTGCGCCTCGAACTGTTTGACGTCGAGCTCCGAGATCAGGCCCTGGGCGTAGCGCTGGCGGGCCAGGTCGAGCGTGGCGCGCCGCGAGGCAAGCGTCTGCTCGGCGATCGCGTGTTCCTGGTCCGATTCCAGCAGCTGCAGGTATGCCGTCGCCACGTCGCTCACCAGCGAGAGCACGGTGCCGCGCTCGGCGGCCATCTGCACGGCGACGTCCGCGTTGGCGGCATCGAGGCCGTGCCGGATGCGCCCCCAGAAGTCCAGTTCCCAGGCGACATCACCGGTGACCCGGGTGGCGCGATACGACGCCGGCGGGAAGATCCCGAGTGCGATCTGCGCGCTTGAGATCGACCCGTTGGCGCTCAGGCTCGGGAACAGGGGCGCGCGGGCCGCGCCGGCGTCGGCCCGGTACTCCTGAATGCGGGCCACGGCCGTCTGCAGGTTCCGGTTCTGACGCAGGGCCGTATTGACCAACTGTACCAGCGTCGTGTCGCGAAGGATGTCGAGCCAGGCCACCCCCGCCAGCGAGTCCTGTACGAGCAGGCGCTGCGACACGGGTGCCGCCGCCGTGGCGATGCTGTCGCGCGCCCGGGCCGCCGCCAACGAGTCGAAGAAGGCGCGGATGGAGTCGGGCACCGTGGGCCGGGCAAGCGCCACGCCGGCGGTCGCCGGGGCCGGCGCATGATACGACGGACCGATCATGCAGCCGGCCATCGGCACCACGATAAGGATTGCCAGGAATCGGCGCGTCATCGGTCGCCTCCTCCGATGGCCGGCGCCGCGTCGCGGTGCCGCCCCCGTTCGGCGATCCGCCGGATGACCTCGAAGAACAGCGGGATGAAGAAGATCCCCACCGTGGTGGCCACGAGCATGCCCGCGAATACCCCGGTGCCGATCGAGTGGCGGCTGGCCGATCCGGCGCCGGTAGCGATGGCCAGGGGGAGCACGCCGAGGATGAACGCGAAGGAGGTCATGAGAATCGGGCGCAGCCGCTCGCGGGCCGCCTCGTGCGCCGCGTCGCGGATCGACATCCCCTGCGCCCGCAGTTCGGTGGCGAATTCCACGATCAGAATGGCGTTCTTGGCGGCGAGCCCGACCACGGCAATCACGCCGACCTGGAAGTAGATGTCGTTGGGCTGGCCGCGCAGCCAGATACCGAGCAGCGCCCCGAGCACCCCGAACGGCAGGCCGAGCAGTACCGCGAACGGCACCGACCAGCTCTCGTACTGCGCCGCGAGCACGAGGAAGACGATGAGGAGTCCGATACCGAAGACGAGGGCGGCGTCGCCGCTCGAGGCACGCTCCTGGTACGACTGCCCCGAATAGGCGACGCCCACGCCCGAACTCGCGAATCGCGTATTGACCAGCGAGTCGATCTGGCTGAGCAGCTCGCCGGAACTCGATCCCGGCTTCGGTGCTCCCGTGAACAGCGCCGACGGGAACCCGTTGAACCGCGGAATCACGGTGGGGCCGCTCTGAAATTCGGTGGTCGTGAGCGCCGACACCGGAATCATCGCGTCCCCGCGACCATGCACGTACAGGCGGCCGAGGTCGGACGGCGACTGGCGAAATTGCGGTTCGGCCTCCGCCTGCACCCGGAACGTCTTGCCGTACAGGTTGAAGTCGTTGATGTACACGGACGAGAGGAAGGTCTGCAGGGTGCCGAACAGATCGTTCAGATCCACCCCCCGCGCCTTGGCGGCGGTCCGGTCGACGTTCACGTGGAGCTGCGGCACGCTGGCCCGGAACTGCGTGGTGACGTTCTGGGCAGCCGGCAGTTGATTCACCGCCGCCTGGAACGCCTGGACCTGCTGTGCGAAGGCGCGGATGTCCTGGCCGCTCCGGTTCTGCAGATTCAGTTCGATGCCGGCTGACGTGCCGAGTCCCGGCACCTCCGGCAAGTTGAACGCGAACGCCGTCGCCCCTTTGAGCGCGAACAGTGCGCCGTTCACCCGCCCCGCGATCGCGTCGGCCGACTGCCCGGGGCCCCGTTCGCCCCAGGGCTTGAACTGCGCGAACACCGTGGCGGCGTTGGTCTGCGAGGAGAAGCCGAGGATGCTGAAACCCGCCAGCGCCACGAAGTGCGATACGCCGGGCTGCGCCCGCAGGATGCCCTCCACCTGCTGCACCACGTCCACCGTGCGCTGCAGCGAGGCGGCATCCGGTAGTTGCACCGCGATCGCCATGTATCCCTTGTCCTCGGTGGGGAGGAAGGCGGTCGGGATGCGCTGCCAGAGCAGTCCGGTGAGGGCGACGATCACGAGGAAGAAGGCGAGCCACACGCGCGGATGATCGAGTACGGCGCCCGTGATCCCCGTGTACCGCCGCCGGCCCCGGTCGAAGGCGCGGTTGAACCAGCCGAAGAATCCGGTGGTGTTCGCCTCGTTCGACTCCTTGAGCAGCAGCGAGCACAGCGCCGGCGTGAGACTGAGCGCCACGATGCCGGAGAGGACCACGGCAATCACGATCGTGATCGCGAACTGGCGAAACAGCGCCCCCGTCACCCCGCCGATGAACGCCACGGGGATGAACACCGCGCACAGCGACAGCACGATCGCCACCAGCGCGCTCGCCACCTGCGTGATCGCGCGGTCGGCGGCCTCGCGGGCCGGCAGCTTCTCGGCCGCCATGATCCGTTCCACGTTCTCGATCACCACGATGGCGTCGTCCACCACGATGCCGATGGCCAGCACGAGGCCGAACAGGGTGAGCACGTTGATCGACATGTGGAGCGCCAGCAGGCCGCCGAAGGTGCCGATCACGCTCACCGGCACGGCGAGCATGGGAATGAGCGTGGCCCGCCAACTCTGCAGGAACAGGAAGACGACCCCCGTCACCAGCAGCAGCGCCTCGACGAGCGTGATCGACACCTCGCGAATCGACGCCTTGACGAAGGGCGTCGTGTCGAACGGGATCTCGTACTTCACGCCCCGCGGGAAGCTCCGCGACAACTCATCCATCCGCCGGGCGATCGCGTCCTTGACCGCCAGGGCGTTGGCCCCCGGACGCGAGTACAGCAGCACGACGGCCGTCGGGCTCCCGTCCAGCCGCCCCTGCAGATCGTAGCTCTGGGCGCCGAGCACCGCCCGCCCGATGTCGCGCACCCGGACCACCGCCCCGTCCGCCTTTGCGCGGACGATGATGTCGTCGAACTGCTGGGTGGTCTGGAGCCGCCCCTGCGCGGTGACGGGAATCGTCAGCTCGGTGCCCGGCGGCGACGGCTCACGCCCCAGGCGGCCGGCCGGGTTGGTAGCGTTCTGTTCGCGGACCGCGCTCGTCACGTCGCTCACGGCGATGCCGAGCCGTGCCATCTTCTCGGGATCGAGCTGGATCCGCATCGCGTAGTTGAGCCCCGCGAACGCCGTCGCATCCCCCACCCCGGGCACGCGCTTGAGTTCGTCGAGCACGTACAGGTTCAGATAGTTCGTGAGGTACGACGCATCGTACTTGGGGTCGTCGGACGTCAGCGCCACCAACGCCAGAATGTTGGTGTTCGCCTTCACGATCGTGATGCCGTTGGTGAGGACGGACTGCGGAAGCTCCGGCTCGGCCAGCTTGATCGCGTTCTGCACGTCGACGGCGGCCAGATCCTGGTCGCGGGTGACGTCGAACGTGATCGTCAGCATCATCGTCCCGTCGCTCGAGTTCGCCGACGAGTAGTAGAGCAGTCCCTGGAGACCCGCCAACTGCTCCTCGATCGGCGCCGCCACCGCCTGTTCCACGTCCTCCGCCGACGCGCCCGGGTACACCGCAGTGACGCGGATGGCCGGCGGCGTGATGTTCGGATACTGGGCCACGGGCAGCACGAAGATGGCCAGCAGCCCGAGCAGGGTGATGACGATCGAGAGCACCGACGCCAGCACCGGCCGCCGGATGAAGAAGTACCGGGGCGCTCCGGGGCGATCGCCCCCGCCACCGGGAGCAGCGCCTGGCATGACCCCGCTCACGGCTTGGTGCTGTTCGGGCGGGCGGCCGCGCCGGCGCCGGTCGAGTCGGCAGGCACCGGCTTGACCACCATCCCCGGCCCCACCTTCTGGACGCCGTCGACGATCACCCGATCACCGGCCACGAGCCCGCTGTCGATCACCCATTCGTGCCCCGTCCACCGGCCCGGCGTCACGTCGCGGGTGGCCACGGTGTCGCCGGCGCCCACCACGTACACGAACTGACGCCCGAGCCCCTGCTGCACGGCCCGCTGCGGCACCGTGATCGCGCGCGGATCCACGAACCCGTCCAGCCGCACGTGCACGAACTGGCCCGGCACCAGCGTGCCGGCGCCGTTGGGGAACCGGGCCCGGAACTCCTGCGTGCCGGTGGCCGAATCGAGCACGGCCGACACGTAGTCCAGCCGCCCGACCGCCGGCAGTTCGGCGCCATCCTCGAACACCACGTGCACGGCGAGCTTGCTCCCCGGCCGGATGAGCGCGCGATCCGCGGCGTCGCGATGCCAGGCCGCGATCTGGTCGGATGCCGGGCGGAAGCCGACGTAGATCGGGTTGAGCTGGTCGATGGTCGTGAGCAGGTCGGCCGGACCGCTGACCCGGGCCCCGACCTGCAAGAGCGTGCGCCCTACCCGCCCGTCGATCTCGGCGCGAATCTGCGTGTCGTGCAGATCCTTCTGGGCCTGATCGAGCGCGGCCCGCGACGCATCCACCGCGGTGCGGGCGTTGTCCACGTCCTGCTGGGCGACGGCGTGCCGGGCCAGGAGAGGCTGCATGCGCGCCAGCGTGCGGGTGGCGTTGTCGAAGGTCGCACGCGCGCCCTGGTACGCAGCCGAGTAACGCACGGTGTCGAGCTGGTACAGCAGATCGCCGCGGTGCACGAGCGTGCCTTCCGTGAACGGGCGGGCTTCGATCACGCCGTCCACGCGCGACCGCACCTCCACCCGGCGGAAGGCCTCCACCTGCCCCGCGAATTCGTAGGGGGTCGAGACGGCGTGGGGCGCCGCCGTGACCACGGCCACTTCGGCTGGCGGCATGGTGAATCCGCCGCCCGGCGCCTGCGACTTG
Source organism: uncultured Gemmatimonadaceae bacterium (assembly GCA_963728115.1). GTDB lineage: Bacteria > Gemmatimonadota > Gemmatimonadetes > Gemmatimonadales > Gemmatimonadaceae > JAGWRI01. The sequence continues at coordinate 123,648 of CAVSJE010000005.1, forward strand.
CCGCCACATCCCCATGCGGACAGCGCCATCGCGGCGAGTCCCGCCCGTACCCTCCGCCTGCTCCACCACGCGCAGCCACCCGCCATCGCACGTCCTCCGGACAAGATCGGAACCTCAAACCTATCGAGTGAGCCCGAACTATATCTACTCTCGGGGAATCCGCCGACGCCGCGGCGGCTCCGCTGTCATGAATACGAAAGCGGCCCGCGCCGTTCGGCGCGGACCGCTTCGTCACAACCCGGCAACAGTGCCGGCGCGGGCTACTGACCGCCGCGGCGGCCTCCCCGGCCCGCCGCACCACCGCCGGCACGCTCGCCGGCACCCAGATCGTTCCAGTTCATGATCGCGTTGAACCCGAGAATGAACGTGCCCTGCGTCTGCCACCGCCAGAACGGCCGGATGGCGAACATCACCACGTGCCCCTCGCCGATGGGATCGTCGACCAACTGGGCGCGGCCCTCGAGCGAGCCGCCGCCCGCGAGCACGCCGGACAGCAGCATCTGCGTGGTATCCGACGGGAATCGCATCACGACGCGGGGGCGCTCCTCCGCCCCGCCGCCGCGACCGCCACGGCCTCCGCGGCCGAACCCGCGGCCGCCGCCGCGCCCCGACCCGGCCGCCTGCATCTTCGGATTGAGTTCATCGGGAAGCGGGGGCGCGCCGCCGGGGAGCAGCACCGAGATGTCCTTGATCGGATCCGCCATCGGCTGCGTGTTCTGGCTGTACCCACCGCCACCGCGCCCGAACGCGAACCCGCCACCGCCACCGCCGGCGTTGATCACCGGGCCCTGGCTGAAGTACACGGGCATCTGCGCATCCGCGAGGCCGTACACCAGCGGGCTGTTCATGTCGGAAATCACACCGCGCATGATCGATCCCCGGGCGAACAGGTCGCTCGGAGTCTCGACGCTCACGCCGGGGGTCAGGTTGTACTCGGGAAGCAGAATCGAGGTGTTGCCCTCGGTGATCAGCGTCCCCCCGGCCTGGACGAACTTGTAGAGGTTCATCAACCCCTCCACTCCCATGCCGCCGCGGATGTCGGGGCTGGAGTCGGGGGTGCCGAGGCTCGGGTACTTGGCGCTCTTCTCGTACGGCAACGGCATCGTGCCCGTCTTCGGGATCCCGGCGACGATCGATTGCGCGTTGCCCCCGACGTGCGGATAGAGCACGACGTCGTAGTGCGCCCGGATGTCGGGCATGTTGGCGATTTCCTTGTCGCCCATGTAGGTGTACGGAATTCCGTAGGTATCGAGCGCGGCCCGCACCCACCCCTCGTCCTGCGTGCGCGACCAGCTGTGCAGGTAGAGAATGCGCGGGATGTCGAGGTCGTGGGTCTTCACCGCCGGCGCCGACGCCATGGCGTACCCCGACAGGCCAAGCTGCTTGAGCAGCGGTTCGATCTGGCCGCGGTCGGCGTTGTTGATGATGATCGCGCCGGCGCGAAAGTGATGGCCGGCGGCATCGAAATCCTGCTCGGCCGCCTGCATCGCCACGTTCTTCAGCTTGTAGCGGAAGGTGACGATGTTGTTGTCGCCGGTGTGTTCGACGATCACCGTGCTGCCGGTACCGGCGATCGATCCGGCGGCCTGCACGTGCCCGCTCACCGGCGTCATCGGCTCCGACAGGAGTTGCTGGTCGGTGCACGGCGCGATGATGATGTCGCGCATGTACTGGAAGGTCCACCCGGTGTCGTCGTAGGGCGACGGGTTGCCGATGGCGTAGTTCTGCACCGCGAAGTAGATGTCGGCCACGGTGCGGAAGGGCTGGTCGCCGCGGACGATATAGTCGCCCGGTTTGACGTCGATGTTCCCCACCTTGAAGGCGCTGGTGGCCCGGTGGAATTCCAGCCCCTGGTCGATCAGTTCATTCACCGCGGCGGCCGCGTCGGCCTTGCGCCGCTGATCGGCCGGGATCACCCAGCCGTAGACGGGGCCGGTCTTCCCCTTGTTCACGGCGTTCTTGTTCTTCACCCAGTAGTCGTCGAGCCAGAGCTCCTTGTCCTTCGCCACCCGATGGAGGGCGAACATGATCGCCGACTCCTGGATGTTCGTGTTGGCCCGCGGTCCCCAGAGGATCTCGTCGGGCGCCGGGTTGGGCCGGAACCACTCACGGCTCTGGTTGAAGTGGTAGCGGTTGGTATCGGGACCGTAGCTCTGCACTTCGTAGAACCGCCCCGTCGCGTTGTGCGAGTGGACGACGAAGAACATGTAGTTCGGCACCCAGCCGTCGTAGAACCCGTAGGTCCACACCCCCGGCACGCCGCGCTTGGTCATCTCCAGCACATCGTTCTCGGCCAGGCTCCACCACTCGTCGATCGTGATCGGGTCGAGCTGCTCGTTGTACGGGCCCGTGCCCGTGGAGGCGTACAGCAGCGTCTGCGCCTCGTGCAGGTCGTGCAGGATCGTCGGGTGCCACTCGAGTCCCCACTTCTCGATGTTCTTCGTGAGGTCGAGAAACTGGCCCATGCCGTCTCGGTTGTTGTCGTGCTGTACGTACTTGCCCCAGTACATGAGCGGCAGGCGGGCCTCGCCTTCCGGGCGGTCCTTGTTGAAGTTGTAAGTGTCGACGTCCTTGTCGCGCCCGTCCATCTCCACCACCGGCGTGATCATGGTGATCACGTTGTCGCGGATGTCCTTCACAAACGGCGACTCGTCGACCACCAGGCGGTAGGCCAGCTCCATGAGCATTTCGGGGCCGCCGCGCTCGGGGGAGTGCATGCCGCTGGTGATGTAGTACACCGGCTTGGCGACCTTCTCGATCTGCTTGGCCTGCGCTTCGCTGGTCTTGCGCGGGTCGGTGAGGGATGCCAGGTAGCCCTTGTACTTGTCGAGGTTCCGGATCGTCTCCTCGTTCGCGATGATGAGCACCGACATGTCGCGCCCTTCCTCCGACTTGCCGATCGTGAGGTACCGGGCGCGCGCCGGTGCCGATTGCGCGACCAACTGCAGGTAGTGGTTCAGGTCCTCGGCGTGATCGATGATCCCCGGCTCGCCGATGATGTGGCCGAGCACCTTGAGCGGCGTCGGTACGGTGGCCGAGGCCGGGAGGTGGTCGACGAGTTCGGTGGAGATGCGCGGATCGGTGAGATCCTTCTTGATCAGCGCCGTGTATTCGGGGTCGTTCTTTTGCTGCGCCAGGACGGTGCCGGCCGGCCACAGGATGGCGGCGGCGACCAGGGCACAGGCGAGCAGGCGTGAGGGGCCACTGCTGCGATACATCCTGCCTCCTGATGGTGTGGACGGGGGGACGGGGGGACGGGGGGACGCACGCGGAACGGCCGGAGGGATCCGGCCGGTGTGCCGACTGCGGCCCAATGAATACGAGCGGGACCGCGAAACCGCGAGGGCCCCCGGCCCCCCCTTCCCCGCCCGGTAGCCGGCGCCAGGGGCTCGTCCAGGCGCCGCCGATCGGTCGTTGCCTCGGTTGGCGAATTGTATGACTCTTCAACCATGACCGACCTGCTGGCCGCCCGCTCCCAGATGGCGATCTCCCTCGGCTTCCACATCATCTTCGCCGAGATCGGCATCGCCATGCCGCTGATGATGGTGCTGGCGGAATGGCGGTGGGCCCGCACCGGCGACCGACACTACCTCGACCTCGCCCACCGGTGGGCCAAAGGCGTGGCCATCCTGTTTGCGGTCGGGGCCGTGTCGGGCACCGTGCTCTCCTTCGAGCTCGGCCTGCTCTGGCCCGGGTTCATGAAGTTCGCGGGACCGATCGTCGGCGTCCCCTTCTCCTTCGAGGGATTCGCCTTCTTCACGGAGGCGATCTTCCTGGGCGTCTACCTGTACGCCTGGGACCGCATCTCCCGGCGCGCCCATCTGGCCGCCGGCCTCATCGTGGCCGCGAGCGGCGCCGCCTCGGCGGTTTTCGTGCTCATGGTGAACGCGTGGATGAACACGCCCACCGGCATCACGATGGTCAACGGGCGGATCGCCGCCGTCGATCCGATTGCCGGGATGCTCAGCCCGGCCGCATTCCCCCAGGCCCTGCACATGGTGCTGGCCGCGTACGCGTCCACGGGCCTCGCCGTTGCCGGCGTGCACGCCTTCATGCTGCTGCGCGGCGGATCGCCCGCGTTCCACCGGCGGGCGCTCGCGATCGCGCTGCTGGTCGGGGCGCCCGCGGCCGTCCTGCAGCCCCTCTCCGGCGATATCAGCGCCCGGCTGGTGGCCGATACACAGCCCGTGAAACTGGCGGCACTCGAGGGACAGTTCACCACCGAGCGCGGAGCACCCCTCCGCATCGGCGGCCTGCCCGATGAGCAGTCGGCCACCACTCCGCTCGCCCTCGAAATCCCGCACGGCCTCTCCCTCCTCGCCTACCACCGGTGGAATGCCGAGGTGAAGGGACTCGACGCGTTCCCGCGCGACGACTGGCCGCCCGTGGCGCCGGTGCACGTGAGCTTCCAGCTCATGGTCGGGCTGGGCACGCTCATGGCTCTGGTGTCGCTGTGGGCCGGCTGGATCGCGTGGCGCCGCCGGGAAATTCCGCACCAGCGGGCGCTGCTGGTGGCTCTCGCGATCACGGCGCCGTTCGGATTCGTGGCCACCGAACTCGGGTGGACGGTCACCGAACTGGGACGCCAGCCATGGGTCGTGCAGGGACTGCTGCGGACGTCCGCCGCCGTGACGCCGATGCCGGGGCTCGTCGTCCCGCTCACCGTATTCAGCCTGCTCTATCTGATGCTCGGCGTCGTGGTCGTGGCGCTCATCGCGGCGATGGTACGCGAGACGGCGGGCGGCGACACCGGGCCCGACGATCCCCCGGGCCACCGGGCGCCCGTCCACGGGGCCGCCGCGTGACGACCGTGTTCTCGAACTTCGGGCTGCCCGAACTGCTCGCCGGCGTGATCGTCGTCGCCCTCAACGTCTATGCGCTGATGGGCGGCGCCGACTTCGGCGGCGGCGTGTGGGACCTGTTCGCCCGCGGCCCGCGGCGGGAGCAGCAGCGGGCGCTCATCGCCCAGGCCATCGGCCCGATCTGGGAAGCCAATCACGTCTGGCTCGTGGTCGTCGTCGTGCTGTGCTTCACCTGCTTCCCCGGAGCATTCGCGGCGCTGGGGACCGTGCTCCACATTCCCCTGTCGATTCTGCTCGTCGGCATCGTCATGCGCGGGTCGGCATTCGTGTTCCGCAGTTACGGGAGCCGCACGTGGGAGCAGCGCCGTCGCTGGGGCGCCATCTTCGCGGTCGCCAGCACGCTCGCCCCGCTGCTGCTCGGGGTCGTCATCGGGGCCGTGTCCACGGGCGCGGTCGGGAACGCGATGGCGCAGGCCGGCGCCCTGCCCTTCACGGCCGTGTACGTCGACCCGTGGCTGGCCCCATTCCCGCTCGCGACGGGCGCGCTGGCGCTGTCGCTGTTTGCCATGCTGGCCGCCGTATATCTCACCGTCGAGACCCACGACGTCGACCTGCAGGAGGACTTCCGGCGCCGGGCCCTGGTGGCGGCCGCGGCCGTGTTCGTGGCGGCGTTCTCCGCCCTGGCGATCGCGCACCACGAGGCCCCGATGGTCCGTGCCGGACTGATGGCATCGGCATGGGCCCTCCCCTTCCAGATCGCCACCGGGATCTCGGCCGTCGGCGCGATCGGCGCCCTCTGGACCCGCCGCTACCGGGCCGCCCGCCTGGCGGCGGCGGCGCAGGTATCGCTCATTCTCTGGGGCTGGGCTCTCTCCCAGTTCCCCGATGTGGTGCCGCCGTCGCTCACCATCCGCGGCGCCGCCGCGCCCGCCGTCACGCTGCGCATCGTGACCGGCGCGCTTGCGGCGGGCGCGCTCCTGCTCGTGCCCTCGCTGATCTACCTGCGGCGCACCTTCGCGGCCCGGACGCCCGGCGCGCCCCGGGGGTGACGGTCAGTTGGCGCCGAGCGGCACCAGCTTCATCTTCAGATTCTCGATGAAGAATTCCATCATCCGCTGGGTGTTCACCGCCGAGTGGCCCATGTCGGGCCCCACCTGAACCTCGAAGCTCTTCCCCGCCCGCTGGAGCGTCCGGATCATCTCCATGGAATTGGTGGGGTGCACGTTGTTGTCGGCGCTTCCGTAGTAGATGAGCAGGCGCCCGCGCATCTGATCCGCGTAATGCATGGCGGAGCCGAGCTCGTACCCCTGCGCGTTCTCCTGCGGAATCCACATGTAGCGCTCGGTGTAGATCGTGTCGTAGTTGCGCCAGTCGGTGGGCGGCGATGCCGCCGACGCCGCGGCGAACACTTCGGGGTGGCGCACGAGTTCCATGAGCGACGTGTAGCCGCCGTACGACGTGCCATAGATCCCCACGTGCGCGCTGTCCACGTACGGACGGCTCCACAGCGCCTTCACCCCCTCCGCCATGTCGTCCATCTCGGTCTGCCCGAGCTTGAGGTAGATGGCGTCGAGCTGTCGCTTGCCCATACCGGGCGCTGCGCGCGAATCGAGATTGACGACGAGGAATCCGAATTCGGCCAGGGGATTGGGAGGCACGAACGTCTCCCGCGCCGTGTTGCTCGCCGAGGCCGGCCCGCCGTAGACCGCCACCAGCACCGGGTACCGCCGCGCCGGGTCGAAGTGCGACGGGAAACTGATCATCCCGTGCAGCGTGGTCACACCGTCGGCGGCCTTGAAGGTGAACATCTCCGCGGGCCTGAGCCCGAGCGCCGCATACCGGCTCGTGTCGCTCGTCGCCAGATCGGCCACCAGCTTCCCGTTGGCATCCATGAGGCGCGTGGCGGGCGGTGAATCGTGCGTCTCGGCCACGTCCACGAAGTAGCGCCCGTCGGGCGACAGCGTGACCCGGTGGTTGAACTTCGGATCGGTGAGACGCACGTCGCCGGTGCCGTCCAGGCGCACGCGGTGCAGCTGCAGCTTCATGTAGTTGTCGCCGTCACGCGCCATGTAGTACAGCATGCCCGCATGCTCGTCCACCTCCTCCACACCGGCCGTCTCGAAGGCGTGGTGCGTGATCGTGGACAGCAGCGTGCCGTTCAGATCGTACAGGTAGTAGTTGCGGAATCCCGTGCGCTCCGACTCCCAGATGAACCGGTGGCCGTCCGCCAGATAGCGCATGTAGGGGCGGTTCTGCACCCACCCGGTGGGCCACGACTCGCGGACGATGGCGTGGCACGCTCCGGTGTCGGGGTCGCACCCGGTGAACTCCATCACGTTCTGGCGCCGGTTGGTGCGGTTCATGGTCAGTTCATGCGCGTCGGGTGACCAGCCGACGTTGTACACGTAGTAGCCCACCACGTCGTTCTCGAATGGGCGGCCGTCGCGCACGTCTACGCGCGTGGTCTTGCCGGTCGCCAGATCGTACACGAACAGATCGACGGTGGGGTTCGGCACCCCTGGCTTGGGGTATGCCTCGGTGTTCACCGAGTCGTAGAGCGTGGTCTGCGACATCTGCAGGTAGTAGTCGGGCACGCGGCTCTCGTCGAACCGGTAGTAGGCCACCTTGCGGCCGTCGGGAGACCACCAGAACGCCGTCCGCTGGGCCAGTTCCTCGCCGTACACCCAGCTCGCCGTTCCGTACTTGATCCGGCGGCTGGCGCTGCCGTCGGTGGTCACGGCCGTCACGTGCGCGCCGTCCGCGTCGCGCACCCACAGATTGTCGTCCTTGAAGAACGCCACGTGCGCGCTGTCGGGCGACATCTCCTCGGTGAACTGACGGCCGCGCGCCGGCCCGGCGCCGCGCCCCCGGCCGCCGCGCCCGCCGAACCGGCCGGCCCGCTGGCCTCCCGTGGCCTCCCCCAGCTCGCGGGCGGCGCGCGTGGCCAGATCGTACCGGTAGCGCTTGCCCGCGTGCACGTATTCGAAGCTCGATCCGTCCGCGGCCCAACTCACGTTGAGCGCCCCCGACGTGAACGCCCCCGGGAGTTGCGGCATCATCCGCGCGTATTCGGTGTACCCGGGCAGCGAGGGCAGCACGTCCTGGGCACCGGCCACGATGGCGCCTGGAATCATCGACACGATCAGCGCCGCCATGGGCGCGACGAGGGTGGGAGGAAGCCGGTGCTTCATCGGTAGGGTCTCGGGGTGGGAGGGAGCCGTGAGGACGCCATCATAGCGCGGCCGCCGCCCCCGGTAAAGGACGCGCGTGGAGCGCCCGGCGCCCTAGCGGGACAGGGAGATCACATCCCAGTAGTCGTGGATCTTGCCGTCCCGAAACGCGGTGAGGATGCGGTCGATGGGGGTCACCAGCATCTCGCCTCTGAGGATGCCATACCCTCGGCCGTAGCCGTAGCCACCGAAGACGGCGCGGATGAACAGGCTCGTGCCGTCGTGCGGCAGGGTGGCCACGTTGCCGTAGAACGCACGCCAGCTCTCGTCGCCGCGGAAGAGATACTGCTCCACGTTCGACGTGTAGAAGGTGGTGACGATGGCCTCGTGGTCGCGCACATAGGCGCCGACGGCCCGGATCGCCTTTGGACCGCCGAAATCGCCCACCACGGGCACGAGCAGGTTCGCCGCCTCGAACTCACGCATCGTGCGGTAGCGCGCCTCGCTGCCCAGGTAGCTCCGGTTGGCCCCCGCGCTGTCCGTCTGAACCATCATCTCGGCGTACCCCGGCATGCCGCGGCCCCAGCGCCCGCTGCGAGGATCGCCCGAATACGTGACGTCGGGTCCGATCGTGAAGAACGCGTCGAAGACGTAGACGAGTCCGCTCAGATCGTCGGCCGAGAGAGTGAACCCGTGCCGGCGCACCAGGCGATCCTCGATGTCGCGGAGTCCGGCCCGGTAGCGGGCGGAGTCCGGGGGCGCCTCGTACAGCGCGCGGAACAGATCCGGCGCCGCGGCGTTGGTGTCGAGGTCCGCGGGTAGAGCCCGCGAGAAGAGGTGCGAGAGAAAGTCCGCCCGGGTGGGCGACATCTCGAACAGCGCCTTGTACATCAACTGCTGCAACATCGCCTGGCGGCGAATGTCGACGATGAACGCCATGCGCGGATGCAGGGCGACGATGTACGTGAAGTTCTGATCGGGCCCCACGCCTACGTAGACCCCGCGGCGCGGCGTGCCCTGCTGCAGGCGGTCGAGAATCCGCTGGTAGTTGGTCTCGTTGGAGACGAAGTTGTCGGACCGGAAGAAGCCGCCCGGCTCCGACATCGTCGTCACCAGTCGCCAGTACGTGCTGTCGGGCAGGCTGGCCGGCAGCGGCGAGACGGCGCGGTGCGGGGCCGGCGCCGCCACCACCGACAGGGCCAGCAACGAGGCCAGCAGCGTCTGCGGATGGGTGAGGATGCTGCGATGAGCGGAAAGCTGCATGGCGGGACCTCCAGCCCCGGGGTGCCGGCTCCGGCGTCCTACTATGCACCCCGCCGCGCGCCGAGGGAACGCCTCCGGCGATCTCCCGCTCCCACCGGCTGGAACGCCCCCGCCTGCGGTTGCGCGGCTCGACGGCCGCGCGGCTGCTCAGTGCAGCGGAACCGGTACCCAGGAAACGTGCGGGAACAGCATCCCGGCCACCGCGCCCCCGATCACGCTCAATCCGATGAAGACGTCGTGATCGTTGTGGGCCGTGATCGGATACAGCGCCACCCCGACGAGCAGCCCGATGCCCGTTCCCACCAGGATGCTCTTGCCGTATTCCGGCTTGGCCTGGTCGACGCGGGTGATCTGGGGAATGGCGATGCCCCGCGGATCCTGGTTGTTGGCCAGGGGACGCACCCACACGGAGTCGAGGGACTGCTGATACAGCACGCCGATGAGATTCGACCCCGGCCCGTTGATGCGCAGCGTCACGCCCGAAGGCAGCAGGGCGATGGACGATTGCGCCGAAGCGGGCGAGGCAGCGGCCGCGAGGCCGCCGAGAACGATCACGAGCGCGAAGAAACGACGCATTATCGAGGTCCTTGGGAGTCCTTGTATCGAGAAAGACGCACTGTGAGGAATACGCAGTGACGCCGGGAACGTTGGAAACACGCGGCATTCGCCGCCATGGAACCCTCACGGGACGCCCTCCGGGGCGCAACCCCCGCCCGTGGGCCCACCGTCTCAGCCGACGTGGAACAGTTCGAGCGCCCGTGCATACCGCTCGCCCAGAACACGCCGCAGCGGGGCGTCGGCCCGGGACCGGAGGTCGGGATCCCGGCCCAGCAGGGTCGACGCGGCCTCGCGGGCCCGTTCACTGAGGGCGGCGTCGCGCATCGGGTCGGCCACCTTGAAGGTCGGGACGCCGCTCTGCCGCTCCCCGAACAGGTCCCCCATCCCGCGGAGCCGCAGATCGGCTTCGGCGATCTTGAAGCCATCTTCGGTGTCCACAAAGATCTGCAGACGCGTGCGGGACTCGCGCCCCATGTCACCCACCAGCACGCAGTAGCTCTGCTCACCCCCGCGCCCCACGCGGCCCCGGAGCTGGTGCAGTTGCGACAGCCCGAACCGCTCCGGGTGTTCGATGACCATGACCGTCGCGTTGGGGACGTCGATGCCCACTTCGATCACGGTGGTCGCCACCAGGATATCGATGGTTCCGTCGCGAAACCGGCGCATGATGTCATCGCGCTCGTCGGTGGGCACCCGGCCATGGAGCAGCGCCACCCGGCGGTGCGCAAACGGACCGGCCCGCAATTCGTCGTAGCTGGTGGCGGCGGCCTTGAGGTCGAGCTTCTCCGATTCCTCGATGACCGGATACACGATATAGGCCTGGCGCCCCTTCTCCACCTCGTGGTCCACGAACGCCAGCAGCCGGTCGCGCGAGGCGTTGGAACGGAGCGTGGTGGTGATCGGGCGCCGGCCGGGGGGCCGCTCGTCCAGGAAGCTGACGTCGAGGTCGCCGTACACGGTGAGGGCCAGCGAACGGGGAATCGGCGTCGCGCTCATGAGCAGTACATCGGGCATCTCGCCCTTGCCCGCCAGCGCCTGGCGCTGCTCGACGCCGAACCGGTGTTGCTCGTCGATCGCCACGAAGCCGAGTCGCGCGAACTCCGTGGCCTGCTGCACCAGCGCATGCGTGCCGATCACGAGTTCGGGCCACTCCTCGCTCAGCGCCGGCTCGGCCTGGGTGAGGCGACGCGCCACCGCCCGCCGCTGTTTCGTCGACAGACTGCCGGTGAGGAGCAGCGGGGCGATGCCCAACGGGGCCAGCAGCCCCGTGACCGTCCGGTGGTGCTGCTCGGCGAGCAGCTCCGTGGGCACCATGATCGCGGCCTGATAGCCGTTCTCGAGCGCCAGCAGCGCCGCGAACAGCGCGACGATGGTCTTGCCGCTCCCCACGTCACCCTGGAGCAGGCGATGCATCCGGCGATCGCTGCACATGTCGTCCACGATTTCGCGCAGGGCGCGCACCTGGGCGTTGGTGAGCGTGTAGGGCAGCGACTCGCGCAGGCGCGTGGTGAGGTTGCGCTTGTTCTCGTAGCGGATGCCGCGCCGCGTTTCGCGCGCCAGCGCCTTGACCCGCTGATGCAGCAGGTGCACGAAGAACAACTCCTCGAACGCCAGCCGGTCGCGCCCCGCCATCGCCTCGGCCATGGTCTGTGGCCGGTGGACCATGCGCAGCGCGTCGCCGATACCGGCCACCCCGGCGTCGGCCAGAATGGGGGCCGGGAAGTACTCCCGCACCTGCGGCAGCAACAGGTCGAGATGGGCGTCGACGATGTTCCGGATGACCTTGAACGACAGGCCCTCCGTGGCTGGATACACGGCGAGCACCCGCCCCCGGTCCGTGCCCTCGTCGTCGGGTCCGAGATTCACGAACTCCCGGGGCGCCAGTTGGCGGCCGTGATAGAAGCGGACCGTGCCCGAGGCGAGGAGCAGATCGCCCTTGTTGATGCTGCGATCGAGGAAGGGCTGGCCCGGCCAGGCGGCCTCGATCATGCCGCTCTCGTCCTGGAGCACGGCCTGGAAGATGCGCAGTCCCTTGCGCGTGGGCAGCACGCCCTTGGACACCACGCGCCCGATCACCGTGGCGTCGGCGCCGGTGCGCAGCGACGCGATGCGCGACACGGTGCTCGCGTCTTCATAGCGATGCGGGATCAACCAGAGCAGATCGCCGGCCGTCTTCACGTTCAGCTTGGCGAACGCCGAGGCGCGGCGCGGGCCGACGCCCTTGAGAAAAGTGATCGGCGTGTCCAGCGCGACCCGCGGATTCGCCGCCGGCATCCTACTCGTCGCTCAACAGCTCCCGCGCGAACTCCGCAGGATCGAACGGCTCGAGATCCTCGGCCGCCTCGCCCACGCCGAGGAATTTGACCGGCACGTCGATGGCTTCGTGCACCGCGACCACCACCCCGCCCCGCGCCGTCCCGTCGAGCTTCGTGACCACGAGGCCCGTGACCGGCACGGCGGCCGAGAAGGTCCGCGCCTGGGCCACCGCGTTCTGGCCGATCGTCCCGTCGAGCACGAGCAGCGTCTCGTGCGGCGCCCCCGACATCCGCTTGCCGATCACCCGGGCCACCTTGCGCAGCTCGTCCATGAGCCCGGTGCTCGTGTGCAGCCGCCCCGCCGTATCCACGATCAGCACGTCGACGCCCCGGGCCATCGCCGCATCGATGGCGTCGAAGGCCACGGCGGCGGGATCGGCGCCGGGCTGGCCCCCCACGAACTCCGCCCCCGTCCGCTCGGCCCACACGCGCAGCTGATCGATGGCGCCGGCGCGGAAGGTGTCGCCCGCCGCCACCGTCACCCGCTTCCCCTCGCTGCGCAGGCGCGCCGCCAGCTTCCCGATGAAGGTCGTCTTGCCGGCGCCGTTGACCCCCACCACCAGCACCACGGCCGGCCGCGCATCGGGCAGCACCAGCGCCGGATTGCTGTTGCCGGCGAGCAGGGCGCCCCGGACCCCGTCGGCGAGCGCGGCCCGGAACTCGTCGTCGGTCTTCACCTTCCCGCGCTTCGCCCGGTCCTCGACCGCGGCCACGAGGCGGAGCGTGACCGGCACCCCGAAGTCGGCCTCGAGCAGCAGCTCCTCCAGCCGCTCCAGCGACCCGTCCTGCACGCCGCCGCGCACCATGACGCCGACGTCGCGCAGGGCGACGTCCTTGACCCGCTGCCAGAGCGAGCGGCGGGGCGTGTCACCGGACTTTCGGAGGAGGCGCGGCATGCGAGGGAATCTAACGGCGCCGGCGTGCGGGCATCATCGCATGCCCGCGCGACGGCGCAATATCCACTCCCCGCACAGGAGGAGCACGAGCAGGAGATACAGCCACCCCGCATCACGTGCCCGTCGGCGCGGCACCGCGCCGCGGAGTACCGCCGATCCGGCCGGCGGCGGCGCGCGGGGCGCGCGGCACCAACTCGTCGGCGGCGTTCACCACGAGTGCTGCCGCGCCCCCTTCCACCCGCGCCGCGTAGCGCCCCGCGGCGAGCGGAGCCGAGTGCGTGAGCGCGGCCCCGGTGCCGAAGTGCAGATGCACCGTGTCGATCGCCGGCGCGCCCCGTCGCTGGAGGACGACCGCCACATCGCTGTCGGCGGCCGCGCCGCGCCGCCATGCCACGGGGTCGCCCGCGCGCACGACCCCTGCGTCGGGCACCGCCGCCCGGCGATCCGCGCGCTGCGAGGCCAGATAGTCGAAGATGCTGCCCCACAGCGCCGTAAACGCGTCCGCCGACGCCCCACCCCGGAACGCCCACCGCCAGAGGTCCGACGCCGCCACCACCACCACCCGGCGCGGCGCCTCGTCTCCGGCCACAATCGTCCGTGTCAGGGCCTCACGCCCCCGCCGTGCGTCGAGGGCGCGCCACTGGCCGCGCAGTTCGGGACCGTTGCCGTTCACCAGCAGGGGCGGCAGCGAGTCCCACGGCAGGCCGGCCAGCGCCGCGCTGAGCGGGGAGACCGGAGCCGCCGCGGCGTACCACTCGCTGCCGTCGCCGGCGGCCGGCACGATGAGCGCCAGTGGCGCCCGCGTTGCCTGGCGGGGCGCACCGAACACCGCCGTATCGCCGTGCAGGATCGCCACCGGCGCATCGCGGAACGCGGCCCGGACGTCGGCTTCGGTGACCGGGGTATAGCTCCCGTCGGTGCGCCAGTTTCCCGGCGACAGATGGTAGAACGCCCGCGTCGGCAGGGCGAGGGCGCCGCGCAGCACGGCCAGCGCATAGCGGGCGTCGTAGTCCGGCGAGGTGGAGACGAAGACGGCGCCCGGCTGCCGGGACAGATCGATGCCCACGCCCAGCGAATCGTTGCGTGGCTCGGGGTCGCCCGGCGCGGCGATCACGGCAAGCAATTCAGCGGGGCCCGGAGCCCCCGCGATCGGCGCCCGGAGTACCACGTCCTGTCGGGCGAAGGCCCCGAGGGAATCGAACCGGGCCGTCCCGAGCACGCGTCCGTCGAGGAAGAAGCGCGCCGTGCCGCCCGGGGCGCCGCCCGCACCCGCGGCGACGGTGAGGCGCAGCTCCGTGGTGTCCCCCGAGACGACGGCGCGCGGCGCGTCGAGGCCGGCGGCCGCCGCGTCCCGCTGCCCGCGATGCCCGACGACGATCACACGCGACCCCGCCGGGAGCTGGCGCAGCTCGCCGGCAGCCGCCAGCTCGCCGTCCGTCACCACGACCACGGGACGCCCGGTGGCCAGCGCCCGCTGGACGACGGGCTCGACGTCGGAATGGCGGTCCGTGGGCGTCGCGGGCGGGCCTCCGGGCCGCAGGGAGTCCCCGAATACGAACAGCGAGTCGGCGCCGGCGGCGCGAGCCGAGTCGAGGGCCGCCTGCCACGCGCCCGCGTCGCCGCCGCGAGCCATGCTGGCGGAGGCATCGAGGGCCACCCACGGCGCCGGGGCGCGAGCCGGCCCCACCGGGGCGTCGAGCAGCAGGGCGACGACGAGCGCGAAGGCCGCCGCGCGCAGCAGCGCCGGGAGCGGCGTGGCCAGCGCGCGGGCCAGACCGCCGCCGAGGCCGCGTCCGGTCCACCCGTACTGGAGCACCGCCCCGGCGAGGCCGGCGAGCAGGGAGATCAGCCAGAGCATCGTGGGCCCTCGCCCGGTGGTGAGCGCCGCTCCGGCGGCTCGCGGCTACTGGCCGAGCGCGACGGTCGTGACTCGTCCCGGGCTGGCCACCATCGCGCCGACCGTCCGGTCGCGCAGTGAATCGAAGGAGGCGAGGAGCGCATTGGGAATCGGCTCGCCACCCACGTTGCGCAGCGCGACGCGCGGATTGCGCTGCACCCCGTGCACCAGGAATTCGAAGTGCAGGTGGGGCCCCGTGGCCAACCCGGTCATGCCCACGTAGCCGATGGTCTGGCCGATGTCCACGTGGGCGCCGGCGTGGATGCCCCGGGCGAATGCCCGCAGGTGGCCGTACCGGGAGGAGAAGCCGTTGGCGTGCCGGATCTCGATCAGGTTGCCGTAGCCGCTCGCGACCCCGGCCCGCACCACCACCCCGGCGCCGATGGCCCGGATCGGCGTGCCGGCGTCGGCCGCGTAGTCGATGCCCTTGTGGTCACGCCACCGCTTGAGAATCGGGTGATACCGGTTCCCGAATGTGCTCGTGATGTACTTGAACTTGAGCGGAACCCGGAGGAAGGCCGCCTTGAGCGACCGCCCGTTCTGGTCGAAATAGTCGCCGGCCAGCCGGTCGTCGCTGAAGTGCACGGCGTCGATCACCGTACCCGAGAGGTCGAGCTGCGCGGCCACGATGTCGCCGATCTTCACCACGCCATTGGAGAGGATGCTGCGTTCGGCGAGCACGCGGAACGTGTCCCCGTCCTGGAGGTCGCGACTCATGTCCACGCGGTATTCGTAGACCTCGTCGGCCATCTTCACGACGAGCGCGTTCTGCGCGTCGCGCGGCAGGGCGCCGTCGGCCGCCGCGTACATCGCCTGATAGAGATTGCTGTGAATCGTGCCCTGGATGGCCACCGTGTCGGTGGTCCAGGGCAGCCGTTCGTCGCGCTGGACCCAGCCGCTGGAATCACGCGTGAGATGCAGGTAATGGTCGGTCGCCAGTTCCACCACCACCTCCGCCGGCAGCGAGTCGTTCGGCGCGGTGTGGAGCACCGCCACCGGCAGCCCCACCGGAATCCGGCGCGGATCGATGATCGGCCGCGCCGCCCGCACCACATTCCCCGCCGCCGTGTCGCTGAGCCCGCCGCGCAGGAGCGCATGGACGAGGGTCTCGCCCCGCCCCACGCTGTCGTACGCCAGCTTCCAGCTCGGCGTCGGCAGGGTGTCGGGCGCCGCCGCCACTGCGCCGTCGGCCAAGGGCATGGGCGACGTCACGCGGATGGCGACGATGGCAAGAATCGCCACCACGAGATACGTGATGGCGCGGGCGCCTCGTACCGTCAATCCATCTGCCTCCGGATGAAGGTCGGGATCTCCATGTCGCTGAGATCACCGGCGCCCTTCTCCTTGTCGGGTTGGGCCGGACGCGCCTGGCGGGTCTGCTCCGCCGGCGTGCCGCCTGTGGTGCGCATGGGCGTCGAACCGGGGCGCACGGTACGCGGGGTCGGGAACGGAATCACCGGCGCGCCCCGGTGGTCGTGCGCCGGCGTGAGGCCGGTGGCGACCGTCTTGTCGAATCCGGTGGCGATCACCGTCACGCGCAGCTCGCCCTGCATCGCCGGCTCGTGCACGGCGCCGAAGATGATCTCGGCGTCGTCACCCGCCGCGTCGTGCACGATGTCGCTGATCTGCGTGACCTCGCCCAGCGTCAGGTCGCCGCCGCCCGTGATGTTGAGCAGCACGCCGCGCGAACCGGAGATCGACACGTTGTCGAGCAACGGGCTGGAGATCGCCTGCTGCGCCGCTTCCATCGAGCGGTTCTCGCCGCGGCCGACCCCCGTGCCCATCAACGCCGAGCCGCCCTCGCGCATCACCGTCCGCACATCGGCGAAGTCGACGTTCACGAGTCCCGGCTTCGTGATCAGCGTGCTGATGCCCTGCGTGGCATGCAACAGCACCTCGTCCGCCTTCTTGAGCGCGTCCTGAAAGGGAATCCCCTTCCCGACGACGGCCAGCAGCCGCTCGTTCGGCACGACGATCATCGTGTCCACGTTCTTGCGCATCTCGGCGATGCCCTGCTCCGCCTGCCGCATGCGCTTCCGCCCCTCGAACAGGAAGGGCTTGGTCACGATCCCCACGGTCAGCGCGCCGGCCGACCGGGCCAGCTCGGCGACCACCGGCGCGGCCCCGGTGCCGGTGCCGCCGCCCATGCCGCAGGTGATGAAGACCAGGTCGGCCCCCTGCAGCGTCGCCGCCACCTCGTCGCGGTTCTCCTCGATCGCCTGGCGACCGATCTCCGGCCGTGCGCCCGCCCCGAGTCCGCGCGTGAGCTTCTTGCCGATCTGCACCTTCATGTCGGACTTCGAGTTCAGCAGCGCCTGGTTGTCGGTGTTGACGGAGATGAACTCGACATACTCGAGGCGTTCCTCGATCATGCGATTGACGGCGTTGCCGCCACCGCCACCAACGCCCACGACCTTCATCCGGGCGTGTTGAGGTGCGTTTTCCTCGAACTCGAAGACCATGCGAGTGGAACTCCCGCACTTGCGAGGTGGGAACGGTCGGCGCTCACCCTGCCGATCGCCGGACGGGACCGGGAACCGTGGACGCCAGAATGCCGCACGCCACAGTCGTGTAATCAGTTGCGGCAATATAATGCTTTTGCCGCTTGCGACTACCCCCGCACCAAGGACGAAGTACACTGCGAAAGAGCACGCGATTCTTATCCACAGGCGTTCGCGTGACAGCAGTTTTTTGATGTGGATTTTCCCGGCCCCTCCGACTTACCTTCCCGCCCACGATGCGCTTCCTCGTCATGCCAAGTCCGGTCGGACCGCTCACCCTCGCGGCCGACGACGACGGACTCGCCGCCGTGTACTTCGAGCGGCATCGCTACGGCCACTCAGCGGCCGAGCGCGAAGCCTGGACGCATGACGACAGTGGCGCCAACCCCGCGTCCCGCGTGTTGGCCGAGGCGAGGCGGCAGCTCACCGAGTACTTCGACGGAGGCCGCCGCATCTTCGAGCTCCCGCTGGCCCCCGCGGGCACCCCCTTTCAGAAGCGGGTCTGGACCGAGTTGCGGAAGATCCCGTTCGGGACAACCGCGTCGTACGGCACCCTGGCGCGGAACCTCGGCGTCCCGGGAGCCGCCCGCGCCGTGGGCGCCGCCAATGGCCGCAATCCGATCTCGATCGTGGTGCCCTGCCATCGTGTGATCGGTGCCAACGGCTCATTGACGGGCTTTGGCGGCGGCATCGAGCGCAAGCGATGGCTGCTCGCCCACGAGGGGGCGATTCTGGCGGTGTGAGTCGAGGCGGTCGCGGCCGGCCGGCGCGGTTCCCGCCGCACCGGCCTATCGGATCAGAAGAAGTCCTGCAGCCAGAACTTCAGTCGCTGGACCCACTTCTCCATCCCACCGCCGCTCACCGACAGCCGTTTGGCCGTACCGCTCGCGCCCAGCGCGAGCCGGGTGGCCCCGAATTGGGCGAGGCCCACCACGGTGGCAAATCGCGGGGCTTCGACGGAGTCGCTGAGCCCCCCCAGGTTCTCGGCGGGTGACGCCACGCGGACTCCCGTTCCGAACACGTCGGCGGCCAGTTCGCCCGACCCTTCCATGGCGGCGGCACCGCCCGTGAGCACGATCCCCGCACTCAGCCGGCTCGCGAAGCCCGCATTGGCGATGTCGCCGTGAACGAGGTCGAAGATCTCGTCCATGCGCTGGTGGATGATGTGGGCCAGCAGTTCACGGGGAATCTGCCGCTCCCCCTGCGCCACGGTGCTCGGGAGCTGGATGACGTCCTGCGGGTCCACCAGCGGCTCGTAGGCGCAGCCATAACGTTCCTTGAGCCGCTCGGCGTCGGACTGCGTGACGCCGAGCCCGTGCACGATGTCGCTGGTCACGTTGTTGCCGCCGAAGGGTACCGTGCCCAGATGGCGGATCTTCCCCTCGTGGAAGACCGCGATGTCGGTTGTCCCCGCCCCCATCTCCACCAGCGCCACCCCGAGTTCCTTCTCGTCTTCGGTGAGCACGGCGAGGGCGCTGGCCAGCGGTTCGAGCACGAGGTCGCGCACCTTGTAGCCCGCCCGCTCGACGCTCTTGCGAAGATTGATCGCCGGCGAGCTGCCGATGGTCACCAGGTACATCTCGACTTCCAGCCGCATGCCGCTCATCCCCACGGGATCGCGGATGCCGGTGTTCTTGTCCACCGTGTATTCCTGGGGGATCGCGTGCAGCAGCTCGCGCTCCTGCGGAATCGCCTGGGCCCGGGCCACCTCGTTGGCCCGCTCCACGTCGGCGCGGGTGATCTCGTCTCCCGCCACCGCCACGATTCCCGTACTCGTCATCGCCTGCACGTGCTCGCCGGCGATGCCGGCATAGACCTCCTGCACCTGGACGCCCGCCATGCGTTCGGCGTCCTGGAGCGCCTTCCGAATAGAACGCGTCGTTTCCTCGATGTCGGAGACCACCCCGCGCCGCATGCCCGTGGTGCGCGTCTGCCCGACCCCGAGCACCTTGATCGAGGGGTGTCGGGGGAGGTCGCCGACCACTTCGGCGATGATGGCGGTGGTCTTGGCGGAGCCGATATCGAGACCGGCAACGAGATTGTCTGCGTTCATTTGAGTCGGGCGATCACTTGGTCACGGTATCGGAGGTCCAGTTCGGCGACGGTGAGCCGGCGGTTGGCCAGGTCGCGCACCACCGGCTCCACGTCTTCCAGACGACGTACGGTCACATCAGCCATCGCGCGAATCAGGAACGAGGTCAGCGAGAGATCCAGTTCGTCTCCCGCCCGTCGCACCTCACTCACCCGCTGGTACAACTCCGGCGCCTGCCGCCGCAGCGTTCCGAGCAGCCGCAGGACCACCGTATCCCGGCGCACCACGATCGGCGCGTCCACCCGCGCCCGCGCCGGATCGATCGGCAGCGGCATTCCCGTCTCGTCGTACGGCCGCAGGCCCTGGGGGGTCGGCACGAGCGCGACCGGCACCCGTTCGGTGACCGTGACGACGAGCGTTCCTGGAAGCTTACGCCGAATCACGGCCCCGCGCACCTCCGGCATTCCGGCGACCCGCGCTTCCAGCGGCCCGAGCGCCGTCCATACCGACACCGTCGTATCGACGTTCAACCGGCGGAGAATGTCACGGGGCGGCGTGTAGCGCGCCCCTTCGACCTCCACGCGCCGCACGCGGAAGAACGCGAGGTGCGACAGCACCGGCGGTCCCCACCACGGCGAGACCACGGTCGCCGCCGCCAGCACGGCGAGACCGATACGCTTCCAGCGCCGCCCGCGGCCGTCGGCCACGCCCTCGGCGCCCTCCGGCTCCGCTTCCCCGCGCTGTCGCGGAGTCATCGCGCCCCCAGCCGCCGCACGAGTTCCGGACCCACCCGCGTCACGTCGCCGGCGCCCATGGTCAGCACCACGTCGCCTCCACGCGCGAATTCGGCGAGCGCCGCCGGCGCGTCGCCCCGCGGCCCCCGCCAGTGCAATCGGCCACGGGCCGGCCCCAGCGCGTCCGCGATCAGCGCCGACGTCACCCCCGCGATCGGCTGCTCGCGCGCCGGATAGATGTCGGCCAGAAAGAGCGCGTCGGCCGCCCCGAGCGCTTGGCCGAAGGCCGCGGCGAAATCGCGCGTGCGGGAGTACAGATGCGGCTGGAACGCCACCACCAGCCGGCGGCCGGGGAATGCCGCGCGCGCCGCGGCGATGGTGGCGGCGATCTCCGTGGGGTGGTGCGCGTAGTCGTCCACCACTGTCACCCCCGCGGCGTCGCCCACCCGTTGAAAGCGCCGCTCGACTCCGGCGAAGGCCTCCAGCCCCGGTGCCATCTCCGCCACCGTCCGCCCCTCGACGAGCCCGGCTCCCAGCGCGGCGAGCGCGTTGCGCACGTTGTGCTCGCCGGGCACGCGCAGCCGCACCGCGCCCACCGGCGCCCCGTCGAAGTGCACGTCGAACCGAACCCCACCCTGCTCCGTGCGGAGGCCGGTGCCGGTGAGGCGCGCCCGCGGCGACCGGAGTCCGAACTGCACCACGTCGGCTGCGGACGGCAGGGGCAGCGTTCGCGCCACCTCGTCGTCGTCGGACACGACCACAGCCCGGGCTCCCGAGGCGAACTGCGCGAACGCCCCGCGGATGTCGTCGAGATCCCGGTAGATGTCGAGGTGATCGGCCTCGATGTTGGTGATCACCGCCACCGTGGGCGAGAGGGCGAGGAAGGAGCGATCGTACTCGTCCGCCTCCACCACATAGAGCGCGTCGCTCCCCGCGCGGAGGTTGCCCTTCCAACCCGTCACCCGGGCTCCCACCAGCGCCGTGGGGTCGAGGCCGGCGGCGGCCAGCGCCTCGGCGGCCATGACCGTCGTCGTCGACTTTCCGTGCGTCCCGGCCACGGCCACCAGTTCGGCCCCCGCCGTCGCCTCGCCAAGGGCTTCGGCGCGCCGGATGACCGGACGTCCGAGCGCCCGCGCGCGCTGCAACTCCGGGTGGGTCGGCGGCATGGCCGAGGTGACCACCAGGGCGCGCGCCGCGTCGGCGTGCGCCGGGTCGTGCCCCGTGGCGACGTCGATGCCGAGGGTGCGCAGGTCTTCCACCTCGTCCGCCGCGGCGTCGCATCCGGTCACCTTGACCCCGCGCCGGCTGAGCAACTCGGCCAGCGCGCGCATACCGGCGCCGGCAATGCCCACGAAGTGGACGGGGCGCGGGTCGCGAGGATCAATGAGGGACATGGAAGGCGCGGGCAATATAGGGGCCGCGCGCGTGGCGGCTCAAGGCTTCTGCCGCGGCGCGTCGACGATCGCGATGATGCGCTCGGCGATATGCTCGGCGGCGCGGGGTCGCGCACGGCGCGCCGCCCCCTCGGCAATCCGGGCCAACTTCTCCGGATGCGTGAGCAGATCGTCGATCATCGCATGGAGTTTGGGCCCGGTCATCTGTTGCTGCGGCAGGTGGATGGCCGCGCCGGCGTGTTCGAGGGTCGCGGCATTCGTCGTCTGGTGCTGCGCCGCGGCGGTGGGCAACGGCACGAGGATGGCCGGGATCTTCCATGCGAACAATTCGCTGGTCGTCATCGAGCCGGCGCGGGCGACCGCGAGATCGGCGGCGGCGTACGCGTCGGCGATCGGCGACAGGTAATCGCGCACCCGCACCCGATCGCCCTCGTACGACGAGAACTCGTCGTACGTCGCCTTGCCGGTCATCCAGATCAGGTAGACGTCGTCGCGCAGCCCCTGGTTGAGCCACCCGGCCACGGCCCGGTTGATGGCCTGCGATCCCTGGCTCCCACCGTACACCAGCACCACGTGGCCGCCCTCGCGGGGGAACCCCCACTTGGCGCGCGCCGTGCCCCGCGAAAGACTCATCGACGTCGGCGGGTCGATGGGCGCCCCGGTGTCGATCAACGCCTCCTTCGACCGCACGCGCAGATAGCGCGCCGCTTCGGGGAAGGTCAGGTAGATCTCCACGCAGTCGCGCGCATACCGCCGCGCCGTGAGACCCGGAAAGCTGTCGCCCACCTGTTCGACGATCGGAATTCGCGCCCGCCGGGCGTATTCGAGCATCAGGCCCGACGCGTATCCCCCGGTGCCGACCACCAGCGCCGGCCGCTGCTCCCGGACCAGCTTCCCGATCCGGCGCCACACCGTGATCGCGCTGACGATCGTGCGCCAGTTCTTCCAGGGCGACCGGCGGTGGAGCGGCTGCAGGTCGAGCAGCTGATACGGAAATTCCGACGTCGGCAGCACCTGGCGCTCGATGCCGCGCAGCGCCCCCACGAAGAAGGGTTCGATGTCGGGGCGCAACCGCACCAGGGCCCGGGCGATGGCCAACCCCGGATAGAGATGCCCGCCGGTGCCGCCGCCCGCGAAAATCACCCGCATCGCGCCCTACCGGTCCAGCGGGTTGGTGGCGCCGGCGCCGTACACCCGCTCCTTCGTGCTCCCGATGTTGACCAGCACGCCGGTGGTGAACAGCGTGAGCACGAGGTTGGACCGCCCGTACGACACGAACGGGAGGGTCAACCCGGTGGTCGGCAGGAGGCCGACGACCACCCCCACATGCAGGAGCGCCGTGAGCACGGTGACGAAGGTCAGCCCCACGGCGACGAGCTGCAGGAAGGGGGACCGCGCCTGGCGGGCGATGCGGAATCCGAACAGCCCGAACGCGGCGAAGGCCAGCGTGATGCCGGCGATCCCGAGAAATCCCCACTCCTCGCCGATGTTGCTGGCAATGAAGTCGCTGTATGGAAAGGGGAGAAATCCGTACTGCTGCCGCCCCTGGCCGAAGCCGACACCGAACAGCCGGCCCGACCCGACAGCCACCAGCGACTGCTGCAGCTGGTAGCTGACGGTCGCCGGCGCCGAACCCGGATCGAAGAAGCTGGTCAGGCGGAGGACGGCATACTGCAGCTTCTCCACCCGGGTCCAGAGCAGCGGCGTGACGACGACGCCGATGGCCACGAAGTGTCCGATCCGCGCCCCGCCGGCGTACAGGATCACGGCCATGAGGAGCGTGTACAGCATCGCCACCGACAGATCGGGCTCCAGCACGGCCAGCAGATCGAGCAGTCCGATGATGACCAGGAAGGGGAGCACGCCCTTGGTGAGATGCCGCAGCTGGTCTCCCTTCTTCACTGTGAGCATGGCCACCCAGACGATCACCGCGAACTTTCCGAGTTCCGACGGTTGCAGCGACTGGCCAAACAGGAACCGGCGCGAGCCATGAATCCGCGGCGAGAAGAGCGCGAGCGTCATCACGACGATCGTGAACCACATCAGCGGCCACGCCCACCGCTCCCACTTCTGGGCATCCATCTTGGCGGCGATCGCGAACGCCACGACGCCCACGGCGGCGCCCTCCACCTGCCGTATCAGGAAGTACGCGCTGGCGCGGTTCTCGTTCATCGCCACGATCGCGCTGGCGCTGTACAGCACCGCCAGTCCGAATGCGAGCACGGCGGCGGTGATGAACACCAGCGCCTTGGCCTCCGGTCCCATCCGCCACCGCTCCCGCACATCCATGCCGCTCGCGATCGCGGTCCGGCGGCCGGACCCGGTGTCGGGGTTCCCGACCATCTGGTGCGTAGGCGAGAAGCCCATCAAGCGCCAGCCGCGAGGCGCTTGAACTCGGCCCCCCGCTGTTCATAGTTGTCGAACATGTCGTAGCTGGAGCACGCCGGCGAGAGCAGCACCGCGTCTCCCGCCGTCGCCGCCGCGCGCGCGGCAGCGACGACGTCGGCAAACGGCGTGCCCGCCGGCATCCGCTCCACGGGCACCACCTTCCGCAGGTCCCGCTCGATCAGCGGCGCCGCTTCGCCGAAGGCGATCACGCGCTTCACCGTGCGCGTCAACTCATCGGCCAGTGGCGTGTAGGGTTCCCCCTTGTGGCGCCCCCCAACCAACAGGATCGTGGGACGGTCCATCCCGCGTAGCGCCACCAGCGTGGACGCCACGTTGGTGGATTTCGAATCGTTGATCCACACCACGCCGCCCACCTCGGCTGCCGGTTCGATGCGGTGTTCCAGCGCCCGGAACTCGCGCAGCCCCTCCGCCAGCCTGGCCAGCGCCGGCCGCGTTCGGTGGTCCATGTCGGCGAGCATCACGGCCAGGGTTGCGGCGAGCGCGTTGGCGACATTGTGGTCGCCCACCAGCCGCAGCTCCCGGCGCCGGATGATCGGTTCGCCCAGCACCGTGAGCTGGTCGTGCTCCCGGTCATAGTGCGCGTCGGCCTCTCCGCGCACCGAAAATGCGGTGCGCAGCCCCGCGACCTCCCACGTCATGGCCTGCGCCGCGACGTCGTCGCCGTTCACCACCCACGTCGCGCGCGCCGAGGCGTTCCGGAACAGGAGCGCCTTGTCGGCATAGTACCCCTCGACGTCGGCGTACCGGTCCAGGTGGTTGCCCGAGAGGTTGGTCAGCACGCCAACGTCGGGCGCGATGCTGGGGGTATCGTGCAGCTGGAACGACGACACTTCGAGCGCCACCCACGGCACGGCCGCCGGCGACAGGGCCAATTCGCTGAGGGGCCGGCCGATGTTTCCGGCCGCCTCCGCACGCAGGCCCAACGCCCGCAACAGATGCGCGACGAGCGACGTGGTGGTCGTCTTGCCGTTGGTGCCGGTGACCGCGATGTAGCGAAGCGACGGCAGCAGGCGGAGGCCGATCTCGACCTCGCTCACCACGGGGATCCCCTCCTGCCCGGCGCGGACGAGCGCGGGAGCGTCGGGGGGAACGCCCGGGCTCGTCACCACCAGCGACGCGCGTCCGATGCGCTCGAGGTCGTGCCGGCCCGCGTCCACCGCCACGCCGTCACGGCGCAGCGCTTCCGCCGCCTCCACCACGGAGACCGTCGCCCCGGCATCCGAGGCGTACACCCGCCCGCCCCGGGACGCCAGCAGCCGGCTCACCGCCACGCCGCTCCGCGCGAGTCCGATCACCGCGATCTCGCCGCGCAGCCAGCTCGGCTCCACGGCGGCTCCGGAGTTCCCGGTCATCGACCGCTCACCGCACCTTCAGCGTGGCCAGCGCCAGAAACGTGCACAGCAACCCCAGAATCCAGAACCGGACCACGACCTGCGTCTCGGGCCAGCCCTTCAGTTCGAAGTGGTGGTGGATCGGCGCCCGGAGAAAGACACGATGCGCCCTCGCGTACTCCACGCCGTACCGCCGGCGCCGGTATTTGAACACGCTCCGCTGGATCATGACCGACAACGTCTCACACATGAACACTCCGCCGATGAACACCAGCAGGAACTCCGACTTGAGCAGGATGGCCACCGCCCCCAGTCCGCCGCCGAGCGCCAGCGACCCGGTGTCGCCCATGAAGATCTCCGCCGGATGCGTGTTGAACCAGAGGAATGCCAGCAGCGCGCCCGCCATCGCCGTGCAGAACACGGTGAGTTCGCCCGAATCGGCAAGATAGAACAGGCCGAGGTATCGGCTCCAGTCCACGCGGCCGATCGCGTACGCGAACACCGCGAACGAGGAGAAGGCGATGGCGGACAGCCCCGCCGCCAACCCATCCAGCCCGTCGGTGAGGTTCACGGCGTTGCTCACGCCGGTCAGCACGAACGTGGTGAACACCACGTAGAGCCACGCGAACCCGGCCGAGATGGGCACGACGAGCACGTACTTGAAGAAGGGAAGCGTGGTCGACGCCCCCGGCAGGTCCGGCGCCAGGGGAAACTGCCAGACGTACAGGCCGAGCAGGAGGCCGATGGTCACCTGGCCGGCCAGCTTGTAGCGCTCCACCAGTCCCAGATTCTTCCTGCCGGCGCGCTTCTGCCGGAGCTTGAGCACGTCATCCAGCAGCCCGATGCCGCCCATCGCGGCCGTCACCGCGAGCGCCAGCCAGATGTACCGGCTGCTGAGCCGCGCCCACAGCAGCGTGGAGAGGATGGCCGAGAAGAGAATGATCAGCCCGCCCATCGTGGGCGTCGTGCCCTTGCCGGCGTGGGTGTCGGGCGTGCCTTCGCGCACGCTCTGCATCACCTCGCGTCCCCGCAGCCGGCGGATCATCGCCGGACCCACCACGAAGGCCAGCAGCAACGCCGTCACGGCGGCGCCGGCGGCGCGGAAGGTGATGTACGTGAACAGGTTCAGAACTCTGAACCGATGGATGAGCGGAACCAGGAAGTGATAGAGCACGGAGGGAGGTGAGGCGGTGAGGCAGTTGTGAACCGGCAGGAACGTGAAACGGTCGAACGGCGCAACCACGAAGCGGAGCAGCGGTGAGGCCGTGAGGCCGAGGTGACGTGCAGCCGGTGAGCATCGGGGCCGGTGACGCATAACCTACCCCGAGCCCACCGCTTCGACGGTCTCGCACGACGCCCTCGCCCTATTCGCTCACCGCCCCGCGCTCCATTCCGCGAGCCACGGGGCCATCCGCTCCAGCCTGCCTCCGCGGGAGCCCTTCAACAGCACGGCGGCGTCCGGCTGGAGACGCGGCGCCAGGGCCCGCCACGCCGAATCCACGTCCGACGCAGTGATGACGCGCGAAGGGGCCGCTCCGGCACGCTCGAACGCCGCCGAAAACTCGCCGATGCCGACCAGCAGTTCCACCGGCGAGTCGAGCGCGGCGCGCGCCACCGCGTCGTGCACCCGCGCGGAATGGACTCCCATCTCCAACATCGAGCCGAGGACGGCCACGCGCTGACGCCCCTGCCCCACCCGCACCAGCAGGTCGAGGGCCGCCCGCATCGACTCCGGATTGGCATTGTATGCATCGTTGATGAGCAAGGCGCCACCGACCGGCTCCACCGACCCCCGCATGGCCGGCATCCGCGCGGCCGCCAGACCGCGCGCCGCGTCGGCCGCAGATACCCCGCACGCCTCGGCGGCCGCCATCGCCAGCATGGCATTCCGCAGATGGTGGACCCCGCGGGCCGGCGGCTTGACCTCGACGCCTCCGACGACCGCCGTACCGAAGCCCTCGGCGTCCAGGCTCCACCGTTCGGCACGCCATTCGCCGACCGTCCAGGCCGGCCGCCAGCACCCGCCCGGCCGCCGGACGTGCCGCCGCGACCACGTCGGGCTGCGCCGCCGGCACCACGGCGAGCGGCACGCCCTGGCACGCCGACAACTCCTCATGCATGACGCCCGCCAGGTCGCCCAGCCCCTCGAGATGCTCCTCGGCCACCGACGTCACCACTACGACGTCCGGTTCGGCGATCGCGCGCAGGGCGGCGATCTCGCCCGGGTGGTTGGTGCCCATCTCCACCACCGCCACGTCGGCGTGATCGGGCAGCGCCAGCAGCGTGAGCGGGACACCAATCAGGTTGTTGAAGTTCGCGGCCGACGCATGAACCGCCAACCGCGACTCGAGCGCCGCCCGGAGCAATTCCTTGGTGCCCGTCTTGCCGTTGGACCCCACGATGCCGACCACGGGGCCGTTCCAGGCGCGACGGCGAAACCGGGCCAGGGCCCCCAGTGCCCGAGTCGTGTCGGCGACGACGTAGACGGGGACGCCGAGCATCGCCCCCCGTGCTCCATCGGATACGACCACCCCGCCCGCCCCGGCGTCGACCGCCGCGCGCAGAAAATCGTGGCCGTCGAAGGTGGGACCGCGCAGGGCTACGAACAGGTCACCCCGCTGCACGGTGCGGGTGTCCGTCCACACGCGCCCGAAGCGGCCGTCGCCGCCGGGGCCGTTTCCGAGCGCCGCAGCCACCCGCTCACGCGTCCAGAACACGGGCGCCGACGCCGGGGGCTCCCGCCGTTCCGGCGCCCGGACCTCGATGCTCATGTCGCCGATCCCAGCAGTTCGTGCACGATCGCTCGCTCGTCGAAGGGAACGTTGGTCGTACCGACCACCTGATAGGTCTCGTGCCCCTTGCCCGCCAGGAGCACCACGTCGCCGTTACGCGCCACCGACAACGCGCGGGCGATGGCCTCGCGCCGGTCGGCGATGCGAACGTAATCGCGGCGCGAGATTCCGGCCACGACGTCGTCGATGATCCCCTCGGGCGGTTCGGTGCGCGGATTGTCGCTCGTCACCACCACCACATCCGCACCGGCATCCGCCGCGGCGCCCATCAGGGGCCGCTTGCCGCGGTCGCGGTCGCCGCCGGCGCCGAACACGCAGATCAGCCGGCCGGTTGTGAACGGGCGCAGGGCGGCGAGCGCCCGCGTGAGCGAATCGGGGGTGTGGCTGTAGTCGCGCAGCACCGTCGGGTGCTCGGCGAGCAGTTCGAGCCGCCCCGGCACCTGAGGCATCGAGGTCAGCCGCGCCGCAATTTCGGTCGCGGCTCCGCCCAGGGCCCACGCGGCCGCGGCGGCCCCCGCGGCGTTGGCCACGTTGAAGTCGCCAATGAGGGGCAGCCGGACGTGGTGCCGATCGTCGCCGAACG
Organism: uncultured Gemmatimonadaceae bacterium; assembly: GCA_963728115.1. Lineage (GTDB taxonomy): Bacteria > Gemmatimonadota > Gemmatimonadetes > Gemmatimonadales > Gemmatimonadaceae > JAGWRI01. The sequence goes on from CAVSJE010000005.1 coordinate 152,325, forward strand.
CGAGTTCGAAGGTGCTGCCCGCGGGGCCCGGGACCACGCGCTCGGCACGCACGTCCGCATCCGCCCCCGCCGCCGAGAAGCGCACCAGGCGCCCCCGGGCGGGCAGCGCCGCCCACGCCGCGTCGTCGGCGTTGACCACGCGTGTGCCGTCGCCGGCCAACTGCTCGACGAGCAACGCCTTGGCGGCGAAGTACGCCTCCATGGTGCCGTGGTAGTCCAGATGGTCGCGGGTCAGATTGGTGAACACGGCTGCAGCGAACGCGATCCCCTCGGCTCGATGCTGGTGGAGCGCGTGCGACGACATCTCCATGGCCACGGTGCGCACCCCGGCATCGACGAGGGCCCGGCAGACGCGCTGCAGTTCCACCGGTCCCGGCGTGGTGAGCCCCGACCCGCCGTCCAGCGGGGCACCACCGCTGCCGACGAGGACGCCGAGCGTGCCGATCGACGCACTGCGCGCGCCCTCGCGATCGAGCAGGTGCCGCAGCATGTGCACGGTGGTGGTCTTGCCGTTGGTGCCGGTGACCCCGACGAATTGGAGGTCCCGTGCCGGCCAGCGATACGCGGCGGCGGCCGCCACGGCGGCGGCCCGGCGCCCCGTGCCCTCGCGGACCACGATCGCCGGCAGCTCCGTGCGCGACGGATCCTCCACCAGCGCCGCGGAGGCGCCGGCATCGCGGGCAGCGCCGAGAAAGTCGTGCCCGTCGCGGAGCGACCCCCGGACAGCGAGAAAGAGCCCCTGGCGCGCCACGGCGCGACTGTCGTCCGCAAGTCCGGTGAACCACGCCGGCAGATGTCCGCGCGTGCCCGCCAGGACTCCGGCCTCGCGCAGCGCGGCAACGATCGTCTCCGAGGCGATCGGCATCAGAAGTCGAACCGGAGCCGGACCAGCGACCCGGCGGCCGCCATCGCACCCGCGGCCGGCACGGTGCCGGTGGGCGCCCCGCGCACGAGGCGAACCTGGAAGCCGGCTTCGTGCAGAACCCGTACCGCGTCGCGCAGGGGCAGCCCGGTCACCGGCGGAACGGCCCGCGGTGCCGCCTCCGGCGTCGGGGGCGGCGGGCCGGCCGGCAGCGCGAACTGCACCGGGGCCGGGGCGGCGGCAAGATCGGCAGCAGCCGCCGCGCGCGCCGCGCTCGACTCGGCCCGAGCCGTGGCCCACGTGGAATCGGACTCCGGCGGGTCGAGCGCCAACGGCCCGGCGCGCCGGGCGGCGCCCGCCGGGCGGGCGACCACGTCGCGCAGGAGCTGGCCGCGGTTCAGCGCTGCATCGCGCGCCGCCAACGCGGCCTGGAGAATCGTCTTCGTGAGCGGCGCGGCCGTGCTCGCGCTGTAGTACACGCCCTGTGGATTGTCGAGCTTCACGACGATCACGAACTGCGGTGCATTGCCCGGGAACAACCCCACGAAGTTCGGAGTGTACGCGTGCGGCACGTACCGCCCGTTCACGGTGCGGCGCGGCGTTCCGGTCTTGCCGCCGAGCAGGTAGTCGGCGAGATCGGCGCGCACGGCCGTACCGTTCTCCACCACGCCGAGCAGCATCTGTCGAACCTCGGCGGCCACGGCGGGAGGAATCACGCGCCGCACCACCCGCCGGTGGTGCTCGTACAGCACGTGGCCGTCGGGCGACCGGATCTCCTTCACGATCGCCGGCTGGAGCAGCTCGCCGCCGTTGGCGATGGCCGCGTAGGCCGTGGCGAGTTGCAGCGGGGTGACCGCGATCTCGTAGCCCATGGCCATCGAATTCGGGGATTCCGACGTCCAGCTCGACGGCGGCCGGAGGATGCCGTCGGATTCCGCCGGGTAGGCGATCTCGGTGGGCGTGCCGAACCCGAAGTCGCGGAGCGCCTGGTACTCCTGCGCCGGGGTCAGCCGCTCCGCGAACTGCACGATGCCCACGTTGCTCGACCGCCGGATGACGTCGGCCAGGGAGAGATGGGACGGTTCGGGACCCTCCTCCCGGTCGTCGTGCACCGTGCGGCCGTTGATCGTGAGTTCGCCGCCGAACGTCGCCACCGAATCGGTCGGCTTCACGAGTCCGTGGGCGAGCAGCGCTGCCGCGATGATGGGCTTCATCGTCGACCCGGGCTCGTACGGTTCGGTGAGGGCGGTGGCCGAGGTCGAGCGCGGATCCTGCCGCCGGCTGGCCATCGCCAGCACTTCGCCCTCCGTGGGGTCGAGAATCACGATGTCCCCGCCCTCCGCACCCATCGTGGACACCGCGTCGTCGAGGGCGCGCTCGGCGATCTGCTGGAGGTCGGAGTTCAGGGTGAGCACCACCGTGTTCCCCTCCACCGGCGGTGTGCCGGGCAGGGTCGGCGAGTTGAAGCTGTGCCCCGTGCCGTCGCGCACCATGCCCGCCGAGCCGGGCCGCCCGCGCAGCAGGCTGTCGAGCGCCAGTTCGATCCCATCCACCGGCAGCCCGTCGGCGTTTACGCGCCCGACGATCCGGCGGGTGGCGCCGGATCCGGGATACACGCGGTCCGCCACGGGATCGGTGTACACGCCGCGAAGCGCCGTGAGCGCCGCGACGTCGGTAGCCCGGAAGTGCCCGGGGATCGCGACCCACTTGCGGGCCGTATCGGTGGCCCGGCCGACCCATTTGCGGTCGATGCCGGCGCGGGTGAGCAGCGTGCGGAGCCGCCGGCCGTCCAGCACCTCCTGCGGCGCGACGGCCAGTTGCACCATGTCGCGGCTCTCGGCGAGTGTGCGCCCGGTGGCGTCGAGAATGTCGCCCCGCTGGGCGGGGACGGTCCGGCTGGTGAAGTGCTGGTTGCGCGCCTGCGCGGCCCACGTCCGTCCCTGCGCGAGTTGCACCCGGCCCGCCTTCGCGATGACCGCCAGGGCGAGGGCGGCGAGCGACAGGTGGAGCAACCCGATCCGGCTATTCCGGATCATGCGGGCGCGTCCGCGGCAGAGTGATCACGGTGCTGTCGGCGGGGACGTGCATGTTCATGCGCTGCAGGATTGGCGCCAGCCGCGCCAGGCTCGACGAGTCGCGAATCTCGCCGCTCAGACGGACGCGCTCGGCTTCGAGGGCATCGCGTTTCCGTTCCAACTCGCGGATGGCGCGCTGCTGACGGATGCCGTAGCTCCTCCGCCAGATGACGCCCGTGGCCACCAAAACGAAACCGAGCAGCACGAGGGCGACGACGGCGCGTGGGCTCCACGCGCGCTTCACGCCGCGCGCCATGCCCGCAACCGCGCGCTTCGAGCCCGGGGATTGGCGGCCACTTCGGCGGCGCTCGCCTGCACCGCCCGGCGCGTCACGAGCGTCCCCAGCGCCCGGCCGCCACAGGTGCACACCGGCTGGCGGGGCGGGCAGCTACACGCCGTGCTCCAATCGCGGAATGCGTGCTTCACGATCCGGTCCTCGCCGGAATGGTACGCGATGACGACGAACACGCCGTCGGGCGCCAGCCGGACTCGCAGATCCGGGAGCGCGCGCTCGAGGCCGGCCAGTTCCTCGTTGACCGCAATCCGCACCGCCTGAAACAGGCGCGCGAACTCGGCCGGCCCACTGCGCGGCCCCAGGGTGGCGCGGATGGCGCCCACCAGATCGTCGCTGGTCGCGAACGGGCGGTTGGCGCGGCGGCGCACGACCTCGCGGGCCAATCGAATGGCCCGGCGTTCGTCGCCGTACTCCCGGAATACCCACGCCAGTTCGCCCTCGTCCGCCGTGTTCAGGAACGTCGCGGCGTCGCGCGTTGCGTCCGGGCCCATCCGCATGTCGAGCGGTGCGCCCTCGCGAAAGCTGAAGCCACGCGCCGCGTCGTCGATCTGATGCGACGAAATGCCGAGGTCGAGCAGAATGCCGTCGAACCGTTCGCCGTCGATGGGCGTACCGGCCAGTTGCGCGTAGTTGCCGCGCACCAGCCGCAGCCGCCCGTCGCGCACGGCCTCACCGAGGCGGGCTCCCGCCGCGGCGATGGCATCCGGATCGCGATCCACGGCCGTCACTCGCGCGCCGGCGGCCAGGAGCGCTTCGGTGTGCCCTCCCCCGCCCAGCGTGCCGTCCAGCACGCGTCCGGCGCCGGCCATCAACTCCACCACCTCGGCGACCAGCACCGGCGCATGGTAGTCGCTGGCCCAGGCGGGGCGTTCCGGATTGGCGCTCACAGCGTGCACGGGCGATGGATGGACGTCGGAAGACACGGAGAGAAAGCAATACGCTGCAGGCATCCCCCACAAGCGACGAAGCCCGCCGGCAAACCGGCGGGCTTCGCGACCTTCAGGAGACCCCGGTCACTTCTTCTTGCAATACGCCTTGACCATCTGTCCGGTGGCGTCGGCGAGTTGCGGCAGATACTTCAGAATGTTGGTCGCCGTTTCCGGTGACACCGCACCGCCCTCCGGCAGGAACTGCTGCGTGGTGGCGAAGAGATCGTCCGCCTGCTTCGCAAGCGCACAGTCCTTCTTGGCGGCCGCCTCGCGATATACCCCGGTGCCGATCTGGAACGCGGAAACCGACGCGAAGAACTTCGTGTACTGCGACGGGGCGACGCTGTCGGCGTGCATGGCGTACTTGTACGCCTTCTGATAGTTGGCGGTCGCGTTGATCGTGTCGGCCTGGGCGGCGGTGAACGCATCCTGCGCCGGCGCGATGAGCATCGGGCCCCAGATGTCCTTGTTCGCCCCGGCGTTGATCGCCTGGTCGGCGATCGCCACCACGCTGTCGGTCTGCCCCATGTCCGCGAACGTCTGGGCGAGGAACAGGCGCGCGTTCTTGTTGGTGGTATCCAGATCGAAGGCCTTGCGGAACGACACGGCGGCCGCCGGATACTGCTTCAGGTTGCGGAGCGCGTTGCCCCCGTAGTACGGCAGTTGCGGATCATTCGGGAATTTCTTCTCCCCCTGCGCGGCATACTCGGCCACCTTGGCCCAGTTGCTGTCGGTGGCCGCCATCGCGATCTGCCGATGGAAATAGGCGCTGTCGGCCAGCGAGGTGTCGGACTGCACCATCTGGTCGCCCGACGCCAGCGCCTGCGGGAACATGTTCAGCTTGGCCTGCAGCTTCCACTGCTGCTGCAGGTAGTTCGGATCGCCCGGATTGCGCTTCAGCAGGTCGTCGAGGATCGGCAACGCCTTGGACGGATCGGGCGACGCCGCCAGGGCGTCCACGATCTGCGTGGCCAGCGTCTGGTTCTGCGGCTCCAGCTGGAACAGCCGCTCCATGGCGTCGATTTCCTTGGCCTGGTCGTGCTGCTTGTCGTACTCGCCGATGGCGATCCGCAGCGCGAAGGAGTTCTTGGGGTCGATCTTGAGAATCTGATCGGTGAGGGCCAGCACCGAATCCGGCGGATAGTTCATCCGCTTGTCGGCGTACACGGAGGCCAGGCAGAGCCGCGCCAGCGTCGCCTTCGGATACTGCCCGATCGCATCCTGGGCTTCCTTGGCCGCCTGCTGCAGCTTGCCGTCCAGCAGGTCGCGGCGGCACTTGTCGTAGCCATCGAGCTGCTTGCGCGCCTGCGTGTTCTCGCGCTCCAGATCCTTGGCCGCGTCGCTGAAGCTCTTCGCTTCCACCGGCTCCAGCGGCTGGGCCTTGGTCACGTCGCTGGCCAACAGCATCCGCACGGCGACCCGCACCCCGCTCGGCGTCTGGGCGGCGTCACAGTCCAGAATCTCGTCGGCGTGGACGAGCTTCCCCAACGCGCCCAGATCGCTCATGCTGAGCGCCGAATCGGGCGTGTACCCCGACGCCGTCAGCGCCGTATTCACGTCCTTGTTGGGGATCACGTACAGATCGCGGGGATTGTTCTCGGTCTGGATCCGGTCACGGAGTTCCTTGGCCGCATCCACCCCGATCTGGCGGGGGCTGCTATGGCACGTGCCGACCAGCAGGTGGGGCGTGTCGGCGGTCGGGCCGCGCGGACGGTTGTACCCGTACTGCGCTTCGGCCGTCGTCGGCACACTCGCCACCACAGCGAATCCAAGACCCACCACCATCCGGCGCTGCAATGCCTTCACTGTCGGCTCCTCCGAACTATGTAGATCCTACCCAAGACAACGGAACGTAGTTCCCCCTTGACCCCTGATGGGCGAAGAGGGACTCGAACCCCCGACTTCCTGCGTGTAAGGCAGGCGCTCTAACCAACTGAGCTATTCGCCCTGAGAACGCGAGCGCTCCGGGAGCTTCTTACTTGAGAATCGCGAGTGGAACGAGAACACAGTAACCGACGACGAGGAGGATTGGAGCAATCGTGTCACCGCCCCGGGCCAGGTCGGCGTAGCCAGCCAGGATCGTCGCCAGGGCCAAACCCCACCAGCCCAGACTCCGGAAACGTGACGAAAGGTCGGTTTCTGCCATAGACCACAACACTATGGACCGCCAAAGTTAGTGTCAAGGCAACCCTAGTCACTACGGGCGGTTACGACTGCTCCGCCTCACCGCTCCCCTCCACCGGACCGCCGGCCGGCGGCCAGGGCCCGAGCAGTTCGGCGAGCGCCCGATCCCGTTCCTGGGCCTCCGCGGCCGCATCCGCGGCCTTGAGGGCCGCCATCCGCGACCGATCGCGCCGCCGCCGCGCCACCCAGAGCGGCAGCACGAACACCAGAAACAGAATCCCCAGCAGGGTCAGATCTTCCATCAGCGCCAGCGCTCCGTAGCGCCGGCGCGCGCGTTTCCGCCAGTCCGCCTCGAAGCCGTCGAGGGTCACGGCGTCCGCCTGGCGCAGCGCCCGATCCAGCGACCCCGTCTCCTTCCACACGGTGAACACGTGCGCCAGCCCGTGCCGTGGATCCAGCGCCGCCATGTCGGCGACGGCGCTCGCCGCCAGAGCGTAGCCCGCCCGCGCCGTCGTGGCCCCCTCCGAGAAGTACCCCTCCAACCCGCGGAACGTGGGCACGCCCTCGAGCGCCAACGCCAGGTTGGCGGCAAAGGCGTCGTTGCGGCTCATCTCATGCGCGGAGAAGCTCGCGTATCCCTCGTCGAACCAGCGGGGAGCCAGTCCGCCCAGAAATTCGTGCAGCGCCAGATGCGCGAGCTCGTGGCGCACGACCTCCACCGGATCGCCCGCGCCGGCGCTCGCCCGGCTGCCCTGAAGGACGATCCGTCGCGTGTCCGGAAATGCCAGCGCAGCTCCCCATTCGGGGGCTCCGGGACCGGCCCATTCCCGGAAACGTGTGTAGTCGGGCGCGATGGCGATCAGCACGTGCTCCCGCGGACGCGGCAATCCCGGAAAGCTGTCGTGGGCCAGTGCGGCATCGAGGATCGAGCGCGCCAGGCGCGCGTCCTCCGGGTACGCCACCACGGTGAATCGCGCCCGGTCGAGTCGCAGCGGGGCGGCCGCCTGGGCAAATCCCGCGGCCGGAAAGAGGAGCCCCGCCGCGAGCAGCGGGAGACAGCGGCGCCACGCGCGCCGCCAGCTCGCCGGCCGGCGGCGCGCCGCCCTCGCGCCGGCTACGGCTCCCCGCCCGCCTCCACCGTGCTCAGGACCTCGGCGCAGCGTTTCCCCCATGGATTGAACTTGTTCATGGCGAATCCGTCGCGCCACGCCTGCATCGCTTCGTCGCGCTGTCCGTTGAACCAGTACGCGCGCCCCAATTCGTAGTAGGCCTCGATCAGGTTGGGACCCAGCGCGATCGTCTTCTGGAAGAAGGTCTGCGCGTCCTCGAACATGTCGCGTTCCAGATACACCAGGCCCAGGTAGAAGTGCGCGTACAGCGTCGCCTTCTTGTCGTTGCCCAGGCGGATCGCCTTCGACAGGTGCTCGATGGATTCGCCGAAGATGCCCTTCTTGAGACAGATGTACCCGACGTTGATGCGCGCCAGCGCATTCATCGGCTCGCGCATCAACACCTGCTGGAAGGTCAACAAGGCATCGTCGTACTTCTCCTGCAGCATCAGCGCCCACCCGAGCAGCGCTTCCGACTGGGGGTCGTTGGGCGACAGCTCGATGGCCTTGCGAAGCGACGCCTCGGCCCCCTCGTAGTCGCCGAGCGACAGACGGCTCCAGCCCTTCTCGATGAACGTCGACGCTCCGATGTGGTCGGCGTGCACCTGGGGACGCGCCGCGCTGAACGCCGGGGCCAACGACTGTTCGGTGCTCAGCGATTTCCACTTGTCGACCAGCGTCTTGATGTCGTCCCGGAGCTGCGCCAGTTCGGTGACCGTCTGTTCCACGTCCTTGTAGAACGCCACGATCTCGGCCTTCAGCGCGTCGCGCTCGGCCGCCGCGTCCGGGCCATCCAGCCGGTGTTCCAGTGCGGTGTAGTGCGCCCGGTAGCTCCCGAGCGGCGAGTCAGCCATTCGGGAGCGCCTCCGCCGACGCGCGCTCCAGGGCCAATCGCTCGTCCGACGACAGCAGGCGTTCGACGTTCAGGTAGATCAGCAGCCGATCCTCCAGGCGGACGATGCCGCGCAGATACTCGCCCGCCAGTCCACGGAACAACGGCGGCGGCGGTGACAGCAGCGACTCGTCGAAGCTCGCCACCTCGAGAACGGCGTCGACCACCGCCCCCACCCAGTCGTCGCCCGACTTGAGCACGAGCACCCGCGTTTCCGGCGTCGCCGGCACGGCCGGGAGTTGGAACCGCCGGCGGAGGCTCACCACCGGCACCACCCGCCCCTGGTACTCGATCACACCCTCGATCCATTCCGGCACGTTCGGAACCGCCGTGGGCGTCTGATAGCGCAGCACCCGCTCCACCGAAAAGATGTCGGCCGCGAAGTAGTCCGTGCCCAGCCGGAACCAGACGATCTTGGCGATGCGAGGCTTGCTCATGCGCCTTCCAGCACCGGTTCGATGCGGCAGGCGCCGATCAGGGCTTCCGGATCGAGCACGCCGATAAGATCGGCGCCCCGGCGAATCACACCCAGCAGTACGCTGTCACCGAAGTCGACCGGGGCACGCCGCACGTCCTCCGCCGCGATCACGAGCACATCGTCCACGTCGTCAACCGCGAGGGCCACCGCCCCCTGCCCCCGCAGGAAGATGAGCGCCGCCCGATTCGATTCCGCCGCGAGCCCCAGCGGGGCGGCGGCCGCATACACGGGCACCGCCGCGCCCCGCAGCGTGAGCACCCCGAGCATGGTCGGACTCATCTGGGGAATGGGCTGGATGCGGTCGATGTCCAGGGCCTCCTCGACGCCGTCCAGCGGGACGGCGAACAGTTCCCGGGCCACCCGGAATACGAGATGCTCGACGCCCTCGACGGGTTCGGCCGCTCTCTCCGGTCCACCGCCGCCGGACCCCAGGGGCGCGGAGGGAGCGGGCGGCTCGGGCGTGACTTCCGCGACCGCAATGGACTCCGGAAGGGACTCCACAGCAGCCTCCGGCGCGGATTCCACGACGGCCTCCGGTGCGGACTCGACAATCGAGTCCGGAGCCGACGCCGGAACGTCGGCCGCGCGCCGCTCCTCGGCCGGCGGGACCGGCGCCTCACCGCGCCCCGGAGTCACCGGGTCGCGTCCGAGCCATTCGCGATAGCTGATTCGGGGTTTCTTCATTGCCGGTCGTCCGCCACGTCGTGTACCAATCGATCGTCGACGCGCGCGAGACCGCGCATCGCGCCCACGAACAGAGCCTGCATGGCCAGGTTGTTCACCACGCGCGGAACACCACCGCTCCGCACCGCGAGGGCGGCCAGCGCCTCGGCCGTGAAGATCTCGTGCCGCGCCCCCGACACGCGCAACCGGTGCCGCACGTACTCCCGCACGTCGTCGGCATCGAGGGGGTCGAGGTGAAACCGCAGGCTCACGCGCTGGTCGATCTGGGGACGCTTCACGATGCGGTCGCGCAACTCCGGCTGGCCCAGCAACACCACGTGGAGGTGCTTGTCGGTGCGATCCTCGAAGTTCGTGAGCAACCGCAACTCCTCGAGCAGGCTCGGACTCGCCAGCTGGGCCTCGTCGACGATCAGCACCGGCCGCTGCCCCCCGGCATGCAGGGCGGCCAGATGGCCGCGCAGCAGTCCCACCAGGGCCGGTTTGTTCTTCGGCGGCTGCGAAAGCCCCGCCGAGTTGGCGACGAACTGCAGGAGCTGCGCGCCCGTGAGGCGCGGGTAATCCACTACCCACGGGGCGAACGCCGTACCGGCGAGCCGCGCCCGCAGCGCCTCCACCAGCATCGTCTTGCCACAACCGATCTCACCGGTCACCAGCGAGAGCCCGCCCCGCAGGTCGGTCACGTCGTAGAGCAGCCTCGCATAGCCTTCGTCGAATACCGGCGAGTGGTACACGAACTCCGGATCCGGCGTGTTGGCGAACGGCTTGCGCAGCAGGCCCCAGTGTTCGTCGATCACGCCGGCTCACCCGCCGTCGCCAGCAATTCCACAATCGCCGCCGCCACGGCGGTCAGCGGCGTGACCCGGTCGGCGCCGGCGAGTTGCAGTGCCGCCTGCGGCATCCCGTAGATGATGGACGACTCCCGATCCTGAACGATGGCGCGCCCGCCGGCGGCGCGAATGACCCGCAGGCCATCGGCGCCGTCGCGGCCCATGCCGGTGAGCACGACCCCGACGCTCCGGTCGCCGAACACTTCGGCCACGGACCGGAACAGCGGGTCCGCCGCCGGCCGCACACCCCACACGGGCGGCGAGTCGTCGAGCGCGATCGTGGGGTCGCCGTCGGCGGTCACCCGCATATGGAACCCGCCGGGCGCCACGTACACGTGCCCGGCTTCCACCGGCTGCCCCGCCTCGGCCTCCCGAACCGGCAGCGGGCCGATGGCGTCGAGGCGCGCCGCCAGACTGCGGGTGAACCCGGCCGGCATGTGCTGGACCACGAGCACCGCGGCGTCGAGCGAGGCCGGCAGGCCCGGCAGCACCTGCGTGAGCGCCCGCGGACCGCCGGTGGACGCGGCGATCGCCACCGCCCGGGCCGGACTGCGCCCGGCGCGCCGGGGCGCGCGGGGCGCGCGCCCCGGCCTGAGCATCTGCAAGCCGCGAACGTTCGCCTGCTGGGCGGCGCGCAGCGCGCTGCGCAGGCGCTCTCCGACCACGGCGAGGTCGAGGCTGATCGGCCCCGAGGGTTTCCGGACGAAGTCGACGGCGCCGAGGTCCAGCGCGTGCAACGTGGCGTCGCGACCGTCCATGGTCTCGGCCGCACTCAGCATCACCACCGGCCGCGGCAGCTCGCTCATGATGTACCCGAGCGCCTGCAGGCCGTCCAACTCCGGCATCTCGATGTCGAGCGTGACGAGATCGGGATTCAGCGCGTGGACGCGCGCGATCGCTTCGTGCCCGTTGCGCGCCGTGCCCACGACCGTGAACTCGTCCGACTCGGTAATCAACTCCGTAATGACGCGCCGCATGAGCGCGCTGTCATCGACCACGAGCACCGTGGGTTTAGACGACACGACTCCCTCGCGCCAGCGAGCGTACTTCCACCTGGCCGTCGGCGAGGCGCAGATACACGCTGCGTCCGTGCTCGAGCCCCACGTCCTCGCCGGTGATCGTGATGCCGGCGGCCCGCAGCGCCCGCCGCGAGGCCTCGACGTTGCGGCCGCCGATCGTCGGGGCGCCGCGCGGCAGCAGGCTAGAGAACATGCTGGCGCCGCCGACGAGGCGGGCCGTGGTGCGCCCCGGGTCGGCGCCCAGGGCACGCATCCGGTCGATGAGCGCGGGGACCGCGGTCTCCGGAAACCGGGCCGGGTTCTCGTGCAGGCGCGACATCGACGGCTCGGGCAGTAGCACGTGCGCCAACCCGCCCACCCGCGCGTCCGGATCGTAGAGCACGATCGCCACGCACGAGCCAAGCCCGATCGTGCACAGGGTGCCCTCGCCGGCGGCGGCCGCGAGATCGGCGATTCCGACGCGTTGTTCGCTCATGCGGGGCGCACGAAGATTCGCTCGCGCCCGTCCACGGGGCGGAACAGTTGCCGGGCCCGACCGAACAGCGTTTCCACTTTGCCGAGCACCAGAAAGCCTCCGGGGTTCAGCGCCGAATGAAAGGTCTCGAACAGGCGTTCCTGCGAGGCCCGGTCGAAGTAGATGATCGCATTCCGGCACACGATCAAGTCGTTCACGGTCTGGGGCGCGGGCTCGCGCAGCAGATCGTGCTGGCGAAAGCTCACCAGTTGGCGCAGCGCGGGCACGACGGTGAACGGCGGCGCGGGCGCGAAATACGCGGTCCGCCAGGCCGGCGGCGTCTCGCTGAAATCGCGCTCCTCGAATTCGCCCCGGGCCGCCGCTTCCAGACTGCGCCGGTCGATGTCGGTGCCCAGAATCTCCACGCGCGACAGCCGGTCGAGTTCCCCGCGCTCGGCGGCGTGGAGGTGGAAGAGCGCGGCCAGCGAGTACGGCTCCTCCCCCGACGCACAGCCGGCGCTCCAGACCCGGATCCGCGGAGCGCGCGACTCCCACAGCGCCGGAATCACGTCCCGTCGCATGGCGTGATACACGTCGGGGTTCCGGAACAGCTTGGTGACGTTGATCGTGAGCGCGTCGAGCAGGAGGTCGTATTCCGAAGCGTCGTCGTCGAGCAGCCCGGCGTAGTCCAGGTAGCGGTGCACGCCCCGGGCGCGCATCCGCACGCCGACCCGCCGGCGCAGGCAGGTGGTCTTGTAGCTGGCGCAGTGGAAGCCCCGATCGCGCGAGATCTTCTCGAGCAGCGCCTGAAACTCCGCGTCCTGCGGCTCGGCGACGGGCATCACAGGGCTTGCCGCACGGCGTCGAGGTTGGTGCGCACAATGGCGTTGGTGGGATCGAGTTCCAGGGCCCGCTCCCAGAGCTTCAGGGCCTCGTCCTTCTGCTCCTGGCGGAACTTGATGTTCCCGAGCTTCAGATAGACGTCGTCACCCAGATCGGGGTTCGCCTTGATCGCGCGCTGATACGATTCCAGCGCCTCGTCGAACCGGCCGGCCCGGTACGCCACGTCGCCGAGGTTCTTGTGAATCTGGGGAACCGACGGATCCTCGGCCAACGCGCGATCGAGCGCAGCCGCCGCCTCGTCGGTGGCATTCCGCCGCTCCAGCACCACGGCCAGGTTGTTGAACAGCACAGCGCTGTGCGGGTGGGCCCCCACCGCCTCGTCGAGCGTCGCGTGGGCGCGGTCGAGGTCTCCCAACAGCGCCGCGGCGAGGGCGGCGTAGTGATACCAGGCCGGTGACGGGGCGCGCCCGCCCCACAGCGGGCGGGCCGCGCGCAGGGCCTCGTCGGCGGCCACGAGGTCGCCCGCGAGGAGCGCCACGATGCCGATCGAGGTCTGGATCTGCGGGCTCGCGCCGCGGCTGCGCTCCGCCGCTTCCTGCAGCGCCCGCTGCGATTCCGCCACGCGGCCCAACCGCTCCAGGGCGTAGGCCATGTTGTGGTAGACCGCCGCCGTCGCCCCCGGACGCGCTACGGCCTCCTCGTAGGTCGCCAGCGCATCGGCCCAGCGTTCCTGCCGCAGCTGCACGAGCCCGATGTAGAAGCGTGCCGCGGCCTCGTTGGGCTTGAGATCCATCACCCGCCGGAATTCGCGCACTGCCTCGTCGAACATGCCGGTCTTGTAGAACGCCACGCCCAGATTGTGGTGCTCCTGCACCCGCGCTTCCGACACCTGCTGCTCTACCGCCTTCGACGTGCCGATGCGGTGCAGGAACCCGGCGGTGGCGAGCCCGTACAGCACCTTGCCGACGTCGAATTCGCCCATCCCCGAGGCATCGATGATCTGCTGCACGTCGCGGTGGCCATCCACCAGTTCGAGCAGCCCCCGCTGTTCCGGCGTCAGATCGAGATCGCTGGCCGACAGGCGGGGCCGGTCGACCTCGAACACGATGTCGAAGGTCGGGATCTTCTTCTCCACCAACGTCCATTCGTCCACTCGGCGCGCGCCCTCGAGGAGCAGCGACTCCGGGTTGATGGAGACGAGGAACTCCTGTTCGTCCGGCTGGACGTCGGCCTCGAAGTTGAACGAGCCCTGGTTCCACGTGAACAGGAAGTAGACGGCTTCCTCGATCTGCTCGCGGATGTACTGGCGCAGCGCGTCGCGCGACAGGAACCCCATGTCGACGAGCAACTCGCCGATCCGGCGCTCGCGCTGCCGGTCCTGGGCCTGCACCGCGGACTGGAGTTGGTCGGCGGTGATGATGCCGCTCTTCACCAGCATGTCGCCGAGGCGGTCGCGCCGGTTGACGATCGACGCGTACGAGATGCGCCCCTTCTCGAAGTAGATGTAGCCGAAGTTCGTCCGGTGGTTGACGCTCAGGCACCCGGTCTTCTTGCCCATCGCCAGGAGTTGGAGCACGTCGGGGAGGCTGGCCTCCTTCAAGCTGCCCTTGATCGCCATGCTAGCCCAGCGCCTCGACCACGCGCGAGGCCACGTCGCGCAGCTCCCACACCACCTTCTCGTCGTCCAGGAAGAACACATCGCTCGCCGAACGCACCGCAGGCGCGGCGGCCACCGGCGTCGGCAGCGGTGCGGCGCCCGGCTCGGGCTCCTCGAGTTCGCGCCGTGCGACGTCCACCGAGAGCGGCACGCCCATCGCGTCGGCTGACGCGGACAGGCGATGCACCGTCTCCAGGATGTCGGACACGCCCGTGGCCGGGCGGGCCGCGAGGTACTCCGCCAGCGCGTCCAACTGCGGCGCCGGCACCCCGTCGAGAAACCGCCGGTAGAGTTGTTCGCGCATCGCCACGTCCGGGGGCGCCAGCTCCACCACCAACCCGCCCTCGAACCGCGCCCGCAACCGCTCGTCGAGCCCTGCCATGTCCTTCGGGGACCGCGCCGCGGCGAACGCCAGCTGCTTGCCCGCGCTCAGAAGATCGGTGAACAGATGGAACACCTCGTCCTGCGTGCGCTCCTTGCCCGCCACCACCTGCATGTCGTCCATCAACAGTGCGTCCACGCGCCGGTAGCGGCGACGCCACTGATTCACGGTGCCGTCGCGCAACGCGGCGATGAACTCGTCCGTGAACTGCTGGCCCGTCACGCACGCCACCGAGGCGGCGCCACCGCTCGCGTTCGCCAGTTCGTGCCCCAGCGCGTTCAACAGGTGGGTCTTCCCGGTGCCCGCCGGGCCGACGATGATGAGCGGGTTGTAGCGCTTGCCCGGCTCCGCCGCCACGGCGTCGGCCGCCCGGACCGCGAGTTGATTGGACTTCCCGACTTCGAATCCGGTGCGCGAGAACTCCACCGAGGGACCGGGCAGATCCACGGCCCCGGCCCGCGCACGCTGCACCAGCGCCTCGGCCTCGCGCGTCCGCTCCGGATCGCGGAACGCCTCGTGCCCCGACAACGACGGGTCGGCGTCCACCGCCTCCGATTCCAGCTCCTTCAGCCGGCGCACCGTCGCACTGAACCCGCGCAGCAACGCCTCGAAGTTCGACGGCGGCGCCGGCTCGTCCATCAGCCGCTCCAGCACCTTGGTCCGGTAGCCGGCAGCCTGCCACCCCGCCACCGCCTCGGCCACGCGCGACTTCCACCCCTCCACATGGGCCGTGACCGCGCTGGCGATGTCGGTGAGGAAGCTCTCGAAATCCAGCGTCGCCGTGGCGGGACCGGGGGCGGCGTCCCCCGCCGCCTCATGCGCCTCCGGAATATCGTCGAGCAGCGTCAACACGTCCTCGGCACGCACCGGCTCGTCGCCCAACGACTGGAATCCCACGATGCGATTGAACATCCCCAGCAGTTCCGGCACGCCGGTGGCCTCGACGCTGGCGATCTCCTCCACGACCCCCGGTTCCAGGTGGACGTCCCGCTCCCGGCACCGGCCGCGGAGGATCGCCACGCGCGTGTCGTAGTCGGGAGCGCCGATCTCGACGATCAGCCCGCCGGCCAGCCGGGCCACGAGCTGCGGGTCCACGTCCTCGATCTCATTGGGCGGACGGTCGCTCGCCATCACGATCTGGTGGCCCATGCTCGTCAGCGCCTCGAGCATGCGCAGCAGCTCCGATTGCGTTTCGGGGCGCTGGCTGAGGCCCTGGATGTCGTCGAGCAGCAGGACGTTGACGCGCCCCCAGTGCCGGATGAATCCGTCGGGGCGGCCGCCGGCCACGGCGTCGTGCAGCTGCTTGGCGAACGCTTCCAGCGTGAGGTACTCCACGTGCAGCAGCGGCTGGGCCTCCGACACCTCGTTCCCCACCGCGTGCAGCAGGTGGGTCTTCCCCACCCCCGGACCGCCATAGAGGGTCAGCGGATTGTACGACTGCCCCGGCGATCGGGCGACGGTGCGCGCCGCGGCCACGGCCGTATCGTTGGCCGTGCCCACCGCGTAGGTCTCGAACCGCATCCGGGGGTCGACCGACACGCGCTACCTCGTCGCACTCGAGGGAGAACTCAGGCGCTTCAGGACGAGTTCGGAGATCCCCCGCAGGGTCTCGAACACGCCCGGCCCGTGCAGCGCATCGGCCGGAAAGTCCGGCACGCCACGGAAATTGATCGCGTCGCGCAGTGCCTCGGTCGTCATGATCAGATCGCGCGGCAGGTCCTGCTTGTTGTACTGGATCACGAGGGGCACGGCCCGCACGTCCACGCCCTGATCCGCCAGATTCGCGTGGAGATCCTGAAAGCTCTCGATGTTCTCGTCGAGCTGCCGCGCCTGGCTGTCGGCCACGAACACCACCCCGTCGGCGCCCTGCAGCACGAGCTTTCGCGTCGACTGATAATACACCTGGCCCGGCACCGTATAGAGCTGGAACTTGGTCGTGAACCCGGAGATCGTGCCCAGATCGAGCGGCAGGAAGTCGAAGAACAAGGTCCGGTCCGTCTGCGTGGCCAGCGAGACCATCTTCCCCTTTCGATCCTCCGGCACCTGCCCGTAGATGTGATGCAAGTTGGTCGTCTTTCCGGACCGGCCGGGTCCGTAATAGACGATCTTGCATGTGATCTCGCGGGTGGTGTAGTTGACGAGGGACACGGAGTGGTCGAGGGTGGAGGTCAGGCCCGGCCGAACAGCGCGGCCAGGTTGCGGTTGAGATCCCGTTCGAAGTTCTCGGTCAGCACGGGATCGGACGCGGCATCGGCCGCGGGCGCTGCAGCGCTCAGGTTGGCCACGAATTCGTCAAAATACAGCCGCACCAGCCCCAGAGAGCTTTCCTGGTCGAATACCGTCAGGAAAATGTACGTACCCCGCGGCGTTCGTGCCTCGGCGAGGAAGATCTGGCGGTCCCGGCCGGCGTGGTGCAGGCCGCTGAACGGTTGGCCGTCGAGCATCCGGCCCAGCTCGCCCCCCGACGCGTGGATCGCCGCCGCCAGCGCGCACGCGGCGGCAACGTCGAGCGAGCGGGCGAACCCGTGCTCCGCCAGCACCTGCCCGCTGGGCAGGAGCAGGAGCGCGATCGTCACCCGGGCGTCGTCGACGAAATGGCGCAGCGGCGCCTCGATCCACGGTTCGACGGAGCGGATGCTCATGGCAGGGCTCGGATCGCCTTCAGCATCTCCACCCGCACGAGCCCGACGTTCGCATTCGGCGCGGCGACGACCACGAGCACCATGTTGTCGCGTCCCGCGGCGCAGATCCGTCCCTCGCGCGCCTCGAGCTGCATGAACGAGACGGCCCCCAGCCCCGCGGCCTCGGCCGACCGCCGCGCCTTGCGGTGCAGCGACGCCGCGAGGGCGGCGACGCGCTCTCCGTCCTGCCCCACCTGCAGGATCGAGTCGATGATCATGCCCTCGTGCTCGTCCACCAGCAGCGTGGCCAGGGCGCCGCGCTGCCGCATGAGCGAATCGAGCATGTCCTGGAAGGGAGAACTCATGGCCGCCTCCGGCCGGCGCCGCCCCGGGGCGCGGCATCCGGCCCCCCGATCCAGCGCCGCGCCTGCACCGCACACCGATCGAGCAGGCGCCGCAGCAGGCCCAACGGCGTGGCGTGCGACGCGGCCACCACCAGCACCCCGCCCTCCGCCGCCGGCGCCATGGCCACCACCGCCGCCTCGGCCTCGAACACGATCGACGTCCACTCGCCGATCCCCAGGTGCCGGGTGGCCCGGTCCGCCTCCTCCGACACGCCGCTCAACTGGGCCCCGACCTCGGCGGCCACGTCCCGCCCGTCGGGGCGCAGATACGCGCCGGCGAGCACCAACCCCGATCCGTCGAGCAGCAGCGCCGTCCGGTCTTCCGTTTCGAGCACGCGGGCAAAGGCGAGCTGCGGGTCGGCGTCGGCAGCGACATCCCCGTCGCCGGCTTCGCCGTCCGATGCCTCCCCCGAAGTCGAACTCCGGTGCACGGTGTCGAGCGCCGCCCGGATTCCGGAATCGGGCGCGTCGCCCAGCGTGGCGCGTCGCAGATACTCCTCGGCCTCGTCGAACTGCCGCCGCTGGAAGCAGACGAAGGCCATCCCCTTGAGGGCGCCCGGGTGCTCCGGGCTCATGCGCAGCGCCATCTCCCACTCGTCCACCGCCCGGTCGATCTCGCCCTGGTCCACGTAGATCCGGGCCAGGAGATCGTGCGCATCGGCGTGGTGCGGATGCCGTTTGAGGCCGTGCACGGCCACGCGGTGCGCGGTTTCGAGGTCTCCCTTCTGACGAAGGGCTTCTCCGAGGAGCAGAAACGCGAGACTGGCGGGGTCGCGCGCCAACTCCTCGCTCCAGCGGCGAATGTCGTCAGCCATCGGCATGGGCCTCCAGCAGGTGCATGAGTCGGGTGAGGGCGTCGAGCGCGGACTTGGTCCGGGCGGCGTCGGCCCCGGCGGACGACAGACGCAGAAAGTGTTCCCAACTGGCGCGGGCAGTCGCGAATTCGCCGATGCGCACGGCGGCAAATCCAAGATCGAGGTGCACGCGCGGGGTCAGCGGATCGGCATAGACGGCGCGCCGCAGTTCCTCGGCGGCGTCGGCATAGCGTTCCAATTTCGTCAGGGCGCGGGCCGTGATCAAACGGGCCTCGGTGCCCTGTGTCTCGATGGCCGAACGGCCGGCTTCGAGCGCGGCGGCGAAATCGCCGCAGGCCAGGCTCTCCCGCGCCCGCTGCAGCGCCTCGGCGCCCGCCGCCGCGCCCGCCTCGATTTCCCGGGCCGGCGTGCACGGGGCTTCGAGCGCCACCACCCCGGTGGTGACGAGCCCGTAGGCGATCTTCGCCACTTCGAAGTCGCTGCGGCCGAGTGCGGCGGCGATGCCCCGCAGATCGCGGACGCCGTCGATCATCGTCAGCACTTCCCACTCGTGCGGCAGCAGGTCGAGCAGCGCCCCCTGGTCGTCGCCGGCGGGCGCGAACACGGGCACCACCTGGAGATTCGGCACCGTGTCGGCAATGCGCGACCACTCGTCGATCCGGCGGGCGCCCTCCATGAGCAGCGATTCGGTGGACACGCTGATCCGGCTGTCCGCCGGCAGGTCGGGGGCCGGCACCTCCTCGAACGAGAAGAAGCCCTCGCGCCAGGAGATGAGTTCGAAGACCACCGATTCGATCTGGAGCCGGACCTGGCGCTCGACCTCGCGTTGCGAGACCGCCCCGTTGGCCACCAGGGCGTCGGCCAGCTGTGCCGGCGTTCCCCCGTCACCGATCAGCGCCCGCGCCGCCTCTACGTCGGTCTCGCTCACGCGGCCGGCGGCCACGAGAATGCCCGCCAGCGATGTCGGCAGGCTGCGGATGGCGGCGTGGACCACGCGCCCGTTGGCGAAGTGCACCACCCCCTCATCGTCGCGCAATTCGGAGGTCACGCGCAGCGTCCCCGTCTTCCGGCTGAGGTCGAGCAGCTGGAAGACGTCGTGAATGCCGAGTTCGCGGAGGGGGCCTTCGATCGCCATGGTCAGAGGGTTGCGCGGTCGGCAAAGATGCGCTGCAGGTCGGTCGCCGAACGAATCTCACGCCGGGCCCGGCGCGCGTACTCGGTGGCCGGAGCCAGCGTTCGCACGCGCTCCCACCGTTCGATCGCCTCCCGGAAGTGCCGGCGTTCGGCGTACAGCACGCCCTCGTGGTAGAGGGCGCCCACGTGATGGGGGTCGAAGCGGAGCACGCGGGAGAACGCCTTCACCGCGTCCTGCTTGCGGCCGAGCGCGAGCAGCGTTTCCCCGAGCGCGATCAGGGCGTCGAAGTGGTACGGATCGCGCTGGAGCAGATCGATGAGCAGCGGCAGCGCCGAGTCGGCGCGCCCGGTCATCCGCCGCAGCCGCGCCAGTTCGAGCGTCGCCTGCGCATAGGTCGGCACGGTATCCAGCGCCGCCAGCAGCTCGTACTCGGCCGCCGCCAGCTGCCGCTTCTCGATGAGCAGCCGCGCCAGTTCGTAGCGGACGCCGGCGTACTGGGGATCGAGCGCCAGGGCGTCGCGGTAATTGACGATCGCGCCTTCCAGATCGCCCAGGCGCCGCGCGATGTCCCCCATTTCGCGGTGCACGTCGGCCCGCATCGGCGCCACGCGCCGCGCCGAATCGAGCGTCGCCAACGCCGCCGCCGGATCGCCCGCGGCCGCCCGCACGCCGGCGGCGAGCATCAGCGTGTCGATGTCCTCCGACGACCACAGCACCAGCTTCTCCACGAGCGGCAGGGCGGCCGCCCCCTGCCCGAGCTGGAGCAGCGCCCGGGCCTCGCCCCGCATCGCCACCGGGTGCTCGGGCTGCGTCCGGCGCGCCTCGCGGTACCGCTCCAGCGCCTCGCCGTACAGCCCCTGCCGCGTGAACGTCTCGCCGAGCAGCACGTTGCCGGCCACGGGATCGGCGCCCTGGGCCAGCGCCCGCCGCGCTTCCACCTGGGCGCGATCGACGAATCCCTTGGACAGGAAGTCGGCGGCCATCGCGTAGGGATCCGCCTCCACCGGCGGCATCGCGCCCGGCGCCGGCGCCAGCTGCGTGAACACGGAGTCGAGCAGGCCGGTGTCGAACTCGAACTCCTCGATCGCCTCGTCCATCCGTGCCTCGCCTCCGAGGTCGGGCTGGATGGACAGATCCGGATCCTCGTACTGGAGGTCGATGGCGAGGTCGAACTTCTGGCCGACGTAATAGGGCTCGAGTTCGAGCGCCAACTTTGTCTCGCGCAGGGCCCCCTCGAAGTCGCCGAGGTTGGACAGGCAGAAGCTCAGGTTGTAGTGCGCCTCGGCGAATTCGGGCCGCGCCTGAATGGCGCGCGCGAAGGCGTTGCGCGCGTCCTCGAACTTGCGCAGATCGGCGAGCACCACCCCGATGCCGTTCCAGGCCGCCGGGTGCTCGGGATCGGTGCCCAGCACCTGCCGGTACGCCTCCAGCGACATCTGCAATCGCTTGGCCTTGTAGAGCAGCAGCGCCAGGTTCAGCCGGGCCTTCACGAGCCCGGGGCGGCCGTCGAGCGCGGCCCGAAACTCGGCCAGCGCCGCGTCGCCCTCGCCCGCCTGGCCGAGCGCCACGCCGAGGTTGTTGTGGGCGAGCGCGTACCGCCGGTCGGCGGCAATCGCCCGTCGATAGCTCTCCGCCGCCTCCGCTGCACGCCCGTCCTGGTGCAACGCCACACCGCGCTCGTTCCAGAGCTTCGGGCTCTCGGGCATACGCTCGAGCAACTGTTCGTACAGGGCCAGCGCCGTGCCGACATCGCGCGTCACCAGGTGCACCTCGGCCATCGCCTGCCGGACCAGCGCCTCGTCCTCGCCCCGTTCCAGCGCCAGGCGGTATTCCCGCAACGCCTCCGGATAGTAGCCCTTCTGGCGGAAGGCGAGGCCGAGATTGTAGTGTGCGAGCTGCCCCTCCGGCGACACCTCCATGCGGCGCGAGCGCCGGCCGCCGACCAGCGCCTCATACCGCTCCGGCTGGTTGTGGTCGATGGACAGGTTGGCCTGGGCGCGCGACAGCGTCGGATTGAGCTTGATGGCGCGATTGGTCACCTGCCGCGCCTCGTCCTGGCGGCCGAGGTCGCCCAGCACGAAGCCCATCAGGTACAGGGCGTCGTAGTTGTCGGGATTGAGCGCGATCGCCCGCTCCAGCGAAGCCAGTGCCTCGTCGTTGAGCCCGCGGTTGTAGGCAATCTCGCCGAGGTAGAAGTGCACCAGGGAGCTGTCCGGATCGAGCTCGCGCACCCGCGCCAGCAGCTCCTCCGCCCGCTCGGTGTGCCCGAGCGCCCGCTCGGAGAGCGCCAACTGGAGCACGGCCCCCGGATCGTCGGGCGCGAACCGCAGCAGTTCCGAGAACTCGCAGACGGCCTGTTCGTGTTCCCCCAGCAGCGCGTACGTCCGGGCCAGCTCCCAGCGGGACTCGCGGTCGGTGGGATCGGCGCGGACCCGCTCCTTCAGTTCCGGAACGCGTTCGTCGTAGTACCCGGTGTTGAAGTACGCGATTTCGAGATTGCGCTGCGCGACCTCCATCCGCGGGTCGAGTTCGAGTGCGCGCATGAACGCCCGCACCGCCTCCTCGTGCAGCGCCTTGTTGAAGTAGAGGACTCCCAGGTTGTTGTGCGCGCCGGCATCCGACGGGTCGATCCGTCGGGCGAACGACCGGAGGATCTCGCGGTCGCGCTCGGAACCAGGGGAGGTGTCCGGCATCTCACGTCACGCGAATGGCGCGGAGGATGGCCTGCAACGACGCCGGATCGGGCAGCAGCAGGAAGAAACCCCGCAGGCGCTTCTCCTCGTCCTTGAGCATGAAGTCGCTCTCGACGCAGAACACGTAGTCGCGGTTGGTCCCGAACTGGAGATACGCCGTGGTGAGCACGGCGGCCGACATGTCCACGGCCAGCGCCGGCGGGGACGGCAGCAGGAGCATGCCCATGAACTCGCTGAGCGCGTTCAGGTAGGCACTGCTCAGGATGTTGCCCGCTTCCTTGATCGCCGACTGCTCGAGCTCCCCCAACTCCGTGGACGTGCCGGCGGGACGCCGCAGCATCACCTCGGCCAGCTGGAGCGCCGCCTCCTTGGGAAAGACGAGCAGCGCCCGCCCCGAGAGATCGCCGAGAATGTGCAGCAGGACCGCGGCCACCGGCTCGTCGGGATCCGCCACCAGCGGGGCCACGTCGTCGAGCCGCTGGATGTTGATCCGCGGCACGCTGATCATGATCGTCCCGCCGACCATCTGGGAGAGCGCCGTGGCCGCGTGGCCGGCGCCGATGTTCGCCACTTCGCGCAGGGCATCCAGTTGCAGCGCCTTCAAGGATTGAAGCTCGTCCATGCCAATGCTCCCTCAGGAGAGACTGCCCACGTCGAGAATCAGCGCCGGGGCCCCGTCACCAAGAATCGTCACGCCGCTGAACGACTGTACCTGCGTCCGCACCGGATCGTACTGCTTGACCACGATCTCCTCCTGGCCCGCCAGACCGTCCACCACGAGACCGGCGCGCCGGTCGGCCAGCTCGAGCACGATCACGTGTTCGCGGCCATCGGCGTCCCTCGGCGGCAGCCCCACGATGTCGCGCAGGCGCAGCACCGGCAACACGTCCTCGCGCAACGCCAGCACCTCGCGCCCGCGCAGCGTCCGCAGCCGCCCGGGCGCCAGCTCCACGGTCTCGCACACGTGCGCCATCGGAACCGCGTACACCTCGCCGGCCACGCGCGACAGCAGCGCGCGGATGATGGCCAGCGTCAGCGGCAGCCGCAGCGTGACCGTCGTTCCCACGCCGGGCTGCGACTTGATGTCCACCGAGCCGCCGAGCGACCGCACGCGGGACATCACGGCGTCCACCCCCACGCCCCGCCCCGAGATTCCGGTCACCTGGTCGGCCGTCGAGAACCCCGGCCGGGCCACGAGCCGGATCAACTCCTCGTCGGAGAGTTCGCCGCGGTTGGCATCCACCAGCCCCGCGGCCTTCGCCCGCTCCAGTACGCGCGTCCGGTCGATGCCCCGTCCGTCGTCGCTCACCTTCATCACGATCGCCGACCGGTCGCGGTTGGCCGACAGCACCAACCGGCCGGCGCGCGGCTTCCCCAGCCGCTCGCGTTCGTCGGGCGCCTCGAAGCCGTGATCGATCGCGTTGCGCAGCAGGTGCACGATCGGATCGCCGATCTCGTCGAGCATGGACCGGTCGAGCTCGATTTCCTTGCCCTCGATCGTGAACTCGATCTCCTTGTCCAGGCCACGGGCCGCGTCGCGCACCAGCCGCGGGAAACGGTCGAAGACCTGCCACACCGGCACCATCCGGCTCGTCACGATCTCATCGCGCAGATCGGCGATCAGGCGCGAGGCCTGGGCCAGCGTCTCGTCGAGCGCCGGGTCCTGCAGCCGTCCGCCGATCTGCAGCAGCCGCCCCCGCGCGATCACGAGTTCGCCGATGAGGTTCATCAGCGCGTCGAGGCGACGCTGGTCGATGCGGATGTGCCGCGGCGCCCGGATGGGTGTGGCCCGGGGACCGGTCGGCGTCGCCGGCGCGACCGGCATCTCCCCGGTCACCCCCATGTCGGCCGCCATCAACAGGCCCGACGGCCGTTCGGCGGTCATCGTCTGCTCGAGGGCGGCTTCGGCCCGGGATGGCCGGCCGGCCGTGGCCCCCTCGATCTCCACCAGCGCCACGTCGCCGGCCGCCCGCACCACGGCGGCCAGTTCGTCGGCCGGCGCGCCGGTCCGCACCCGCACCGCGAACTCGAGCTCGAATTCGTCACCCTGCAGCGCCGCCAGCGAGGGAGAGACCCCCGTCACCTCGCCGAACTGCCGGAGCGTCTGCACGACGACGAAGGCGCGAACGCCGCGCAGCGGCGTGTCCCGGTTCAGCCGCACGCGAACGAGGGTGCCGTCGCCCGCGGGGGCGGGTACCGTCCACCGCTCCCGCGCCGGCGGCACCGCCGCGACGTCCGCCGTGGCGCGCGGCGTACCACCGCCCAACGCCCGCATCCGCTCCAGCACGGCTTCCGGGTGCACCTCGTCCAGGCGGCCGGCCACCGAGGCCTCCACCGACTGCTCGAGCAGGTCCGCGGCGCGAAACAGCACGTCCATCAACTCCGGCGTGATCTCCATCGACTTGTGGCGCACGCGGTCGAGCAGGGACTCCATCTCGTGCGACAACTCCGCCACGACGCCATACCCCATCGTGGCGCTCATTCCCTTCACCGTGTGCACCGCGCGGAAGATCGCGCTGACCGGCTCGTCGCCGCCGGCCCCACGCTCCAGCTCCAGCAACCAGTGATTTACCGCGGAGACGTGCTCGCGGCTCTCGGTGAGGAATAGCTCGGCATACTGGGAGGTATCCAACGCTCCGATTATCTCAGCACGCGCTGAACGGCTTCGAGCACGCGGCTTGGCTGGAACGGCTTGACCACGAAATCCTTGGCCCCGGCCTGGATCGCCTCCACCACCAGTGCCTGCTGTCCCATCGCGCTGCACATGAGGATCTTCGCCTGCGGATCGAACTTCATGATCTCACGCACCGCGTCGATGCCCCCCATGTCCGGCATCACGATGTCCATGGTCACGAGGTCCGGACGCAGCTGCTGGTACTTCTCGACCGCCTGCACGCCGGTTTCCGCTTCTCCCGCGATCTCGAACCCGGCCGACTGGAGAATGTCCCCCACCATCGTCCGCATGAAGATCGCATCGTCGCAAATCAACACCGTGTGGCTCATGTCTCTCCCGTGTGGTCCCACGTGGCGCGGACGACCGTTCGCCCGCCCGCCCGAGGTTCACAGCAACACCTGTCCGACGAGGGCCGGAACATCAAGTATTATGACGACTGTGTCGCCCAGATGTCCCAGTCCGCGGACCACGTCGTCGGCCCGGTCTTCGGGGGGCGGATCCACCCGCATCGGGGTCACGTCCATCACCTCGCCGACCACCAGGCCAAGGTGGCGCCCCCCCACCTCGACGACGATCACCGACCCCTCCTCGGTGAGCGCCCGGTCCCCCTGGAGCCGCGCCCCCAGATCGATGACCGTCAGGATCGTGCCGCGGAGGTTGATGAGCCCGTCCACGTACCCCGGCGTGCCCGGCAGCCGGGTCGCCTGACGGACGGGCACGATCTCGCGCACGGCGGCGATATCGCACCCGTACACCGCCTTCCCGACCTGGAACAGCAGCGTCCGGACCTCGGCGAATTCAATCATCGGCACGGAAGAAGCCAAAATGGTCCAGCGGATCGACGTCCGCGGGCGCGGCATCGCGGCCGGCGGCGGCCGCCAGCGCCGTCCGAAGCTCGTCGGGCAGCGGGGAGCGCAGTTCGATGGGGGCCCCCGTGGCCGGGTGCCGGAAGGCGAGCCACGCGGCATGGAGAAAATGCCGCTTCGGGGGCAGGGAAACCAGCCGGCGCCCGCCACCGCCGCCGTAGGTGTCGTCTCCCACCACGGGGTGCCCGATGGAGGCCAGATGCACACGGATCTGGTGCGTGCGGCCCGTGAACAGGTGGGCCCGGAGCAGATCGACGGCATCGAACCGGGCCAGGCGGTGGAAGACCGTCCTGGCTTCCCGGCCGCCGGCCACCACCGCCATCCGTTTCCGATCGTTGGGGTCCCGGGCGATCGGCTTGTCCACGGCTATCCGGTCGCCGGACAGGTGCCCCCAGCACAGCGCCGCGTATCGCCTCGTGATCTCGCGGCGCGCCAGCGCTCCCCCGAGCACACGATGCGCGCGGTCGGTCTTGGCGACGAGCAACAGGCCGGAGGTTTCCTTGTCCAGCCGGTGGACGATGCCGGCGCGCTCCGCCCCCCCGCCGTCGGCGAGCGCGCCGCCCCGCCCCTTGAGGGCGTTCACCAGGGTGCCCGTCCAGTTGCCGGGCGCCGGGTGCACGACCATGCCGGCGGGTTTGTCCACCACCAGCACGTCCTCGTCCTCGTACGCCACGCTGAGCGGAATCGCCTCCGCCAGCACGTCACGGTCCGGTGGCGGCGGCACGGTCACCTCGATCGTCATCCCCGGCTCGGCGCGAAAGCTCGCCTTCTGCCGCACGCCGTCCACCAGCACGTTCCCCCCGGCGATCAGGGTGGCGGCCTGGTTCCGCGAGATGTCGAGCCGGCCGGCCACCAGCAGGTCCAGGCGCGGGGCGCCCGGCGCCGCCTCGAACCGTTCCTGGCGCGCCGCGCGCTCACTCACGCGCGCTGCGACGCTGCCGTTCTTCCATCCACAGCGCGATGGCGAGCAGGCAGGCGCCGATCGTCACGCCGGAGTCGGCGACGTTGAACGTCCAGAACCGGACGGTGCCCACCCCGAGATCGATGAAGTCGACGACCCCGCGCCCGGAACGCAGCCGGTCGATCAGGTTGCCCGCTGCCCCGCCCCAGGCCAGGCCCAGCCCGATCACCTTGAGCCGTTCGCCCGGCTTCGCGTCGCGATGCATCCACCACAACACCACGAGCGCCAGCGCGGCAAAGCTGCCGAACGCCACCCGCGAATAGGTGCCGAGCGACATGCTGAACGCGGCTCCGGGATTGTAGGCCAGGGTCAACCGGCCGAACGACCCCAGCACGTTGCGGGGCACGTACGGGGTGAGAAATCGTACGGCCAGCGTCTTGGTGATCACGTCGAGCACGACGATGCTCGCGGCGGCGGTCCAGAACAACCGACCGTTGGACGAGGGACGGGTCATCGGCGAGCGGTCAGGAGAGCTCGCCGGCCGACGGTTCCGCCATTGCCGGCGCGCTCTGGCGGTCCGCTGCCGTGGCCGCCGCTCGATCCTCGGACCAGAGCACCACGGCGAGGAGCACCGCCCCCGCACTGACGGCCATGTCGGCGACGTTGAAGGTGGGCCACCGCGCGCCGCGCAGCCCGATGTCGATGAAGTCGACCACCCCCATGCCCGACCAGACGCGGTCCATGAGGTTGCCGAGCGCGCCGCCGCACACGAGGGCGAGGGCGAGGGCCCGCAGGAGCCGGTCGCGGCCGGTGGCGGCGTACAGCCGGGCCAGAATCAGCAGGGCCACGATCGTGAGCCCCATGAAGATCCAGCGTGACGCGCCGCCGACGTTGATGCCGAACGCGGCCCCCGGATTGTACACGAGCGTGAACCGCACCGTGTTCCCGAGCACCTCGCGCGGCAGATCCGGCAGCGGGAGCCAGCGCTGCGCCAGCGACTTGGTCACCGCGTCGGTGACGGCCACCGCGAGCAGCACGGGCCAGAAGACCGCGGCCTTATTTCTTGCCATCTTCCTCACGCTGCTTGCACTCGATGCAATACCGCGCGTGGGGCAGCGCGTCGAGACGCTCGTACCCGATCAGATTGCCGCAGGATTGGCAGTGCCCGTAGGTGTCGGGCGACCGGTAGAGCCGGCGGATTGCCTCGTCGATGTGCCACAGGAAGCGTCCCTCCTGGCTGGCGAACAGGAACGCCTTCTCGCGCTCCATGGCGTCGGTGCCCTGGTCCGCCATGTGGAACGAATAGCTGCTCAGCCCGCCGTCCGCCGATTGCTGGGTGGCGCCGAAGGCTTCGTCGTACTGCCCCAGTTCCTTCAGGACACGCCGGCGTTCCTCGAGGAGACGCTTCTCGAAGTGCTGCAGCTGCTTCTTCGTCATCCCCTTCGCCTTCTTCGCGCTCTTGGTGGCCATGCTACTCCGCCTTGGTTATGGCGATCCGTGCCGTGGTCTCATCGATGTCCACGGTCGGCATCGTCGCCTGATCGTCGGTCTCGCCGGCGTCGCGCCACACCACCTGCGTCGCCAGCACCTCACTGCCAATCCACTCGCCGTGGGCCGCGACCGCCGCCTGGATCTCGGCGTTGCCGCCGACATACAGCACGATCCGATCGCTCACCGCAAGGCCCGTTTCCTTCCGCAGCCGCTGGATGCGGCTGACCAGTTCCCGCGCCAATCCTTCGAGCCGCAATGCCGGCGTGATCGATGGATCGAGCGCCGCAAAGAACCCCGATTCCTCCTGTACCACAAGATCGCCCGACGCCCGTCGCACGATCGTGACGTCCTCGGCGTCGACCTGGTGGGACTCCCCGCCCGCGGTGACCGCCAGCGGCTGCCCCTGCAAAAAACCCCGCAGTGCCTCGTTCGTGAACGCCTGGATCGCCTGCGCCGCCAGCGGCGTCTGCTTGCCGAACTTCTTGCCGAGACTCCGGAAGTTCGGTTTCGCCTCCAGCGTCACCAGGGCGTCACCCGTCCGCGCGAAGTCTACACGCTTGACGTTCAATTCGTTGGCCAGCAACTCCACCAGCGGCGCCAACGCCTCGTCGGGCACCTCCGGCGCCACGCAGACCATGCGCGACAAAGGCTGCCGCACCTTGACCCCCGCTTCCTCGCGCGCCGCCCGCCCCAACTTGGCCAGCATCCGCACCGCCGCCATCGCCCGCTCCAGGTCCGGATCGCGCGAGGCCGGCGCCGGCCGGACATACGGCGCCAGGTGCACCGACTCACCGGTCAGCTCGCGGTGGATCCAGTCGCTCAGGAAGGGGGCCAGCGGGGCCAACAGGCGGCAGGTCGTGACCAGCACCTCGTGCAGTGTGGCGAACGCCGCCCGGTTGTCGTCACCGTCGACGTCGTAAAACCGTCCGCGGCTCAACCGCACGTACCAGTTGGCGACGTCGTCGTCCACGAAGCGGATGAGCAACCGGGCCGCGGCGGTGGCGTCGTACCGTTCCAGGGCGCCGTCGACCTCCTGCTCCACCTCGGCCAGCCGCGAGAGCATCCACCGGTCGAGGGGAGGGCGCGCCGCCGGCGCGGGGTCCGCCGCCGAGGGCTCCCATCCGTAGTTGGCGTACTGCGCGAACATGCCACTGTACACGTTCTTCAGCGTGAGGAGGAACCGGACCGCCTGCTCCCGGATCGCCCGCTCGTCGAACTTTCGCGGCACCGACACGTCGGCCGACGCCACCAGGAACAGGCGCACGGCATCGGCGCCGTAGGCGCCGATCACGGTCCACGGATCCACGATGTTGCCGCGGCTCTTCGACATCTTGAGCCCGTCGGCGTCGAGCACCATGTCGTTGACGACCACGTGGCCGTACGGCGCCGGCGTCGCGCCCGGCTCCCGCGTCGATGCGCCCGCGTTGTTGGGCAGCGCGTCGTCGAGGCCGGTGGCGATGGCCAGCAGGGAGTAGAACCACCCGCGGGTCTGGTCCACGCCCTCGGCGATGAAATCCGCCGGGTACTGGGCCGCCAACGACTCGCGGCTGCCGGGCTGATGCGGGTACCCCCACTGCGCGAACGACATCGACCCCGAATCGAACCAGGTGTCGATCACCTCGGACACGCGGCGCATCGTGCCGGGGCACCCGGGCTCGGCGCACGTCCAGGTGTAGCCGTCCACGTGCGGCTTGTGGGGGTCGAAATCGTCAGGCAGCGCCGCGCCGGCCCGGGCGGCCAGCTCCGCGAATCCACCCACCACGTCGACGTGCGACTCGTCGGCGTCGCACACCCAGACGGGCAGCGGCGTACCCCAGTAGCGGTCGCGCGAGATCGCCCAGTCGATGTTGTTCTTGAGCCACTCGCCGAATCGCCCCTCGCCCACCTCGGGCGGATGCCAGTCGACGCGCGCGTTGCGCGCCAGCATCCGGTCGCGGTAAGCGGTCGTCTTCACGAACCACGACGTGCGCGCGTAGTACAGCAGCGGCGTCCCGCAGCGCCAGCAGTGCGGATACGCGTGCGTGATCTTGCCGGCCTTCCACAGCACCCCGCGGCGCTTCAACTCCTCGATGAGCAGCGGATCGGCATCCTTCACGAACATGCCGCCCACCAGCGGCAGGTCGTCGGGGAACGCGCCCTGGGCGTTCACGGGCTGGAGGAAGGCCAGGCCGTGGCGCTGACCCGCGGCGTAGTCGTCGGCACCGAACGCCGGCGACATGTGCACCACGCCCGTCCCGTCGTCGGCCGACACGAACTCCTCGCCCACGATCACCTCGTGATCGCCGGGGGGATACGGCAGCCAGTCGATCGGCCGGCGGTAGCGGAGCCCCACCAGCTCCGAGCCGCGGAGCAGCCGCACGAGATTCCATCGCGTGCTGAAATCCTCACCCAGCACGGCCTTCACGCGCGACTCCGCCAGGATCACCGTGCGCGCATCCTTCCCCTCCTTGCGCACGAGTTCGATGTAGGCGAGGTCGGGATGCACGGCGAGCGCCGTGTTCGACACCAGCGTCCAGGGCGTGGTGGTCCACACGAGCATGCGCCGGCCGCCGCCCGGCGGCGGCGGCGCCTCCCCGACGAGATCGAGGGCCACGTACACGCTCGGATCGTCCACGTCCTCGTAGCCCTGCGCCACCTCGTGGCTCGACAGTGCGGTGCCGCACCGTGGGCAGTAGGGGAGAATCTTGTGCCCGCGGTACAGGTACGCCTTGTCGTGCAGCGTCTTCAACGCCCACCACACGCTCTCCACATACTCGTTGTGGTACGTGACGTAGGGGTGCGCGTAGTCCAGCCAGTAGCCGATGCGGCTGCTCAGCTTCTCCCAGTCGGCGCGATACGTGAACACACTCTCGCGGCTCAGCCGGTTGAACTCGGCCACGCCGAGCGCCTCGATCTGCTGCTTGCCGCTGATCCCGAGCTTCTTCTCGACCTCGATCTCCACCGGCAGGCCGTGCGTGTCCCAGCCCGCCTTGCGCGCCACCCGGAACCCCTTCATGGCCCGGTGGCGGCAGAACAGATCCTTGATCGTGCGCGAGAAGACGTGGTGGATCCCGGGCCGCCCGTTGGCGGTGGGCGGGCCCTCGAAAAACACGAACGACGGCTTGCCCTCGGCCGCCGCCAATGTCTGCGCGAACAGATCCTCGGCCTCCCAGCGCGCCAGTACCTCGCGCTCGAGGTCGTCGGCCGCCTGGTCGGCGGCCAGCATCGCGAACCGTGTCGTCCCGGGCGCCTGCGTCACAATTGCTCCAGTACGCCGTGCACCAGACGGCCCAGTTTGGGCTCGGCCTCACGGGCCACGGCGATCACGTCGGCCAGGCTCGTCGGCGTCAGCGTGTCGGGAATGCATTCGTCGGTGATGATCGAGAGGCCGAGTACCCGCATCCCCTCGTGCACGGCGACGATCACCTCGGGCACCGTGGACATGCCCACCACGTCGGCGCCGATCCGGCGCAGGAACCGGTACTCGGCCCGCGTTTCCAGATTGGGGCCCGCCACCGCCACGTAGACGCCCTCGCGCAGCGTCAGCCCCTCGGCGCGCGCCACCGCACGCGCCAGGTCGGCGAGCGCGGCGTCGTACGGCGCCGACATGTCGGGAAAGCGCGGTCCCCGGGCATCGTCGTTCGGCCCGACCAGGGGATTGTCGCCGAGCAGGTTGATGTGGTCGGTGATCAGCATCAGATCGCCCGCCGGCCAATCCGGGTTCATGCCGCCGCAGGCGTTCGATACGATCAGCACCGGCGCGCCGAGGGCATGGAGCACCCGCACCGGGAGCGTGACCTGCTCCAGCGAGTACCCCTCGTAGCGGTGGAAGCGGCCCTGCATGGCGACCACGGTCTTGCCGGCCAGCGTGCCGCAGAGCAGACGCCCGTGATGGGCCTCGACGGTGGGCTCGGCAAATCCGGGAACGTCGGCATACGGAATCGTCGCCGCGACGTCGATCTCCTCGGCCAGACGGGCCAGCCCCGTGCCGAGGATGATTGCCGCGTGCGGCCGCGCCGGAAAGCGGGCGCGGATGGCGTTCACGGCGGCCTCGATCCGCGAACCGAGCGACGGCTCGTGTGTGGGCGTTGCGTGCGTCATCATGCGGTCGCTCGTCAGGCGTCCCCGTCGGTGTCCGGGGCGTCGTCGGTCTCGGTGACGTCATCGGCGGCCGCGAGGTCGGCGAGCTGCCGGTCGATCAGCGCCCGGAACTGGGCCACGTAGGCGCGCCGGGTCCGCTTCAGCGTCACCAACTGTTGCTCGAGCTGGCGAAGATCCGACCGTGCCTGATCGATCAACCGATCTCCTTCGGCGCGCGCTTCGCGGACCACCAGCTGCCCCTCGCGTTCCGCCTGCTCGGCGATCTCCGAGCGCAACTGCTGGGCCGAAACCAGCGCGTCGTTCAACGCCTTGTCGCGTTCCCGGAAGGCGCGCAGCTGTTCGTGAAAGCCCTTCGCCTTGGCTTCCAGCTCCTGATTCAGCCGCGTGAGCCGCTCCAACTCCTCGGCCACCTGTTCGCGGAACTGATCGACGCGCTCGGGATCGTAGCCGCGCAGCGCGCGCCCGAAGTCGTAGCGCCGGACATCGAGTGGCGTGAGATGGAAGGTTTCATCGATCATGCGCTCTGGCTCCGAAGAGGACCGTTCCCAGGCGAACGCAGGTGGCGCCCTCCTCCACCGCGATCTCGTAGTCGTTCGACATCCCCATGGACAACACCTCGGCCTCGTGCCCCGCGGCACGCAACGCTTCGCGCGCCTGCCGCGCGCCGGCGAACACCGCGCGCAATTCCGTCTCGCCGGCGTCCAGCGGCGCCATCGTCATCACGCCCCGCACCCGCAGGCCCTGCATTTCCCGCAACCGTTGCGCGGCCCCTTCCCACTCGGCCGGCGCAAAGCCGCCCTTGCTCTCTTCTCCGGACACGTTCACCTGCATCAACACGTCGAACGTCCGGCCCATCGTCTGCGCCAATCCGTCCACCGCCTCGGCCAACGCCGGCCGGTCGAGCGCATGAAACATCGTGAATCGCGGAAGTGCTTTCACCTTGTTGCGCTGCAAATGCCCGATCAGGTGCCACCGCGCGTCGACCGTAACGGCATCCATCTTCGGCAACGCCTCCTGCACCC
The DNA here is from genome assembly GCA_963728115.1 of uncultured Gemmatimonadaceae bacterium. Classification (GTDB taxonomy): domain Bacteria; phylum Gemmatimonadota; class Gemmatimonadetes; order Gemmatimonadales; family Gemmatimonadaceae; genus JAGWRI01. The sequence goes on from CAVSJE010000005.1 coordinate 185,657, forward strand.
GATTCTCTCCAACGTCCGGCACTCCCGCCCCCACCGCTGCCTCCACCGCTTCCGGTCCGTGCGTCTTCGTGACCGCTACCAACGTCACCGTCTGGCCGTGCCCGCCGCGCGCCACCGCGGCCGCGATCCGGCCGCGCACCTCCGCCACCCGTTCAGGCAGGTCCGAAAATGGCATAACATACGAATTTACCGGAAGTTACATAGTGAATCAAGGGACGCCGAAACCGCTCCCCGCGTCCGCCGCACCAGGTACGCGGGGCAGTGCATCAACGACTGAAAATAGGCCGGCGCGGGGTCCGTTGACGGGCGCGCGGCCGACGTCAACGCGGGAGCCGCGGTGGCGGCCAGGCGCGACGCCCACGCCGTGTCGGGAACGACCCGCACCGAATCGGGCGCGACGCCCCCTGCGGTGTCGAGCACGAACGCCATGCCGTTGGCGAGCCAGCGCGAACCGACGGCATCGCGGGTGTGCGGCTCCACGTACAGCGACACCGCCACCGGCCGGCCGGCCGCAGCGGCACGCCCGGCGATCTCTCGCAGTGCGGACTCCCCGTTGTCCTCCGCCCACTCCCCGACAGCCAACCGCGGCAGGAGCCCGCCGCGGCGACTGAGTTCCGCCCGGTACCAGGCGGCCGGCAGCAGCGGCGCGGTCACGATGCGCACGTCCCGCCGGTAACCCGCCACCTCCTGCAGATACCAGAGCGGGTAGGTGTCGTTGTCGCCCGCGGCGATGAGCACCCCATTCGGCGGCGTCGCGTCGAGGAGCATCCGGGCCCACGTCACGGGGATCGAGGCGCCTGGCTGTGCCCGCCGGGAAACCGCCGGCCAGTTGAGGGCAACGGGCACGAGCGCAGCGGCGACGCCCAGCCCGGCCGGCAGTCGCCAGCGCTGACACGCCGCCACCGCCCCGTAGCCGGCCCACAGCCCCCACGTCCAGAACGCGAAGGTGAAGAAGTAGTCCCGCTCGCGCGCCTCGTGCCGCATCCAGTCCGGCAGAATGCCGGCGCCGATCGATGGGCCGGCCTTCAGGTTCAGGTAGACGGCCACCCCGACCGACCCGCACGCCAGCAGCGTGACGACGGCGCGCCAGCTGCGCCGGTCGTCCAGCCGATGCCGCGCTGCCCCGTACACCCCCAATCCCAGGAACGCGATCGTGGCGAGCGTGCGCCCGACACTGGGCAGCACCGTGGGGCCCAACCCGAGACCCACCTGCCAATCGGCGTACTGGCCCACGTTCGCAAGCTGCAGCCACGCCGGGGCCTGACGCGGCCAGAGCGGGGCGATGTCGTACTGCCGCCGCGCGATGACGTCGAGCAGCGCCTGCCAGGTGGCCGGATTCCCCTGATTGATGAACGGGTCGAACCGCGCCCTGATCAGCATGAACGCCACCACGGAGACCGCGAGCAGCATGGCCCCCGCCAACGCCGCGAGGGCGAGGGCCGCGCGCCGCCCCGTGCTCCGCCGGCCGATCACCACGGCGCCCACCACGAGGACCACGCCCGATACGCCGAGGAGCAGGGGGCTCACCCGGCCGGCGCCGATGGCGGTCAGCCAGACGCCGCCCAGCAGGACGCCGCGCCCGGGGTCCATTCCTTCCGGGCGCTGCGCGGCGAGCACGATCGCGGCCGGCGTGGCCACGAGCGCGCTGAGATGAACGGGTACCGCGAGCACGATCAGGAACGCCGTCAGCGCCAGCCAGCCGAGGCCCTCCTCGTGCGCCGATCGATCGGCGGCCACGAGCGTGAGGACCGCGAGCAGGAGCGCAGCAGCGTAGACCTCGGTCTCGGTGGCATTCAGCCAGATGGTGGACATGGCGCCCGCGCCGACCGTGGCGGCGAAGGCCGCCCGGCGTGCCCCGGCGCGGCATCGCCCCCCCACCAACCATCCCGAGAGGCCGGCGGCCAGCGCGGTGCAGCAGGCAGAGAAGAGATTCGTGGCGCCGGCGTACGACAGGACGGGCGCCCACACCCACGCCCAGACGTGCAGCAGGAGCACGAACAGCGGGGTTCCCGGCGGGTGTGGGATGCCGAGCGAGTGCGCGGCGGCGATGAATTCCCCGGCGTCCCAGAACGTCACACCGGGCGCGAGCGTCGCGACGTAGACCGCGAGCAGAGCCACGGCCCCGAGCGCCGCCGCCCGGCGCGTACTCACACGGCCGCTTCCGGAACCACGGCGTCGAACCCGTCTTCCACGGCGGCGCCGGACAGGCGGTCGCGCACGTAATGGGGCGTGACGTCGCGCCAGAGCCGGCCCTGCGACGCCACCGAGATCTGCGCCGTTTCCTCCGACACCACGATCACGATCGCATCGGTCTCGTCGGCGAGCCCCATCGCCGCCCGGTGACGCGTTCCGAGCGACCGGTCCTGCAGCGCGTGCTGGGTGAGCGGCAGGATGCAGGCGGCGCCCACGATCATGTCGCGCCGGATCACCACGGCGCCATCGTGCAGCGGCGAATGCGGGGTGAAGATCGTCACCAGCAGATCGGCGGACACCCGGGCCTTCATCTTCGATCCGGTCTCGATGTAGTCGTCCAGCGGGACCTTGCGTTCGACGACGATGATCGCGCCGAGCCGGGCCTGGCTGAGGCGCTCCACCGCTCCGGCAATCTCATCGGCAGCGCTCGTCGTTTCGAGCCGCGGCAGGAACCGCGCCATCGGAGTGCGCCCGAGGTGGGCGAGGGCGGCGCGCAATTCCGGCTGGAACACCACCAGCGCCGCGAACACCCCGTAGGAGAACAGGAGCTGGAGCAGTTCGACGATCATGCCGAGCTTGAGGAGCCACGCCACCGCGTAGGCCGCGAACAGCAGCAGCACCCCGAACATGATCTGCACGCCGCGCGTACGCTGGAACAGGCGCAGGATGCGGTAGACCACGATTGCGACGATGAGAATCTCGATCCCGTCGCGCCACCCGGGATGCAACAGGCGGAGATCCTCGAGCACGCTCACGCCGGCACTCCGGCGAGTGGCGCGGCAGAGACGTGGCGGCCGGCCGCGGCCACCGCCCAGGCGACGTCCAGCGACTCGCGCGCGGCGCGCACGTCGTGAACGCGAAAGAGCACCGCGCCGCGCATCAGCGCGGCAACGTGCGCGCCGACGGTGCCGAACAGGCGCCCCGCGGGCGCGGTCTCGCCGCTCAGCTCGCCGACGAACCGTTTGCGCGACGCTCCGACGAGCACCGGGAACCCGAGGGCCACCAGGCGCGGGAGCTCGGCCAGCACGGCAAGCGAATGCTCGCGGCGCTTGGCGAAGCCGACCCCCGGATCGAGCACGATGGAGGCCTCGTCCACCCCCGCCGCCCGCGCGGCCGCCACCCGGTCGCCGAGTTCGGCGAGCACCGACGCCATGACGTCGTCATAGTTGGCGTAGGCATAGCTCGCCATGTCGCCGACGGTGCCCCGTGAGTGCATGATCACGAACCCGGCGCCGTGTCGCGCGCACGTTCCGGCCATCGCGGCGTCGAGCCGTCCGCCCGAGACGTCGTTGACGATGTGAGCGCCCTCGCTCAGCGCGGCGTGGGCGACCTGGGATTTCACGGTGTCCACGGAGAGCAGCACGCCGGGCAATCGCCGCGCGATCTCGCGGACCACGGGCAGCACGCGCGTCAACTCTTCGGCCAGGGGCACCGGCTCCGCGCCCTGCGGACGGGTGCTCTCGCCGCCGACATCGATGACGTCGGCCCCCTCGGCAGCGAGCTGTTCGGCACGCGCCACGGCGGCGGCGGGGGAGCGAAATTCCCCTCCGTCGCTGAAGCTGTCGGGTGTGACGTTGAGAATGCCGAGCAGGCGGGGGGCGTCGAGGGCGAGCGTCGCCCCACGAACCCGCCACGGACGGCCGGAGCCACCCGTGGCGGGAGAGCCCGCGCCGGTCACGCCGGCGAGGGTTCCGGGCCGCCGAGCAGCGGCGGCTTCTTGGGCCGCGGCTCGGCGGCGGCGGGTGACGGCGGCGTGGGGACCACCAGGGCCGGCGGCGGCGACATCGGCGGCAGCTTGTCGCCGCGCATCAGCACGGCGATGTCGTCGCGCGTGAGCGTCTCGCGCTCCAGCAGGGCGGCGGCCACGGCGTGGAGCAACTCGAGGTTGTCCTGCAGCGTCTCCTTGGCCCGCTCGTAGGCTCGATTGATCACCCGCTTCACCTCGGCGTCCACCAACTGCGCCGTCTGCTCGGAGACCTCCCGGCGGTGCTGGATCTCGCGACCCAGGAACAGGTCGTGCTCGTTGTCGCCGACGAGGATGGGACCGATCGCATCGGAGAGGCCCCACTGGGTCACGTACCGGCGGGCCATCGACGTCGCCTTCTGGATATCGCTGGAGGCGCCCGTCGTGACGTGCTCATGCCCGAAGATGAGCTCCTCGGCCACGCGGCCGCCAAAGGCCATCACGAGCCCGGCCTCGATCTCCTGACGGGTGATCGACACCCGGTCGTCTTCCGGCAGCGTGAACGCCAGCCCGAGGGCGCGGCCGCGCGGCACGATGGTCACCTTGTGCAACGGGTCGTTGCCCGGCGTCTTCACGGCGCAGATGGCGTGGCCGGCTTCGTGGTAGGCGGTGTTCCGCCGCTCGTCCTCCTTCATCACCATGCTCTTCCGCTCGGCCCCGAGCATGACCTTGTCCTTGGCCTCCTCGAGGTCGCTCATGAAGATCTTGTCGTGGCCACGGCGGACGGCCAGCAGCGCCGATTCGTTCACCAGGTTGGCGAGGTCGGCACCCGCCATGCCGGGCGTGCCGCGCGCGAGCGTCGCGACGCTCACGTCGGGCGCGATCGGCTTGTTGCGCAGGTGGACCTTGAGGATCCCCTCGCGGCCCTTGATGTCGGGCGCGTCGACCACGATCTGGCGGTCGAAGCGGCCGGGCCGCAGCAGCGCGGGGTCGAGCACGTCGGGCCGGTTCGTGGCGGCGATCAGGATCACGCCGTCGTTGGACTCGAAGCCGTCCATCTCCACGAGCAGCTGGTTGAGCGTCTGCTCGCGTTCGTCGTGCCCGCCACCCAACCCCGCTCCGCGGTGCCGCCCCACGGCGTCGATCTCGTCGATGAAGATGATGCACGGCGCATGCGCCTTCCCCTGCTCGAACAGGTCGCGGACGCGCGACGCGCCCACGCCCACGAACATCTCCACGAAATCCGAGCCCGACATCGAGAAGAAGGGGCGGCCGGCCTCACCGGCCACGGCCCGGGCGAGCAGCGTCTTGCCGGTGCCCGGCGGGCCGACGAGCAGGGCCCCCTTGGGTAGGCGTCCGCCAAGCTTGGTGAACTTCTGGGGATCGCGCAGGAACTCGATGATCTCCTGCAGCTCCTCCTTGGCTTCATCCGCGCCCGCCACGTCGGCGAACGTCACCTTGGGCGTATCGCCGGTGAGCAGCTTGGCCTTCGATTTTCCGAACGAGAACGCCTTGGCGCCCCCGGCCTGCATCTGGCGGAAGAAGAAGATGTAGATCCCGAGGAAGAGCAGCCAGGGAAGGAACGTCACGACCATCGAGAGGACCGACGGCTTCTCCTCCTGGGCCCGGATCTCGACGTTCTTGTCGTTCAGCTTCTGGACTTCGGCCTCGGAGTTCGCGGCCGGATAGTAGACGCTGAACTTCGTCACCTGCTGGCCCTTCACGAGGACCGGCTGTGCGAAGTCACCCGTGGCCTTGGTGCCGGCGGTGATCGTGATGTCCTTGATGTTGCCGCTGGCGAGCTCGTGGTTGTACTGCGTGTAGGAGACCTCGGTGGCCTGGTCTCCCCGCCCACCCGAAAGTTCGAGCAGGGCGACGGGAATCAGGATGACGAGGATCCAGAACGAGATCGTCTTGGAAAGCCGGCCCCAGTTGTTGCCGTCCTTCTGCGGTTTGTTCGGAGGTGTCGATGCTGGCATCTACTGCAGACTCGCGATATACGGGATGTGCCGAAAGTTTTCCGCGTGATCCAAGCCATACCCCACGAGGAACTCGTTCGGTGCGTCGAAGCCGATGAACCGCGTGGGATGTCGCAATTCCTCGGCGATGTGTTTGTGGAGCAGCGCGCAGATCTCGAGCGACTTCGGGTCCCGCTTGCCCAGCAGGTCCAGCAGCCGCCGGAGGGTACGCCCCGTATCCACGATGTCTTCCACGACCAGAATGTGCTTGCCCGCCAGCGTCGTCTCGGGATCGTAGAGCAGGCGCACCGTGCCACTCGACACCGTGCCGTCCCCGTAGCTCGCGGCCACGAGGAAGTCCACCTGCAGCGATCGCCGGATCTGCCGGACGAGATCACTGAGAAATATAAAGCTTCCCTTGAGCAGACCGAGCACCAATAGCTCGCCGTCCGGGTACGCGGCGGTGATCTCCTCGCCGAGTTCGTGGACACGCTGCGCGATCTGGGCTTCGGTAAACACGATCCGCTTGACGGATCGACCCATGAGGCGCGGATCAGCGACGGGCGTCGAATTCACATTCATAAGGTACTTCCGACCGACCGGGCCGGGCGGTTGCCGCTTCACTGCGGCGTACCCCAGGAATCCACACCACCACTCCGTTCGACACCACCACCGGCCACCGCGCGCGATCCGGCCCGGTAATTCGCGCCTCGCTCAGGAAGCGTTTGACGCGCCGGGGACTCTGCGCCCCCGCGGCCGTCATCCGGTCGCCCGCCCGCCAGGGACGCACCACACTGTCCGCCTCCCTCGGGAGCACGGCCGTCCAGGGGTCGTCTGGCCGGTTCGCCCCGGGCCTGAACCGCCAGGCCCCCACCTGCACGCTTCCCACCCCTCGCAGCGCCGCTTCCCCCATCGGCGCCGCGTCCCGCCGACGGAGCTCGAAGCGATCGTGGCTTCGATGCACCTCCCACCCGCCCGACAGCTGCACCCGGGCCCCCACGCGGCCATTCATGGTAAACGCCGCCACCCTTTCGGTTCCCCTTCGGTCGAGGGCCAGACCCACCCGGGCCGCGACCGCCGGCCAGAGCGACGCCAGAGATTCCCGAGAATACCCGGTGAGTTGGGAGGCCGCAACGGCGAGCCCCCCCTCCGGGGACCGTCTGGAAATCCGCCGCGCGTCCTGGTCGAGACCGCGCCGCACCCGGGCAGCGCGGCGCGACAGATCGAGCAGGGTGTCGTCGATGTCCGGCGCCACCCGCCGGAGCGCCGGAAGCAGGTCGAGCCGGATCCGGTTGCGCAGGTATCGCCGCGAGTCGTTGGTGGGGTCGTCCAGAAAGGGAACCCCTGTCCGCGCGGCCCAGGCGCGAACCGTCGTCCGGTCCAGCGCCAGCAGAGGCCGCAGGATGTCGCCCTCCACGAACAGGCCGGCCAGACCCCGGGCGCCGCTGTTCCGGAGCACCCGCATGAGGACGGTCTCCACCTGATCGTCGCGCGTGTGGGCAGTGACGATCGTTGCGCGGTGACGAGCCGCCGTGCCGCGCAGAAAGCGCCAGCGCGCGTCGCGCCATTCGGCCTCGCTGTCGCCCACCCGGTCTCCGCCGCCGGCAACAAGCGGCAGGTCTAGCCGGCCGCACTCGGCGCGCACGAGCGCCACGGCACGCCGCGCCGCCGCGCCGGTGCCGTGGTCGAAGGTCGCCACAGCGGCAATGCGGGCCCGGGCCACCCGGTGCATGCCGTGGAGCAATACCATGGAGTCCCCGCCCCCGGAAACGGCCAGCACCAGCGGCCCCTTCGACGCAGCCAGGCGGCGCCGGATTTCCCTGAGGACCGGGGGGATCGTGGAGGAGGCGGTCACCGGTGGAAAAGTAGCGCCGGCGCCACCCTCTGGAACCGCGGCCGCCCGCGTGATATCTTGCCGCTCGATCTTCCGAACCGAGGAGTCTTCGTGAACACCCAGGGCCCGCTCGCAACGCTCTACGTCGGCATCGCTCTCTGCGCGTTCTACATCGCGCTGATCTGGATCAATACCCTGCTGCCGATGTTTCTGCAGCCGCTGTTCGTCATTCCCGCCACCTGGGTGCTGGAAATCGTACAGGGCAAGAAGCCGGGCGCCGGCGGCGAGGGCTGATTCCGCCTTCATGGCCCGCCAATCGGTTCGGATCATGCGAGGGGTGAAGCGTTCCGCTTCGCCCCTCTCGCGTATCCGGACGCTTGTGGCGGCCGCCGCGCTGGCCGCGGCCGCCCTGCCTGCCGTCGGCGCGCGTGCGACCGCCCAGTACCCGACGGCTCCGTACCGGGAGTGGCTCACCCTGGAGACGACGCACTTTCGATTCCACTATCCGCGCGCGTACGCCGGCTGGGTGCGGGAGACCGCGTCCCATATGGAAGCGGTGGACTCCGCGGTGAGAGCGCTGGTGGGTTTCGCGCCCACCCACCGGGTGGACGTCGTCGTGGACAATCCGTACGACGAGCCGAATGGGTCCGCCATGCCGCTCATCGCGGCCCCGGTACTGACCTTCTGGGCGGTGCCCCCCAACCCCCGCGACGTCATCGGGAACTGGCGCAGTTGGGGGGAGATGCTGTCGGTGCACGAGTTCGCCCACCTGGCCCACCTCACCCGCCCATCCCGGAATCCCGGGGACGCCCTGCTCTGGCGCCTGCTGCCGGTGGAGCTGGGCCCGCTGCCACTCAAGGTGCCCCGCTGGGCCATCGAGGGGTACGCCACGTTCGTCGAGGGACGGATCACGGGGAGCGGGCGGCCGAACGGCGCCTGGCGCTCGACCGTCCTTCGCCAGTGGGCCCTCGAAGGGCGGCTTCCGACCTACGATCAGATGAGCGCCTGGGGCGCGTTCGACGGTGGGGACTTTGCGTATCTGGCCGGCTCCGCGTTTCTGGAATGGCTGGTGGCACGACAGGGCGACTCGAGCCTCGTGCACGTCTGGCGGCGCGCGTCGGCGCGGGTGGAGCGCTCCTTCGACCAGGCGTTTGCAGGCGTGTACGGCGATACGCCGCGCGTGCTGTACGGGCGATTCACCGCCCAGTTGACCGTGGACGCCGCCGACGCCCGGCGCGCCCTCGCGCAGCGGGGGCTCGTTGAGGGAACGCTCATCCAGCACCTGAGCTGGCAGACCGGTGACCCCGCCGTCGACGTCAGGGGCACGCAGATCGCGATCGTGCTCCGGTCAGCCACGGCGCCGTCGCGACTGGTGATCTGGTCCACGACCCCGCCGTCGCCCGACACCGCCGCCGAGCGGCGCCGGCGCGAGATGCTGAAACGCGACCCCGAGGACGTCCCGGCCCGGCAGTTCTATCCGCCGGCGCCCAGGGTGGGGGCGACGCTGGAAGCCGTGGCGGGGCGTGGCTTCGTCCACCCCCGCTTCGTCCCCGACGACCGGCACGTGCTTGTGGACCGCGTCACGCGCCAGAGCGACGGCTCCTTCCGCCCCGACCTCTATCTGTGGGATCTGGACGAGCGATCGGTGCGCCGGGTGACCGTGAACGGCGGGGTGCAGGACGCGGATCCGTCGCCCGACGGGCATGAGGCGCTCGGCACGCGATGCACGGCCGGCAGTTGCCAGGTGGTGCGCGTGGACCTGGCCACAGGCGTGGTGCGCCCGGTGCTGCGGGGATCCCCGTCGCGCTCCTACTACCACCCGCGCTACTCCCCGGGTGGCGACCAATTCGTGGTCAGCGCAACCGACGGCGGCCGGTGGCGGCTGGCCCTGGCCAACGTGGACGGCAGCGGCTTCAGGTTCTACGGCCCGGACGACGACGCCAATCGGTTCGATGCCTCGTTCCGGGACGGCAGCGGCGCGCTGGTGTACGCCTCCGATCGCGGAGGCGTGATCAACCTGGCCGAGTTCGACCCGGCAACGGGGCGCGAGCGCACCCTCACCCGCGTGACCGGGGCCGCCGTCGCACCGGCTGTCGACCCCATGGATCGCTCCATCTGGTTCCTCTCGCTCCACGCCGGCGGCTACGACGTTCGGCGCCTGGCGCACGACTCGGCGGCGGGCCAGGTGGTCGACATCGTGGGCGAGTTCGGCGACGCGTCTCCACCGCACCCGGCACCGCGGCCCGCGTTGCCGCTGAACGCCGTCGGAGCCGCGCGGCCCTATGGGCTCGGGCCCCGGCAGACGCGCTGGCTCCCGGGCGTCGGATTCGGCCCCGACGGCCTGGCGGCATCAGCCTACATCACGAACATCGACGTCATCGGGCGCCTGGATGCGATGGCGGGAGGGTCGGTGGGGGCACGCCCGCAGTGGCGCGGAAGCACGTTCGGCCTCGCGTGGCGCGGCTCGCGGCTGGAGGTCGATGCTGGCGCGCACTGGACCCGGCGGGAGCCGCGCTTCGGATCGGTGGCGGGGACGACCGCCGCGGCCTTCGACGCCACGCGCACCGGTGGCCTTGTCGCCGCGGCGTGGACTGCCACCGGTGACGAATGGCGCTGGCGGGCACGGGCCGGCGCCGGCGCCGAGCGGCTCACCCTCGGTGGAATCCCGACGCGCGTATCACGCACGCTCGGGTTCGCCGAGTGGAGCGGCACCACGCAGCAGACGCGCGGCCGGCGAGGGGTGGCCGAGCGTCTCGCCGTGCACGCGGACGCCGGGCGAACGGGACCGGACGGGGTGACCCGGGTCGTGGTGCACGCCGGCATCGGCGTGTCCGGCGTCGCCGCCTTTCCGGTGACGGTGGGTGGTACCTGGGGACGGATGAACGGATCGGCGCTGCCGGTCGAACGCTTCGCCGCCGGAGGGCTGGCGTCACCGCTCATCGACTCGAGCCTCACGGCCGCCCGCTTGGCGGTGCCCGGGCTCCCGAATGGCGCCGGGGTCCCGGGCTCGGCCGCCCGGACCAGTAGCCTGTTCGCCTACCGGGCCAGCATCCCGGCGGGATTGCTGACGCCGTTCTATGAGGCCGTCAGCGTCTCGGCCGGCGGAGGGCCGGGAGCGTGGCACCGCCTGTTCGGGCTGGAGTATTCCTTCACGACCGGTCCCCTGCCCACGGCGTTCATCCCCGGATTCAACTTGTTGCTCGGGGTCGCCCGGTCCGTCGACGCGCCCTACCGGGGACGGACGACGCTCTATTCCGAGTTCCGGCTGACGCCCTGACGGGACGAAGCGCCCGGCGCCCGCGGCGGCGTCCGGCGAATCCCGAGCAAGACCGTCCGCATGGTAGTGAATCCCCCTCTGTCCTTCGGCCGGGAAGCGAGTACACTTTTGTTCTCAAATGGAGTTCCGTGGTGTCGGATCGCCGCCCTCGCCGGCGGCAGCTTCGTACGCGCCGCGGCGGCGGTAACGCTTTGACGTTTCGCAGTCCCCCATATGTGCTCGCGTATAGCTCGAGCACGGACTCAGAGGAGGATGGAGATGAGTGTTCACCGTTTCACGCGGCATTGCGTCGCCGCAGCGCTCCTCGCGCTTCCGGCCACCGCATTCGCGCAAGGATTCGGGCTGAACGAAATTGGCAGCTGCGCCGTGGGGCGCGGCTATGCCGTCACGGGTGCCCCCTGCCAGGATGCGTCCACGATCTACTGGAACCCCGCCTATGCGGCGGCGCTCTCCGGCAATTCGCTGGTCGTCGGCGGGGCATCGATCGCGGTCACGGGGAGCTTCACGCGCGACAGCGCGTTGGGGCGATATCCCGGCGACGTGCCCACGTCGTACCCCCCGCACCTGTTCTTCAACCACCGGCAGAACGATCGACTGGCGTGGGGCCTTGGCGTCTACGTGCCCTACGGACTCACCTCGCAGTGGAAGAACGACTTCCCGGGGCGCTTTCTCGCCAAGAAGGCATCGATCGCCACCCTGTACTTCCAGCCGAACATCGCCTGGAAGATCAATGACAAGTGGATGATCGGCGGCGGACCGATCATCGGATACTCGAGCGTCGAACTGATTCAGTCGCTCGACCTCTCCACCCAGGTCGCGGGGCTCGATCCGCTGGGCAATCCGCTGACCTTCGGCCAACTCGGCATCGCCCAGGGTACCGAGTTCGCGCGCGGGAAGCTCAAGGGCAGCGCCTACTCGTACGGCGTGACGGTTGGGGTGTTCGGCCGGATCGCCGACCACTGGACCGTGGGCGGCCGCTACCTGTCGTCGCTGAACTTCGCCTTCAACAGCGGCAAGGCCACGTTCACGCCGGTGGCCACCGGGCTCACGCTGGCCGATGGCAACGCCCTCGGGGCGCCGGGCGGCACGCCGGTGGACGCCCTGGTCGCCAGCCAGTTCACCAGCGGTGCGCTCGTCTCCCAGGGCGCCAAGACCGAACTCGTCCACCCCGACCAGGCCGAGCTCGGCGTGTCGTACGACGGATTCGACCGCTGGCTGTTGAGTGCCGACTACGCGTGGATCGGCTGGAAGCGGTTCCACCAGCTCGACATCCACTTCGCCAACGCGGCGCTCGGCACCCGGACCCAGTTCGAGGATTACAATAACTCCTCGGCCATCCGCCTGGGCGCCCAGTACACCGCCGGCAACCAGTGGCAGTACCGCGTCGGCTTCGCCGGCGTCGCCACGCCGGCCCCCGATGCCACGGTCACACCGCTGCTGCCCGACCAGGACCGCGCCAACTACACCCTCGGCATCGGCATCCCGATCCGTCACGGTCTCACGCTCGACGCCGCCTACGCCTACGTCTGGACGCCGGGCCGCCGCGGGCGGATCGTCGACCGCACATCGCGCAGCCAGACCGCCGATCAACTCAACGACGGCGTATTCACCCTGGCGGCGAACATCCTGTCCCTCAGCCTCAAGGCCTCGTTCTAAGACCACCCACCTGGAGAATACGAGATGTCTCGCACGATGAATCTCCTTCGCGGTGTCGCGGTCGCCGGCCTCTTCGGGGCCCTCGCGAGCTGCGACATGCCGCATTCGACCGTCGGCCCGTCGTACGTCGGCGGTGACATGTTCAAGAGCTACGTCGCTCTGGGCAACAGCCTCACCGCCGGGTACCAGTCCGGCGGGATCAACGACTCCACCCAGCGTCGCGCCTACCCGGTGCTCCTGGCCCAGGCGTTCGGCACCCGCTTCGCCTATCCGGCGCTCATGAACCCGGGATGCCCGCCGCCGATCAACAACTTCCAGACCCAGACGCGGGTGACCCCCGCCGGCTACCCCGCCAGCACGGGCACCAGCTGCTACCTCCGGACGCCGGGTTCGGTGACGGACGTGCTGAACAACGTGGCCGTCCCGGGCGCGAACGTCGCCGACCTGACCTCCCCCAACGGAGCCAGCGGGCCCAACCCGCTGACGACCTTCGTGCTCGGCGGACTGACCCAGGCGCAGCGGGCCCTGGTGGCGAACCCGACGTTCGCGAGCATCTGGATCGGCAACAACGACGTCCTGGGCCCCGCCCTCACCGGGCAGCCCGACGGCGCCACGCCGCTGGCGACCTTCACGAGTGCCTACGACGCCATGATCGGCCAGCTCCTGGCCGGTGCCCCGAATCTCAAAGGGGTGCTGATCGGGGTCGTGCAGGTGGCAGCCGCTCCCCAACTCTTCCCGGCGGCGGCGCTGGCCAGCCCGGCGTTCCAGGCCGGACTGTCCCAGGCGGCGGGCACCGCGATCACGATCCACCCCGACTGCTACACATCGCCGGGCGACCAGTCGCTCATCAACATCCAGATCGTTGGGGCCATCAAGGCGGGGCTCCACCCGGCCATCATCGCCTGCGTGAAGGGCGATGTTACGGCTCCGGTGGGCGACTACCTGGTGCTCGATCTGGCGGAGCAGCAGCAGGTTGGGGCTCTGATCGCCTCGTACAACACGTACATCCAGGGCAAGGCCGATGCGATCGGGTTTGCCTACTGGGATCCCAACCCCGCCCTGGCGCAGTTGGCAGCGACGCCGGGCGCCATCAACTATCCCCCGAACCTGGCGAGTGCCACGGCGACCTTCGGGACGGCTTTCTCACTGGACGGCGTGCACCCGAGCAGCTCGACGCACGTTCTGGTGGCGAACGACCTGATCGACGCGATCAACGCCAAGTACGGGACCTCGGTGCGACACGTGCAGTGATCAGCGGCAGAGTGGTTCGGGACCTGGAGGGGCGGCCGCAACGGCCGCCCCTCTTTTTTTGCCCTGGTGCTGTGGTGTGGGAAGCTGACCGCTCGCGGGAGGCCCGAATCAGGACGGCTGACGAAATGGCACGGCGCGTTGATCGCGGCCACCGCCTGGCCGCGGGGCGCCCCACTCGGGCCCCCCGCATCGCGGCCCCTACGCGGTGCCACGAGTATCGAAGCGAGCTAGCCGAGCCGTCATGTGAACGGCGGCTGAAGGACGGATCGAATGGCGCCGGCGCGCCTGGAACGGCCACCAGCCATGCTGATTCTCGGGTGTTGATAACGTGGAGCGATGTGATGCGGCGGGCGACTGACTGCCGAATGCGATCGCGGATCTTCAGCCGGCGCTTCTGCCAGCATTTCGGCCAGGCACCGGAGAAACCAGTACACCGTTCACGGCATTGCAATATTTGTGATGTTATACCAATACACCTTTGCACCATGCACTTATGACCCACATGAGAAAGTACTTGATGTTGTGATTATCAACGGAGGCCAGAGCGCTCTATTGGCGCGGATCACGCATCGTACGGCACCAAAAAACCCCGCGCTCGCCGGCACTGCAGTTCGCGTCGGACCGTACGCAGCCCCTCTCTGCGCGCTCCGGAATCGGCGGAGCCGCCCCTCCTGCTTCCCACTGCTTCTTCCAGCCCAAGCCGGGACACGCCCCCCGGCGTGCCACGCGCACCGCGCCCGCTCCTCCATCCCCTGCCCCTCATTCCCGCATTCGGCGCGACCAACTCTCGGCAACCAGTCGGTCCATCCCGGGTCGATTGATGCCGCGTCAAAATGGCACTCTGAGGACGAGCGGCGCACCCGAAGGCCACCGCTCGTCGGGGAACTGTCGACGAGCCATGCCGGCGGATTTGCGCGTCCTTGCCCGCCCCCGATTCCCCCCTTAGCATCCGGGGCGCGGGGCCTCGTCGATGGTCCGTCCCGCGGAACTCCACCTCGAAGGCCACCCGATGCCTGCCTCGATCGATGCCCCGAGCGCCCGAATCGTCGCCATGTGGCGCCGGCTCAATGGCCTGCCGGGCGGCCGCTGGCTGTTCAGCCGCATGATCGGCTGGATGGCCCCCTACACGGCCACGATCGGGGCTCGCGTGGCAGCGTTGGAGCCCGGGTATTCCAGGTGGACCATGCGGGACCGCCGCCGGGTCCGGAACCACCTCAACTCGATCCACGCCGTGGCGCTGGTGAACCTGGCCGAGGTCGCCAGCGGTACCGCCATGCTCGCCGCCCTGCCGGCGGGCACCCGGGGAATCGTGCGCGGGATCTCGATCGAGTACCGGAAAAAGGCCCGCGGGACGCTGACCGCCGAGTGCCGCTGCGCACCGCCGAGCGATGTGACCGAGCCCACCGAGTACGCCGTCACGGCCACGATCAGGGATGCCGGCGGCGACGAAGTGGCTGTCGCCACGGTGGTATGGCGCCTGGCGCCTGCCGGCCCGCCGCACCATGCTCTCGCCCCTCCACCCGGCGCGGCGGCCGGTGGCCGTGGCTAGCCCGCGACCCTTCGAGGCGTTTGCCCGCCAACTCGGGATCGAGGTCCCCCTCATCTGCGGGGCCATGTACCCCTGCAGCAACCCGGAGCTGGTGGCGGCGGTCTCGGAGGCAGGGGCAATCGGCGTCGTCCAGCCCATTTCCCTCACCTACGTGCACGGGCACGAGTACCGGGAAGGGTTGCGGTACATCCGGCAGCTCACCGGCAAGCCCATCGGCATGAACGCGCTCATCGAGCAGTCCAGCCGCATGTACCGGGAGCGGATGGAGCGCTGGATCGACATCTCGCTCGAGGAGGGGGTCCGGTTCTTCGTGACCTCCCTGGGCAACCCGCGGTGGGTGGTGGACCGCGTTTCCGCCTCGGGCGGTCTGGTGTACCACGACGTCACGGAGCGAAAGTGGGCCCAGAAGGCGCTGGACGGGGGCGTCCATGGCCTGATTGCCGTGAACAGCCGCGCCGGCGGGCACGCCGGGAACAGGACGCCGGAGCAGCTCTTCGGTGAGTTGCACGACCTCGGGCCTGCCCGTCATCTGCGCCGGCGGGATCGGCGAACCTCGGCACTTTCGCGCCGTGCTGGACATGGGGTATGCCGGGGCGCAGCTCGGCACCCGTTTCATTGCCACGGTGGAGTGCAGCGCCGCCGAGGACTACAAGCAGGCCATCGTCTCCGCGGGGGAGGACGACATCGTGCTCACCGAGCGGCTGACCGGCGTTCCGGTGGCGGTGATCAACAACTCCTACGTCCGCCGGCTGGGCACCCGGGCCGGCCCCGTGGCCCGCTGGATGCTCCGGCACCGGCGGACCAAGCACTGGATGCGCACGATCTACGCGCTGCAGTCGCTCCGGAAGCTCAAGAAGTCGTTGAACGCCGGGGCCGGCGCCGGGGACTACTGGCAGGCCGGCAAGAGCGTCTCGCAGATCCACACCGTGAAACCGGCGGGGGTGGTGGTGCGGGAGTTCGCCGCCGCGCTGGACGGCCCCGCCTGAACACGCGCTCAGATCAGCAGCACCCCGATGTCGTACAGGGCGTGCGTCCAGGCCGTGATGCCGAAGCCCCGGGTGAGGTAGAGCGCGCTGAACGCGACGCCGCTGATGGCCCGGAACACGAACGACTGCAGCTGCAACGGCTCGCCGTAGGGACCGATGTAGTGGAACGCCGAAAAGGCGAGGGCGCCGACGATCGTGGCGCCGATGCCGGACGTCAGGCGGCTGAAACCGAACACGACGCGTCCAAGAAAGGCGAGTCCGCCCACCAGGAACACGCGGAACAGCAGCTCCTCGTACAGACCGGCGCCGAGCGAGAGCATGAGGCGCGTGGTCGCGTCCATGCCCTGAATGGGGCCCATGGACAGGGCGCGGAGTTGGCCGAGCAACTGGGCGGTGGCCGTACCGACCACGAGCCCGAACGCCACCGAGAGGAAGGCGGACTCCGCGAACATCAGGGCGAAGGTCCCCGGCCGCAGCCCCCCGCCGCGCCGGAGATCCCGCTCGCACGAGCACCACGCAGGCCACGACGACGCCGCCCATGAGCACCAGCGGCCCCCAGGCGCCGAGCAGCGCGTACGACAACTCATGGAGCAGCACGTCGGCGCCGTTGCGGATCTGCCCGCCGCCCACGCGTGCCGGGCGCGCCACCGCCAGCGCCTCGTACAGCACGAGCAGCGGCAGCGCGAACAGCAGGCTGTAGCGCGGGGACCGGCTGGCCGCCCAGTACGACTGGCGGCGGGATGCTACCTTTTCGGACGACATCGTGGACGACACCCTCTCACCTCCACTACCAACGGATGGTCATGACGCTCGACGCGCTGCTGCAGTTCGACCTCGGATTCTCGACGCACGACGACGACGACCGGTGGCTGCCCACCGCCGCCGAGGAGAGCGAAGGATACGACGTCCGCTGCCGGCTGGCGACCGCCGGTGAAGCGGCCGGCGGGACGCCCCCCTCCATTACCCTCGAACCGGGGGATGAGATCACGGTCGGCACCGGACTCTGCGTGACCCGGACCTTTCCCAAGCACATCGCCATGTTCGTCCTCCCACGGTCCTCTACGGGAAAGCGGAGCCTGACGATTCGCAATTCCCCGGGGCTGGTGGACCGTGCCTACGTGGGGCGCGAAATCAAACTGATGCTCCGCAACGACAGCCGCGGCCCGCTGGTGGTGGCGCACGGGGAGCGGATCGCCCAGCTGGTGTTCGTGCTGTGCGCGCATCCGGTG
Source organism: uncultured Gemmatimonadaceae bacterium (assembly GCA_963728115.1). GTDB lineage: Bacteria > Gemmatimonadota > Gemmatimonadetes > Gemmatimonadales > Gemmatimonadaceae > JAGWRI01. The sequence goes on from CAVSJE010000005.1 coordinate 203,274, forward strand.
ATCAGGCGCACGGCGCCGCTGGAGGCCGGGGAGAGCGGACGCCCCGGTTTCGGTTCCACGGGCCGCTTCTAGCGTTCCGCGTGGCACGCCGCCCGCGGGGCTACTAGCTTTCCAAGGTTGGCGCGTGCGGTCCTTCTCCGCACGCGCTTCGGTTTGACCCAGTCCACGATTCGGGAGATTCCATGTTCGCTCGCGCCTTCACCCCCGCGGCGCTCGCCTGTGCGCTCGTCCTGCCCTTCGGGACCGCGGCCGCCCAGCAATTCCATTACGCGCCCGGTACGTCGCACTACCGTATGACCGTCGATGCCAAGGTCACGCAAACGGTGATGGGGCAGACGAACGACGCCCAGTTGAACTCCAGCCAGATGTTCACGATGGCGCTGGCGCAGCAGAGCGCCGACACGCTGGCGATGACGGTGACGATCGACTCCATCTCCCAGACGACCTCCATGGGGCCGACCCCGGGTCTCGACGGCCTGATGGGCAAGCAGGTGCAGGCCCTGCTCTCGCCGAGCGGGGAGTTCTACTCCAGGGCCGCGGTGGGCGACACCGCGGCGGCGCTCGAGAGCGTGGCCGACCAACTCGTCCACATCCTGCCACGCGTGCGGAAGCCGCTGGCGCCCGGCGCCACCTGGACCGACACGAGCACGGTGTCCACGGTGCAGAGCGGCCTCAACGTCAAGCGCGAAGTGATCTCCACGTTCACCGTGGCCGGCGACACGACCGTCGGCGGGACCACGGCCTGGAAGATCAACCGCAATTCGACGTCGACGACCTCCGGCCTCGGCAACATCCAGGGGCAGAACGCCTCCATGGACGGCACGTCGACGGGCACCGGCGTGATTCTCCTGTCGCACGACGGCAACTTCCTCGGCGGCGCCGGCCAGGAAGACGTGAAGGCCAAGCTGACGCTCACCGATGCCGGGGTCTCCTACGACATCACGACGTCGGCGATGTCCAAGATCGACCGCGCGAACTAGGCGGAGGCGGCCGCGGCCGGTCCGATCCGGCCGCGGCACTCCCCGAACCCGATCCGCGCGCGGCCCGCGCGCTCACAGTACGCCCGCAGCACCACCTCGTCGCCGTCCTCGAGGAAGGCGCGGGTCTCGCCGCCCGGAAGTTGCAGCGGCTCGGTCCCCTTCCAGGTGCGCTCCAGCAGACACCCGCGCGATTCCTTTTCGGGTCCCGACACCGTGCCGCTCGCCAGCAGATCGCCGGGCTGCAGGTTGCACCCGTTGCTCGTGTGATGGGCCACGAGCTGGGCCACCGTCCAGTACATGTTGGTGAAGCTGCCGCGACTGATGCGTACCGGGTCGGCGGCAGCGGCGCGCATGGCGGCGCTGCTCAACCAGACTTCGAGCGTCACGTCGATGCCCGCCGCCTCGGGCGGCCCGGCCAGATACGGCAGGGGCGCCGGATCGCCGTCCGCACGCGCGAACGCCGGGGCCCGGAAGGGCGCCAGCGCCTCGAGCGTCACCACCCACGGCGACACCGTGGTTGCGAAGTTCTTGGCGAGAAAGGGCCCCAACGGTTGGTACTCCCAGGTCTGGATGTCCCGCGCCGACCAGTCGTTCACCAGCCCCAGCCCGAACACGTGCGCCTCGGCGTCCGCCACCGGCACCGGTTGCCCGAGCGCGTTGCCGGCGCCGATGTACAGGCCGACTTCGAGTTCGTAGTCCAGCCGCCGTGAGGGGCCGAACGCCGGGGGCTGGTCGGCACTGTTGCGCGTCTGGCCCCAGGGGCGCCGCACCTCGGTGCCGCTGACGACGATCGACGACGCGCGCCCGTGGTAGCCGATCGGTACGTACTTGTAGTTGGGCAGCAGCGGATTGTCGGGGCGGAACATCGACCCGACGTTGGTGGCGTGGTAGATGGACGCGTAGAAGTCGGTGTAGTCGCCCACGCGCGCCGGCACGAACAGTTCCGCCTCGGCCTGTGGCACCAGCAGCGGAGCAACCGCGGCCCGGGCCGAACTCCCCTGCTCGAGCAAGCCGGCGAGCGCGTGCCGCAGGGCGCGGGAGGCCCCGGGCCCGAGCGCCATCAGCGCGTTGAGCGAGTCGGCGGCGCCGGCCCGCGCCGCCGCAAGCGCCTCGCCCGACACGAGCCCCGCCCCGGCGAGCGCCGCGAGGTCCAGAATCCGATTGCCGATCGCCACCCCGACCCGCGGCGCCACGGCCTCTCCGCGCCGGCGGAACACGCCGAAGGGCAGATTCTGGATGGGGAAGTCGGTGCCGGGCTCATCCGCGCCGGGCACCCACGAGCGGAGCGCGGGATCGTGCGTGTGATCGATGGGTGTGCTCATGTCAGCCCCAGGGCGCGCAGTTCATCCACCGGCTCGCGGAACGAGCACGAGCCGAACGAAACGACGTCGTGACGGGCCGCCCGCAGGGCGTCGGCGGTCACCGCGTGCCCGCGCCACACCAGGCGGTCGCCGTCGACGCCGAACGCGCTGCGATCGCGCTCCTCGAGCAGGGCGAGTGCCTGATGGTCGTCGAGGCCGCCGCGCACGAAAGCGGCGGCAAGCAGGACGTTCAGGTATCCGTACATCACCCCCCGCGGCGCGCCGGGATCGTAGGTCAGCGGATACTCGGCGCGCAACGGATGGTGCAGCCCGGCCGTGGCCTTGAACGCCACGCCCGCGTCCAGACACCGGCGGATGAAGCGCAGCACGTGGCGAGCCCCGGGAATGGCCTCGGGCGTCACGCCCCCGGTCCGCATCTTGGCCTTCGCGCCGATCTCGCCGATGGCGACGATCAGGGGCCCCGGATCGTCGAGCAGCGGTACCTCGACGAAGGCGTCGAACCCACCGACGAATGGCTCGGCGGACCGGACGTCCACGACGCGCGCCGCTTTCAGTTCCAACGTGTCCACGTGCACGGCGCCATGGCCGGCGTCGCGATGCCGGTCGTTGAACCGCTCGACGGATCCGACGTCGAGTTCCACATCGGCGCTCACGATCGCGCTCAGGGCCCACGAGGTGGAGGCGGTCGCGGGGAGGTGCGGCCGTCCCGCGTCTTCGAACTCTTCGAGTCGCGCGGCCGGAACGATGAACCGGCCCAGCATCCAGGCGTCGGGACCCGCCCGATACTCGGCGTACGCCCGTACCGCCGGTTCCATCGCCAGGCGCGCCGGCGGGAAGAGCCCCGCGTAGTCGACCACGCGTTCGAGCAGGGCGGCGAGCGCGGGCGCCGGCGGGCGGGGAGTGGTCACGGCCGGTGGTGCGCCTTGCTGGCGTGCCGGCTGGCGGCATGGCGCCGGGCCTCGCGCCGCTTCGCTTCCCATCGGCGGGTGAGTTTCCGGCGCCGATCCACCTTCACGATCGTGCCCCGGCAGTCGGGACTCCCGCACCGGCACTCGTAGAGCCTGAGGTCGGCCTCGGTGTAGTCGGGCAGGTGTTCGAATTGGTAGTCGTACGCCAACTCCTTCCCCTTCGGGATGGGCTTGATGGCATAGATCCAGATGTGGCCGCGTTCGATGACCGCATCGCAATTCGGATCGCACGAGTGGTTGATGAACCGCGCCGCGTTGCCATCGTGAGCGGCGTCGATGATGGTGCGCTGGTTGAGCGTGAAGAGAAAGGTGTGGTGCCGTTCCGTGGGGTCGTCATCCGGATAGCGCCGATCCGCCTCGGCCGGCGTGATGTGCTCGCCGACGTATTCGATGATGCGGGTGCCTTTGGGAATGTCCACGCGCGCGAACGCGCCGGTGCCCTGAATGCGGGAGCGGCGCAGTCGGAACCAGGGGTTCGACCGGCGCTTCGCTGATTGTCGTTTCGTCATTCACTACTACGGGGTGCGGGGAGCGCGTCAGGCGGCCTCGGGCCGCTCCTTGCGATACGCCTCGGTGGCGTGGCGGAGCGAGAGGAGCGCCGACGCTTCGAATTCGAACTCCATCGCCAGGGCGGCCAGGAGTTGGGAGTCGTGCCGGTGCAGCTTGCGCGCCGCCTGGTCGCACGCATTGTGCCGCCGCAGGTAGTCGCGCGCGGCGTGTTGCAGGGCGGTGGCCCTGGCGCGCCAGCCCTCTCCATTGCCCGGATCTTCGGCGGCCGCCCGGTCGTACACGTCGAGCAGCTTGCCGAGACCGGTGTGGATCAACTCACAGAACTGCTGCGCGAAGTTGACCTCGGTATCGATTTCGGAGCGTTCCACGATGCGGGCCACGCGATCGTGCTGGCGACAGCACTCGGCCGCCGAACGGCAGAGCGCATCGGCGACGCTGAGCAACGAGACCGGCGGGTCGGCGGTTCCTGCCGCGGCGGCCGAGCTTGATTTGGACTTCGGCATGAGCGTCGAGAAACGGGTGGGCTACGCGGGCGCGGCTCTGGGGGCCGGCCTCTCGCACGTCTGGTGCAAGATGAACGGGTCGGCAGCCAAACGGTAGTGCCCGTGGGGGCACCGCGGCGCTGGTCGAACGCCGCCGATGCCCGCCAGCCCTACTTTCCGCTCTTCTCGCGGTGCGGGCGGCGGCGCTTGGTCTGCCGGGCTTCGCGCCCCTGCAGCTCGTCCACGTGGATGCCGAACAGCACGGTGCGGAATGGCACCGGGTCGCCGGACTTGAGGGTCTTCGGCAGGAACCGTCGCAGCAGATGCACGGCCCGTTCGTACTCTGCCTCATTGACGGCGCCGTCCCCGGCCTCGAGCACGTACACGGTGCCGTGCGCCACCACGCTCCGCCAGTCGAAGATCCCGCGCACCTCGTCCACCTCGAAGGCCACGTACGGATGGTGCCCGATCGTCGTGAGCTTGCTGCCTTCGGCGGTGCGGCCGTAGATCCACCCGTTCTCGAACACGTAGTGAATGGGCTCGATGTCGGCGCGATCCTTGAACGAGAACGCGAGGCGTCCCACGTGGTTCACCGCCAACAGCGCCTCGCACTCTTCGGAGCTGAGGTCGCGGAATGTGGGGTCGGTCATCGGAAACTCCTCGGCGGGCGGGTCGACTTGGTCCTCCGTGAAGTTTACGAGGGTGTCCGGCGCCGGGCCAGCGGCGGTCCTCCTACTCCGCGTCCGGTTTCAGCCGATATTCCCGCCCGCGAATGGCCACGAGCAGCGTCGGCACGACGTACAGCGTGATCGGCGTCGACAGGCCCAGGCCCCCGATCACCGCCAGCGCCAGCGGCTTCTGCAGTTCGCTGCCGGCACCGATACCGAGCGCCAGCGGCAGGAGGCCGAACAGCGTGCACAGCGTCGTCATCAGGATCGGACGCAACCGCACGCGCGCCGCGTCGCGGATGGCCGGCTCCAGCGGCATCCCGTTGTGGCGCATCCGCCAGTGCGTGAAGTCGAGCAGAATGATCCCGTTCTTGACGATCAGCCCGACGAGCAGGATGAGCCCCATGAACGACGACACGTTGAGCGCCGTCCCGGTGAGGAGCAGCAACGCCATGGCGCCGACGAACGAGAGGGGCGCCGCGACGAGAATCACCAGCGGTTCGACGAAGGAATGGAACTGGAGCACCATCACGCCGACCACGCTCGCCGCGGCAAGGGCGAGGACGAGGAGCAGTTGCCGGAAGGCGTCCTGCTGGGTGGCGTACTGGCCGGCCAGCTCCACGCGCACGCCGTTGGGCGCCGGATGCTGGGCGAGCACCGTCTTGATGTCCTGGATGACGTCGCCCAACGCCCGCCCGCTGAGCTCCGACGTCATGGTGATGAGTTGCTGCTGGTTCTCACGGTCGAGTTCGCTGCGGGTATTCGTCCGGGTCAACGAGGCGAGGGACGCAAGGGGCGCCGTGGCCCGTGAACCCGGCGCCACGATCGGCACCTCGCCCAGGCGGAGGGGGTCGTAGCGCAGCGAGTCGGGGGCCCGCACCCGGATGCCGATGGCCCGGTCCTCGAGGCGCAGCTCACCGGCTTCGGCTCCCAGCAGCGCCCCGCTCACCTGGGCGTCCACCTGCTCCGGGGTGAGGCCGAGGCGTGCGGCCGAGGCCTCGTGCACGTGCACGGCCAACTCCGGACTCGGGTCGACGACGCCGTCGTAGAGATCGGCGACACCGGGGATCCGGCCCAGCGGCTCGTCGAGCGAACGCGCGTACGTCTCGAGATCGGCGAGGTTCGAACCGAAGAGCTTGATCTCCACCGGCGTCGTCACGCCGGCCATGTCGTTGAGCGCGTCGGAGAGGATCTGCACGAACTCGATGCGAACCCGCGGCGCCGCGGCGGCCAGCTTGTCCCGCAATTCGTCCATGACCTCGAAGATCGTCCGGTCGCGCTGCCCCTCCGGCGTCAGGCGCACGGCGATGTCGCCGCGATTCTGCTGGGTGGCGAACAGGCCCAGCTCCGCGCCCAGTCGCCGCGAGGTGCCCGTGATCTCCGGCGTCTGCGCGAGCACGTGTTCCACCACCCGCAACTGCCGGTCGCTCTCCTCGAGCGACGTGCCCTGGGGCGTCCAGTAGTCGAGGATGAAGGACCCCTCGTCCATTTCCGGCAGGAACCCGGTGGACGCCGCGTTGTAGGCCAGGTAACCCCCCGCCACCAGCGCCACGCCCGCGGCGAGCACCCACCACCGGTGGTGGAGGACCGTGCCCAGCGAATGCTCGTAGCGATCGGAGAGCGCGTCCACCCCGCGCCCGATGGCGTGGAGGACGCCCCGCTTCGGCGCTGCATCGCTCTCGTACTCGGCGTCGTGCGCGGTGACGTACTGCTCGCTGAGCAGGGGGATGATCGTGAACGCGAGAATCAGCGACACCAGCACGGCGATCGTGAGCGTCAGCGACAGCGCCTTGAAGAACTGTCCCACCACCCCTTCCAGCAGCCCGAGCGGCAGGAAGACGACCACGGTCGTGAGCGTCGACGAGCTGACCGCCCAGATCAGCTCCTGGACGGCCTCGCGGATGGCCGTGGTACGATCGGGTGTCAGGCGCAGATGGCGGACGATGTTCTCCGTGATCACCACGGCGTCGTCGATCACGAGCCCGATGGCGATCGCCATCGCCCCCAACGTCATCAGGTTGAGGGTCTGATGGAACAGGCTCATCAGGAAGAGCGTGATCATCATCGTGAGCGGGATCGACGTCGCACTGATCGCCGTGATGCGCGCATGGCGCAGGAACAGGAGCAGGATGATGATCGCGAGCACCGACCCGATGATGATCGCGTCGCGCACGGCCTTCACGGCATCGCGCACGAGCGACGCCTGGTCGTACACGGCTTTGAGATGCACCCCGGGCGGCAGGGTGGCGGCGATGCCGCGCATCGCCCCCGCCACGCTGTCGGCAATGGCGAGCGTGTTGCCGCCCACCTGGCGGGTGATGTTCACGAGCGCCGCCGGACGCCCGTCGCCGGCGATTACCCGGGTGTGGTCCTCGGTGCCGAGGGTGACGGTGGCCAGATCGCGCACGCGGAGGCCGGGGGCCACCACCACGTTCCCGATGTCCTCCACCCCATGGGGATCGTTGGCGGTCACCACCAGCCATTGCTGGTAGTCCTTGTGCACGCGGCCGATGGCGCTCACCCCAACCGCCTGCCGGATGGCGGCCGCGAAGTCATCGTAGCTCAGGCCGTGCGCGGCGAGTCGCGCCGGATCGCCCACCACCTCCACTTCGCGCACGTCGGAACCCTGCACCTCCACCTGCCCCACGTTTGGCACGCGGGAGATGATGGGCCGGATCTGATAGCGCGCGATGTCGTAGAGCGTGGCGGGATCGCCGCCTTCCAGGTTGTACGACAGGATCGGGTACACCGACGGGGTCAGCCGGTCTGCGGTGAGACTCACCCCTGCCGGCAGTTGCGGCTGGACTTCGTTGATCGCCGCGCGCACGAGCTGCAACGCGTAGATCATGTCGGTGTTGGGCGCGAACAGTACCTGGATCTCGCTCTCCCCGCGAATCGACCGGGAATCGACGCGGCGGACGTACAGCACGGTGCTGATCGCCTCCTCCAGGGGCCGCGTCACGCTGAACACCATCTGCCGGGCGTTGAGCGACGACCCCGTGGCGACGACAGTGATGCGCGGGAAGACGAGCTCAGGGTAGATGGCGGACGGCATGCGCGTGGCCGCCCACACGCCCGCCGCACTGAGGAGCGTGACGGCGAGGTAGACGAACCGCCGCTGTGCCGCGACGGCCCCGAACACGGAACGTCCGCCGCTCACGGCTTCTCCCGGACGATCCTGGCGCTGTCGGACACGCCGAACGCGCCGTACGTCACCACCGTCTCGCCGGCGCGGAGCCCCTTGAGGATTTCCACGAACTGGTCGGTGCGCTCCCCGACCTCGACGTCACGGGCGTGGGCGATGCCCGCCGAGTCGACCGTGAACACCCGGTACCCCTCGCCCTGCGGCACCAGCGCCGCGGCCGGAATCGCGATCGCGTGCGGGTGGCGCCCCACCTCGATGCTGCCCATGACCGTCTCGCCCACGCGCAGGGGCCGCGCCGGCCGCCGGACAGTGATGCGGACGGGCACCGTCTGGGTGGCCGAGTCGAGTTCCACGCCCACATCGGCCACGACGCCCGTTCCCAACGGCGTTCCCTTCAGCGACTGCCCCTCCACGACATCCACCGCCTGGCCGGTGTGCACGCGGGCGGCGTCGGTCGGGGTGAGTTGCAGCATCACGTCGAGCGCGTCCGGGTCGGTGACCTCGACGAGGACCCGCGACATGTCGGCCGAGGCGCCGAGCACGGCATCCATCACCGTGACCACACCCGCGATCGGCGCCCGCAGGGTGGCGAGCTGCTGGTTCCGCTCGGCCGCCACCTGGGCGGCCCGGGCCTCGGCGAGCGCGGCGGCGGCCTGATCGACGTCCTTGCGGGCCGCGATGCCCTCGTTGGCCAGCCGCTGCTGGCGGTCGTACGCCTGCTGCGCGTTCGTCAGTGCCGCCTCGGCGCTCTTGAGGTCGGCGTCGAACGACTGCGGTTCGAACGCGACGAGCGGATCGCCGGCCTTCACGCGCTGGCCCAGCGTCACGTACACGTGCGACACGCGGGTGGGCGCCGGAGCCGCCATCGCCGCGAAGTGCCCGGGCCGCTGGGTCACGACCCCGATGGCGGCCACCGTCTCGACGAACGGCTGCACACCGACGACGGCGGTGCGGGCGCCGACCACCGGCTGGATTTCGCCGGACGTGCCCTCGCCCTCGTCGGAGGGAGATTTTGCGCAGGCCGCGAACACCACGGCGGCCAACGTCAGCCAGGAGAGTTTCATCATGGGGTGCCGGGGGCCGAAGCCGTGAGGAGTCGCAGCGCAGCCGCGGCCGCGTTGGCCGCGCCGACGTCGAGGATGTACTGGCCCAGCGTCTCGCGGGCGTTGGACTGGGCCTGGAGAACCGTGGCGAGCGGCGCCGCGCCCTCCCGGTAGGCCGTGATCGACATCGCGGCGACGCGATTCGCGCTGGCGAGCAGCGTCCGGTCGCGCGCCACCCGCTGCAGGGCGATCGCCCGGGCCTCGGTGACCCGCGCGATGTCGCGCTGGCTCTCCAACTGCGTGAGCCGGAGCTCGGCCCGCGCGCGGTCGCGCTCCGCCTGCGCCGCGGCCACACCGCCGGGATTGCGGTTGAAGAGGGGAATGGGAATCGCCAGTCCCACCAGCGGCAGGTACCCGGCCTGGGTGTTGTCGTGGAAGTCCACGCCGAGCTGTACCGACGCGGACCCCCAGACGCTGCGGCGTTCCGCGGTCAGCGCCTCGTCCGCCGCCGTCACGGCCTGGCGGGCCGCACTGACGGCGTACGGGGTACCGCTCGCGGCGCCGGTGGTATCGGTCAGCGCCAGGCTGTCGGCGAGGGCGATCGTCACCCGGGCGGCGGGCTCGCCCATCACCGCCTGCAGATCGAGCAACGCGGCCGTGGCCGTCAGGGAGTCCGAGAGCGCCGTGTTCTCGATCCGGCCGGCGGCAATCGTCGCCAGCTCGACGTCGAGGTCGCTGGCGTCACCGGCATCGCGCCGCGCGACGGCGATCCGGCGGAGCGAATCGGCATCCAGCGCGTTGCGCCGCGACAGCCGGGCCAGGGCGTCGGCCACGACGGCGTTCACGTAGGTGGTCTCGGCGTCGAACGTCACCGCCGCCCGTCGGAGCGCGAACCGGTCGAGCGCCGAAGCGCGGGCGGCGCCGGCGCTGGCGATGCGGGCGCTGCGCAACCACGGAAAGTCGAGCGGGATGTCGGCGTAGATGTGCCGCTGCGGCGCGTCCTTGGTGGCGCTCAGGTTGAGCGTCGGATTGGCGAACGCCCGCGCCCCGAGCAGCGCCGCGCGCGCCGCCGACGTGTCGGCGGCGGCCACCGAGAGCGCCGGCCCGTGCGCGAGCGCGGCCGCGATGACGTCCTCGCGGGTGACCGGCCGTTGGGCCCCGGCCGCGGGGGCCGGGGCGGCAATCACAACGATCGCCGCGAAGGTCGCGGCGAGCAGAAATCGTGGCATCAGTCCCGAGTTGGAAGAACCACCGAACGGTAGTCCGAGCACCTGTCAGGCCGATGACACCGGCGCCCGGGCCAGGCGCGGGAAGACCACCTCGACGCGCGTCCCGCGGCCGGGCGTCGAATCGAGCACGATCTCGGCGTGGTGGAGTTCGGCGATCCACTGGGCGATCGAGAGTCCCAGGCCCGCGCCCTCGGAGCGCACACGCGCCGGGTCGCCGCGAAAGAAGCGGTCGAAGACGTGCGGCAGGTGCTCGGGCGCGATCCCGACGCCGGTATCGGCGACGACGAGCACCGGCCGGCCGTCGCGCAGCTCGACCTCCACGCGCACCTCGCCCCCGGCAGGCGTGAACTTGATGGCGTTGTGCACGAGATTCATGATCAACTGGCGGATGAGCGTCGGGTCGGCTTCGATCGCGGCTTCCTCGAACGTGCCCACGTCGAGGCCCACGCCCTTGGCCGCCGCCAGCGTACGCGCCGCGTCGGCGGCGTCGAGGGCGATGTCGTCGAGGAAGACGCGCTGGCGCCGGACGGCCCGCTCGCCGGCGTCGGCGCGGGCCAGCGTGAGCAGATCGTCGACGATGCCACCGAGGCGCTCGGCCTCCCGCTCGACCACGCCGAGCGCGTTCTGGTACGAGTCGGCGCCGCGCTCCTGCTGGAGCGTCACTTCAGCCGTGGTGCGCATGACCGCCACGGGCGTGCGCAGTTCGTGCGCGGCGTCGGCCATGAAGCGCCGCATGTGGGCGATGTTGCGCTCCACCGGCTCCGTCGACTTGCGCGACAGGAAATACCCGCCCGCGGCGACGAGCACGAGCGCCGCCAGCGCCGCGCCGCCGAACACCACGATGAGCGCGGCGTACTGGTCCTCGAGTTCCACCTGGTCGGCGGCGGTCACCGAGATCATCGGCGTGCCGCTGGGGAGCGTGAACCGTTCGGCATGAATGCGTACCGTCCCCTCGCGTCGCACGTGGCGCCGCGCGTCCGCCGTTCCGGCGCTCGCGGCGCGGCGCGCTTCGTCCCGGATCCAGGCAGGCGCGGTGGCCGGCTTGATCAACGCGCCGGTGGTGTCGAACAGGTAGAGCTCCCGGTCGGGAATGTGGAGCTCGTCCACGGCGTCCACGACGGCGCCCTGCGCGGCCTTGCTCTCCTCTTCCCGGATCCCCGCCGCCCGCTGCAGCTCCAGCGTGGCCTGCTGGAGCGAGACGTCGAGCTGGCGCGCGAACTGGTGGCGTACGACCACGAACAGCCCCACGCCCAGCAGCACCAAGATCACGCCCAGGGTCCCCACGTACCAGGCCGTGAGGCGGAGCCGCAGCGCCGTGAGTGGCTGCATGGCCACGGTCAGGGACCGAACCGGTAGCCGGCGCCGCGCAGGGTGTGAATCAGCTTCGGCTCGAAGTCGTCGTCGATCTTGCGGCGCAACCGTCGCACCAGCACCTCGAGCACGTTGGTGAACGGATCGTGGTTGTCGTCCCACACGTGCGACGTGATCGCGGCGCGGTCGAGTACGTGGCCGGCGTGGCGGACGAACACTTCGAGCAGCGCGAACTCCTTGGCGGTGAGTTCGATGTCGCGGCCGGCGCGGCGCACCTGCCGCGTGCCGAGATCGACGGACAGGTCCGCCACCTCGACGCGCTCCGAGATCACGGCCGCCGGACGCCGGACGAGCGCCCGGACGCGCGCCGCCAGTTCCTTGAAGGCGAACGGCTTGGTCAGGTAGTCGTCGGCGCCCGCATCGAGGCCGCGCACGCGATCGTCCACCCCATCCCGGGCGGTGAGCATCAGGATCGGCGTATCGAGGCCGCGCTCACGCAACTCCGCGCAGAGGTCGAACCCGGATCCGCCGGGGAGCATCACATCGAGCACGATCACGTCGTGCGTCGCCAGCAGGGCCCGTTCCCGCCCCTCCGCGAACGTTCCCGCCGTGGTCGCCTCGACGCGCATGTCGCGGAACCCGTCGCGCAGGGCGTGGGCGAGTTCCGGGTCGTCCTCCACGATCAACACGCGCATGGCATGCGTCCTGGCTCGAGATACACGCGGGGCTTTCTCCTCTCGTGGCCCGCGCCGCGGGCCGACGAAATGGGCTGGGTGATCCGGCATCGCCATCGGGGCGGTGCGGGATGTCGAAGATGTACCGACGGCGGGCGGACGGAAAGGCGCGGGCCGGCCGCCCCCGGCAACCGGCGATCGAGGGCCACCGACGCGCGCCGCCCGCATCCCCAGACAAAATCCGGACAACCCTTTGAAACCCGGGCGCTGTCGAATGCGAAGGAGATCCGGGAAATTTCGCCGCTGCCCACCGTACGCGCATCCATCGAACCCCGCACCCCGAAGGTCATGCCCCTCGTTGCCGTTGCACTTCGGTCCGCCCGCCGCCTGGCCGGTGGCCTCCTGCTCCCGCTCGCCATCGCCGTGCCGGCCACCGGCCGCGCCCAGACCGCCGCGCACCACGCCGGCCCGTTGACCACGGCTTCCGGCGTGCGCGTGATGCACGCCGTCCGGCGCGACGGACCGATCGTCATCGACGGGCGATTGGACGAACCGGCGTGGCAGCACGCCGAGGTGTCGGGCGACTTCACGCAGAGCTATCCGCATCCGGGCCAGCAGCCCGTGGACTCGACGCGGGTCCGCGTGCTGTACGACAACACCGCGCTGTACGTCGGGATCCGGATGTACGACGCCCACCCCGATTCGATCGCGGCCCAGCTCGCGCGCCGCGACGCGAGCGGCATCTACTCCGACTGGGTCCACCTGATCATCGACTCGTACCACGACCGACGCACCGCGTTCCGGTTCACGGTCAACCCGCGCGGCGTGGAAAAGGACGTGTACACGTCGAACGACGGCAACGAAGATCTGAACTGGGACGCCGTGTGGTCGGTGGGCACCCGGATCGATTCGCTGGGCTGGGTGGCGGAGTATCGGATTCCCCTCTCCCAGCTCCGCTTCGGCTCCGAGGGCGCGGACAGCAACCGGACGTGGGGCATCCAGGTGATGCGCGACATCGCGCGTCGCAACGAGCGCGACTCCTGGTCGCCCTGGACGCCGCAGAGCCCGGGCTTCGTGTCGCGGTTCGGCGACCTCACCGACCTCCGGAACGTTCCCACGCCCGAGCGGCTCGAGGTGCTGCCCTACGCCAGCTCCAAAGTCACGCGGGCGCCCGGCAATCCGGCCGATCCCTTCTACCACACCACCGACGTCAAGCCGTCCATCGGCGCCGACGTCCGCTACGGACTCCCCGCCGGCCTCACGCTCACGGCCACCGTGAACCCCGACTTCGGCCAGGTGGAGGTCGACCCCGCCGTGGTCAACCTCTCGGCATACGAGACGCTGTTCCCGGAGAAGCGGCCGTTCTTCCTGGAAGGCGCCGATATTTTCAACTTCGGTCAGGTCCGGCGCCAGAACGACTACAACGGCCAGACCTTCTTCTACTCGCGGCGCGTCGGGCGGCCGCCCGAGTTGAGCCCGGCCGGCGCCGGCGTGCAGTACGCGGACGTGCCCGATCAGACGACCATCGCCGGTGCGGCCAAGGTGACCGGCAAGGCCGGCCCCTGGTCGGTGGGACTGCTGGACGCGGTAACGACGCAGGAGGACGCGCGCCTGCAGACCACAGGCGGTGCCCGTATCACGACCCCCGTCGAGCCGCTCACGAACTACTTCGCGGGACGGGTGAAACACGACTTCCGCCAGGGGGCGTCGTTCGTCGGCGCGATGCTCACCTCCACGGTGCGGCGAATGTCGGACCCCGTGTTCCAGCCGGTGCTCCACGACAACGCGACGTTCGGCGGCATCGATTTCGAACACGGCATGCAGCACCGGAACTGGATCGTCAGCGGCTTCCTGGCCGGCAGCCGCGTGAACGGCTCGGCGTCGGCCATCGCGGCCACGCAGCGCAACAGCACGCACTATCTGCAGCGCCCCGACGCCGCCTACCTCACGTACGATCCCACACGCACCTCGCTCACCGGCTACATGGACGAGGTCGCGGTGCAGAAGTCGGGCAACGTGTTCGGCTCGGTGGCATACAAGGAGGTGAGCCCGACCTTCGAGATCAACGATCTGGGCTTCATGGGCCGCGGCGACTATCGCGCCCTGTCCAACCTCGTGGGGTATCAGAGCTTCCAGGCCACCGCGCACGTGCGCAGCTACAACGCGTTCCTCTATACGAACAACGCCTGGAATTTCGGAGGGACGTCGATCTTCCGCTCCTACGCCGGGAGCGGCAGCATCACCTTCAACAATCTGTGGACCACGGGCGCCGGATTCACCAACACGTTGTCGACCTACTCCGACCGGCTCCTGCGCGGCGGACCGCTGGCGCTCTCGCCGGCGCAATCGGGCGGCTTCGTGAACGTGAGCACCGACAGCCGCTGGCCCGTGATCGTGACCGGGCAGGTGTACTACTCCCGCGACGCCTCGGGCGGCGAGAGCCCGCAGTATTCGCTGGGCTTCGACATGCGGCCGACGACCACGGTCCATGTGAGCCTGGGCCCCGCCCTCTCCATCACCCGAAGCACGGCCCAGTACGTGGCCTCCGTTGGCGACGCCAACGCGACGGCCACCTACGGCCGCCGGTACGTCTTCGCCGACCTCCATCAGACGACCCTGTCCATGGAGACGCGGATCGAGTGGACGCTGACGCCGCAGTTGAGCCTGCAAACCTACGTCCAGCCGTTCGTGGCGTCGGGCGCCTACTCCCAGTTCAAGGAGTTCGCGCAACCCGGCACCTACGACTTCGCGGTCTATGGGCGCGACCGCGGCACCATCGCCTACGACGCCGCGAACGGCGTGTACACGGTGGACCCCGACGGCGCGGGCCCCTCACCGTCGTTCGCGCTCGGGAACCCGGACTTCAACGTCCGCAGCCTGCGCGGCAACGCGGTCCTGCGCTGGGAGTACCGGCCGGGCTCGGCGATCTTCCTCGTATGGCAGCAGCAGCGGAGCGGCTTCCAGCCGGTGGGCGACTTCGAAACGGGGCGGGACGTGGGCGCGATCTTCCGGACCGTGCCAACCAACGTGTTCCTGCTCAAGGCCACCTTCTGGCTGGGCCACTAGCCGGCCCGCCGGCGGCGCCGCCCGCGCTAGTGGGTGCCCAGCGTGGCGTAGGTGCCGCGCGCCGACGAGAGCTGCGCCATCACGTGCCGCTCCCGCTGCATGACGCAGGCGCTGTACCAGTCGGCGCTGCCCGTCGGGTCGTCACAGGCGATGGGCGCGGTCTTGCCGAGTTCGAGCTGCGGCATCAGGTGCCCGTAGATCTCGTGGGCCACCACCCGCTCCACGAAGTGGTCGAAGGCCGCCGAGTCGGCTTCGGTGGTGTCGCCACGCAGGGCGGCCTGCAGATCGGACAGCCGCACGATCACGGCCACGTGCTCGATCGGCCGGCCCCGGTCGCCGTTCGACGTGAGCGGATAGACCGCGGTGAGCGCCTGCCAGCCCCCGACGTAGCGGTACCCCGGCGGCAGCTGGTCGCGCAGCTGCTTCGCCGTGCCGATGACCACCGGAATGCCCGAAGCCTCGATGGTGGCGATGGCGGAATCGAACGCCGGTGAGAGGCGGCGGAGCCGCGCCACCGTGGCCGCGAGCAGCGAGTCGCCGATCGCGATGTTCGGGGCGTACAGCGAGGGCGCGGTGCGCGAGGCGCGCATGGCGGCCGGCACCGCCGGAATCGCCGTGCCGGGAGTTCCCAGGCTGGTGTAGCGGGCGGCGAAACCGGAGCCGCCCATCGGCACCGAGGCGCACGCGGCGGAGAGGGCGAGGATCACCACCGCCGACCAGGACGCCATCCGCCGGCCGGCCCGCAGGGGCGGACGGTCGCGGACCGTGCGATCGGCACGGAGCGCGTCGGGTTGGGTGCGGCGGATTCCCTGGGTGAACATCGTCGAGTCCTCTGGTCGCCCTTGCAGCGGGTGATTCATCGGGCCACGAGTGGTGGCGCGATACAGGGAGAAGACTCATCGATTTGGGCTTACTGTCAATTGTTTAGACACTAGACTGTGTCAATTTAGTGGTTTACAGCGACACATTGACCGATTGCACGGAATTAATTGCCGAATGCTCTGGTAAACGGCTCGTGTTGTCGGGCAATTGTACCGTTTGCTGGCAGGACGGATACAGGCCCCGTCCATTGCGAATCCTGCGATTGACACCCGGCGATTCCGGCCCCATCGTGGCGCAACCCAAACGGTCACAGGTTTGCATACATGATTCGCCCCGCCGCGGTTGCTTCGTTGAGCCTCATCCTCGCCGCCGGATGCGCTTCCAGCGGCACGCAGGACCCCGTCACCGACAGGACGGTCGCCGTGGCCGAGGGGCACCTCATCCGGACCACGGCGCAGGCGTCGTCGGAGCGCGAGTTCGACGCTGCGGCGACCGCGGTATGGCCGGCGCTCCAGAGTGCGTACAAGGCGCTGGGCATCGAGGTGGTGCTCAACGACCCGAGCACGCACCGCATGGGAAATCCGAACTTCCATGCGAGCGGACGCCTGCATGGGGAGGCGCTGTCCACGTACGCGGATTGCGGCAATGGACCGACCGGGCCGCGGGCGAACAACAGCCGGGTCTACTTCGCGGTGGTCACGACGGTGACCGCCGTCGATGCGACGCACACGAAGCTCATGACCGACGTCAAGCCGGTGGCCGTGGACATGAGCGGGACCACCAACGACCGGACGACCTGCGGCTCCACGGGACAGCTCGAGGCTGAGCTCTACGACCAGGTCGAGGCGACGCTCGGCGGCGGGGGCGGGGGCGGGGGCGAGTAGCCCCCGCCCCGGCGGCAAACGGCCGGCAGGACGCCCGGCCGCGCCGGCGCCGGGTTGACCGCGCCGCCGGTCCGTGCGAAGCTCTCCGGAGTGCGTTCAGCCCGCGAGCTGATCGCCACCCCCGCTGTTGGAGGATTCGCCATGCGTGCCCGCACGCCTCTCGCCGTTGCGATTGCCGCCGTGATCATGACCGGCGCCTGCTCGACCGAGCACCAGCCGCCGTCGTCAGCCGCCGTCGCGCCAACGGCGATCACCATCCACGCCAAGGACTTCGCGTATCAGGCGCCGGATTCGATTCCGGCCGGGTACGTCGCATTCACGCTCGTCAACGACGGTCCGGGCATTCACCACGCGGCCGTCGCCCGGCTCGACAGCGGCAAGACGGTGGACGACCTCATGGCGGCGCTCGCGCACCCGGGCCCGATCCCGTCGTGGGCGGTGCTGCTCGGGGGACCGAACGCCGTGGCCTCGGGCGGCACGAGCAACGCCACGGTGTGGCTGCCGGCGGGCGACTACGTGATGCTGTGCTTCGTGGACGTGCCCGGAGGCGTGCCCCATTTCACGAAGGGGATGTTCCGGACGTTCACGGTGACCCCGAGTACGGAGACGACGAAGGCGCCCGTGGCCGACGATTCGATCACGATGGTGGAGTACGGATTTCAGTTGGCGAGGCCGCTGACCACCGGCCACCACGTGTTCGCCGTCGCGAACGCGGGCACGCAGCCACATGAATTGGAGTTGGTGAAGCTCGCGCCGGGCAAGACCGCCGACGATCTGGTGGCGTGGTTCGCCAACGAGCAGGGCCCCGCCCCGGGCGACCCGATTGGTGGCGCGTCGCTCGAGGATCCCGGCAAGACGACCTACTTCTCGGCGGATCTCACGGCGGGCAACTACCTGCTCATCTGCTTCGTGCCCGACACGAAGGACGGCAAGCCGCACTTCATGCACGGGATGATGCAGACGGTCACGCTGGAGTAGCGTGTCGTCGATCCTCGAGGGACCGAGGGAGGAACTGTAATAGCAGGGGTGGGACTCGAACCCACGACCCCGGCATTATGAGAGCGGTACCGCTCTCTCGCACCAAGTCTCCTTCCCTCTCACGCAGACGTCCAGAACGACACCGAACAACACCGACTGACAACGAGTTTGGTTCAGCCAGTGGTTCAGTCCGAGCGCAGGCCCGCAGAAGGGCCCCACAAGCGCGCCGACGGGTTCCTGAAAGCCTCCCGAGCGGCGTGGACGCATACCGGCAACGGGATGCGGGGGTGTCGCTTGGCGGGCGCCGTGCGGCCCGCCGGGTGCGCCCCAATCAACGGCTTTCCGGGGGTGTGGGGGCAGAGCCCCCACGCAAGGTGCGCAGCGCCGCGCCCCTTAGCCTCGGCTACGAAGTGTTATTCCCGACGCAGCACGGCGGCCGGGTCGGTCCGACATGCGCGGTAGGCTGGTATCGCAAGGGCGACGACGGCGACAAATGCGAATGCACCGTACACGCTTGCATAGATCCATGCGGAGAGTGGAGACACTCCCCACAACACCGCCCTCATCTCCTCCGCCACAACGACGGCCACGAGGGTACCAAGGAGCATCCCAACACCGGTCAGTCGGATCCCCTCTATCATAATGGAGGACCAGACTGAGGATGCGGAGCCCCCCAACGCCAAACGGATACCCACTTCACGTCTCCGCTGAATTACACTGAATGCAAACACCGCATAGATTCCCAGGAGGGCGAGCGATGCGGCCATGCCGGCAAATACTGTAAGTGATCCGCCGAAGATGTGGAGAGCCCACACGAGTTCATCCTGACTGATCGACGGGCCTCGTGCGATGACTGCCGCTGCGGATGGCACCGCTCGGCCGACCGCATCGGGTATCGCCTGCACTAGCTGCGCGGGCATCCCTCCTGCCCTCACCAGCCAAATGTCAGTCGCGCCGGCTGCCTGTCGCGCAGGCAAGTAGAGGTCCGGCTCAGCAAGGAGCGCAATACCGTTCGCTCCCGCAGTGGGATTCCGCACATCCCCTACCACACCTACCACCATGATCGGGGGTCCGAGAGAACTGACCCTGAGGTGCCTATTGATGGGACTCTCTGTGCCCCACAGGGCGTTGGCAAGCCTTTCACTAACCTCAGCTACTAGTTGCGAACCAACGGTATCTGTTGAAAGAAACCGCCGCCCGGCCACATGTTCAATGCCGGTCGTTGCGAAGTAGTGGTCGGACACGACGCGAATTTGCGGCTGCGGCCACAGGTCAGCGCTAGTACGGCCTGCGTCGGAATGGATGGTGTAGTCGGGGATTGCAACGCTGGAATCGGCACCGAGGAACTGCCTGAAGTGCGCCCAATATGCCACACCGGCAACGCCGGGGAGATCCTTCAAGCTCGTCGCAAGGCGTCGCCTCTCGTCCCCGGATAGTGGGACGGACTCACCACCGGGACCGCTTGCTCCCAAGGCGACAGCTACAAGCTTATCTCTCGCGTATCCCGGGTTAACGGCAGCCAAGTCATGAATGGTCGAACGAAGCAACAACGCCCATACGGTTAGGCTAACGCCCAAAGCCACCTGCGCTACGATAGCGCGCCTTCCGTGTCGATGCAGGGGAACCGCTCCGTTGGTTACCCCGCCGCCTGTTAGCTCACTCCTTATGTCAACACGAGTACCAAATAGGACTGGGGATATTCCGACGACCACCACAGCGACGACGACGGCACCCACAACGAAGACCAGCACTCGCGCGTCAAATCCCAGATGAAACCAAGCTGGCATACTGCTCAGTCCGAAAGAATTCCAGGCCGCATCGGCCGCGACAACCGACAAGTACGTGCCGAGAATCGCACCGATGAGGCCTAGCAGGCTGCTTTCGATGAATGACTGCCGAATCAACACGGCACGGGACGCCCCAAGAGCGGCGCGAACGGCCCATTCACCCTTCCTCTCCGCCGCACGCATCAAGAGAAGATTGCCCGTATTGGCGCAGGCTATGAGAAGGACAAGCGTAGCCGCGAAACCGAGCAGAGCCAGCACTGGCTTGAACGTTGCGGAGTATCGCTCAACGACATCGTCGCGTAGCCGCAGCGTGATACCCCGATAGTATCCTGGGTCAATCTTGGCCAACGTCTTTGAGAGAGTCGCCAATTCAAGGGCGGCTTGCGCTTTTGAAGATCCCTGCGCGATTCTTGCCACGACGCCGTAGCGATAGGGGCCAGGGTGACCAGCCGAAGACCAATCTTCGACTAACGGTGTCCAAACATCGGTCTTGTCTTGAAACCGAAATCCTTGCGGCATGACTCCAATTATCGAGTACCACCGGTCCAGAATTCGGACCGAGTCGCCGATGACCGAACGCAAGTTTCTCAGATCGACCGTCCACAAATTGTTGCTAATCAGGGCGACGGGCGCGTTCTCCCGAACTTCCTGAGACGTTGGGAGCCTACCCCGGATTGGCCGCACACCCAGTGTGGGCAGAACTACGGAATCCACCGACGTAACTTGGACGCTGTAGGCGTGCGCATCGATTCTCACGAGCAGCGGGAGGTTAGTGTACGCACCTACATGCGAGAATGCGGGCACACTTTGCCGCAACGCCTGAGTAGTCCTGAGCGACACCGCTGAGAAAGGACCCACAGGCCCACGCAGTTCGCTGACGGATACAAGTCGATCAGCGTGGGCATACGGAGCGGGGCGCAGTAGCCTAGCATCTATGTAGCTGAATACGGTCGTCACCGCCGCTATCCCCATACCAAGAGCGATAGTGCCTAGAACTGTCTGAACCGGAGTCCGTACCAGGGTGCGCAAACCATAGCGGAGATCCCGGACGATCCCGTCAACTACCCGATGTCCCATCATGGTCCCCGATTGCCGAGTTAGAGGCGGTCTGAAAACTGCCATAGGGTGATCAGCATGCACGCGATTTACACGAAGGCGCGGTAACGCTCGAATTTCAATAATGACCGGCCCGGCCCCCCTGTCAAGAATTTTTGGCTTTCACTGGCATTCTAATCTTGAGTGGACTGGATCTTAATGCCCGCCTTGCCGCCGGCCGCGAAGCAGCGGCGACTCCAGTCGGCCTTCCAAGTTCGGGAAGGGGGTGCCGCCAGAACATGCATGGTCGGCGTCGGCGTGCCGCTTACCGGGACCCCGTGCGCGGCTCCTACCGGTTTCGCTACGCGCGCGCCCAGCCCGGCCTACAACGCGCCTACGGTCGTCCTACCAACTCCCCTACTGCCAAAGCGGGCAACGGTAGTCAGGTCCGGTAGGCTCCGAAATTCTGGAAGCAGACGCGACCGCATTTCGGGCGGTCCGCCCGCGTCCACGAGGCCTTTCTCGACCAATGTCCTCTTTGACGATTAGAACGACTCTTTCTAGTTTATAGTAGGGCTACGACTGGGAGATCCGCGTGTCAAAGAAGACACCACCGGCCGAATGGTTAGTCAGCGAAGAAAAGTCGCCAACAGGTGAGACAATCCGATACGTCTGGCGGGCCTACACCGAGGCCGACGACTCTGTGCCGTCAGAGGTGGTTCCTGAAATCACGAAGGTCGATCGCTTCGGCCAGGTTTGGCACCTCGACCTTCTTTCTTCGCCGTACGTGTCCTACAGGGTTGCAGCGAAGCTGCTGGACGTGAGTGTCGCCGTGATTTACACGTGGGAGGGCAAGCGCTTCAAACCATACAGAAAGGGACGCGCCAAGATGATCAGCCAGCGTGACCTGAAAGAGCTCGCGTTTGAGAAGGGAATCACCTACCGACGTGCGAGGCGGAAGAAATGAAGAAGGCAGAATTGGAGGCGGAGCGTGACGAGCTCCTAGAAGCCGTACAGGAGGCCCGATGCGTCCTGGATCGAGCGCTTGGCGTCGAAGCCGATGTAGAGGACGATCCGGGAGAAAGCCAGGACGAAAGTCCGGACGAAACCGAGGACGAATCTGAGGAGGACGACGACTTCGACGAGGTCGAGGACTTCGAGGACGAATAAGCAAAAGCGCTCGCGGGCGGCCGGAAACCGTGCGAGCGCATTCACCAACGGTTGAACATTACGCGGGACGCGCCATGCCCAACAATGTGATTGGAAAGATCGGCGACTTCGGAGCCGATGTCAACCAGAAACTACTTACGGCGAGGGAAGCCGCCGAGCAGCTTGGGATGTCGGAAAGCTGGCTCCGCACCAGCGACGTTCCATTCGTACGATTCGGCGGCCGGGCTCGCAGGTACCGCCCACAAGACCTGCGGTCCTATACCGCGGCGCATGTGTCGCACTCAATCGACAGGGGGGCGCTATGAGCACCCTCTATCCCCGCGGTGGCGTGTTCTACGTCGGGTTCCCTGACCAGACGGGCCGCTGGCACAAGCGGACGACCAAGACGCGCGACCGCAGCCTCGCGCGAGCCATGGGCCGGATGGTCGAGGACCTTGGCTTGCGAGGCAAACAGGAGTGGGATTTGCTCGCGGCCCTACGGGATGGCCGACTCGACATACCCACACTGTACACGGCGTACTCCTCCAACGATCTCGGTGGATTGAGGAAGCGCCTGGACGATACGGATCTCTCTCCGATGGTGGATGACTGGCTCCGCTCGATTGAAGGCAGAGTTGCAGCGGATACCAAAGACCACTACGAGGTCCACGTACGTTCGTTGATCACCGAAGGCAACGCATTCCCGCGCTCCGAACTGACCTTCGAACGCCTGTCCAAGTGGCTGTCTGACCTGCCGCATTCAGGTGGAACGAAGCGGAAGTATCACGCCGCGATGTCGTCCTTCTGCCAGTACCTCAGGTCTCGTCGGGTCATCGAATCCAATCCGATGCGTGACGTGAAGCCGCCCTCGCCTGCCCCTCCACGGGACCTATACCTGGAGCACGGCCAGGTAATCAAGCTCGTGGATTCTCAGGCGGAGCCGTATCGCACCATCTCTGCGATCCTCCACGGCTCGGGTGGGGACCTTTCCGCTCTGATCGCCGTGGAACGACGGGACATCGACACGAAGGCGGGAACAATCCGTCTGCGCGGGACGAAGCCCGCCTACCGGGACCGGACCGTCCACGTGGAGCCGTGGGCCATGGACTACCTCCGGCGCTACGTGAAGCGCAAGCGACTTCTCCCGGGCGCACCAGTCTTCCCCGGTGTCACTCGGTGGGCGGCTAGCAAGATGCATGGCGAGGCGTGCGAGGCGATCGGCCTTGACGACTACCAACTCAGGGACGCCCGTCATACCTATGCCGTCCGGGCCGTTCGGGCTGGCGCTCCCCTGGAGATTGTAGCCCGCCAACTGGGCCACAGGGACACGACCATGGTGGCTCGCGTTTACGCACGCTACAAGCCATCCAGCGACGAAATCAGGCGGTTCCATGAACTCGCCGCCGCAAAGGACAAGGAGAGGGCAGCGAGATGACCGACCACGTCGCCCGGACCGAAAAGCTAGCAACCCGCCTCGATCCTGGTTCACCGCTTGGTTCAGCGCCTCCAGCAACGCCAAATGCCCTGGCGGATGACACCGACAAGGCATTTGCTGACAACGAATTACTTGATAGCAGGGGTGGGACTCGAACCCACGACCCCGGCATTATGAGTGCCGTGCTCTAACCACCTGAGCTACCCTGCCCCGAATCTGCTCCGGCCGCGAAAGCTAATCGCGCACCGCCCCCACAGAAACCGGCTCCGCCGCCGCCCCCACACCTGCCGGCCGCTCCCGCAAAACAAACCGGCCGGCCCTTGCGGACCGGCCGGCGAATAGCGGGGGCGGGATTTGAACCCGCGACCTTCGGGTTATGAGCCCGACGAGCTACCAGGCTGCTCCACCCCGCGTCAGTGCCTGAAAGCTAGTCCCCGCGGGCGAAGCGTCAAGCCGTCCCCCGACCGCCGCCGCCCCCGCCACGGGCCACCGCGCTGGTCCGCACCGCGTTGAGGATCACCGCCACGTCGATCGCTTCCTGCAGCAGCGCCCCGACCGTGGGGACGATGTAGCCGCGGGCCGCGAACACCATGGCCACGGCGCTCAGCCCAAGCCCTACCCAGATGCTCTGCCGCGCCACCCGCATCGTCCGCTTCCCGATGCGGACGGCCTCCACCACGCGCGCCGGTTCGTCTACCAGGATCACCACGTCCGCCGCCTCGGCGGTGATGCCGCCACCGTGCCCGGCGAGGGCGATTCCGACATCGGCCGCCGTCAGCGCCGGGGCGTCGTTGGTCCCGTCCCCCACCATCACCACGCGGGCGCCCTCGTGCAGCAGGCGGTGCACCACCGCCACCTTGTCCTCGGGGAGCAGGTCGCCGTGCACCTCGGTGATGCCCACTTCGGCCGCCACCGCGCGCGCGTTCGGCGTGTGGTCGCCCGACAGCAGCAACAAGCGGCGGATCCCGAGCCCCCGCAGATCGGCGAACACCTGCGCGATCCCCGGGCGGATCCGGTCGGCGTAGTCCACGATCCCGGCCAGCCGGCCGTCCACGGCCACGTACGCGCGGAGCCCGTCGCCGCCGTGCTCCAGCGCGGCCACGTCGTCCGGCGTCACGCCGGGCCGGTCGAGGATGTAGGCCCGCGCCCCCACCGCGACCTCGCGCCCATCCACGTCGCCGGAGAGCCCGCGCCCCGGCGATTCGCGCAGGTGACGCGCGGGTGGCAGCCGGCCCATCCGCTCCTCGGCCAGCCGGACGATCGTGCGCGCAAGCAGGTGGCCCGACCCCTGCTCCAGCGCCCCGGCCAGCCGCAGCACTTCGGGCTCGGTGAACCCGGGTGCGGGCACGATGCGGCTCACTTCCGGCGTGCCCACGGTGAGCGTCCCGGTCTTGTCGAACACGGCCGTGTTCACGCGACTCAACTGTTCCAGCGCGCCGCCGTTGCGCACGATCACCATCCGCCGCGCGGCCGCGTTGATGCCACCGATGATGGCGATCGGCGTCGCCAGAATCAGGGGACACGGGGTCGCGACGACGAGCACGGCCAGCACCCGCACCCAGTCGCCCGTGGTCAGGTAGGCGGCGGCGCAGACGGCGATGGTGATGGGGGTGAACCACACCGCGTAGCGGTCGGCCAGACGCTGCAGGGGAGACTTGCTCTCCTGCGCATGGCGGACGAGATCGACGATGCGCGCGTACTGGCTCTCGTTGGCGAGCGCCGTGGCGCGAATGGTGAGCGCGCCCTCGCCATTGGCGCTCCCGCTCATCAGCGCCACGCCGTGTTCGGCGGCCACGGGCACCGGCTCGCCGGTGAGGCGCGATGCATCCACCAGCGAGTGCCCGTCGGTGACGACGGCGTCGCAGGGCACGAGTTCCCCGGGACGCACGAGCAGCAGATCGCCGACGGCGATCTGCTCGACGGCGATGTCGGCGATCGTGCCGTCGTCGAGGCGGTGCGCCGTCCTCGGCGCGGCGGCCTCGAGTTCGTGGATGGCCCGGGAGGCGCGCCCCTCGGCATAGCGTTCGAGCCCCTCGCCGCCCGTCTGCATCAGCACCACGACGAGGCCGGCCAGCGGCTGGCCGAGCAGCACGGCGCCCACGATGGCCAGCATCGCGACGAGATCGGTGGCGAAATGGCCGCGCAGCGCGTCGCGCAGGGTGCGCCACACCACGGGCGCTCCGACCACGACGAGGCCGCCGAGCCATACCCAGTGCGCAGCGCCGGCGCCGGCGGGCGCGGCGAGCGCCGCCGCCCCGACGACGATGACGACGAGGGTGGCCAGGGGTAGTATGACCGCGCGGCTGCTCAGGAACTCAGTGCGCACTCTTCTCCGGCGGGAGCACGAACACCGAACAGTGGGCGCCGCGAATCAGTTTCGTGGACACGCGGCCGAGCAGGGCGCGCGCGATGACGTTGTGTCCGTGGGTGCCACTCACGATCAGGTCGGCCTGGATGCGCCGTGCGCAACCCAGGAGCTCGCGCGCCGGGTCGCCGTAGAGAACGACCTCCTCGGCGGACATCGAGTCCGGCACCTGCAGCCGCGCGCGCAGTTCCGCGAAGCTGGCCTTGACCGCGTTCTCGTAGGCGTCGTCCCATGCCGGCCAGACCCCCATCGAGATGTCGCGTGGCACCACGTGCGCCATCGTGATCTTGGCGCCCTCGCCGAGCAGTGGCAGGGCCGCGGCGAGGGCAGCCTCGCTGGTGGCGCTGAAGTCCATGGCGACGAGCACGCGGGTGGGAAGCGCATCGGCGGAGGGCGCCACGGCGAGCACCGGGACGTCGGAAAGGCCAAGCACGCGCAACGCGGTCTCGCCGCCGAACCAGCGGTCCACCATGCCGTGTTCCCCCAGCCCGAGCACGATCAGGTCGGCCCGCGTCTCGCGCGCCACGCGTACGATGGTCGCGTCGGGGTGGCCGCCGATCTGCTGCACCGGCCAGTCCTTCGACTCGGGGGCGAAGCGGGCCAATTGCGCCATCACCTGCTGCTCCAACCCCTGCCGGCGGCGTTCCTCGATCTCGGGCGTGAACGGCAGATTCCCCTCGACCGTCACCATCGGCAGGGGCTCCACGGCGGTCACGACCTGCACCTGGGCCCGGTCGCGCAGCGCGATCAGCCGGGCCATGGTGATCGTGGATTCCATGGCCGGCGAGCCATCGCTGGCCAACAGGAGGATGGAATAGGTGCGGGGGGGAGCCTGCATCGTGGTCGTCATGGGATCTCCGGCGGAAGCCTCGCGGCGGCATTTCTCGTCCGCGGAGTAGGCTACGCGCCCGGGCAACCGGATACTGTCCCGAAAACGCCGGTCCTCTGCCGGGAAAAGCCCCCGGCCTCGTCGGGCATTCCCCCACCGCGCCGGCTACCGGCGCGCGGTGTCGGGGACGTCGAACCGGTAGAGGAGTTCCTTGTCGCCGCGCACCCAGCCGAACTCCTCCCGCCCGATGCGCTCCTGGAGCGCCCGGTCGTGCAGCACCCGGTCGCGATAGTGGGCCAGCGAGTCGACGAGACGCTGGAGCGAATCGATGTCGGCGCGCAGCGCGGCCGTCTGGTGGCGCTGGCGCAGGAGATCGATGGAACTGTACTCGCCGCCCTGCACGGCGAAGGTGAGCGCGACGACCCCGACGATCACCCAGAGCAGCTTGACCACGCCGGGGGGGAGCCGGCGCGCGCGGGCCCGCGGCCGGGGAGGGCTCACAGCCCGTAGAGGGCCCCGCCCGGAAACTCGGCCGCGCCCCCCAACTCCTCTTCGATCCGGAGCAGTTGGTTGTACTTGGCGATGCGGTCGGTACGGCTGGCGGATCCGGTCTTGATCTGCCCCACCCCCACGGCCACGGCGAGGTCGGCGATGAAGGTGTCCTCGGTTTCGCCCGAGCGGTGCGAGATCACGGACAGGTAGCCGGCCCCGCGCGCCATGTCGATCGTCTCCAGCGTCTCGCTCAGCGTTCCGATCTGGTTGACCTTGATGAGAATGGAATTGGCGACGCCGCTCTCGATGCCCCGCGACAGGAGTTCGGGATTCGTGCAGAAGATGTCGTCGCCCACCAGTTGGCAGCGGTCGCCGATGGCGGCGGTGAGCTTCTGCCAGCCCTCCCAGTCGTTCTCGGCCAGCCCGTCCTCGATGGACACGATGGGATACTCGTCGATCCAGCGCGTGTACAGTTCGATCATCGCGTCGGCGTCCTTCCTGTGCCCGCCGCTCTTCTTGAACACGTAGGTGCCGTCCACGTAGAGCTCGCTGCTCGCGGGATCGAGCGCCAGCGCCACCTCGGTGCCGGGCGCGTAGCCGGCCGTCTCGATCGCCTCGACCACCACTCGCAGCGCCTCCTCGTCGTTCGCGAGGTCGGGGGCGAACCCGCCCTCGTCGCCGACGCCGGTGCTCAACTTGCGCTTGGTGAGCACCTTCTTGAGCGCGTGGAAGGTCTCGGCCCCCATGCGCAGCGCCTCGCCGAAGCTCTCGGCCCCGATGGGCACGATCATGAATTCCTGGAAGTCCACGGTGTTGCCGGCATGCGCCCCGCCATTGACCACGTTCATCATCGGCACGGGGAGCACGCGGGCCAGCGGGCCGCCCAGGTAGCGGTACAGGGGCAGGTTGCAGAGCTGGGCCGCGGCGCGCGCGGTGGCCATCGAGACGGCGAGGATGGCGTTGGCGCCCAGACTCGACTTGTTCTCGGTGCCGTCGAGTTCGAGCATCGCCGCGTCGACTTCGAGCTGCAGCGTCGGATCCATGCCTGCGATCGCCGGCCCGATGCGCTCCTCGACGTTCTGCACGGCGGTCAGCACGCCCTTGCCGCCGTAGCGCCCCGCGTCGCCGTCGCGCAACTCCACCGCCTCGTTCTCGCCGGTGCTGGCGCCGCTCGGGACCGCCGCCCGCCCCTTGATGCCGTTGGAGAGGAAGACGTCGGCTTCGACGGTGGGATTGCCGCGGCTGTCGAGAATCTCGCGGGCGTGGACGTGGGAGATCGTGGTCATGGGCGCAGAGTCCGGTCAGATGACGCGTTCATTCGGATTGGCGACGGGGCGGTCGGAGCGCGCGACGCCGTAGAGTTCGTGCAGCGCGTCGGCCATGCGCTGCCAGACGCGCGTCATCACGGCTCCCCGGTCGTCGTAACTGAGACCCGCCGTCGAAATTGGTTCGAGGAAATGTACATGAATCTCGCCGGGGCGGACGCGGAAGGAGCCGCGTGGCATCACCTCCCGGGCGCCGTGGATGATCGTCGGCACGATCGGGGCCCCGGAGGCGATGGCGAGTACGAACGGTCCCTTTTTGAACGGGCGCAGGGGGTAGTCCCGCCCCCTGGTACCCTCGGGATACACGACCACCGACCGCCCGGCGCGCACCTGCTCCGCCGCCCCACGATACGACTCGAATGCCTGCTTGCGATTGTCGCGCTCCAGGAACACGATGCCCGCCGCCGAGGCCGCGGGCCCGAACAGGGGGATCTTCTTCAATTCGCTCTTGGCGATGAAGCTGTAGCGGGGCAGCGTCGCCGCCAGCGCGAAGACGTCGAACCAGCTCACGTGGTTGGCGATGTACACCACGCCGCGGTCGGGACTCATCCGCGACGAATCGTGGACGACGATTCGCACCCCGGCGGCGCGACACCCCACGCGCGCCCACAGGTGCATGCACCGCTGGTAGATGCCGCCGGGCTTCTCGCGCACCCGGAACAGGGCGGCCAGCAGGACCACCGGGCCAAGCACGGCGGTGGCCAGACCCACCACGATCAACGTGTAGAGCGTTCGCATCAGCCCTGAAAGTGATCGTGCCCCGGGGCGCCCGCAACGCGGTGGCCCCGGTCCAGTACCCACACCTCGCCCGGATGCGCGGCCACGGCCTGCCCGACGCGGGTGAGCGGCAGCCCGAAGGTCCGCTCGAAGGCAGCCGAGTCGAGTGGGCGCGGGGCCGACACCAGCAACTCGTACTCCTCGCCGCTGGCCAGCGCGTGCCGGGGGTCGACGCCCTCCAGCGCGGGCAGCGATTCGAGGGCGAGTTCGATCCCCACGCGACCGGCCGCCGCCAGGTGCGCCGCGTCGGCCGCCAGTCCGTCGGAGAGATCCACCGCTGCCGTGGCCCCGGCCTCTGCCAACCACCGGCCCTCGGCGAGCCGGGCCGACGGATGCACGAAGCGGGCGCGGTGCTCGCGCGCCGGCTCGCGGCCGGCGAGCAGGGCCGACAGCGCCGCGCCCGGTCCCCCCAACCGGCCGGTGACGTACAGCTGGTCCCCGGCGCGAATCCCGTCGCGGTGCAGCAGTGTCGCGGCATGGCCGAGCACCGTCGTGGTGATACTGAGCTCCGCCGCCGCCGACAGATTGCCGCCCACCACGGCCGTGCCGGCAGCGTCCACGGCCTGGCCGATCCCGTCGGCGATTTCGTCCAGCGCCCCGCGCCATACATCGGGCAATCCGAACGCCGTGAGCACGCCGAGCGGGCCGGCCCCCATGGCGGCGAGGTCGCTGAGCGCGGCGGTGACGGCGCGGTAGCCGATCTCGGCGGGAGTCATCCACGCGCGGCGAAAGTGGATGTCCTCGATGGCGGTGTCCACGCTCGCCACGAGCCGGTGCCCCGGCGGCACGTCGAGCACCGCTGCATCGTCCCCCGCCCCGGCGCTGCGCGGGCCCCACCGGTGGAGCAGGCGGCGAATGGCGTCGAATTCGCCGCCGGCCCCGAGCGGCACGTGCCCCGATTCGCTCACGCCCGCACTTCCACGGCGGGCAGGACCACGAGCACGGGGAGCGGCGGCGCGGCGCGGCGCAGCCGCCACGCGTCGGGCAGCGTGGCGAGCACGTCGTCCAGGGTGAGGCCCCGGGCATCGCGCCGCGGCGGTGCCTCGCGGCCGCCATGGCGCCCGACGCCCGAGCGATCGTCCCCGTCGTCCAGCGATTCGTCGAGGTCGGCATCGAACGCCGCCTCGGCATCGGCGGCACGCCCGAACTGCGCGAGTTCGGCGGCGCGGCCGTGCACCCAGGCGGCGCAGGCCGCCGCTTCCGTGGCGTGCCCCATCTGCGCGAGCAGTGTGACCGTGATCCCGGTGAGCAGATCTCCGCTGCCGCCGGTGGCGAGCACCGGACTCCCGCTCGCGCTCACCAGGCGATCGCTTCCGTCCGGCGCGTAGATCACGGTGGGCGTGCCCTTGAGCAGCACGGCGGCGCCCAGCCGCGCGGCGAGCCGGCTGCCGATGTCGAAGCGGCGCGCGAGCACTTCGGGAATCGTGGTGTGCGTGAGGCGGGCGAACTCGCCCGGGTGCGGCGTGACGATCGTGGCCCGTTGCCCGAGCGACGCCGCGAGACGATCGGGGTCGCCGTGGAAGACGTTGAGCCCATCGGCATCGAGGACGACGGGCCCCGGCCAGCGCGCCAGCACCCGGTCCACGAGCGCCCGCGAACGGTCGGTGTCGCCGAGTCCGGGCCCGATGGCCACGGCATCGGCCCAGGCGGAAATCTCGCGGTCCACCTCCGCCGGCGTGGTCGGCCATGGCGCGGTGAGCGCCGCCGGCTCGGCGGCACGCACGGCGTCCAGGGAGCTGCCGTCGGCGAGCACCTTCACCATGCCGGCGCCGCTCCGCAGGGCGGCGCGCGCGGCCAGGATCACGGCGCCCGACATGCCGTCGGCGCCGCCGAAGATCACGACCTTGCGCCGCGTTCCCTTGTGCGCGTCGGCGTGGATCACCGGCACCTGGCCGGCCACCCAGGGCTCGTCCACCAGGCGCGGCGCGTCGTCGGGAATGGCCGTGTGCTCGCCGAGCCCGATGTCGAGCACGACCAGCGTTCCGCACACGCCGCGCGCCACGAGCTGTCCGCGCTTCACGGTGCCGTAGGTGAGCGTGAGGTGCGCGGGGACGGCGTGTTCCGCGTCGCCGGTGGTGGCGTCGAGTCCCGTGGGCAGGTCGACGGCGGCGATGCGGGCGCCCCGCGCGCGTTGTGCCGCGACCACGCGCACGGCCTCGCCGATCGCGCCGCGTGGCGCGCCGGTGCTGCCCGTGCCGAGCAGGGCGTCGACGATGACGGTGTACGCGGTGTCGCCGAGATCGGCGAGCGCCAGTTCGCGCAGACGCTCGATACCGGCGCGTCGGGCGCGTTCGCGCGCCTCCCGGGCGTCGTCGGACCGGGCAGCCACGGCCTCGCACACGTCCACGCGGGCGCCGGCGGCGGCGAGCTCACGGGCGACGACCCACCCGTCGCCTCCGTTGTTGCCCGGCCCGCACAGCACGAGAACCCGCCGATGGGCGACGGGTCCCAGCCGCGTTGCGATTTCGCGCGCCGTGCCGGTGCCGGCGCGATCCATGAGCTGCGCGGAGGGCGTGCCCGCGGCGATGGCGGCGGCGTCCCGGGCCGAGGCCTGGGCGGCGGTGACGACGCGAACCAGGAGGCGGGACTCGGTCATGAGCTGATGGCGGCGTGGGGGTCGGTCGCCGCGCCCGGGCCGGCTATTTCTGCGACGTGCCGACGGTGCGGCCGTAGCTCAGTTCGCCGTTGTCGATGCGAACGTTGAACCCGCATTCCGGATTGCTGCAGGCCCAGGCCTTGTACATGATCGGGGCGCCGTCGCGACCGTAGTCGCTGAGCGGCAACAGGACGCCGGCGTCGCACTTGCGGCAACTCGGCCATTCGACGGTGGCAGTGGTCATGCGTGAATCGCTCCGCACCACGGGTAGCGGCGTTCGAACGCGTCGTCGAAATCAAACGCATCGACGAACTCCTCGCGGCTGTCGTCGGGCTGGCTGAGCAGCAGGTCGAGCCCGACGAGCGTGAACACCACGTCGCCGATGTCGGCGCTACTCCGCACCCCCCAATGTTCCAGCACCAGACGCGCCATCACGCCGAACCGCTCGATGGCCAGATCGCGGCAGGCATGCGCCAACTCGCGTCCCGAGATGTGCCGCCGCTCGGGCAGCCGTTGCTGGGAATATTCCAGCCCGGCGAGCACGAACAGATAGGCGCCCTCGTTGAACCGCCGTTCTCGCATGAGAATGCGGTCCATGATGCCGTCTCGGAAGGTCAGTTCGCTCACAGGGTCGCTACGGAATGGCGTTCAGTGCGCTACGCGCCGGGCCCCATGCCCGACGTGCACATTATGGGACCTTTCCCCCGCATTCACAACTCCCGCAACGGTGAAATCGTGGCGCGGATCGTGCAACGGCGTGCAATACCAACGCGCGCCGCGGCAACCGTGCGTCACCGCCGTTTACCCACCGTCGCATAGTAGACGGGTATCCCCGCCAGGACGATACCGAATACCGCGACGGTGGCCCACCGGCTGGACGGCGACCAGAGGGCGTTGGCCAGCAGGTAGACGGTGGAGAGCACGAACAGCGCCGGCACCACGGGATAGCCGGGCACGCGGAAGGGCGGCGCGTAGCCGGCCCGCCGGCGCAGCACGAACACGGCGGCCACGCCGAGCGCGTAGAACGGGACGATCCCGGTGACGAAGGCATCGGCAAGCTGCTCGAAGGTGCGCAGCAGCACGAACACGATGCCGAGGGCGCTGCTCAGCCCGATGGCCACGTACGGGGTTTCGAACTTCGGATGCACACGGGCCACGAAGCGGAAGAACAGCCCGTCCTCGGCCATCGCAAAGAAGATGCGGGGCGCCGTGAGCAACGACCCGGTGAGCGTCCCGAAGGTGGAGAGCATCACCGTGATTCCCACGAAGGCCACGCCGGGCTGGCCGAGCAGCCGCTGCGCGACGTCGGCGGCCACCAGCGGGGACTGCCGGATCTCGCCCACCGGCATCACCGCGAGGTACGCCAGATTGGCCAGCAGATAGATCCCGATCACGGCCAGCGTGCCGGAAATCAGCGCGCGCGGAATGTTGCGCTGCGGATCGCGCACCTCGCCGGCCACGAAGCTCAGATCCGCCCACCCGTCGTACGCCCAGAGGGTGGACACGAGCGCCAACCCGAAGGCGGGAAGCGCGAAGCTGCCGGAGGGCGCCACCGGCGTGTAGTAGCCGCCGGTGCGCGGCAGTCCGATGGCGAGCGCGAACAGGATGATGAACAGCAGGGCGCCGTATTTCGCCAGCGTCGTGGCATTGAGCAGCAGCGAACTCCACCGAACGCCGACGATGTTGACGATGCCCAGCAGCGCGATGCCCGCCGCCGCCACGTAGTGCGCATAGGTATCGTAGGGCGCGACGGCGGGGTTGAACCCGGCCGCGCGGAGGGCATACTCGGCGAAGGTGATGGCGATCGCGCCGAGCGACGCGGCGCGAATGACCGTCAGCTCGGACCAACCGAGCAGGAACGCCGGCAACCGGCCGAAGGCTTCGCGAATGAACACGTACACGCCGCCCGTTTCCGGGAACGCCGAACCCACCTCGGCCAGCGTCAACGCGCCGCACAGCGCGAACAACCCGCCCGCCACCCAGACGATGGCCAGCGGCAGCGGACCCGGCAGGCGATCCGCGATCCCCGCCGGCGAGCGGAAGATGCCCGACCCGATGGTCGACCCCACGAGAACGGCGACCGCGCTCCAGAAGCCCAGCCGTCGCGGCAGCGCGCCCCGTCTCGTGGATTCGGTCATGCGGACACGGACACGGCCGGCGCGGGGTACAGCGGGAACGCGCCCGCGAGTTCGTGCACGTCGGCCCGCACCGCGTCGAGGGTAGCCGCATCGTCCGGGGTCTGCAGCACGCGATCGATGAGCGCAGCGATGCGTTCCATCTCGGCTTCCTTCATTCCGCGCGTGGTCACCGCCGAGGTGCCGATCCGGATGCCGCTGGTGACGAACGGCGACCGGGTCTCGCGCGGAACGGTGTTCTTGTTCACCGTGATGCCGGCCGTGTTGAGCGCCGTCTCGGCCACCTTGCCGGTGAGGGCGTCGCCGCGGTTGCGAAGATCGATCAACATCAGGTGGTTGTCGGTGCCGCCCGACACGACTTCGAATCCGCGGCCGATGAGCGCCGCGGCCAGAGCCCGCGCGTTGGCCACGATCTGCGTGCAGTAGGCGCGGAACGACGGGTCGAGCGCCTCGCGGAAGGCCACCGCCTTGGCGGCGATGACGTGCTCCAGCGGTCCGCCCTGCGTACCCGGGAACACGGCCTTGTCGATGGCCTTGGCGTGTTCGGCCTTGCAGAGGATGAGGCCGCCCCGGGGTCCGCGCAGCGTCTTGTGGGTGGTGGTCGTCACGAAATCGGCATGCGGCACGGGCGACGGATACACCCCCGCCGCCACGAGGCCGGCGAAGTGCGCCATGTCCACCATCAACAGCGCCCCGACCTCGTTGGCGATCGTCTCGAACGCCGCGAAGTCGACGACGCGGGAATACGCGCTGTAGCCGGCGATGATCATCCGGGGATTGTGCTCGCGCGCCTTGGCCCGCACCTCGTCGTAGTCGATGAGCCCCTGGTCGGTGACGCCGTACGACTTGGCGTTGTAAAGCAGGCCCGAGAAGTTCACCGGCGACCCGTGGGTGAGGTGGCCCCCGTTCGAGAGCGCCAT
This sequence comes from uncultured Gemmatimonadaceae bacterium, assembly GCA_963728115.1. GTDB lineage: Bacteria > Gemmatimonadota > Gemmatimonadetes > Gemmatimonadales > Gemmatimonadaceae > JAGWRI01. The sequence continues at coordinate 238,201 of CAVSJE010000005.1, forward strand.
CCCGAGAAAGGTGTCGCCGGGCTTCAGCGCCGCCATGAAGACGGCCATGTTCGCCTGGGCGCCGGCGTGCGGCTGCACGTTGGCGTGCTCGGCCCCGAACAGCTGCTTGGCACGGTCGATGGCCAGCTGCTCCACGCGGTCGACGACCTCGCACCCACCGTAGTATCGCTTGCCGGGCAGCCCCTCGGCGTACTTGTTGGTGAGCGGCGAGCCCATGGCTTCGAGCACCGCCGGCGACACGAAGTTCTCGCTGGCGATGAGTTCGATGCCGTCGTTCTGCCTGGCGATTTCCTCCACCACGAGGCCGGCGATTTCGGGGTCGGTCGCGCGCAGCGCGGCGCCCGGCGGACACCGGTCCCAGTCCACCCAGTGATTCATGTCGTCGTCCCACCCGCGAGAGATGGCCGCTCGATCTTGCCGACGCGCCGTTCGTGCCGGCCGCCCTCGAACGGCGTGTCCAACCAGGTCTTCAGAATCTGCACGGCGGCCTCGTCGGTGACGAATCGCGCCGGCAGCACGAGCACGTTGGCGTCGTTGTGGCGCCGGGCCAACTCGGCGATCTCCGGCGTCCACGACACGGCCGCCCGCACGCCCGGATGCCGATTGGCCGCGTACGACATGCCCAGTCCGGTGCCGCAGAGCAGCACGCCGCGGGCGACCTGCCCTTCCGCCACCCGGTCGGCCAGCGGATGGGCATAGTCGGCGTAGTCGGTGGAGTCGGGGCTGTCGGTGCCGAGATCCTCCACGTGGTAGCCCAACGCGCCGAGCGCGGCTTCGAGCTTGGCCTTCAGCGCGAAGCCGGCGTGGTCGGACGCGATGGCAATCCGTCGATCGTCGCTCATCGGTTCACTTGTTGGGCCACTGGGGCCAGGTGCGCACCATCGAGCCCACGGCCTTGATGCGCATCTCGGCCAGCCGGTCGGCGGCCTCGTAGGTCGGCAGTTTGTCGTGCTTGGCGATGTGGAACACGCGGAGCACGGTGTCGTAGATCTCGTCGGCCTTGCGAAACGCGCGCTCCGAGGTCCACCCGGCGAGTTCGCTGTACACGTTGATCACGCCGCCGGCATTGGCCACGTAGTCGGGCGCGTACAGAATGCCCTTCTTCTCCAACGCATCGCCGTGGCGCTCCTCGAGCAGCTGGTTGTTGGCCGCGCCGGCCACGATCTCGACCTTCAACTGGGGCAGCGTCTGGTCGTTGAGCACGGCGCCCAGCGCGCAGGGGGCGAAGATGTCCGCTTCCGCCGAGTAGATCTCGTCGAGTTCCACGCCGCGGGCGCCGAATTCGGAGACCACGCGCTTGACGCGCTCGGCGTCGATGTCGGTGACGATGAGCTTGGCGCCGGTGTCGTGCAGCTCCTTGGCCAGGTAGTAGCCCACGTGTCCGCATCCCTGCAGCGAGATCGTCTTGCCCGACAGGTCGTCGGACCCCCACTTCTCCTTGGCCGACGCCTGGATGGCGCGGAACACGCCGTGCGCGGTGACTGGGCTCGGATCGCCGGACCGGCCGGCGAGGCCCGTAACGTAGTCCGTCTCCATGTGCACGAAGTCCATGTCGGCGGTGCTCGTCCCCACGTCTTCGGCGGTGATGTAGCGACCGCCCAGCGACTCCACGAACCGGCCGTGGGCGCGGAACAGCATCTCGCGGTCGGTGGTCTTGTTGTCGCCGATGATCACCGACTTGCCGCCGCCGAGGTTCAGGCCCGCCACGGCGTTCTTGTACGTCATCCCGCGCGCCAGGCGCAGGGCGTCGACGATCGCGTCCTCGTCCGAGGCGTAGGTCCAGAAGCGCGTGCCGCCGAGGGCGGGGCCGAGCGTCGTGCTGTGAATGGCGATGATGCCGCGGTATCCGGAAGCCGAGTCCTGGCACAGCACGAGCTGTTCGTGACCCATGCCGGCGATCGTATCGAAGATCTTCATTGTGGCGCTCGAATTCAGAGGGAAGAGGAACCAAGCTGGGAGTACAACTCGCGCGCGATGACGATGCGCTGGATCTCCGAGGTCCCCTCGTAGATCTCGGTCACCTTCGCGTCGCGGAACAACCGTTCGACGGGATAGTCCTTCACGTACCCGTACCCGCCGAAGATCTGTACCGCCTGAGTGGTGACCCACATGGCGGTCTCGCTGGCCATCAACTTGGCCATGGAACCGAACTGTGTCACGGGCTGCCCGCGATCCTTGGCCGTGGCCGCGGCGTGGAGCAGCGCCCGCGACGCCGACACCCGGGTGGCCATGTCCGCGAGCTTGAACTGGATGGCCTGGAATTCCTTGATCGGCTTGCCGAACTGCCGCCGCTCGGCGGCGTAGGCGGCGGCGTGCTCCAGCGCCGCTCGGGCGATGCCGACCGACTGGGCGGCGATGCCCAGGCGGCCGTTGTCCAGCGACTGCATGGCGTAGATGAACCCGCTGCCCGGTTCGCCGAGCAGGTTGCACGCCGGTACGCGGAGGTTGTCGAACACGAGCTGGACGGTGGGCGAGGCGCGGAGGCCCATCTTGTCCTCCTTCTTGCCCATGTGGAACCCCGGCAGATCGGGCGTGACGATGAACGTGCTGATGCCGCGGGCGCCGCGCCGGTCGTCGGGCGTGTCGGTGCGCGCCATGGCCAGGATCACGTCGCCCTTGGTACCGCTCGACACCCAGGCCTTGGTGCCGTTGAGCACCCAGTGGTCCCCGTCGCGCACGGCCTGGGTGCGGAGCGAGGCCGCGTCCGAGCCGGCGTCGGGCTCCGAGAGCGCGAACGCGCCCAACATCTCGCCGCGCGCCATCGGCTTCAGGTACCGCTCCTTCTGCTCCTCGGTGCCCCACCGCAACAGCATCTGCGTGGGCAGCGAGTTGTGGACGCTCATCATCACCGCCACCGAGGCGTCCACCACCGCGATCTCCTCGAGCGCGAGCAGATAGGTGAGGGTGTCGAGGCCGAGGCCGTCGTACTGCTCGGGAATCATCATCCCGAGAAACCCGAGGGCCCCCATCTTGGGCACGAGCGACGGTTCGAAGTGGGCGTCGCGGTCCCAGGCCGCGCTGTGCGGCGCGACCTCGGCAAGCGCGAAGTCGCGGGCGACCTTCTGGATCTCCCGCTGCTCCTCGGTGAGGGGGGTCAGAGCCCAGGGCATCGGTCAGTACTGGTAGAAGCCGCGTCCGGACTTGCGCCCCAGCCATCCGGCGGCCACGTACTTCCGTAGCAGCGGGCAGGGACGGTACTTGGGGTCGCCGAGCCCGGCGTGCATCACCTCGAGAATCGCCAAGCAGGTGTCGAGCCCGATGAAGTCGGCGAGGGTGAGCGGCCCCATGGGGTGATTCATGCCCAGCTTCATCACGGTGTCGATGGCCTCGGCGGTGCCGACGCCTTCCATGAGGCAGTACACCGCCTCGTTGATCATCGGCATGAGGATGCGATTGGCGATGAAGCCCGGGTAGTCGTTGGCCTCCACCGGGGTCTTGCCCACCGCCTGGCTCAACGCCACCACCTTGGCGGCGGTCTCGTCGCTGGTGGCCAACCCGCGGATGATCTCGACGAGCTGCATCACCGGCACCGGGTTCATGAAGTGCATGCCGACGACGAGTTCGGGCCGCTTGGTGCGCGCCGCGATGTCGGTGATCGAGATCGAGCTCGTGTTGGTGGCCAGGATGGCGCCCACCGGCGCCTTGGCGTCGAGATCGGCGAAGATCCTGGCTTTGAGTTCCGGATTCTCGGTCACCGCTTCGATGACCAGCGTCGCATCCTTCACCGCGTCCAGCGACCCGTGGTCGGTGATGCGACCGAGGATGACTTCCTTCTCGGCGGCATCGAGCACGCCCTTCTTGATCTGGCGGTCGAGGTTCTTGCCGATGGTCTCGCGGCCCCTGGCGAGCGCCGTCTTCGAGATGTCGATCATCGCCACCGGAAATCCCGCCTGGGCGAAGACGTGCGCGATGCCGTTCCCCATCTGGCCGGCCCCGAGCACCGCAATCCGATCCGTCATGCTATGACTCCTCGCGACGATCGCGCCGCGCGTAGAGATAGGTCAGTCCCGCCATCATGCCCACGGCAGCGGCTACCCCGCCCTCCGGTCCCCAGCCGCCGCCCGTCAACCAGCGGGGACCGGTGTCCAGCAGCCGGTAATCTGGCGTGGCGAACGGGAATCCGCTCACCGCGGAATGTAAAGGAACGGCCATCGCCCAGTTCCAGCCGAAATGGGCCATCCAGGCCGCGTACAGGCTGCGCGTGGCGAGCACCACGGCCCCGAGGAACACCCCGGCGAGCACGACCAGCGTGATCGACTCGACGTTGGCGTCGTAGTTCCGCACGTGCAGCAGCCCGAAGATCAGACTCGTGGCGCCGAGCGCCGTCCGCCACCCGAACGTGTCGCGGAGCACCGCGAACAGGTAGCCGCGGGTGAGCAGTTCCTCGGCGAGGGCGGCGGGAAGCAGAAACCACGACACGCGGATGGCGGCGCCCCACCACGACCCCGGGGCGGCAGCGGCGAACCGGAGCTGCCCGAGGGCCAGGAGCAGCAGGCAGGGCACCCCGATGGCCAGCGTCCCCAGCAGCCATCCTTCGAACCAGACCCCGGGCCGCGCGGCGACGCGCCCCATCCAGACGGTCGACCAGGGACGCCGGTCCACGTAGCGCACGCACACCCAGGTGGCAATGAGCAGGGAGACGGTCGCGACGACGGTGTCCGACGCCCCGGGCGTGCCGGCGAGCGTCGAGAGCCGCACGAGGAGCGGCGTGAGGAGGGTCGAGACGAAACCCCATGCCGCGAACGCCACCAGCAGGAAGATGGTGATCCGCCATGGGGCTCGGAGCGCGCCGCCGGGCGCGAAGAGGAGTTTCGGCCGGGTCAACGCGTCCGGTCGGACGCCGGCGAGCGCGTCACGGCAGCCGCGATCAGCGACTTGACGGCATCGAGCGCCACGAACGGAAGCACGCCGAGCAGCGCGGCGCGGGTGAGGCTCCCGGTGAGGATGGCCAGTTGGGCCAGTCCACCGAGGTAGAGCATCACCACGCCGGCACCAGCGGCGAGCGCGCGCCCCGAGAACCCGCGAGCCCGGAGCGCCAGCACACCCGCCACGTACGCGGCGACGGGATAGGCGAGCAGGTACCCGCCCGTGGGTCCCACCAGGCGCAGCATGCCGGGCGCGCCCATCGGCGCGAACACCGGCAGCCCCATCGCCCCGGCGGCCAGATACAGCACCATGCTCGCGGCGCCGAACACCGGCCCCAGCATCATGCCGGCGAGCACGACCAGCAGCGGCTGGAGCGTGATCGGCACCGGAGTGAACGGCAGCGGGATGGCCACCTGGGAGGCGGCGGCGAGCGCGGCGGAGAAGCCGACGACGCCGAGGAGGGTCAGGCCGCGATCTTCAACGAGGGCTTTGGAATTCATGGTATCAGTCCCGGGTGACACTGAGGGCCACGGCGTCGCCGCCGCCGAGGCAGAGCGTGGCGAGGCCCGTGTGGGCCCCGCGATCCTGCATGGCATACAACAGCGTGGTGAGGACGCGGGCGCCGCTGGCGCCAATGGGATGGCCGAGCGCGATGGCGCCGCCGTTCACGTTCACGCGGTCCCAGTCCCAGCCCAGCCCCGCGCCGTCGGCCAGCGCCTGCGAGGCGAACGCCTCGTTCGCCTCGATGAGGTCGTAGTCGCCGATCCTGGTGCCGGTCAGCTTCATCAGATTGGTGACGGCGTAGATGGGCGCGAAGAACAGTTCCTGCGGTTCCACCGCGCCGGTGGCATAGCCGCTGATCCGCGCCATGATCGGGAGGCCGTGGGCCTTGGCATAGGCCTCCGAGGTCACGACCACGGCGGCGCCGCCGTCGTTGAGGCTCGAGGCGTTGGCGGCGGTCACGGTGAGCCCCTCGGTCTTGCCGTCCTTGCCGGGGAACGCCGGCCGGAGTTTGGCCAGGCTCTCGACGGTGGTGTCCTTGCGGGGCCCCTCGTCGAGATCGACCGTGGTCGGCCCCTTGCGTCCCGGGACGCTGACCGGCGCGATCTCGCCCTTGAACCTGCCGGACTCCATGGCGGCCACCGCCTTGCGGTGCGAATTGGCGGCGAACTCGTCCTGCATCTGCCGCGTGATCTTCGCCTTGCGCGCCGTGTATTCGGCGTGCCCGCCCATGTGCACGTCGCAGCTGGCGCACCACAGGCCGTCCTTGATCATCCCGTCGACCATCGGCTGGTCGCCGAGCTTCACGCCGGCGCGCATACCATATACATAGTACGGGGCGTTGGACATCGATTCCTGGCCGCCGGCGACGATGACCTCGCGGTCGCCGGCCTTGATGGCCTGCGCGGCCAGCATGACCGCCTTGAGGCCCGAGCCGCACACCTTGTTCACGGTGAGCGCCGAGACGCCGGCCGGGATGCCCGCCTTGAGCTGCGCCTGGCGGGCCGGGGCCTGGCCGACGCCGCCCTGGATCACGTTGCCCATGATCACTTCCTGGACATCGGCGGCGGGAACCCCGGAGCGCTCGAGCGCGGCCCGGATGGCGACGGCCCCGAGGTCGGGGGCGGTGAGTGGCGCGAGACCGCCGAGGAACTTCCCGATCGGGGTGCGCGCAGCGGCGACGATGACGGGGGTGTATTTGGGATCGGACATGGATTCAAAACTATCCACTGAGAGAAGAGGGGGAAACCGCGACCGTACCCAGGAAGAATACTACCGGGAGCCCGCCGGGCGGAGTCATGGCGTGAGCTTCCGATCCCTCGCCTCGTCCCGCACCCGGGCGATGAACTCCGCCACCGGCACGATCTCCTGCTTCTTCCCCTCGCCCCGCACCCGCACGGCCACCGTATCTCCCTCGGCCTCGCGCTTTCCGATCACCGCCATGTACGGCACCTTCATCATCTCGCCGTCGCGAATACGGTAGTTGAGCGTTTCGTTCCGGTCGTCCAGGTGCGCCCGGATCCCCGCCTCGCGCATGCGGGCCACCACCTGCCGGGCCCCGTCGGCCAGCTCGTCGGTGATCGGCAGCACCCGCACCTGCTCCGGCGCCAGCCACACCGGGAAGGCGCCCGCGAAGTGCTCGATGAGGATGGCGATGAACCGCTCGAAGCTGCCGCTCACGGCGCGGTGGATCACCACCGGCCGGTGCATCGTGTTGTCCTCGCCCACGTATTCGAGGTCGAACCGCTCGGGCGCGTTGTAGTCGAGCTGGATGGTCCCGAGCTGCCAGAGCCGCCCCAGCGAATCGGTGACGTCGAAGTCGATCTTGGGCCCGTAGAAGGCGCCGTCACCCGGCTTGAGTTCGTACGGCATGCCCGTGGCCTCGAGCGCCGCCCGGAGCGCCCCCTCGGCCCGGTCCCAGAGCGCGTCCTCGCCGATGCGCACCTCGGGACGGGTGGCGAAGCGCACCGTGGGCTGGAGCCCGAAGGTCTCGTAGTACTGCACGATGAACTGCGCGAGAAAGCGCACCTCGTCGGCAATCTGGTCCTCGGCGAGGAACACGTGGCAGTCGTCCTGATGGAACTGCCGCACGCGCGTGAGTCCCGACAGCGCGCCCGTCACCTCGTTGCGATGCAGGGTGTCGAAGGTGACGAAGCGGAGCGGCAGCTCGCGGTACGAGTGCTTCCTGGCCTGGTACAACAGGTAGTGCGAGGGGCAGTTCATCGGCTTCAGCGACGCGTCGTGCTCCCCGGTCTCCTTGTTGAGCACGAGGAACATGTTCTCGCGATACTTGCCCCAGTGCCCCGAGATCTCCCACAGCCCCTTGTTGTACAGCACCGGGGTGCGCACTTCCTGGAATTTCTCGCGCTGCAGTTCGCGCACGTAGCCCACGAGGGCGTTGAAGATCGTCGTCCCGCGTTCGGTCCAGAATGCGGAGCCGGGACTGAACTGGTGGAAGAGGAAGAGGTCGAGCTGCTTGCCGAGCAGCCGGTGGTCGCGGCGCTTGGCCTCCTCGATCCGGTGGAGGTATGCGTCGAGGTCCTCCTTCTTGAACCAGGCAGTGCCGTAGATGCGCTGGAGCATCTGCCGGTGCTCGTCGCCCCGCCAGTACGCGCCGGCGGTGTGCAGCAGCTTGAAGTGCTTGAGGTAGCCGGTGTCGGGCACGTGCGGGCCGCGGCAGAGATCGACGAACGGGCCGTCGGTGTAGGTCGAGATGACCTCGTCCGCTCCAAGCTCGGACAACCGCTCCAGCTTCAGCGGATCGTCGGCGAACACCTGCTCGGCCTCCTGCCGCGACACCTCGGCGCGGACGAAGGGGAGCTTTTCCTTGACGACCTTCGCCATCTCCTGCTCGAAGCGCGCGAGGTCTTCCGGGGTGAACGGGGTCTCGACCTCGAAGTCGTAGTAGAAGCCGTCGTCGATGGCGGGGCCGAAGCCGATCTTCGCCTCCGGCCGGACCCGGCGGACCGCCGTGGCGAGCAGGTGCGCGGTGGAATGGCGCAGGACGTCCAGCGCCTTCGCGTCGCGCGCCGTGAGCACGCGGAACTCCCCGCCCTCGCGCAGCGGAGTCATGAGGTCCTGCACCCGCCCGTTCACCTCGACGGCGAGCGCGGCGCGCAGGAGCCCCTCGCCGATGGATTTCACCACCGCCGCCGGGAGCGTACCCGGCGCGACCTCGCGTGTCGCGCCGTCGGGCAGCGTGAGCGTCAGCATGTCCGAGGGCCGATCGATCATCGTTCGATATCAGTTTAAAGAAGCGGCGTCATGAAGCGGTCGTAGCGGAAGTACAACACGAGGCCGGCCACGACCACGGCCCCGATCAGGGCCCAGAGAAACAGCCGCGGGGCCGACGCCGCCTCGGCCTCGACTTCCTCCTGTTTCTTGAAGACGCCCGAAACGCGCATGGATGGGGTGTGGGGACGAGAGGGCCGGGCCGGTTGTCGCTGAACGCCGCCCTGCAAGTTATCGTTCTCTCTGGACCTCCGCCACGGGCACACCCCATGTCAACGCGCCGCCATCGTCCCGAACGTTCGACCACCGGTTCGCAGATCGCGAGCGCCGTCGCTGGAGGCGTCGCCGGCGTGGCCGTGGGGCTGGTGCTGGCGCAGGCGTTCGGCGGACTGTCCGGCATCGTCGCCCGGTTCCGCGACGTGGTGGACGACGCGACCGGGTACCAGCCCGGCTACGACGGCGCCACGGACGAACCCGAGGACGCGCTGGCCGACGACGGGGAGCCGGACGACGAAATCGACGACGCACTGGGCGAACACGTCCTCGAGGCCTTCCGCAACGATCCCATCCTCGCCGAGCGCGCCATCGACATCGAGGTCGGGATCGAGGGGACGATCGAACTCACCGGCCAGGTCGACGCCGACCGCGAGGTGGACTACGCGGCGACGATCGCGGGGGGCGTGCCCGGCGTGCGGCACGTCGTCACGCGACTCGGCGTGAAGGGCAAGGGCTGGCTGCCCGCGTCGCGCTAGCGCCCGATCCCGACCCGGAGATCACGACGCCCCCCACACCCGCGAAGGCGCCCGGTGGCCCGATACCCGCCGACGGCGAAAGCGCCCCCCGCATGCGCCGTGCGCTGGTGGCGATCTTCGCCGCCGTCACGGTGGCGCTGCTCGGCGTCGGCTACGAGTACGCGCGTCTGGCGACCGATTCCATCCGGCGCAACGAATACCGGAATCTCGCCGCCGTGGGTGACGTCCGAGCGCAGCAGGTGCAGCAGTGGCGGCGCGACGAACTGGCCGTCGTCACGACGCTGGCCGGGAATCCCGGCTTCGCGGCGGCGGCGGCCGCCGTGGCCGGACACGCCCCGGCCACCCGCGACCGGGCCCGGCTGGTCGAGTACCTCCGCATCGGCGTGACGCCGTCGCGGCGGACGGGAGCGTTCGTGCTGAGTGCCGACGGAGCGGTCATCGCCAGCGCCGGTGACGATCCGGCGCCGGCGGTGACACCGGCCACCCGCCGGGCGGTCGCCGCCGCCATCGCCACCGATGGGGGCACACTGTCGAGCTTCTTCCTCGACGCGCGGCATGTGGCGCGGTTGGACGCCGCGGCGGCGATCCGCGATCCCGCCGGGCGGATGGTGGGCGCCGTGGTCCTGCGCAGCGATGCACGGGCGAGCCTCACCGCGCGTCCGACCACCTCGGCGGCGTCGTCCGGCAGCATCGATACGTACGTGGTGGAGCGTGACGGGGAGAACGCCGTGGTGCTCACCGACCGCCGCGTGTATCCCGATACGGCGCCGCTGGAGTTGGTACCGTTGTCGCGCACCAACGTGGCCGTGGTGCAGGCCGTACTCGGCAAGCAAGGCAGCTACCTGAGCCGCACCGAGAGCACCGGCGAGATCGTCGCCGACATGCGGCCCGTTCCGGGATCCCCGTGGTTCCTGGTCACGTGGGGGCATGCGGAGGCGCAGACCGCCGCCATCCGGCGCCGCGTGGTGCTCGTCGGCGGCGCCGTCGGACTCCTCATCCTCCTCGCGGCAGCCGGCGCGGCCCACGAGTACCGCCTCCGCCAGGCCACCACCTACCGGGCGCTGTACGAGAGCGAGCGCCAGCGCCACGTGGGCGAGGAGCGCCTGCGCGCAATCGTCGAGGCCGAGCCCGAGTGCGTGAAGGTCGTGGACCGGCGCGGCGCCGTAACGGAGATGAACCGGGCCGGGCTCGCGATGCTGCAGGCCGGGTCGTTGGCTGACGTGCAGCGGCGCCCGCTGGAGGAGTTCATCCTTCCCGCGCACCGCGAGGCCTTCCGTGCACTCCACAAGCGGGTGATGGCCGGCGAGGACGGCGTGCTGGAATTCGAGGTGCTCGGGTTGGAGGGCGCCCGGCGCTGGCTGGAGACGCACGCCGTGCCGCTGCGCGACAAGCAGGGCAACGTGGAGGCGCTGCTGGGCGTCACCCGCGACGTGACCGAACGCCGCCAGGTGAACGCCGAGATGCAGCTCCAGAGTTCGGCGCTCAACGCCGCCGCCGACGCGATCGTGATCACCGACCGGGGCGGCACGATCCTGTGGGTCAATTCGGCGTTCGTCACCCTCACCGGGTACACCGCCGACGAGGCCGTGGGGCGGAACCCGCGCGCCCTGGTCAAGTCGGGCCTCCACGACCGCGCCTTCTATCAGAACATGTGGGACACGATACTCGCCGGCCGCGCGTGGCGGGGTGAACTGACCAACCGGCGCAAGGACGGCACCCGGTACCTCGAAGAGCAGACGATCACCCCGGTCCGGGCGTCGCCGACGGCGCAGATCACGCATTTCGTGGCCGTGAAGCGCGACATCAGCGCCCAGCGGGAGCTGGAAGCACAGTTCCTCCAGTCACAGAAGATGGAAACCGTCGGGCGCCTGGCGGGCGGCGTGGCCCACGACTTCAACAACCTGCTGACCGTGATCAACGGTACCGCGGAATTGATGCTCCTCGGCGCCGGTTCCGACGATCCGGCAACGGCCGAGCTGCAGGCGATCGCCGACGCCGGCCAGCGGGCCGCCCAACTCACCCGCCAGCTGCTCGCGTTCAGCCGCAAGCAGATGCTGCAGGTGGAGCCGCTGGATCTCAGCGCCGCCGTGAACGAGATGCAGTCCATGGTCCGCCGCATGGTCGGGGAAGACGTGGCGCTGGTGCTGCAGCTCGCCGACAACCTGGACCTCGTGCGCGCCGACCCGGGCCAACTCGACCAGGTGATTCTGAACCTCGTGGTCAACGCACGCGACGCGATGCCCCGGGGCGGCACGCTCACCATCTCCACCCGCAACGTCGAGTTCGCCGGGGCGAGCGAATCGGCTCAGGCGTCGCTCCAGGCCGGCCGCCACGTGCTGCTGTCGATTCAGGACACCGGCGTGGGCATGGACGACGCGACCCGCGAGCAGATCTTCGAACCGTTCTTCACGACCAAGGAGATGGGGCGCGGCTCGGGCCTCGGACTGTCCACCGTGTACGGCATCGTCCGCCAGAGCGGCGGCAGCATCGGCGTCACCAGCGAGCCCGGCAGCGGGACGACGTTCAACATCTTCCTGCCGAGCGTGGACGCCGCCGAGCGCCCGCATCCGGCGGCCCGGCCCGCCGCCGGGAACTCCGGCACCGAGACCGTGCTCGTGGTCGAGGACGAACCGGCGCTGCGGCGGCTCTCGGAGCGCGCCCTGCAGAAGGCCGGCTACGTGGTGCTCACGGCGGGGACGGCCGAGGAGGGCGCGGCCACGCTGGAGGCACAGCGCGGACGCGTACATCTCCTGCTCACCGACATCGTGCTGCCCGGCATGAGCGGTCGGGAACTGGCGGCCCAGGTGGCGCCGTTGCATCCCGGCCTGCGCGTGCTCTTCACCTCCGGCTACACCGACGACACGGTGCTGCGCCACGGCGTGAGTACGCATACGGCGATGTTCCTTCCCAAGCCGTTCACGGTCGAGGAACTCGTCCGCAAGGTCCGCGAGGTGCTGGACGACGACGGAGCGCCCGCGGCCCTGGGGTGAGCGCCGGCGCCGGCTCTTCATGCCCCTCCCGCCGAAGGTTAGCTTTCGGGTTCCCCGCGCCCACACCCGCACGTTGATCCGATGGCCAGCCCGCACGTCACCGAACTTCCCGACCGCTACGATCCCGCCGCCACCGAAGACGAGATCTATCGTCGCTGGCGCGACGCCGGCGCCTTCGGCGCCGACGCCGCCGCGTCGGTCCGCGCCGGCGGAGACCGCGAGCCGTACACGCTGGTCATGCCGCCGCCCAACGTCACCGCCATCCTGCACGTGGGGCACGGGCTCAACAACACGGTGCAGGATGTGATCGTCCGCTGGGCCCGAATGCAGGCGGGCACAGAGGCGCTCTGGCTACCCGGCACTGACCACGCCGGCATCGCCACCCAGAACGTCATCGAGAAGCAGCTCGCCGCCGAGGGGCGGACCCGCTTCGACCTCGGCCGCGACGCCTTCGTCCAGCGCACCGAGGCGTTCGTGGCCGATACCGGCGGCACGATCCTCAAGCAGCTCGAGGCCCTCGGCTGCTCCGCCGACTGGTCGCGCACGGCGTACACGTTCAGCCCCGAACTCTCGAGCGGGGTGCGCGAGGCGTTCGTGCGCCTGTTCGAGAAGGGGCTGATCTACCGCGGCCACCGGGTGATCCACTGGTGCCCGCGCTGCCTCACCTCGCTGAGCGATGAGGAAGCGGAATTCCAGGAGGAGTCCGGCAAGCTGTACCACGTGGCCTATCCGGTCTCCGGCGACCCGTCGCGGACGCTGGTGGTGGCAACCACGCGACCCGAAACGATGCTCGGCGACGTGGCCGTGGCCGTGAACCCCGACGACGACCGGTACCGCGACCTGGTGGGCAGAACGGTGCGCCTGCCGATCGTCGATCGCGACATCCCCGTGATCGCCGATGCCTACGCCGACCCCGCGTTCGGCACCGGCGTCGTGAAGATCACGCCCGCCCACGACGCCAACGACTTCGAGGTGGGGCGCCGCCACGGCCTGCCCATGCCGGTGGTGATCGACGAGACGGCGCGCATGGCGGAGGGGGCGGACGCCGACGGGAGGGTGCCGGCGTGGCTGGCCGGCCTCGATCGATTCGAGGCTCGCGAGAAGATCGTCGCCGCATTGCAGGAATCGGGCGCGCTGGTGAAGACCGAGTCGCACACCCACAACGTACGCCACTGCTACCGGTGCGACGCGGTGGTGGAGCCGCGCCTGTCCGACCAGTGGTTCGTGAAGATGGAGCCGCTGGCCCGCCCCGCCCTGCAGGCGGTGCGCGACGGTGCCATCCGCATCCTGCCCGAGCGCTGGGAAGCGGTGTACGTCAACTGGCTGGAGAACATTCGCGACTGGAACATCTCGCGGCAGCTCTGGTGGGGGCACCGGGTGCCCGTGTGGTACTGCGACGAGTGCGATCCCCCGAACACCTTCGCCAGCCGCGACGACCTGACCGCCTGCCCCAGCTGCGGCTGCCCCGTGCGCCAGGACGAGGACGTGCTCGACACCTGGTTCTCGTCGTGGCTCTGGCCCATCTCCACGCTCGGCTGGCCCGACGAGGCGTCGGCCGACTTGAAGGCGTTCTATCCCACCGACGTGCTCGTGACCGCCCCCGAGATCCTGTTCTTCTGGGTGGCCCGCATGATCATGGCCGGGTACGAGTTCATGGGACGCGCCCCCTTCCATACGGTGCTGTTGCACGGGACGGTGCGCGACACGAACCACGTGAAGATGTCCAAGTCGCTCGGCAATGGCATCGACCCGCTGGACGTGATCCGGTTGTACGGGGCCGACGCGCTGCGCTGGACGCTGATCTCGGGCATGGGACTCGGCGCCGACGTCATTCTCGATCCCAACGATCTGGAGAAGTCGTTCGCCACGGGCCGCAACTTCGCCACGAAGCTGTGGAACATCGGACGCTTCCTGCTGTCGAACCTGGGCGATGCTCCGGTGCCCGCGCTCGACGCCATCGCCCCCGACCGCCTCACCCGCGCCGACGCCTGGATCCTCGCCCGGCTCGATGCCGCGACCGCCGAGTGCGACGCGGCGTTGGGGCCGTTGCGCCCCACCGAACCGTTCGCCGGCGCCGACGGCGTGGCCTGGCGCCCCGACCAGCGCTACCAGGGCATGCGGCTCAACGAGTACGCGGAGACCGCCCGGCGATTCGTGTGGAGCGAACTCGCGGACTGGTACGTGGAGGCGATCAAGGGCCGGCTCGCCGACGGAGGGGACGACGGCGAGGTGGCGCGCGCGGTGCTCGTGCACGCGTTCGATCGCGCGCTCCGCCTGCTGCATCCCATCGTCCCCTTCATCACCGAGGCGATCTGGCAGCGGCTGCCGTCGCGCGACGAGGGCGCGCTGCTGATGCGCGCGGCGTGGCCGAACCCGCGCAATGCCGGCGCCGCACCGGCGCGGGAGTTCGAACTGGTGCGCGACGCCGTGGCGGCCATCCGCCAGATCCGCGCCGAGTACGCGGTGCCGCCGGGCCGGACGGTGGACGTGACCGCCCTTCCCGGCCCCGCGCGGTCGGGGGTGGACGCCGCGGAGGTGCTGCGCGGCGAGACGGCCGTCATCGGGCGGCTGGCCAGGGCCTCGGTGACGGTGGCCGACGGCGCGCCGGCGGGAGCGGCCGCGCACGCCATCCTGCCCGACGGGTCGGAACTCGTGGTGCCGCTGGCCGGGCTCATCGACGTGGACAAGGAGTGCGCGCGGCTGAAGACGGACCTGGCGGGGCTCGAGAAGCAGATCGCCGCCCTCGAGGGCCGGCTCGGCAACGAGAAGTTCACTGCCAAGGCACCGGCCCACGTCGTCCAGAGCGAACGCGACAAACTCCGCGACTGGACCGCGCGGCGCGACCAGTTGCGCGAGAAGATCGAGGCGCTGTGCGGCGGCTGATCGCGCTCCTCGTCGTTGCGGGGTGCGCGTCGATGGCGCCCATCCCCGGCGGGCCCGAAGACCACACGCCACCCCAGATCGTCCGCGTCACCCCCGATACGAACGCGGTCAACTTCCACGGCGGCGCCGTCGACTTCCGCTTCGACGGCGTGGTCAGCGACCGGTCGGGGCCCACGCAGGACCTGAACGGACTGTTCCTGATCTCGCCCCGCGACGGGGCGCCGCGCGTCAACTGGCATCGCGATCACATCGAAGTGCGTCCGCAGGGCGATTGGCGTCCCAACACGACGTACACGGTGACCCTGCTGCCGGGCCTCGCCGATTTGAGCAACAACGTCACGAAGCACAGCTTCTCGCTGGTGTTCAGCACCGGGCCCAGCATTCCCCGCTTCGGCATCCTCGGCCGCGTGTTCGACTGGAGCGCGCAGCGCGTCGCCCCCAAGGCGATCGTGGAAGCGATCCAGCGCATCGACAGCACGGCCACCCAGCGGGCGGACAGCATCGTCTACGTCAACGTCGCCGACTCCACCGGGCAGTTCCACCTCGGGCCGCTGCCGGCGGGCCGCTACGCCGTGGTCGCGTTCCTCGACCGCAACCAGAACTTCAAACGCGACGTCGGCGAACTCTGGGACAGCACGCGCGTCGACATCACGGACACACAGCCGTACCTGGAGATGCTCGCCGCGCAGCGGGACACGATCGGCCCGGAGATCGCGGCGGCCGAAGCAGCCGACAGCGTCACGATCCGGGTGACGTTCGACAAGCCGCTGAACCCCGACGCCGCCGTCGACCGCACGCACTTCCGGGTGACGACCGCGGATTCGACGACGCTGGCCGTGGTCTCGGCCCGGACGCTCGCCCAGTACCAGGCCGACCGCGAGAAGGCGCGGAACGACTCCGCGGCCACCGCCGACTCCCTGGCCGCCCTGCGCGACAGCACGCGGCGCCCGGCGCTCCCGGGCCGCCGCGCCCAGCCCACGCGCCCCGGCGCCGGCGCCGCGGAGGCCATCAAGCCGTCGCGGCCGGCACCGTCCACCGAGGTGATGATCCAGCTCGCCCTCGGTTCCAAGCTCGCCCCCCTCACGACGGTGCGCGTCACGGCCACCGACATGACCAATCTGCTCGGCTATCGGAAGACCTCGACGCGGGTGTTCGCCACCCCGCCGGCGCCGTCCGATAGCGCGAAGCGGGATACGAGCCGGGTCCGCACGCCCCCCGATACGGGGCGGCGCGTGCCGTTGCGGTCTCAAGTGCGCGGCGGCAGCCGGTGACCGACCCGCGCCGCGCGCTGCCCAGCGTCAACGCGCTGCTCGAGCGGCCGGCGTTGCAGCGGTTGGCCGCCGCCAACCCGCGCGATCTCGTGGTGAACGCGGTGCGGGGCGTGCTCGACGAGGTCCGGCAGGGAGCCGACGCGCCAACCACCGACGCCGAGTGGGATCGGCGCGTGTCGAGCGCCGTGGCGCTGGCGCGCCGGCCATCGCTCCGGCCGCTGCTCAACGCCACGGGAGTGGTCCTCCACACCAACTTCGGACGCGCGCCCCTGCCCGACGCCGCGGTGGAAGCCATCCAGCGCCTGGCCGGCGGATACGGCAACCTCGAATACGATCTCGCGGCCGGCACCCGCGGCTCACGGTACACCCACTGTGTGGGGCTGCTCCGCGAACTCACCGGCGCCGAAGATGCGATCGTGGTGAACAACGGGGCGGCGGCGGTGATGTTGGCGCTCAACACTCTCGCCGACCGCCGCGAGGCGGTCGTGTCGCGCGGCGAGCTGGTCGAGATCGGCGGCAGCTTCCGGATTCCCGACATCATGGCCAAGAGCGGAGCCGAACTGGTGGAGGTCGGCACCACCAACCGCACCCACCTGGCCGATTACGCCCGCGCCCTCAACGTTCACACCGGCGCCCTGGTGAAGGTGCATCGCAGCAACTTCGCGATCGACGGATTCGTGGCCGACGTCCCGATCGGCGACCTCGTGACGCTGGGCGCGCAGCACGGCGTACCGGTGCTGCACGACCTCGGCAGCGGACTGCTGATTGCGCTCGACCGCATCGGCCTCACCGGCGAGCCGACGGTGCGCGACATCGTGCGCGCCGGCGCCACGCTGGTGGCGATGAGTGGCGACAAGCTGCTCGGCGGTCCGCAGGCGGGGATTCTCGTCGGCACCGCGGACGCCATCGCCGAGGTCCGCGACAACCCGATCACGCGGGCGGTCCGCGTGGACAAGCTCACGCTCGCGGCGCTCGAGGCCACGCTGGCTCTGTATCGCGAACCGGAGCGTGCATTCGCGGAGATTCCGACGCTGCGGTTGCTCGGCACCCCGGCCGACGAACTGCTCGTGCGCGCCGAGGCCATCCGCGCGGCGCTGCCGGCCGGGTTCGACGCCCGCGTCACGACCACCGAAGCCACCGTCGGTGGCGGCGCCTTTCCGCTGGCGGCGATCCCCTCCGCGGCCCTGTCGCTGGGCGGCGACGTGCGCCGACTGGAGGCCCGGTTGCGCGACGGCGAGCCCGCCGTGGTCGGACGCATCCGCGACGACCGGCTGCTCCTCGACCTCCGCGCCATCCCGGCACGCGACGACGCGGCGCTGCTCGCCGCCGTGGTCGGGGCGGGCGCCGCATGAGTGGCACACCGGCTGCCTTCCTCGATCGGGACGGCACGATCATGTACGACTTCCACTACACCGACCAGCCGGAGGACGTGATTCTGCTCGGCGGGGCGGCCCATGCCGTGCGGCGGTTGAACACGGCCGGCGTCCCGGTGATCGTGGCCACCAACCAGTCGGGCATCGCCCGCGGCTTCTTCACGATGGCCGACGCCGAGCGCGTGAACGCGCGGCTGCAGGAGCTGCTCGTCGCCGCCGGCGCGCACTACGACGACATCTACGTGTGCCCGCACCATCCCGATTTCAGCGGGACGTGCGCCTGCCGCAAACCGGGAACCCTGCTCTTCGAGCGTGCGGCGATGGACCACGGTCTCGATGTGGCGCGTTCGATCTACGTGGGCGATCGATTCCGCGACGTGGAGCCCGGCCTCACCCTGGGCGGCACGGGCATCCTCGTGCCGAACGACGAGACCCCGGCCGACGACCTGGCCATGGCGCGCGAACGCGCCGCGGTGGCCGCCACGCTCGACGAGGCGGTCACGGTGCTGCTCGGAGCGGGCTCGTGAAGGCACGCCTGGCCGTGCTCGCCTCGGGCAGCGGCTCCAATCTGCAGGCGATCCTCGACCACCTGGACACGCTCGGCGAGCGCCGCGCCGCCGACGTGGTGCTCGTGGCGTCGGACCGGCCGGCCGCCGGTGCGCTGGAGCGGGCCCGCGCCCGCGGCATCCCCACCGCCCTGCTCGCCGGCAGAGCGCACCCGGAAGGCGCGCCGCTGCTCGCCACCCTGCGCGACGCGCAGGTGGACGACGTCGTGCTCGCCGGGTACCTTCGCCTCGTGCCCGCCGACGTGGTCCGGGCGTACGCCGGCCGGATCGTGAACGTGCACCCGGCGCTGCTCCCCGCCTTCGGCGGCCCGGGCATGTACGGACACCGCGTGCACGAAGCGGTGCTCGCCGCCGGTGCCAGCGAGAGCGGCCCGACGGTGCACTTCGTGGACGAACGGTTCGATCACGGCGCCATCATCGCGCAGTGGGCAGTGCCGGTCGAGCCCGGCGATACGACCGGACTCGCTCGCGGCCCGGGTGCTGCGCGTGGAACACCTGCTCTATCCGCGCGTGGTGCAGGCGTTGGCGGCGGGCCGGATTCATCCGGGACAACCGGCGCGCGTGGGGCGCGTCGGACGGCCGTTCACCGCCGAGACGGACCTTCGGCCGATCATTCGGGAGATCGAGAATGCGTTGGAGTCGTAGCGTGGTTCCGGGATGCCGTATCGCGGTCGCCCTGCTCGGCGCGTCCGCCGTGTTGGTCGCTCCGCCCGCCGCGGGCGCACAGCAATTGAAGCCCCAACACGTGGTCGATCTTCTCGCGGCCCCCTTCGACAGCGTGGTCCAGACGTGGATTCGCCTGCCGGCGGCGCCGGGACACGAACGGTTCGCCACCGACCGCATCCAGGCCGCGGACCCGGGGTGGACGCGCGACGCGCTGGGGAACCTGGTGAAGACGCGCGGCACCGGCGCGCCGGTGCGGGTGATCGCCTGCGGCCTCGACGCGCCGGCCTACGTGGTCAGCGAGATTCGCGACGACGGCTATCTGCGCGTGCAGATGGGAGGCAACGGCCCCCGCCAGCCGCTGTGGGATCAGTTCAACGAGGGCCAGCGCGTGCTCGTGATGACGGGCAACCGCGCCACGCCCGGCCGCGTGCGCATGGTGCCCGGAGTGTTCGGGGTGCCGAGCGTGCACCTGCTGCGGGGACGCACCCCGCACGACGGCCCCACCACGACGCAGGATCTCTGGCTCGACGTCGGCGCCCGGAGCCGCGCCGACGTCACGCGCATGGGCATCCAGCTCCTCGATCCCGTGTTCCGCGACCTCGTGCCGTGGACGGTGCACGACTACGTCACGGGTCCGAACGCGGAATCGCGCGCCGGATGCGCGATGGTCGCCGCGGCTTCCAATGGAACCCCGGCCACCGGGACGAGCATCTTCGTGATCTCGGCGCAGAGCGCCTTCAGCTACGCCGGACTGCTCGGCGTCCTCGCCCGCACACCGCGGGTGGATTCGGTGTTCGTTTTCGGCGCGCCGTCAGCGCCCGATCCCGACGGCCACGATGCGGTGCGCGAATCCGCGCTCCGCCTGCCGCTGCCGGCCGCCGTGCACACGGGCCCGGTGATCGCCGTGAACGCTCACCGCGACGACCCGAACACGCTCATCGAGCGCATCCAGGGGGCGGGCCTGATCGCGCTGTTCCGCGCCGCGGCGGCGCACGCCGATGTCGGCCTCGGGAAGACGACCCTCGTCCGTCTGGACGACCGGCTGCCGGTGGTTCCGGATGCCCGCGACGCGCTGACCCCCTACGCCGATCTGCTGGCCCGGCTCACCGACCGCTACGGCGTGTCCCGGCACGAGGCCCGCGTGCGCGAGCTGGTGCGCGCCGAGCTGCCGGCCTGGGCGGCGCGGCGGGCGGTGGTCGATACCGCCGGCGATCTGTACGTGGCGGCGGGACCGGACCGCGACACCGTGGTCATCGTCGCCCACATGGACGAGGTGGGCTTCGAGGTGGCGAGCGTCGAGCCCGACGGGCGCGTGGCCCTGCGCAACGCGGGCGGGTTCCTCCCCACCCTGTTCGAGGGACAGCCGGCGCTGCTGCACCGCGACGACGACGCGCAGGGACCCGTGAGCCGCCGGGATTGCATGACCACCAGCGCGTCGTCCACGCACGGCGTGTTCCTGCTGCCCGACGCCACGGCGACGGAATCGGGGCGCGGCGGCGGGAGGGGCCGCGGCGGCCGCGGCGCCTCCACGATCTACGCCTGGTTCGGCGACGACCCCGCCGCGCTCGGCGTTCGCCCGGGGATGACGGTCACGGGGTTCAAGTGCGCCACACGGCTCGGGGCGTACCGGTTCAGCGCGCGTTCGATCGACGACCGCGCCGGCGACACGGCGCTGCTGTTCGCGCTGCGGGGAATCAACCCGGCGACGCTCGACCACAAGGTGATCTTCGCGTTCTCCACGCGCGAGGAGATCGGCCTCGAGGGCGCGGCGGCGCTGGCCGCCGAGTTCGGCGTCTCGGTGCAGCGCGTGCTGGCGATCGACACGTTCGTCTCGTCCGACACGCCCTTCGAGCCGCACCGGTTCGCGGACACCCCGATCGGGAACGGGCCCGTGGCGCGCATGCTCGACAATTCGAGCGTCACGCCGCCGGAGGAATTCGCCCGCCTCGTGCGGATCGCCGAGTCCAACCACATCCCCCTGCAGTGGGGCACCACCAACGGCGGCAACGATGGATCGGAGTTCGTGCGCTTCGGCGTGCCCGACGTCCCCATCGGCTGGCCGCTGCGGTACAGTCACTCGCCGGCCGAGGTGATCGACCTGCGCGACATCCGGTCGCTCGCCGATCTCGTCAGGGCGATGGCCGTGGCGCCGTCCCCCCGCCGGTCGCCGGGGCGATAGCCCGGCCATTCCACCCTTCACCCCCATCGACCGTCATGCCTCGCGCGCTTCTCTCCGTTTCCGATAAATCCGGCCTCGTCGACTTCGCCCAGGGACTGGCGGCCCTCGGCTGGGACCTCATCTCCACCGGGGGCACCGCCCGCGTGCTGCGCGACGCCGGTCTCGCCGTGCGCGACGTGAGCGAGGTGACCGGCTTTCCGGAGATGCTCGACGGTCGCGTGAAGACGCTGCACCCGGCGGTGCACGGCGGCCTGCTGGCCCGCCGCGACCTGAGCGAGCACATGGCGGCGCTGGCGGAGCACGACATCGCGCCCATCGATCTGGTGGTGGTGAACCTCTATCCGTTCCGCGAGACGGCGGCGAAGGCCGGTGTGACGCCGGAAACGGTGATCGAGAACATCGACATCGGCGGGCCGAGCATGCTCCGCTCGGCCGCCAAGAATTTCGCGTCGGTGTACGTGGTGGTCGATCCGGCGGACTACGGACGGGTGCTCGCCGCACTCCAGGCCGGCGACGACGACGGCGATCTCCGGCGCCTGCTCGCCGGCAAGGTGTACGCGCACACGGCGAGCTACGACGCCGCCATCGCCTCCTGGTTCGCGGAGCAGCGTGGCGACCGCTTCCCGCAGACGGTGGCGATGAGCTTCGAACTCGCCCAGTCGCTGCGCTACGGCGAGAACCCGGGACAGGCGGCGGCGTTCTACGTCGAACGGCCGGGCGCCGGCCTGGCCGCGCTGCAGCAGAAGGGCGGCAAGGAACTCTCCTTCAACAATCTCATCGATCTCGAAGGAGCCCTGTTGGCCATCGAACCGTTCGGCAACCAGACCGCGTGCGCGATCGTGAAACACACCACGCCCTGCGGGCTGGCCATCGGCACGTCGGCGCGCGAGGCGTACGACAAGGCGCTGGCCTGCGATCCGGTGTCGGCGTTCGGATCGGTGATTGCCTTCAACGTGCCGGTGGACGAGGAGACGGCCAACGCCGTGGCGACGCTGTTCGTGGAGTGCATCGTGGCGCCGTCGTTCACCCCCGAAGCGGTGGACGTGCTCGGCCGCAAGAAGAACCTCCGCGTGCTCGAGGGTTCGGCCAAGTGGCCGCCGAACAGCTTCGACTACAAGCGCGTGCGGGGCGGCGTGCTGGTGCAGGAGCGGGCATCGAGCGTCATCGACGACGCCGGCTGGACGGTGCCCACCAGGCGCCAGCCGACCGCGGAGGAGCTGGCCGACCTGCTGTTCGCGTGGCGCGCCGTGGCGAGCGTGAAGAGCAACGCCATCGTGCTCACGCGCAACGGCGCCACGATCGGCATCGGTGCCGGACAGATGTCACGGGTGGATGCGTCGTTCCTGGCCGGGCACAAGGCGCACCTGGCGGGGCACGACACGAAGGGCGCCGTGATGGGCTCCGACGCCTACTTCCCCTTCCGCGACGGCGTGGACCACGCGGCCGAGGCGGGAGTGTGCGCGATCATCCAGCCCGGCGGAAGCGTCCGGGATCCGGAAGTCGTGGCCGCGGCCGACGAACACGGAATGGCGATGGTGTTCACCGGCCACCGGCAGTTCCGGCACTAGCACCGGCGGCGGCGCCCGCAGCCGCGAGACGTCAACGCCTGGGCAGCAGATAGTCCTTCATGAGGTCCAGGACGGCAGTTCCGACGTACAGTTGATTCAACGGGTGTTCCAGCCCGTGCCCCTCGTTCGCCGCCGTTACATACCAGACCGTGCGACCGAGGGAATCGAGCCGCGAGACCATGCGCTCCGATTCGGCGGCGTTGACGCGTGGATCGTTGCCCCCCTGATAGATCAGCACGGGCACGGTGATGCGGTCGGCGTGCGTGATCGGCGAGATGCTGTCGAGGAACGCCCGCATCGCCGGGTCTCGCGCGTCCCCCCACTCGGCGCGCTGGACCTCCGGATAGAATTCGTGCTCGCTCTCCGCCAGGAAGTCGGGGATGCTCGAGATGCCGAACAGGTCCACGCCGCAGCGGAGCCGGTCGCTGTAGTGCACCAGCGTGGCGAGCGACAGATACCCGCCATACGATCCGCCGATGACGGCCACGCGCGAAGCATCGAGGTTGGGTTGCGTGGCAATCCAGTCGAGGAGCGAGCCGACGTCGCGCACGGCGTTCTCGCGATTGCGTCCGTCGTCCAGCGCGGCAAATGTCTTGCCGAAGCCCGTCGAACCACGCACGTTCGGCTCGAGCACGGCGATCCCGAGCCGGCGAAACGCCGCGTACCGCGCATCCGGCACCGGCACGTCCTGCTCGATCGGTCCGCCATGAAGGTTGATCATTACCGGCCACGGGGGCTTGAACTCGGCCGGCGGGGGTTGCAGAACCACGTTGATGAGGCGCGGCCGACCCCCGACCGAGTCAAAGGTCGGGTAGCTGTGTGACGCCGGGGGTGGGAGCGGAGCGCGCGCCGGCGGCGCCCCTTGCGCCCAACGCGTGAGACGGCCGGTCGGAACATCGAGCACGTACACCGCCGCGCGCCCGTCGGCCTCGAGCACCACCTCGGCCACCTTCGGCGCCGACGGGTGGGCGGCCGCGGAGCGGAGGTAGCCGTCGGGCTCCGGCAGCACCCACCGCGAACCCGACCGGGCGTCGAGGGCATAGAGTCGGTTGAGCCCACCGTCGTTCACGATGACGAGCAGCGTGTCGGAGCCGCCGAGCGACTGGAGGTCCGCGACGTCGTGCGGCAGATCGGTGGTCAGGTTGCGAGTCCTCCCGGTAGCGACGTCCACGGCTTCCACGCCCATGAACTCTGCACCGGCGTCCGCAGCGAGAAAGATCGTCTTTCCGTCACGCGACCAGACCCCGGCCCCCACGTTCACTGTGTCGCCCCACGCGGGAACCAAGCGCGTCACCCGGCCGGTTTCGACATCGACCACGAACGGAACCTGATGCATGAACGTGTGCTGTTCTACCACGAGCAGGGAACGGCCGTCCCGAGACCACGCCCGCGCCTCTGCCGTCCCCTCGGTGCCGGGCATCAGTGCGCGAACGGCGGAGGGCCGACGCGGATCGGCAATGAAGACCTGGGATTTTCCGTTGTCCCTTCCGTAGGCCGCAAACGCGACCGCCGAGCCTGTGGGGCTCACGCAGCAGAGGTCGAGGTGGTCGAACGGCGGTGTGACCGGCACAATTGAATCTTGCCCCGGTTCCCACGCATAGAGGCGCGACCGTTCGCTGCCCCCCTCGTCGAGGCCGACCACGATCTGCGGATGAAGGGAGTCGGTGTTTGAGACGAACTGCGACACCTGAGGTGGGAGCGCCGTCACGGGGGTTCCCGGGTGCTGCGGATGACGCACGGCGGCGAAGTGGAGTTGGGGAGGGCCGCCGGTCGAGATCCAGAGCTGATCCGGCCCCGCCGGCCAGCCCGGACTAGCCACTCCCGCGCCGAGTTCGCGCACGCTCCCCGCGAGCTGAAAGGCGCTGCGCCAGCGCGGATGCGGCATGTGCCGCCCGTTGACTCCCGGAGGAGCGGGAATTCCGTAGATGCCGAGAAACAGCACGACGGCCGACACCGACGCGACGACGGCGACCGCTCCCCACCCGACGATCCGACGTATCCGCATGGGACGCTCCCTGCGCGAGCCAATCGCGTTTGCGAGGCATCACTACCGAGGGGAGACGATATGGACCCCGCCCGGAGGCCGCCAGGGGAGTGAGGGTGGCGAGACCACGGACACGCCAGTCCCAAGAACCGGGCCTGACTTCCACGGGACGATCCCGACCCTACTTGAACGCCGCGAACCCCACCACGTTGCCGCCTGGCTCGCGCACGTAGACCTCCGTGCTGCCGTAGAAGGTCTCGTGCCGGGGCTTGACCACCGGCGCTCCGGCCAGCGCGCGCTCCACGGCGTCGATGTCGTCCACGGCGATGAACAGCGTCACCGAGTGGCCGTCGAGTTCCGGGGCCAGCGACGGATTCTCGGCCACGACGCTGGTCCGCGTCTGGTACATCACCTCGATGCCCCCGCGTTTGGCGCTGGCGAACACGAGCGCCCCGTCGGGGCCCGGCACCTGGTTCTCGACCGTGAACCCGAGCCGGTCGGACCAGAAGGCCAGACAGGGTTCCACCCGGTCGACGACCATCACCGGGGTCAACTGCGTGAGCTTCACGGAATCGGCGATGGCACTCATGACGGGCTCCGGGGTTGAGGAATGCACGCGCGGCGTGGGGCCACAATAGTACCGAACAAAGGCCGAACCAACAAGAGGCCGACCCGCATGTGCGACGGGCCGGCGGGGGCGGATCCTCGCCTTCTCCTGATGCCCTCTTCCCTTTCATAACTCTTGGTCCCACCGCATCTTTGAGTAACTTCTCGGCGCTCCGCCCCGTGGCGGAGCGTGTGCTGTCCGATTTCCAACCGACCGAAATGGCGACCACCTCGAAGCCGGAACTCGATTACCGCCCCTCCTACCTGGCCGCCACGATCGCCGGCGTGCTGGTCTTTCTGCTCTACCTCGTGACCCTGGCGCCGAGCACGGCGATGTGGGACACGAGCGAGTACATCGCCGCCGCCTACACGCTGGGCCTGCCCCACCCGCCCGGCAATCCGCTGTTCGTGCTGCTGGGCCGGGTGATGTCGCTGTTGCCGATCGCCGGCTCGGTGGCGATGCGGATCAACATCTTCGCCGCCGCCTGCAGTGCCGTGGCGGCGGCGATGTGGTTCCTGACCACGGAGCGGGTGCTGGTGAGCTGGTTCCCGGAGCGGTGGCGGCGGATCGTGGGGGCGAGCGTGGCGACGCTCATCGGGGCCACGGCGTTCACGGTGTGGAACCAGTCGGTGGTGAACGAGAAGGTGTACACGGTGTCGCTGGCGGGCATCGCGATCATCTCGTGGCTCATGATCCGCTGGTCGGACGACCCGGACGGGCCGAAGGCGGACAAGATCATCATCCTCGCGGCCTATCTGCTCTCCCTGGGCTACGCGAATCACATGGCCGGGATGCTCGCCGCGCCCGCTGTCGGTCTTGCACTGTTGGTACGACGGCCGAAGCAATACTGGTCGATGCTCGCCGTTTTCGGCGTCGTCTCGCTCATGGTCCTGGCGGGCGCGCCCACCATGCTGACGCTTGAGTCCTCGTCGCAGGTCCGGTTGGCTTGGCTCTGGCCGGACTCATGCCGCGCTGGCGAATCTTCGTGGCGCTGGTCGGCGTGATGATCCTGGGCATCACCCCCTTCGCCATGCAGCCAATTCGGGCCGCGTACTACCCGGCGATGAACGAGGGCGAGCCCACGGCGTGCCGCGACGGGCTCCATCTGTCGTGCACGTTCAGCAAGGGCACGTACGACGCGTTCATGTACAATTTCAACCGCGGGCAGTACGGCAAGCCCGCGTTGAGCAACCGCCAGGCGCCGTTCGTGCAGGGCCAGGTGGGCATGTGGTGGTGGTACTTCAAGTGGCAGTGGATGCGCGACGCGCTGGACAAGAGCCCCGGGATGCAGAACATGCTCGCGGCGGTGTTCCTGGTGCTGGGGTTGTTCGGCGGGTGGGTGCACTACAAACGCGACCGGCAGAGTTGGTGGTACTTCGCGGGGCTGATGTTCACGGTCACGCTGTGTCTGATCTTCTATCTGAATTTCAAGTACGGCGCCTCGCAATCGCCGCAACTCGGGAACAGCGTGCCGCGCGAGGTCCGCGACCGGGACTACTTCTTCATCTGGAGCTTCTCGCCGTGGGGGGTGTGGGCGTCCCTCGGCCTGATGTTCGTCTGGGAGGCGCTCGGATCGCTGTTCGGCACCGAACGCGTCAAACTCGGCGGCCAGACCGTCGAGACGCCGACGCGGACCGGCTGGCTGGCCGGGTCGCCGATTCTGCTCATCGCCATGATCCCGCTGTTCACCAACTGGCAGTGGGCCTCGCGCGCCGGCCAGACGGACACCCGGGACTTCGCCATCGACATGCTCAATTCGGTGGAGCCGTACGGGGTGCTGGTCGTGGTCGGCGACAACGACACCTTCCCGCTCTGGTACGCCCAGGACGTGCTGCACATCCGCCAGGACGTGGTGGTGGCCAACACGTCGCTGCTCAACACCGACTGGTACGTGCGGCAGCTCATCCGCCGGCCCATCTACACGTACGACAAGGCCAAGGGGCCCGCCATCTACCGCAACCAGGATTGGCCGAAGCCCACCACGCCGCCGCTGCACATGACGATGGATCAGGCCGACGCGGTGCCGGAGTACTTCCCCATCCAGAAGCCGACGACGTACGACCTCGGTCCCATCCAGGCGACGATCAATCCGAAGAGCCTGCCGCAGGACGACGCCGGGACCGGCTATCTCGACCGCGCCGGCGTGTTCGTGCTCCTGATGATCAAGGACTCGTACAAGGACCGCCCCATCTACATCAGCCGCACGGCGGGGAACTACGCCGAGACGCTGGGGCTGGGGAACAACGTCATCACGCAGGGACTGGCCCAGAAGGTGTTCATCCCGACCAAGGACATGGGCCCCGACACCGTGATGGTCCAGGGCGATGGATTCATGGACGTCAACCGGACGCTCACGCTCTGGGACAGTGTGTTCCAGGCGCCCAAGTCGCTGGCCAAGCGCAAGGGCTGGGTGGATCGTCCCTCCATCGGCATTCCGTATCTGTACATCGCCACCGGAGTGGAGCTCGAGCAGACGCTCAACGCGGTGGGCAAGTCGCAGCGTGCACCGCGCATCGTCAACGACACGCGCAACATCGTGAACGCGCTCAACCTGCAGGATTACTTCCCGGGAATGAACGTCCTGCCGGAGGTCCCGCCGGTGCCGTCGGGTGACTCGGCGATCGGCGCACCGATCCCGACCAAGAAGAAGTAGCCAGCCGCGCCGGCAGGCCGGGGATTCCCGGCCTGCCGACCGGTAGCCGTCGCGCTACGACCGGAGCGCCTCGAGCACGGCGGGATAGTCGCCATGCTCGCGCCGCCAACTGTGGTCGGCGCCGAACTCGGCCCAACCCAGGGGCGAGTTGTGGTGCATCGGATCGAGCAGCGTCCGATCGGCCCCGCCCGCGAGCAGCGCCCGCACCGCGACGGCGTTGCCGTGGAAGGCCGCCCAGTGGAGCGCCGTGGCGCCCGACTCGTTCCGCACCGACGCCGGCCAGCCCGCGCGCACGAACAGCGCCACCGCCTGCCCGCTGTCCCGCTGGGCCGCGTCGACGATTCGCGACGCCGTCGCCGCGTCCCCGTCGAGGGCCGGGGCCCCGCGCTCACGCAGGAGAGACTCCACGGCCCCCGCGTCCTCCGCGTCGCACGTGGCCGCCAGACGGATGGACAGCGTTGAGCGTTCGTCGAGCAACGCCAGCACCGCCTCCCGTTTGAACCGCCTGCGCCACGCCGTGCGCGCTCATCCGGTTGCCGAGCGACCAGATGTAGATGCAGCCGCCGGCGCGCGGATCGTGCATGGGAAACCAGCGCGGCGACACGGTCATCGCAATCGAGGCCGGATTGGCGTCGAGGTGGCGGCGCACGAGATCCGGATCGCCGAGGGCGCAGGCCATCAGCAGGTCGGTGCGGCACCCGCGCTCCACGAGATGCCGCACCACGTCCTGGTGCTCACCGATCAGGTACTGCGCCGGCGTCGATTCGTGGTCCACGTCGAGGGCGTCGATCTCCGCGCCGTGGTCGAGCAGATAGGCCGCGATCTCCACGGTGGCGGCCGCGTGCAGCGGCGTCTGGCCGTCGCCGAAGCGGGCCCGCACGACGTCGGGTGCCTCCTCCACGAGGGCGCGCAGGCGGTCGAACATGCCCAGCCGCGCCGCGTCGTGGGCGTCCATCCGCGCGCCGCGGTCGACGAGCAGCGCGTTGATTTCCGGATCGTCGCCAAGGACACCGAACCCCCCGGCCCACCAGTGCGAGCGCTGATTCACGTTCGCGCCGGCGTCGAGCAGCACCTCGATCATCTCGCGATTGCGCCGGTTGGCGGCGGCAATCAGGGCCGTCTCGCCGAACCCGGCGTTCGGCAGCGCGGCGTCGAGGCGCGATCGGATGGCGGGGAAGCGCGCCAGCACGTCGCGCACGCGCGCTGCGTCGTCCAACTGGATGGCCGCTTCGAGCGCCAGCGCGGGGTCGCGACCGGTGAGTGACTCGACGTGTTGTCGGAGTTGCGCCCAGCTCGGGAGCCCGTACAGACGCGCCAGCGCGCGCTGGGCCTCGGCGAGTTTCGGGAGTGGGGCGCCGCGGGGCCGGGCGCCGAACGCGGCGAGGGCTTCCGGATCGCCGGCCGCGTACCCACGAAGCAGCGCCTTGGCCTGCTTCTTCAGGTGTTCGAGGTTCGGCCGGACGGGGAGCGTACGAGACATGCAGCCTCCTTCCTTGACGCCCGGTGTCCGCTGGTATCGGGCAGAAGAGAGGTCGATGCTCGGAACGGCGAGAATCGCTCAGGCGGGATGATCCCTTTCCGCGGACGGGGTGCCCCCTGTGGGCGCGCGGAATTTGCGCGGGGACCATGCCGCAGCGCAAGCCATGATGCCCCGCCTGGACCCGCCGAGAGGATCAGGGTTCGGGGTCGCGCCGGACGGGCGCCCGGTCCCGCTGCCGCGCCCCCAAATCGGGCGCCGGCCCGTCCAGCCGATCGCGCTCGCTGTCCCCCGTCAGCGGGACCGGTTCGCCGCGGGCGATGGCGCGCGACCGGGCGTACACCCACCCGCCCCACAACAGCAGCGGTGGAACGGCAATCCAGAGCGCGATCGGCAGCACGCCCGCCGACCGGTCGAGCACCGTCTGCCCCAGCCGCGTCACCGTGATCCCGATGCCCTTGTCGCCGAGCGACACCGAAACGTCCGCCTGCCCCGGTCCGGCGCCGGCGCGCGTGGCGCGATAGATGGCGAGGGCAATCGGCGTGAGCGTGAACGCGGCCAGCCCGAGCCAGTACCCCGACCAGGCCGCCACCAGGTGCCCGGCTCGCCAGCGCGCGAGAGAGAATCGCATACGGACTCCAGGATGTCAGTACCCGCGGCGGCGCGTCACTCGTCGTCGCCGTTCCCGATCCAGCCCTTCCGCCAGAAGTACACCACCATCGCCCCCGCCGTCACCGCCATCAAGCCAAGGACGGCCGGATAGGCCCAGCGGATCCCCAACTCGGGCATGTGCGCGAAGTTCATCCCGTACACCCCGGCCACGAAGGTGAGCGGAATGAAGATCGTGGCCATGATCGTCAGCACCTTCATCACCTCGTTGGTGCGCTGGCCCATCATCGACAGGTAGAGATCCATGAGCGTACCGACGAGTTCCCGGTACGATTCGGTGACGTCGATGACCTGGACGGCGTGATCGTAGCAGTCGCGGAGGTACACCCGCACCGAGGCGCCCACCAGCGGGTGCTCGGTGCGAATCATGGCGTTGATCGCCTCGCGCTGCGGCCAGATGGCGCGACGAAGTTCCAGGAGCTGCCGCTTGACCGCGTACATACGGCGCAGGTGCACGGGGCGCGCCTGCTCCAGCGTCTCCGCCTCGAGGTCCTCGAGATAATCGCCGAGCGTCTCGAGCACGGGGTAGTACCCGTCGATGACGGTGTCGATGAGCGCGTAGGCGAGATAGTCGGCGCCGCCGGTGCGAATGGGCCCCAGCCCGCTGCGGATGCGCGCCCGCACGGGATCGAAGATGTCGCCGTACCGCTCCTGGAGCGTGAGCACGAACCGTTCGCCGAGGAAGATGCTCAACTGCTCGACGTCGATGTCGGCGCCCGACTCACAGCGCGTCATGCGGGTGATGAAGAGCTGGAAGCGTTCGTACACCTCGGCCTTCGGCCGCTGGGGCACGTTGATCGCGTCCTCGAGCGCGAGCGGATGCAGGGAGAAGATCTCGCCGATGCGCCGGATCATCGCCTCGTCGCCGATGCCCTGAACGTCCACCCAGGTCACCGACTCGCTGCCCACGTACTCGGCCAGCGTCTCGACGTCGCTCACGTCGCACTCCCGGAGTTCGCCGGTCGTGTAATCGATCACGTGGATGGTCGGCGGGAGCGCGCCGGCCGGAATCATCAGGGTCCCCGGCCGGGAGCCGGCCGGCGGGTGCCGTTTGCGAAGGAACATGCCTGCGTTGCCTCCGGGTCTGAATGGACTCGCCGCCGCGGCGGCGGGACTGCCGGGCCCGTAGCGCCCGCTCCCATTGTAGCCATTGCGGGCCCCGCCCGCTTGACCGGACGGGCTCGCGGCCCTAGCCTTGTTCGGACAACCGAAGCCGTGGTGATTTGCCGCGTATTGCAGCCACGTTAAACAATTCGCTAAAAAGCACTGGCCCGCGGATCACCCGTGGGCCTCGTGTTTTTTGGGAGGTCCCGATGACCGCCGTCCGTCCCAAGACCACGACCCACACCCTCGCCCGCCTGCGGGCGCGCGGCGAGAAGGCGGTGTTCGTCACCGCGTACGACTATCCGACCGCCGTGTTCGCCGACCGGGCGGGCGTGGACCTGCTGCTGGTGGGCGATTCGGCGGCGATGACGATGATGGGGTTGCCGTCGACCACCGGCATCACGTTCGACGACATGTGCGTGTTCGTGAAGAGCGTCTGCCGGGCGAGCCCGCGCGCGTTCGTGGTGGGCGACCTGCCCTTCCTCTCCTACCAGGTGAGCGACGCCGAGGCGGTCCGCAACGCCGGCCGCTTCGTCACCCTCGGCTGCGACGCCGTGAAGTGCGAGGGCGGCGCGCGCGTGGCCGGCCGCGTGCGGGCGATGGTGGACGCCGGCATCTGCGTGATGGGCCACCTCGGCCTCACGCCGCAGAGTCTGGCGCAACTCGGCGGCTACCGCGTGCAGGGCAAGTCGCCGGCGGCGGTGGAGCGCCTGATCGACGACGCGCTGGCGCTGCAGGAGGCCGGCGTATTCGCGATCCTGCTCGAAGCGCTCCCGCCCGACGCCGCGGCGGCGGTGCGCGAGCGCGTGGACGTGATCGTCTACGGCATCGGCGCCGGCCCGCACGTGGATGGACAGCTCGTCATCTCGCACGACATGCTCGGGAACTTCGTGGGGGACATCGCCCCCCGATTCGTGCGCCGCTACGCCGAGGTGGGCGCGGCGGTCCAGCGCGCGTTCGGGGCCTACGCGCGCGAGGTGCGCACCGGCGCCTTTCCCGCGCCGGAGCACTGGTACGCCGCGGACTACCTGATGCCCACCGCCGGATAGATCTCGTCGCCGATCCAGTAGTAGGCCAGCAGCAGGGCGAACAGCGTGCCGATGAGCCAGACCAGCCATCGGTTCCGGAGCCACCAGTCACGGACGGCGCTGGTCTGGAGCGGCAGATCGACGAGGTAGGCGGCCGAGTAGCAGACGTTGGCGAGAAGGCCGAGCACGAGCAGGCGGCCGAGGTCGGGAAGGTTGAACGCCGGCTGGAAGTGCGGCCAGGTGGCCACCACCCAGTACACGCAGAGGGCGGCGAGCGCCGCGTTGTAGCCGATGCGTCTCGGCTCCCAGTAGCGCGCGGCGTTGCGAAGGGGGGACGGTGAACCGTGGAATGCGGCAGGCGCGGGATGGGACACGAACACCTCCAACGCAGGGATCACGATCGCGGGAACCATGACATAGTACTTTGTATGGCAAAGTCTGGCAACCCCCCCAACCGCTCGAACGGGGTGCGCCGCGGTCGGAGGCGCCTCCCCGCCCCGTGCAAATTGACCCGCTCCCTGGCAGATTCCTGTGCAGTTTCCACCCCGTTCCCGAGACTCCAGTGCCGTTCTCTCTGGCCGACCGCTTTTCCCAGTTGGGCGCCGAATCGGCGTTCGAAACCCTGGCCGCCGCGCGCGCCCGCGAAGCGCTGGGGCACGACATCGTGCACTTCGAAATCGGGCAGCCCGACGTCCAGGCGCCGGGCAACGTGGTGGAGGCGGCGGTGCGCGCGCTGCGCGACGGCCACACCGGATATGCGCCGGCGGCCGGGCTCCCCGAACTGCGTGACGCCGTGGCCCGGTACATGGCACGCCGCCACGTGCGGGCCACCGCCGAGCAGGCCATCATCGCCCCGGGGCCGAAGGCCGCGCTGTTCGCCGCCATGGCCGCCGTGATCCGCCCGGGCGACGACGTGCTCTCGCCGTCGGTCGGGTTTCCGGCGTACACGCACATCACGCGCTTTCTGGACGGGCGCGTGGTGCACTACGATCTGGACGCCGAACACGGGTTCGCGGTGTCGGCGGATGAACTCGAAGCGCGCGTCACCC
This sequence comes from uncultured Gemmatimonadaceae bacterium, assembly GCA_963728115.1. Classification (GTDB taxonomy): domain Bacteria; phylum Gemmatimonadota; class Gemmatimonadetes; order Gemmatimonadales; family Gemmatimonadaceae; genus JAGWRI01. Next base: position 271,618 of record CAVSJE010000005.1, read on the forward strand.
CGCGCACGCGCGTCCTCATGCTCAACGCGCCGCACAATCCCACGGGGGGCATCATTCCCCGCGACGCGCTGCCGGCGATCGCCGAGTTCGTGCAGCGGCACGACCTGACGGTGATCACCGACGAGATCTACGGCGACCTGCAGTTCGACGGCGACTTCGCCAGCCTCGCGGCGCTGCCGGGCATGGCCGAACGGACGATCGTCGTCGACGGCCTGTCCAAGAACTTCGCGATGACCGGCTGGCGCCTGGGCTATGCCGTGGTGCCGCCCGGCCACGGCGCCGCCTTCGAACGGTTCGTGACCCACAACTTCTCGTGCACCTCGACCTTCGTGCAGATCGGCGCGCTGGCCGCCCTCACCGGCCCCGACGACGACGTGATCGCGTCGCGCGATCGGTACGCGAGCCGGGCCCGGCACGTGGCCCGCACGCTCGACGCGCTGCCGGGCGTCACCTGCCACACGCCGCGCGGAGCGTTCTACGCCTTCCCCGATCTCCGGGCGCTGGTCGCGGGCACGGGGCTCACCTCCCGGCAGATCGCCACCCGCGCCCTCGACGAGTTCGACGTCGCGGTGCTCCCGGGCACCGCGTTCGGGCCCGGCGGCGAGGGCTTTCTGCGCCTCGCGTATCTGCAGCCCGACGACGTGCTCGACCGCGGGTTGTCGCGCCTCGCGGCCTGTTGCGCCGCGATTCGCGACGGATCGGCCGCCCTCTCGGGCCGCTGACCGGCGGCGAGCGCCGCGCGACGGATGATCCGCGACCGTCGCCGGCCGCGGAGGAGAGCGTGGTCCGAACGGCCGGAAGCGCGTACGGACCGGCCGGGCGGGCCGTTGGGGACTGGTGCGGCCGGGTGTTTGCAGTAAGATTCGGCCAGTGGACGCGCGGTCCAATTCCACCCTTCCCGTCAGGGGCCGCCGCCAACGGCTGTCGGCCGTCGCGGTTCCGACCTCCCTCCCACGGAGTGCGCCCTGATCAAGCACATCGCGAGCATCCGTACGTCGGGCACGATCATGCCGAGTTCCCGCTATCTGGTGGACCGGCTGCTGCGCGGCATCGACTTCACGCGGGCCCGGCACCTCGTCGAGCTGGGCGTGGGAACGGGGTGCGTGACCCGCGAGATTCTCCGGCGCATGCGCCCCGACGCCCGGCTGATCTCGCTGGAGATCAATCCGGAATTCGTGGCGATGGCGGAACAGCGGTTTCCGGACCCCCGCCTGCGGCTGCGGAACGCCTGCGCCAGCAAGCTGCCGGCGGTGCTCGCCGAGGAACGCATCGACGGCGTGGACGCCGTGATCTCGAGCCTCCCGCTCCGCATCATGGATCAGGACGTGGTGGAGCGGATCCTCGACGTGAGCCGCGAGTCGCTGCGACCCGGCGGGCGCTTCCACCAGTACCAGTACAGCCTCAGCCACTACGAGCAGCTGGCCAATCGCTACGCGGACGTGGGCATCCGGTTCACGATCCGCAATACGCCGCCGGCCTTCGTGTACGAGTGCACGGGCACGGACGGCCAGGCGCCGGTGCCGGTGCGGCTGCGCCCGTCGGTGGCGGCGGTCTATGCCGGAGCGCTGGCCGCGGCGTCGATGATGATCCGCGTCGTCCAGGGGAACTGAGCCCGCTCAGTTGCCGAGCTTCGATCCCACGAAGCGTCCCGACCGGTAGGTGTAGAGCATCGTCGGATCGGGATCGTTGACGACCTCGAACGCGCCCGTGGTGCCATCCGGGGCGGCGGACAGGTAGACGCCCACCGCGTCGGCGTCGTACACCGGAAAGTTCGTGACCTCGAAGGCGTGGGGCGTCTTGCCGTTCATCACCGCCACCACGTGCAGAGCCGAGTCGCCGGGCACCGTGCCCTCGACGATCACGTCCTTGGTGCCGTCGCCATCGAAGTCGGCGATGGTGGCGAACAGCGGCTGCAGCCGGCCGCTGCCGAGGGCCGACTGTTGCGCGACATCGGCGCGGAACTTGTCGGGGGTGATCCGGCGGAAGCCCGGTTCGGCCGCATCGAGGGCGTGCTGCATGCCCGAGGGCAACTGGAGCGAGAAGCCGATGGTCGAGAACTCGGCGCTCGGATCGGGCGGTTTGCGCGAGCAGGCGGCAACGGCAACGGCGAGCAGCAAGACGGCGGCATTCCGGAACATCGAGCATCTCCGCGAGAGGTGAGATCCCTGTAATATCGTGCCCGGCCCCGTCGCGCAGTCGCCCCGATCACCCTTTGTGCAATGTTTGCGATGTGCCCGGAGGCGCGCCAATGACGATCGGCCAGAACACCGCTCAATACCGCCAACTCTTCGTGTCGGCGCCCGCCGGCGCGGTCCTCAGCATGTGCGCCTCCATCTTCTGCAGCAGTGCCGGCAGCGGCGGCCCCCAGCAGTGCGGGGCGCGCGGCTGATAGACGATCTCGCCGGTCCACTTGGGATCGGTCGCGCGGCTGAGGAAGTCGTCGAGCAGATGCACGCCGTCGTTCAGATAGTACGTGTCCATCGCTCCCACGTACACGTTGAGCTTGTCGGCGAGTTTCGGCCCCACCGTCCGCCAGTTGGTCTCCAGCCGGTGCCGCAGGTCGAAGTGCTGCTTCCAGTACTCGGCCACCGCGTGGTCGATGACGCCGGTCTGCTTGTTCCAGATGCGTTGCGGGTAGCCGTCGGCGCCCACCGGGCCGTAGGCCGCTTCCCAGATGTCCCACTGTCCGCCGGACCGCGAGTGATCGCCCACCGTCAGCTCGTACCAGTTCTCGTCCTTCATCATCGTCACGATGTTGCCGTCGGGACGCCGCACGTCGGGCCGGTCGACTTTCATCCACCCGTGATTCACCCAGTAGGCGTTCGTGTCCTCGTAGATGTTCACGATCTGGTGATAGCGAAAATCGACGGCGTCGGGACAGAGCGACCAGGTGCCGCCGTAGAAGTCGGGGTGGAACACCTGCTGGGCGAGCGAGATCCAGCCGCCGGTGGACCCGCCCGTGAGCAGGCGGGCCCACGGCTGGCCGATGACGCGGTAGCGGCGCTCCACCTCGGGAATCAGCTCCTGCATGATCGCGTCGTCGTAGGGGCCCTCGTTTGCCGAGTTGACGTCGTACGAATCGTCGTAGTAGGGCGACGGATGCTGCAGCGTCACGAGGATGACGCGGGGGGTGGAGTCGGCGAGCCAGGCGTCGGTGGCGCCGCCCCCGGGCGGACGCAGCGAGAAGTGTCCCTCGTCGTACACCACCGGGTACTTCACGTTCGGGTGCGCGGCATAGCCCCTGGGCAGCAGCACCGTCGCCCCGAGGTACATCGGATGCCCCCACCATCTGGTGAGGATCGTGCTCTGGATGCGGAACCGCTTCACGTACTCGTTGTCGGGCGGCACCTCCACCGGCGGGATCACCCGGTCGGCGACGAGCCGGATGGGCGTGGACGACGTCGGATCGAAGGTGATCTGCACCGGCGTGCCGTACAGGTTCCCCGGCGAGCGCTTCCAGTCCTGTCCCTCCCACTGGTCCATGTGCAGCCACACCGTGTGGCCGTCGGCGCGGTGGAACTCGGTGTAGACGTTGACGAACGGTTGCACCCAGTACGTACCGGCGGGGATCTCGCTGAGTTGCTTCACCGGATATCCGCTGGCGGACGCGTCGATGGTGACCGCCTGTCCCGGCGCCAGGTTCGACACGTTCACCGCGAACAGCGGCACACCGTCCTCGCCGGTCTGGGCGATCGGCGTGCGGCGCGCGTCGTTGGTGCGTGACAGCGCCACGTACACGCGGCCGGTAATCGGACCGGCGTGGGCCGAGGCGGGAAAGGTGATTTCGAAGCTCGGGCCCGTGGACGGGCGCTGGGCGACGCCGAGCTGCGTAAGCAGCATCAGTGCGAGGGGCACGGCCAACTGGGATCGCAGGGACATCGGCTGGTGGATGGAGGGCGCGGGTGGACGGTGCGTCGGGCGGATGACCTCTGCAATGATACGGCCGGATGCGCCGCGCCGGGAGGCATCGCCTCCCCACGCTCTTACCGTTCCCGCGGGCCGTTCGTACTTTGGTGAATTCCCATGAGCGATCCGGTCAGAACTCTCGCCGCCGCCCTCGCCGGCCGCTACCGCGTCGAGCGGAAACTCGGGGCCGGGGGAATGGCCACGGTGTATCTGGCGCACGATCTGAAGCACGACCGGGCGGTGGCCATCAAAGTGCTGCGCCCGGAGCTTGCGGAGGTGGTGGGCGCGAAGCGCTTTCTCGCCGAGATCCGCACGACCGCCGGGTTGCAGCACCCGCACATTCTCCCCCTCCACGATTCCGGGGACGCCGACGGAGTCCTGTACTACGTAACACCGTTCGTCGACGGCCTCACATTGCGCGAACGCCTGCGCAGCGGGGGGCCGTTTCCGGTAACCGAGGCGCTCCGGATCGTCGGCCAGGTGGCGAGCGCCCTCGACTACGCGCACCGGCATGGCGTCATCCACCGCGACATCAAGCCCGAGAACATCCTGCTGCAGGACGACCAGGCGCTGGTGGCGGACTTCGGGATCGCTCTGGCGATGGACGCCGGTGATGCGGACCGGCTGACCAGCACCGGGCTGTCGCTCGGTACCCCGCAGTACATGAGTCCCGAATACGTGCTGGGCGAACGACTCCCCGATGCGCGGAGCGACATCTACGCGCTCGGGGTGACGCTGTACGAGCTGCTCACCGGTGCGCCGCCGTTCACGGGGCCCACCGCGCACGCCGTCATCGCGCGGGTGATCTCGGAGCGCGCGGTCCCGCCGTCTCGCCACCGCGCCGAACTGTCCGCCGCACTCGATGCGGTGGTGATGCGGGCCATCGAGCGCGAGCCGGCGCGTCGTTACCAGAGCATCGATGAATTGCAAACGGCACTGGCCGCCCTCGCGTCGACCGCGGACCCGGCAGGACACCCGTCGCGACCGGGACGCCGCAGGAGGACGGTCACCGGCATCATTGCCGCTGGCGTCCTCGGGACGATTGGATATCTCGGGATGCACCGCAGCAGCGGCCCGGCCACGGCGCCGCCCGGGACCACGCCGGCCCCCGCGTCCCTCCGCTCGGTGGTCGCCCTGCCGTTCGAGATCTTCGGGCCGGACTCGGCAACGAATGCCTATCTGGCCGATGGCATTCCCGAGGAGCTGCTCGCGGCCCTTTCCAACGCGCCGGACCTCGCCGTGCGCCCGATGCCTCGCGACCCGCGATACCGCGTCCGCCCCGACCTCCCACTGGTGGGACGCGAGCTGCACGCCGACGTCGTGCTCACGGGTACGGTGCTCCCGCAAGGCGATTCCCTCCGGCTCACCGTGCGGCCATACGACGTCGCGGCGAACGCCTACCTGCCGTCACTCACGTACACGTCGGCCAAGACCAACGTCTTCGGGCTCGAGGACAGCATGTCGCGCGCCCTCGGCTCCCACCTGCGCATTGGCGACGCATCCCGGCAACCGCTGGCCGGCACCCACCTCGGACGCCCCGCCGACCCGGCCGCCCACGACTCCCTGTTGCGCGCTCGCTGGTACTCGGAAAAACGCGACTGCGCGTCGCTCAATCGTGCGGTGGCACTGCTGGCCGCGGCCACACGTCTCGACTCCGGATATGCGCTGGCCTGGTCGAATCTGGCGCAGGCGCACGATCTCCGCGCGGCCTTTCTCTGTGCCCGCGGGATCAACGAGTTCGTGCCCGCGCGCGCGGCTGTCGGTCGTGCGCTGCGTCTCGACAGCACGCTCGCCGATGCCCACGCCACGCTCGGGTTCCTGTACCTGATTGCCGACTGGGACTGGCCGCGCGCCAGTGCGGCCTTCGACCGGGCGCTGGCGCTGGACCCCGCAAAGGCGGACATCTGGCTCTTCCACGCCTGGTACTATGTGGCGGTGGGACGACTGGACTCGGCGCGGGCGACGGTCCGCCACGCAGTGGACCTCGACCCCAGTTCGAGCATCATCCGCACGCGCGTGGCAACGATTCTGGACTTCTCCGATTCGGTGGACGCCGCGGTGGATGAGGTGAGCGCGGTACTCGACCGGGAACCCGACTTCGAACCGGCTCGCGTGGAGATGGCGCTTCTGGCCGCGAGTTCGGGCCGCTGCGATCGAGCGATGGCGATGCTCCGGAGTCGCCCCCGATCGCTTCCCGCGGTGCCGGGGCGGGAGGGCACGTACATCTACGCCGAGGCACGGTGCGGGAACCCCGCGACTGCCAGGGCCGAACTGCGGGACTGGGAGAGACGCGCCAGCGGCGGCGAATTCATTGCCCCCTTCCAGATGGCGATCGGCTACGCCGGTATCGGCGACGACGCCAAGGTGATGTTCTGGCTCACCCGCGCCGTTGAGGAACGCGATTGGCAGGTGTGGGAACTGGGGTTGTTCCCCGCGTTCAGGAAGTACCACGGCGCCCCCGCCTTCCAGGCCCTCCTCAACCGGGTTCACCTTCCACCGGTGACGTGAGACCCGCCCTGCGCCGGGTTTCAGCCTCTGGCGAGTCGCGCGTGAACGGTGCGAGGCACGCCGCCCATCACCGGGCTCCCCCTTCGCATACGGACGCGTCGCGCAACCCCGCTCCGCCGGCCGCCGCGCAATCCTCGCGCACGATCGGGTGCTGCGCCCCGATGCGCCCGACAAGCGCCGTCATCGCGCGGGTGTACATCGTGTCGGCGACGGCGCGCTCCCCGCGCCCGGCGAGCACGATGGCCAGGCCCGCGGCCGCCCGGCTGCGGACCGGATCCAGCGAATCGAGCGTCGCCCGCGCCAACGAGTCCGCCTCGCGGTAGGTGGCCAGGGCCGCCGGCTCCTGTCGCGCCAACTGCACCTGTCCCAGGCGCACCAGGGTCCGCGCCGTCTCGCGCGGCGAGTCGCCCCTCGTTCCCTCGCGCAACGCCCGTGCCCTGCCGAGCCACTGCTCGGCGCGCGCCAGATCGCCATGGTGCAGGTACAGCACGCCGAGCGCATGCTCGGCGTAGCCCACGGCGCGGTGCGTGGGGCCGAGCGTCGTGCGGAACACATCGAGCGCGGCATGGAGCAGCGAGTCGCCCTCGGCGAAGTCCGCGGGATCGGCGCGCAACGCCAGCAGGTAGCCGAGCGAGAAATACGACTCCCCCATGAACCGCGCGTCGGTACCGAGCACCTGCCGGCGGATCTGGTAGGCATGGCGCAGAAAGGGTTCGGCCTGATCGTAGCGGCCGGCTTCGCGGAGCATCATCCCCAGGTTGTCGGTGGCGTCGGCGGTGCTCACGCTGCCCGTGTCGGCCGACCGGAACATCCGCAGCGATTCGCGCAGCAGCGGCTCCGCCTCCTGATAGCGCCCCTGCGTGGTGAGCATGAGCCCGAGGTCATTCATCGTGTACGCGCGATCGGTGCTGGTGGGGCCGAGCACCCTGGCCTGCAGCGCAATCGCCTGGCGAAAGCTCGCTTCGGCTTTCGCATCCTCGCCCAGCCGCGAGTATTCGTTGGCCACGGCGCTGATGGCGGCAATCACGGAGGGTTGCTCCAGACCGCCGTGGGCGCGGCCGTAGTCGATCGCCTGCTCGTACGCGGCCGCCGACGAGTCGGGATCGCCGAGTACGTCCCAGGCGTTGCCGAGGCCGGTGAGCGCGTTCACCATCGTCGAGTCGGGCGTGTCGGGGAGCGAGCGGCGGATCGCGACCTCCCGCCGGTACATGTCCCTGGCCGTGGGGTATTCGCCCACCGACCGCTCGACGCCGGCGAGCACGTGCAGGAAATCGGCCTGGAGCCGCGGCTGCCCGTCGAGCGAGTCCACCCGCTGTACGCCGCGGGCCAGCAGTTCGCGCGCCGTGATCGTGGCGCCGCGATTCTCGTTCGGGTCGCTGGCCTGGAACAGGTTGGTGAGAAAGTCCTTGACCGCGTTCGATTCTGTGAGCGCCGACTCGGCGGCGGCCCGTGCCGCGTTGGCGCGCCGGGCCTGCCAGAGCGTGGCCGCCAACCCGCCGATGAGCGAGAGAAAGAGCAGCGCCACGGCCGCCGCCGCCGACTTGTGGCGGGCGACGAACTTGCGCGTGCGGTACGCCATCGACGTCGACCGCGCGAGCACCGGTTGGCCGGCGAGCATCCGGTCCACGTCGTCGGCGAGCTGGGCCACCGACGCATAGCGCAGCGCCGGCTCCTTGCGCATCGCCTTGGCGATGATGTTGTCCAGATCGCCGGCCACGGCTCGGGGATTGACGCCGCCGCTCGCGGCGCGCTTCCGGAGCACGTCGCTCGGGCGCGGCGCCTCCCACTCGATCACGCGGCGGCGCACTTCCTCCGTCGACACGCCGTCCACCGCGAAGGGGTGCACACCGGTCACCAGTTCGTACAGCAGGACGCCGAGGGAATACACATCGGTGGACACCGTGATGCGCTCGCCGCGAAGCTGCTCGGGACTGGCGTAGCCGGGAGTGAGTCGCCGCTCCAGCACCGTCGTCTCGGCGGACGCGTCGGGCGTGAGCAGCTTGGCGATGCCGAAGTCGAGCAGCTTCGGCACGCCGTCGGCGCCCACGAGCACGTTGGACGGCTTGATGTCGCGGTGGACCACCAGCGATCCATGGGCGTGCTGCACGGCGTCGCACACCTGCCGGAACAGCCGCAGCCGGTCGTCGAGCGGCAGATGGCGCGACTCCGCCCAGTTGGTGATCGGCTCGCCGTCGATGTACTCCAGCACGAGATACGGCGTACCGTCGGGGGCCTCGCCGCCGTCCAGCAGCGCGGCGACGTGCGGATGGTGCAGGTCGGCCAGAATCTGGCGTTCGGCTCGGAACCGCCGCCCCAGGTCGTCGCTGGCGAAGCCGCCGCGTACGAGCTTGATCGCCACCTGGGCGCGATACGCCTCGTCCACGCGCTCGGCGAGCCATACGGTACCCATGCCCCCGTGCCCGAGTTCGCGCACCAGCCGGTAGGGGCCGAGCATCCGGCCGGCGTGATCGCCGGCGGTGCCGAACGAGAGCGTGGCGTCGCGCACGGCATCGCTCACGAACGCTCCGCCCTCCGATGCGTCGCGGGCCCGGAGCAGTCGCAGCACCCGGTCCCGCAACTCCGTGTCCCCGTCGCACGCCTCGTCCACGAACCGGTGCCGCTCGGCCGCCGGCCGCTCGAGCGCCGCGTCGAACACCTCCTGCAGGCGGGCGAGCCGGTTGGCGTCCATCGGTGTCATCCCTCTCCCAGGCGGTCGTAGATCCAGCTGCGCGCGAATCGCAGGTCGCGCGTCACCGTCGGCGTCGAGACGCCGAGCACCTCGGCCACTTCATCGTATTCGAGCCCCGCGAAGTAGTGCAGCTCCACCGCCCGCGCCTTCCGTTCGTCGAGCGTGGCCAATTCCTGCAATGCGTCGTCGATGGCGATCACGTCGATCGGGTCGCGCTGGCTGTCGTCGGCCGCGTTCTCCAGCGTGATGCTCACCCGGTCGCCGCTCCGCTTGTCGCGATGGCGGGCCCGGGCGTGGTCCACGAGCACGCGGCGCATGGTGCGCGCCGCGATGGCCAGAAAGTGCCGCCGGCTCTCCCACCGCACGTCACTGCCCACGAGCCGGAGGTACGCTTCGTTGATGAGCGCCGTGGGCTGGAGGGTGGCCGCCGCGTGCTCGTCGCGCATGTACCGGCTGGCGATCTCGTGAAGCTGCGCGTACACCAGCGGGAGCAGACGATCGCCCGCCGCGGCGTCGCCGGCGCTCCAGGCGGCGAGCAGTTGAGTAATGTCGGCGTCGTCCTTCGGCATCTACCCGTGGAGTGGTGGTAAGCGGCTCCCGAGGGCGAAGTTAGCCCGGGCCCCGGGAGCCCGCCACACCGCGGGCGGCGCGCGCACCGCCGACACAGGTCCATCACGACGGCATCGCCTTCACCGACGCCGAATCGCCCGTGGCGCCGTCGCTCGCCGCCGTCCGGCCGGCCCCGCCGGCACCACCGGCCCCGATCTGATAGCTGACGTTCGTCGGCGTGAAGCTGCCCCCCCCGAGTACCAGCACGCCGATGGAGGGGCCACCAACCCCACCGCCACCCCAGCCGCCATCGCCTCCGTCGCCACCGGCGCCACCATTGCCCCCGCGCCCGGTCAGACTGGCTCCCACGCCGCCGTACCCTCCCCGTCCGCCAGGCCCACCCGCCTGCCCCACTCCACCGGCCCCGCCCCGTCCGCCACCCGCCGTGATCACGACACTCGCATCGAGCACCAACTCACTGCCGGCAGACACCACCACACCGATGGATGGCCCACCGCCCCAGCCACCGTTACCGCCGCCGCCGCCGGCGCCGCCCTCACCGCCACCACCACCCCCACCCCCGCAAATCGGAGCGATCGCGGGCCCGCCGCCGCCACCCCCGCCGCCGCCCCCCGGACCGGCCTGTCCCTGCGTGCCGACGCCGGCAGTGGGGCCGATATATCCGATCTTGATCGGGTACGCGCCGAAGCCCGTTCCGCCGGCGCCGTCGGCGCCCGCCGACCCGGCGTGTGAGGCAGGCTTTCCGGCCGCCCCATCGCCGGCCGGTGCACCACCGGCGCCACCGGCTCCGGCGCCCGATCCCGACCCGCCGCTCCCGGCGAAGCCCGACGCCGCTCCCCCGGTACCGCCGGCGCCACCGTTGCCACCCGGCCCCCCGGAGCCGCCCGGCCCTCCGGTAATGGCCGGTGGACAGAAGTCGGTGGCCATGCCCTGCGCTCCTTCCGCGCCGCCGTCGGCTCGGGCCGGGATGAACGCCGGCGCAGCCGGTGCGTCGAAACCCAGCGGTGCCGAGATCGTGCTGCCGCGAATCACGATCCCCGTGCTCGAGTCGAGGGTGACCACCCCGAACCCGCTGGCCGAGTCGGCCACCAGGTGCAACCCGTCGAGGACGACGTCGTGGACGCCGACCGCGGCCACTGCCTGGAGCGTGTTGACGACGGTCGTGGGATGGCCGGCGGTGTCCCGCGCCCAGGAGGAGGGCTCGTAGCCGCCCCAGAGGTCCACGTTCGACCTGGGCGAGACGACCTCGCGGTACGAGCCCCCGGCAATGCGCACCGTCGCGCCGGAGTCGGCGAGTGCCAGCCCCCGGGCAATCGTCGCCACCGGCGCCTGCTGCGTACCGGCGTTGGTATCGTTGCCCGTGGCGGCACTCACGAAAACGTCGCCGCTCGGGAATTGGGGTCCCCCTCCCCCTCCCCCGCCCCCGCCGCCCCCTCCACCGCCGCCTCCACCGGGTCCCGTGGCGTCGGCGGCGCCACCACACGCCGCCACCACGCAGACGGCTGCCGCCGCGAACGCCAGATTGCACGCATGCCGGAATCGTGAGTAGTGCGACATCGTTCCTCCTTCGGCTGGGGGCCCCGCAGCCTCGGTCGGCTGGAGGGGAGCTGTCAGGAAGGGCGTCGCCGAACCGGTTCGATGATCATCGGTCGGGATTGCCGATTGTGCGAAAACGGCCGCAGCACTACCTTTGGGGGCATCTGATGGGGCGCCAGGTGGCGCCAGGACATTCCTGGGGTGAACGAGGACCCGCCGGTTGCCGGGTCTTTTTTACTTTGGGAATCTCCCGTCGGGAGGCCGTCGTGACGGCGTCATTCACGAAAACACGGGTACGTCGGTCAGTACGGCACCACCGGACTCCGACACACCACACAATCAGGAGTTCGAACATGAGTACGACCGGCACAGTCAAGTGGTTCAACGATGCGAAGGGCTTTGGCTTCATCACCCCCGATGACGGTTCCAAGGATTGCTTCGTGCACCACTCGGCCATTCAGGGCAGCGGCTTCAAGTCGCTGGCCGAAGGCGAGAAGGTGCAGTTCGACGTCGTGCAGGGGCAGAAGGGCCCGGCGGCGGAGAACGTCGTGAAGCTCGGCCACTAGACCCGGCCGGCCGCTCCGGCGGCACGGACGTCACACGCCCCGCGCGATCTCGGATCGCGCGGGGCGTGTTGCGTTTCGGCGAATGCCCCGGTTGCCGGCTAGTTCACCACCTTGATCGACAGCGAGTCGCCGGGTAGCCCCGGGCTCGAACTGGCGCCGCCCTGTCCCGGCGGGCCGATGCGGAACACGACCGCGTTGCCATTGAACGCACCGTTCCCCACCACGAGCAGGCCAATGGATGGGCCACCGCCCCCGCCACCACCCTGGCCGCCGCGTCCGCCCGGCCCGCCAGCCCCGCCGTGCCCACCGGAGCCGGCCCCGGCGGTACCCGTGCCGCCGGCGCCGCCAGCGCCGCCCGGTCCTCCCTGCTCTCCCTTCCCACCGTCTCCGCCCTTGCCGCCGCCCAGCGTAACGACGACGGTGCTGTCCATCTGCATTTCGCTCGTCGTGCCGAGGATGACGCCGATGGAGGGATATCCGCCGAACCCACCGAGCCCTCCGGTGCCGCCTCCACCGCCCTGGCCACCCCCGCCCCCACCGCCACCGCACGTTGCCAGCGCGAAGTTGCCGCCCCCACCGCCACCTCCGCCGCCGGCCGGCCCGCCGACGCCCGGCCGCCCGCCCTGTCCGAAGGCGCGCGAATAGCCAGCCTGCATATCGAAGGTTCCGAACGAGGCGCCCGGAATACCCGGCGCGCCGGCGGCACCTGAAATGGTCGGCGTCTTTCCCGTCGCGCCCACCGCATACGCCGCCCCGCCCTTTCCACCGCCGCCACCCCCCGTGCCGGCTCCCGGCGAACCGTCGAATCCACCGAACAGTCCTCCCGTGCCTCCCTTGCCACCCGTGGACCCGCCGGGAACGTTCTCGGAACCGCCCACTCCGCCCACGCGATCGGGCGGGCAGATGCCACCGGCCACGCCGCCCTGTCCGCCCTGTCCCGGATTGCCCACGTTGCCGCTCGCGTCGTACACCGGGGCCGCGCTGTCGCCGGGAGCGGCCGTAATCGTGCCGCCGCGAATCTCGATGCCGGTGCTCGAATCGAGCACCACGACGCCGAACGCGCTGCTGGCAAGCGTGGACATGCGCAATCCGTCGAGCACGACGTTGCGTACGCCACGACCGTCGATCGGCGACGCTCGAGTCGCTCACCTGCGTGGGATACTGCGCGGTGTCGCGCTGCCAGGTGGCGGGATCGAAGCCACCGACGATCGTGACGTTCGATCGCAGCTTCACGCGTTCCATATAGGTGCCGCCGGCCACGCGGACGACGCGCCCAGAATCAGCCGCCGCCAGCGCCGCGCCGATGGTGGCGAAGGGATGCTGTCGTGTGCCGGTGTTGGCGTCGTTGCCCGTGGAAGCGCTCACGAACAGGTCGTTGGCCGTGCTGTCGGCGCCGGTCCCGTTGCCGTTCCCGTTGCCGTTCCCGTTGCCGAACCCCGGCCCGGTGGCATCGGCTGCCCCGCCGCACGCCGCCACGATCCCGATCGTGGCGCACATGGCCAGCAGCCCCCTGGCGCGAAACACTCGTGAGTGCAGCGACATCGTTCCTCCCTTCCGAAGAGATGGCCCCCGGCCCGGAGGCGCGGGGGAGCTGTTCGGAAGGGCGTCGGATCGGGACGCCGATGATCATCGAGCGACGGGCGCGGATCAGGGCACGTCCAGTGCCCCGAACGCCCAGTCGTAGGTGCGCGCCTCTCCCATGAGCGTCCAGCGCGCCGGCACCGTGGTGCGCTGCCAGTCCACCGGCTCGCCGAGCGGCTGCGGCACCGCGGCCCGGGCCAGCGCCGCCCGCACGTCCTGCCGCTGCGCGTCGCCCAACGCATCGGGTGCCAGCGACACGAAGCACATTGTGCCGCTGCGCGACACGAGGTCGAGCCACTCGCGCGTGAGCGTCCATGGCACCTTGCTGGTGATCCCGGCGCAATCAGGATCGGCCACGTAGAGGGCGCCGCTCTGCGCCGCCCGGAAGGCCAGCGAGTTGACGCCCATCTTCCGCGTGCGCGCCCACTCGGTGCCGCTCGTGTCGTCGCCGATGCGGCACATCTCGAACCGCCCCGCCGACAGGTGGCTCACCGTGTTGCATCCAATGACGATCGCGTCGCCGGCCGCGGCGCGGATGGTCTCGTACAACGCGTTGATCACCTCGGCGCTCGTGCGGCGCGGACCTTCGGCAAAGGTCCAGCCGTCCTTCGTCAGCGCCGATCCCATCTGCCGGCCCCACCGGCCGAAGATGTCCCAGGTGGAGTAGTCGTGCTTGATGAGTTCGAAGCCCCAGCTTCGGAGCCGCGCCATGTCGGCCGCGATCTTCTCCCGCGCACCGGTCACCGTGGGATCGAGCACCCCGTGTTCGCGCGGCAGCCGCCAGCTATCCGGCGCGTCGGCGGGCGCCTGCAGCGGCCGAATCCACACCCCGGGGCGCGCGCCCATGCGGGTCACGTCGGCCAGCAACCCGGGGATGTCGGGAAACTTCTCGTTGCCGCGATCCCACAGTCCGGCGCCCGCCTTGCTGGCGCCGCGGCCCGGCTGCCAGCCGTCGTCGATCACCACGAAGGGCCGGTTGCCGCCGGCAGGGCGACAGCGCGACGATGTGCTCGGCGTCGGCGCGCATCGTCGCGGCGCTGTTGTCGCCGTAGGCGTAGTACCAGTCGTTGTGCCCGTACACCGGCGCCGCGGGCAGCCGCGGGTCGGGACACATCTGGCGGCAGAAGGCGTGCAGCGCGGCAAAGGGAGACTCGCCGTCGGCGCCGGCGCGGCAGACCACGTCGCAGACGTCCAGCGCGCGCGCGCCGAGTTGCACCGGCACGCCGCCGCTGCGCACGTCGGCCCAGAGGCTGATCCCTTCGGCGTCCACCTGCCAGAAGCAGAACGCGTTGGCGCCGGTGCGCACGCCGTACCCGTCGGTGCGCGCGCCGTCCGAGGCGAGCACGTACCAGGGCATCACGCGGTCGGGCACCAGCCCGCGCCACTCGAGATCGCCGTACCCCCGCTCCCACGCGTCGCCCAACACCAGCCGCGTGGCGTCCAGGCGTTCGTTCCAGCGCAGGCCCACGCGGGCCACGCCCACGGTGGGCGCCGAGAGTTGGAGGCGCGCCGCGCCGCGCACAGCACCGAGCTGCACGTTGACGCCCGAGCCCTCCCACCGCCCGGCGGCACCGGGACGCGCCGAGAGTGCCTGCACCCCCGACGCCGTCTCGACCACCACGCGATCGGGCGGGCGCATCAGGTCCACGAGTTGGGCGCGCGGGCGGTGGTCGCGGAGGAAGCCCGGAAGGGGGAGCGCCGTCGCGGCCATGGCGGCGGCGCCCTGCTGGATGAAGGTTCGGCGATTGGTCATGCCGGCGAATATGCGACGCCGACTCGCGTTTCGTTATGGCAGGCGCGGCGGGCATGCCGCCCCGCCGAACGCCGGCCGCCGGTGACTCAGTGCGACCCGGCCCACGCGGTGAGCGTCGTCCACTCCGACAGGTGCGCGGGGTCGCACGTGCCCGACGCGCACACGTAGAACGCCGTGATCGGATGGATTTCCCAGAGCGACACCCGCTTGGGCTGGGTACCGTTGGGGTGCGCCGCGTCGTCGTTCACCAGGTGCTCGTTGTCGTAGGTGAGGCCGCCGATCACGAGCACCTGCAAACCCGCCTGCTTCACCTTGTCGAGCGTGACGGCGTCCCACCCCAGCGGACGCTCGAGCTGGGGGATCATCTCCACGACCACGCCCTCCCACTCCGTTCCGCCCGCCGGACCCACGTTGAGATGGATGTCGTCACCGTCGGTGCCGGCGCAGTTCACCGACTCGTTGCCCTGCGGTCGTACGCCGTTGAGGTAGGCGGCCACCTGCACCAGCCGCCCCTCGCTCACCGTGTCGTCGCCGAACGAGAGCCCGCGCAACGCGTCGCGCGTGGGGTGGAAGGTGGTCTTGGTGTGGTGGGCGTCGGCGAACCTGCGTGTCGACGTCGTGCTGCAGGGCCGCGAAGCCGGCGATCGTGAGCGTCACCGGCGTCGCCCCCACGGGTATGTGGCGCTTGGCCATGTTGCGCAGGCCGGCATCGCTGGAGTCGTCGTAGGGGGTGAGCGCGCCGTGCACCGTGTGTTCGCCCACGGCCGGGCACGAGGGCATGTCGATGGCGTAGCTGCCCGGCGCCGGCAGCGGCGGTCCGCCGGGATTCACCGCCGCCACGGCGCTCGCAATCACGATGTTCCGTCCCCACACCCACCCCTGCAGGCTGTCCAGCGTTCGGACGTGATAGTACCCGTTGGTGGGCGTCGGCTTGAGCAGCGTCAGCGACGCGGGTGGCCGCAGCAGGCGTTGCGACGGATGTGCGGTGGAAGCCGTGGACCGCAGGTTGACGTTGTGCACCACGGTGGCCTGCTGGGCAGCGAGCGCGAACGGGAAGACGACGACCAGGGCGAGAAGCAGGACGGAGCGTTTCATGCGAACACCCCCGCAACGACGGTTGGCCGCGTGCTCCGCGGCCCGAGCCTTCGGTCAGCCAGACCCCATGCCGCCCCGGGGAGTCACCGCGCCCGTTTGGGCGCTGCCGCTCCGTAGGGCCTGAATCCCACGCGCCGCATCACCAGCCATCCCATGCCCAGCGCCGCGCAGGCAATGATCCAGTTCGTCACGTCGAAGAAGCGCCCCTCGACCACGATGTGCCCCGCCTCGATCACCGCCGCCAGAAACACCCCCGGCCAGAGATGCGACCACCGGCCCGACAACCGCAGCGGCCACACGGCCAGGAAGCATCCGAGCGGGAAGTAGAGGAAGAACTGCTGGGCGATGTGCAGCACGCTGAACGTGTCCATTCGCTGCGCGAGGGCCTGCAGCGGAATGAAGTGCCCCAGCGTGAGCTGCGAGGCGATCACGGCGCCGTTCGTCTCCGGGAAGAAGGGCCGCAGCCCCCAGAGCACCAGGATCGCGGCGTACACGGCAAAGGCAAACCGGGCCCGTTCGGCGCCCCGCAGCGCGCGCGAGAGCGAGCCGAGCCAGCGGTGCGCGGCCCAGGCGCCGGCGCTCCACCCCACCACGTGCACCGCCACCGCCTCCCAGCGAATGGGAAGGCGGATGAGCCCGTGCGACACCTCGGCGACGATCACCAGCAGCGATCCCACGACGGCTACCCGAATCCATCCGCCCCCCTCCCCGCGCTCGCTCAGCATCATCACCACCAGGAACCCCGCCGGTGCGAACAGCAGGAAGTCGGTGAACGGGATCTGCGCGAACGAGAGTGGGAGCGAAGCCTGCAGCGCGATCTGCAGCCACGCGATCGGCCCGCCGCCCATGTTCCAGTGCATGTCGGCGCTGAACAGCGGCGTCACCACCTCGCACAGCACGGCCCCCACGTACGAGCCGGCGACGAGAAAGGCGGGAATGCCGAGGTAGGACTTGGCGCCCCGGGCGCGCGCGGCGTCGGCCAGCAGATAGGCGACGCCCACCGCCCCGAGCCAGGCGCCGAGGGTGTTCGTGGCGAGGTCCATGATGCTCGCCGTGCGGCTGGGCGAGAATACCTGCACGCCCTCCACGCAGGCGCTCAGCAGGCAGCCGGCGATCACGGCCCGGCGGATCTCTCCCCGGATGGCGGTGGCGGTGGACGTGGCCACCCACACGGCGCCGAGTCCGGCGAAGAGCGCCACGTTGCGGAGGCCGTCCAGGGCGTCGCCGAGCCCGAGTGTGGGGTCGATGGACCGGGCCAGCCGGTGCGCCGCCGCCGTCAGATCGCCGGACAGGTGGAGATCGGTGAGCGTCGCGAGCGCCACGACGGCGACATAGGCGATGCGCGTTGTCCGATAGACCCGCGCCGAAACGTCCTGTGTGATCGCAACCCCGCGGTTGGATGGGAGGCCTTACGTCCGCAATTGTGCCGGCCGCAGTGGGTCACTATACTTAACGAAGCAGGAACGGCGCCAGTTGGCGTCGAACATCCCAAGGGTATGAGAGGACCCGCGAATTGCCGGGTCCTTTTTGCTTGCGGGGGCTCCCGTCGGGAGGCCGTCGTGACGGCGTCAATCACGAACACACAGGTTCGTCGGTCAGTACGGCAATACCGGACTCCGACTCGCCACATTTCAGGAGTTTCAGTATGAGTACGACCGGCACAGTCAAGTGGTTCAACGATGCCAAGGGCTTCGGTTTCATCACGCCCGAGGACGGCTCGAAGGATTGTTTCGTCCATCACTCGGCCATTCAGGGCGGCGGCTTCAAGTCGCTGGCCGAGGGCGAGAAGGTTTCGTTCGACGTCGTGCAGGGCCAGAAGGGTCCCGCCGCCGAGAACGTGACGAAGATCGGCTGAGTACGAACCGGCCGCTCACGCGGCCAGCTCGAACACGCGCCCCGCGCCGCCATCAGGCTGCGCGGGGCGTCGTGCGTTGGGGACGGTTGCCGCCCGCCCCGCCGGTCGGCATACTCTCCCCGGCCGCATCGCCGTCCCCACCCCGCAGGGAGCTCTCCCATGCCCCGTCACCCGCGCCCGTCCCTCACCCGTCCCCTCATCCCGGCGCTGTTCGCCTGCTTCCTCCTCACCGCGCCCGCCGCGCCCGCCGCCGCGCAGCAGCCCGCCGGCCGCGCCTTCACCATCGACGACGCCCTCGCAGTCCGCTCGGCGCGCATCGAGGACGTGAGCCGCGATGGACGCTGGGTGGCCCTCTCGGTGCGCGTGCGCCGCGATGCGCTGGGCGTGGACAACGGCCGCTTCGGCGATCCCACCTACATCACCCCGGCGCCGGTGGAGTTCCAGCTCATCGATGCGACCAACGGGCAGTCCCGCCCCATCTTTCCCGGCAAGGTGCAGGTGCGCGCCGCCACCTTCACAAAGGACGGGAGCAAGCTCGCGTTCTTCCTGTTGAAGGGCGACGACTGGGCGCTGGACGTGTACGACGTCGGCGCCAACCGCACACGCCAGATCGCCGTTCACACCAGCAAGTCGATCGCGTCCAATTCGCCGCTGGAGTGGGCGCCCGACGGCCGCTCGCTGCTCGTCTCGCTCCGCCCCGACGGCTGGGCCGCCGGCGCCCGCGCCGCGTTCCTCCATCTGTCGCAGGGTGAGATCGTGGTGCAGGACGCCCGGCAGCCCTTCCTCGCCTGGGACAGCGTGCGCAACATCGGCGACCGGATGATCCCCGCCCTGGTGACGGTGGCCGACGGCGCGGTGCGCGAGATCCTTCCCGAAACGGACATCCAGGGGGCGCGCTTCTCGGCCGACGGCTCGTACCTGGCCTACTCCACCGCCGTGCCGAAGAAGACGGCGTACGATCGCGCCCACGGCACGGACTACGGCGTGTTCCGGCTGGCCCTCGCCGCCGGCAGCACCCCCGACACGCTGGTGAAGCCCGCCGAGCACCGGCTGAGCCCGCGCTGGAACGAACAGGCCAGCGCGTTCGCATACGCCGACAAGGGGAACGTCTTCGTGCGCTGGCTGAACGCCGACAGTGCACGCAACCTCACCGCGCACTATCGCACGCCCGTCTCCAAGACGGACACCACGAAGCTCGCGTACTCGGTGGTCGCCTGGCGTCCCGACGGGAACGCGCTGCTGGTGAGCGCGAGGGACGGCTACCATCTGCTCGACGCGCAGAGCGACTCGATGTCGCTCGTCTATCCGCTGGCGGCCGACACCGCCACCCGGCCGTCGCTCGACTTCGCGTCGTGGAGCCGGGACGGCCGCTACGTCTATCTGACCCGTTCGGCCCGGGACCACTGGGCGCGCGGCATCGAGCGCTACGATCTGGAGACCCGGCAGGCCACGGAGCTGGCGAGCGACGCCAACCTGTATTCGTCGTGGAACGTGTCCGACGACGGCTCGCGCTTCGTCTTCGAACGCTCCGACGGCGACCGCCCGAACGAGGTGTACACGGCGGGCCGCGACTTCTCCAACCCGCACGCGCTCACCACCCTCAACCCGCAGCTCGACGGCGTGGCGCTCACCCACTCCGAGCTCGTGAGCTACCTGGACGTGGACGGCAAGGAGCTGCACGGCGTGCTCTACTATCCCTACGGCTACCAGGCCGGGAAGAAGTATCCGCTGGTCGCCGAGGTGTACGAGACCTTCTTCGACAACGGCTTCAACGAGAGCATGAACCTGCTGGCGGCGCGCGGGTGGTTCGTCTTCCACCCGAGCGTCGACCTGCACGTGGGCTATCCGGGCGAGGCGTGGGTGAAGGGTGTCACCGACGGCATCAACAGCCTGGAAACGAAGGGACTCGTGGACGGCACCAAACTCGGCGTCGAGGGCACGAGCTACGGCGGCTACGCCACCAATCTGCTGATCACGCAGACCAACCGGTTCGCGGCGGCCGTCAACATCTCGGGCAAGGTGGACATCATCTCCTTCCTGGGCGACAGTCCCAAGATCGGCACGCGCAACTACAACGCCGCCGAAGAGGGGCAGGATCGCATCGGCGCCACACTATGGGAAGCGCCCATGAAGTACATCCAGCACTCGGCGATCATGTTCGCCGACCGCATCCACACACCGCTGCTCATGCTCACCGGCAAGGACGACTGGAACGTGCCCTACACCAACGAGCGCGAGATGTACTACGCGCTACGCCGGCTGGGACGCGAGGCGGTGTGGGTGCAGTACGAGCATGCCGGGCACGGCGCCGGCCGCAACGGCACCGTGGAGGACTTCCGGGACCACTGGACGCGCATGTTCGCCTGGTTCGGCGATCACTTCAACGCCAGAGGGACCGACGCGCACGCAGAGAACTGAGAAGCCGGCCGGGAGTAGCACGGTCGCTCAACTTCCTGTGCTGCGACAGGCGGGTTTCTGAATCGGTACGGTCCCGGAGACGAGCGGAAGCAACCGCCGCAGGAGGGCCCCGGCGGCCAGGTGGTTTGCCAGAGCGCTCGGGTGTCCATCAAGCGAGTTGACCACGAGTGACGCATACGAATGTCCTGCGAACGCGCTATCGATTGACCACACGGGGATGCCTGCTCGTTCTGCTTCTCGCGTGAAGGTGGCCATTCGGCGTCGGAAGAAAGCGCTCAACTGTGTCGCGACGTCAAACGGCACCACGCCCACGACAGCTCCCCGGCTGGCCGCCAGCCTGACGAACGCACACACATCCTCAAGGTGCCGTGCCACCAGCGTGCTGTCCGAGTACGGATCGTGCTCGTCCCCACCCTTCGAGAACGCGACGCGAATGTGCCGCCAGCGGACAAACAGTTCCTGGTATAGAAACGAATTCAGAAACAATAGGCGAGTCGGACGGATCCGCGCCAGAATTCCCGTTGGAGCTTCGAGGAACGCAGGGCGTGGCGTAATCGGCACGAGATAGTCCATGTCGTTGAAGACGTACAGCAGCACGACCACGTCAGGATGCGTCGGCAGCAGTTGCCGGAGCACCTGTGTTTCCTCCAAGGTGTTGCGGTCCGGCACGCCACCGTTGTACGATTCCCAGGCCGACCCCGTGGCCGTGTCAAGTGCGCCGGCAAGCCGTTCGCCCAACCGGTCGGCGGGCGACTTGATGCCGACGCCGAAGGCGTACGAATCCCCGATCACCAGGAGTCGGTGCTCCTTCAGCGATGGGTCGTGGTCTCTGTCGCGAAATCCAAGTGCGTTCGTTCGCACAAATCGGCCGGCCCAAATGTCTGCGCGGTATGTCGGGAACCCTTCCGTTTCCGGTTCCGCAAGTGCCCACGCTCTTGCGAGTCCCTCCCCAAGCACGACGAGGACCGCCACGGTCGCGAGACTGACCAACCACGGCTGCCGGGTGAGCCGCTCCCGGACCGCTGGGTGCAGCACCGCCGCCAGCACCAGACACAGCAAGGCCACCCAGCTGATGACGGTAGCCGTGGGGAAGTAATCCCCAATCAGGTTGCCATTAAGCAAGTTGCTCGCAAGCATCGGCGCCCTGAACGCGGTGATGCACGATGCTCCGCCCCAGCATAGCACGGCCAGATCAACGAGTATCGACCAACTCGGTGGCGTCCGGGAAGGCGCGCGCACCGCGCGTAGACTCCGCCACCAGAGCAAGGCCGAGGCGAGGGCGAGGGCTCCGAGCACCGCGACATAGACGCTCGACCAGCGGTGGAGTACCACCTGGTGATCAGGAGATACGTATCGCAGCATCCCGCCGGCCAGCAGGGTCAGACCAAGACTTGCACCCAGATGCCAGCGTAGAAACCGGAAGCGCCCCATGCTAGAAGATGGTGTAGATGAACGGCGCGAAGGCCGACGTCTGGGCCAGGATCAGCAGCGCACCCACCAGCAGCAGCACGATGATGATCGGCAGGAGCCACCACTTCTTCCGGACCTTCATGAAGGCCCACATCTCGCCCACCAGTCCGCGTCTGGCCACTATCGCGTCCTCAGAATTGATGGTCCATGTCGCTGCGGCCGCCCGACACCGGGTCGATCCAGAACCCGCCGTCGCGTTCGGCGTGCACCATCGGCCGCCGCCCCACGAGCCGCATGATGAGGCCGATGGGCGTGAGTACGACGAAGAACACGACCCCCATGAAGATCGGGGTCGTGACCTTCGAGATGAGCGTGGCCAGACCCATCCACGCCCGCTCCACCGGGCCCAGCAGCGTGGGCACGGCGAGCGCCGCCAGCACGAGCACGCCGCCCAGGGCGCCGGCAATCGCGGCGCCCGTTTCCCGGTGCCGCCAGAAGTACAGCAGCGCCGCGATGACGAGGAACGCGCCGCCGACGCTGAGCCCGAACTTGCGCCCCTGGGCGCGCGTCAGTCGAGCTGGAATTCCCGTTTCCAATCCTGTTTCTCCTCCCACGAGGGTTGCTCCGTCTTGTGGAGCAGAAAGGGACCGAGCACCAGTACGTCGATGTGGGTGCGCATGAAGCAGGTGTGCGCATCCGCGGGCGTGCAGACGATGGGCTCCCCACGCACGTTGAACGAGGTGTTGACCACGATCGGGCAGCCGGTGCGGCGCTCGAACGCGGCGATGAGGTCGTAGTAGTCGGGATTGACGTCGCGGCTCACCGTCTGCACGCGCGCCGAATAGTCGATGTGGGTGACGGCGGGGATGTCGGAGCGCGGGACGTTGAGGAGTTCCAGCCCCCACAGCTTGCTCTGCTCGGCGCTCATCGGGATCCGGCGCTCCTTCTTGACCGGCGCCACGAGGAGCATGTACGGCGAATCGCCGTCGAGCTCGAACCACTCCGACACGCGCTCGCGCAGCACGCTCGGCGCAAAGGGGCGGAAGCTCTCGCGAAACTTGATCTTGAGATTCATGTCGGCCTGCATCTTCGGGCTGCGCGGATCGCCGAGGATGCTGCGCGCGCCCAGCGCGCGGGGGCCGAACTCCATCCGGCCGTTGAACCAGCCGACGATCTTCTCGTCGGCCAGCAGCCCGGCCGTCTCGTCGAGCAGTTCCTGCCGTTCCATCCGATGGTACACGGCGCCCACCGAATCGAGGAACTGCCGGATCTCGGCGTCGCTGAACGAGGGGCCCCAGTACGAGCCCTGCATCGAATCGCGCCCCGGGGTGACGGTGCGCGGCTGGTTCAGGTGGCGGTGCCAGATGAGCTGCGCCACGCCGAGCGCGCCGCCGGCGTCACCGGCCGCGGGCTGGATCCAGAGGCGCTTGAAGGGGCCCTCGCGCAGGATCCGCCCGTTGCCCACGCAGTTGAGCGCCACCCCGCCGGCCAGGCAGAGGTTCTCCTGCCCCGTGGCGCGGTGCACCGTGCGCGCCATGCGCAGCATGATCTCCTCGCACACGTCCTGCACCGACCGCGCGAGGTCCATGTCGCGCTGGGTGAGCTTGCTCTCCGGTTTGCGCGGCGGCGCGCCGAACAGTTCGTCGAACCGGCGGTTGGTCATCGTGAAGCCGGCCAGGTAGTCGAAGTACTCCTGGTTCATCCGGAACGAGCCGTCCTCGCGCAGATCGATCAGGTGGTCGTAGATCAACTGCACGTACTTCGGCTCGCCGTAGGGCGCGAGGCCCATGACCTTGTACTCGCCCGAGTTGACCTTGAAGCCCGTGTAATACGTGAACGCGGAATAGAGGAGGCCGAGCGAGTCGGGCCAGAAGAGTTCCTTGCGCAGTTCGATGTCGTTGCCCCTGCCCACCCCGTACGACGCCGTGGCCCACTCGCCCACGCCGTCCATGGTGAGGAAGGCCGCCTCCTCGAACGGCGACGGAAAGAAGGCGCTGGCGGCGTGCGACTCGTGGTGCTCGGCGAACAGGATGTCGCCGTCGTATTCCAGGGAATCGCGGAGCTGGCGCTCGGTGAACAGCTTCTCCTTCACCCAGAGCGGCCCGGCCATCAGGAACTGGCGAAAGCCGCGTGGGGCCGTGCTCAGATAGGTATCGAGGATGCGTTCGAACTTGAGGATCGGCTTGTCGTAGAAGCCCACGTGGTCGAGTTCGGCCACCGTGATGCCCCCGGCGGCGAGGCAGTACTCCACGGCGCGGGCCGGGAAGCCGGCGTCCCCCTTCTTGCGGGTGAACCGTTCCTCCTGCGCGGCGGCCACGATGCGGCCGTCGCGGATGAGGCAGGCGGCGCTGTCATGGTAGTACGCGGAGATACCGAGAATGTGCAGCGGCGGTGATGCCATGCGGCTCCGTCCTGGGCGCCCGCGAGGATCGACGGGCAAGAGGGCCAACAGCGGAGAGGCCGAGGAAGGCGCGACGAGCAACGGATGAGGCGGGGACTACGCAATCCGTGGGTTGCAAGTATCGTGCCCTTTGGGTCCTTCCGTCAAGCATTCTTGTAAAATTCGTATGACTGCCCGCGGAGTCCCGCACCGCCCATACGAACGTTCGTAACCTCACTCACCGTCGCCGTTTGCGCTTTTCGAACTGCCATCCCACCTCCAGCAGCTCGGCGAGATCGCCGTCCGAGAGCCTGTCGAGGCGAGCAAGCACCACCGGATGCGGCTCGTAATGCGGCTCGAGGTAATAGACGTCAGGCTGGGATTGCAGCCGGAGGTCTCGCTCCACGAAACTCATGCGCACCGCAAGGGAGCCCGGCTCCGCGGTGCGGTGGGTCGGAATGCAGGCGAACATCCGCCCGCCCACCTTGAGAGCGGGCGCGCCGTACGACGTGCCGATCTCCACGCCGGCCAGCGACGCGGCCAGGCGTTCGACCCGTGAAAAGCCAGCCGCTTTGAGCATCGCGACGCTCCTGCGAGGGCGATGTCGAGAGCGCGGCGGAATGCGAACGCCGCGCATCGCGACACGGGGGACGTCCACTGAATTACACCACCGGGGCGATGCCCGCCACCTGGTCCCGCTGGCGAGATCAGGCGTGCGATTCGGCCAGCGCCGCCGGATCCTGCCGGTAGAAATCGCGGAGCTGCGCGTAGAGCTCCGGATACCGGGCCCTGAGCTGCGCGGGCTTCTCGAAGAACGTCTCCGTGACGACGGCGAAGAACTCGGCCGGGTTGGTGGCACCGTAGGCGTCGATGAGGGTGCGGTGGTCCTTCTCGGTGTCACGCACCAGCTCGTCGAAGTCCCTGCCGAGCACACGCGCCCAGGCCACGTAGCTGGAGTGCCGGGCGAGGATGGGCGTGCCGTCGGCGGTGCCGGTCTCCTGGTCGAGCTGGTGCGCGAATTCGTGGAGTACCACGTTCTGCCCGTCGTGGATGTCGTGGGCGCCCGAGCGCACGTCGTCCCACGCGACCACCACCACGCCACTCACCCACGACTCGCCGAGCCGGACCGAGGTCTCGTCGGACACCAGCCCGCCGCCCAGATGGCGCTCCCCCGAGGCGACGTACGCCGAGGGATACACGAGGATGGACACGAGGCGGGAGAAGTAGTCCGTCTGGCGATGCAGCAGCAGGATGCACGCCTGCGCCGCGATCGTGACGCGGATCTCGTCGGTGATCCGGAGGCCGTCGCACCCCTCGAAGCGCTTCTCGGCGACGAAGACCTGCACGTGGCCTTCCAGTTCCGCGCGGTCGGCGGGCGGGAGCAGCGCGACGTAGGGGACGTTGCGCGCGACGATCGCACGCCAGGCATCGGGAAAGGGGCGGTCGCGGATGCCGGAGCGGCGGCGGCGTTGGAGCCAGCGGATCATCGGCGGTGGCGGTGGCGGCAATGCGACGGAGGGGCGTCCCGGATCTGAACGCGGCGCGTGACCCAAGGTAGCACCGGCTCCCTCCCGAGTCATCCGTTCGTGCGATGTCTCCGGCCGGGAGGCGCGTCTAGCTTGGAACCATGTCACACGCCAGCCATCGCGCGCCCCGATAATCCGATGCGTCTGCGATCCGCGACGAATTGCGTTGCCGCGCTGATGGTAGCGCTCGCATCGACGGCCTGTCATTCCTCCTCGAGGACGAATGCGGGGCCGGCGAGCGTGGCCCTGGCCGCGGATACCCTCCCCACTCCGGTACCGGTGGACGCCCTCGAGGCGCGCCGGCCCGACTTCCGGTACCTGTCGCGGGCGCGAGACCGCTACCGCGTCCTGGCCGCCGATCCGTCGATTCCCGCCTTCCCCACGCCACCCGCGCTGCCGGTGCGTCCCGGCGATTCGCTGCCGTCGAGCGCCGCCCTCCGTCTGCGCCTGAGCGCCCTCGGCGACCTCAGTGCCGAGGCGGCGGCCAGCGCCGGCCTCCGCTACGAGGAGCCGGTGGTGGGCGCGGTCAGACGCTTCCAGCGGCGGCACGGGTTGGCCGACGACGGCATCATCGGTCCCGGCACCCTGATGGAACTGCAGACGCCGCTGGACTTCCGCGTGCGACAGATCGAGGCGGCCATGGATCGCATCCGCCTGGAACCCCCGGTGGCGAGCGGACCGCTCATCATCGTCAACGTGGCGGCGTTCCGGCTGTTCGCATACAGCGGGGTGGCCGGCGATACCGTCCCCACCCTCGGCATGCGGGCGATCGTGGGCAGGGCCGTGCGCACGCCGACCCCGATGTTGTACGAGCAGCTGCGGTACGTGGACTTCCGTCCGCAATGGAACGTGCCGCGCAGCATCCTCGTGAACGAGGTCATTCCGAAGCTCCGCCGCGACTCCATGTATCTGCGGCGCGAGGACATGGAGCTGATCGACGCTCACGATGTGGCACGGGGCGACGACGCCACGCCCGACGCGATCGACGCGCTGGCCGCGGGCACGCTGCGCGTGCGCCAGCGCCGGGGACCGCGCAATCCACTCGGGCTGGTGAAGTTCGTCATTCCCAACGACAGCGACATCTATCTGCACGACACGCCCGACAAGCACCTGTTCGCGGGCGCGCGGCGCGACTTCAGCCACGGATGCATCCGGCTGGAGAAGGCGCGGGAGCTGGCGGTGTGGATTCTGGCGAACGTCCGCGGGTGGGACGCGGACAGCGTGGATGCCGCGATGGCGGGGCCGGGATTCCGTCGCATGACGCTCCCGCGTCCGATTCCGGTGATTCTGGAGTACAACACGGCGATGGCCACGGAAGACGGCGTCGTCTGGTTCCTGCCCGACCTGTACGGCCTCACACTCCAGATGCTGGGTCGGTAGGCCGGGCGTCGGCGCTCGCGTCGGCGCGCACCCGCCGGGCGCGCACGCGGCCCCCGCATCCCCCTTTTGGGCGATGCCCCTGGTGTCGTCGGAGGCGTAGCTTCCGAATGCGGCGGGGCCGGCAGCGGCTGCGCCGAGCATGAGCCCGGCGTGACGCCGACTACCTGGAGGTTCGCATGTCCAAGCATCCCAAGACGCGCAACAGGAATCGCATCCGGCACGGCGGCGCGGGCACGTCGCGCCCCGACACGCCGTCGCTCGAAGGGGGAAAGCCGTTACCCGAGGAACTCAGCGGCCGCGCCAGCGGCACGAGCGAGGATGTGGCCACGCTGTTCGCCGCCGACACCGCCGAGCATTTCGCCGATGGATTCAGGGGCGGGAGCGACGACGACCCGGGCTCGGATATCGCAAAGGAAGACGGGTCGCGGCCGGACTCCGAGCAGGAAGGCGTCAGGCCGGCTTACGACGCTTCCTGATCTCCGACACCACGACCCCAGCCGCCGCGAGACCTCCGGCGATCAACGCGGAGGTTCCCGCGCGCGCGGCCACGGTCTTCACGCGCTTCATCTTTCGCTTGACCGTGTTCCGCCCCACGGCGGCCATCACCTTCGACTCGGCCTTGTCATAGGCCTCTCTGGTCGCAGCCCTGGCCCGCTTGCCGACGTGCTTGTTTCCCTTTCCCATCTCGTGCTCCTTACGGCGCTCTCGTGCCGTTCATTCTGAGGTTCACCACGGAATCCGCCTTGGCCGTGGTGTAGTGCGCCGTGGATGTGCCCATGAGATGCCCGTCCGTGAGGCGCATGACGCTCTCGACGGACACCCTGGTCTGCTTGCGCAGGACGCTCTCGTAGGGGGCCATCGTCGCCATGATGCTGTCACCCGTGGGCGTGATCTGCAGCGCCATCGGCTTCCGCCCGGGGAACGTGACCGTCCACCCCGTATCCGCCGCCGTCGCATGCAGCGTGTACGTCAGCAGCACACTGTCACTGACGGACGAGATGACCGCGACCGTCCAGTCGCCTGCCACGTCGGCCAGATTGATCGGTGCGGGTGCAGCCGGCGGCGGCGGGGAATCGGCCTGGGCCGCGGGCTTTTCCTTGGCGCATCCGGCGACCAGCGCCAGAGTCAGAGCCAGGGTGAGGGTACGCATGTTCAACTCCGGGTGGTGAGCGAGTGCGCCAATGGGGCAATCATTGGAGTGTAGTCCGACGCGCTCACCGACGACATCGGCCGAAGGGAGGAATGCGCATGGTCTGCGGGTACTACGTCCGCCCCGTCGCCCTCCTCGCCGGCCCTCCCCCCGATTCGGTCACCCCGCCGCGGCTTGCCCTTCGGCCAGGTAAATCAGGAAGTCCACGTTCCCGGGCGCATAACCCAGCTCCCGGATCAGCAGCGAGACCTGGCCGCGGTGGTGAACCGCGTGGACGACGACGTGCGTGAGGAGGTCGCCGCGCGTCGCCGTCTGCGCCGGACCGGCGCCCAGCGTGAACGTGACCTCTTCCGCCGCCGAGGCATCGTCGAGGCCGGCGAGATAGGCGCGCATCGACGTCTCGACACGCCCCCACACCTCGGCCACGGACTCGAGCGTCGGGAAGTCCTCGGCCACGAGGCGGGCCCCCCGCGGCGGGCCGCCGCACCGCTCGAGCCACCCCCACTCGGCACTCAGCGTATGGACGAACGTGTTGCGCACGGACTCGTAGCTGCCGGCAACGGACTGCGTGAACTCGTCCGGCGAGAGTTGGCGGCACGCGGCGAGGATGCGCTGGTTGGCCCACGAACTGTAGTCGTACAGACGGGCGAGGGCGGCGGCGGAGATGGCGGTCATGGGTGCGTTTGGAGGAGTTGAAGGAGGAAGCCCGGGGCCGGCACTTGGGTTCCCGACCTGCCGTTGCGCCGCGCCACCGCCGACGGGCTGCTATTCCCCCGCGCCGTCCCGACCGTAGTTTATCGGGGCGCGCACGACCCGGCGCCATCCCGCTCACCGCCCGTCTGAGGTGGCCATGCCCCGCTTCGCCCGTCTCGTCCCCGCCGCCGTCGTCGCAACGCTCACGCTCACCGCCGTCACGGTCCACGCCCAACAGGCGGCCCGGGCCGTGCCGGTGTTCGTGGACGGCCAGGCGCAGGTGGTCCCCGCCTTCGCCGACTCCACGCAGTGGATCCGGCAGGAGCTGTGGGTCCAGACCGACTTCGACTCGGACCACGACGGCAAGCCCGACCGCGTGCACGTGGACGTCACCCGCCCGCTGCAAACCCAGACCCAGGGGTTGAAGGTGCCGGTGGTGATGGGATCGAGCCCCTACTACGCCGGCACCGCGCGGGGCCAGGTGAACTGGGACGTGCAGGTGGAGCTCGGCACCGTGCCGCCGCCGCGCGGCAAAATGCAGGAGCCCCCCTTCGAATCGCCGCGCCCGCGCATCTCCAACGCGCTGGTCAACGAGTGGGTGCCGCGCGGCTTCGCCGTGGTGCACAACGAAGCGCCGGGCACGGGGCTGTCGTCCGGTTGCCCCACCGTGGGCGACCGTCCGGAGCGCGAGGCGCCGGCCGCCGTGATCCGCTGGCTCAACGGACGGGCCAAGGGCTACACCACCAAGACCGGGAACGTGGAGGTCAGGGCCACGTGGACCACCGGCAAGGTGGGGATGATGGGCACGTCGTACGAGGGCACGCTGCCGCTGGCTGCCGCGACCACGGGCGTGAAGGGGCTCGAGGTGGTGATTCCGGTGTCGCCCAACACGAGCTACTACCATTACTATCGCAGCAACGGGCTGGTGCGCTCCCCCGGCAGCTATCTGGGCGAGGACGTCGACGTGCTCTACGACTTCATCGCCAGCGGCGACACCGCCAATCGCGCCAACTGCGACCGCCTGTGGAAGAACGGAGTGTTCGCGGGACACGACGGCCAGGACCGGCAGGACGGCGACATGAACACGTTCTGGCGCGACCGCGACCTGCTGCTGCACGTCAAGGACATCAAGGCGGCGGTGCTGCTCGCGCACGGGCTGAACGATTACAACGTGGTGCCCGAACACAGCGTGCGCATCTACGACGAGATGAAGAAGGACGGACTGCCGGTGTCCCTCTACCTGCACACCGGCGGCCACGGCGGCAACCCGCCCGCCGACATGGTGAACCGGTGGTTCTCACACTATCTGTACGGCGTCGACAACGGCGTGCAGCACGACCCGCCGGTGTGGATCGTGCAGGACGCCGGCATGCAGGACCCCGACGGTGTACGGCGGCTGGATTCGCTCAAGGCGTACCTCGCCGATCATCCGCCGCAGTTCGACACCACCACGCCCCGCGGCCGCCGGGAGGCGTTCTTCTTCCGCCGCTTCGGCCCACGGCTCGACGTGGCACCCACACCCTTCGCGTCGTTCCCGGTACCGGGTTCGGAACCGGTGGAGTTCCATCCTGCGGGCAACGGCAATGCCGTCGGGTCGCTCTCCCTCTCGCCGGCGGCGGGGGTGGACTCGTTGGTGGACGACGTCGATTCGAGCGGAAGCGTCTACGCCATGGACTCCGGCTCGAGCCACCGGCTGCTCTTCGCCACGGCGCCGTTCACCGACACCGTGCACATCTCGGGAACGCCGCGGGTGACGCTGCGCATTGCGTCGAGCAAGCCGGCCGCGAACCTTTCCGTGTGGCTGGTGATGCTGCCCTACGATTCCACGCGCGTGGGCTCGGAGAGCGCGGCAGGGCTCATCGACCGCGGATGGGCGGACCCGCAGAACTATCGGTCGCTCACACACGGCGGCAACTACGAGTCGACGCTGCCGGGCACGCCCTTGGAACCGGGCAAGTTCTACGATCTGACCTTCGATCTGGAGCCCGACGACGAGTTCGTCCCCGCGGGCAAGCAGCTCGCGGTGATGATCATGTCCAGCGACGCCGAGTTCACGCTCTGGCCGAAGCCGGGGACGACGCTGTCGGTGGACCTGGCGCACTCGTACTTCACGATTCCGATCGTCGGGGGAAAGGCGCGGGTGGTCTCGGCACAGGGGAGGTAGCGGGCGGCGCTACGACGTACCGGCGTACAGATCCCCCGCCAGGTACTTGAACCCACTATCCACCGCCACGGTCACCACCGTCTTCCCCGGCCCGAGCTCTTTCGCGATCGCCAACGCGCCGGCCACGTTGAGCCCGGTGGACGTGCCCGCAAAGATGCCCTCGCGCTGGGCGAGGGCGCGCGCCATCCGCCGGCCCTCGGCCTCGTCCACCCCGCGTGCTTCGTTCACCAGACTCCCATCGAACTGCGGCGGCACGAATCCCGGCGCGACGCCCTCCACGCCGTGGCGCCCCGCGTGTCCGCCGGTGAGCACCGACGACGTGGAAGGCTCGAATGCGACGAGGCGGATGCCCGGCGCTTCGCGCCTGAGCGCGCGGCCCGCCCCGGTGATCATGCCCGCCGTGCCGACCGCGGCGCAGAACGTATGGATGTCGCCATCCGTCTGGCGCAGCAGTTCCTCGCCCAGCGATTCATAGCCGGCCACCATGTCGGGATTGCGCATCTGGTCGGTGGCGTAGCTCGGACCCTGGGCGGCGATCTCACGCGCCCGGTCCATCATGCGGGGCACGAGGTCGGCGGTGAGCTTGCCCCCGTCGCTCTGGAGCACCTCGAGCCTGGCCCCGAAGATCTCCATGGCGCGGCGCTTCTCCAGCGCCACCGCGTCGCTGGTGACGATCGTGCAGGGATACCCCTTCACGCCGCACACGAACGCCAGCGAGATGCCGGTGCTGCCGCCCGTGTATTCCACCACCGTCATCCCCGGCTTCAACGTGCCGCGCTCGTTCGGCGCGCTCGATCATGGAGAGCGCCATGCGGTCCTTGTAGGAGGCCGTGGGGCCGTAGTACTCGAGCTTGACCAGGACGCGGGCGGAATTCGGGGGGACGATCTGCGTGAGTTCCACCAGCGGCGTGTTGCCGATGGCGTCGAGCATGGAGGCGACGGGAGGCATTGCGGAGTGCTCCGATCCGGGAAGGGTGGACTGGCTGTTGGCTGGCGAAAGCTACCCGGGGGCCGGACGCGTCAGCTATCCGCGGATTGCTCTCGAATTGCGCGTTGTCACGCGCGGGCGGGGGAGCGCATCACCCGGTGCAGGCGGGGAGCGGCGCGTCATCCGCCCCGCCCTTCATCGCTTTCGATAGGGCGCCTTGATCGGCGCGACGACCGCGGTCTCTCCCCAGTGGATGCGGAGCTGGGCACTGTCGCGAAGCACGAGCGGGAAATCGATCGTCAACGTCTCGACGTGCGACAGGGTTTCCGGCGCGAGGTCGACGCGCAGCACGTCGCTCGCGGCGCCGGGATAGGGTTTGTGAAAGGTGTGCGCGGCCCGGCTGAAGATGAGCGTCCACGGCTGCGTGGCACGGGGAATGAGCCAGAGCGAATACTCCCCCGCGGCCAGCGGGTGGCCGGCCACGAGCACGTCGTGGTCGATCACGAGCCGGGTGGCGGAGTCCGCGCCCGGATGCCAGACGCTGTCCCAGGGGACGAGGGCGCCGAACAGCGCACGGCCGCGCGCCACCGGGCGCCCGTATTCGAGCGAGAGCGTCGTGAGCGCCACGTGCTGCGAGATGGTCTGGCGCTGGCTGAACGGATAGCCCTGCGCCCGGGCGGAAGCCGGGGCAACGAGCAGCGCGGTGGCCAGGACGAGCGGCGTCAACGGTTTCATACCCAGCCTTCCCCGATTGCCGGAACGGTCATGAGCGATCGATCGTACGTCAGGCCCGGGAATGTAGCGCCTCGGGTGTACGCGTCCATCACCGCGGCTCGTTCCGACCGCCGCGCCGGCGCCGCCGAACGTCCCGGGCGATCGCCGCGTATGCTATGGTATCCGCGGCAGTTCCCCACCGTCCCGTGCCCCGTCCCGGGCGCCACCCGCACTGGAAGCCCCACATGCCGACTCGTCCCCGTCCCCGCCGGTTCCTGCCGGTTCGCATCGCTCCGTTCGTCGTCCTCGCCGCCACGCTCGTCGGCATCGCTGCCGCGCCCACGCTCGGCGCCCAGCAGGCCCCCGAGCCCATCGACTCGGCGATGAACGCGAAGATCCGCGCCGAGGGAATGGACCACTCGAAGATCATGTGGATCGAGCACTATCTGGCGGACGTGTACGGTCCCCGCCCCATCGGCTCGCCCAACCATGTGGCGGCGGCCAACTGGGCCGTGAAGACGATGACCGACTTCGGGATGAAGAACGCGCACCTGGAACCGTTCACCTGGCGCGGCGTCGGGTGGCTGCCGGGCAAGGCGAGCGGATACATCACGTCGCCCGTGACGGCCAACCTCAAGTTCGAGGCCGTGCCCTGGTCGCCGTCCACCAAGGGGACCGTGCGCGGCAACGTGGTGCTGCTCGATCCGCCCGAAACGCCCACGCCGGCGGAGCTGGACGCCTACCTGGCGTCGATGGCGAGCAAGGTGACCGGCGCGATCGTGATGGTGGGACGGCCGCCCGAGGTGCCGGTGAACTTCAACCCGCGCCCGCTGCGCACGCCCGACGAGCAGGTGCGGGCGCGCTACGCGCCGCGTGACCCCAACGCTCCGGCGCGCGGTGGACGCGGCTTCGGACGCGGCCGCGGTCGCACCGCCGACCGGAAGGTCACCTCTCGGCGCGCGAGGTGAACGTGCGGGTGACCGAGTTTCTCAAAACCCATATGCCCGCGCTGCGGCTCAACTCGCAGGGAGGCGGCCGCATTCCGGGAGCGATCGTCGCGCAGAACGGCCCCGGTCAGATCTACGACGACACCACACCGCAGCCGCCGGCCGTGATCCTGCGCAACGACGACGCCGGACGCATCTACCGGATGATGGCCGACGGCACGCCGGTGGCCGTGGAGTTCAACGTGTCGAACAGGTACTTCCCCGAGGGCAAGACGAGCTACGTGACCGTGGCCGAGATTCCCGGCACCGACAAGGCCGACGAGGTGGTGATGCTCGGCGGGCATCTGGACAGTTGGACCAGCGCCACCGGGGCCACCGACAACGCCATCGGCTGCGCGATCATGATGGAGGCGGCGCGCATACTGGAGGCCGTGGGTGCCAGGCCGCGGCGCACCATTCGCGTGGCGCTGTGGAGCGGGGAGGAGGAGGGATTGCTCGGGTCGTTCGCGTACGTGAAGAACCACTTCGGCAGCGCCGAGGAGCCCACGAAGGAGTTCGACAAGCTCGACGCCTACTGGAACATCGACGACGGCACCGGCCGGGTGCGCGGCGCGAGCATCTTCGGGCCGCCTGAGGACGCGTCCATCCTGGCGCAGTATCTGAAGCCCTTCGAGGACTGGGGTGTGTTCGGCGCCGCGGCGTCGACGGCGCGCGTGGAGGGGGGCAGTGACAACGGCGCGTTCGCGGTAGCCGGTCTGCCCGGCATCGGCACGCAGCAGGACGGCATCGAGTACAACAGCACGACGTGGCACACGGATCTCGACGACTACGAGCGGATCGTGCCGGAGGACGTGATGCACAACGCGGTGCTCACGGCGGCAGTGGTGTACGGGTTGGCGAACCGGGCGGAGATGTTACCGAGGTTTGCGAAGGATTCGATGCCGGCGGTGCCGACCAGGGGGAGGTAGAACACCGGAGCGGTAGCCGGCAGCGTGCGAGCGGCGGCGCCTTCCCGGTTACCGTCCCCACCTCAGGACGATCAGCGCCAGGGCGGCGAGGGCAAAGAAGCAGCCGGCCCCCACGGCGAAGATCTTGTGGAGCTGTTCGCGGAGGGCGCGCTCGAACGAGACTTCGAGCCCGCTGATCTGACGCTCCATGGCGGCAAAGCGGGTATCCATCCGCTGCTCGAGCTGGCCTTCCAATTTTACGAACCGTGCATCCACCTGTGCGCACCGAACGTCCATCCGCCGTTCCCTGCGCTCTCCCCAATACACAATGTCAACGTTTAGGCGGGTGGTGCCGGCGGGGCGGTCGGGCAGGTGCCCCGGAACGCCGTTGCACGCAGCCGTAGGGCGCCATCAACTCCGTGCAGGAGGCCGCCCTTCCCGCGGAACGCGGAGGGGACGCCTCCGAGGGCAATAGACTCTTCACGTCACAAGCGGCCGGCCACGCGTGGTTCGCCCGACTACATGCGGCGCGGATCCGCGGCAAGGCGCGGATGCGGACTCGTGGTGGGGAGCGGTCGGTAACCGAGGTGAGGGACTCACGCGTCAGTGCGATCCGGTCCCTACCTACCTTAAGTCTTTCAAGGGTCCGAAATTCAAGGGAAGGGCGCTAGGGCAACTGTCGGCGGGCTCTCGCCGGGATCAGGCTCGAATACCGCAACCCAGCATACCTCGGCCGATTCTTGCTGCCCTGGGGGAACTTGGAGCTCTGGCTGAGGCACCCAAGCTGCCGATAGTACTAGCTTCGAGGCTGTCGCCCAAAGCCCCCGGCGTAAGCCGACTTTCCGGCAACTGCCACTGTCGCGTGCCACCGACAGCTGACTCGGTGGTCGCGAACTTTGAGCTGGCCCGGATCCGAGCCCGGGACACTGCGCCGCTCCTCCGTCGCGCGCGAATGCTGCTGGTTCCGCCGAAAGGCCGTTTGAGATTGACCGGGACAGACACACCGCTCTCTACATGCTAACAGACAACGCCATGCAGTTCATGTCCCCAGCCCATACTTCTTCGTCTTGAGCGCGAAGGATTCCTCGCCGCCCTCCAAGTGTTGGATCACCGCCTTCCGAACGACGAGACGATCGATGGCGCCCCGAGTAGCCAAGCTCGCCTGGGTTGCCGTCGCGCTAAGAACGTGGAATTGATCGCTGTCGGCGGCCACCGCCACCGTCGGATTGTGCGTAGTCACGATGAATTGCCGAACCGCCTTTCGCTGGCGAAGTTGCAGGGTGACGTCTTGATACACCGACGTTATGTCGAGGGCGTCCTCGGGTTGATCGATGATGATCGGGCGAATTCCATCTACAAGCGCGATGATTAAGAGCGCGGTACACTTCTGGCCGACGGACAGTTCGGCCAGCTCATAGTATTTTCCGTCGTCCTTTCTATATCGAATCGAAGGCAGATCGCGCAGCAACTCTCCATGCTCGAGACCAAGCAGGCCCTCCGGCTCGCCTGAAGCCGCCAGGTAGTTGATGAGAGTGGCCGCCGACGCCTTAGAAATGCCAGCCACCTTTTTCAACCCGGCAGCATCGTTCTTACGAACCATCTCCAAGAGCATCTGCGGTTCGACCGACTTGCATATCTGCTCCACGGTCGCCTCTTGCAGCTTGGACCCCGTCTTTAGTTGGGACAACACCTCGATGTACCGGGATCGCTCTCCCCCTTTAGTTATCGCCAACTCAAGGCGCCCGTGGGATGCCTCGGTGAGCTGCGCGTACTTTGCCTTTCGCAGATCGTGTCGCCTATCGATCTCGGCACGTTGTTCCGCTATTAGTTTTGAACGGGTCGCGCGCAACTTTGGCAGTAGCGTTATTTGCCCCTCAAGGTCACCGACACGCTTCGTCAGCGCAGGCTTTTGCTCCTCCAAAGCCATCTTTCTAGAGAGCAGTTCGGGCCGCCCGCCGCCCTGGGACTTCGCAAACTGCTCGTACGCCTTCTTCTTGGCAGCTACGATGGTATCCCATTTCCCCGTGGCAACCCGCAAGTGGGCTGCCAACTTCGCTGACTCAGATTCAAGGTCCTTTGCGACAACTACCAGCGCGGCTCGCCCTTCCCGCATCTCTTTTTCAAGTCCTGTTGATACACGATCACCCGCAAGGCTCATCGGGACAGTCGGTACTTTGCATGCCTTAAGATCGTTCACTATATCAGCTACCGCACCCTCAATACTCTCCGCGAATGCCTCTGTCTTTCCCATGAATGCCGACGTCGGCCTCATTGCCTGTAGCTCATCAAATTCTTTTGACTTCAATGCGCGATCCAATTGGCCGATCTTTTCCTCCAGCGTCTCGAGCTCCGTTCTCGCTGCCTCTAGACGCTCATGCGCTGTTTCGGCCGCTGCAACATCGGAATCGGACTGCGCCAAGGACACCTCCAGCGCGGCGATGCGCGACTCAACGGTCGCCAACTCAAGAAACGAATCAATAAGAGTCAGTTGCGCATTCGGGTCCTTCGCAATTTCAAGGGTCTCCGTCTGACTGTAGGCCAAGATGGGAAACAGCTGAGCGATGTCCCCCGGCACTTTCTTCCCTGATTTTACGTAGGTTGCGTGAGTGGGATTTGTCGCTTCGTCAAACGTCCGTACGACCTCGATTTCTTGACCCTCTTCGAGTTCGACACGCACCGCAACCTTCCCGCCGAGCCCTAACTGATGGGCGAGCTTTCCCAGCATGTCCTTTGCAACGTCGGGAATATGTGAAGGCTGGCTTAGACCAAAGCGCAGCAACTCAATTAGCAGGGATTTTCCAACCCCCTTGCCGCCAATGACGGAATTCAACCCCTCATGAAATTCGAACTCCATCCCTTTCAAGAACCCCTGCGATGCCATGAGCCCAAGGATTCGCGGATAGGTCTGGTTCGGCCGCAGCGGGGATTCTTTATCGGTTCTAATTCGCTGATCGGGGTCATTGAATACCTGTTTGAGTGCATCGAGAGAGAGTCCGTCCGCCTTGAACCAGCTGTATCGCCCTGCGACACCATCCACTGAGTGCCCCGAGCCAACCCCTGAGACGTGGTTGTCAGATGCTCGATAGTATGCCAGCCTTCGTTTGTAGTTCTGGTCCTTTCCCGAGCAGAACGGCGCTGATTTTTCAATATTGATCAGTTCGACTGCCGCAACCCGATCGGAATTCATGACCTTGTTGCGCGGCTGCCCTGCCATATCGGAGAGAACGCCCTTAGACGAGTCCGCATGAGCGAGCACAGCAAGGCCACCGGCCTCGTGAATCAGTTCTACGACCAGCTCAGGCGCCATGGGACACACTGCCTCGAGACTGCCGTAGTCACTGGCATCGAACTTGAGCTTGGACAACAGATTCTCGATCGTCTTGGATGTCGCATCGCGATCAAATAGTGCAACGATGTGGACGCTGCCGCTCTTGCCGCCGGCCGCGCTAATTTCCACACCTGGGAACACGGTAAGAAGCGTGCCCTTTGCAGCCGCAGTCATCGCATCCACCCACGCTCCGGAGTTATGATCTGTGACCGCTATAGCGTCCACGCCCTTTGCGAGTACTTCCGCGACAAACTCCTCGGCGGTAATAGCCGGGCCGGCGTAATCCTTCGAAGCCGGCGTGTGGACGTGGAGATCCACCTTCCGCCAGCGCAGGCCGTTTGTTGGCATGCGTCTCTCCGCATTCTGGAAACAGAATTAGCTGAGTAGGCCTGAAGCCCTGCGGCTACAGGAATCGATGGACGGAGACGTCTCCGTGATCCCTAACTCAGTCTGGCAACAGCAACTAATGCCTAGCATCATCCACTAGACGACATGCTTCGATCCCTCGCACGCCCGCGCACCCGAAACCTTGAGTTCGCGCCCCGGCCTAAACCCCAGTCCTGAAAGCGACTGATGGGCCGGCTCCCGCCTCGATTCGCACCAAGGCTTGCCGCGCCGCAAGCATGCCCACGTCTTCGTTTACGGCTCCTTGACGAACCCGAGCGGCTCGTCTAGACTCCCACTCACAACCGATCCCGTGGTGATTTGCCGCGTATTGCAGCCACGTTAAACAACTCGCTAAAAAGCCCTCGCCCGCGGATACCCGCGGGCTTTGTGTTTTTCCGGTACGGCACCGCCCCTGCCCGTCGTTTCGCAGAGCCCGGTCGCCTCACCGCCCAGCGAGTCGTCTACGCCTGACTCGCCGCGCGGCTCCATCTCGGGACCCAAGATTCACCCGGGAGCCGCCCATGTCCATAGTCAAAGAATCCGTATCGCTCCGCGCCGAGCCGCCCGCGCCCTCCGCAGCCGCTACGCGCACGACCACCATTACCTCAGGGGCAAGCGGGCTCACGCCCTGGCCCCTAATCTGCAAGCTCTGCCACGCCGCGGCGCCCGCCGGCCCCACAGCCATCTGCGAGCAATGCCTGGGCCCGCTCGAACCGGTGGCACCGGCCGATCGAGCATTACCGAACCGTGAAACGATCGCGTCGCGCCCACCGAACCTCTGGCGCTACCGCGAGTGGCTCCCCTTCACCTCGCCCGCCGGGCCGAACGACCCCTTCACCGCCCCGCTCAGCGGCGACACGGGCTTCACCCCGCTCGTCGACGCCCCGCGCCTGGCCGCCAGGCTCGGCGTCGCCCGCTGCTGGATCAAGAACGACGCGGTCTCGCACCCCTCGCTCTCGTTCAAGGACCGCGTGGTCACCGCCGCCATCAACGCCGCCCACGCCTTCGGCCTCGACACCGTCGGCTGCGCGAGCACTGGTAACCTGGCCAACGCCGTGGCCGCCCACGCCGCGCGCGCAGGACTCCCCGCCTGGATCTTCATTCCCCACGACCTGGAGCTCGGCAAGGTGGTGGGAACGCAGGTCTACAACCCCAACCTAGTGCGCATCCGCGGGCACTACGACGACGTGAACCGCCTCTGCGCCCAGGTGGCCGACGCCTTCGGCTGGGGGATCGTCAACGTCAACCTCCGCGCCTACTACGGCGAAGGCTCCAAGACGATGGCGTTCGAAATCGCCGAGCAGCTCGGCTGGCGATTCCCCACCGCTGTGGTCGCGCCGATGGCGGGCGGAAGCCTGGTCACCAAGCTGGGAAAGGGGTTCGCGGAATTCGCGGACGCCGGACTGGCCACCGGAACCCGCCCGCGCATCTACGGCACACAAGCGGCGGGCTGCGCGCCGATCGTGAACCTGGTGCACTCCACCGACGACCGGATCACGCCGGTGGTGCCCGACACGATCGCCCGCTCCATCGCGATCGGGAATCCGGCGGACGGTCCCTTCGCGAAGCAGGCGATTCTCGGCAGCGGCGGCACGGCGGTCGCCGTGTCGGATTCAGAACTCGTCGCCGGCATCCGGCTGCTGGCCGAACTCACCGGCGTTTTCACCGAGACGGCGGGCGGCGTTACGGTGGCGGGCGCGCTGCAGCTCGCCGCGCAGGGCGCTTTCTCACCAGCCGACGAGGTGGTTCTCTGCATCACCGGCAACGGGCTCAAGACGGTGGAAGCGATCACCGACCCCGCCCTCGGCCCGGTGCCGGACGCGCCGATCATCGAACCCAGGCTGCGCGAGGTGCGCAGGCTGGTGGAGGCGCGCGCATGACGTCGCAGCTCCTTGCGCGCGCCCAGGTGCGCGTGCCGGCCACCACGGCCAACCTCGGCGCCGGCTTCGACTGCGTGGGCATGGCGCTGGACAGGTGGCTCCGGGTCTCCGTCGAGTTGAGGACCGGGAACCGGGACGAGGAAGGGCTCGTGACGATCCACCGCACGGGGACGCTCCGCGAGTTGGACCGCGACGAGGCTGGCATCTCCGACGTGCGTCGGGACCTTATCTACGTCGGGTTCGAACGGACGGTACGGCAATTTCGCGGAGAGCGCGGATTTCGCGGATCGGTACACTTCGAAGGGAACAGCGACATCCCGATCGGGCGCGGGCTGGGCAGCTCGGCGGCCGCGCTCCTGGCCGGGGCGGCGTTGGCGAACAGCGCGCTGAACCTCGGACTCGGCATCGACCAGCTCGCCCGGATCTGCGCCGAGCTCGAGGGACATGGCGACAACGTCGGCGCCGCGGCATACGGCGGGGTCATTCTCGTCGCTCCTCGGGAGGCCGGCGGCCGCTACTTCACGCCGATTCCCGTTCACCATTCGCTCGGCTTCGCCTTTGCCGTACCTGCGTTCGAGACGCGCACCGAGCTGGCGCGCGCCGCGCTCCCCGACAGCGTCCCCTTCTCCACGGCGGCGGACGCCGCAGGCCGCGCGGCGTGTCTCGTCGTGGGACTGCAGACGGGCCACGCCGGGGCGTTGGCCGTCGGGCTGGACGACGTGCTCCACGTGCCGCACCGCAAGCGGCTCGTCCCCCACTTCGAGCGCGTCGCCCTGGCCGCGCGCAACGCGGGGGCATTCGGCGCCACGCTGAGTGGCTCGGGCTCGTCCATCGTCGCCATCGCCCCGCGCGCACTCGCATCGGGCGTCGCCGAGCGCATGGCCGACGCCTGGCGCCTGGCCGGCGTCGACGCCCGCGGCTTCGCCACCGGCGCCGGTCGCGCCGGACTGACCGTTCTTCCTTCGACCTCCCGAACGTCCGACCTGCCCACCCCCGAATCGGCCCTGCCGGTCCGCCTACCCCGGAGCATCGCATGCCCGTAACCGTCAATCTCCCCAGCATCCTCTCCAAGCTCGCCGGCGGCGCCCGTCATGTTGAGGCCGACCCGGCCCGCGTGGCCACCGTCGGCGCCGTGGTCCAGGACCTGGCCGAGCGCTATCCCGCCCTCGGCCCCCGCTTGCGCGACGACGGGGGACAGCCGTATCCCTTCGTCACCTTCTATCTGAACGACGAAGACATCCGGTTCAGTGGGGGGTTCGCCGCCGCGGTGCGGGACGGCGACGAGGTGACGATCGTCCCCGCCATTGCCGGGGGCTGAGGAATGGGAACCGTGACCAACACCATCGGACAGGCCAGCGAGGCGAAGCGCGAATTGCCGGAACTCGATTCCGACGAGGTGCTCCGCTACGCCCGGCACCTGCTCCTCCCCGATGTGGGACTCGACGGCCAGCGCAAGCTCAAGGGGTCGCGCGTCCTGCTCATCGGCGCCGGCGGGCTGGGCAGTCCCACGTCGCTGTATCTGGCTGCGGCCGGCGTGGGAACCATCGGGCTCGTGGACTTCGACGTGGTAGACGCGAGCAACCTCCAGCGGCAGATCGTCCACGGCACGAGCACCCTCGGCCACCGCAAGGTGGAGAGCGCGCGCGACCGGCTGCACGACCTCAACCCGCACGTGCACGTTGAGACGTACGACGCGCCCTTCCGTGCCGACAATGCGATGGAGATCGCCCGCGACTACGACGTGATCGTGGACGGTACCGATAACTTCGGCACGCGCTATCTGACCAACGACGTGAGCGTGTTGCTCGGCAAGCCGAACGTGTACGGGAGCATCTTCCGCTTCGAGGGCCAGGCGAGCGTGTTCTCCACCGAGGACGGCCCCTGCTAT
The DNA here is from genome assembly GCA_963728115.1 of uncultured Gemmatimonadaceae bacterium. GTDB lineage: Bacteria > Gemmatimonadota > Gemmatimonadetes > Gemmatimonadales > Gemmatimonadaceae > JAGWRI01. The sequence goes on from CAVSJE010000005.1 coordinate 313,817, forward strand.
CGCTGCCTGTTCCCGGTGCCGCCCCCGCCGGGCATGGTGCCGAGCTGCGCCGAGGGGGGCGTGCTGGGGGTGCTGCCGGGGCTCATCGGCACCATCCAGGCCACGGAAACGATCAAGTTGCTGCTCGGCATCGGAACCTCGCTGGCGGGCCGGTTGCTGCTCGTCAACACCCTGGACATGCAGTTCCGCACCGTCAAATTGCAGCGGGATCCGGACTGCCCGGCCTGCGGGACGCGAACGATCACGCATCTCGAGGAGTATGACGAATATTGCGGGATCCCCGGAACCGAACCACACGTCGAGGAAACGGTGCACGCTGGCGACATCACCCCCACGGAACTGGCCGAGAAGCTGAAGCGCGGCGACGACTTCGATCTGATCGACGTTCGCGAGCCGCAGGAGTTGAACATCGCGGCGATCCCCGGCGCGCGGTTGATCCCGCTCGGGGCGTTCGAGGCGGCGATCCCGACGCTCAACCCGGCGCGCGAGATCGTGGTGATCTGCCGCTCGGGCAGCCGCAGTGGGTTCGCGGTGCAGGCGCTGGAGCAGCGCGGCTTCCAGCGGGCGCGGAATCTGGTGGGCGGACTGCTCGCTTGGTCGGACGACGTCGATCCGACGATGATCAAGTACTGACCGCGCCGGCTGGTCGGACCGGACGGGTCGGCCACTCAGACCGGTTTGCCCAGCTCAGCCGTTCAGGGTTCTACGCGATCTGGATACGGACCGGAACGGATCGAACGGATCGAACGGAGAACTGCATCGGGACGCGAATCGGCGAATCACTGACACCACCACGCAAACAGCGAGAGGTTTTGTGTGAACTGCTCCGCCATTGGGATCGGGATTGGCCTCCCGATTCTCGATGGCGGAGCAGTTCCCATCAGGGGTTGCAGTTGCCGTTGCCGTTGCAGTATCCGTGCAGTTCTCCGTTCAATCCGTTGTTATCCGTATCACAACTCGTTTGACCCTGACCGGCTGAGCTGCCCGGGTGCCACACCGGCGCCACATCGGTTACTCCATCCGCACCGCCACGGCAGGATCGATGCGCGCCGCCCGCAGCGCCGGCAGCGACGCCGCGCCGATCACCGCCAGCAGCGTGACGCCGAGCGCCGCCGCCAGCGCCAGCGGATCGCGCGACGTCATGCCGTAGAGCAGACTCGACACGAGCGACCCCAACTCGAGCGACGCCGCCAGCCCCACCGCCCCGCCCACCAGCGCTGAGGCGATGACCCCGCGCTGCACCAGCAACCAGACGTCCAGCCGCGAGGCGCCGATGGCCATGCGAATGCCCAGTTCGCGCGTGCGTCGCCGGATGGCGTACGACACCGAACCCGCGATCCCCGCCACCGTCAGCACCAGCACCACGACCGCGAACGCCAGCAGCACCCCCGTGACGAAGCGCCGGTCGGCCACCGAACTCGTCACCACGTCCTCGAGCGTGCGCGCCACCGGGGCGAGTTCGGGGTCGATGTCCCGCATGGCCCGGTAGATCTCGGGCACGATCGACGCCGGATCGCCCCGCGTGCGCATCACCGCGTTCATCTGCCACGCATCTTCCGGACGCTGGGCGATGGTGAGATACAACTCCGGCTGCGCGCCCTCCCCCGACTGCCAGTCGCGCGCGTCGCCCACCACACCCGCCACCGTGAGCGTGTCGTTGTGCTGGTCGACCAGCGCCCGGAGCTGCCGCCCCACGGCGTCCTTTCCCGGCCAGAGCCGCTGCGCGAGCGACTGGTTGATCACCACCCGCCGGGAATCGGCGCCGTCGGTGGCATCGAGCATGCGCCCCCGCAGCAGCGGCGTGCGCATGACCGCGAAGTAGTTTGGGCTCACCACGCGGAGCCCGGCGATCGCCGACCAGGAACTCTGCGCGCTGGGGTCCCCGAATGGCGGCACCAGAATCGGCCCGCGGTTTCCGCCCGTCTGATACGGAAGCTGGCTGGTGAGCCCGATCTGCTCGACGCCCGGTATCCTGCCGAGCACGTCCCGCATCCGCTCCGCCGTGGTCACACGCACCGCGAGCTGGTTGTAGCGGCCGCCGTACAGCGGCACGTTCACGCTCACCAGCCCCTGGCGGTCATAGCCCAGATTGGCGGTGAGCACGTTGGACACGCTCCGCACCAGCAGCGCCGCGCCGACCACGAGCAGCACCGTGACGGCCGCCTGCGCGCCCACCAGCACGTTCCCCCGCCAGTAGCGCGACGTCCTCGGCGCCCGTGCCGCTCGCGACGCCGCAATGCCGGGGCGCCGGAGCAGACGCGCCACCGGCGCCGCGCCGAACAGCACCACGGCGACGATGCTCGCCCCCACCGCGATCGCCAGCATCCAGGGATCCACGGCCAGGTCGTCGATCCTCGGCAGGATCCCGACCCCGAACCGGCGCGTGGCGGCCACCGCCATCCACGCCACCGCCAGCCCGGCCGCGCACCCCAGCCCCGCGAGCGTGAGCTGCTCGGTGATCAACTGGCGGGCCAGGCGCAGCCGGCCGGCCCCGAGCGTGGTGCGGATACCGATCTCCCGCTGGCGCGACGCCGTGCGCGAGAGCTGCATCATCGCCACGCTCACGCAGGTGACGACGAGCACGAACAATCCCGCCACGAGGAGCATGAGCAGCGGTCGACGCGCATCGCCCACCACGCGCGCGACCAACGGCTCGGCGACCACCGCCGAGGAGATCGACGCGTCGCCGTAGCGCAGCTTGAGCGAGGCGGCGATCGCGTTCATCTCGCGGCGCGCGGCGTCGAGCGTGGCCCCGGGCGCCAGCCGGCCCACCACCCAGTAGTTGCCGGCGCCGCGCACCTGCACCGGCTGCCCCTCGCCCGCCACCCAGATGTCCGCGTCCTCGAGCACCCGGAACGACGCCGGCATCACCCCCACCACCTGGTAGAGGCCGCCGTCCAGCCGGAGCGTCGTGCCGGCCAGGTTGCCCGGCGCGCCCATCTCCGTACGCCAGAAGCGTTCGCTGACCACCGCCACCAGCGGCGCCCCGGGGGCATTCTCGTCGGGGCGGATGGTGCGACCGGCCACCGGCGCCACCCCGAACACGCTGAAGAACTCGCGCGACACCGCCTGTGTGCGCGCACGGACGGCGCGCCCCCCGACCACCACCGGCGACGTGCCCACCGGCATGAACGCCGCCAGGCCGCTGAAGGAATGCGCGTCGCGGCGCCAGTCGTCGAAGTTCGGATACGACGTGAGCATCGCGTCGCCGCTCTTCGTGGCCTCGCTCACGAACACCAGCCGCCCCGGATCGGGGTACGGCAGCGCGCCGCGGAGGACGTGGTTCACCGTCGTCGACACCGAGGTGGCGGCGCCGATGCCGAGCCCGAGGATGACGATGGCCGCGGCCGTGAACCCGGGGGCCCGCCGGAGTCCACGCAGCCCGTAGCGCAGGTCCATCATCAGGTCGTCGAGCGCGCGTACACCGCGTTCGTCGCGCACGGCCTCGCGGTGCCGCTCCACGCCGCCGAAGGCGATGCGCGCCTGCCGAGCCGCCTCGGCGGCCGGCATCCCGGCCCGGCGGTTCTTCTCGGTCTCCATCTCGAGGTGGAAGCGCATCTCGCGGTCGAGCGACCGTTCGACGTCGCGGCGCGCGAACAGGGCGCGCACCCAGAGCTTCATCGCTGCCAGGATTCGCATGGCGCCGTCCTCAGCCTTCGCCCTGGATGACCAACCCGACCGCGCTCGCGAACGCCTGCCAGGCGCGCACCTCGGCGCCCATCGCCCGCCGGCCGGCGGCGGTCAGTTTATAGTAGCGCGCCTCGCGGTTGTTCTCCGTCGTCCCCCACTCGGCGGCCACGAGCCCCTTGCGCTCCAGCCGGTAGAGCGCCGGGTACAGCGAGCCCTGTCCGATGCGGAAGGCGTCGCGCGAGAGTTGCTGGATGCGCTGGCTGATGCCCCACCCGTGCATGGGCGCGAGCGCGAGCGCCTTGAGCACCAGCAGGTCGAGCGTGCCGTGGAGTAGATCGGCGGATGGGCCGCGGGCCATTTGCTGCCTTCTCCTGTCGATAGGCCAAGGGAGAGGATACACGACTCCTGTCGGCACGTCAAGGGAGTGGTCCGCGGCGGGGTATTGGCCGCCCTGCCGCGACGCGTCCCGACGCTATTCGCCGATGAACTCCGGCATTCCGTCGGCGTGTTCCACGCCCTTGAGGAAGAACACCAGCGGCACGCAGATCACGAACAGCACGGCGATCAGCACGAAGACGTGGTTGTAGGCGAGCACCGCCGCCTGCCGGAACACCGTCCCGTCGAGCAGCGCCATGGCCTGCTTGGTGGCCGTGAAGGCGTCGGAGCCGGCGGCGCGCATGCCGCCGATCACCATGTGCAGCCAGGTCTGCGTCATCGGGTCGGTGGCCGTGAGCTTCTGGCCCAGCATGTCGTGGTAGCGCGAGATGCCGCTGGTGAGCTGGGTGGCCGAGAGCGCCACGCCGACGCTGCCGAACACCTGGCGGACCACGTTGTACAGGCCGGCGGCCGCCGTCATGCGCGGCTTCTCCACCGTGGCCAGCGCCGCGGTGCTGAGGGCCACGAAGATCAGCCCGAAGCCCACCCCCTGCCAGAGCTGCGGCCAGAACAGATCCCAGAACCCGACGCTGCTGGTGAGGTGCGACAGCGCCCAGAACGAATACGCGCTGACGGCGAGCCCCAAGCCGACGAGCACACGCGGTCCGATTCGGTTGTACGCTCGGCCGGCCAGCGGCATGAGCACGGCCATCGCCAGTCCGCGCGGCATGAGCACGAGCCCCGACTCCATGGCGCTGTAGCCGAGCAGACTCTGCAGGAAGAGGGGCAGCAGGAAGAGCGCCGCGTACAGGCCGAGTCCCAGGATGCCGCCGATGGACGTCGCCGAAGTGAAGGCGCCGTTCTTGAACAGGCGCAGGTCCACCGCCGGCCCGTCGGTCTTCAGTTCGCGCCAGACGAAGAGGATCATGCCGATGGCGGCGATGACGGCGAGCCGGGTGATGAAGGCGGAGTCGAACCAGTTGTCCTTCTCCCCGTTCTCGAGCATCAACTGCAGGGCGCCGAGGCCGACGGTGAGCAGGCCGAGCCCGGCCCAATCGATGCGCCCCTTGCGGCGTTCGAGGTACGACGGATCGAAGATGAACCGGTTGATCATCAGCAGGTTGATGACGCCGAGCGGCACGTTGATGAAGAACACCCAGGGCCAGGAGTACTGGTCGGTGATCCAGCCGCCGAGCGTCGGGCCGAACGCCGGCGCGAGCACGACGCCCATGCCGTAGATGCCCATTGCCAGCCCCTGCTCTTCGGCGGGGAAGGTCTCGCGGAGGATCGCCTGCGAGACGGTGATCAGTACGCCGCCGCCGATGCCCTGAATCACGCGCCAGACGACGATGGCGCCGAGCGTGTGCGACACGCCGCAGGCCATCGAGGCGACCGTGAACCCGGCGACGCTCGCCATGTAGAAGTTCTTGCGGCCGAACCGCGCGCTCAGCATGCCGACGATGGGCATGATGATCACGTTGGCGAGGATGTAGCCGGTGACGACCCAGGTGATCTCGTCCACCGTGGCGCCGAGCGTGCCGCGCATGTCGGGGAGCGCGACGTTGACGATGCTCGAGTCGAGCACCGCCATCATGGTGCCGATCATGACGGTTCCGGCGACGACCCACTTGTTGACGGGAGCTCGTTCGGGCATGCGGTCTCGACCACTCGGCGGTTCGGGGATCCGGCTACCCGGCCAATGTACCGGCCCGCGCCGGGTCGGTCACGGCACGCCGGTCATTAAGCCCCGCAATGTATGGGAGTCAGGGCTGTAGCTGCTCTTGCCGCTGCTGTTGCCGTTGCTGTTGCCGTTGCCGTTGCAGTTGCAGTTGCAGTCCCCATCAGTTGCAGTTGCAGTTGCAGTTGCAGTTATCCGTTCCCTCCGTTTCGTCCGTTCAGTCCGTATCCAAGACGTACCCACCCGATTCTACTCCGGTGCCCATTCGCCACCCCGATGCCAGCGCCTGTCACACTCGCCCCCGCGCATCCGTCTATGGAAACGTGGGATGCACTCTGGAGAGCAACACACCGCGCGGCCACCAATGGCCGCGTCGGCACTCCGAACACGGAGCCGGCGATGCCGTCCGCGGCGGCGACCCCGGCTCGATCAATACAAGAGGTAGGTGCAGATCATGTCGTTGACACGAAACATCTTCGGCGCACTCGCGCTCTCGCTCGCCGTCGCCGCCACCTCGCAGGCTCAGGGCCACCCGGTATGGGTGAGTGCCCGGAGCGGCGGGTTCAACGGGTTGGCGAATCTCGACGCTGCCACGTCGACCAACCTCAAGAAGGTGGGGTACAACGTGGGCGCCACCGTGGGCGTGGAGTTGCAGCGCTACATCGCCGTGCGCGGCGATTTCACCTTCGCTCAGAACCAGCTCCGCTCCGGCGGCGTGAAGACCGGGAACCATCTGAACCGGTTCTTCTACGACGCCGCCGTGCAGCTTCAGTATCCCAACAGCAGCGGGTTCGAGCCGTACCTGCTCGCCGGCGGTGGCGCGGTCACGCTCCATGAGAACGGGGCCCACGTCTCCAACAAGACCGCGGGTGCCGGCACCTTCGGGTTGGGCGTCAACTACACCATCCCCGGCACGGGGTTCGGCGTGTTCGCCGAGGGCCAGGGCTGGGTTTACAAGTTGAACGGCCTCGACGGCTTCCTGTCCGGTTACGACAAGACGCAGGTCGACCTCGGCTGGAGCGGCGGAATCTCCTACCGCATCATGCTCTGAGTCGGCTGGAAGTCGTACGCAACGGCGCGGCGCCCGCAGTCCCGGGGCGTCGCGCCGCTGTGTGTGCCGGGCCGATGGCTGCCGGCGCCACGGCCGATCAACCGTTCGTAGCTGACCGCTCCACCGCCGTGGCCAGCGAGACACCCATGCCCATCGCCACGCCGCCGGCGAGCAGATGCGTCAGGGCGATGACCCAGTGGTGTGGCCCCGGCATCAGTCGCATCTGCAGACGTCCGAAGATGACGATGGCGAGCCCCCAGAGGGCGACCAGCGTGGCGAAGCCGGGGCGCGTGCCAGCGCGAATGGCGAGCGCGGCCGTCACCCACATGCTGAACACCATCGTCACGCCGAACAGCATGTGCACGGGCACCCAGCCCAGCGCGTAGCCCGCCCAGACGGCAAGACCAAGGAGAAGCGCTCCCCCGCCGGAGAGACGGATGAGGGCTTTGAGAATTCGGGCAGTATTGGACATCGATCCTCGTCGGTTTGAAGGGTTGCGGCTGGCGCAGGTCCGATAGCCGGCGCTGCCAACCACCCCGATGACGTGGAGAATCGCGGGGCTGTGACCGAGCCCCGGCAGACGTACGGGGAGCGCGGGTTGTGACGCGCGTCATACGCACCGACGCTCCCTCTTCGTCGCTCTTGACGCCGCCTCACCCGGGCATGAGCATTGGCCAATGCTCCCGACCTGGCTGGAACTGCGCATCGCGCTCCGCACGCTCCGGCGGAGCAAGGCTTTCGCGACGTTCAGCATTCTCGCGTTGGCGCTGGCGATCACGGCCAACACCACGATGTCGAGCCTCATCGACGGGCTAATCTTTCCCGACGTCGGCTTTCCGGATCCCGGCCGGCTCTATGTCGCGCACTTCACGGCGCCGCGAACGGGCCTTTACACCCGCGTCGGCATCCACGAGGTGCTGGGCGATTCGGGCCGGACCTACTCCGGCGCCACGAGCTGGCACACCGACGTCCCCTACTCCTCGACCGTCACGGTGGCACAGCGGGAGCTTCACGTGCCGGCGGTCACGGTGAGCGGGAACTACTTCAGCGTGCTGGGCTCCCATCCGCTGTATGGGGCGCTGTTTCGCGACTCCACGGCCGTCGACCGCGACGAGGCGGTGATCAGCGAGCGGCTCTGGCGTAGCATATCGGGGGGAAAGCGACCGTTCACTCCCTTCGGGATGACCCTGACCGGGGGAACGTACGCTCCGCGGCATGGCCCCGTGACGCTCACCGTGATCGGCGTCGTCGCGAACAACGGCGCGATCCCGGCCATGACCGACCTGTTCATGGCGGTGCCGTATCTGCGCAGCAGCGAGGTCCTGGTCCGCCTCCGTCGCGGCGTGTCGCCGGACCAGGCATTGACGGAGTTGGATGCCCTGGCCCCCAACATCGACCCGGCGCACAACCGGCACGCCCACTTCACCATGGTGCAGGCCGCGCTCACGCCGGCCCGGAACTTCGGCATCCTGATCGCACTCGTGGCGACCACGCTGGCCGTGTTGCTCATCGCCTGCGCCAACATCGCGAACCTGCTCCTCGCGCGCGGCATGGCGCGCGGCCGCGAGCTCGCCACGCGGTTTGCGTTCGGGGCCAGCCGCTGGCAGGTCGGCCGCCTGTTGTTCGCGGAGAGCGGCATGATCGCCGGCGCCGGGGGCGTGCTCGGCCTCATGCTTTCGGTATGGACCGTACACCTGGTGCGCGCCACACTGCCGGCCGGCCTTCAATACTATGGACTCGTGCAGCCGCAGCTCTCATGGCGGGTACTGGCGGCCGGCGTCGGGTTCACGGTGACGTCGGCACTCGTATGCGGACTCGCGCCACTCGTCCCGATGATGCGCACCGAGATCGGCACCCTGATCAAGGGAACGGGCAGCCGGCGGTACACCGAGAAGGGAACGCGCTTCAGGTGGCTGGTCGTCATCGAGGTGGCCGGAGCGCTCACATTGGTCGTCTCGGCGACGATGCTCGGCGCGGCGGCGAGCCGCGTGCACCTCATGGACCTCGGCTACGACGCCACGAACCTGGTCGCCGCGACGGTCAGCGAAATCGCATGCTGCCAGGCGTCCGACGGTTTCGGAAGCGCGCCCTCGGAAGCCGTCATTTCCAGGCGCGAGGGAGAACTCGCCGGTCTGCGTGCCCTGCCGGGCGTCATCAGCGCGACCGCGTGGTGGTATCCGGGCCTCTACCCGATGGTTACCATCGACGACCCCGGCGGCCGCCAACCCCGTACCGTCATCGGCCAGGCGTTCGTCCGTGAAGTCATGCCGAACTACCTGCGGGTGATGGGCATCCCGATCGTGCGCGGCCGCAACTTCCGCGACGCCGAGGACGACGCCATTCCATCGGTCATCATCGACACCTACACCGCGCACTGGCTCTGGCCGGGATCGGATCCCCTGGGGCGGCTGGTCAAGTTCGCGAGCAACGGCACCCGCCCCGTTCCCTGGATGCGCGTGGTGGGGATCGCCAAGCCCACCATCTATTATATCTGCAACGCGGGCCCCTGCCCCGCTCCCACCTTCTACGTGGCGAACGGAGCGGGATTCCCGGCTCCCGTCACCTCCACCGGTTTCGTCATTCGGACCGCGACGGCCCCGGGCCCACTCCTCGAGCCCATCCGTGCGCACCTCGCCGCAGACTATCCGCAGGGGAGCGCCCGAGTCGAAACGTGGGACGACGTGACGGGGCTGCGCACCATCACGACCACGTACGATTTCATCACGACGTTGTTCGGATCCTTCTCGCTACTCGGGTTGTTGCTGGCGCTCATCGGCGTATACGGCATGTCGGCCTACGCCGTGGAGCAACGGACTCGCGAATTCGGCGTGCGCATCGCCCTCGGGGCGCAGACTCGCGACATCATCCGCATCGTCCTGCGCGAGGGGAACGCCACGGCGCTGCTCGGCCTCGCCCTCGGGTTGATCGCCGCCGACTGGGTGCAGGCCCTTCTCTATGGCTTCCTGTACGGTTACGACGACCAGTCGCTGTACTTCATGAGTGCATGCCTGGTCTCGCTCTTCGCCGCCACCGTGCTGGCCGGCGTGCCTCCCGCCCTGCGCGCGGCGCGCATCGATCCAGTGGATACCCTTCGGGCCGAGTAGCTCGTTGCGTTGCGCTGCCGGGGCCCGATCCGTCTGCGAGATGGCGCCCTACCCTCCCGTCCCCGTCCACGCATGATCCCCACCTGGCTGGAACTGCGCATCGCGCTCCGCACGCTCCGGCGGAGCAAGGCCTTCGCGACGTTCAGCATTCTCGCGTTGGCGCTGGCGATTGCCGCCAACACGACCATGTCGAGTCTGCTCGACGCGATCGTGCATCCGGACGTGTCGTTTTCGCATCCCGAGCGGCTCGTGATCGCGGAGTTCCATGGGTCGCCCTGGAACGTCACGCCGGGCTCCGCCTCGCGCCTGCCGCGGGCGACGCTGCTCGACGTACTGGGCACGTCGGGACGGACCTACGCCGCCGCCGCCAACTGGCTCAGCAACGGCCCGAAGACCGACGTGTTCCTCCAGGCCGGCGGCGGGCGCACCGGAGCCCGGGTCGTCTACGCGGCCCCCAACTATTTCGCCACCATCGGCGCGCACCCCCTGTACGGGACGCTCTTCCGCCCGGAGGCGACGACCACCGATCAACTCGCGGTGATCAGCGAGGATGTCTGGCGCCGCCTCACGGGCGGGCAGAAGGCCTTCGCGCCCTTCGACGTGAACATGCAGTTCTCGTACGGCGGAAGCGCGGCGTTCACGGTCATCGGGGTTCTGCCCCGCAACGGCGCCATTCCGCTCGACGCGGGGATATTTCTCGTCTCGCGCGGGTACGTCGAGACGGCGCTCCTCCGGCTGCGCGCGGGCGTGACGGACGCGCAGGCGCTCGTGGAGCTGAACGCGCTCGCCCCGCGCGTGGACCGGTTGCACTCGCGCCTCGCCCATTTCACGCTGCAGCCCGCCGTGGTGTCTCAGGCCTCCCACCTCGACCTCGTGGCCGCGCTCGCCGCCGCGACGCTCGCCGTGCTGCTCATTGCCTGCGCGAACATCGCCAACCTGCTCGTGGCCCGCGGCATGGCCCGTACCCGCGAGTTGGCCACGCGTCTGGCACTCGGCGCCAGCCGGTCCCAGGTCGCGCGTCTCCTGTTCGCCGAGAGCGGGTTCGTAGCACTTGCCGGCGGGGCGCTCGGCATGGTCCTCGCGCTGTGGACCATCCACCTGCTCAGCGCCACGCTCCCCGCCAACCTGCAGTATCTGGGACTGGTCCAGCCACAACTCTCGTGGCGCGTGGTTGCGGCCGGCGTCGGCCTGACGGGAGCCGCGGCCGTCGTGTTCGGCGTGGCACCCATGGTCGCGCTCATGCGCGCCGAGGTCGGCGTGCTGATCAAGGGTGCGGCGGGGCGGCACACGCCGGCCGGGCGCACGAACTTCCGCCTGCTCGTCGTCGCCGAGATCGCCGGAGCGCTGACGCTGGTCGTTTCCGCGTCCATGCTCGGGGCGGTCACGGGGCGAATTCAATTCGTCGACTACGGATACGACGCGACCAATCTGCTCATGGCGAGAGCGCCCGAGGCCCAGTTGATGCGCGGGAATGCCGACCACTACGGTCGTGCGGCCGAGCCCGCGGTCGTGACCAAGCGATATGACGAGCTGCAGCGACTCCGCGCGCTCCCGGGGGTGGTGGCGGTCACCGCGGAGTGGCCCACCGGCGGCGGGAACATTCGGGTGGACGATCCCGGGCGGCGGGTACCGGCTCACCAAGATCGAGGCCTCACGCATCATCGGCGTGGAGCCCAACTACCTTCGCGCGCTCGGAATGACCGTGATCCGCGGGCGTGACTTTCACCCCAGTGAGGACGACCCGATCCCGTCGGCCATCATCGACGAGAACGCGGCCCACTGGCTGTGGCCTGGGTCCGATCCGATCGGACGCCTGTTCAGGTTCTCCTCGGACGCCCCGTGGGTGCGGGTGGTCGGCATGATCGGCCACGCCGTCTACAACGTCGACTGCGTCGAAGGCCCGTGCTCGACGCCCACCATACTGGTTGCCAACGGCGCGTCGTACCGGCCGCCGGTCACCGGCACGACCTTCATCCTCCGCACCGGATCCGATCCGAGCGCCTACATCTCCCGGCTGCAACAGCAACTCAAGAACGACTATCCCGACGTTTCGCCGTCGATCTCCACCTGGGGCGATTTCACGGGCATTGCCTCGCTGGCGAGGATGTACGACTTCGTGGGAGCGCTGTTCGGCGCCTTCACGGCCATCGGGTTGTTGCTCGCCCTCATCGGGGTGTACGGCGTGGCGGCCTACGCGGTGGAGCGGCGCGCCCGCGAGTTCGGCGTCCGGATCGCCCTCGGCGCCCAGGCCCGCGACATCGTGCGCCTGGTGCTGCGCGAGGGGAACGCCACGGCGCTGCTGGGACTGGCGGTGGGGCTCATCTTCGCCAACTGGGCCGAGGGCCTGCTCGCGCACTACCTGTTCGGCTACGACGATCTGGCCCCCTGGTTCATGCTGGGCGCCATGCTCGTGCTCTTTGCGGCGACCGTGCTGGCCGGCGTGCCGCCCGCGCTGCGCGCGGCGCGGATCGATCCCGTGGACACGCTGCGCGAGGAGTAGGCCGGCCGGACCGCGTACGAGCGTGCCCGGCGGAACTCCCCGCCTCAGCTCGCCCGCATCGCCTGCCCCGGATCGGTGGCCAGCGCCCGCCGCGCCGGCACCAGACACGCCGCCAGTCCGGTCAGCAGCAGCACGCTCACCACGGCTGCGTACGTGAACCCGTCCACCGGCGTGACGCCGAACAGCAAGCCGCGCAGGAAGCGGCCGAGCATCAGCGACAGCCCGGTGCCCGCGATCACGCCCACTGCCACCGCTCCGAGCCCCTCGCGACTCACGAGGCCGAGGATGTGCCCCCGGTCGGCACCCAGGGCCAGCCGGATCGAGATCTCCGGGATCCGCTGGCTCACCGTGTAGCTCACGATTCCGGCCAGCCCCGCCGCCGCCAACAGCAGCGCGAGCGCCGAGAAGCCGCCCACGAGCGCCGACCGGAGCCGCGGTTCGAGAAGCTGCTGTCCCCGCACCGCCTGCAACGTACTGACGCTCGACACCGGCTCGTGATCGTCCACGGCGCGGACCGCCTGCCGGAGTTGGGCGACGACCGGCGCCGTCGGGCCGGCGGCGCGAATGAGCACGCGAATGTCGGCCGGCGGGAGCGCCGCCGCCGGGACGTACACCTCGTCGGTCATGTCCTCGTCCAACGCGTACTGGCGCACGTCGCCCACCACGCCGACCACGAGGTTCCAACTGCGCCCGTTGTCGAACGATATCCGGCTGCCCAGCGGATCGCGCCCCTTCCAGTAGCGCTGGACCAGACGCCGGCTCACGATGAGCGGTGGGTTCAGCGTGTCGCGATCGGCGCTGGTGAACAGCCGCCCGCGCTCCAGCGGAATGCCCACCGCCGAGAAGTAGCCCGGGCTCACCGCGGTGTAGTCGGTGGTCGGTGCCGTGGCACCCGTGTCGGCGTCCTGCCCCTCGATGCGGAAGGTGACGGCGCTGCTCACGCGTCCGTTCAACGGAAAGGTGTTGCTGATGGCCACCGCCTGCGCGCCGTGAATGGCGCCGAGCTGCTGCAGCAGCCGGTCTCCGAACTGCCGCAGCGACGCATTGGTGGGATACTTGGTGAAGTTGTGGGCCAGCCGCGCCGTGACCACGTGCGTGGGGTCGAATCCGCCGTTCACCGACTCCAGATTGTAGAGGCTGCGCCCCACGAGGCCGGCCCCGGTGAGCAGCGTGAACGCCACGCACACCTGCGCCGCCACGAAGGCCCGGCGCAGCCGCCCCTCGGCGCGCGTGCCCATGGCACTCGAGTTGCCCTGCCGCAGACGGTCGATGATCTGGGCGCCACCGGCCGAGCGCAGGAAGGGCACCGCCGCGACGAGCAGCCCCACCACGATGCAGGTGACCACCGTGTACGCCACCACCGCGGGACTCACCGCGATCTCACTGCTGCGCGGTGTCAACCGGGCGGCGAGGGCGCGCAGCACGCCGACGCTCCCCTGCGCCAGCACCACGCCCACGGCGCCGCCGGCGAGCGTCAGGAGCAGGCTCTCGATGGCGAGCTGCCGGTACAGCCGCCAGGCGCCGGAGCCCAGCGCCTCGCGTGTGGCGAGCTCCCGGGCCCGGCGCGTCTGCCGCGCCAGCGTGAGGCTGGCGAAGTTCGCGGCGGCGGCGAACATCAGAAACAGCGCCGTCGCGAAGAGCAGCAACAGCACCGGGCGCGACGACGCGGTCATCTCGGTCCGGATGAGCTGCGCCGTCGAATGCAGTTGCTGGGCGGGCGGGTACGCCTCCGGATGGTCCTCCCGGAAGTGCGCGTCGATGGACGCGAGGTCCGCGCGCGCGGCGGCCAGGGTCACACCCGGCTTGAGACGCGCGAACACGGTGGGCAGCCGGGCCGTGCGCGACGCCATCGCCGAAGGCGCCGACCGGAACGGACAGGCGCCGGCGGGCATCCAGATGTCGTTGGCGTCGGGATAGGTCGGGAGCGGCGGGAGGACGCCGACCACCGTGTGCACCTTGTCGTTCATCACAAACGTGCTGCCGACGACGTGCGGATCGCCGCCCATGACGTTCATCCAGTAGCGATAGCTGAGCAGCACGACGGGCGGCGCGCCCACCGCATCCTCTCCGGGCTCGAACAGCCGGCCGTACAGCGGGCGCACGCCGAGCACCTGGAAGAAGTTGTCCGAGACGACGCCGGTCTGGACGCGCTGCGGGTCACCACGGCCGTAGAGCTGGAACGCCATCGAGTGGTACTCCACCACGGCGTCGAAGGCGCGGGTTTCCCGGCGCATATCACGGATTTCGGGAATCGAGAACCGGGCGTCGCTCGACTGCGCCGACGCATGCTGCACATGCACGATGCGGGCGCCCGACGCGAACGGCAGCCGGTGCAGCAGCACGCCGTCCACCATGCTGAAGATCGACGAGTTGGCGCCGATGCCGAGCCCGAGGGTGGTGACGGCGAGCAGCGAGAAGCCGCGGGCGCGCCGCAGGCTTCGGAAGGCGTGCGTGAATTCCTGTCCGAGCATTCGATCTCCGGTCGTCGGGTCCGGCGCCGCGGATGGTTGGCCATGCGGCTGGCGTCAACGAGTTCCATAGAAAGGTAGGTGCGACACGCCACGACCCGAAGGACACCGAACCGACCATTCAGGACATCGCCGGCCCCGGGCGGGACGGGCGGGCCGCCTCACGACGCGAAGCGGGCGCGATAGCTGCGGGGAGAGACCCCGAACCGGCGTTCGAAGGCGCGCCGGAAGCCGTCGTCCGACGCGAAGCCCACCGAGCGCGCGATGCGGTCGACGGGGGCCCGCGATTCGGCCAGCCGCCGCCCGGCCTCGTCCAGGCGCATGGTCTCGACGAACGCCGCCGGCGACGTACCGTACGCGCCCTTGAAGGTGCGCGAGAACTGGCGCGGGCTCAGGAACACGCGCCGGGCCAGCGTCTCCACCGAGAGGTCGCCGTTCAGGTGGCCGTTGATCCAAGCCACGAGGTCGGCAAAGCGGTCCGCCGAGTCGGCCTGGAACTGGAGCGGCTCGGAGAACTGGTTCTGTCCCCCCGGGCGCTTGACGAACATCACGAGGTCGCGTGCCGTGGCCAGCGCGGCGCGCGGCCCGCAGTCCTCCTCGATCAGGGCCAGCGCGAGATCGATGCCGGCGGTGATCCCCGCCGAGGTGTAGAACGGGCCGTCCTTCAGGTAGAGCGCGTCGGCGTCGACCCGGAGCGCGGGGTACCGCCGGGCGAGATCGGCGGCGAAGCGCCAGTGCGTGGTGACGTGGCGCCCGTCGATCAGCCCCGTGGGCGCGAGCCCGTAGATGCCCGTGCACACGGCGGCGATGCGCCGGATGCGCGGCGCGCGCTCGCGAATCCAGGCGGCGACCGTTTCGGCAACCGGCCCGCGAATCCCCCGCCCGCCGGGAATGATCAGAGTATCGAGGCGGAGCCGCGGCGCCGGCAGCACCACATTGGCCTGCAGCATCACCCCCGATTCGGCGGTGACCCGGCGCCCCGTGACGCCGATGACCGTGATCTCGTACGGCTGGACGCCGGGCGTATCGGTGTCGTCGGCGCGCACGAGCGTGAACGCATCCGACGGCCCGATCACGTCGAGCGCCTGAACGTCGTTGAAGGCGAGGATGCCGATGCGGCGGGTACGGGGCATGGGCGGGCGGGTGGCGCGGGGGAGCCGGCGACCGCAAGGTAGTGGCGCCGGGCCATGGCTGAAAGTACGGGTTGGCGACCGTTCGGGACATGCCGCCGGGCTATTCCGTACGCCGGGATATGGTGCGGCTGGAACCCGACTCCCCGCGCGACGTGCCATGTCGGTTGCCCAACCGGCGGTCCGGGGCCCCGGTCATGATCCGGGCACACGCGAGCCCGTTGCGGGGATTCCGCGCCCCCCGTAGGCTACGGCGTGCCCGCTTCCGCGCCCAGCTCGCCCGGCATCACGCTCCTCGTCATCGACGACGAGGCCGGAATTCGCGCGGCGGTGCGCGAGGCCACCGCTCCCGACGTCGCGCGCTGCGTGGAGGCGTCGACCGGCGCCGAGGGACTGGCCGCCGCCCAGCGCGACCGCCCCGACGTGATCGTGCTCGACCTCGGGCTTCCCGATCTCGAAGGGCTCGAGGTGTGCCGCCGGCTCCGCGACGCGACGCGCGCGCCGATCGTCGTCCTGTCGGCGCGCCATTCCGAGAGCGAGAAGGCGCGACTGCTCGACGCCGGCGCCGACGACTACATCACGAAGCCGTTCGGCACCGTGGAATTCCGGGCGCGCATCCGCGCGCACCTGCGGCGCAGCCGGCTGCCGGCGATCCCGCACGCGCCGGTGGCCATCGGCCCCTACGCCATCGACGTCGAGCGCCGCAGCGCCACGCGGGGCGCGACCACCGTGCACCTCACGCCCACCGAGTGGCGCCTGCTGGAAGCGCTGGTCGCCAACGCCGGCCGCACGATGACGCACCAACGACTGTTCCGCGCCGTGTGGGGCGCATCGGATGGCGACCCGCAACAATACCTCCGCGTCTACATGGCGCATCTGCGCCGGAAGCTCGAATCCGATCCGTATGCCCCGCGCCACTTCGTCACCGAACCGGGCGTCGGCTATCGCTTCGAGACGGACGCCCGCCGATGACGGACGACTCGGTGCTGGACCTGCGGCGGCGCGCGCGCTGGGCCTGGGTGGGGTCGTTCCTCGTGCTGGCCGCGGTCACGGCGGCGCTGCTCCCGATGCGCGCCCACCTGGACAAGGCACACGTCGCATTGGCCTTCCTGCTCGTGGTGCTCGCGGGCAGCTCGGTGGGTGGGCGGCTGCTCGGCATCGCGCTGTCGACCGCGGCATTCCTGGCGTTCAACTTTGCGTTCCTGCCGCCCTACTACACCCTCGCCATCGAGAACCCGCTCGACTGGCTCGTACTGGCGGCGTTTCTCGTCACGGGCATCGTGGCCGCGCAGCTCCTGGCGCGGGCCGACGCGCGGGCCGACCTCGCGCGGCAGCGTGCCGTGGAGGTGGGGCGCCTGGCCGTGCTCGGCGCCGAGACCCTGAACGTGGGGCGCGCCGAGGAAGCGCTGGATGCGATCGCGCGCGTCATTCAATCGACCCTCGGCGTTACCTGCTGCGAGATCCTTCTCGAGAAGCAGCCGGGCCCGACCTACGTGCGCGCCGCCGGCGCCGGCGTCTGCGGCGACCGCGACGAGGTGGACGACGCCGGCCTGGCGGCGTGGGTGATGCGGGCCGGCGCACCCGCCGCCGAACACGCCGACCGCACGGCACAGGTGTCGCCGCCGCGGGCGGGAGGGCCGGACGGCGTGAATCCGCCATTGCCGTGGAGCGCCCCCGCCAGGACCGCCACCGGCGACGTGCGCGCGCTCTTCATCCCGCTGCTCGTCCGCGGGCATCCGGTCGGTGTGCTCCGCATTGCGAGCGAGGCACCGATCGTGCTCGACCCCGCGCAGCAGGAATTCCTCGACGCGCTGGCGTACTACGCCGCCCTGGGCGTCGAGCGCGTGCGCCTGGTGTCCGAAGCCGAACGGGCGGAGGCCTTCCGGCAGGCGGGCGAACTCAAGGATGCCCTCATCGCCGCGGTGTCGCACGACCTGCGCACGCCGCTGACGACGATCAAGGCGCTCGCGCACTCGCTTGCGGCGCGCGGCGCCACCGAGGCGGCGTCCATCGAATCCGAAGCGGACCGTCTCAACCGGATGGTGGCGGATCTGCTCGACCTCTCGCGGCTGAACGCGGGGGTGCTGCCCGTACGGCTGGAAGTGAACGTGGCCGACGAGTTGGTGGGCGCCGCGCGGCGGAGCCTCGGCGCGCTGGACGCCGACCGGCGCGTGGTGGTACGAGCGGAGGAGGACGCGCTGTTCGGCGCCATGTGCGACACGGTGCAGGCGGTGCGCGTCCTCGTGAACCTCCTGGAGAACGCGCTCAAGTATTCGCCGCCGGATTCCCGCGTGGAGTTGACCGTGCGGCGGCGCGGGGACCGGCTGGAATTCGCGGTGGCCGACCGCGGTCCCGGCATTCCCGAAGTCGAGCGCGAGCGCGTGTTCACCCCGTTCTACCGCCCGCCGAACACCGCGCCCGACGTGGGCGGCGCGGGCCTGGGACTGGCCATCGCCCGGCGGGTGGCCGAGGCGCAGGGGGGCCACGTGCGGGTGGAACCGCGTCCGGGCGGGGGGAGCGTCTTCGTCTTCGACCTGGCCTCCGCCGAACTGCCGCCGGTCCCCGCGTCCGAGTAGGAACCGCCCGCGCTTCCGCAGAACCCCTACGCGGGCGGCCCTCCTGCCCGACGTCCGGGTGCGCGGCCTGCGGCGTCATTTCCGTTAATGCGGTTTTTACGCCGCCCCTCCTATGATCCACGGGTCGTGAATCTGAATTCACGCACTGGGACGTGAGGCACGGTGGGCCGGAGGGGTCCGGCCCCACACGAACGTCCGGATGCGATCCCGGCACGAGGCATACACCATGCACGATGTGATCTACGTTGGCGTTTCGATCGGCTTCTTTGCGTTGCTGCTGGGCTACGTTCAGCTCTGCCGCTTGCTCGGCCGGCGTTCCGACACCACGGAGCATTCGATATGACCAGCGACAACGTGGTCGGCGCCATCGTCGCCGTTTTCCTGCTCATCTATCTCCTGTACACACTGCTCCGGCCGGAGAAGTTCTGAGATGACCGCCAGCGGCTGGGCCCAGATCGCGTTCTACGCGGTGGCGCTTCTGCTCGTCACCAAGCCCGTCGGGATCTATCTCGTCAGGGTATACGACGGCTCGCTCGGGTGGCTCCGCCCGGTCGAGCGCCTGCTCTACCGCATCGGGGGAGTGGACCCCGAGGAGGATCAGCACTGGACGCACTACGCCGCGTCGATGCTGATCTTCAGTGCGGCCACGATGCTGCTCACGTATGTCGTGCTGCGCGCGCAGCACTGGCTGCCTCTCAATCCGCAGCACCTGCCGAACGTCGTCGACCGTCAGGCCTTCGAGACCGCCGCCTCGTTCACGACCAACACCAACTGGCAGTCGTATGCCGGCGAGACGACGATGTCGTACTTCTCGCAGATGACCCAGCTGGCGTTCCATAACTTCGTGTCAGCGGCGGTCGGCGTCGCGCTGGCCGTCGCGTTCACGCGCGGCATCGCGCGCCACAGCGCCGGCAGGCTCGGCAACTTCTGGGCGGATCTCGTGCGCGGCACGCTGTATGTGTTCCTCCCGGCGTCGTTCCTGTTCGCGCTCTTGCTCGTGCAGCAGGGCGCCATCCAGAACTTCGCGCACTCCGTCACGGTCACCACCGTGGAAGGCGCGAAGCAGGTCCTCGCAATGGGCCCCGTGGCGAGCCAGGAAGCGATCAAGCAGCTCGGCACCAACGGCGGCGGCTTCTTCAATGCCAACTCCGCGCACCCGTTCGAGAATCCCACGCCGTGGACGAACTTCTGGGCCATGTTCACCATCTTCCTGGTGCCGGCGGGCCTGACGTACGCGTTCGGCCGCATGGTGAAGAACCAGAGACATGGCTGGGCCCTCTGGTCGGCGATGTTCGTGTTGTTCATGGCCGGCACGACGACGGCATACTGGGCCGAGTCGCGGGGCAATCCGATCCACGCGGCGCACGGCGTCGATGTGGTTGCGTCGGCGACGAACCCCGGCGGCAACATGGAGGGCAAGGAGGTCCGGTTCGGTATCGCCAACTCCGCGCTCTTCGCCACGATCACCACCGACGCCTCGTGCGGCGCCGTGAATTCGATGCACGACTCCTTCACGCCGCTTGGCGGCCTCGTCCCGCTGGTGAATATCCAGCTCGGCGAGGTCGTCTTCGGTGGCGTGGGCGCCGGGCTCTATGGCATGCTCGTCATGGTCATCCTCACCGTGTTCATCGCCGGCCTCATGGTGGGACGCACGCCTGAATACCTGGGCAAGAAGATCCAGGCGCGCGAGGTGCAGATGGCCATGCTCTACGTGCTCGTATTCGCCGCGGCGATCCTCGTCACCACCGGCGTCGCCGTCACGTCGCCCGCCGGCCTGGCCGGACTCAACAACGCCGGCCCGCACGGGCTCTCGGAGATCCTCTACGCGTATTCGTCCACGGCCGGCAACAATGGGAGTGCCTTCGCCGGCCTCAGCGGCGGCAGCTACTTCTACAACACGACGCTCGGGCTGAACACGCTCATCGGCCGGTTCGCGATGATCGTGCCGATGCTCGCGCTCGCCGGGTTCCTGTCCGAACGGAGGCCCGTGCCGGAGTCCACGGCGTCCTTCCCCGTCACGACGCCACTCTTCGTCGCCCTTCTCATCGGCGTGATCGTGATCGTCGGTGCGCTCACCTTCTTTCCCGCGCTGGCGCTCGGCCCCGTCGTCGAGCACTTCCTGATGCACGCGGGGAGGGTCTTCTGACATGGCTGTCGCCGCCCGCCCCCTGTTCGATCCACCGATCGTACGCCGCGCCATCGGCGACGCGTTCGCCAAGCTGGCGCCGCGCGCCATCGTGCGGAATCCGGTCATGTTCGTGGTGTTCGTCGGCAGCATCCTCACGACGCTCGGGCTCGTCCGCGACATCGTGCAGCACCTGCCCGGCGTGGGCTTCACGCTGCAGATCGCCATTTGGCTCTGGTTCACCGTGCTGTTCGCCAACTTCGCCGAGGCGATGGCGCAGGGCCGCGGCAAGGCACAGGCCGACAGCCTGCGCGCCGCCCGCACCCAGACCGTGGCGAAGCGGCTCGAGGACCCGACGAACAAGATCTCCGTCCTCGTCACGCCGGCATCGCAGCTTCGCGCGGGCGACTTCGTCATCTGCACGCCGGGCGACGTCGTGCCCAGCGACGGCGAGGTCGTGGAAGGCGTCGCGTCGGTGGACGAATCGGCGATCACCGGCGAGTCCGCTCCCGTCATCCGCGAGTCGGGCGGCGACCGCTCCGCCGTGACCGGCGGTACCAAGGTGCTGTCGGACTATCTCATCATTCGCATCACCGCGAACCAGGGCGAGACCTTCCTCGACCGCATGATCGCGCTCGTCGAGGGCGCGATGCGGCAGAAGACGCCGAACGAGATCGCCCTCACGATCCTCCTCTCGGGCCTCACGATCGTGTTCCTGCTCGCCGTGGCGACGCTGGCCCCGTTCGCGGCCTACGGCGGCACCGCCGTCTCGATGCCGGTGCTGGTCTCGCTGCTCGTCTGCCTCATTCCGACCACCATCGGCGGCCTCCTCTCGGCCATCGGCATCGCCGGCATGGACCGCCTCATCCAACAGAACGTGATCGCCATGAGCGGGCGCTCGGTGGAGGCGGCAGGCGACGTCAACACCCTGCTCCTCGACAAGACGGGCACGATCACGCTCGGGAACCGCCAGGCCGTGGAGTTCCTTCCCGTTTCCGGAGTGACCGTGGAACGGCTGGCGGACCGCGCCCAGTTGGCGTCGCTCCCCGACGAGACGCCGGAGGGGCGGAGCATCGTCGTGCTCGCCAAGGAGAAGTTCGGCATCAGGGGACGGACGCTCGCCGAAGGCCGGCGAGTCGTCATCGCCGAGACCGAGTCGGGCGGCGCCACCCACGAGGCGGAGTTCGTCCCCTTCTCGGCCATCACGCGAATGAGCGGCGTCAACCTCGGGGCCCTGCACTTGCGCAAGGGCGCCGCCGACGCCGTGGCCCGGTGGGTGGCCGACAACGCGGGCGACGTGCCCGCGGATCTCGGCCCGATCGTCGAACGGGTCGCCCGCGAGGGCGGCACGCCCCTCGTCGTCGCCGAGCGGACCAACGGCACGGCCCACGTGCTCGGGGTGATCTACCTCAAGGACGTCGTGAAGGGCGGCATCCGTGAGCGGTTCACGCGGCTGCGGGCCATGGGCATTCGCACCGTGATGATCACCGGCGACAACCCGCTCACCGCGGCGGCCATCGCGCACGAGGCGGGCGTGGACGACTTTCTCGCCCAGGCGACCCCCGAAGACAAGATGGCCCTCATCAAGCGGGAACAGGCCGGCGGCCGGCTGGTGGCGATGACCGGCGACGGTACCAACGACGCGCCGGCGCTCGCCCAAGCCGACGTCGGCGTGGCCATGAACACCGGAACGCAGGCCGCCAAGGAAGCCGGGAACATGATCGACCTCGACTCCAACCCCACCAAGCTCATCGAGGTGGTCGAGATCGGAAAGCAGTTGCTCATGACCCGCGGCTCGCTCACGACGTTCTCCATTGCCAACGACGTCGCCAAGTACTTCGCCATCATTCCGGCGATGTTCGTCACCACATACCCGCCGCTGCAGGCGCTCAACATCATGCGGCTCCATTCGCCCAACTCGGCGATCCTCGCCAGCGTGATCTTCAACGCGCTCGTGATCGTCGCGCTCATTCCGCTGGCGCTGCGCGGCGTACGCTACCGGCCCGCGGCCGCTTCCGTGATCCTCCGCCGGAACCTCTGGATCTACGGCGCCGGCGGGCTCGTCGTTCCGTTCATCGGCATCAAGGCCATCGACATGCTGCTCGTCCTCTTCCGGCTCGTCTGAGATGCTGCGCAATCAACTACGACCCGCCATTCTGCTCGCGCTGGCGCTCTGCGTGATCACCGGCGTCATCTATCCCGGCGTCGTCACGGGCGTCGCGCAGCTGCTCTTTCCACGGCAGGCCAACGGCTCGCTCATCCTCGGTGCCGACGGCACCCCGGTCGGCAGCGCCCTCATCGGCCAGCAGTTCACCCGCGCGTGGTACTTCCATTCGCGACCGTCCGCCGCCGGCGCCGGCTACGACGACACCCTGTCGGGCGGCACGAATCTGGGACCCACGAGCGCCAGGCTCGATACTCTGATCGCGGCCCGAGTCGACAGCGTCGTCGCGCTCGACCACGGCGTCAGACATCAGGTCCCATCCGACATGGTCACCGCCTCGGCCTCGGGCGTCGATCCCGACATCTCACCCGCCGACGCGTTTCTCCAGGTGGCCCGCGTGGCGCACGCGCGGCACGCCGACAGCGCCGCCGTCCGCGCGCTGGTCGAACGTCACGTGGCGGGCCGCCAGTTCGGATTCTTCGGCGAACCTCGTGTGAACGTCCTGCAACTCAACCTCGACCTGGATCGATCGTTTCCGCTACCCGCATCGGCGGCGCGGGGCGACCGATGAATCCCCATGACCCGACTGCTCGTCCTCGCCCTCGTGGCGGTCGCCCTGCGCGCGCAGGCGCAGGCGCCCCCTGATTCCACGCACCGCACTGACACGGCCGCGGTTCGATCGCCGCGCGTTGCCGGCCTCACGTTCAGCGGCTTCGCGGA
This sequence comes from uncultured Gemmatimonadaceae bacterium, assembly GCA_963728115.1. Lineage (GTDB taxonomy): Bacteria > Gemmatimonadota > Gemmatimonadetes > Gemmatimonadales > Gemmatimonadaceae > JAGWRI01. Next base: position 337,338 of record CAVSJE010000005.1, read on the forward strand.
GGCATCCTACCAGTACTCGACGCACCCCGCCGGACAGGCGATTGCCGGCCACCTCTACGATCGGTTCCAGGACCAGTTCTCGCTTGACGCGTTCGACGTCGTCGCCGACCGCGCCTACGATCCGCACAGGTTCGACGCCGGCGTCCGTGCCGAGGTCCTGCTCGGACAGGACGCGGCGGTCGTGCAGTCGCGCGGGCTCGCCCTCGGGCCGCAGGGCGATCTCACGCAACTCTATGTGACGCTCAACATCCCGACGCCCAACGGGAACGGGCTGCAGCTCCAGGTCGGCAAGTTGGCGACGCTCCTCGGCCTCGAAGTGATCGAAGATGTGTCGAATCCCGTCTGGTCGGGCGGCAATCAGTTCACGTTTCTCGAGGACTTCACCTCCACCGGGGCCCAGATCTCCTATCGCTTCGGGCCGCACGCCGACGCGCAGTTCCGCGTCACGAACGGATGGGACGCCGTCGAAGCGCGCAACAACGGGAAGACGGTGCTGGGGCGCCTCGGTCTCTATCCCGACACGACGTCGTCGATCTCCCTGTTCGGCTACACCGGCCCCGAGGAGGTGGGCATAACCTCCGCGCTCCGCTCCGGCGCCGAGGTCCTCGGGTGGAAGAAGCTCACGCCGGCGTGGAACGGGTGGCTCCAGGTGGACTACGGCCGGGAAATGGCCAATCCGGCGCTTCCCGACTCCTCGCAGGACGCGCAATGGTGGGCGGCCGGTGCGTGGATCGCGCACGATTTCACGCCCACCGTCGGAATAGCGGCGCGGGGGGACCTCATGGCGGACCTGGACGGCGCACGGACGAGCGGCGTACTGGGTTTCCCGCCGAACGCCGGCCAGCGCGTGTATTCGGCCGCCGTCACGCTGAACGTGCGCTCCTGGCCGGGGGCCCTCGTTCGCCCGGAACTCCGGTACGACCGCTCGACCATCGCCGCGTTCGGCGGCTACCACGGACAACTGACCGCCGGACTCGGCATCGCGTACCTTTTCTGAATGACTGCGTCGGTACCCTCGGGCAGCCAGCGACCCACGCCCTCCTCCGACTTCCTCACCCTCGTCCGCCAGCGCGAACGCGGCAAGCTCAAGCTGTACATCGGGTCGGCGGCCGGCGTCGGCAAGACCTACCGCATGCTCGGCGAGGCCCGGCAACTCCGCGAACGCGACGTCGACGTGGTGGTGGGGTTCGTGGAGACGCACGGCCGCGAGGAGACCCGTGCCCAGGTCGGCGATCTCGAGGTCGTACCGCGGCGCCGCATCGAATACCGCGGCGTGACGCTGGAGGAGATGGACGTCGAGGCCATCGTGCGACGCGATCCCGAGGTCGCCATCGTCGATGAACTCGCGCACACCAACGTCCCCGGGTCGCAACGCGCCAAGCGTTGGGAGGACGTGATCTGGCTGCTCGACCACGGCATCAGCGTCATCTCCGCGGTGAACGTCCAGCACCTCGAATCGCTCAACGACGTCGTGGCAAGCACGCTCGGCGTGCTCGTCCGCGAAACCGTGCCCGACTGGGTGCTCGGCCTGGCCGATCAGGTCATCAACCTCGACATCTCCGCCGAGGACCTGCGCCAGCGACTCATCGACGGCAAGATCTACGCGCCCGACAAGATCTCCGCCGCCCTCGCCAACTTCTTCACCGCCGAGAATCTGACCACGCTGCGGGAACTGGCGCTGCGCGAGGTGGCCAGCACCGTCGATCGCTCCCGCGAGGAGATCGTGCGCCGCGAAGGCGGCGAGCCCGCGCCGCGCAAGACGGTGGACCGGTTGATGGTGGCCATGTCCAGCAACCCGCCGTACACGGCGGCGCTGCTCCGCCGGGCCAGCCGCATCGCCGGCCGCCTCAACTCCGACTGGTACTGCGTGTACGTGCAGACGCCCGAGGAGCGGGCGGACCGCATCGACGCCGCGGTGCAGCGCACGCTCGTCGAGAACATCCAGCTCGCCCAGACCATGGGCGCCGAAGTCGTGCAACTCCCCGGAACCGATGTCGTCGCGACGCTCCTGGGATTCGCGCGAGCCCGGGGCGTGTCCCTGATCCTCGCCGGCCAGAGCCGCCGGACCTGGTGGCAGCACCTGGCGCGCGCCTCCGTCGTGGACCGGCTCGTGCAGAATGCCGCCGGGATCGACGTCCTCATCGTCTCGTTTCCCGACCGCGGAGCCGCCCCGTGAGCGACATCCCGACCGCGTTGGGCCGCGCCATCGACCGCAGCGTCCGTGATCTGGACGACGTGCGCCTGCCGCTCCACATCCTGCTGGAGAATCAGTTCGGCGATCTCAACGACAACCAGGTGGAGTTGATCGGTGCCGCGCGCGACGCCGCGGAGTTCGCCGCCGCCCGTCTGCGCCGCGCCCGCGATCTGATCACGCTGGAACCCGCGCAGTTGCGCAGCGAACCCATCCGCCCCGCCGACGTCCTCGCGTCGCTCGTGGCCTCGCTCCAGTCGCGCGGCGCCGCCCGGGGCGTCCGGGTCGTGGCCGAGATCGCCGCCCCGCTCCCCGTACTGCGCGGCGATCGCATCCGGCTGCAGGAGGCGCTGTCGCTGATCGGGAGGGCCTG